>NZ_JAUEQY010000013.1 GCF_030406325.1 Actinomadura sp. DC4 | reverse complement strand
ATGCGCGTGTGATAGCCGGCGGGCGTTGCGTGTGTGGGGTTGTGGGAGCATCTGTATCTGGTCCGCCTGGCCGGGTGTGGAGTGATAAAACTTCAGGGTAGTCGAACGATCTGGAATGGTCGACCGTAGTCGGTGATAGTCCGGTAGGCGAAACTCTGTTGTCTCCATATGGTGTTTCCCGAGTAGCACGGGGCCCGTGAAATCCCGTGTGAATCCGCCAGGACCACCTGGTAAGCCTAAATACTCCCTGATGACCGATAGCGGACTAGTACCGTGAGGGAAAGGTGAAAAGCACCCCGGTGAGGGGGCGTGAAATAGTACCTGAAACCGTGTGCCTACAAGCCGTCAGAGCGTCCTAACGGTTTTCGGACTGTTTTCGTGATGGCGTGCCTTTTGAAGAATGAGCCTGCGAGTTACGGTGTGTGGCGAGGTTAACCCGTGTGGGGGAGCCGTAGCGAAAGCGAGTCTGAATAGGGCGAATTTTAGTCGCATGCTGTAGACCCGAAGCGGAGTGATCTACCCATGGGCAGGTTGAAGCGCGGGTAAGACCGTGTGGAGGACCGAACCCACCAGGGTTGAAAACCTGGGGGATGACCTGTGGGTAGGGGTGAAAGGCCAATCAAACTCCGTGATAGCTGGTTCTCCCCGAAATGCATTTAGGTGCAGCGTCACGTGTTTCTTGCCGGAGGTAGAGCTACTGGATGGCCTAGGGGGCCTAAAAGCTTACTGAAGTCAGCCAAACTCCGAATGCCGGTAAGTGAGAGCGTGGCAGTGAGACTGCGGGCGATAAGGTTCGTAGTCGAGAGGGAAACAGCCCAGATCATCGGCTAAGGCCCCTAAGCGTGTGCTAAGTGGTAAAGGATGTGGAGTTGCGAGGACAACCAGGAGGTTGGCTTAGAAGCAGCCACCCTTGAAAGAGTGCGTAATAGCTCACTGGTCAAGTGATTCCGCGCCGACAATGTAGCGGGGCTCAAGCACACCGCCGAAGCCGTGGCACTCCAACATGTCCCTAGTCAGCGCCTTCGGGTGGCTGGTTCAGGGGTTGGGGTGGGTAGGGGAGCGTCGTGTGGGCGGTGAAGCGGCGGCGTGAGCCAGTCGTGGAGGCCACACGAGTGAGAATGCAGGCATGAGTAGCGAATGAGGGGTGAGAAACCCCTCCGCCGGATGACCAAGGGTTCCTGGGGCAGGCTAATCCGCCCAGGGTAAGTCGGGACCTAAGGCGAGGCCGAGAGGCGTAGTCGATGGACAACGGGTTGATATTCCCGTACCCGCTGGCACGCGCCCATGCTGAACCCACTGACACTAACACCACGGACTCTCCTTTCAGCCTTCGGGCTGGTCGTGGGAGCGAGTTGTGGACCTGAGGTGGTAGTAGGCAAGTGATGAGGTGACGCAGGAGGGTAGCTCAACCCAGGCGATGGTTGTTCCTGGGGTAAGCATGTAGCCCGGTGTGTAGGCAAATCCGCACACCATTTGAGGGTGAGATGTGATGCCGAGCCGATTTAGGCGAAGTGAGTGATCCCATGCTGCCAAGAAAAGCCTCTAGCGATGTGTGTCGGCGGCCCGTACCCCAAACCGACTCAGGTGGTCAGGTAGAGAATACCAAGGCGATCGGGTGAACTGTGGTTAAGGAACTCGGCAAATTGCCCCCGTAACTTTGGGAGAAGGGGGGCCCCTGCTGGTGACCGAACTAGCTTTGGGTAGCTGGTGGGGGTCGCAGATACCAGGGGGAAGCGACTGTTTACTAAAAACACAGGTCCGTGCGAAGTCGTAAGACGCTGTATACGGACTGACGCCTGCCCGGTGCCGGAACGTTAAGGGGACCGGTTAATCCACCTTTGGTGGGTGAAGCTGAGAACCTAAGCGCCGGTAAACGGCGGTGGTAACTATAACCATCCTAAGGTAGCGAAATTCCTTGTCGGGTAAGTTCCGACCTGCACGAATGGCGTAACGACTTCCCCACTGTCTCAACCACAGGCCCGGTGAAATTGCACTACGAGTAAAGATGCTCGTTACGCGCAGCAGGACGGAAAGACCCCGGGACCTTCACTATAGCTTGGCATTGGCGTTTGGAGCGTCTTGTGTAGGATAGGTGGGAGACTGTGAAGCCGGCACGCCAGTGTCGGTGGAGTCATTGGTGAAATACCACTCTGGTCGTTTCGAGCGTCTAACCCGCACCCGTGGATCCGGGTGGGGGACAGTGCCTGGTGGGTAGTTTAACTGGGGCGGTTGCCTCCCAAAATGTAACGGAGGCGCCCAAAGGTTCCCTCAGCCTGGTTGGCAATCAGGTGTTGAGTGCAAGGGCACAAGGGAGCTTGACTGTGAGACAGACATGTCGAGCAGGTGCGAAAGCAGGGCCTAGTGATCCGGCACCGACGTGTGGAAGTGGTGTCGCTCAACGGCTAAAAGGTACCCCGGGGATAACAGGCTGATCTTGCCCAAGAGTCCATATCGACGGCAAGGTTTGGCACCTCGATGTCGGCTCGTCGCATCCTGGGGCTGGAGTAGGTCCCAAGGGTTGGGCTGTTCGCCCATTAAAGCGGCACGCGAGCTGGGTTTAGAACGTCGCGAGACAGTTCGGTCCCTATCCGCTGTGCGCGCAGGAGACTTGCGAGGGTCTGTCCCTAGTACGAGAGGACCGGGACGGACGAACCTCTGGTGTGCCAGTTGTACCGCCAGGTGCATGGCTGGTTGGCTACGTTCGGTCGGGATAACCGCTGAAAGCATCTAAGCGGGAAGCCTTCCTCCAGATGAGGTCTCCCAACCCTAGTGGTTGTAAGGCCCCCAGCTAGACGACTGGGTTGATAGGCCAGAGATGGAAGCACCGCAAGGTGTGGAGTTGACTGGTACTAATAGGCCGAGTGGCTTGAACACACCCCACCTCAAAGTGGGAGACTGCGCTCGCGTTCACTATGCGGTTCCCGGAACACGACCGGGAACCACAAACCCACCAAAAGTGGGCTCAACGGCTACCACCGTGTTCTGTTGAGCGTTTCGGTGGTCATAGCGGTGGGGAAACACCCGGTCCCATTCCGAACCCGGAAGTTAAGCCCTCCAGCGCCGATGGTACTGCACCGGGGACGGTGTGGGAGAGTAGGACACCGCCGGACATAAACATACAAAAAGGGCCGCCTGGTTACAGGCGGCCCTTTTTGCGTTGTCCGGGGCAGAGTGGAAGCCTAGGAGTCTCCAGCTGAACGGTTCGGTGTGATGAGCGCGGAAAAAGACAAGCGGGACGGCGAAGAAGAAGGCCGTCCGCGTCAGAACAACACAGGCCGCCCCGGCGGCGCGGGCGGAGCCCGCGACCGGCAGGGCGGCGCACGCGGCTCGTCGGGCGGCTACCAGAAGCGCGAGGGCGGAGGCCGGCCACGGCGCGACGGCCCACCCGCCAAGGGTCCACGAGGCCAATCCGGCGGCCGCTACTCCAAACCGCGCGACGACTCAGGCCGTACGGGAGCGCGCGGGCAGCGAAGCTTCCGCGGAAACGAGTCCGAGGCATCCTTCCGCGACCGCCCGCGGCGCGAGGCGGGTTCCGGCTCGTACGGCGTCGGCAAGCGCGACGACCGTACGCCGGGTGGCCGCCGCTTCGAGGACAAGGACCGCGAGGGGCGCCCGCCCCGTACGCAGGGCTCCTCCGGACGCCGCAACGACGGCGGCTTCCAGCGCCGCGAGGGCTCATCCGCCGGCCCGAAGAGGTACGGCCCGCCACGCGAGGGGACGGGCTCGTCGCCGGGCGAGCGCCGTGGCGGCCCGCGCCGTGAAGGCTCGGGCGCTCCGCGCCGTGAGAGCACCGATCGCCGGCCGTACTCCTCGGGTGGCCGGCAGGGCGAGACCACGGACCGCCGGCCGTACTCACAGAGCGAACGCGGCGGCCCTCCGCGGGGTGAGAACGCGGGCCGATACTCGCCCGGGGAGCGTCGCGGCGGCCTCCGTCGCGAGGGCTCGGCAGGCAGGAGCGGCGCTCCGCGTGATGAGCGCACCGACCGCCAGGGGGAACGGCCGCGGGGTGAGAACCCGGGCCGGAGAAGCTTCTCGTCCGGTGGACCGCGCCGCGAGGGCCCGTCCGGTGGGGGCAAGTACGGTCCTCCCCGCGAGGGAACGGACCGGAGGAGTTCGTCGCCGGGTGAGCGCCGCGGTGGTCCCCGTCGTGAGGGCACCGACCGTAGGCCGTTTTCGCAGGACGACCGGCGTGGCGGCCCGTCCGGCGCGCGTACGGATCGCAGGGACTCCGCGCCCCGGGGCGGCCCGCAGCGCCGCGACGACCGGCCCGCGGGTGGCCGCCGGCCCGACCGCGAAGGTGGCCGCAAGCCCTTCGATCGCGGCCGCAAGCCGTACGAGCGCGACGGCCGCCCGGAGGACGAGGCGAGGCCGAGGCGCGACCCGGGCCCGCCGATTCCGGACAACGTGACCGGCGACGAGCTCGACCGCGCCGCGAAGTCGGAACTGAAGACGCTGCCCAAGGATCTCGCCACGGATGTCGCGCGGCACCTGGTCATGGCCGGCCGGCTGATCGACGACGACGCCGAGCTCGCGTACCAGCACACGCTGGCCGCCCGTCGCAGGGCGGCACGCGTCGGCGTCGTACGCGAGGCATGCGGTCTCGCCGCGTACCACTCGGGCCTGTGGTCGGTGGCGCTGTCGGAACTGCGGGCGGCACGGAGGCTGAGCGGGCAGGAGGCGTACCTCGCGATCATGGCCGACGCCGAGCGTGGCCTGGGCCGTCCCGAGCGTGCGCTGGACCTGGCCAGGTCGGATGAGGCCAAGCGGCTTCCGGCGGCCGAGGCGATCGAGATGCGGATCGTCGAGTCCGGTGCGCGGCGTGATCTCGGGCAGCAGAGCGCCGCGGTGCTGGCGCTGCAGGTGCCCGAACTCAAGGACGAACGCCTGCGCCCGTGGTCGGCACGTCTCTTCTACGCGTACGCGGACGCGCTGGCGGACGCGGACCGGGAGAGCGAGGCGGCCGACTGGTTCGCCCGGGCGGCCGCCGCCGACCGGGACGGCGAGACCGACGCCGCCGAGCGCTACGCCGAGCTCGAAGGCCTCGACATCATCGCCGACGAGAACGACGAGGGCCCGGAAGACGTCTGAGGTGGGGCGCGTGCGGATTCCGCACGCGCCCGTCAGTTTCCGGAGTCGCGTTCGAGCGCGTGCATGATCCCGGCCACGTTGTTGCGCGTCGCCGAGATGACCTCGACCTTCTTCGCCACGGCCGGATCGGCCTCGGGCGCGAGAGCCTTGTAGCGCTCGTCGGTCCGTTCCTGGACCATGGCCACCGCGTGATCGAGATCGAGGCGCTGGTCGTACGCCTCCGTGACCATCTCGACCCACAGCCGCAGCTCTTCCGCCGCGCGGTCGAGCGTTTCACTCACGGGCTGCACCGGTCCGTAGTGGCTGAACAGCAGCCGCGACGGTTGCAGTGCGCGAAAGCGTTCGAGGGAGGCCAGAGCGCTGTCGAGGTCGAAGTCGGGCGGGGGCGTGGCGGGACGCAGGTCGGCGGTCTCGGGGATGTAGACGCCGGCCGCGTCGCCGACGTACAGGTCGCCGGTGAGCGAGTCGATCAGCCCGACGTGGTGCGTGGCGTGCCCGGGAGAGTGGTGGCTCTCGAGCCGGCGGCCGCCGCCGAGATCGACGACGCCGATGTCCTCGACCGCCCGGATCCGTGCGGCCTCGGTGGGCTTCAGGTCGCCGAAGAGGGAGTCGAGCGCCGAACCCCAGACCATACGCGCACTGCGCATCAGCCGGCGCGGGTCCGCGAGGTGCCGGGCGCCCTTCTCGTGGACGACGACCTCGGCATTCGGGAACATCTCTGCGATATCGCCCACACCGCCGGCATGATCGAGATGAATGTGGGTCACGACGACCGTCGCCAGGTCATTGGGCCCGATGCCCGCGGCCTCCAGCGCGTTGCGTACGACCGGCGCCGAATTGCCCGCCCCGGTCTCCACCAGACACGGCCGGTCCGAACGAATGAGATAACCCGCCGTTATCCCCTCATACCCGGCCATGCGTGTGTCGATCTCGAACACGTCATTGCCCAGGTCAGTGATTGTCTCCATACCTGACTCCGATGTTATCCACAGATGGGCGTGGGGCCTTATGCGGGCGTTGGCGATGCTCCATCGTAGAGATAGGGCCGTGGTGGGGGCACAGCGGTCGATCATGAGAGGAGACGCCCGTGAAGCACGTCAACGAGATCGTCCTGGTCGGAAGACTCTCTGGAGAGCCGGAGTGGCGGGCGTTATCGGGCGACGACCAGGTGGCGGTCTGGCGCCTGATCGTCGAGCACCGGGGCGGGCGATCGCCGCAGGACAGCATCGACACGATCCGCTGTGTGACGTACGACCCGGCGATCCAGGCCGGCATCCGCACGTGGTCCCACGGCGACCTGATCGAGGTACGCGGGTCGCTGCGACACCGGTTCTGGAGAGGCCCGTCCGGACCGCGAGGCCTGTACGAGGTGGAGGCCGCCACCGCCATCCTCCGCCTCCACCCGGCCCCGAAGGAGGACACCGCCGTGGCGACGTGACTCATCGGCTGACCCACGCCGGTCCGGGTTGAGCTCTGGCCAGGGTTCACGTTAGCTCGGGCCGGGCCGGGCCGGGTCGGGCTTGAACCGGGCTGGGCCTGAACTGGCCGGGTCGAGCCGGCCCGGGCCTGGTCGGGCGGAGCCGTAGCCGGGCAGGGGGCGAGCCGGGTTGAGTCCGGCCATGTTCAGGTTCGATCGGGCCGGGCCAGGCCGGCCCACCTGGGCCGTGCCGTGCCGTGCAGCGCCGTGCCGTGCCGGAGCCAGGCCGGGCAGGGCCGGGCCGGGTATGAGGTGAGCCCCGACGAAGTTCAGGCCTGATCGGGTCGGGTCGGTCCGAACTAGGCCGGGCCGAGTACGGGGTCGGCTGCGGCGAGCGTGGGCTCAGCCGGGGCCAGTCGGGTTCGGGGCACCGCTGGCTTCCGGCGGTGTCTGCGGACGCGGTTCAACCGCGTCCGCAGACACCTCGGCGCGGGGCATAGGCATGCGCGGATTCTCGGGCATGGGCCGCAGAGATTTCGGCACGAGACCGTCGGCCCTCCAGGCGGTGGTCGTCCACCACGCTGGCCATATGTCTCCACCGTCTTCGGGTGAGATGTCTCGGCCGTCCTCGTGCGAATTTTCCGGACTGAACCGTTTTGACTCTCAGTCAAAACAGCCTCGACTCGCCGACGGGACCTCGCGTTAGTCGGTGGCGAAGGTTCGCAGGACCAGGCCCGTGCGGGGTTTGGGGCCGAAAGACGTTGACTTGCGGGGGACCTTTTCGCCACCCGCGGCGACGGCCAGGACGTCCGGGACCTTCATGGGGTTCAGGATGACGGCGGTGCCGTTTCGGCGGCGGGCCTTTTCCACGGCTCGGGCGGCATCGTGATGGACGATGCGTACGTTCGACTCATTTTCCGCAATGCCCCACAGCCGCGGGATCAAGAGCCGGTGCAGCACGGCCGTGTCCAGGCCGCACCAGCGGTCCGACGCGTCTTCCGGCATCGCCTTCGCCACCTGGGCCGCGTCCGGCTCGGTCAGCAGGAACATCTCGTCCTCCCCGCCCAGCAGGAACGCCGTTCCCTCCTCTGCGGCCAGGCGGTCCAGCGCGACGGGCAGGTCACGGCCGACCGGCGCGACGTGGAACGCCGCCTCCGCCCGGCGCGCGGCATCCGCGACGGCGAGATCCGCGATCACGCGGTGGATCGCGCCCAGCTGCGGCGGATAGGCACTCGAATCCACCAGCAGCGCCAGGCCCGCGTCCCACGGGCCGGGGCCGTCATAGCGGTCCTGAAGCGCCTGGTACGTCGCATACCGGTGATGTCCATCGGCGATGAGCGCCTGACGGGAGCGCAGGTCCGCGGCGACCGCCGCGAGCGTGGCAGCGTCGCGGACCGCCCACAGCCGGTGCCGTACGTCATCGCCCGTGAGGGTCTCCAGAACGGGGACCGAGGTGGAGGCCACCTCGTCGACCAGGTGGCTGGCGACCGACGTGCCGGCGCCCTCGTACAGCAGGAAGATCGGCTCCAGGTTCGCCTCCGTGGCACTCATCAGCGCCAGGCGGTCGCGGATCGGGCCCGGGTATACGTCCTCGTGGGGGAGGATCACCCGGGAGGACGGCTCATGTACGCCGAGCGCCCCGATCAGGCCGCGCTGCAGGATGCCCTCCCCGGCCTCCTCGTACACGTACAGCGCCGGCTCGTCGTCCACCGTCAGCACCCCAGACGCCAGCCATGACCGCAGCGTCTCGGCGGCCTCGCGGTAGTCCTGCTGCGGCAGGATCAGCCGCACGATGTTGTGTGGTTCGTCCGCCATAAAGCGGTTCAGGGCGTCCTCGTCGATGAGGTCGTACGGTGGGGAGGTCACCGCCGCCAGTGAACTCACCTTCGACGGGGCGTACCGTACGGCGCGGAACGGCTTGAGAGTGAGGCCGGGCTGAATGGTCACGTCGGGCATGTTAGATACCGGGGTCTTGTTGAGGATGAGACGGAGTCGGTGAACGGAGGCCACCAATGGTTCAAGGTTCGGACCACGGCCAGGATTCCCCGGGCGCGCCGGGTGGTGAGGTGTACGACTGGTACCAGCGTGGGCTGAATCTTCTGGAGAACGGCAGCCACGCGGCGGCGATCCAGGTTCTGGAGCACGCCGCGGCGGCCGAGCCCTCCTCCCGCAGTGTCCGTGAGGCGCTCGCGCGGGCCCAGTACGGGGCCAAACGCTACGCCGAGGCCGCCGAGAACTTTCGTTTGATCGTCGAGGCCGACCCGGCCGAGGACTACGCGCTGTTCGGCCTGGGCCTGGCGCTGACGCGCACCGGGCAGATCGCCGAGGCCGTCGAACACCTCGCCCTTGCCTGCGCCATGTGCCCGGACAACAAGCACTACGCCACCGCCCTCCGCCACGCCCGGGCCCGCGCCCGGAAGGGCTGACCGAGGCGCCCCGCCGCGCGGAGTAACGGCGGCAGGCCACTCTCCCGAGGACGCGCGGATCCAGCCCGCCGGGGCAGCGGCCGTACTGCTCCACCCGGCGACCGCATCCTCGCCCGCGCTTGTCTTCGCCGCCGCCCTAGGTGGTGGACGTGAACAACGGGCGCGCGGGCTACCGGCGTCCGGCCGGGGGCTGCCGCGCAGCGAGCCCATCGGCGCGCGGGACTGCCCGATGGCCGTGTGGTGGGTGTGGTGGGCGTGAGTCTAAGGACTGGCCGTCCGGAGGAAGCGGGGTAGCGCGTAGGTTCTGGTGGAGCAAATCTTCGCGGGGGTCCTACGGCCGACGCGACCAGGCGGTAGGTGGAAAGGGACGACGATGCGTGGGAGCGACCGGCCGCTGGCCGAGGCGTACGACGTCGGTGTGCTCGACCTCGACGGGGTCGTCTACGTCGGCCATGACCCGATCCCGGGCGCGGCAGGGGCCCTGGCCAAGGCACGCGCCAGTGGTATGCGGCTCGCCTTCGCCACCAACAACGCCTCCCGTACGCCCAGTGCCACCGCCGCGCTCCTCGGGGACGTCGGTGTGCCCGCCGTCGCCGAGGACGTCGTCACCTCCGCCCAGGCCGCCGCGCGCCTCCTGGCCGAGCGGTTCCCCCGCGACGCGAAGGTGCTCGTCGTGGGCGGCATGGGGCTCCGCCAGGCGCTGCGGGCCGCCGGCCTGCGCCCCGTCTCCACGGCCTCCGAGAAGCCCGTCGCCGTCGTTCAGGGCTACGCCCCCGGCCTCGCGTACGACCTCATGGCCGAAGGCTGCCTCGCGGTGGCGGCCGGAGCGCTGTTCGTCGCCTCGAACGGTGACACGACGATCCCCGGCCGGGGTGGCACGATCAAGCCCGGCAACGGGGCGCTCGTCCAGGTCATCCGCGCCGCGACCAAGGTCGATCCCATCATCACCGGCAAGCCCGAGCTGCCCCTGCACCGCGAGACGATCCTGCGCACCGGGGCCGAGCGGCCCCTGATCGTCGGGGACCGTCTCGACACCGACATCGAGGGCGCGAACAACGGCGGCGCCGACAGCCTGCTCGTCCTCACCGGCGTGACCGACCCGCGTACGCTCCTGGCCGCCCCGCCCCAGCACCGGCCGACGTACGTCGCCAGGGACCTGAACGGGCTCCTCACGCCCCACCCGGGCGTACGGCACGACGGAGCCGAGTACGCGTGCGGCGGATGGACCGTCGCCGAGGACATGAGCGTCCGCGGCGACGGCGATCCGATCGACGGCCTGCGCGCGCTGTGCGCGGCGGCCTGGGAGTCCGGCGGGAACGGCGAGCAGGGGTTGGCCGCCCTCGGCCTCTGAAGGCCACGGATCACACGGCGGCGTCCTCGACGCGCGTCGAGAGGATCCCCCGCTGGCGAAGCGGGTCGCCTGCGGGGGCTGGACCGTCTCCGCGGCGACGGCGGTCCGGGAGGCCGGTGAACAGGCGCCGGCCGCACTGAAGCCGTAAGGGCTCAGAGAATCTTCCGCAGGCGGAGCAGGTCGCCGAGACTGGCCTCGATCTTGAGCCGGCCGCTGGCCCAGGCCTTGGTGACCTTGAGCGATTCGTCGGCGAGGGCGACGAGGTCGTCGCTGTTCACCGTCAGCCGCACCTGCGCGCCGTTCGCGCTCTCGGCCAGCTGGAACTCATCCAGGCCGCGCGCGTGGATGCGCGTGACGAAGACGAGGTCGAGATCGGGCACCCGGCAGCTGACGGTGCGTTCGATGACGTGCTTGGCCAGCTCATCGGGGTCCACATCCGTGAGCCGGGTGGCGATGCGATCCAGCGCCGCACGTGCTTCCTCCTGGGTGGCCATCGTGAGGTCCGTTCCCCCGGTCATCGTCCTCGACACCGTTGTCACCAACGGACGGTAGCGTTCTTCTAGAGCCGGGGTCGAACGGCCCGGCGGTGATTGGGGGACCGAATCACGTGAACGGCACCGAGGGACAGACCACGGGCGACGAGCGGGTCGATGCCGCGCTGGCCCGCCTCGGCGAGCTGGAGGGCACCCCGCCCGCGGCCCATCCCGAGATCTTCCAGGACGTCCATCGCCGGCTGCAGGACGCGCTGACGGGCATGGACGGCGAGCAGCCGTGACCGCAAGGACGGGCGGTCGATGAGCGCTCGCCGCCGCCTCGACAGCGAGCTGGTCCGGCGCGGGCTGGCACGCTCGCGTGAGCAGGCCGTCGAGCTCGTCACCGCCGGACGCGTCAAGATCAGCGGCCGTACGGCGACGAAGGCGGCCACACAGGTGGAGACCTCCGCGCCGATCGTCGTCCAGGAGCACGAGACCGGGCCGGAGTACGTCTCGCGCGGCGGGCACAAGCTCGCCGGCGCGCTGGATGCCTTCGCCGGCCTCGAGACCGAGGGCCGCCGGTGCCTCGACGCCGGAGCCTCGACGGGGGGTTTCACCGACGTGCTGCTGCGCGCGGGCGCCGCCCACGTGGTGGCGGTGGACGTCGGCTACGGCCAGATCGCGTGGTCGCTGCGCACCGACGACCGGGTGACCGTCGTCGAACGGGTCAACATCCGCGAGCTCACCCCCGAGCACGTGGGGGAGCCGCCCGGTCTCGTGGTGGCCGACCTGTCGTTCATCTCGCTGCGGCTCGTGCTGGCGCCGATCCAGAGCTGCGTGGCCGCCGGCGCCGACTACGCGATGATGGTCAAACCGCAGTTCGAGGTGGGCCGCGCCCACGTGGGCGCGGGCGGGGTCGTCCGCGACCCGGAGCTGCGCGCCGGCGCGGTGCGCGGGGTCGCCGACCACGCGGCGGGCCTGGGCCTCGGCGTGCTCGGCGTGACCGCCAGCCCGCTGCCCGGCCCGTCGGGCAACGTCGAGTACTTCCTGTGGCTGCGGGCCGGTGCGCCGCCGCTCGCCGCAGCCGATCTGGACAAGGCCGTCGCGGAAGGGCCCGCATGAACGACCATATGACCGACAAGATGACCGAGAAGCGATCCGTCCTCATCGTGACGCACACCGGACGGCCCGGCGCCGTCCGCAGCGCCCAGCTCGTGCTCAGCCGCCTCGAGGAGGCCGGCATCGCCGCACGGGTGCTCGACAGCGAGGCCGAAGACCTCCGGTGCGCCGGCGTCGACGTCATGCCCGTCTCGGGGGCGGCGGCCGAGGGCGCGGAGGTGGTGATCGTCCTCGGCGGCGACGGCACGCTGCTGCGGGCCGCCGACCTGGCCCGTACGTCCGGCACTCCGCTGCTGGGGGTCAACCTCGGGCACGTGGGGTTCCTCGCCGAGGCCGAGCGCGCCGACCTCGCGGCCACCGTCGACAAGGTCGCCGACGGCGCGTACGACGTCGAGGAGCGCATGACGGTCGACGTCGTCGTCCGGCAGAACGGCGGCATCATCGCCACGGGCTGGGCGCTCAACGAGGTCAGCGTCGAGAAGGCCTCCCGCGAGCGCATGCTGGAGCTCGTCGCGGAGATCGACGGCCGGCCGCTGTCGCGGTGGGGCTGCGACGGTGTGGTGTGCGCCACACCGACCGGCTCGACGGCATACGCCTTCTCCGCGGGAGGGCCGGTGGTCTGGCCCGAGGTGGAGGCCCTCCTGGTGGTGCCGATCAGCGCGCACGCCCTGTTCGCCCGCCCGATGGTGGTCTCGCCGCACTCGGTGGTGGCGCTGGAGCTGCTGCCCGCGACCTCCGGGGGAGTGCTGTGGTGCGACGGCCGCCGCCGCATCGAGCTTCCGCCGGGCGCGCGGGTCGAGGTCCGCCGAGGTGAGCGGCCCGTACGCCTGGCCCGTCTGCACCTGACGCCGTTCACCGATCGCCTGGTCACCAAGTTCGGCCTGCCCGTCGCGGGCTGGCGTGGACGCGTCCTCGACTAGCTCGCGGGCTGCGGCACGGCCGCGGAGCCCGTACGGTTGAGCCGAACAAATGTTCGGCTCAACCGGCGATCCGACCGCGATACGTCGCTTTGACGGAGTAGCCTCAGGCGCGCCGGTTGTGCAGTGCGACGGGAGGGGTTCGACTAGTGCGGCCCATGGTCGAGGAAGTACGGATTCAGAACCTCGGGGTCATCGAGGAGGCCGTTCTCGAGCTGTCCCCCGGGTTCAATGTGGTCACCGGGGAGACCGGTGCCGGAAAGACCATGGTCGTCACGAGCCTCGGGCTGCTGTTCGGGGGGCGTGCCGACCCGCAGCGCGTACGGCCCGGAGCCGACCGCGCCTCGGTCGAGGGACGCATCATCGTCGCCGAGGGCGGAAAGGTCGCCGCGCGCGTCGAGGAGGCCGGGGGCGAGCTGGACGACGGTGCGCTCATCGTGACCCGCTCCATCTCCTCCGAGGGGCGCTCGCGCGCACACCTGGGCGGCCGTCAGGTCCCCGTGGCGATGCTGATCAACGTCGCCGACGACCTCGTCGCCGTGCACGGCCAGTCCGACCAGCAGCGGCTGCTGCAGGCCGGGCGGCAGCGCGCCGCGCTCGACCGGTTCGCCGGGGACAAGGTCGCCAAGCCGCTGCGCGGCTACATCGCGGCCTACCGCCGGCACCGCGACGTGAGCCAGCGGCTGGAGGAGCTGATCACCCAGGCGCGCGAACGGGCCCAGGAGGCCGACCTGCTGCGCTTCGGCCTGGAGGAGATCGAGAAGCTCGACCCCAAGCCGGGCGAGGACGAGCAGCTCGCGGCCGACGAGCAGCGCCTCGCGCACGCCGACTCCCTGCGCACGGCCGCCACCACCGCCCACGAGGCGCTGCAGGGCGACCCGACGGCCGTCACCGGCGCCATGGACGTCCTCAGCCTGCTCGGCGAGGCGCGCCAGGCACTGGAGGCCGTACGCGCCCACGACGAGGCGCTCGCCGGCCAGGCCGACCGGCTGGAGGAGGCGGTCTACCTCGTCTCCGACGTCGCGGCCGAGCTCGCCGGCTACGCCGAGGCGATCGAGTCCGACCCGGCGCTGCTGGCCATCGTCCAGGAGCGGCGGTCCGCCCTGACCGGGCTCACCCGCAAGTACGGCGAGGACGTCGCGGCCGTGCTGGCGTGGGCCGAGCGCTCCGCCGCCCGGCTCACCGAGCTCGACTCCGACGACGACCGCATCGAGGAGCTGCGCGCCGAGCACGACGACCTGACCCGCCAGCTCACCGAGCTGTCCACCGAGCTGACGGCCAAGCGCGTCGAGGCCGCCGACCGGCTCTCCGAGGCGATCACCGAGGAGCTCGCCGCCCTGGCCATGCCGCACGCGCGGGTGGCCGTCGTGGTGACCCAGCAGGAGGACTTCGGCCCGCACGGCGTCGACGAGGTCGAGCTGCGGCTCGCCCCGCACCCCGGCGCACCGCCGCTGCCCCTGCACAAGGGGGCCTCGGGCGGTGAGCTGTCCCGCGTCATGCTGGCGATCGAGGTGGTCTTCGCGGGTTCTGACCCGGTGCCGACGTTCGTGTTCGACGAGGTCGACGCCGGAGTCGGCGGCAAGGCCGCGGTCGAGGTCGGGCGGCGGCTGGCCCGGCTGGCCAAGACGGCACAGGTGATCGTCGTCACGCACCTCCCGCAGGTGGCCGCCTTCGCCGACCAGCACCTGGTCGTGGAGAAGGCCAACGACGGCCGGGTCACGCGCAGCGGGGTGACGGCGCTCGACTCCGGCGGCCGCATCCGTGAGCTGTCGCGTATGCTCGCGGGGCTGGAGGATTCCGAGCTCGGCCGTGCCCACGCGGAAGAGCTTCTGGCCATCGCGGCCGCCGAACGATGAACGCCCAAGGTCGTTGAACGAACACGCCTTTACGTTCGTCGTTACAAGTGTCATCGTTCGCGCTCTGGCAGGATGGCATCACGATGAATGACGTCTCCCCGAGGATCAAACCGACCGCGCGCCTGCGTGTGCCGCGGTTCCGAGGGCTGCGCCGCGATCGTGGGGACGCCGAGGCCGCCGCGACCGGCGTCGCCCGTCTCGACGGCAAGACCAAGAAGCTCACCAAACGCCTGGAGCCCGGCGACATCGCGATCATCGACCACGTCGACCTCGATCGCGTCAGCGCCGAGGCGCTGGCCGCCTGCGGCGTCGCGGCGGTGATCAACGTCGCGCGCAGCATCTCGGGCCGCTACCCCAACCTGGGCCCGCAGATCCTCGTCGAGGCCGGCGTCCCGCTGATCGACGACGTCGGCCCCGACGTGTTCACCAAGGTCCACGAGGGCGACCTCGTACGCGTCGACGGCGAGGCGCTCCTCGCCGACGACCAGGTGGTGGCCAAGGGCATCCGCCAGACCGAGGAGACGGTCGAGGCGTCGATGGTCGAGGCGAGGGCGGAGCTTCCGGCCCAGCTCGAGGCGTTCGCCGCCAACACCATGGAGTTCCTCAAACGCGAGCGCGACCTGCTGCTCGATGGCGTCGGCGTTCCGGACGTCACGACCGACCTGGACGGCCGGCACGTGCTGATCGTGGTGCGCGGCTACCACTACCGCGAGGACATCGCGACCCTGCGGCCCTACATCCGCGAATACCGTCCGGTGCTGATCGGCGTCGACGGTGGAGCGGACGCTCTGATCGAGGCGGGCTACCGCCCGCACATGATCGTCGGAGACATGGACTCGGTCTCCGACGAGGCGCTGACCTGCGGCGCCGAGCTGGTCGTGCACGCCTACCGCGACGGCCGGGCACCCGGCCTCAAGCGGGTGCACGACCTCGACCAGCAGGCCGTCGTCTTTCCCGCGGCGGGCACCAGCGAGGACATCGCGATGCTGCTCGCCGACGACAGCGGGGCCACCCTCATCGTCGCGGTGGGCACCCACGCGACGCTGGTGGAGTTTCTCGACAAGGGGCGGGCGGGCATGGCCAGCACGTTCCTGACCCGGCTTCGGGTGGGCAGCAAGCTCGTCGACGCCAAGGGAGTGAGCCGGCTCTACCGCAGCCGCATCAAGGGTTCCTCTCTGCTTCTTCTGGTGGCGGCGACACTCGTCGCCATGATCGTCGCGATCGTCTCCTCGCCCGCCGGTGACGCTTTCGCACCTGTCGTCGCCGACAAATGGCATCAGTTCGTCTACTGGCTCACCGGATTGTTCACGTGATCGATTTCCGATACCACCTCGTCTCCATCATCGCGGTCTTCCTGGCGCTGGCGCTCGGCCTTGTGGTCGGTGCCTCGGCGCTGCGTGGATCCGTCACCAGTGAGCTGCGTGGCCAGGCCGCGCAGATCGGGAAGGACAACCAGAATCTTCGTGTGCAAAAGCGTGCCGTCGACCAGCTGAACGCCTACGACAGCCAGGTCATGGACGGCGTCTCTCCGCAGGTCGTGGACGGGCAGCTCAAGGGTGAGAGCGTCGTGTTCATCGAGGCGCCCGGGGCCGATGACCAGATGCGCGCCAAGACCGCCGACATCGTCGGCAAGGCGGGCGCGCGGATCAGCGGCTACGTCACCCTCGGGGACAAATACCTCGACGGCAACCAGCTGGCCACGCTCAGCGAGCTGACCGACCAGCTCAAGCCCGCCGGCCTGGAGTTCCCGGCCGACGCGACGCCCTACGACCGCGCCGCGATCGAGCTCGCGGCGGTGCTCGTGACCAAGCAGGCATCGAGCAGCGGACAGGAGGATCCCGCCGCGGGACAGGTCCTCGCCGGATTCAAGACGGCGAATTTCCTGACCTACAGCGGGCAGCCCGCCACCCGTGCGACACTCGCCATCGTGATCGCGCCCGCAGCGGCGAGCAACGACAAGAACGCCGACGCCCGGAACAAGGCGCTGGTCGCCATCCCCGTCGCCCTGTCCCAGTACGGCAATGGCACGGTGACGGCGGGCAACACCGACGCGGCGGCCGACGGCGGCATGATCAAGGCGATCCGCGACGAGAGCAAGGCCGAGAGCCACGGCTCGACCGTCGACACGGCAGACGCCTCGGCCGGCCGCCTGACCACGGTGTTCGCGCTCAGTTTCGCCGCCAAGCAGGGCAAGACCGGTGACTACGGCATCGGGTCCGGCGTCGATGGGCCGATGCCGACCCCGGTCCCGACGGCGTTGAAGAAGAAGTGAGGCGAGGATGCGTAAGGCAGTGGCCGGCACCGCACTCGGTGCGGCGGCCGCGCGGGCGGCGTACCTCCTGCTGACGCGGCGTCCGCCGCGCGAGGAGAAGCTCTGGCTGCGGACCAACCACCGGGGCGAGCCCGTCACCCTCCTCGAAGGGCCGGCGTTCGTCGCGGGAGCGGTGACGGCGGTGGCCGTCGCCCCGGGCGTCCCGGCCCGCATGCGCGTCGCCGCGGTCTTCGCCGGCACGGCCGCCGGCGCGCTCGGCGCGTACGACGACCTGGCCGGATCCGGTGACTCGCGCGGCTTCAAGGGTCACCTGACGGCCCTGGCGCGCGGCGAGGTGACCACCGGCGCCGTCAAGATCCTCGGCATCGGCGCCGCCGGTCTCGTGGCCGCCGCCATCGCCGGAACCAAGGGCCGGGCCACCGCGTTCGACATCGTGGTCAACGGCGTGCTCGTCGCGGGCAGTGCCAACCTGGCCAACCTGTTCGACCTGCGGCCCGGCCGGGCCATCAAGGTCGGCGCGCTGGCGGGCCTGCCCGGCACGCTGAGCGGCTCCGCGGTGGCCGCCGCCCCGTTCGGCGCGGCGCTCGCGCTCCTGCCCGAGGACCTCGGCGAGCGGGCCATGCTCGGCGACGCGGGCGCCAACGCGCTCGGCGCGCTGCTCGGCCTGTCGGCCGCCCGGCTCCCCCGCCCCGTACGCCTCGGCCTGCTCACCGGCGTGGCGGCGCTCAACGCCGCCAGCGAGGTGGTCAGCTTCACCAAGGTGATCCAGGCGACGCCGGCGCTGCGGTGGGCCGACCAGCTCGGCCGCCGTCCCGTCGCCGTGCCGGAGGCGCGCCCGACGGACACGGAGTGACGGCTGCCGAGGTGACGGACGAGCCGACGGCACGGCGCACCGGCCGGGAGCTCGCGGGAGCCGCGGTCCTCATCGGCGTCATCACGATCCTGGCCCGCGTCGCCGGGTTCGGCCGCATCGTCGTCTTCTCCCAGACGGTCAAGACCTCCTGCCTCGGCCAGGCGTACTACACCGCGAACCAGGTCCCGAACATCGTCTTCGAGATCGTCGCGGGCGGCGCGCTGGCCGGCATGGTCGTCCCGGTCCTGGCCGGTCCGGTCGAACGCGGCGACCGCGAGCACGTACGCCGGACCGCGTCCGCGCTGCTGACCTGGATGGCGGTCGCCCTCGTCCCGCTGTCGGTCCTCGGCATGCTCCTCGCCCGGCCGATCATGAACACCCTGGTCCGCGGCGGCCTCGACGAGTGCACGCGTACGGGCGTCGTCACGGTCGGCACGCACATGCTCGTCGTCTTCGCACCCCAGATCGCGCTCTACGGCTTCGCCGTCGTGCTGTACGGCGTCCTGCAGGCGCACCGGCGTTTCATCGGGCCCGCGCTGGCCCCGCTCGTCTCCAGCCTCGTCGTGATCGGCGCCTACCTCGCGTACGTCCCGCTCGGCCACGGCCGGCAGGAGGACCTCGCGCGGCTGCCCCGGTCGGCCGAGCTGATGCTGTCCGCCGGCACCACCGCCGGCGTCCTGGTCCTGCTCGCCACCGCCGGGGTCGCCGCCGTACGGCTGCGGCTGCGGATCCGGCCCACCCTGCGCTTCCCGCCGGGCATCGGCGTACGGGTCCGGCGGCTGGCCATCGCCGGCCTGACCACGGTCGCCGCGCAGCAGCTGTCCGCCATCGCGGTGGTGATGCTGAGCGGGCACGGCACCCGCGGCGCGCTCGCGGACTACCAGTACGCCTGGGCGCTCTTCCTGCTGCCGTGGGCGGTCCTGGCCGTGCCGATCGCCACCAGCGCCTTCCCGATGCTCTCCGCGCGGATCGGCACCGGCGAGACCGGTGAGTTCGACCGGATCACCGCCTCGACGACCCGGGCGATCGTGCTGGTGTCCTGCGCCGGCGCCGCCGCGCTCGCCGCGGTGGCGGTCCCGGCCGCGACCTTCCTCGACCAGGACGCCGTGCCCGCGGTCCTGGCCCGCGCGGTGCTGGCGTTCACCCCCGGCCTGATCGGCTACGGCTTCGTCGCGCACCTGGGCCGGGTGCTGTTCGCGTGTCACCGGGGCCGCGACTCGGCCGGCGCGACCGTCGTGGGATGGCTCGTCGTCATCGTCGCCGACCTCGTCCTCGTGTTCACACTGCCGCGGGACTGGACCGTCGCGGGGCTCGCGCTGGGCAACAGCGCCGGCATGACCGTCGCGGGCGTCCTGCTGCTTCTCGCCCTCGTACGCGTCCGCGGGCGCGCCGCCGTCGCCGGCCTCGGCCGCGCCACGGCGGCGGGCGTGGCCGGGGCGGTCGCGGGAGGCGCGGCCGGCTACGCGGTGGCCGCGGCCATCGGCGCGGGCGGCCGGCTCACGAGCATCGGCGCGGCGGCGGTCGCCGCGCTCACGGCCTGCGTGGTCTTCGCGCTGGTCACCTATGCGTTGGACGGCCGGGAGCTGAAGGCCGTGATCGGGCGGAGGATGCGTTGAGTGGTTTGCGGGTCGCCATCGTGCTGGCGACGAGCGCCGGGGGAGTGGGCGGACACGTGCGCTCGGTGGTGGCCGGGCTCGTCGAACGCGGCGCCCACGTCGCCGTGCTCGGCCCGGCCTCGACCGACGAGCTGTTCGGCTTCGCCGCGGCCGGAGCGCGGTTCGCGCCGGTGGAGATCGCCGACCGGCCGCACCCGGTCGGCGACGCCCACGCCATCGCCCGCATCCGCCGCCTCACCCGCGACGCGGACGTCGTGCACGCCCACGGCCTGCGCGCCGGCGGCCTGGCCGCCCTCGCGCTCGCCCGCGCCGTCCCCGCGCCGTTGCGCACCGGCGTCCCGCCGCTCGTCGTCACCCTGCACAACGCCGTCATCGCGGGCGGGATGATCGGGGCCGCGTACGCCACGCTGGAACGGGTCGTGGCGCGGGGCGCCACCGAGGTCCTGGGCGTCTCGCCGGACCTGGAGGAGCGCATGCGCTCGCTCGGCGCCGCATCGGTCGGCCGGGCGCTCGTGCCCGCGCCGCCGCGCCGCCTCGCGGAGAACGGCGTGGCGCGGTCCAAGCTCCGCGCCGACCTCGGCGCCGTCGACCGGCCGCTGGTCGTGGTCGTCGCGCGCCTGGCCGAGCAGAAGGGGTTGCCCCTCCTGCTCGACGCCTCGGCCGGCTGGGCCCGCCGTACGCCGCCTCCGCTCGTCGCCGTCGCCGGCGACGGCCCACTGGAGGAGTCGCTGCGCGCCAGGATCGAGAGCGAGAACCTCCCCGTACGGCTGCTCGGCCGCCGGTCCGACGTCCCGGAGCTCCTCTCCGCCGCCGACGTCGCCGTCGTGTCCAGCGTGTGGGAGGGGCAGCCGCTCATCGTGCAGGAGGTGCTGCGCGCCGGGCGGCCACTGGTGGCCACGGAGGTCGGCGGGATCCCCGGCATGGTGGGCGAGGCCGCGCTGCTCGTCCCGTCCGGCGACGCCGCCGCGCTGGAGGCGGCCGTGCTTCGTGTACTGAACGAACCGGACCTCGCCGAACGGCTCGCGTCCGCGGCGGCCGAGCAGGCGCTCCGGCTGCCCACCGAAGAGGACGCGATCGATCAACTCACGTCGTGCTACGCCCGCGCGACGGGTACGACGTCCTAACGCCGCGCACCGTTCGGTTCGCACTCTGTTTTGGATATAGTCGAGGCGCAGGAGGGGAGTATCCCTTTCGCGGCAGTGTCGTCATCACGGCTGGAGTCCCATGCGGCCCGGTACTGTCGGTTCGCGCCGATGAGCGCGGGCGGGAGAGACCTCCGGGGCTTTCGTCTGCCACCGGAGGATGCTGCTTTGTGAACGTCACGTTTCTAGGCTGGTCGCTCACTCTCGTCGGCATCGTGGCCGTCATGTTCGTCGATCTGTGGATCGTCGACCGCGGTCAGCCCAAGGAGTTCACGCTTCGGCAGGCCGGCATCTGGGTGACGTTCTACGTCGCGCTCGCGGCGGTCTTCGGCATCTGCCTGCTGCTGGTGAGCGGCGGGGCGTACTCCGCGCAGTTCTTCGCGGGCTACCTCACGGAGTACAGCCTCAGCATCGACAACCTCTTCATCTTCTACGTGATCATGGCGCGGTTCGCGGTGCCCCGCGCCAACCAGCACAAGGTGCTCCTGGTCGGCATCTTGATCGCTCTGTTCACCCGCGGCGTCTTCATCGTCGTCGGCGGTGCCGCCCTGGCCCGCTTCGAGTGGCTGTTCTACCTCTTCGGCCTGTTCCTCATCTGGACCGCGCTGGGCCTGCTGCGCGGCACCGGCGACGAGGAGTTCAAGGAGAACGCCCTGCTCCGCTGGGTGCAGCGCGTCATCCCGGCCACCGGGGAGTACTACAAGGACCGGCTGACCGTACGGGTCGACGGCCGCCGCATGGTCACCCCGATGCTCATCGTCATGGTCGCGATCGGCTCCACCGACCTGCTGTTCGCGCTCGACTCCATCCCGGCGATCTTCGGCCTGACCAAGCAGTCCTACCTCGTCTTCACCGCCAACGCCTTCGCCCTGATGGGCCTGCGCCAGCTCTACTTCCTGCTGGGCGGGCTGCTCGACCGGCTCGTCTACCTCAGCAAGGGTCTGGCGTTCATCCTCGCGTTCATCGGGGCCAAGCTCATCCTCGAGGCCGTGCACGCGACCGGGTTCGAGCGGGCGCCGCAGGTGCCGATCTGGATGTCCCTCGCCGTGATCGGCGTGACGATGCTCGTGACGACGGTCGCGAGCCTGCTCAAGGCGCGCCACGACGCCGCGAAGGAGGCGGCCGAGCCGGTGCCTACCGGCGTCGGGGACGCAGGGCGAACGCCACGTTGATCGCGACCAGGCCCATCCACACGACGAGGAGCCCGGCCAGCCCGGCCTGGACCGCGGCGATGGCGCTGACCGGGATCGAGACGCCGAGCGAGACGCAGACGACGGTGACCGCCAGCGCCCGCTCGCCCTTCTCCTGCTCGGCGATGATCGGGCGACGCGTCGCGGCGGCCTGCTGAAGGCGCTCGGCCACCGCGTCGACGAACGCGGCGTCGTAGTCGGGCCCGAGCTCGCGCCGGGCGGCAAGGGAGGCTGTGATGTCGTCGCGCGGCAGCTCGGAAGTGTTCATAACCCCTTTTTACGCCGCGGTTTCGCGCGCCGCCTCCATCGCAGGGGCGATCTGTCGTGACACCTGAGTATGAGACGGTGGCCGGTCTGTGGACCTTGTACGGTGGCGGCACGGAACGCCGCACACGGGGAGGTGGGAATGCGCGCGATCACGCCCGCGGTGACCAGAGCCGCCGCGGTCGGGACGGCCGTCGCCGCCGTCGGCGTGCTGGTCTTCACCGCCCTCGTCAACTCCCAGAGCGGCAACGCGCCGCGCGCCGCCGCGTCGTCGTCGCCGACCCGCCCGGTGACGCCCGTCCCCGTCTCGACGCTGCCGGGGGTCGAGCCGTCGAAGAGCGCGCCGCCGCACGTCACCGCCGCGCAGAAGAGGTCCTGGCTGAAGCGGCTGACCGGCACCTGGACGCGGGACACGAAGAACACCTACTTCCGCTTCCACAAGGACGGCAGCGGCGAGTGGCAGGCCTTCGGCCAGAGCCTGTGGACCGGCACGGCCACGCCACGCGACGCCCGGCACTTCGACCTGTCCGATCCCGACGGCCACGGCGGGGCGTACTGGCAGGTCACCCTGCTCGGCGGCGGAAAGCTGCTGTTCGCCGGGACCCGCCAGACCTTCGTCAGGTCCTAGTGCGCGGCGAGCGGTTGAACGACGGTCTGTCGGCGGTCGCCGCGGGGGAGGGGCCGCCGCTGGTGGTCCTGCCGGGCCTGGGGCGGGGCGCCGACCTGTCCGTACGGGTGCCGCGGCCGGCGGCCTGGTCCACTTCCGCGCTCGCCACCGGGTTCGGGCGGCGGGTCCACCTGGTCCACCGGCCGGTGCGCCCGCCGCCGGGGATGACCATCGCCGATCTGGCCGGGTGGCACGCGACCGCGCTGGCCGGGCGGTTCGGGGAGCCGGTGGACGTCATGGGCACCTCGGGCGGGGGGATCACCGCGCTGCAGCTGGCGCTGGACCATCCGGGGACCGTACGGCGGCTGGTGCTGTGCGTCGCCGCGAGCCGGGGCGACGAGCAGGGCCTGCGCGAGCTGCTGCGGATGGTGGAGCTGGAACGCGAGGGGCGGTCCGCGGCCCGGATCGGCAGCCGCCTGGTCGCCCACGGTGCGCTGCGCCTGCTGGTGCTGACCGCGTTCGGGCTCTCCCGCGGCCGCCCCCGGGAACCCGGTGAGGCCGCCCTGGTCGAGGCGGTCCAGGGCTGGGACGTGACCGGGCGGCTCGGCGAGATCGGCGTGCCCACGCTGGTCGTGGGCGGCACCCGCGACCGGCTCGTGCCACCCGGCCTGGTCCGCGCCACCGCGTCCGGCGTTCCCGGCGCGCGCCTGCTCCTGCTCCCCGGCCGGAGCCACGCCACCGCCTTGTTCGACCCCCGGATGAAACCGGCGATCGAGGCATTTCTCGCCGAGCCGGCCGCATGAACGATGGCGTGCCCGTCGATCGATTCGCCCGATTTTGAACCGCGGCCGGTGGCCGTTCGTGTAGATGGTGGGCGTCGGCCGGAGATAGGGGCCGGCTCTCCTCGCCCCTCCCCAGGAAGGCCTCTGGACTTGTCGTTCTTCACGCGTTTCCGCCGGCGGCCGGCCGACAGCCCCGACGCCGCCGGCCGGCGGCACCCGGTCGCGGGCCGGGTGATCACCGTCCTGGCCTGCCTGTTCGTGCTGTTCGCCCTCATCGCGCCGAACCAGATCACCACCCTCACCCCGGCCGCGTTCGTGCGGATCCCGCTGGAGGGACTGCTCTGCGTCGTCCTGGTCCTCGTGCTTCCCGCGCGGGCCAAGAGGATCGCGGCGGTACCCGTGGGGGTGATCCTCGGCCTGCTGGCGATCGTGAAGGTCGTCGACATCGGCTTCTCCGCCGTGCTGGCCCGGCCGTTCAACCTGGTGTTCGACTGGCCGCTGTTCGGGGCCGGCGTGCAGTTCCTCCATGCGTCCGTCGGGGTGGCCGGCGCGATCGGCGCCGCGGTCGTGGCGGTGATCCTCGCCCTCGCGGTGCTCGTCCTCATGACGCTGTCGATCATGCGCCTGACCCGCCTCGTCGTACGGCACAACGCCAGGGCGACCGGCGCCGTCGCGGTCCTCGGGGTCGCCTGGGTCACCTGCGCCGCGCTCGGCGCGCAGCTCGTGCCGGGCGTGCCGGTCGCCGGCGTCGCCACCGGGCGGCTGCTCCAGGTGCAGAGGAGCCTGGCGGACCGCAAGACGTTCGCCAAGGAGTCCGCCGTCGACGCCTTCGCCGGAACTCCGGACGCGCAGCTGCTGACCGGTCTGCGCGGCAAGGACGTCCTTCTCGCCTTCGTGGAGAGCTACGGGCGCAACGCGATCGAGAGCCCGAAGTACGCGCCGCAGGTCGACGCGGTCCTGGACGCCGGGAGCGCCCAGCTGCGCGCGGCCGGGTTCGGCTCGCGCAGCGCCTTCCTCACCTCCCCGACGGCGGGCGGCGGAAGCTGGCTGGCGCACTCCACGCTGCTGTCCGGGCTGTGGATCAACAACCAGCAGCGGTACGACAGCCTGGTCAAGAGCCACCGCCTGACGCTCAGCGACGCCTTCCGGCGCGCGGGCTGGCACACCGCCGCCGTCATGCCCGGCACCACCGGCGCGTGGCCGGAGGCGTCCTTCTACGGCTACCAGCAGGTCTATGACCGCTGGACGATCGGCTACCGCGGCCCGCGCTTCAACTGGGGCACCCCGCCGGACCAGTTCAACCTGTCGGCCTTCCAGCGCCTCGAGCGCGCCGCGCCGGGCCACGCCCCGGTGATGGCGGAGCTCCCTCTCGTCACCAGCCACGCGCCGTGGGCGCCCACGCCCTCCGGCCTGGTCGACTGGAACTCCGTCGGTGACGGCTCGGTCTTCGGCCCGATGGCCGCGGCCGGCGACAGCCCGGAGGCCGTGTGGCGCAGCCCGGGCCGGGTCCGCACGGCGTACCGCAAGTCCATCGAGTACACCCTGAACGCCCTCGTCTCGTACGTGCGGACGTACGGCGACGACAACCTCGTGCTCGTGTTCCTCGGCGACCACCAGCCCGCCCCGATCGTCACCGGCCAGGACCCCAACCGCGACGTGCCGATCACGATCGTGGCCAAGGATCCGAAGGTGCTGGAGAAGATCTCCGGGTGGGGCTGGCAGGACGGCCTGCGGCCGGGCGCCAAGGCCCCGGTCTGGCCGATGAAGGCCTTACGCGACCGCTTCCTGACCGCCTTCGGCACCCCGGCCACCGCGCGCTGACTCACCCCTCCGGGCGCGACAGGACGAACCGGTTGCCCTCCTCGAAGGCGGTCTGGGCCTCCGCGTCGACCAGCGCGTACGGCCGGAGCCGCAGGAGGACCCCGCGCAGCCAGCCGGCCAGGTCGTCGGCCAGCGCCGCGTCGCCGTCCCGCGCCGACCGGGTCAGCCACAGGAGCGCGCGCGCCCAGTCGCTGCCGTGCGAGCCGAACCGATGGCGCAGGTCGGGCACCTGTTCGAGCGACGCGACCGCGAACAGGTAGTGCGCCTCCAGCGCGAGCGTCCGCCGGAGCTCACCGGCGCCGTCCGGGAGGGCGAGGGAGGCGCGTACGAGGTGACTAGCGCCGGTGGCCATGACGTCCTCCGGGCCGCGCAGCGACACGCACCAGCCGGCCTCGAGCACCTGGCTGGGGTCGGTGAGGAGGGCGTCGAGTGGAGGCGGCACGGCCTGCTCGCCGAGCGCGGACCGCGCCTGCCCGACCGCCTGGCGAAGTGTCAGCCGCTCGGACCGGGCGAAGACGTCCTCCGCCTCCGCGAGCGCCTTCGGGGACGACGCGTGCACGTGCCGGGACAGCTCGTCGGCCTCCCGCGCGCGCCCGTCGGCCCGCAGGTGCACCGCCTTGCGCGCCCGCGCCCGTACGGCCATGTCGCCGGCTCGCGGGGCGCCCTCGATCGCCATGGCGTCGACCTGGTGGGCCAGGCCGAACCGCCCGCCCGCCGCGTGCAACTCCGAGGCGATCGCCAGAGCCTGGTGGAAGCGTCCGATGTGGACCGCCTGCCGGAGCGAGGAGTTGATCTCGTCCCGCCGGTGGAGGTACTGCCGGATGGCGCCGTCCGCGGACGCGACCGCCAGGTCGGGATCGCCGTAGCGGCGCAGGATGCCGGCGTTGATGAGGAACGCGTGGGCGTAGTCCAGGGAGTACGGCGAGTGCGGGCGGTTGGCGCCGAGGGCGTCATAGACCGAGAGCGACTCGTCCATCGTGAGGACCGCAGAGGCGCCGAGGCCGGCCGACGCCTGCGCCTGTCCCTTCCGGCACCGGACGTCGGCGAGTGCCGCCACCGCGGTGTCGCCGGGCAGGGACATGTACAGCCGCTCGCTCTCCTCCAGCGCGGCGATCGTCCCGGCCGGCGGGAGGCCGACGGCGCCGTCGCGTAGCCGCCGGGCGAGCGTCCGTACGGCACGCGGGTCGCCGGGCCGGGCGCGGAGGGACTCGATCGTCTCCTGGCCGTCGGAAAAGTCGGCGGATTCTTCGTCTTCCTCGCGGGAATTCCTGGTGGCCGGAATGGACCTGTCCAATTTGCGCTGCCTATGCCGGTCCAGCCACCTCATGGCGTCCCTTTCTTCGACCACCACAATGTTCAAGGCTGGAAATCGCCCTGTAAAGCGGTATCCGGGAGGTCCGATCGGCGGCCTGCTCATGGCCCGGTAGTAATTGTCATCGGACCTGGCAAAGGGCGCCGTGGGAGATTCGCCTCGTGTCTCGATCATGATGACGTCGGTCACTGAGACAGAACTCCAAGGAGCTCAGATGACCACGATGCTCGGCAAACACGCCGCGACCGTCACGACGGCCCTGGTGATCGGTGGCCTCGGTGCCATCGCCGCCCAGGCGCCCGCACAGGCCTCGGGTTTCTCCGCCGCCTTCACCTGCAACATTTCCAACTTCGGGCAGACGCCCGCCATCCTCAACGGATGGCTGTCCTCGCCCGGGACGACATTCAGCGGCCCGGCAAGCTTCCGGCTGCGCATCTCGAGCCTCAGCCTCCAGGCGCCGATCCCCATCGACTCCTGGAGCGCGACCGCCTGGATCAACGTCCGCGGCGCGGAGAACACTGCGTTCCAGGTGTCGGGCGTGGGTGGCGCCGTGCCGCCGCAGGGGGCGATCTCCGGCGACCTCGCCGGCGTCTGGGCCCCGTACGTGCGCGGCACCGACGTGCTGAGCGTCGGCGGCATCGAGCTCACGGCGAACAGCGCCGAAGCCGGCAACGTATCGGTTCAGTGCGTCCCGAACGGCGCCCCGGTGGCCGAGGTCCTCCGGGTCGCCTCGCCTTACCACGGCTGGTGGCACCGCCCGGCCGCACCGGTCTTCCGCGCCGGCGGTTGGTACCGCCCGGGCATGGTGCTGCACCGGCCCATCTGGATCCGGCCGGGCCGTCCCGGATGGAACCATCCGGTCCCGCCCGTCCCGGGCGGTCCTGGGTGGAACCATCCGGTCGTGCCGGTCCACCCGATCGTGCCCGTCCCGGGCCGTCCCGGGTGGAACAACCCGCGTGGGCCCGTTCACCCGATCGTGCCCGCCCATCCGGGCGGCTGGAACCACCCGGGCATGCCCGTCCCGGGCCGTCCCGGGTGGAACAACCCGCGTGGGCCCGTTCACCCGATCGTGCCCGCCCATCCGGGCGGCTGGAACCGTCCCGGCACGGTCAACACCGGCGGTCCGATCGGCGTGCCGGGTCACTTCCACCCCGGTCACTGAGTCGGGACTCGGCTGATCCAGGGGCGAGCGCGGCGGTCACCGGCCGTCGCGTTCGCCTTTCTTCCGCCGTTTCTCCCGGTCGAGGTTCTCCCGCCGTTCCTCGGTCGATTCGGGCGTCGGCGGCGTGGTGTCGGCGTGCCAGTCCAGGCAGGTGGGACGCTGCCCGGTCTCGACGTACTCCCGTGCCGCGCGGATCGCGGCCGCGGGCGTGACGCGGGCCCGCTCGGCCGGGATCGTCACCGGCGGCATCTCCGGATCGTCCTTGGCGATCAGCGGCTGGTCGGCGTCGACACCGGACTCGATGCCGGGGGCGCCCTGCCAGGAGACCGCCGCGCGATCGGTGCCGCGGTCGATGTAGATCCGCAGCGGGGCGCCCTCCGGCGCGCCGTCGCCGATGCGGACCGCGACGCCGCGTACGCCGTCGGAGAAGAGCCGGTCCGCGGCCTCCCCGATGACACTCTCGGCCGAACCGGCGTCGGCGATCTCCCGGGTCTTCGAACCCCACCAGGCACGGAACGTCTTCTCCTCGGTGACGGGGTCCTCCGCCTTCCGCGGCCGCGTCACCGGGGAGCCCTTCTCGCCGGTCCTCTTGTGCGACGTCGCGACGGAGGCACCGCCCGCCGCGTCGACGGCCGGCACGCCGCCGAGGCGGTCCAGGAAGACCGGCAGGTCCTCCACGACCCGCCCGAACAGCCCGGACGTCTCGGTGAGACGGTCACGGGCGAGGATGAGCGAGCGTACGGCCTGCGCCGCCTTGGGGTCGCGCGAGGTCTCGAGCAGGGCGCTCAGGCGCCCCAGGGTCGAGTCGATGAGCTCGGCGGCCTCCTCGACGGAGTCGCGCGCCTCCGCCGAAAGCTCCAGCACGCCGGCGACCTGCTGCTTGATCTCGCCTTGTATCGACACGGGGGATCCATCTCTGACGGCGACGTCGTTTCGTACGTCCCACCGCGCGCCGTCGCGGAAACGTTCTCCGGAGACAGAAGACCTACCGCCGCTCGGGGTTGCCGGCCAGGGCCTCCAGCGCGCCGAGCGCGGTCACCAGGGCCCCGCGCTGCTCCCGCGTGAGCGTGCCGAGCTGGCCGACGAGGAACGCCGACCGCTCGCCGCGGAGCTGTTCGAGCTGCCGCCGGCCCTGCGCCGTGATGGCGAGCAGCGTGGCCCGCCGGTCCTCGACGTCCGGCATGCGCCGCAGGAGACCCTGCTGCTCCAGCGACCCGACGAGCCGGCTCTGCGTCGGGGCGGTGACGCCCTCGTGCGCGGCCAGGTCGCCGAGGCGTACGGGACCCAGCGACTCGACGCTGGCCAGCGTCGAGGCCTGGCTCGAGGACAGGCTCTGCGGGCCGTGCTGACGGACCCGGCGGTTGAGCCGGCCCAGCGTCATGCGCAGCCGCGCCGCGAGCTCCACGTCCGTCAGGCCTTCGGCATCGGGCACCTGGTTGGTCACGCCGGTCATTTTCCCCTACCGTCTCACCGAGACCGTGAGCATGCACATTCCCTCAATCATGCTGCATGAACGCGGGAATCGCAGCGGTCACGCCCGGCGATCCGCGCCGGTCACCAGCCGCGTTCGCGCCACTCCGGCAGGTGCGGGCGTTCCTTGCCGAGCGTCGTGTCCCTGCCGTGGCCCGGATAGACCCACGTGGCGTCCGGAAGCGTGCCGAAGACGCGCTCCTCGAGGTCGTTCATGAGCCGGGTGAACAGCGTCGCGTCGCCCCACGTGTTGCCCGGGCCGCCGGGGAAGAGGCTGTCGCCGGTGAACAGGTGCGGCGTGCCGTCGTCGTCATAGCGCAGCGCGATCGAGCCGGGCGTGTGCCCGCGAAGGTGGATGACGGACAGCGTGCTGCGGCCGACTCGTACGGTGCCGCCGTGCTCGACGGGCTCGGTGACCGGCAGCGGCAGCGCCTCGGCGTCGTCCGGATGGGCCACGAGCCGCGCGTGGGTGGCGTCGATCACCGCGGTCAGGGCGCCCCAGTGGTCCTGGTGGCGGTGCGTGGTGACGACGCGGGAGAGCGGACCGTCGCCGATCAGGCCGAACAGTCTTTCGGGCTCGGCCGCGGCGTCGATCAGGACCTGTTCGCCGGTGGCCGTGCAGCGGAGCAGATAGGCGTTGTTGTCATACGGTCCGACGGCCAGCTTCGTGATCGCCAAGCCGGGGAGTTCTCGTACGTCGGGGCCGCCGCCGACCTCGACGTCGCCTGTGTAGCTCACGTGTCCTCCTATCGGCCACCGGCCGGTTCGCCGGCGTGTTTCCATCCTTCCACGGCGGGGCGCGGGGCCGCCGCCGGTCCGGATCGCGGGGGTACGCTGCGGCCCATGCGCGAGGATCTTCCCATCTGCCGGACGTGCGGGGTGCAGTACGGCGCGCCGCGTGAGGACTGCCCCATCTGCGAGGACGAGCGGCAGTACGTCGGCTGGGACGGCCAGCGGTGGACGACCCTCGCCGGACTGCGGGAGGCCGGGCACCGGGGGAAGGTCGCCGAGGAGGGGCCGGGGATCGTCGGGGTCGGCGCCGAGCCGCCGACGGCGATCAGCCAGCGCGCGCTCCTCGTCCGTACGCCGTCGGGCAACGTCCTGTGGGACATGATCAGCTACCTCGACGACGAGCTGGTCTCCCAGGTGCGCGAGCTCGGCGGGGTCGCGGCGATCGCGATCAGCCATCCGCACTTCTACGGCTCGATGATCGAGTGGGCGCACGCCTTCGACGCGCCGGTCCACATCCACGCGGCCGATCGGCCGTGGGTGGCGCGGCCGGACGACTCCGTCGTCTTCTGGGAGGGCGAGACCCACGAGATCGGCGACGGCCTGACGCTGGTCAACGCGGGCGTGCACTTCGCCGGCGGGCAGGTGCTGCACTGGCGCGACGGCGAGGAGGGACGCGGAGCGCTGCTGTCCGGCGACATCTTCACGGTCGTGCCGGACCGGCGCCACGTCGGCTTCATGTACTCCTATCCCAACCTCATCCCCGAGCGCCCGCGGGTGATCCGCCGGGCGCTGCGGCTGATGGAGCCCTATCCGTTCGAGCGCGTGTACGGGGGCTGGTGGGGCCGGGTCGTCCGTACGGACGGGGCCGCGGCCGTGCGCCGCTCCGCCGATCGCTACCTGGAGCGAGCCCTCGACGACGGCCCGGAGTAGCGTGTTCCGGTAGCGGCTCTCATTCGAACACGTGTACGGTTCACCTGCGACGCGGGGGTCGGCTGAGGTCATCTGGAAGAAACCGTCGCACCCACTCGTTAGCCTGAAGCCGACCTGTCTCTAACCAGGCTCACAAGGGGATTGCGGATTCGCCGTGGCTGACCGTCTCATCGTGCGCGGAGCACGTGAACACAACCTCAAGGACGTCTCGCTCGATCTGCCGCGTGACGCGCTGATCGTTTTCACCGGGCTGTCCGGCTCTGGCAAGTCCAGTCTCGCGTTCGACACGATCTTCGCCGAGGGCCAGCGCCGTTATGTCGAATCGCTTTCGGCGTACGCGCGGCAGTTCCTGGGCCAGATGGACAAGCCGGACGTCGACTTCATCGAGGGCCTTTCGCCCGCGGTCTCGATCGACCAGAAGTCCACCTCGAAGAACCCCCGCTCGACGGTCGGCACCATCACCGAGGTCTATGACTACCTCCGGCTGCTGTGGGCGCGCATCGGCCACCCGCACTGCCCGGTCTGCGGCCGCACGATCCACAAGCAGACCCCCCAGCAGATCGTCGACCGTCTGATGGAGTTCGAGGAGGGCACCCGTTTCCAGGTGCTCGCCCCGGTCATCCGCGGGCGCAAGGGCGAATACGGCGAGCTGTTCCGCGAGATGCAGACCAAGGGCTTCTCGCGGGCGCGGGTCGACGGGGCGATCGTCCGTCTCGACGAGGCGCCGAAGCTTAAAAAGTACGAAAAGCACGACATCGAGGTCGTCGTCGACCGGCTGAGCGTCAAGGACTCCGCCCGGCGCCGCCTGGCCGACTCGGTCGAGACCGCGCTCGGGCTGACCGGCGGCACGATCATCCTCGACTTCGTCGACCTGCCCGAGGACGACGAGCGCCGCGAGCGGATGTACTCCGAGCACCTCTACTGCCCCTACGACGACCTGTCGTTCGACGAGCTGGAACCACGGTCCTTCTCGTTCAACTCCCCGTACGGCGCCTGCCCGGACTGCACCGGCCTCGGCACCCGCATGGAGGTCGACCCCGAGCTGATCGTCCCCGACGTGGAGAAGACCCTCGGCGAGGGCGCGATCTCACCGTGGTCCGGCGGCCACGTCAGCGACTACTTCCTGCGGCTGCTCGGCGCGCTGGGCGATGCGATGGGCTTCGACCTGGACACCCCGTGGGAGCGGCTCCCGGCCGCGGCGCGCAAGGCGGTCCTCAAGGGCCACGACACGCAGGTCCACGTGAGCTACCGCAACCGCTACGGCCGGCTGCGGTCCTACTACACGACGTACGAGGGCGTGATCCCCTACGTCCAGCGGCGCCACTCCGAGGCCGAGAGCGACTCCAGCCGTGAGCGCTTCGAGGGCTACATGCGGGAGATCCCGTGCCGCGCGTGCGAGGGCCGGCGGCTCAAGCCGGTCGTGCTCGGCGTCACGGTCAACGAACGATCGATCGCCGACGTGGCCTCCATGCCGATCGGCGAGTGCGCCAAGTTCCTGCTGGCCATGGAGCTGAACGACCGCGAGAAGCACATTGCCGAGCGCGTCCTCAAGGAGATCAACGCCCGGCTGGGCTTCCTGCTCGACGTCGGGCTCGACTACCTCACCCTCGACCGCGCCTCGGCGACCCTGGCCGGCGGCGAGGCCCAGCGCATCCGGCTCGCCACCCAGATCGGCTCCGGCCTGGTCGGCGTGCTCTACGTCCTGGACGAGCCGTCCATCGGGCTGCACCAACGCGACAACCACCGCCTGCTGGAGACGCTGATCCGGCTGCGCGACATCGGCAACACGCTGATCGTCGTCGAGCACGACGAGGACACCATCCGCGCCGCCGACTGGGTCGTCGACATCGGCCCGGGCGCGGGCGAGCACGGCGGCCAGGTCGTGGTCTCCGGCACGGTCGATGACCTGCTCACCTCAGAGAGCTCGATGACCGGCGCCTACCTGTCGGGCCGCGACGCGATCCCGGTCCCGGAGGGCCGGCGCAAGCGGCAGCGGGGCCGCGAGCTGACCGTCAAGGGCGCGCACGAGCACAACCTGCGCGACGTCGACGTGGCGTTCCCGCTCGGCGTGTTCACCGCGGTCACCGGGGTGTCGGGTTCCGGCAAGTCGACCCTGGTCAACGACATCCTCTACCTGGCACTCGCCAAGCAGCTGCACGGCGCGCGCACGGTCCCGGGCCGGCACAAGCGCATCAACGGCCTCGACCAGGTCGACAAGGTCGTCCACGTCGACCAGTCGCCGATCGGCCGCACGCCGCGGTCCAACCCGGCCACCTACACGGGCGTCTTCGACCACGTGCGCAAGCTGTTCGCCGCCACCGCCGAGGCGAAGGTCCGCGGCTACCAGCCGGGCCGGTTCTCCTTCAACGTCAAGGGCGGCCGGTGCGAGGCCTGCTCCGGCGACGGCACCATCAAGATCGAGATGCAGTTCCTGCCGGACGTCTACGTCCCCTGTGAGGTCTGTCACGGGGCCCGCTACAACCGGGAGACCCTCGACGTCCACTACAAGGGCAAGACCATCTCCGAGGTCCTGGACATGCCGATCGAGGAGGGCCTGGAGTTCTTCGAGGCCATCCCGGCGATCCGGCGCCACCTGCAGACGCTCAACGACGTGGGCCTGGGCTACGTACGCCTCGGCCAGCCCGCGCCGACGCTGTCCGGCGGCGAGGCACAACGGGTCAAACTGGCATCTGAGCTGCAGCGTCGTTCGACGGGCCGTACCATTTACGTACTCGACGAGCCGACGACCGGTTTGCACTTCGAGGACATCCGCAAGCTCCTCGGCGTGCTCGGCCGTCTCGTCGACGGGGGTAACACCGTCATCGTGATCGAGCACAACCTCGACGTCATCAAGACCGCCGACTGGATCATCGACATGGGTCCGGAGGGCGGTTCCCGCGGCGGCACCGTCGTCGCCACCGGCACACCCGAAGAGGTCGCCAAGGTGGAGGAGAGCCACACCGGCCAGTTCCTCGCCAAGGTTCTCGGGTGACCAGTGGGACACGTGTGACCAAAGTAAGTTTCCGGGCGGGGTGTTGAACCGATCCGGTGGCTCCTCCGTGCAAGGAAGGAAGACCCCGAAGCCAAGGAGGAACCACATGCCGTTCGATCCGTCCCAGCCCGAGCCAGGATCCACCCGCCGGGGGATGCTGGTCGGAGTCGGCCTCGTCGGCGTCGCCGGCACCCTGAGCGCCTGCGGAGGCTCGAAGGACGACGACTCCTCGGGTGACGCCTCGAAGAGCGGTGGCGGCCTGGGCAAGACCAGCGACATTCCCGTCGGCGGCGGAAAAATCTTCAAGTCGGAGAAGGTCGTCGTCACCCAGCCGAAGCAGGGCGAGTTCAAGGCGTTCACCGCCGTCTGCACCCACCGCGGCTGCACGGTCGGCTCCGTCTCCGGCGGTCAGATCCACTGCCCGTGCCACGGCAGCGCCTTCAACGTGACCGACGGCTCGGTCGCCAAGGGCCCCGCCGACAAGCCCCTGGCGTCCAAGTCCGTCAAGGTGGAGAACGGCGAGCTGAAGCTCGGCTGACGCCTTTGGTCCGGCCGCGGTCCCGGCCGTCGGGACCGCGACCGGACCTTCCCCCGAGCGACCGTCAGGCGCAGAGGATCTCGCCGATGAACCGGGGGCCGGTAGGCCTGGGCCAACGCCCGTCGGGGGTCGGCAGGCCCGTTTGACGCCCACGGACCTCTCGGCCGAACATCCGTCGCCTGCCCGCCTGCCCGCCTGCCCGCCTGCCCGCCTGCCCGCCTGCCCGCCTGCCCGCCTGCCCGCCTGCCCGCCTGCCCGCCTGCCCGCCTGCCCGCCTGCCCGCCTGCCCGCCTGCCCGCCTGCCCGCAGCTCCTTATGCCATATCTGCGCTGATCTCGGCCATCGACTGACCGCTGGTCGGGACGCGCTCGCGTGCGTCTTGCCGCACCTGGTGGCGCAGGCGGTGGGCGATGGCCGATCTCTGCCGCCGGCTGACCGCGAGCCGAGCACGCCTCGCGATGGCCTGCCACCAAGGGGAGCGCGTGACACCGCCGACCGCCCGGCGGCGGCCCCTACCCGGCGGCGCGGACGACACCCGCGATCACGACCCCCGTGAGAGCGGCAGGGCCGGCACCCGCCAGCCGACCCACGACCGAGACCTGACCATCGGCGTCGCCAGGACCCAACGCGTTCGATAGATCGTCTCCGGCCGTCTCCGCGTGGCCGAGATCCGCCGGGACGCACGTGCCGCGAGGCGTGGCCGAGGTTGCCGGCCCGGTCGGCGCCGGTCCCCGGGTTCTTCGAGCGTGGGATGGTGGCAGCCCCGGATGACCGTGTCCAAGGTGTGGCTCGGTGGTTTCCCGTTTCGCGGGTTCAGCCGATCGTCACCGGCCGTCTCCGCCCGGCCTTGATCCGCAGCGGCCGCCTGCGTGCTGCAGGCGCGACTCCCGATTCGTCCAGCGGGGGGTGCGGCGGCCGCCGTGGAAGAGCGGGTCGATGGCCCGACCCATTCGACTCCCCGTCCTGCAAGGTCGACCACCCCCGCATGAAGCGCGCGTAGCGCCGCTGGACCAGTCCCCTCACGATCTACCCCCTGCCGGACGCGCGGGCCTCCGCCGGGTGACGCGCCCCCCGCTCCGGACGCGGGGGTGGCTGTCGGGTGGACGGGATCGGCTGACGCCTTCGTAAGCGCCTGCCGGCGCCAGCTCATCTTGTCGGTGGTCGCTGGCATGCTCTTGCCATGGCCGAGATACCCGACGACAACTATGCGCAGCCGTGGGCCGCCGACACCCGTACGCCCGCGCCACCCCTCGGAAACGAGCGCGAGGTGCTGACCGGATTCCTCGACTGGCACCGGGAGACGTTCGCGCTCAAGTGTGCCGGGGTCGCGCCCGGGCGGCTGTCCGAAAGAGGGGTTCCGCCCTCCGGGCTCAGCCTGCACGGTCTGCTGCGTCACCTCGCGGGGGTCGAGCGGTGGTGGTTCCGCATCCAGTTCGCCGGGGAGGACGTCCCGCTGCTCTACTACTCCGACGACGACCCCAACCAGGACTTCGACTCCCTGGACGGCGACGTCGCCGAGGCCTTCGCGCTGTGGCGGGAGGAGTGCCGGCAGGCCCGCGAGATCGTCGCGGGCGCGGCCTCGCTCGACGAGACCGGCACGCGGCGGCGTACCGAGGAGCCCTTCTCGCTGCGCTGGGCGCTGGTGCAGATGATCGCCGAGTACGCCCGCCACAACGGCCACGCCGACCTCCTGCGTGAACGGATCGACGGTGTCACGGGATACTAGAGACAGACGCGGAGGAGGGGGCGAGCATGCTGGCGGACGGACCGGGCCGGGACGCACCCGGGCAACGCGGCGTACGTCCTTCGGCGCGGCACTAGGCTGACGGACGTGGCAGATCCGGCGACGTACCGGCCCGCCCCCGGCACCATCCCCGAATCGCCCGGGGTCTATCGGTACCGCGACAGCAGCGGCAGGGTCATCTACGTGGGCAAGGCGAAGAACCTGCGCGCCCGGCTCAACTCCTACTTCGCCGACTTCGCCGGCCTGCACCCCCGTACGCAGACGATGTTGCAGACCGCGGCGGGCGTCGAGTGGACCGTCGTCCGCACCGAGGTCGAGGCGCTGCAGCTCGAATACTCCTGGATCAAGGAGTACGACCCGAGGTTCAACGTCAAGTACCGCGACGACAAGTCCTACCCGTACCTCGCCGTGACGATGAACGAGGACGTGCCCCGGGTGCAGGTGATGCGGGGGGCCAAGAAGAAGGGCGTCCGCTACTTCGGGCCCTACTCCCACGCGTGGGCGATCCGCGAGACCGTCGACCTCCTGCTGCGGGTCTTCCCGGTCCGTACGTGCTCGGCCGGGGTGTTCCGGCGGCAGCAGCAGATGGGCCGACCGTGCCTGCTCGGCGACATCGGCAAGTGCTCGGCGCCCTGCGTCGGCCGGGTCGGTGAGGACGCGCACCGCGACATCGCCGAAGACTTCTGCGACTTCATGGCCGGCGACACCGCACGATTCATCAAGGCGCTGGAAAAGGACATGCGCGCCGCCGCGGGGGAGCAGGAGTACGAGCGCGCGGCGCGGCTCCGTGACGACATCCGGGCGCTGCAGCGCGCCCTGGAGAAGCAGTCGGTGGTCCTCGGCGACAACACCGACTGCGACGTGATCGCCCTCGCCGACGACCAGCTCGAGGCCGCCGTCCAGGTGTTCTACGTACGTGGCGGGCGCATCCGCGGCCAGCGCGGCTGGGTCGTCGACAAGGTCGAGGACATCACCGCCGGCGAGCTCGTCGAGCAGTTCGTGCTGCAGATGTACGGCGACGCGGCCGGCGACACGGTGCCGCGCGAGATCCTCGTACCCACGCTGCCGCCCGAGCACGACGCGGTGGTCGAGCTGCTCGCCGAGCACCGGGGCGGCCGGGTCGACCTGCGGACACCGCTCCGCGGCGACAAGAAGACGCTGATGGAGACGGTCGAGCGCAACGCCAAGGAGGCGTTCAAGCAGCACAAGACGCGCCGGGCGGCCGACCTGACGAGCCGGAGCAAGGGCCTGCAGGAGATCCAGGACGCGCTGGAGCTCGACCAGGCGCCGCTGCGCATCGAGTGCTACGACGTCTCCAACCTCCAGGGCACCCACGTCGTCGCCTCGATGGTCGTCTTCGAGGACGGCCTGCCGCGAAAGAGCGAATACCGCCGGTTCTCCATCAAGACCGTCGAGGGCCAGGACGACGTCCGGTCCATCAACGAGGTGATCGGGCGGCGGTTCAAGCGCTATCTGGAGGAGACCGAGAAGACCGGCGAGCTGGACGTCCTCGGCGAGCGTGAGGAGGGCGGCCCGATCGACCCCGAGACCGGCCGGCCGCGCAGGTTCGCCTACCCGCCGAACCTCGTCGTGGTCGACGGCGGAGCCCCGCAGGTGGCCGCCGCCCAGCGCGCTTTGGACGAGCTCGGCATCGACGACGTCAGCCTGTGCGGCATCGCCAAGCGGCTGGAGGAGGTCTGGCTGCCCGGCGAGGAGGATCCGGTCATCCTGCCGCGCAACAGCGAGGGCATGTACCTCCTGCAGCGGGCGCGCGACGAGGCCCACGACTTCGCCATCCGGTTCCACCGCAGCAAGCGGTCCAAGGGCATGATCGTGAGTGAGCTCGACGCCGTCCCGGGCCTGGGGCCGAGCCGCCGTACGGCCCTGATCAAGCACTTCGGCTCGGTGAAGCTGCTCAAGGAGGCGGGCCCGGACGAGATCGCCGAGGTGCCGGGCATCGGCCGCCGTACCGCTGAGACCATTGTGGCGGCACTGCACGCGCAGGATGGGGGAGACCGGACGTGACCGGGACCGAAAGACGCGATCCGCCGGTCGCGGCCGTCCGGGCGGCCCGCCGGGTCGTGTCCGGCGGGCAGGTGTGCGGATTGGCGCGTCCGGGGGGCCGGGCGTGCGGTTCGATGAGAGTGCGCGGCCAGGAGCGCGAGGTTCCGCCGAGAGGCGTCGCGGCGGGGCGCGTACGGCGAACGGCGTGTACGTGTGGGGGGATGGGATGAACACCACGGCCGGCACCATCGGCGGGACACCTCAAGTGCCCGACATAGTGATCATTACCGGCATGTCCGGCGCTGGTCGCAGCACGGCGGCGAAGTCTCTGGAAGACCTCGACTGGTTCGTCGTCGACAACCTGCCGCCCGGCCTGCTCGCGACCATGGCCGACCTCGCCGAGCGCGGTCAGGGCGCGGTGCCCCGCATCGCGGTCGTCGTCGACGTGCGCAGCCGGGCGTTCACCACCGACCTGCAGTCCGCCTTCGACGAGCTCGAGGCCCGCGGCGCCCACCCCCGGGTGGTGTTCCTGGAGGCCTCGGACGATGTCCTGGTCCGCCGGTTCGAGAGCGTACGGCGCCCGCACCCGCTCCAGGCCGACGGGCGGATCGTCGACGGCATCGCCCGCGAGCGCGAGCTGCTGCGAGAGGTCCGGGCCGAGGCCGACCTGGTCCTCGACACCACCTCCCTCAACGTCCACGAGCTGCGGGCCAAGATCGTCGGCTTCTTCGGCGGCGAGGGCAACGAGTCCAGCCTGCGCGCGACGGTCGTCTCGTTCGGCTACAAGTACGGCCTGCCGGTCGACGCCGACCTCGTCGTCGACTGCCGGTTCCTGCCCAACCCGCACTGGATCCCCGAGCTGCGCCCGCACACCGGACGGGACGCGGCCGTCCGCGACTACGTCCTGTCCCGGCCGGGCGCCAAGGAGTTCCTCGACGCCTACACCGAGGTGCTGCGGCTGCTGGTGGAGGGGTACGAACGCGAGGGCAAGCACTACGTGACGCTCGCCGTCGGGTGCACCGGCGGCAAGCATCGCAGTGTCGCGATGGCCGAGCAGCTCGGTGGCCGGCTTCGCGACGAAGGTCTGGACCTCCAGGTCGTCCATCGCGATCTCGGACGGGAATAACACGACGTGGCTTCCCCCAAGGTCGTCGCCCTCGGCGGCGGGCACGGGCTGTTCGCTTCACTGTCCGCGCTGCGGCGGGTGACCGACCGGCTGACGGCGATCGTGACGGTCGCCGACGACGGGGGGTCGAGCGGGCGGCTGCGCCGCGAGCTCGGCGTGCTGCCCCCGGGCGACCTGCGTATGGCGCTCGCCGCGCTGTGCGGCGACGACGACTGGGGCAGCACCTGGAGCGAGGTGGTCCAGCACCGTTTCCTCAGCCAGGGCGAGCTGCACGGGCACGCGGTCGGCAACCTGCTGATCGTGGCGCTCTGGGAGCTGCTCGACGACCCCGTCGCCGGGCTCGACTGGATGGGCCGGCTGCTGCGCGCCAAGGGCCGCGTGCTGCCCATGGCCTCGGTGCCGCTCGACATCGTCGCGGAGGTGCGGGGCGCCGACCCCGACGCACCCGACAGCATCACCCACGTACGCGGCCAGGTGGCCTGCGCCAAGACGCCCGGTCAGGTGCTCAGCGTCTCGCTGGTCCCCGAGGACCCGCCGTCCTCCCCGGAGGCGCTGCTCGCCGTCGAGGAGGCCGACTGGATCATCTTCGGGCCCGGCTCCTGGTTCACCAGCGTCCTGCCGCACCTGAAGGTCCCCGAACTGGCCAGGGCGCTGACCCGTACGAAGGCGAAACGGCTGGTCGCGCTCAACCTGGCACCGCAGCCGGGGGAGACCGACGACTTCTCGCCGCAGACGCACCTGGAGGTGCTGCGCGCGCACGCGCCCGAGCTGCAGGTCGATGTCGTGCTCGCCGACCGGAATCTCGTGGATGAGCCCGATGTTCTCGAAAAGGCGGTCCGTGCCCTGGGGGGACGGTTGGCGCTGGCCGACGTGGCCGCGGAAGATGGATCTCCACGGCATGATCCGGCACGGTTGGCCCAAGCGTTCGCACAGATCTTCGTCAGCGGCCACGTGACGCGGCGAGATTCGGCCAGACTGCCGTGACGGGATGTTGGCAACAGGGGGAGGATCACATCCATGGCGATGACCGGCGTGGTGAAGGACGAGCTGAGCAGGCTGTCCGTCATGAAGCCGTGCTGCCGCAAGTCCGAGGTGTCGACGCTGCTGCGTTTCGCCGGAGGGCTGCACATTGTGAGCGGACGGATCGTGATAGAGGCGGAGCTCGACACCGGATCCGCGGCGCGGCGCCTGCGTAAGGACCTCGCCGAGGTCTTCGGTCACACCTCCGACGTCGTGGTGCTCGCGCCGAGCGGGCTGCGCAAGGGCAACCGCTACGTCGTACGGGTCTTCCGTGACGGTGAGTCCCTGGCACGCCAGACCGGGCTGATCGACAACAACGGCCGCCCCGTACGCGGGCTGCCGCGGCACGTGGTGGCGGGGGCCTCCTGTGATGCCGAGTCGGCGTGGAGGGGGGCGTTCCTGGCGCATGGGTCGCTTACCGAGCCCGGACGCTCGATGTCGCTTGAGGTCACCTGCCCGGGCCCGGAGGCCGCGCTGGCCCTGGTCGGCTCGGCCCGTCGGCTGCGGATCCACGCGAAGGCCCGCGAGGTACGCGGAGTGGACCGCGTGGTCGTACGCGACGGCGACGCGATCTCGGCGCTGCTGACCCGGCTCGGCGCCCATGACTCGGTGCTCGCGTGGGAGGAGCGCCGGATGCGCCGGGAGGTACGCGCGACGGCGAACCGCCTTGCCAACTTCGACGACGCCAACCTGCGCCGCTCGGCACGCGCCGCGGTGGCCGCCGGCGCGCGGGTGGCGCGTGCCCTGGAGATCCTCGCCGACGACGCCCCCGAGCACCTCGTCGCGGCCGGCCGCCTGCGCCTGGAGCACAAGCAGGCCTCGCTGGAGGAGCTCGGCCAGCTCGCCGACCCGCCGCTGACCAAGGACGCCATCGCCGGCCGTATAAGGCGTCTGCTGGCCATGGCCGACAAGCGCGCGATGGACCAGGGCATCGACGGCACCGAGGCCAACGTCACGGCCGACATGCTCGCCCCCTGATCGGGCCGTCCCGGCGAGGTGGCCCGCCGTACGTCCGCGCGGCGGGCCTTCGACTGCTCGGGGAGGTTCAGCGCGGCGGGTACGGCCGCCCGGGGTGTTCGCCCTGGCCGTACGGCTGCGGCTGACCGTACTGCTGCTGTCCGTACGGCGGATACGGCTGCTGCGGCTCGCCGGACTGCTGGGACGCGGGGTAGGGCTGAGGCGCGGCGCCGTACGACGAGCGGGCGGCCTGGATGCGGCGGAAGACCATGCTGAACGCCGCGACGGCGCCGATCCCCCACAACAGGTACGTCTTGCCGTCCAGGGAGTCGAAGTACAGCTTCGGGTGGTGGAGTTCGAGGCTGATGAGCCGGGAGAAGGCCAGATCGCTCTTGTGCGCCACATAGGCCGGGATCGCCAGGAACTCCCCGAGGGCACAGCCGATGACCGTGAGCAGGGCCGCCACCACGGCGACGCCCGCGCTCGTGGGCCGGGCGCTGAACATCGCCAGGCCGACCAGCGCGCCCACACCGATCGCCACCAGGCTGAACTCGTGCTCCGTGAGCACGGTGACGACGGCCCACAGGCCGGCGCCGAGGAGGGTCGCGAGGACTCCGATGACGATGGCCTTGCCGTTGCCTCCGCGAGGCGGCGCCGACGGTTCGTTCATGACACCTACTTCGTCGTTATCTGCGGTGAAACGGACCCCTGACCGGCGAAACAGCACCATCGCCTGGGTTCGTGCATTGTTCGATGGGCGGCCATTCCGTCCGGTTCCCCCCAATTTGGTCTAGACCATGACTGGACCAACATGGTCTAGACCAATTAGGATTCCCCGTGGTCCGCCGCCCGCCATGGATGTTGGCTCCCGGCCGGGCGGTGGACCGATCGCCTCCGGCGCTGCGGTGACAGGTTCCCCAGCCGGGTTCGATAAGGTCGGGTCTGAAAAAACATCAAGTCAATGCCCCCGGTAGACGGCCGGGGACGAAGGAGAATGGTGCCGTGACCATCCGGGTTGGCGTGAACGGCTTCGGCCGTATCGGCCGCAACTTCTGGCGCGCTCTGAACGCCGCCGGTGGCGATGTCGAGATCGTGGCGGTCAACGACCTCACCGACAACGCCACGCTCGCTCACCTGCTGAAGTACGACAGCATCCTCGGCCGGCTGCCGGAGGAAGTGAAGGCGGGCGCCGACGAGATCACCGTCGGCGGGCACTCCATCAAGGTCTTCGAGGAGCGCGACCCGGCCAAGCTGCCGTGGGGCGACCTCGGCGTCGACATCGTCATCGAGTCGACCGGCCTGTTCACCGACGCCAACAAGGCGAAGGTGCACGCCGAGAACGGCGCGAAGAAGGTCATCATCTCCGCGCCGGCCAAGAACGAGGACGTCACGATCGTCCTCGGCGTGAACGACGACGCGTACGACCCGGACCAGCACACGGTCATCTCGAACGCGTCCTGCACCACCAACTGCCTGGGCCCGATGGCCAAGGTGATCAACGACACGTTCGGCATCGAGCGTGGCCTGATGACCACCATCCACGCCTACACCCAGGACCAGAACCTCCAGGACGGCCCGCACAAGGACCTGCGCCGGGCCCGCGCCGCCGCGATCAACGTCGTGCCGACCAGCACCGGCGCGGCCAAGGCCATCGGCCTGGTGCTGCCCGAGCTCAAGGGCAAGCTCGACGGCTACGCCCTGCGTGTCCCGGTCCCGACCGGCTCGGCCACCGACCTCACCGTCACGCTGTCGCGTGAGACCACGGTGGAAGAGGTCAACAACGCGCTGCGCACCGCCGCCGAGGGCCCGCTGCGCGGCATCCTCACCTACACCGAGGACCCGATCGTCTCCAGCGACATCGTCACCGACCCGGCGTCCTGCATCTTCGACGCCGGCCTGACGAAGGTCATCGGCGACCAGGCCAAGGTCGTCGGCTGGTACGACAACGAGTGGGGTTACTCCAACCGCCTCGTCGACCTCGTCAAGCTGGTGGGTTCGCGGCTTTGAGCGCACTCCGTACGATCGAGGAGCTCGGCGACGTCCGCGGCAAGCGGGTCCTGGTCCGGTCCGATCTGAACGTCCCCATGGAAGACGGGGTCATCACCGACGACGGCCGGATCCGCGCCAGTGTGCCGACGATCAAGGACCTCGCCGGCAGGGGCGCACGCGTAATCGTGTGCGCCCACCTCGGGCGCCCCAAGGGCACTCCTGAGGCGAAATACTCCCTGAAGCCCGCGGCCGAACGCCTGGGCGAGCTGCTCGGCCACGAGGTCCGCTTCGCCACCGACACCGTCGGCGACTCCGCCAAGGCGACCGTCGAGGCGCTCGCCGACGGCGAGGTCGCCCTGCTGGAGAACCTCCGGTTCAACGCGGGGGAGACCAGCAAGGACGACGCCGAGCGCAGCGCGTTCGCCGACGCCCTGGCCGGCCTCGCCGACCTGTACGTCGGCGACGGCTTCGGCGCGGTGCACCGCAAGCACGCCAGCGTCTACGACGTGCCGCAGCGCCTGCCGCACGCGGCCGGCGGCCTGGTCGCGGCCGAGGTCGAGGTGCTGAAGCAGCTCACCGAGGACCCCGCGCGCCCGTACGCCGTGGTCCTCGGCGGCGCGAAGGTCTCCGACAAGCTCGGCGTCATCGCCAACCTGCTGGCCAAGGTCGACCGTCTCCTCATCGGCGGCGGCATGGCCTACACCTTCCTGAAGGCCCAGGGTCACGAGGTCGGCAACTCCCTCCTGCAGGAGGACCAGCTCGACAAGGTCCGCGGTTTCCTCAAGGAGGCCGAGGAGCGCGGCGTGGAGCTCGTCCTGCCGGTCGACGTCCTGGCCGCGACCGAGTTCGCCAAGGACGCCGAGCACGAGGCCGTTGACGCGACCGCGATCCCGGCCGACCGCGAGGGCCTCGACATCGGGCCTCGCACCCGCGAGCTGTTCGCGAGCCGGCTCGCCGACGCGCGGACCGTGTTCTGGAACGGCCCGATGGGCGTGTTCGAGTTCGACGCGTTCTCCGGCGGCACCCGCGCGGTGGCCGAGGCGCTCATCGCCTCCGACGCGTTCACGGTCGTGGGCGGCGGCGACTCGGCGGCGGCCGTGCGCAAGCTCGGCCTGCCCGAAGACGGTTTCTCCCACATCTCGACCGGTGGCGGCGCCAGCCTCGAATACCTCGAGGGCAAGACGCTGCCCGGCCTCGCCGCTCTGGAGGACTGATCGTGGCGCCGAAGAGTGCCCCCGGCGACAGCGGCCGCAAGCCGCTGATCGCCGGGAACTGGAAGATGAACCTCACCCACCTCGAGGCGATCGCGCACGTCCAGAAGCTGGCGTTCGGCCTCAAGGAGGCCGACTACGCCGCGGCCGACATCACGGTGCTGCCGCCGTTCACCGACATCCGCAGCGTGCAGACGCTGGTGGACGCCGACCGGCTGGAGCTCACGTACGGCGCGCAGGACGTCTCGGCGCAGGACAAGGGTGCCTACACCGGTGAGGTGTCGGGGCTGATGCTCGCCAAGCTCGGCTGCACCTACGTCCTCGCCGGGCACTCCGAGCGTCGTGAGCACCACGGCGAGGACGAGGCGCTCGTCAACGCCAAGGTGAAGGCGGCCTTCAAGCACGAGCTGACGCCGATCCTGTGCGTCGGTGAGGGCCTGGAGATCCGCCAGGCGGAGGAGCACCTGTCCCACACGCTCAGCCAGCTCGAAGGGGCCCTGGAAAAGGTCCCGGCCGACCAGGCGCGCCAGGTCGTCATCGCGTACGAGCCGGTTTGGGCGATCGGGACCGGTGAGGTCGCGACGCCCGACGACGCGCAGGAGGTGTGCGGCGCGATCCGTACTCGTCTTGCCGAGCTGTACAGTGGAGACCTCGCCGATCAGGTACGCGTTCTCTACGGCGGCTCCGTCAAAAGCGACAACATCGCCGGGATCATGGCTGAACCCGACATCGACGGAGCTCTCGTCGGAGGAGCGAGTCTTGATGCCGGAGAGTTCATCAAGATCTGCCGATTCCGTGAACGGCTTGCCTGATCTCCGCGACTAGACTGAGCGTTTCTGCTGAGACGGGCGGGGGTACTGACGTACCCTCAGAACGGATGACCTGAAACCGCGAATATTCCCCGCGCCTGCGGGGTTGATGCACACGAAAGCGCTGAACTGCTGTGATCATCGGAACTTCCATCGTCCTCATCATCACGAGCTCGCTGATGGTGTTGCTCGTCCTCCTCCACAAGGGCAAGGGCGGTGGCCTGTCGGACCTGTTCGGCGGCGGTATCAGCTCGTCGCTCGGGGGGTCGTCCGTGGTCGAGCGAAACCTCGACCGACTCACGATCGGCACGGGCGTCATCTGGTTCGTGTCGATCATCGCCCTGGGCCTGCTGTTCGCACACGGCCACCACGGCTGACGAACGGTTTTCAGGCATACCGGCAGTGTTGACGGCCGTCGCGTCCTCGTCGCGGCGGCAGGAATAGCGAGGAGTAGTCAGTGGGTAGTGGCAACGCCATTCGGGGCAGCCGTGTCGGTGCCGGCCCGATGGGAGAGGCCGAGCGTGGCGAAGCGGCACCGCGCGTGTGGGTGACGTTCTACTGCGCGAACCGGCACGAGTCCCGGCCGAGCTTCGCGACCGACGTCGCGGTACCGGACCAGTGGGACTGCCCCCGGTGCGGTTTCCCCGCCGGCAAGGACCCCCAGAACCCCCCTGCGCCCCCGCGCAACGAGCCGTACAAGACGCATCTCGCGTACGTGAAGGAGCGGCGCAGCGACGCCGACGGCGAGGCCATCCTCGAAGAGGCCCTCACCAAGCTCCGCAACGAGCGCGCCGCCATCCAGGCCGCGATGGAGCGTGCCCGTAACTAGTGAACGTCACGGAAGAGGCCCGGCGCGCACCCGCCGGGCCTTTTCCGTACGTGCGGTCCTGTACCGGACCCGCACGGACCGGCGGCCGCTTCGCTAGCATGGGGAGCCACGCGACTGGCGCAACGAGGTGGAGCACCACCGGGGAGCGAAGCAGGTCTGGCACCGCGCGCCTGGGTGCTGGGAGCCGCCAGGAGGCCCCATGCACCAGCCACCCATCACTCATCTCGCGTCCACCGATCCTGACGTCGCCGAGCTGATCGAGGCCGAGGCGACGCGGCAGCACGACAAGATCCGCCTCATCGCGTCGGAGAACTACGTCTCGCCGGCCGTGCTCGAGGCCACCGGATCGGTCCTCACCAACAAGTACTCCGAGGGCTACCCGGGCAAGCGCTACTACGAGGGCCAGCAGGTCGTCGACCCGGTCGAGGAGCTGGCCCAGGCCCGCGCCCGGGCGCTGTTCGGCGTCTCGCACGCGAACGTGCAGCCGTACTCCGGCTCTCCGGCCAACCTCGCCGTGCACCTGGCCTTCATGCAGCCGGGAGACACCTTTCTGTCGCTCGAACTCGCCCACGGCGGCCACCTGACCCACGGGTCGCCGGTGTCGATCTCCGGCAAGTGGCTCAACCCGGTGCACTACGGCGTCGGCCGCGGGACCGGCCGGGTGGACATGGACGAGGTACGCGACCTCGCCCTGCGCGAGCGCCCGAAGGTCATCTTCTGCGGTGGCACGGCGATCCCGCGCACGATCGACTTCCCGGCCTTCGCCGAGATCGCCAAGGAGTCCGGCGCGGTGCTCGTCGCCGACATCGCGCACATCGCCGGCCTCGTCGCGGGCGGCGCCCACCCGACCCCGGCCGGGTACGCCGACGTGATCACCACGACGACGCACAAGACCTTGCGCGGCCCGCGCGGCGCCATGATCATGACGACGGAGGAGCACGCCACCGCGATCGACAAGGCGATCTTCCCCGGCCTGCAGGGCGGCCCGCACAACCACACCACGGCCGCGATCGCCGTGGCGCTCAAGGAGGCCGCGCTTCCGGAGTTCGGCGACTACGCGCGCCAGATCGTCGCGAACGCCCAGGCCCTGGCGGAGGCGCTGACGGCGCACGGCTTCGACCTGGTCTCCGGTGGCACCGACAATCACCTGATCCTCATCGACCTGACGAACAAGGACGTCGCGGGCAAGCCGGCCGCCAAGGCGCTCGACCTGGCCGGCATCGAGCTCAACTTCAACACGGTCCCGTTCGACCCGCGCAAGCCCTGGAGCCCCTCGGGCATCCGCCTCGGCACCGCCGCGATCACCACCCGCGGCCTGACCGAGGGCCACATGGCCTCGGTCGCCGAATGGATCGACCGGGCCATCGCCTCCGCGGAGGACGGCCCGGCCCTGGACAAGATCGCCGGGGAGATCCAGGACCTCCTGAGCGCCTTCCCGATGCCGGGCTGGGCGATCAACGGCTGACCACGCTCACCGGGCCAGGGCGTCTCGTCGCCCTGGCCCGGCGCGTGCGGTTCATCATGAACGGGGCCAACCACCGCATGGAAGGCCCCTCGACCTCCCGTTCCCGATCATGGGCGGTTCCGGGGCCGAGCGATCATCGCCTCCGGGTCCGTCGTCGACGACGTCCCTGACCACGGCATCGCCGGCGGCGACCCGGCCAGGCTCATCCGCCGCTCATCCCCACCCGGGCGGGCGGGCGTCGCCTGGCAGGCCGACGCGGAACACGCGCAGTTGCATGGCCAGGGCGGAGTAGTAGCCCACGAGGGACACGAGCTCCACGACGGCGCCGCGGCCGAGGGAGGCCTTCGCCTCGGTGAACATCGGGGCGGTCAGGTCGCCGTCGGCGGCCAGCGCGCGGGCGGCCTCGTACACGATGCGCTCGCGGGCGTCGGCCAGCACCGGGTCCGCGCCCGTGCGCAGGGCGGTCAGCTCGTCCTCGGTCAGGCCGGCCCGGCGCCCGATCCGCTCGTGCGCGTACCACTCGTAGTCCGAGCGGAACCACGCCGCGACGGCCAGCGTGGCGATCTCCCGCTCGCGCTTGGTGAAGCTCGTACGGAACCGCAGGGCGGCGCCCAGCTCCTGCAGCGGGCCGCCGACGGCCGGGCTGTAGAGCATCGCGTTGAACGGGCCGAGCAGCCGTCCCTCGTCGTCGACGAAGGAGAAGACATCTCCCGGGCGCGGGCCGCCGACGATCGCGTCGTAGACGTCGCGTTGCTCGGGGGTCAGCTCGTCCGGGTTCAGGGCGGGGAGACGCGGCTCGTCGATCACGGACAGCACCGTATCGAGCGCGCGCCCGCGGGTGTTTCCCGGCTCACCGAATCCGCCCACGGCGAAGCCCCATGGGGTTCCCGAGCATCGCGGGACTATCGTCGGGAACCGAGAGGGGAGATCGTCATGACGATGCCGCCGTCATTCCCGCCCGAGTTCCCGGGGGAGCCGCCGAGACGGGACGCCCGCGACGAGCCGCCGCGGGGGGCGTTCGCCACGCCGAGCGCCGCCGACCTGCTGTTCGACCGGCGCATCGTGTTCGCGAAGGGCCGCATCGACGGCGATCTGGCCACGGACCTGTCCGCCCGGCTGATCATGCTGGACGGGGCCGGGGACGAGCCGGTCGCGCTGCACCTGCGCGCGCCGGACGCCGATCTGGAGGCGGCGTTCGCGGTCGCGGACACGATGGGCGTCCTGTCCTGCCCGGTCCACGTCGTCGTGATCGGCCAGGCCGGTGGGCCCGCGCTGGTCGTCCTGGCCGCCGGACGGCGCCGCGAGATGACCCCGCACGCGACGCTTCTGCTGACCGAGCCCGGCACGTACGTCGCGGGCCCGGCCTCCGACCTCGCGCTGCACGAGGAGGAGTACCGCCGCAAGGTGGACGCCTTCCACATCCGCCTCGCCGAGGTCACCGGCCGCGAGGTCGACGAGATCCGCGAGGACGCCCGCGCGGGCCGCATGCTCACCGCCGAGCAGGCGCGGGAGTACGGCCTGATTCACGGCATCGCGAGCGCGCCACGCGCCTGATCCGGTCAGCGCGGGTCCTCGCCCACCGGCTCCAGGAAGTCGGCCCGGAGCCGCCGGTAGGTGCCGAGCCGGCGGGTGAGGGCGGCTCGGCGGCGCCTCGGGAGGAATCTCGGCGCCTCCGCGGCCACGTCCACCGTGAACCGCCGGGCCCGCGCGGCCTCGTCCGGCCGTTCGCGGCCCCCGGTCTCGAACACCTGTTCGGCGTACTCGACGGCGAGCCCCTGCCACTGCGCGGCGTCGATCAGCGTGGAGACCCGGGAGCCGGACCGCACTCAGGTACGGCGCGCCTCGGCCAGGTCGCGGCGGGCGATGGCGATGCCGCAGGGCTCGAACGCCGCGCTCCCGCCACCGGCCCGCAGCGTCCACCCGCCGGGCCCTTCGACCAGGGTCGTCCAGCAGCCGGGCGGCCCCTCGGCGCGCAGCAGGGATGCGCCTCGACGATCGTGCGGGCCCGCGGCTCGGCCGTCGGCTCACCCTTCTCAGGGCCTGTGCGGCAAAGCGCAGTCGCCGCACAGGCCGCCGCCGGGCACGCGGTAGTAGAGACAGCAGCTCCGCCGGCGAAAGCCGCCCGGCCCGTACGCGCCCGTTCCCCGCAGCGGGGCCAGGGCGAGCAGCTCCTCCACCAGCCGCCGGCCCGGCCCCGAGGACGCCGGACGGGCGGTGGACAGGACCGTCAGGGCCCCGGCCAGCGCCGATGCCGCGTTGCCCCACAGCAGCCCCTCCGCGACCGGCGTGAGGGCGCGTACGGCCGCGGCCAGCGGGCGCAGGTGCCGGTCGATCACCACCCGGTGTACGGCGGCGGCGTCCGCGGGCAGCCCGCGCGCCGCCGGCGTCGCCAGCAGCACCGGACCGGGGGAGGCCGCGCGCCAGTGGACGCCCTCGGGGTCCAGGTCGGGCACCGTCCCGTGCCCGGCCGCGGCCGCCAGCACCGGGGACCACAGGCGCCCCGCGACGCCCTGGAACAGCAGCGAGGCCGCCACGCGGGATTCGGAGGTGCCGAGCCGCGTCCGTACGGCGGCGATCTGGTCGGGCAGGGCGCGCCCGCACAAGAGGGTGAACGGCCGCCACAGCGGATGGCCGGCGACGCCGGGGTCGACGTCCAGCGAGAAGTAGGGGCCCACGCGCGCCACATCGGCGAGCGCGGCCCCGACCGCCGCCGGAGTGCCGTCCATCGGCGCAGAGCCTGCACCGTACGGCGCATCCGGTCAACTCTGCGACGATTGGCCCGTGATCTATGACCATCCGCAGGCCTACGAGCTGGCCTGTTCCTTCCGTGACGTGAGCGCCGAGGTGGACGCCCTGATGACGTGGGGCGGTGCCGCACGTGACGTTCTCGAGCTCGCGGCGGGGCCGGCCGAGCACGCGCGGGAGTTCGCCCGGCGCGGCGTCGCGGCCACCGCCCTGGACCTGAGCCCGGCGATGTGCGCGTACGCGCGCGACCGCGCCGCCGGGCTGCCGCTGGAGGTCGTGCAGGCCGACATGACCGGCTTCCGCCTCGACCGGCGGTTCGACCTGGTCGTCACGATGCTCGACTCGACCGCGCACCTGATGACGCTCGAGGACTTCGTGGCCTACCTCGGCTGCGTCCGTGAGCACCTCGCCGACGGGGGACTCGCGGTGATCGAGATGAGCCATCCGGCGGACCGGCTCGGCGACACGCCCCGCGTCTCCAACGCCTGGAGCGTGGACAAGGACGGCCTGCGGGCCCGTGTGCGGTGGGGCGAGCCCGGCGACGAGCTGGATCCGATCACCCAGGTCGTCAAGGACCACGTGACCATCGCCATCGACGGCGGCGAGGTGATCCAGGGCGTGGTGCCGTACCGGTTCTGGACCGCGACGGAGCTGACCGCCGCGATCCGGATCGCCGGTGGCCTCGCGGTCCAGGCGCAGTACGGGGACTTCGACCCGGAGGTCTCGCTCGGCTCCCCGCACGCCTGGCGCATGATCACCCTGTTGCGCCGGACCGGCTGACCCGGCTCACGGGTGCATGACGACCTTGGTCCAGCCGTGCTCCCTCGCGTCGAAGTTCCGGTATGCCTCCTCCGCGTCGTCGAGCGGCAGCTCGTGCGAGACGACGAAGGAGGGGCGGGCCCGGTCACTGGCGATGAGGTCGCGCAGGTACCGGTTGTAGGCCTTCACGTTGCACTGGCCCGTGCCCATCGACTGGCCCTTCCACCAGAACGCGCCGAAGTCGAAGAGCATCTCGCCGCGTTTGGCGATCTCGTCGATGGCGCCCGGGTCGCGCGGCACGAAGAGGCCGACGACGCCGAACCTGCCCGTGGGCTTCACCGAGCCGATCAGGTTGTTCATCGTCGTGTTCGGATGCTCGATGCCGTCGGGGTCGTGCGCCTGGTAACCGACGCACTCACACCCCCGGTCGGCGCCCTCGCCGTCGGTCAGGTCGAGCACCTGCTCGGTCGGCGGCGCCTTCCGGTCATCGATCGGGAACGCCCCCATCTCCTCGACGAGCCGCAGCCGGTCGGAGTGGCGGTCGACGGTCATGACGCGGTCCGCGCCCTTGATGATCGCGGCGTAGGTCGCCATGAGCCCGACCGGGCCGGCGCCAAAGACGACGACGGACTCCCCGGGCCGTACGCCCGCGAGTTCCGTCGCGTGGTAGCCGGTCGCGAAGACGTCCGCGCACATGACGTAGTCGAGCTCCTTCAGTGCCCTCTCGCGCGGGAGTTCGAGGCAGTTGAAGTCGCCGTGCGGGACGCGCAGGAACTCCGCCTGCCCGCCGTTGTACGAGCCGAGGCCGTCGAAGCCGAAGGCCGCGCCCGTACCCCCCGGGTTGGTCGTGATGCAGTACGCGGTGCGCCCGCGTTCGCAGTTGCGGCAGTAGCCGCAGCTGATGTTGAAGGGCACGGAGACACGGTCGCCCACCCGCAGCTGCTGCACGGCGCCGCCGATCTCGACGATCTCACCGAGGTTCTCGTGCCCGAGCACCCGTCCCGGCTCCAGGCCGGTCCGGCCCTCGTACATGTGCAGGTCCGAACCACAGATGCTCGTGGTCGTGATCTTGATGATGACGTCGGTCGGAGCCTCGACGACCGGGTCGGGAACTCGCTCCACGCGCACGTCGCGTGGTCCGTGAAAGACGACCGCCTTCATACAGGTCCTCCTGGTGCGTGTGCACGGTGGACTGATGAAGGAGGGCCGGGGCCGGGCGCCCGTCATTCCGGCATGACGGGGCGCTCTTCCCACTATCGCATCGCGGCGGGCTCCGCCCCCACCCGGGTCAGGGGGAGGCGGGACGGCCGAGGCCGGGCGGCAGCTCCTTGGCCGCGGCGCGGTCGAGCAGGAAGAGCGTGCGCTGCCGTCCGCGGGCCCCTGCGGCCGGGACCTGCATCGGGCCCGCCCCGGACAGGGCGAGCCGGGCGGCCGTGGCCTTCGACTCGCCCGCCGCGATGATCCACACCTCGCGTGCGGTACGGATCGCCGGAAGGGTGAGGCTCAGCCGGGTGGGCGGCGGCTTCGGTGCCCCGTGCACCGCCACCACCGGGCGGCGCTCGTACAGCGCGGGCATGCCCGGGAACAGGGACGCCACGTGCGCGTCCGGGCCCAGGCCCAGCATCAGCACGTCGAAGGAGGGCACCTCGCCGTGGTCGTCGGGACGGGTGGCCTTCAGGAGGTCGGCGGCGTACTGCTCCGCGCCCTCCTCCGGCGTGGCCACCCGGTCCGAGGCCGCCAGCGGGTGCACCCGCTGCTCGTCCACCGGCATGTGGTCGAGCAGGGCCGCCCGGGCGCCGGTCTCGTTGCGCTCCTCGTGCCCGGAGGGCAGGAAGCGCTCGTCTCCCCACCAGATGTCCAGGTGCCCCCAGTCGACGGCGGCGTGCGCCGGCGTGGCGGCCACCTCGGCCAGAACGGCGGTGCCCACGCCGCCGCCCGTCAGGCCGATGTGCGCGCCGCCACGGGCGGACTGGACGTCCACGAGCCGGGTGACCAGCCGCGCCGCGACGGCCTTGGCGAGCACCTCCTGGTCACGGTGGACCAGGACGCTCGGCACGGTCACGACTTCTTCGCCTTCGGCTTCGGTGCGGGCGTGGCCGCGGGCGCGGGTTCGGCGGAGACCTCCTCGCCCTTGGCGTAGCGCTGTACGGCCTCGCGGTAGACCTCGTCCGGGTCGAGCCGGCGCAGCTCCTCGGCCAGCAGCTCGGTGGTCGAACGCCGGTGGAGCGCGACCTGGCGGTCGGGCTGACCGGGCCGCGACAGCGTCGCCACCCGCCCGTCCGGGCGCGTCACGGCGATCTCGCCGCCCTTGGTGAACATGCGCACCGAGGTGATGCCGGGGCCGGACGACGGGACGACCTCGGCCGGCACGCCGAGACGCTGGGACAGCCAGCCGCCCAGCAGCGCTCCGCTCGGGTTCTCGCCCTCGCCCTCGATCTTGGCGCCGGTGATGTCGTCGTGCGCCTGGTCGAGCGCCGCGGCGAGCAGCGAACGCCACGGGGTGATGCGGGCCCAGGCGAAGTCGGTGTCGCCGGGCTGGTAACCGCCCGCCAGCCGCTTCAGCGTGCCGAGCGGGTCGCCGCCGCCCGCCGCGTCGGTCACGCGGCGCTGGGCGAGCGCGCCGAGCGCCTCGTCGCCGGGCGTGGCGGGCGCGGTGCCCGGCCACCAGGTGACGACGGGCGCGTCGGGCACGAGCAGCGGCAGCACGACCGAGTCGGCGTGTGCGGAGAGCTGGCCGTACATCCGCAGCAGCACCGTCTCGCCGGGCCCGGTCTCACCGACGCGCACCTCGGCGTCGAAGCGGGACTCGCTCTGACCGCCGCGCGCGATGACGCCGAGGATCCGGCACGGGTGCTCCCGCGCGGCCTCGGTCGACGCGCGGATCGCGTCGTACTGCGCCGCCTCGTCGGTGACCACGATCAGCGTCAGCACCTTGCCGGTGGCCGGGCCGCCCATCCGGTGCCGGGTCGCGGTCAGCGCGTCCTGGATCTTGCGGGTGGTGGTGTTCGCGAGATCGATGATCATCTTAGAGTCGCCTCCACGCTCGGCCGTCGCGGGCCATCATCTCGTCGGCCTCCTTCGGGCCCCAGCTCCCCGCCGGGTAGGTGACGGGCGCGCCGTGTTTGTCCCAGTGCTCCTCGACCGGGTCGAGGATCTGCCAGGACAGCTCGACCTCCTCCTGGCGCGGGAACAGCGGCGGGTCACCGATCAGCACGTCCAGCAGCAGCCGCTCGTAGGCCTCGGGGGAGGACTCGGTGAACGACTCGCCGTAGTCGAAGTCCATGTTGACGTCGCGGACCTCCATCGAGGTGCCCGGGACCTTCGAACCGAACCTCAGGGTCACGCCCTCGTCCGGCTGCACCCGGATGACCAGGGCGTTCTGTCCCAGCTCCTCGGTGTCGGTCTGCGCGAACGGCAGGTGTGGCGCGGTCTGGAACAGCAGCGCCACCTCGGTGGCGCGGCGGGCCAGCCGCTTGCCGGTCCGCAGGTAGAACGGCACGCCGGCCCAGCGGCGCGTGTCGATGTCGAGCCGCACCGCCGCGTAGGTGTCGGTGCGCGAGCCCGGCGGGATGCCGTCCTCCTCGCGGAACCCGGGCACCTTCACACCGCCCTGCCAGCCGGCGGTGTACTGCCCGCGGACGCTGTAGGTGTCGAGGTCTTCCGGCAAGCGTACGGCCGAGAGGATCTTGGCCTTCTCCGCGCGTACCGACTCGGCGTCGAAGGAGACCGGCTCCTCCATCGCGGTGAGCGCGAGGAGCTGGAGAAGGTGGTTCTGGATCACGTCGCGGGCCGCGCCGATGCCGTCGAAGTAGCCGGCACGACCGCCGATGCCGATGTCCTCGGCCATCGTGATCTGCACGTGGTCGACGTACGAGCGGTTCCAGATCGGCTCGTAGAGGGTGTTGGCGAAGCGGAGGGCCAGGATGTTCTGCACCGTCTCCTTGCCGAGGTAGTGGTCGATCCGGAAGATCGACTCCTCGGGGAAGACCTCGTGCAGGATGTTGTTGAGCTCCTGCGCGCTGGCCAGGTCGTGACCGAACGGCTTCTCGATCACCACGCGCCGCCAGGAGCCCTCCGAGGGCTGCGACAGGCCGCTGCGCTGCAGCTGCTTGACGACGTCCTGGAAGAACTTCGGCGGGATCGACAGGTAGAACGCGTAGTTGCCGCCGGTGCCGCGCTGCTCGTCGATCTCCTTGACGGTGTTCGCGAGGTTCTCGAACGCCGCGTCGTCGTCGAAGGTGCCCGGCACGAAGCGGATGCCCTCGCTGAGCTGGTTCCAGACCTCCTCGCGGAACGGCGTCCGCGCGTGCTCCTTCACCGCGTCGTGCGCGAGCTGCCGGAAGTCCTGGTGCTCCCAGTCGCGGCGAGCGAAACCGACGACCGCGAAGCCGGGCGGCAGCAGGCCGCGGTTGGCCAGGTCGTAGATGGCCGGCAGCAGCTTCTTGCGCGCCAGGTCGCCCGTGACCCCGAACAGCACGAGCACGCACGGTCCGGCCACCCGCGGCAGGCGTTTGTCGCGGGGATCGCGGAGCGGGTTGAGCACTTTCTCGATCCGCGTCATGTGCGGTCTCCGTCCTGCGTCATGGCTGGTCCGTTGGGCTGACTCATGCCCGACATCCCCCGTCCTTCCTGGCAGTGACACGCCCGGGTCGAAATACGCCGTCGTGGGCGCCGACCCTCCGCATTGTTCCATTTCCGGGGCACGTCATCCCACCCGGCATGACATGCCTCTCCGATCGTTCCAGTCGACGCACGTTCGTGTGGCCGAACAGCCGGTAAATGCCAGTAAAGCGGACCGCCCGAAAGGACGCCCACGCGCGGCCGGGCCTCAGCCTTCCAGGGCGGACGCCAGCCTGGCCAATCCGGCGGCGCGGTCGCGCAGATGCAGGCGTACGGCCGGCAGGCCCCGCGACCGCAGCGCCCGCAGGTCGCCGAACGCCTGGGCGAGCTGCAGGGTGGCGAGGGAGTAGGGCCGTCCCGGCACGTCGAGGTCGTCGGTCACCGCGCCGGTGATCTGCAGGAACACCCCGGTCGGCGGGCCGTCCTTGTGCAGCTGGCCGGTGGAGTGCAGCACCCGCGGCCCCCACGCGAACGTCACCTGGGCGTCACGCGCGTCGGCGACCCGCCGGGCGAGCGGCGCCCGCAGCCCCGAGGCGCCCTCAGCCTCGTCGAGATAGGCCATGAGGGCCAGGTAGCCGCGCGGCGGCACGGCGTCCACGAGCGCCGCCAGGACGTCCGGGAGGTCCTTGGCGCCGTCGAGCACCTCGCGGGACCCGTGCACCTCCACCTCGCCGTCCACGAGCGCGGGCTCGCCGCCGATGACGGTGGGGGCCTGGCCCTCGTCCGAGCCGCGCAGCAGGGCCGCGACGGAGTCGCCGGCCTCGCGTACGGCCGGCCGGGCGAACGGGCTGACGCCGATGACGCGGCACGCCACCGCCGCCGCGTACTCCCACAGCAGGAACTGCGCGCCCAGCGGGCCGGAGACGGCCAGTCCGACGCCCTCGGCGCGGTCGCCGAGCACCAGCCGCCGTACGTCGCCGCCGGCGCCGAAGCCCGGGGCGGTCAGGTCCTCCACCACGACGGGCACGACGCCCGTGCCGTCCTTGCCGGTGGACTCGGCCACCAGCTGCTCGACCCAGCCGCCGAATCCGTGCAGGCCCGAGCCGTTGTCGGCCACGACGAGCTTGTCGCGGCCGTTCGCCGGCGAGGCGCCGAGGGCGGCGCCGAGCACCAGGCCGGGGTTGTCGAAGGTGAGGTGCAGCGAGGGGACGAGCGCCTCGGCCTCGTCGAGCAGGCCCCGTACGTCGACCCCGCACAGCGCCGCGGGCACCAGTCCGTAGGCGTTCAGCGCGCCGTAGCAGCCGGCCACGTCCGGTTCGGCCGTGACGACCTCGCCGCCCCGGTCGCGCAGCGGGGAGCCGGGCGGGGCCACGACGACGGTCCGCGTCGCCGGGTCGATCCCCGCGTCACGGAAGGCCCCGGCGAACACCCGCCGGACGGCGTCGGTCTCCACCGCGTCCTCGCCGGACACGACCAGGACCGTACGGTCCAGCGCGGATCCGGCCGCCCGCCGTACCTGCCGCGGGTCGGTGGTGTCGAGCAGGGTCAGGTCCGCGTCGTGGGTGCGGGCGATGATCTCCGCGGCCAGCGCGGAGCCGCCCGTGCCGGCCAGGACCACGCGGCCGAGGCCGGCGAAGCGCTCCGACAGGGCGTCGAGGCGGGGGAGCAGGCGGCGGGACCTGCCGGGTGCGAGCACCCAGCCGAGCCGTCCGGCCGCCTCCTCCGCCAGCGCGCCGGGCCCCCACAGACGGGGGTTCCCGGACATGAGCGCCGACGGCACGCCGTCCGCCGCCAGCCGTTCGAGGACGCCGTCGACCGCGTCGACGGCGTCGCCCTGGACGGTGACGGACACTTCGCCGCCGGTCACTCGCAAGGTCACAGTGCCTCCTGGTTCGCCCCGTACCCGGGCTGGTCCTGCCCGTTCCGGGGCGACCCACGCCTTGCTATCCGGCCTTGTCCTCCAGCTCGCGCTTGATCGTGTCGAGGAGTTCGGTCCAGGAGGTCTCGAACTTCTCCACGCCCTCCTCCTCGAGGACGCGGACGACGTCGTCGTAGTCGACCCCCGCCTCCTTGAGCGACGCCATCAGCGCGCGGGCCTCGTCGTACCCGTGGCTGACCGTGTCGCCCGTGACGTCGGCGTGGTCGGCGACGGCGTCGAGTGTCGCCTCCGGCATCGTGTTGACCGTCTGCGGCGCCACGAGGTCCTCGACGTACAGCGTGTCGCGGTAGTCGGGGTTCTTGACGCCGGTGGAGGCCCACAGCGGACGCTGGGGACGGGCGCCGGCGTTCTTCAGCGCCGTCCAGCGGTCGGTGGCGCTCTTCTGCTCGAACAGCTCGTACGCCAGGCGCGCGTTGGCGACGGCGGCCTTGCCGTTCAGGCCGGCCTTGCCGAGCTTCTCCAGCCGCTTGTCGATCTCGGTGTCGACGCGGCTCACGAAGAACGACGCGACCGACTCGATCTTCGACAGGTCGTGGCCGTTCGCGCGGGCCTTCTCCAGTCCCTCGAAGAAGGCGTCGATGACCTGGCCGTAGCGCTCCAGCGAGAAGATCAGCGTGACGTTGACGCTGATGCCCTCGGCGAGCGTCGCGGTGATCGCCGGCAGCCCGGCGAGCGTCGCCGGGATCTTGATGAACACGTTGGGCCGGTCGACCATCCACCACAGCGCCTTGGCCTCGGCGACGGTCTTCTCGGTCTCGTGCGCCAGGCGCGGGTCGACCTCGATCGAGACGCGGCCGTCCACGCCGTCGGTGCGGTCGAAGACCGGGCGCAGGACGTCGGCCGCCCAGCGGATGTCGTACGTCGTGATGGCGCGGGAGGCCTCCTCGACGTCGACGCCGCGTACGGCCAGGTCACGGACCTGCTCGTCGTACGCCGAGCCCTTGCTCAGCGCCTTGGCGAAGATCGTCGGGTTGGAGGTGACGCCGACGACGTTCTTGTCACGGATCAGCTCCGTGAGGTTGCCGGTCTTCAGGCGCTCACGGCTGATGTCGTCGAGCCAGATGGACACGCCCTCGTCGGAGAGCTTCTTCAGGTTGTCGCTCATTGTCTCTCCTCAACTTCCGGTCGTGGAACCCTGGCCGACCGCGCCGCTCACCTTGGTGAGGCTCGCGCGGGCCGCCGCCACGACACGGTCGGCCGTGAAGCCGAACTGCTGGTAAAGCGTCTCGTAGTCGGCCGAGGCGCCGAAGTGCTCCAGGCTCACGCTCTCGCCGGCGTCGCCGACGTAGGCGCGCCAGCCGAGCGCGACGCCCGCCTCGACGGACACCCGGGCGCGTACGGCCGGAGGCAGCACCTGCTGCTTGTAGGACTCGTCCTGGTCCTCGAACCACTCGATCGAGGGCATCGACACCACGCGGGTGGGCACGCCGTCGGCCTCAAGCGTCTCGCGCGCCGCGACCGCGATCTGCACCTCGCTGCCGGTGGCGATCAGGATGACCTCGGGCTGCCCGTTGGAGGCGTCGGCCAGGACGTAGCCGCCCTTGGCCGTGCCGTCGGCCGACCCGTACTTCGAGCGGTCCCAGGTCGGGACCTTCTGGCGGGTGAGCGCCAGGCCCACCGGGCGGTCGGGGTTCTCGAGGAGCGTCCGCCAGGCGACGGCCGTCTCGTTGGCGTCCGCCGGCCGTACGACGACGAGCCCGGGGATCGCGCGCAGCGCCCACAGGTGCTCGACCGGCTGGTGGGTCGGGCCGTCCTCGCCGAGCCCGATGGAGTCGTGCGTCCACACGTAGGTGACCGGCAGCTTCATCAGCGCGGCCAGGCGCACGGACGGCCGCATGTAGTCGCTGAAGACCAGGAACGTGCCGCCGTACGGGCGGGTGCCGTCGTGCAGCGCGATGCCGTTCATGATCGCACCCATGCCGTGCTCGCGGATGCCGAAGTGCAGCGTGCGGCCGTAGCGGTTTCCGGGGAAGTCCTTGGTCTGGTACTCCTCCGGGATGAAGGACGGCTCGCCCTTCATCGTGGTGTTGTTGCTGCCCGCGAGGTCGGCCGAGCCGCCCCACAGCTCCGGCAGCACCGGGCCGATCGCGCTGAGGATCTCGCCGGAGGCCGCGCGGGTCGCGAGGCCCTTGCCGGCCTCGAACTCCGGCAGCCTGGCGGTCCAGCCGTCGGGCAGGCGGCGCACCGAGATCCGGTCGAACTCCGCCGCGCGCTCGGCGTTGCCGGCGCGCCAGGCCTCGTACGCGGTGTTCCACTCGGCGTGCGCGGCGCGGCCCCGCTGGACGACCTCACGGGCGTGCCCGAGGGTGTCCTCCGGCACGTCGAAGGTCGCGTCCGGGTCCTGGCCGAGCACGCGCTTGGTGGCGGCGACCTCGTCGGCACCGAGCGCGGCGCCGTGCGCCTTGCCGGTGTTCTGGAGGTTCGGCGCGGGCCAGCCGATGATCGTGCGCAGCGAGATCAGCGAGGGCCGGCCGGTCTCGGCCTTGGCGGCCACGAGCGCGCGGTAGAGGGCCTCGGGGTCCTCCCTGTAGCCGTCGTCGCCGGAGGTCCAGTCGACCGTCTGGACGTGCCAGCCGTACGCCTCGTAGCGCTTGGCCACGTCCTCGGACTTGGCGATCTGGGTGTCGTCCTCGATGGAGATGCGGTTGTCGTCATAGATGACGACGAGGTTGCCGAGCTTCTGGTGGCCGGCGAGGGAGCTGACCTCGTGGCTGATGCCCTCCTCGATGTCCCCGTCGGAGGCGATCGAGTAGATGAAGTGGTCGAACGGGCTGTCGCCGGCGGCCGGCTCCGGGTCGAACAGGCCGCGCTCACGCCGCGCCGCCATCGCCATGCCGACCGCGTTGCCCAGGCCCTGGCCCAGTGGCCCGGTCGTGGTCTCCACGCCGATCGTGTGGCCGTGCTCGGGGTGACCCGGCGTGAGGCTGCCCCACTTGCGGAGCCTCTTGAGGTCATCGAGGTTCAGGCCGTACCCGGACAGGTAGAGCTGGATGTAGAGCGTCAGGCTGCTGTGCCCGGCGGACAGGACGAAGCGGTCGCGCCCGGCCCAGGCCGGATCGGTGGGGTCGTGCCTCATCACGCGCTGGAACAGCAGGTAGGCGGCCGGCGCGAGGCTCATGGCGGTGCCCGGGTGACCGGAGCCCGCCTCCTCCACGGCGTCCATGGCGAGTGCGCGGACCGTGTCCACGGCCCGCTGGTCCAGCTCGGTCCAGGCGAAGGTGTTGTCGGAATCCGTACTCACGAGACGCTCCAGGCTCCTCTCGGCAACGTGCTTGGCCCCCGTGACCCGCCCCAGGGCGCGAAGAGTGTGTTCTCGATCTCGGAGTACCTTGAACAGGCCACTCTCAGGGCCTCAGACGAGCCTATCGTCCGGAACTTTTGCCGGACGCGGGACTCTATGTGTCGTAACGGCGTGTCTCGTCGCGCACTTCCCGCGATGAGCGGCCTGAACCCTTCCGCGCGTCGCGAGTCGGCCCACCCCGGTGAGGGGGTGGGCACCCACCGGCACTACAGTGATGTCGCGGCCGAGGCCGGTGATTGACAGGGCCCGGAATTCGGCAAAGTGGCGGTAAAGATTCGAGGAATAGGCACAGTGCCCCTTTATGTCGTGACTGCGGCGGTGGACGTCCCGTGACGGTGGTGATCAATCGTCCCTTGCGGACGCCCGTGCCGCCGGCTCCCGGCCGCCGGCCGCTGGGCGCGCTCGTACGCGCCTACGTCGCGCTGACCAAGCCCCGGATCATTGAGCTGCTGCTCATCACGACGCTGCCGGTGATGTTCCTCGCCGCCGACGGGCTGCCGCCGCTGTGGCCGGTGATCGCCACGCTGGCGGGCGGCATGCTGTCGGCCGGCAGCGCCAACGCGCTCAACTGCTACATCGACCGCGACATCGACGCCAAGATGCGCCGCACCCGTCGCCGCCCGCTGCCGATGGTTCAGGTCTCCCCGCGCGAGACGCTGATCTTCGGCATCGTGCTCGCCGTCGTCTCCACGGCCTTCCTCGGCCTGGCGCTCAACTGGGTCGCGGCGAGCCTCTCGGTGTTCGCGATCCTGTTCTACGTCTTCGTCTACTCCCTGCTGCTGAAGCGCCGCACGTCCCAGAACGTCGTCTGGGGCGGGATCGCCGGCTGCATGCCGGTCATGATCGGCTGGTCGGCACTGACCGGGAGCATGGCCTGGACGCCGGTCGTGCTGTTCCTGGTGGTCTTCTTCTGGACGCCGCCGCACACCTGGACGCTCGCCATGCGCTACCGCGAGGACTACGCCGCGGCCAACGTGCCGATGCTGCCGGTGGTGGCCACCGAGCGGCGGGTGGCCATCGAGGTGATCGTCTACACCTGGGTCACGCTGGCCTGCTCCCTGGCGCTGTGGCCGGTGGCGCACACGACGATCTTCTATCCGGTGGTCGCGGCCGTGCTGGGCGCCGTCTCGCTGGTCGAGGCCTACCGGCTGCTGGGCCGGGTCCGGGCGGGCAAGACCGGCCCCGTGCTCAAGCCGATGCGCTACTTTCACCTGTCGAACGCCTATCTCGCGCTGCTCTTCCTGGCAGTGGCGATCGACCCGCTCCTCCACTGAGGGTTAATGTCGCGGCATGGCGCGCGTTGATCCCAAGGCTGTCCTCGAAGGCCGCATGCCCGGACGGGCCCCGGTCGGCCTGATCGTCGGCCTCATCGTCACCTCCCTGTGCGCGCTGGTCGTCCTGGGCATCGACGCGCTCAACGGAGCGCCGTTCGTCATCGGGTTCATCCTGGCGATCCTGCCGGTGCCGCTGCTCGTGGCGCTCGTGCTCATGCTCGACCGGCTCGAACCCGAGCCGTGGCGGGCCCTGGTGTTCGCCTTCATGTGGGGCGCGGGCGTGGCCGTCCTGGGCGCGCTGCTGCTCAACACGGCGGGCTATGAGCTGCTGACCAAGCCCGTCTTCGGCGAGCGGGGAGAGCTCGTCACCGCCTCCATCGGGGCCCCGCTGGTCGAGGAGTCGCTCAAGGGCGCCGTGCTGTTCGGCTTCCTGTGGTTCCGCCGGCACGAGCTGGACGGGCTGACCGACGGCATCATCTACGCCGGCATGGTCGCCCTCGGCTTCGCGATGATGGAGAACATCGGCTACTACATGCGGGCGATCGACCAGCACAACCTCGAGGCCGTGTTCATCATGCGCGGCGTGATCTCACCGTTCGGGCACCCGCTGTTCACCTCGATGACCGGGCTCGGGGTGGCGTACGCGGCGCTGCACCGGGGGGCGGCGCGGGTCGCCGCGCCCATCGCGGGCCTGTGCGGGGCGATGATCCTGCACGGCGCGTGGAACTTCTCCACCGCCTTCGGCCTGCGGGGCCTGACCGTGGCGTACGGCATCGACTTCTGCATCATCGTCGGCCTGATCGTCATCGTGGCGTGGGAGCGGCGCCAGACCGTACGCCTGATCCGGCTGCACCTGCCGATGTACGCCGCGACGGGCCTGGTCACGCCGCAGGACGTCCAGATGCTGGGCAGCATCGCACTGCGCCGCCGGGCCCGGCAGTGGGCCCGCATGGCCGGGGGCACCTCCGCGGGCCGCGCGATGGGCGACTACCAGCTCGCCGCGACCGAGCTCGCGCTGCTGCACCAGCGGGCGGAGCGCGGCGTCGCCGAGCCGGCCTGGTTCTACCGCCGCCGGCTGGACCTGATGAACCTCATGCACATGGCCCGGCAGGCGTTCCAGGTCCAGCGCACGCGGCCGCTGATGCCGCCGTGGGCGGGCCCCGACCAGTCGGGCTTCCTCCAGCCGGGCCCCTCCTTCGGCCCGCCGCCGCCCGGCCCCTTCCGCCCTCCCGGTCCGTACGGGCCTGGCTGAGCCCCCCGATCGGGTATGACCGGCTGAGCCGTCACAGGGAGAGGGAACAGATGAGCGATCATGGCATGGTCACGGTCGCCAGCGGCTGGTCCGCCGGCGAGACGATCGACCGCCTGCAGGCCGTGGCCACCGAGGCCGGCCTGCTCGTGTTCGCCCGGATCGATCACGCGGCCGGCGCCGCCCGCGCCGGGATGGAGCTTCGGCCGACGGAGCTGCTGATCTTCGGCAACCCCCAGGGCGGCACCCCGTTGATGCAGGATCGGCAGACCAGCGGCATCGACCTGCCGATCAAGGCCCTCGCCTGGCAGGACGCGGAGGGCAAGGTGTGGCTGACCTACAACGACGCCGCGTGGCTCGCCGACCGCCATGGGCTGGGGGCCGAGAGCGAGACCGCGGTCAGGGCCATCGAGGCCGGTCTCACGCGACTCGTCGAGCGAGCGGTCGGCCCGGCCTCCAGCGCGTAGTCGGCCGCACCCTCCGGGCTCCGGCCGCCGCCTGAGCGGCCTCTTCTCGGCCGCGGCCGCGCGACTGGCCGGAAGCGGCTCTTGACCGTCCGGGTCAGGCGGATTGACAATCGCGCAACGACAACGTTGTCATCCCTGCGCCACCCCCGCCGGCGCAGCCTGTGCCTCCCGGCCCTGAGGAGAAGCAGTGCTCAGACGTTCGCGCACGCGCCTGGCAGGGGTTCTCTGCCTGGCTCTCGGCTCTCTGGCCCTGCCGGCACTGCCGGCGGTGGCGGCCGGGCTCGATCCGGCCTCCTACGTCAACACCTTCACCGGCACCCAGGACGGCGGGCCCGACTTCGGCCACGGCGGCGGGGCCGGGATGGACTTCCCCGGCGCGGTCGTGCCGTTCGGCATGATGCAGTGGAGTCCCGACACGGTCCGCAGCTCCGGCGGCGGTTACAAGTACGAGGACAACCGGCTCCGCGGGTTCAGCATGACCCACATCTCCGGGCCCGGCTGCACCGGCGCGCAGGACTTCCCCGTCATCCCGTTCTCCGGGCCGATCACGAACTCGCCCGCGACGCACGGCTCGGACTACGTCCAGACCTTCCAGCACGCGAACGAGCGGGCCGAGCCCGGCTCGTACGCGATGACGACCGACACGGGGGTGAAGACCGAGCTGACCGCCACCCAGCGCGCGGGCGTGGCGCGCTTCACCTTCCCCACCGACAAGGTGGGCACGCTGCTGCTCAACGTGACCGGCTCGATCAACGGCGTGGACGACGCCGAGGCGACGGTCAAGGGCGACACCGTCTCCGGCTGGGCCGAGACCGGGGGCTTCTGCGGCTCCGACACGCGCTACAAGGTCTACTTCAGCGCCACCTTCGACCGGCCCTTCGCGGCGTACGGCACGTGGAAGGACGACGCCGTCGACCCCGGGCAGGCCGACGTACGGGGACACTCGCCGGCCAAGGTCCCGCAGCAGGCGCAGAAGATCTTCGGGCGGATCCACAACGGCCCCCAGGGCAGGCCGCTCCCGCAGACCGCGCCCAAGATCACGGCCAAGGACGTCAATGTCAAGGGCCCGGGGTCGGGCGTCTACCTGCAGTTCGACACCAGCAAGGCCAAGCCGGTGCAGATGCGCGCCGCGGTGTCCTACGTGAGCGTCGACGGAGCCCGGAGGAACCTGTCCGCCGAGGTCGGCGCCAGGGGCTATGACACCGTACGCGCCGCCGCGCACCGCGCGTGGGAGAAGCGGCTCGGCCAGATCAAGGTCGAGGGCGGCGCGGCCGACCCGCTGCGGACCTTCTACACGGCGCTCTACCACGCGCTGCTCCAGCCGTACGTCTTCGACGACGTCGACGGCTCCTACACCGGGTTCGACTACCGCACCCACAAGGTCAGGAAGGGCCATCACCAGTACGCGACGTTCTCCGGCTGGGACATCTACCGCAGCGAGGCGCAGCTCATCGCCCTGCTCGCCCCGGACGTCGGCGCCGACATCGCCCAGTCGATGTACAACGACGCGCACTCCGTCGGCGACGTCTGGGACCGCTGGTCGCACCAGAACACCATCACCGGCGTCATGAACGGCGACCCATACCACTCGATCATCTCGACCATGTACGCGTTCGGCGCGCGCGGCTTCGACGCGCACGGCGCGCTGGCCGCCATGGTGAAGGGCGCGAACCGGGTCGGGGAGGACGAGGCCACCGGCTACACCGAGCGGTCCGGCAACGGCGACTACCTCAAGCTCGGGTACGTGCCGGGCGACCCGGCGACCACGCTGGAGTACGGCCTGGCCGACTTCGGCATCGCCCAGCTCGCCCAGCGGATCGGAGACAAGGGCACCTACCAGACGTTCATGAAGCGCTCCCACGCCTGGGAGACGATCTACAACCCGCTGAACGACTGGATCCAGCCGCGCTTCGCCGACGGCTCGTTCCTGTCCCCGTTCGACCCGGCCGACCCCGGCTGGTACGTCGAGGGCAACGGCGCGCAGTACCACTGGATGACCTACTCCGACGTCGCCGGCCTGTTCGGCGCCATGGGCGGGCGTGACAAGGCGGCCCAGCGGCTCGACACGTTCTTCACCGAGCTGAACGCCGGGTCGCAGAAGCCGTACGCCTACCTCGGCAACGAGCCGTCGCTGCAGACGCCCTGGCTGTACGACTGGGCCGGTCAGCCGTACAAGGCCCAGGACGTCGTCGCACGGGCCCGTACGACGCTGTTCAAGCCCGGCCCGGACGGTCTGGTCGGCAACGACGACCTCGGCACGATGTCGGCCTGGCGGGTCTTCGCGGGCCTCGGCATGTACCCGGCGATCCCGGGCCGCGCCGAGATGCTCCTGAACAGTCCCGAGTTCCCGAAGATCACCGTACGGCGCTCCAGCGGCCAGAAGATCACGATCAACGCGCCGGGCGCCTCGGACGCGAACTACTACGTGCGGTCGCTGAAGGTCGGCGGCAGGGCCACGACGCGCGCCTGGCTGCCGGAGTCGTTCGTCGCCTCCGGCGGGAGGCTCGACTACGCCATGGGCGCCCAGCCCAACACCTCCTTCGGCAGCGACCCCAAGGACGCCCCGCCCTCGTTCGGCACCGGCGCGAAGCCGTTCCTGTCCGCGGTCTCGCCCGGGATGACCTCGCTCGAACCCGGCGGCTCGGTCGAGGCGACGCTCCGGGTGCAGGCCGTCGGCAAGGGCGACACCGTCACCTGGGCGGCCAGGCCGCCCGCGGGGATCACCGTGACGCCCGCCTCGGGGACGCTGCAGGTCGGCGACGCCGGCCGGGCGGACCAGAAGGTGACCGTCTCGGTGTCCGCCGACGCGAAGCTGGACTTCTACTCGGTGCCCTTCGAGCTGACCGCCTCCGGCGCGTCGGTCGGCGCGAGCGGCATGACCCTCAACGTGGCCCGGCGCGGCACGATCGAGTGGTACCAGAACAACGCCGGCATCTCCGACGACGGCGCCCCCGGCCAGGCCAACTTCGACGGCGGCGGCTGGAGCTACTCCGCCCAGGCGCTCGCCGCGGCGGGCCTCACGGCGGGCCGGCCGGTGAGCTGGAACGGCCTGACGTTCACCTGGCCGGGCCGTAAGACCGGGCAGCTCGACAACGTCCAGGTCAGCGGCCAGGTGGTCGACCTGCCGAGCGCACCGCAGGGCGCGTCGAAGCTGGCGTTCCTGGGGGCGGCGGGCAATGGCGACGCGTCCTCGACGGTGACCGTCACCTACACCGACGGGTCGACGGCGTCGGGCGCGCTGGAGTTCAGCGACTGGGCGCTGGGCGCGGACGCGTACCCGCCGAGGTTCGGCAACGAGGTCGTCGCCAAGACGCCGTATCGCAACGGCTCCGACGGAGGGAAACAGGAGATCAACATGTACGTGTTCGGCGCCACGCCGATCGCGCTGGACTCTTCCAAGCAGGTCAGGAGCGTCACGCTGAACACGCCCAAGTCCGGCTCGGGCTCACTGCACGTGTTCGCCTGGGCGTTCGCCTAGAGCCTGGAGAAAGTGGTGCGGGGTGCCCCGTCTGTGGTTCTTCACGAGACGGGGCACCCCTGCTTTTCGGGCCGGCTCAGGCGACGATGCGGAGAGGGTTCTCCAGCAGGTCCGCGAGCTGGCCGAGGAACGCCGCGCCGGTCGCGCCGTCACAGGCGCGATGGTCGATCGACAGCGTCAGGGTCATCCGGTCGCGAGGGATGACCTCGCCATCCCGGAAGACCACGTCCTTACGGGTGGCGCCGACGGCCAGGATGGCCGCCTCCGGCGGGTTGATGACGGCCGTGAAGGCGTCCACGCCGAACATGCCCAGGTTGCTGACGGTGAACGTCCCGCCCGACATCTCCTGCGGCGTGAGCCGCTGCTCACGGGCGCGCCCGGCCATCTCGCGGGTCTCGGCGCCGATCGCCGACACGCTCTTGCGGTCGGCGTCGCGGATCACCGGGACGACCAGGCCCTCCTCCAGCGCCACCGCGACACCCACGTGCACCCGCTTGTGCACGAGCAGGTTCTCCTCGGTGAAGGAGACGTTGAGCACCGGGTTGGCCCGCAGCGCCGTCGCGCACGCCTTGACGATCAGGTCGTTGACGCTGACCTTGGCCGGGGCGAGGGCGGTGTTGAGCGTCGCGCGGAAGGCGAGCAGGTCCTCCACGTCGATGACGCGCGTCAGGTAGAAGTGCGGCGCCGTGCGCATGCTCTCAGCGAGGCGGCGCGCGGTGACCTTGCGGATCCGGCTCAGCGGCACCCGCTCGATGTCCTCGTCCTCGACGGCCGGCTGAACCGGCTGGGACGGCTGGGCGGGCCGGGCCGCCTGGGCGACCGGCGGCGCGGCCGCGGGCGCGGTGGACATCACGGCGTCGTCGAGCGCGGCCGCCTCCACGTCGGCGCGGACGATGCGGCCGCCGGGACCGGAGCCGGTCAGCGCGGTGAGGTCGACGCCGCTCTCTCGCGCGAGCCGCCGGGCGAGCGGCGAGGACGGCGGGCGGGACCGGCCGTTCCGGTCCGCGGGCGCCTCGGCGGGCGCGGTCACCGTACGGGCCGCGGCGTCGTTGTTATCGGTGACCGCGGTCGGAGCCGCGGGCGCCGGTGCCGGCCTGGCGGCGGGCTCGGCGCCATCGGTGACCAGGACCGCGATCGGCGTGCCGATGGCCGCCGTGCCGCCCTCCGGGACGAGGATCTCGCCGAGGACGCCGTCCTCGTACGCCTCGTACTCCATCAGGGCCTTGTCGGTCTCGATGTCGACGAGCGAGTCACCGGCGGACACCTTGTCGCCGGGCTTCTTGTGCCACGAGCTGACGACGCCTTCCTCCATGGTGTCGGACAGGCGGGGCATGAGGATCTCGGACATGGTCTTCCTAACGGCGGCCGGTGGCGCGGAGGGTGTCGCGCACGGCGGTGACGAGGGAATCGGCCGACGGCAGCGCGGCGAGTTCCAGGGGCTTGGAGTAGGGGAGCGGCACCTCGGCCATCGCCACGCGGCGCACCGGCGCGTCGAGCCAGTCGAAGGCGCCCTCCTGGATCGTCGCCGCGATCTCGGCGCCGATCCCGTACGTGAGCCAGTCGTCCTCGGCGATCACGGCGCAGCCCGTACGCCGGACCGAGGCGACCACGGTCTCGCGGTCGAGCGGGCGCAGGCTGCGCAGGTCGACGACCTCGGCGGAGACGCCCTCGCCGGCGAGCCGCTCGGCGACCTCGGTGGCGACGTGCGCCATACGCGAGTAGGCGATGATCGTGATGTCGCTGCCCCCGCGGGTGACGGCGGCCCGGCCGATCTCGGCGGGCGCGCTCTCCTCGGGCACCTCGCCGCGGGTGTTGTACAGCGAGAGGTTCTCCAGGAACAGCACCGGGTCGTCGTCGCGGATCGCGGCCTTGAGCATCGCCGACGCCTCGGCGGGCGTGCTGGGGGCCAGGACCTTCAGGCCGGGGATGAAGGAGTAGAACAGCTCGACGTTCTGGGAGTGGGTGGCGCCGAGCTGCTGCCCGCCGCCTCCGGGCGTGCGGATCACCATCGGCACGCTGCACTGCCCGCCGAACATTCCGTAGATCTTCGCGGCGTGGTTGACGATCTGGTCGAGGGCGAGCAGCGAGAAGTTGATCGTCATGATCTCGACGACGGGCCGCAGGCCGAGCATCGCGGCGCCGATGGCGGCGCCGACGAAGCCCTCCTCGGCGATGGGGGTGTCGCGGACCCGGCGGGGCCCGAACTCCTTCAGCAGCCCTTCGGTGATCTTGTACGACCCCTCGAAGACGCCGATCTCCTCGCCCATGACGAACACGTCCTCATCGCGCAGCATCTCGGCGCGGAGCGTGTCCCGGAGGGCCTGACGGTAGGTGACAGTGGCCATCGAGGCTCCTCAGAAGACCGGGTCGGCGGGCAGGCGGCGGGACTCGCCCGGCACCGGCGTCGCGTAGGTGTAGTCGAACAGTGTGCTCACGTCCGGGTGCGGGCTCTCGTCCGCGAACGCCGCGGCGTCGTCGACCTCGGCCTTCACCTCGGCGTCGAGCTTCTCGCGGTCCTCGGCGGACAGGATCCCGGCCTCCTCCAGCTCCAGGGCGAGCCGGGCGAGCGGGTCGGCGGCCTTGAGCGCGTCCTTCTGTTCGGCCGTCCGGTACCGCGCCGGGTCCACGACCGAGTGGCCCTTCAGCCGGGGGCTGGTCGCCTCCAGCAGGAACGGCTTGCTCTCCGTACGGGCCTGCTCGACGGCGGCGTGCGCGGCCTCGCGTACGGCCTCGACGTCGCTGCCGTCGACCCGCGTCCCCTGCATGCGGTAGGCGGCGGCGCGTCTGTACAGCTCGGGCTCGGCCGAGGACTGGTCGACCGTGGTGCCCATGCCCAGGCCGTTGTTGATGACGACGTAGACGATCGGCAGGTCCCACAGCGCGGCCATGTTCAGCGACTCGTGGAAGGCGCCGATGTTGGTGGTGCCGTCGCCCATCTGGCACATGACGACCTCGTCGCCGCCTCGGTAGGAGATGGCCAGCGCGGCGCCGGTGGCGAGGGGAAGCTGGCCGCCGACGATGCCGTACCCGCCGAGCAGCCGGGACTCGGTGTCGAACAGGTGCATCGAGCCGCCCCAGCCCTTGGAGACGCCGGTGCTGCGCCCGTACAGCTCGGCCATGACGCGGCGGGACTCGATGCCGCGGGCGAGGGCGTAGCCGTGCTCGCGGTAGTTCGTGAACAGGTAGTCGCGGGGCTCGAGGGCGGCCATGAGGCCGGTGACCGTGGCCTCCTCACCGAGGTTGAGGTGGCAGTACCCGCCGATCTTCGCCTCGGTGTAGGCCCGCGCCGCGCGTTCCTCAAAGCGGCGGATCAGCAGCATCTGCCGGTAGTACGCGACGAGCGTCTTCGGCTGCTGCCTGGCCTTTCGCGGTCGGCGGGGGCGTGCCGGACTCCTCGTTTCGGTGTCACCCATCGAGGTGTTCCCTTCGTACGGCGGGGCGCCGGCGGGGGTTGCCCACTGGGTGCGCCCATCAATCAAGAGGCGAGCAATGATCGATCATAGATCAAGCGTACGTGTCCCCTGACCCCGGACCCTCTACGATTGATCAGCGTGAACGCTCTCAACGCTCCGGCCCTGGTGCGTACCGGCCTCGGCGACCAGATCCGTCAGGTCCTCATCGAGGGAATCCTCTCAGGTCGCCTGCAACCCGGCGAACGCGTGGTCGAGCGCCGTATCGCCGCTGAGCTGGGCGTCAGCCAGGCGCCCGTGCGCGAGGCGCTCCGCCAGCTGGAGGCGCTCCGGCTGATCGAGACGATGCCCAACCGCGGCGCGCGCGTCCGCGAGTTCACCGAAGAGGACTTCGCCGAGTTCTTCCCCGTACGGGCCGGGCTGGAGGAGACCGCCGCGGACCTCGCCGCGCCGCGGCTGGCGGGCCGCGTGGAGGGCCTGGAGGTCCACATCAAGCGCCTGGCGGCGGCGGAGGGCCCCGACATCATGCGGCACAGCGTCGCCTTCCACCGCGAGATCGTCGAGGCGTCCGGCAACGGCCTGCTGCGGTCCATCTGGGAGTCGCTCGGCATCGAGATCTGGACCACACTTTCGGTCCGCCGCCACGACACCGAGCTGTGCGGCAAGACCGCCGAGCACATCGAGATCGCCGAGGCGTTCCGGAGCGGAGACCCCGGCGTCGGCCGCATGCTGCACGACCACGTCCTGAGCTACGCCCCCTCGTGACCGTTCCAGCCGTGACTTCGCCGAGCCGGCCGGACGCTCGCTCGCTCGCTCGCCCCACCACCGGTTCGAGACGACGCGACTGTCGTAGGCGCGGCCTAGGATCGCCTCATGGGGCGTCCCAACGACGAGCTCGCGGAGCTCTTCCAGGAGTTCGCGGACCTGCTTTCGATCACCGGTGAGGCGGCGTACAAGGTGCGCGCCTACGAGAAGGCCGCGCGCGCCATCAGTGGCTACTCCGAGGACGTCTCGACGCTCGACCTCAAGGGCCTGCGCAAGGTTCCCAACGTCGGCGAGGCGATCGCCAAGAAGATCCTCGACTACCGCGAGAACGGCACGATCCGGCAGCTCGAGGCCGTACGCGCCAAGATTCCCGCCGGTGTGCGCGCCCTCACCGCTATCCCCACGCTCGGGCCCAAGAAGGCGCTCGTGCTGTACGAGGAGCTCGGCATCTCCTCCGTCGACGAGCTCGCCGAGGCGATCCCGGCCGGACGGCTGGAGGGGCTCAAGGGCTTCGGCGCCAAGACCGAGGAGAACATCCTCCACGGCATCGAGCTCATGCGCCGGGCCGGCGACCGGGTGCTGATCGACGTCGCGATGGGCGTGGCCGAGGAGATCGTCGCCGCGCTGTCGCCACTCGCCGGCCGGTGTGAGTACGCCGGCTCGCTGCGCCGTTCGAAGGAGACCATCGGCGACGTCGACATCCTCGCCACGGCCGAGGACTCCGGGCCGCTCATGGCGGCGTTCGCCGCGCTGCCGCTGGTCGCCGAGGTGATCGCCCGGGGCGAGAAGAAGACCTCGATCCGTACGGTCAAGGACCTCCAGGTCGACCTGCGGGTCGTCCCGCCCGAGTCCTACGGCGCCGCCCTGCAATACTTCACCGGCGCGAAGGCGCACAACGTCCGCACCCGCGAGATCGCCGTACGGGCCGGGCTGAAGCTGTCGGAGTACGGCCTGTTCGAGGTGGAGTCCGGCGACCTCGTCGTGTCGGCCACCGAGGAGGAGGTCTACGAGCGCCTCGGCCTGCCGTGGGTGCCGCCGACGCTGCGCGAGGACGGCGGCGAGATCGACGCGGCGCTCAAGGGCGAGCTGCCCCGGCTCGTACAGCTCGACGATCTACGCGGTGACCTGCACAGCCACACCGACCTCACCGACGGGACCGCCTCGCTGGAGGACATGGTCGCCGCGGCCGCCGCGCACGGCTGGGCGTACTTCGCGATCACCGACCACGCGCCCAACCTGTTCATGCAGCGGATGACGGACGAGAAGATGCTGGCCCAGCGCGAGGCCGTGCACGCGCTCGGCGAGCGCTATCCGGACCTCACGCTGCTGCACGGCACCGAGCTCAACATCGACCCCGAGGGCGAGGTCGACTGGCCGGAGGAGTTTCTGTCCGGTTTCGACATCTGCGTCGCGTCGGTGCACTCGCAGTTCACCCAGGACCGTGACGTCATGACGCGCCGGATCGTACGCGCCGTCGAGAATCCCGGCGTGCACGTCCTCGGCCACCCGACCGCCCGCCTCATCGGCCGCCGCGCGCCGGTCGACGCCGACTGGGACACGGTCTTCGAGGCCTGCGCCCACCATCGGACCGTCGTGGAGATCGACGCGTTCCCCGACCGGCTGGACCTGCCCGCCGACCTGATCCGCCGCGCGCTGCGGCACGGCGTGAAGTTCTCCATCGACAGCGACGCCCACGCCACCGGGCACTTCGCCAACCTGCGCTACGGCGTGGGCACGGCCCAGCGCGGCTGGCTGACCACGGACGACGTGGTCAACACCTGGCCGCTGGACCGCCTGCGCGCCTACCTCGACGGGAGCTGATCGGCGACCGGCGCCGCGGGCCGGGACGCGGGATCGGGCCCCGCGGCCCGCTCCCGTACGGCGAAGGCGACCCGGAGCGTCGCGATCCACACGAGCGCCGAGCCGAGCACGTGCAGGACGACGAGGGGGCCGGGGACGCCGGTGAAGTACTGCACGTAGCCGATGACGCCCTGCGCCAGCTCGATCGCGAGGAGCTCCAGCGCCCGCCGCTGCAGCCGGCCCGGGGCGTTGGTCAGCCGCAGCCCGAGCAGCAGCGCGAACGTCAGCCCGACGGTCGCCCACACCAGGTCGGCGTGCAACTGCGCGACCTGCTCGATCCGGAACCCGAACCGCGGTGACGTGGCGTCGCCCGCGTGCGGCCCGGTGCCGGTCACGACGGTGCCCGCGATCAGCAGCGCGAAGACCACCGGAACGAGCGCGCGGGCGAGCCAGACGAGCTCGGCCCGTACGAGCCGGTGCGGTGGCCCGTCGCCCTCGGAGGCGCGTACCCACAGGGCCGTGGCGGCGGCGAGCAGCGCGGGGGAGAGCAGGAAGTGCGCGGACACGGCGGCGGGGTCGAGGTCGGTGAGGACGACGATGCCGCCGACGATCGCCTGCGCCACGACGCTGAGCGGCTGGATCGCGGCGAGGCGCAGCAGGTCGCGGCGCCGGGGCCGCAGCCGCCACGCCGCGACGAAGACGGCGACACCGACGGCGAGCACGAGGAAGGTCAGCAGGCGGTTGCCGAACTCGATCGCCATGTTGACGGCGGCGTGCTCGGAGGAGTGCGTGGGCACCAGGCTGTCGCCGGTGCACTTGGGCCAGGTGGGACACCCGAGCCCGGACCCGCTGACGCGCACGGCGGCACCGGTCGACATGATGAGCGCGTTGCCGGCCACCCCGGCGAGGGCGAGCCACCGCATCGAGGCGGCCGTGGGCCGCCAGACGGCATCGATGAGCCCCGTCACGGGATTGTGGGATCGCACGCCATCATCGTATGAGTGCCCGCGACCGCCGGGGATCCGGGTCCGCCGGACCGCACCTCGGCGAGGCCGCGTCAGCCCTCCTGCGCTGCGGTGGGATCAGGCCTCGGGGGCTTCGGGTGGGGATTGCTGGAAGCGAGTGGCGCCGACGCAGGCGGTGATGACCAGGCCGATGGCCAGCCACTCCTGCCAGTGGAGGATCTCGCCGAGGAAGATCAGGCCCACCAGGGCGCCCACGGCGGGTTCGAGGCTCATCAAGATGCCGAAAACCCGGGCCGAGACGCGCCGAAGGGCCTCCAGCTCCAGGGTGTACGGGATGACCGACGACAGCAGGCCGACCCCGGCCGCGACGAGGAGCAGTTCCGGGTCGAGGAGCTTCGTGCCGGCCGTGCTCACGCCGACCGGCAGCATGGCGGCCGCGCCGACGATGCTCGCCAGCGCCAGACCGGACGAGCCGGAGAACCTCCGGCCCGTGGCGCCGCTCAGCAGGATGTACGCGGCCCAGCCGGCCGCCGCCAGCAGTGCGAACGCCACGCCCACGAGGGACACGTCGCCGTCGCCGCGGGCCAGCGTCGCCACGCCGCCCAGCGCGAGGAGCGCCCACACCAGGTCCAGCCGGCGCCGTGAGGCCAGGATCGCGACCGACAGCGGGCCGAGGAACTCGATCGTCACCGTGATGCCCAGCGGCAGCCGTGCGAGCGCCTGGTAGAAGCAGGCGTTCATCCCGGCGAGCGTCAGGCCGAACAGCGCGGCCACGCCGATGTCGCGCCAGGAGTGCAGGCGGCGGAGGTCGCGCAGGGACGATCGGTAGACCACGCCGAGGACCACGGCCGAGGTCAGCAGCCGCATCATCACGACCGCGTCCGGCGAGGAGCGGGCGAAGAGATTCTTGGCCAGGCCCGCGCCCACCTGGACCGAGACGATGCCGAGCAGGATCAGCGCGGGCGGCGGCACGGAGCCGAACGAGGGCCGGAAGGAGACCGTCCGCGCGCGGAAACGGCCCGCCCGGCCGTACGAGCCCTGGGCGTCAGCGAGCGCCATCCATCACTCCCAGCGGAAGAACCGCGTCGCCAGGGCCAGGCCCAGCACCGCCCAGACGGCGAGGACGACGAGGTCGCGGCCGGGGAGCCCGGCGCCGTGCTGGAGGACTTGCCGAAGGCCGTCGGCGAGCGCGGAGATCGGTAGTAGTTCGAGGACCGAACGTAGCCCGCCGGAGAACTTTGTCAACGGAAATACGACGCCGCCGAGGACGAGCAGCAGCAGGTAGACGAGGTTCGCGGCGGCCAGCGTCGCCTCCGCGCGCAGGGTGCCGGCCATGAGGAGGCCGAAGCCGCTGAAGGCCGCGGTGCCGAGCAGCACGAGCAGGATCGCGGCCAGCGGGTTCCCGTGCGGGCTCCAGCCCAGCGCGAGCGCCACCGCGCCGAGGATCAACGTCTGCACGAGCTCGACCAGCAGGACCGTGAGGGACTTGGCGGCGATCAGCCCCGAGCGGGGGAGCGGCGTGGCGCCGAGACGCTTCAGCACGCCGTACCGGCGCTCGAAGCCGGTGCCGATCGCCTGCCCGGTGAAGGCGGTCGACAGCACCGCCAGGGCCAGGACGCCCGGGGCCAGGAAGTCGACGCGCTTGCCCGGGCCGATGTCCAGCAGCGGCGCCGAGCTGAACAGCAGCAGTAGCGCCACCGGGATGATCAGGGTGAGGAGGAGCTGCTCGCCGTTGCGCAGCAGGGTGCGCAGCTCGTGCGCGGTCTGCGCGCCGACCATGCGGCGCAGCGGCGCCGCCCCGGGCGCCGGCGTGAACACCGCCGTCACGACCGCGGCTCCCGTACGACTCGTGCCGTGGTGGCCGTCATGAGTGCAGCTCCCGTCCGGTGAGCTCCAAGCCGTGCCGGCCCGGGGGGCGACCCACCGGAACCTCCCGTGCCGTGGTGGCCGTCACGAGCGCAGCTCCCGTCCGGTCAGCTCCAAGAAAACGTCCTCCAGGGTGCGGCGTTCGATGCGGAGGTCCTCGGTCATGACGCCGTGGGAGGCGCACCAGGCGGTCACGGAGGCCAGCAGCTCGGGTACGAGGTCGCCCTCGATGACGTAGTGGCCGGCCGGGGACTCCTTCGCGATCGTGCCGGTCGGCAGCGCGGACAGCAGCTCGTCCAGGCCGAGCCCGGGGCGGGCGCGGAAGCGCAGCTGGCGTTCGGCGCCGGTCAGCTTCGGCGGGCTCCCGCTCGAGATCACGACGCCGCGGTCGACGATCACGACGTGGTCGGCGAGGCGCTCGGCCTCCTCCATGTGGTGCGTGGTCAGCATCACCGCGACGCCCGCCGCCCGCAGCTCCTCGATCAGCTCCCACGTGGCGTGCCGCGCCTGCGGGTCCAGGCCCGCGGTCGGCTCGTCCAGGAAGACCAGCTCCGGGCGGCCGATGACGGCCGCGGCGAGGGCGAGGCGCTGCTGCTGGCCGCCCGACATGCGTTTGTACGGGGTGCGCGCGCTCGCGTCGAGGCCGAGCCGCGCGAGCAGCGCCGCGGGGTCGAGCGGATGGGCGTAGAAGCTCGCGACCAGCCGGAGGAACTCCCCGGCGCGTGCGCCGGTCGGGATGCCGCCGGCCTGCAGCATGACGCCGACGCGGGCGCGTAGCGCCTGGTCACGGGGGTCGAGGCCGAGGACGCGCACGGTGCCGCCGTCCGCGCGGCGGTACCCCTCGCAGATCTCCACGGTGGTCGTCTTGCCCGCGCCGTTGGGGCCCAGGAGGGCGGTCACCTCGCCGCGTCCGGCGGTGAAGGAGAGCCCGTCCGCGGCGACGATCGTGCCGTACCGCTTGACCAGGCCGTTCACGTCGACGGCGAGGGGTGTCATGGCACTGAGTGTAGGTGTGGGCCGCCGGGTCCGAGCGGTGACCCCCGAAGTCCTCCTTGAATATTGATTCAATAAGGCGCATAGAGATACAGTCATGGACATGTCTTCGGGAGGTCAGATGCTGCGCGGCCGGAGCTTCGTCAAAGAACTCGACATCGCGCCGGAGGAGTTCCACCACCTCCTGGCGCTGTCCGCCGAGCTGAAGGCGGCCAAGAGAGATCGCGCCGAACGGCCGCGCCTCACCGGCCGCAACCTCGCGCTGATCTTCGAGAAGACCTCGACCCGCACGCGCTGCGCGTTCGAGGTCGCCGCGCACGACCAGGGCGCGCACACGACATATCTCGATCCCTCGGGCTCCCAGATCGGCCACAAGGAGTCCGTGCGCGACACCGCGCGGGTGCTGGGCCGGATGTTCGACGGCATCGAATACCGCGGAAAGCGGCAGGCCGACGTGGAGACGCTCGCGGCCAACGCCGGCGTGCCGGTCTGGAACGGCCTGACCGACGAGTGGCACCCGACGCAGAGCCTGTGTGACGTGTTCACGATGACCGAGCACGCCGAGCGGCCCCTGAACGAGATCGCCTACGCCTACCTCGGCGACGCCCGCAACAACGTGGGCAACTCCCTGCTGGTCGCGGGCGCACTGCTCGGCATGGACGTGCGCATCGTCGCGCCTCGGGGGCTGCTGCCGTCCGCCGAGGTCCGGGCCGCGGCGCGCGAGCTGGCCGGGCGCAGCGGCGCCCGGATCACCCTGACCGACAACGTCGACGAGGGCGTACGCGGCGTGGACTTCGTGCACACCGACGTGTGGGTGTCGATGGGGGAGCCGAAGGACGTCTGGGCCGAGCGCATCGCCCTGCTGCGGCCCTACCAGGTCAACGACGCCGTGCTGACCGCGACCGGAAACCCGGCCGTACGGTTCATGCACTGCCTGCCCGCCTACCACGACCGCGAGACGGCCGTCGGAGAGGAGATCTACGCCGCGTTCGGCCTGGACGCCCTCGAGGTCACCGACGACGTCTTCGAGTCCAAGGCCTCGATCGTCTTCGACCAGGCGGAGAACCGCCTGCACACCATCAAGGCGATCCTCGTGGCCACGCTCGACTGAGCTCCGGTCAGCGGGCGTGCGGCTCGTAGTACGGGTTGGGCATCCACTCGGCCTGGTCCTGCGGGCGGTCCCGGTAGAGGACCCGCGCGTCGTACAGCCCGTCGGCGCGTGTCGGGACGTCGCGGGGGAACCGCAGTGCCCCGGCGATGTGCCGGCGGTCGATCCCGCCGAGGAACTTCACCTCGTCCTGACCACCGCCGATGTCGTAGCCTCCCGGCGCGTCGAGCACGTACACCCATCGGTCGCCGCCCTTCCGGCCGAACATGATCGAGAAAGCCATGCCGGTGTCCACCGACCGGGTCGTGCAGATGAGCTCCGGATGCGACGCGTAGCCCCCCCGGCCCTGGCCCCGGTCCGGCATCTGGAAACCCTCGGTGAAGACGATGTCGGGGCCCCGGCCGTCCCCGCGGAACAGCGCCTTGCGGTCCAGCCTCCACCCGACCTCCAGCGGCCGGATCTGCGCTCCTCCCTCCAAACTGGAGTCTCCCCAGTAGTACGGCGCCTCCTCCTCTCCACGGAAATGATCCAGGTGCTCGCGGAGGCCGGCCGGAGCCCGCCCCGACGCGGCGGTGAAGTCGATCGGACCGGAGGGCGGCGAGCCGGCCGACAGCGGCCAGCGTTCGACCGGGCCCGCGTCATCGCGAACGAACCGCGCGTCCACGTGCACGTTCGGAAGTGTGCGCAGGGCGGACGTGGGCTCGGTGCGCTCGGACGGGGGGTGCAGGGCGCGGTCGGCTCCGCGCAGCGCGCCGACCAGCCCGGCCCGGTCGCCGGTGCCGTTCCGGGCCCCGGCGGGCAGGTGCCGGTACGCAGCGACCAGGTCGGATACCGGCAGGCCGGGGCGCACCCGGTTCGCCAGCCAGTTGAGATGGGCGACGGCGCGCGGCAGCGTCGGCCGATGGGACCCGGCGGGGTCGGCCGCGCGCATCAGGTCCCGTAGCCTGCCGGCGTCGGCGCGGTCGACGCGGAGGTTCTCCGCCACACGGCGGGCGATCAGGTGGTCGGGGGCGAGCACGGCGTCGGCCCGGCGCAGGGCCGTGAGCAGGCCCCGCCTGTCGTGGGCTCCGCGAAAGCCCGTCTCCTCGGCGTACCGGTACAGCTCGATCAGGTCCCGCACCTCAAGGCCCGGCCGCACGCGCCGCGCCAGGTCGTACAGGCTCGCGTCGCCGGGGTCGGGCCGTGCGTACCGGACGTCGCCGCGGGCGGTGGCGCCGAGGTGGCCGCTCCGCGCGGCGCTCTCCAGCCGTTCCTGGGCGAAGGCGTCCGCTTCTCCCCTCATGGCGCTCACGATCCGCTCCGTGTCGGCGTCCCGCTCCGGGATCAGGAACAGCCGCTGCGTCTGCTCGAACGCCCGGTGTTCCTGGTCGCGGCGCCGGCCGGCCAGGTCATGGTCGGCCAGCTTCAGCAGATCGACGAGTTCGCCGTGGGTCCGCGCGGCCGCCGGCCGGTACGCCATCTCGCGGGCTTCCCGCTCGAGATCGAGCAGGTCGGCCACTGTGGCGTCCGGTCCGAGCACCTCGCGCGCCAGGGCCTCCGAGGCCGGGGAGTGCGCCGGGAACCGCTCCGGGCCAGGCGCCGGATCGCCGAATCCGGTGATCGCCCTCAGACCCTCGGCCATCTGGTGGGCGTCGTTGATGATGAACCTGTCCTCGTCGCCGACCACCCGCACCATCTCCAGGACCGCGTCCCGGTCGGCGCGGGCACCGTGGCCCGCCGCGTGCGCGCTCCAGTCGCCGAAGCCGGCCGCGTGGGCCACCTCGACCAGCCGCCGATAGCCCGCGGCGTCCGGCGAGTCGCCGCGCGTCAGATGATTCTGGATCAGGCCCAGGTCCGAGGCCTCACGGTCGGTCAGTGGCGCCATGCCGCCGGCCCGGCCGAGGCGGTGACCGTTTCGGGTCAGCGGATCGTCGGTCGGCGGGTCCGACGCCGAGCGCAGGATGTCGAGGAGTTCGCCGCGGTCGTGCGCGGCGTGCGGCTCGTACCCCAGTCGCACGGCCTGCTCGTGCAGGTTGAGCAGGTCGACGAACGAGGCCTCCGGCCCGATGACCTCATGGGCGAGGTCGGTCAGGGGACCGTCCGGACCCACCGGGCGCGGCTCGCCGGAGCCGATGATCTCGGTGTAGGCGTGGAAGAAGTCCCGTGCGTCGGAGTCCATCACCATGACCAGGCCGTACTGCTCCGCGACGCGCCGCCCCAGCAGCAGGGCCTCGCCGGGCCCGGGCTCCGGATGGGAGACCGTGAAGTCCAGGTGCAGGCGGCCGAGGGTCACCACGTCACCGGGGTCCAGGTGACGCGCCGCTTCACCCAGACGGTGGCCGTTGACCACCGTGCCGTTGGTGGATCCCAGGTCGCGGATCCACAGACGCCCGCCCGCGCCGACGCCGAACTCCGCGTGTCTCCGCGACACGGACCGGTCGGTCACCGACGAGTCGAAGAGCCGCCCCAGGACGACGCGCTCGCCGGGCGCGACACGCAGCGTCTCGGCCGACCCCTCGATGGTGACCGTGACCTCGGCCGGCGGCCGTGCCGTCGTCCCCAGTGCGTCGAGTTCCCGGCGCTTACCCACGATCGCCGCGTCCAGCGCCGCGACCTCAGGGTCGGGATGGTGGTGGTGCAGGACGGCGCCCGCCAGGTCGGAGTCGCCCACCAGGGCCGTCCGGTGCGCCTCCATCGCGGCGATCTGGTCCAGGAGGCTCTCGCGCGCGTGCTGGACGGGAGGTACCACCGGCGAGTCCGGGGCCCGGGTCTCGCCGGCAGGAGAGTGCCCTGCGGCCGCGTCGGGGCGCGCCCACACCAGGGTGTCGCCGGCCCGCGCGGCCTCGTCCCGCACCGGCTCGTCCAGGTGACCTGCCGGGTCGGCCTCGTGCGGCCGCGGATCCGCCGGCCGTCCGGTCCGGGCGACCGGCTCGTCCTCGGGCCGCGTGCCGGATCCGCTCCGATCCGAGAGCCGCGCTCCGGACGGCCGCTCGGGCCGGGCGGCCGGATCGCCTCCGCGCTGCGGCACGGGTCCGCCCGGATCCGCGAGCCGGGATCCCTGCTGCTCCGGATGGACGGGCTGGACGACCGGATCCGTCCCGTGGCCTGCGGCCGGTCCGCCGGGGTGCGCGACCGGGTCCGGATGACCGGACCAGACGACCGGCTCGGTCCCCGCCGAGGTCCCGGCGAGCCGTACGGGCGCCGGACCGGTCCCGTCACCCGCCGCCCCGGGCTCGGGATCGCCGGCGGACGTCTCACGGAACACCCCGTCGGCGGGCGCCGGATCGCCGATCACGTCACGTACGCCGTCGCCGGAGCGTACGGCCGGATCGCCGGTCGCCTGGGCGGTGTCGCCGGCCGGGCCTCCGGACCGTACGAGGGCCACGCCGTCGTCACCCGGGACCGGTCCTCCGTCGTGAGACGCGGGCTTGAAGGCGCCCATGACCTCGCCGTTGAGGGCCATGCCCCCGGCCATGAACAGGTCCTTGCCCCAGTTGACGTGCCCGTCGCCCGAGGACGCCTCCAGACCCACGTTGACGCCGCCGCCCAGGGCGGTGTTGGTGACGAGCCGGCCGCGGACCGTGCCGGCCAGGAAGGTCGCGACCGGGTTGCCGCGTTTCCCGGCGAAGCCGAGCACGCGGTGCGCCGCGCCCATGGCGCCGCCGGTGGCGAAGGCCAGGGCGGCGGACTCGCCGAAGGAGGCCCAGTCGATGCCGTCCTGCAGCCCGAAGTCCTCGCGCACCCGCTGGCCGATGAGGTTCAGCCCGCCGACGTACAGGGCGCCCGCCAGGCCCGCGCGCATCTCGGCGCTCAGCAGGACACGCCGCAGTAAGGTCCCCACCAGCCGGCCCACGGCCTCCTCGAGGATCCTGCCCGCGGGCGTGAGCCAGGAGACCGCCCACAGCGCGGCGACGAAGATCGCCCCCCACAGGACCTGCGCCTGCGCGGCCCTGATCTCCCGGCCCATGTACCGGCAGAACTCCGCGAGGTCCCGGCAGCCACGCGCGGCGTCCACGAGATGCCCGCCACCACTCGTGAGCTTGGCGAACGACCTCGCGAACGCCTGGATCCCCGCGCCGATGTTGGCCCCGGTGATCGCCTGCCCGTGCTGCGTGGCCACTCCCGTGACCTCGTCGGCGACGCCGCCCAACGCGTCGAAGGCGGCGGCGAGCTGCTCCATTCCGTCCGCGTCGCCCCGCGGCCACGCGCACATGACGACCATCTCCTGCAGCCACGCCAGCAGCTTGACCACGAGCGGGGGCGGCGGAACGCTCCGGACCAGTGAGTCCGCCGCCCCCACCTGCGGCAGCGTGTAGTCCTGGGGCGTGTCGTCCAGTTGCCAGGCGGACGCCTCGTCGTCGCCGGACTCCCCGGCCGCGTACGTCCGGGCCATCTGGACGCCGCCCACGGCGTGGCCGCGGAGCGCGAACGCGAGATGCGCCATCGCGTCCAGCAGTCCGTCCCGCGCCTGCCGGAAACCGATCGAGCCGCCGCCGCCGTTGAAGAACGCCTGGCCCAGGTCGTCGTCGCCCCACACGCAGCCGAGCGCGTTCAGCCGGTCGAGGCACGCCGTCAGGCCGGTCCCGAGCCTCCGCCCCGCGTCGTCGATCCCCTGCGCCGAGACGGCGATCCGAGCCGGGGTGACATCCAGCTGCGGACCGGTCACCCCGTTCACCCCTTACATCGCGCGTTTCGGCCAGAACATATATATCGGACAGTGCCCGATGCGCAGTAGACGTGGAAAGCACGAGAAACGTTTCGGGGGATTTCAGCGGACGCCGCGCCTTCCGGCCTCGCCGCCCGCGGCCGGCCCATCGCCGCGCCACGGGTACGCTGACCGTCCTTCTTCATCGGGGCCACCAGGATGACGCCTGCCGGCCGGAGCCGCACACAGGTGCAGGAAGAGCCGGGTGACCGTGACGCACGCCGAGGACCGGACGCGCGGACCGGCGGCCGGATGGCGGGTCTCGCGTCACAGCACCACGGCGCGTTCTCCCGCCTGTGTCGAGGCCACCGTCGGTGACCTGGTGGACGGCGTGTTCCGTATCGCCCAGACGCCCACGCGGGCCGTTCCCGTACGCGCGCCGGTGGTCCCGGAGGGCGACATCGTCGAGGACTGGAAGGCTCTTTCGAACCTGCCGCTCCGGCGGCGATCACCGGCTCTTCAAGCCGTCGACCGCGCGCTTCGCCGGTGGAAGAACGGGGGGCGGGCGGCCCCCGACCTGCTCGACCAGAACGAACGCGAACTGCAGGACGTCGAAGACGCGATCGAGCGCTGGTGGGAGGCCAACGGCGGGCGCTCCAGCAGAAGCGTGCCGATGAACCGTCTCCAGGAGGAGATACGGGAAAGACGCGCCCAGGTGGCCGAGAGACGGCGTCAGGCGGCGCCGCCTGACGCCCACGACGAGGTCTCCCTCGCCGACACGCAGGACGCCCTGCCCGCCGAGTTCGCCGACTGGCTGCACTGGTCCTCGGTGTTGGGGACGGACGACCCTCCGGCCACGGCCCCGCGGGCGCGTAGGGCCGAGCTGCCGCGCGAACAGGTGGACGAGCTCACGCGGACGCTGTTCGGCCTGGTGCGGGAGGGGCGGCGGTCCGAGGTCGTGGAGCTGCTGGATCAGGTACGCGACCGGCCGGAGGCCCTGTCGGGGATCGTCTCGATGTGGTCCGGGAGCATGGCCGGATTCCAGCAGCGGATGGGCGTCGACTTCCCCGACGCGCCGTCGATGGCGGACGGCGTGGCCGAGCGCGTGCGGCGGGGGAGGCTCGACGCGGCCCTCGAACTGATCTCCGGGATCGAGCACGACACCCTGTCGCTGGTGGCCTTGGCGGACGTCTACCGGATCAGGCACCGGCGGAACCTGCTCACGGACGTACCGGGGCTGGCCGACGCGATCCGGGTGGTTCCGCCGGCGCCCGCCCCGGCCGGGGCGGCGGGCCGTCCGCTCAACGCGCGGTCGGCCGCGGCCTATGACATCGCGCAGCTGGAACGCGCGCTGTGGGGGATCAGGGACCGTCCGGGCGGCGACGTGGAGTTCACCGTCACGGTCCGGCCGCTGTCCGGAAGGCGGGATCTCGGCCACGTATGGGTGAGCGTCCGGCTTCCGGTGGGCGTGCCGGGGCACGCGCACCGGGGCAGGGTCTTCACGGTGGGGTTCGGCGCGGCGGACCCCACCGCCGGCACCTCGGTGTTCGGGTCCTCGGCGGGCGCCGTGTTCAGCCCGGACCTTCTGAGCGTGCCGCGGATCGAGGCGCCCGAGCAGGTGTCGGTACGGCAGCTGCGACGCGGCATCGTCTTCGTGCGCTCGGCGCAGAACCGGCCCTACCAGTGGATGCTCAACAACTGCGTGACGTTCGCCGCCGGACTGCGCTCGGCGGTCCTGGGCGACGCCGGCCCGCTCCGCGGCGTGTCCGCGGTGAAGCCCTCGTCGATCCCCGGAAACCCGGTCACGCCTCCGGTCGTCACGGACGCCGACCCCGACCGTACGGTGGAGGTCCCGCTCACCGGAAACGACGCTCGGCCGGACGCCGACGTGCGGAACCTCGCCGAGGAGTACGCCGAGGTCCTCATCAGGAACATGCGGGCCGGGTGGCCCGCACCGGCCGTCCGGGTCAGCGAAGGGCCGGCCACCGGCGCGAACCGGTGGACACGGCCACGCCGGGGCGCCGAGGCGACACGGGACGCCTTCCTCGCCGGGGTCCGTTCCGGGCTCATCGACTCCGGCATCCCCGCGGCACGGCAGATCACCGAGACACGGATCCCCGTCGACGTCCGCACCGACCCGGGCGTCGGCGCGGGCCGTGTCCGCGTCGAGTTCCGCGCGGCGCCCCCCGGCCGGCTCGAACCGCCGGAGCGGAACACCGGGTTGTCGGAGTCGCAGCGGACCGGCCTGCTCGCGGACGCCATCGAGGCCGGATCGCTGGACGGGCTGGCGGCGATGACCGCGGGAATGACGCCCGAGGACATCGAGGCGGAGGTCGCCCGGCTGACCGGCCGTGACGGGAAGCCGTTCCGGCTCGCCGGGTTCCTGCTCGCCCCGGGCACCTACCTGCCAGGAGACCACGACCCACGGACGCTGGCCGTCCTGGACACCTGGGCCCGTCAGACCGGCGGGCGCGGTCTCCAGGAGTCTCTGCCGGGCATCGCCGGGATGTGGCTTGGCCGGCGCGCGGGACACTTCGCCGCCGGCGGTCGGCGGTCCCGCGCCGCCGAGCTCGTCGACCAGGTGCGAAACCGGCCGGCCGCGCTGTCGGCCATCGTCCACGCGCAGGTGGCGAGGAAGACCGGGTTCGTCCTCGACATGGGAGTGCGTTTCCCCGACGTCCGGGGCCTGTCCGACGAGGTCAGAGCCCTCGTCGTACGCGGTGAGAGCGGAGCCGCGGCACGCCTGGTCGCCGGCATCGAACACGACACGCTCTCGCTGCTGGCACTGGCCGACGTCTACCTACTGACCACCAGAGGCGACCTGTTCACGGACGTTCCCGAACTGGCCGCCGCCGTACGGGCGGTGCCGGCCGAAGCCGCCGCCACGCCGGCCCCGGGCCGTCCGCTCAACGCGAGCCCGGGCACGAGCTACGACCTCGGCCAGCTCGAACGAGCGGCGTGGGGCATGGCGGACCACCAAGAGGCCGACATCGAGTTCCGCATCGCGATCGAGCCCATGCGTCAGGGCACGCTTCTCCACGGTGACTCGACCGGCGGGCTCGTGGATGCGGGACATGTATGGCTGGAGATCAGGCTGCCGCTCGGCCGTGACGCCGACGGCCGGACAAGGTACGGCCGTGTGTTCTCGGCCGGTTTCGCGCCGGCCGGCGACTACGACCTCACCCGCGCGCAGGAGAGCGTGATCACGAGCCCTGACACGGGTCATGTCCCGTCGGCGTCGGTCCTCCGCACGATCACACCGCGCGACCTGCGCGCCGTGATCGTCTACGTCCGCTCGGTGCAGAACCGGCCCTACTACGTTTTCTCCAACAACTGCGTGAGGTTCGCCAACGAGCTCAGCGGTGTGGTCTTCGGCAGGCGCCCGTTCCGCGGGCTGGCCGCGAGGATCCCGCGTTCGCCCCGGGGGCACCAGGCGCCACGGCCGAGGTTCCCCGCCTCCGTGACGTCGTCTCCTCCCGCACACGTGGAGAAAGTGGGGGCGGAAGGGGGAGAGGCCGTACGCCAGGTCAGGACCGGAAGCGCCGTCAGATCCTTCGTCGACGCCTACGCGGGGCAACTGCTCGAACACCTGCGCGTGGGTCTCGCCCCACCACCCGTCCGGATCACCGTGTCCGCGCCCCCGACGGTGTCTCCGGGTCGCGAGGCGAGGGCCGCGTCGCTCAGGCAGGCGGTCGATCTGCAACGCGTGTTCCAGGCGACGTTGAACAGCCGGTTGGGCCACCTCCTTCCGGCCGTCGCGAACCAGATCGTGTACGGCGAGGTCCCCATTCAGCTGCGATCGCAGGGGGAGCCGGCGATCGAGATGTTCGTTCCGGCGGAGGACGCCGATCGCCTCCGCAAGGTGCCGATCCCCGCCCCGGCGGGACGAGTGACGGCAGAGCCCCACCGCCGGCCGGAGGGTCCTGCGCGACGGCGGCCGGCGCGGAGACCGGCGCCGGCCGGTGATCTGGAGGGCTCCACATCTCAGCGTCCCGCCGGCGCGGCCGTTCGTTTCCCGTCGGCCGGTCAGACCGGGCCATCGGCCGGACTCGACGGCCGGCGCGACTTCGCGGGCCGGGCGCGCCGCGACGCGTTCCTGGGCCCGAACGCGAACGCTCCCGTCACGGTCCTGCCCGGTATCGACTGGACGGAGAGCAGCCACAGCCTGCCGCCGGACCCCGAGGACGCGAACGCCGTGAAGGCGTGCGTCTCGGTCGCCGTCGTCGACCGGGCCACGGGAGCGGGCCGGTGACGCCCGCGGCCTGATCACGGCCCGGATCCTTAGACTCACGTCGAAAGGTCCCCGGGCCAGGCTTGACGGCATGACCACCTCGCGCCTGGCCCTGCCCGCGATCTGTCTCGGTTACTTCATGGTCATCCTGGACGCGACCGCGGTGAACCTCTCGCTGCCCGCGCTGGGGGCGGACCTCGGCGGAGGTGCCGGCGCGCAGCAGTGGGTGGTCGACGGCTACACGCTCACCTTCGCCGCGCTGCTGCTGTCCGCGGGCTCGCTCGGCGACCGTTTCGGCGCCCGCCGGGTCTTCCTGGCCGGGCTGGGCCTGTTCGTGGTCGCCTCGGCCGCCTGCAGCCTGGCGCCCGGCCCGGCCGCCCTCGTCGCGGCGCGGCTGGTCCAGGGCGCGGCGGCCGCCGTCCTCGTGCCCTCCTCGCTCTCGCTGCTGAGCGCCGCGTACGCCGATCCCGGCGCGCGGGCCCGTGCCGTCGGGGTCTGGGGCGGCGTCGCCGGCGTCGCGGCGGCCTCCGGCCCGGTGATCGGCGGCGTCCTCACCCAGGCCGTGAGCTGGCGGCTGGTGTTCTTCGTCAACGTCCCGATCGGCCTCGCCGCGCTGCTCCTGACCGGCCGGTACGTCCCGAGGGCCGCGGGGAACGGCGGACGCGGGTTCGACCTGCCCGCACAGGCGGCGGCGATCGGCGCGCTGGCAGCGCTGACGTACACCCTGATCGAGGCGCGGTCCCGCGGCTGGGGCAGCCCTGTGATCTTCGGCGGGTTCGCGGTCGCCGCCCTGCTGACCGCGGCGTTCGTGGCGCGGGAGCGGCGCACGGCGGAACCGATGCTGCCGCTCGGCCTCTTCCGCGACCGCGCCTTCGGCGCCGGTACCGCGATCGGCCTGCTCATCAACCTCGGCTTCTACGGCCAGCTCTTCGTCACGAGCCTGTACTTCCAGAACACCCGCCACATGAGCCCCGTCTCCGCCGGGCCGGCCCTGCTGCCGGAGGGGATCTTGGTGTCCGTGGCGTCGTTCCTGTCCGGCCGCCGGACGAGCCGTACGGGCGTGCGGCCCACGATGCTGGCCGGCCTGTGCGCCGGGGCGGCCGGGCTCTTCGGGCTCATGGCCGCCGGCCCGCACACGCCGTACCTCGTGCTCGTGCCGCCCCTGATGGCCACGGGGTTCGGGATGGCCTTCACGATGCCCGCCGCCACGACGACCGTGGTCGAGGCGGCGCCGGCCGACCGCGCCGGGGTGGCCTCCGGGGCGATCAACACCGGGCGGCAGATCGGCAGCACGATCGGCGTCGCCCTGCTCGGCACCCTCGGCTTCTCGGCCGGCACGCCCGCCGCGATGGCGGCCGCGGGCGCGGCCTTCCTCACGGGCGCAGGCGTCGCCGCCCTGGGCGTCCCCGCGCAAATCCGCGTACAGCGGGAAGCCGCGAAAGAGGCCGCAAGCCGGTAAGGCTTGCCTTAGTGAGGTAGGTAACCGCATTCCGTTTGTGCCGCGGGAAGGAATTAGGCCACACTGATGTTGTGAAATACGTGACCGAGACGACGAGCACCGCGCCGGCCTCCGCCGGCGTGCCCGCGTTCGGTCCGAGCCATGCCGAGCGCACGACACGCGCCCGGGTGGCACGCCTGATCCTCGAACATGGTCCCATCAGCGCCTCGGCGCTCGGACAGCGGCTCGGGCTTACGCCCGCCGCCGTACGCCGCCACCTTGATCACCTTCTCACCGAGGAGATGATCGAGGTGCGCCGGAGCCGCCCGCACGCCTCGCGTGGGCGCGGCCGCCCGGCCAAGCTGTTCGTCATCACCGACGCCGGCCGGAGCGCGTTCGAGCACGCCTACGACGACCTCGCCACCAGCGCCCTGCGATTCCTCGCCGAGCGCCTCGGAGACGAGGCCGTCGCGGAGTTCTCCCGTCGCCAGCTCGGCGACCTCGAGGCGCGTTATGGTGCGGCGATGCGGGCCGTGCCCCCGCACCAGCGGGTGCACGCCCTGGCGGAGGCGCTGTCCGCGGACGGCTACGCCGCCTCGTCCAGCACCGCTCCGGCCGGTGGGCAGCAGTTGTGCCAGCACCACTGCCCGGTCGCGCACGTCGCGGCCAGGTTCCCGCAGCTCTGCGAGGCCGAGACCGCCGCGTTCGCGCGGCTGCTCGACGTCCCGGTGCAGCGGCTGGCCACCATCGCCCACGGCGACGGAGTTTGCACGACTCACGTGACCTCACGTGAGCTGACCCAGAAGAATTCTGACGACAAGCAGGAGTCCGGAGGCGCCTCGGTATGACTACGGCAGCCCACCCTGAGCTCGAAGGGCTCGGAAAATACAAGTTCGGCTGGGCCGATTCCGACGTGGCCGGAGCGTCGGCCCGTCGCGGGTTGTCCGAAGAGGTCGTCCGCGACATCTCGGCGAAGAAGAACGAGCCCGAATGGATGCTCGACCTTCGCCTGAAGGGCCTGCGCCTGTTCGGCAAGAAGCCGATGCCGACGTGGGGCGCGGACCTCACCGGGATCGACTTCGAGAACATCAAGTACTTCGTCCGGTCGACGGAGAAGCAGGCCGCGACCTGGGACGAGCTCCCGGCCGACATCAAGAACACCTACGACAAGCTCGGCATCCCCGAGGCGGAGAAGCAGCGCCTGATCGCCGGCGTGGCGGCCCAGTACGAGTCCGAGGTCGTCTACCACCAGATCCGCGAGGACCTGGAGCAGCAGGGCGTTCTCTTCCTCGACACCGACACCGGCCTGCGCGAGCACCCGGAGATCTTCCAGGAGTACTTCGGGTCGGTGATCCCGGTCGGCGACAACAAGTTCGCCTCGCTCAACTCCGCGGTCTGGTCGGGTGGCTCGTTCATCTACGTGCCGCCGGGCGTCAACGTCGAGATCCCGCTGCAGGCCTACTTCCGGATCAACACCGAGAACATGGGCCAGTTCGAGCGGACGCTGATCATCGTCGACGAGGGTGCGTACGTGCACTACGTCGAGGGTTGCACCGCGCCGATCTACAAGTCCGACTCGCTGCACTCCGCGGTCGTGGAGATCGTCGTGAAGAAGGACGCGCGCTGCCGCTACACGACCATCCAGAACTGGTCGAACAACGTCTACAACCTCGTGACCAAGCGCGCCGTCTGCTACGAGGGCGGCACGATGGAGTGGGTCGACGGCAACATCGGCTCCAAGGTCACGATGAAGTACCCCGCGATCTATCTCATGGGCGAGCACGCCAAGGGTGAGACGCTGTCCATCGCCTTCGCGGGCGAGGGCCAGCACCAGGACGCCGGCGCCAAGATGGTGCACGCGGCGCCCAACACCTCCTCGACGATCATCTCCAAGTCGGTGGCGCGCGGCGGTGGCCGTACGAGCTACCGCGGCCTGGTCCAGGTCCAGGAGGGCGCCGAGCACTCCAAGTCCACGGTCAAGTGCGACGCGCTGCTGGTCGACCAGATCAGCCGCTCCGACACCTATCCCTACGTCGACGTCCGCGAGGACGACGTCGAGATGGGCCACGAGGCGACCGTCTCCAAGGTCTCGGAGAACCAGCTCTTCTACCTCATGAGCCGCGGCCTGACCGAGGACGAGGCGATGGCGATGATCGTGCGCGGCTTCGTCGAGCCGATCGCGCGCGAACTGCCGATGGAGTACGCCCTCGAGCTCAACCGCCTCATCGAGCTGCAGATGGAAGGAGCCGTCGGCTGATGGCTTCTCCCACCAAGTCGCGGAGCGCCGCCTCTGAGCGTCCCAGCGGCACCCTTCACGAGCGCGCGTCCTACGACGTGGCCGACTTCCCGGTGCCGACGGGGCGCGAGGAGGAGTGGCGGTTCACCCCGCTGCGCCGTCTCCGCGACCTGCACAAGGGCGCCGAGGCCGACGGCAAGGTGGTCGTCGGCGTGGACGCCGCGCCGGAGGCCATCGTCGAGACCGTCGCCCGTACGGACGAGCGCGTCGGCCGCGCCTACGTCCCGGCCGACCGGGTCAGCGCGCAGGCGTACGCCTCCTTCGAGCAGGCGACCGTCATCACGGTCCCGAAGGAGGCCGTCGCCTCGACGCCGACCGTGGTGTCGCTGCGCGGCGAGGGCGGGGTGGCGTACGGCCACACGACGATCATCCTCGAGCCGTTCGCCCAGGCCACCGTGGTCCTCGACCACGCGGGGTCGGCGACGTACGCGGACAACGTCGAGTTCGTGGTCGGCGACAGCGCGTCCCTGTCGGTCTTCAGCCTGCAGAACTGGGCGCCGGACGCCGTCCACCTGTCCCACCAGCACGCCCGGCTCGGCCGCGACGCGAAGTTCAAGAGCTTCACGGTCAGCCTCGGCGGCAGCGTCGTGCGCATCGCCCCCTCGGTGTCCTACGACGCCCCGGGCGGCGATGCCGAGCTGTACGGCCTGTACTTCGTGGACGCCGACCAGCACCTGGAGCACCGGCTGCTGGTCGACCACACCCAGCCGTCCTGCCGCAGCCGCGTCGACTACCGCGGCGCGCTGCAGGACGAGGGCGCCCACGCCGTCTGGATCGGCGATGTGATCATCCGCGCCGAGGCCGAGGGCACCGACACGTACGAGCTGAACCGCAACCTCGTGCTGACCGACGGCACGCGCGTCGACTCGGTGCCGAACCTGGAGATCCTCACCGGTGAGGTCGCCGGCGCGGGTCACGCCTCGGCGTCCGGCCGGCTCGACGACCAGCACCTGTTCTACCTCCAGGCCCGCGGCATCCCGTACGACGTCGCCCGGCGCATGGTCGTCCGCGGCTTCCTCGGCCAGCTCGTCGACAAGATCGACCTGCCCGAGCTGCAGGAGCAGGTGCGTGCGGCGATCGACCAGGAGCTCGACCGCGGAGCGGGCGAGGAGACGAGAGCGACCATCGAGCCGGAGCTCGACCGATGAGCTTCGTGAAGGTCTGTGCGCTCGCCGATCTGCCCGCCGAAGGCGCGCTGGCGGTGGAGATCGAGGACACGCCGGTGGCGGTCGTACGCGTGGGCGGGGACCTCTACGCCCTGCGCGACGTCTGCTCCCACGCCGAGGTCGCGCTCAGCGAGGGCGAGGTCTACGACAACACGATCGAGTGCTGGCTGCACGGTTCGTGCTTCGACCTGCGCACCGGCAAGCCCACCAACCCTCCGGCCACGCAGCCGGTTCCCACATACCGAGTGAAGATCGAGGGCGACGACGTCTACGTGTCGCTCAAGGAGTCCTGAGATATATGGCCACGCTTGAGATTCGCGACCTGCACGTCGCCGTCGAGGACAAGGAGATCCTGCGCGGCGTCGACCTGACCGTGCGCGCGGGGGAGACCCACGCGCTCATGGGGCCGAACGGCTCTGGCAAGTCGACGCTGGCCTACGCCGTCGCGGGTCACCCGAAGTACGACGTCACGAGCGGCGAGGTGCTGCTGGACGGCGAGAGCGTGCTGGACATGACGGTGGACGAACGCGCCCGCGCCGGTCTGTTCCTCGCCATGCAGTACCCCGTGGAGGTCCCCGGAGTGTCGGTGTCGAACTTCCTGCGCACCGCGGTCACCGCCGTGCGCGGCGAGGCGCCGAAGCTGCGCGACTTCGCCAAGGAGATGCGCGGGGCGATGGCGGACCTGCAGATCGACCCGGCGTTCGCCCAGCGCAACCTGAACGAGGGCTTCTCCGGCGGCGAGAAGAAGCGCCACGAGATCCTCCAGCTCGAGATGCTCAAGCCGAAGGTCGCCGTCCTGGACGAGACCGACTCCGGCCTCGACATCGACGCGCTCAAGGTCGTCTCCGAGGGCGTCAACCGCTTCCGCGAGGCCGGCGAGACCGGCGTCCTGCTGATCACGCACTACACGCGGATCCTGCGCTACGTGAAGCCCGACTTCGTGCACGTCTTCTCGGCCGGGCGCATCGTCGAGCAGGGCGGCTCCGAGCTCGCCGACCTGCTCGAGAGCGAGGGCTACGAGAAGTTCACGAAGGCGGGCGCATCCGGGTGAGCATCGACGTCGGACAGATCCGCAAGGACTTCCCGATCCTGACCCGTACGGTCCGCGACGGGCGTCCTCTGGTGTACCTCGACAGCGCCAACACCTCGCAGAAACCGCTCCAGGTGATCGACGCGATCGAGGAGTTCTACTCCCGGCACAACGCCAACATCCACCGGGCGACGCACCAGCTCGGGGAGGAGGCGACCGAGGCGTACGAGGGCGCGCGCCTCAAGGTCGCCGACTTCATCGGCACCCCGGACGAGTCCGAGGTGATCTTCACCAAGAACATCTCCGAGGGCATCAACCTCGTGGCGTACGCCCTGGGCAACGCCGCCACCTCCGGTCCGGAGGCCGAGCGCTTCCGCGTCGGCCCCGGCGACGAGATCGTCATCACGGAGATGGAGCACCACTCCAACATCGTGCCGTGGCAGCTGCTGGCGCAGCGCACCGGCGCGACGCTCCGCTGGTTCGGCGTGACCGACGAGGGCCGGCTGGACCTGTCGAACATCGACGAGCTCATCAACGAGCGTACGAAGATCGTCGCGCTGACCCATCAGTCCAACGTCCTCGGCACCGTCAACCCGGTCCGCGAGATCGCCGCCAAGGCCCACGCGGCCGGCGCGCTCGTGCTGGTCGACGGCGCGCAGGCCGTGCCGCAGATGCCGGTGAACGTTCAGGACCTGGGCGCCGACTTCTACGGGTTCACCGCGCACAAGCTGTGCGGCCCGACGGGCATCGGCGTGCTGTGGGGACGCCGCGAGCTGCTCGACGCGCTCCCGCCGTTCCTCGGCGGCGGCGAGATGATCGAGACCGTGGCGATGGAACGTTCGACGTTCGCCCCGCCGCCGCACAAGTTCGAGGCCGGCACGATGCCGATCGCCGAGGCGGCCGGGCTGTCCGCCGCGATCGACTACCTCCGGGACGTCGGCATCGAGGACATCCACGCGTACGAGCACGAGCTGCTCGACTACGCGCTCTCCCAGCTCCGGGAGATCGAGGGCCTGCGGCTCCTCGGCCCGCAGGAGGCAGAAGACCGCGGCGGATCCCTGTCGTTCACGCTCAACGGCCTGGACGGACGCGAGATCCACCCGCACGACGTGAGCCAGGTCCTCGACGCGCACGGCGTGGCCGTACGCGCCGGTCACCACTGCGCGCGGCCGCTGCACCGCAGGTTCGGCATCAACGCCAGCACCCGCGCGTCGCTGTACTTCTACAACACGCGCGCGGAGATCGACGCTCTGGCGGACGGATTGCGGCAGACACAGAAATTCTTCGGCACGGCCTGACGTTGACCTGAGTCGGCCGTAGGAAGGAAAGGGAATGCAGCTCGAGTCGATGTACCAGGAGATCATCCTGGATCACTACCGGAACCCGCACCACAAGGGTCTCCGGGACCCCTACGACGCCGAGGTGCATCACGTCAATCCGACCTGCGGCGACGAGGTGACCCTACGTGTCCGGCTTGACGGGGACGACGTGGCCGACGTCTCCTATGACGCGCTCGGCTGCTCGATCAGCCAGGCCAGCGCCTCGGTGATGGCCGATCTGATCATCGGCCGGCCGGTCAAGGAGGCCATGAACACCGGGGACGAGTTCCTGAAGCTCATGCAGTCGAAGGGCAAACTCGACCCGGACGAGGACATCCTGGAGGACGCCGTGGCCTTCACCGGTGTGTCCAAGTACCCCGCACGCATCAAGTGCGCCCTGCTCGCCTGGATGGCGTGGAAGGACGCGACCGCGAAAGCCATGGAGGCCCAGGCGTGAGCGAGCACGGCGCCCGGTCGACCACCCGACGAAGGAGGACTCATGTCCGAGACGAAGATCGCTGAGGACGAGGTCCTCGAGGCCATGCGCGACGTGGTCGACCCCGAACTCGGCATCAACGTTGTCGACCTCGGGCTGGTGTACGGCGTCAACATCGGCGACGACCACACCATCACGCTGGACATGACCCTCACGAGCGCCGCCTGCCCGCTGACCGACGTCATCGAGGACCAGACGAACAGCGCCCTGGAGGGCCTGGCCGAGAAGGTCACGATCAACTGGGTCTGGCTGCCGCCGTGGGGCCCGGACAAGATCACCGAGGACGGCCGCGAGCAGCTGCGCGCCCTCGGCTTCAACGTCTGATCAGTCCGAACACGGTCCCGACCCTGCCCAGGGCCGGGGCCGTTCGCGTCTCAGCGGGAGCGGGCCGCGTGAGCCACGGCGATGCGCTCGGCCGAGCTCGGGGCCGGAGGCCATGAGCGTCTTCGGCTCGCGCAGCGTGGAGCCGGCGTCTTTCCCGCCGGAATCCGCCCGGCCGGCTCCACCGCCGAGGCGCCGCACCGCCACCGGCCCGAGACCGGCCCCGGGCCCTTCAGTAGCAGAGCGGTGATCGTCGCGTTCGCGAGCCGGTCGCGATGCCTGGGCGTCACCAGCGTCCGGGTCGTCCAGGAGCTTCAGGACCTGGGCACCCGCGCGAGGTCCCGCGTCGAGACCCTCCGCTGACGCCATCGGTCGCCTGCGGGCACAGCCCTCAGGTGAGGCCGGCCTGGCGGCGCCACCAGTCGGGGCGGCGGGAGCCGGCCAGCCACTGGTCCGTCGAGCGCAGCACCGTTGTGAGCGCGTCCAGCGTCGCGGCCGGGCCGCCGGAGCGCCAGCTCGTCTCCACGATCGTGTGCTGGCCGTGGCCGCTCTCGCACCGGCAGGCCACCGCCAGGGTCGCGCTGATCCGGCAGTGGCCGGGGGAGTAGTCCGCGATCTCCATCCGGATCGTGACCTCCAGCCAGTCCTCCTCCGGCATCTCGTACGTGTGGCAGGCGTAGATCGAGTGCCCGGGCGGGTGCCACATCCACTGGCCGGGCTGCAGCCCGACGGCGTGGCCGTTGACCGCGGCCGGGCTCGGATGGCGGGAGTGCCACTGGCCGGTGAGCGTCAGGAATCGCGCGCGGGTGTCGCCGAGGTCCCAGTCGGCCCCGAAGATCTCTCCCAGCGGCAGCGCGCGGGGCCATATCCACACCGCAAGAGAGTGATCCAGGGGTGGGTTCCGCACCGTGCAATCATGCCGCGCGGAGCGGCACCGGCGCACTCCCTGGGGGTGGCATAAATCCCTAAAATACTGACCATATTGGGTCTATCGGCTCGCGGTACGCCGGCCGGCGCTCATCCGCTCCGTCCCGGCCGGAATCGTCACGCGCAGCGAGGTGCCGACCCCCGGCGGGCTGTCGATCTCGAGCACCCCGCCGAGCGCCTCGACGCGGTCCCGCAGCGTGCTCAGCGCCGAGCCGGGGAAGGGCCGCGCGCCGCCGATGCCGTCGTCGCGCACCGACAGGCGTGCGGGACGCCCGGCTCGACCGTGAGCCTCACCGAGGGCGCGTGGGCGTGCTCCGCCGCGTTCCGCAGGGCCGCTGTCCGGTCCGGCGGACCACGTCCATGACGGTCCCGTCCTCGACCGGCCACCGCCCGCCGGGCGGCGGAGCGATCCGCGGCGGACCCGGGGCGCTCCAGTGCGCGACCACGGTCGCGACGTCGTCGCGGTCGTACCGGGCGATCACCGCGCATCCGGCGCCGAGCGCGCGGCCCATCTCGGCCGCGCTCACGTCCCACACCGCGGCGGGCGCGCTGTCGCGGGCGACGAGCGTCGCGACCCGCCGGAGCGCGTCGCCGCGCGGCCGCGTCTCCGGCGTGGGCGTCCGCGCCCCGGCCTCGCGCCGTACGTATCCGATGAGCAGGAAGACCAGCAGCAGTGACCCCGAGGCGCCCGCCGCCGTGGCGAGCGTCCGGCGCAGGGCGGGCAGGGCGGGCAGGGCGGGCAGGGCGGGCAGGGCGGGCAGGGCGGGCAGGGCGTCCCGCTCGTGCGCGAGCACCAGCCGGTGCTGGACGTCGGCGAAGCGGTCGAACGCGTGCCGCATCTCCCCGATCCGGCGGGTCCCCTCCTGCCGGGTCACCTCCGCCTGGGCGGCGGAGCGGTCGCGCCGGGCCGTCCGCAGGAGCGGCTCCGCGTGCTCGTGGAGGTACGACGTCGCCGAGCGTACGATCGCGCGGGCCCGCCGTCCCTGCTCGGGTCGTTCTCCGCGGCGAGCCGCTGGAGCCGCACCGCCTCGGTGAAGAACGCCGCCCGTGCGGTGCGCCAGAGGCCGAGGGCGCGGTCGTCGCCGGTGGCGACGTAGCCGAGCTCGCCGCGGTCGAGGTCGACCACGAGCCGTTCGAGCCGGTTCGCCGCGAGGAGCACCTCGGCGGAGTCGCGGCGGGCCGGCCGCTCGCTCACCGCGAAGGCGACGGCGCAGCCGGCGAGCAACGACAGGAAGCACGCCGCGAGGAGCCGGCACGGCGTACGCCCGAAGGTCCGCATGCGCCGCACCCCAGCTCCCGGCCGACCGGCGGACGGGTTCGCAAGGCCGTGAAGCCGGGCTGTGACGCCCGGATGCCTACCCGGGTTCAGGTGCGGACACCGCACCTGAACCGCATGGACAGGACAAAGTCAGGCGGCGCCGGCCGACCGCGCGCGGGACGAGGCCAGCCCGGGGGGCGCGGCCTCGATCGCACGGTGGATCGCGTCGGCGAGCGCGAGCGCCGCCTCCTCGCTCAGCTCGACCGCCACGCGGGCGGACGGTCCCTGCGCCGGGTCGAGGAAGTCGATGTTGACCGAGTGGTCCTGCTGCATGTGGACGGGGTGGTCGACGTACACGATCGCCTCGCTGAGGCTGATCCAGCCCTTACGCGCCTTGCCGCTGCCGTCGAGCCGGATCTTGTGGGTCTGGTAAGTGCACATGGGTCCCCGCCTCAGAGCGTACGGCCGAAGAAGTCGAAGATCTTCGCCCAGCCGTCCACCGCGGCCTCGGGCCGGTACGCCGGCCGGTCGACGGCGAAGAACGCGTGGCCCGCGCCCTCGTAGGTGTGGAACTCGTGCTCCTTGCCGAGCCGGTCGAGCTCGGCGGAGAGCTTGGCGGTCTCCTCGGGCCCGGGGTAGCCGTCGTCGGCGCCGAACAGACCCAGGAGCGGGCAGGACAGCTGCGGTGCCAGGTTCAGGATCGGCTTCATGGTCGTCGGGCGGCCCTCCGGCGGCTCGTTGACGACGAACGCGCCGTAGCAGTCGACCGCGGCGTCGATCTGGAGCGAGCACGCCGCCAGGAACGTCTGCCGCCCGCCGGAGCAGTGGCCGATCACGCCGATCCTGCCGTTCGCGCCCTCCAGGGCGTTCAGGTAGCGGGCCGCGCCGTCGACGTCGCCGACGAGCCGCTCGTCCGGAACGCCGCCCGCCGCGCGTACGGTCGCCGAGGCGTCGTCGGGGTCGGCCCCGGGCGCCTCGCGGGAGTACAGGTTCGGGCACAGCGCCGCGTAGCCGTGCGCCGCGAACTTGCGCACCATCTCCTTGGTCGCCTCGTCGTAGCCGGGCATGTGGTGGATGACCACGACGCCACCACGCGGGCCGCCGTCCAGAGGCCGGGCGAGGTACGCCTCGATCTCGTCGTCGCCGTGGCCCGTGATCGTGACGGTCTCGGCCCTGAGCGCGTCAGTCATGATTTCTCCTCAGAATGGACATAACGGGTGCCGCGCAGGGCCGAGCCCAGCGCGGCGACCGCCGCCATCACGGCGGCGGCGGTGAACACCAGTACCAGGCCATGATGGAACGGCCCGGAGACGAGCTGGGGGAAGAACGCCTTTCCGGTGAGTGTCTGCCGGTTATGCGGTGGTAGGGAGTTCAACAGCCCGTTGGAGCCGAGCAGGTGGCCGATCGGGTTGTTGCCCAGGAACGCCGCGAACAGCGTGCTGACCGGCGGAAGCTGCGCGACGTGCGCCGCGTCCGCCGGGGGCACCGCCTGGGCCTCCAGGCCGGACGACAGCGTGTGCGGCAGCGAGGAGGCCAGCCCCGCGATCATCAGGGAGAAGAACACCCCGATCGACAGGGCGGTGCCGGAGTTCTGGAAGGTCGCCCGCATCCCGGAGGCCACGCCGCGCTGGTCGGCGGGCACGCTGCTCATGACCGCCGAGGTGTTCGGCGCCGAGAACATCCCCTGCCCGAAGCCGCTGGCGAACAGCAGGCCGGCGAAGAGCGGATAGGAGAAGTCGACCGGCAGGGCGATCAGCCCGATGAACGAGGCGCAGACGATGGTCAGGCCTCCGGTGGAGAACAGGCGGGCGCCGAACCGGTCCGACAGGTAGCCCGAGATCGGGCCGGCCACCAGGAAACCGAAGGTCAGCGGCAGCATGTAGATGCCCGCCCACAGCGGCGTCCGCTCGTAGTCATAGCCGTGCAGCGGCAGCCAGATGCCCTGCAGCCAGATGATCAGCATGAACTGCATGCCGCCCCGGGCGATCGCGGTCAGCAGCGCGGCCAGGTTGCCGGCCGCGAACGCCCGGATCCGGAACAGCCCCATGCGCAGCATCGGCGCGGCCACCCGCGTCTCGATCACGCAGAAGGCCACCAGGAGCAGGACGCCGCCGATGACGCCGCCGAACACCCAGGGGTTCGCCCAGCCCGTCGCGTGCCCCCCGTACGGCTGGATCCCGTACGTGATCGAGGCGAGCAGGGCGATCGCGCCGCCCACGAACGTCACGTTGCCCAGCCAGTCGATCTTGGCCTTACGCGGTGTGCCCACCTCGCGCAGGCTGTGGTAGGACCACACGGTGCCGATGATGCCGATCGGGACGCTCACCCAGAACACCGCGCGCCAGTGCACCTCGGCGAGCAAGCCGCCCGCCAGCAGGCCGAGGAACTGCCCGGCGAGCGCGGTGATCTGGTTGATGCCGAGGGCCATGCCGCGCTGTTCCAGCGGGAAGGCGTCGGTGAGGATGGCCGCGGAGTTGGCGGTCAGCATGGCGCCGCCGACCCCCTGGACCACGCGCCAGCCGATCAGCCACAGCGCTCCCGAGCCGCCGCGGAACGGGACGAGTGACAGCGCCAGCGAGGCCACGCTGAAGATCATGAAGCCGAGGTTGTAGAGCCGGACCCGGCCGAACATGTCGCCGAGCCGCCCCAGCGCCACCACCAGCACGGCGGCGACGAGCAGGTAGCCCAGGATCATCCAGAGCAGGTAGCCGATGTTGGAGGGGGAGAGGGGATCCAGCCCGATGCCGCGGAAGATCGCCGGCATCGAGATGATCACGATGGAACCGTCCAGCGACGCCATGAGCACGCCGAGGGTGGTGTTGGACAGCGCTGTCCACTTGTACCGGTCGCCGTGGGTCACAGGCTGTCCGCGAGCCGGTCGAGCAGGGGGACGGTCTCGATCAGGCGCTGCCGCTCCTCGGGCGTGAACCCCTCGGCCAGCGCCCGGGTCATCCGGCGTGTGCTGGCCGACCGCCGGTCGAGCAGCAGCCGCTGCCCGGCCTCGGTCGCCGACATCGACACGCGCCGCCCGTCGCTGGGGTCGGGCATCCGGTCCACGAGGCCGCGCTGTTCGAGAGCGGCCAGCGTGTTGCCCATCGCCTGCGGGCGTACGCGCTCCTCCGTGGCGAGCGAGCCCGGCGTCGCCGGGCCGTCGCGGTCCAGGCGCGACAGCACCGAGATCTCCGAGAGGGTCAGCTCGCCGGGTTCGTGCGCCTGCCGTAGCCGCCGCACGATTCGCGCGAGCGCCAGGCGGAGGTCGAACGCCGCGGCTTCGATGTCACCGTCGTCCACGGTTAGTAAACTATGACTTATAAGGCTAGATGTACAAATTGCCGCTCAGGAGGCGGTACGCCGCTCCAGCTCCGACAGGCTGCGGATCAGGTCGCCCACCCGCGCGATCCCCATGCAGCGGCCGACCTCGTCGATCACCACGAGGTCGTCGTACACACGGACGGCGTCCTCGCCCGCGGCCCGCAGCGCGGCGATCGCGGGCACCGTACGGGGGACCAGCCGAGGCGGGTCGGCGAGCCGCCGGGCCGGCTTGTGCGCGTGCAGCGCGTGCCCGTACGCTCCGGCGAGCTTGAGCAGGAACCGCGTACGGTCCACCGTGTACTTCGGCCGCTGCGCCGTGTCGACGAGAACGACGCTGGTGGTGTTCGGCTCGGCGTTGAACGCGGAGAACACCTCGTCCGCGGTGGCGCCGTCCGGCATCACGGTGGCGGGCAGCATGAACTCCGTCACCCGCGGCCCGAGCCGGTCGGTCTCACGGGCGCCGAGGCGTACGGTCACGGGCATGCCCGGCCGCCAGCCCGACGGCGTCAGCAGCGGTCCCTGGGCGAGCCGTACGCCGAGCCCGCGCAGCTTGTGGAGCTGGTCGTCGTCGAGGACGCCCGGGGCGAGCACATGGCCGCCGGTGCGGCGGCCCAGCGCCACCAGCGACTCCACCAGCGCGGCGCGCCGGGGGTCGGCCGCCGCGCGCCGGGCCAGCTCCGGGTCCAGCGTGAGCACGGACGGGGCGACCTCGGCGACGAACCGGCTCGGCAGGTCGGCCACGTGCTCGATGCCGATGAGGTAGCCCGCCGCGCGCAGCCGGCTGAGCCGCGCGCCGGCCTCCGCCGGCGTCATGCCGGCGAACAGGCCGCTCACCGACATGATCACGCCGCCGGGGCGGCGCCGGAGACTCGCCAGGGTCTGGTGGAGACGGTCGGTGCTCCGGTCGTCGGCGAGCGTCCGCGCGTGCAGGAAGAGGTGCAGCGGGAGCGGCGTCTCGTGCTGCGTGGTCGCCTGGGCGGCGAGGATCGCCCGGTCGACGTCGGACTCCAGGCCGATGTCGCGGCCCGTGGGCGCGCTCACCGCGACGACGGTGCCGGTGTCGAGGTCGATGATCGGATGGAAGGCGACGCGGGGCGGCGGCGAAACGGTGTCACGGCGTGTGTAGGCGTTCTCCGAACCGCCCGCGTAGGCGGCGAACTCGGTCACGAACCGATTCTGGCTCCCCGACCTGGGCGAATTGTCGCTGTTCGGGGAGTGTTCACTGTCAATTCGGGCGTTCGCCGCCCTGACCCGCTCACCGACGGTCACCGCGCCTGGCGGTCAGTACCAGCTGATGCTGAGGATCGAGACGAGGTAGGTCACACAGGCGATGGCGGCCAGCCCGGCCAGCACCCAGATCTCCGCACCGCGCAGCGCCTGGATGATGAGCGCGGCCACGATCACCGCGACCAGGACGTCGGCGGTCACCGCGGCGGCCCGCTGATGGGCCCCGCCCCGGCCGCCGGTACCGCCGAAGGTCTCCGAGCCCTGCGACTCGTTGCCGCGCGCGCCGAGGAGTATGCCGTAGGCGAGCAGCACGGCCGCCGTCACGACACCGGTCTCGGTCTGCCCGCGGAGCGCCACGGCCGCCCCGACCGCCACACCCGCGGCCACGGCGAAAACGGGCGCGATCCACCGGTGCGCGCGCCGTCGTTCGGGTGCGATCCACATGCAACAAGTCCTCCCACCTGGCCGAAGAAGTCAAACCGGCTCGCGGCGAAATTGAGATCATCGATAAGGGCGCTGCCCCGAGATCGCCGTGCGCGGTGAGGCGCCGCGCGGTCGGACGGCGCGACTTCGGCCAGATCCTTGATCGCCACCCCGCCCGGCGCGGGCGGCCTGGCGCTCGCCCCGGCCGGGAGGATCCGGCGCGCTGACGGGGCAGGGCAGGTATGCGCGTCCCGGAGCCCCTCGCCGGACGCGGGCACGGACGCGGGCACGGGTGTGGACGGGGCGAGGGTGTCGACGGAGCCGAGGGCGAGAGCGACGCGGTGCGGATCCCGGAACCCTGGTGGGACGCGGACGCGGGTGAGATCGGGGCGGCGCGGTGCGGGTTTTGGAGTCCTTGCGGGGCGCGGACGGGAGTGATGCGGTGTGGCCGGGGGGCGGAAGTACCTTCTGCGCGGTCCTCCGTCAGCCGCGAGTACCGGTCGCCGCCTGGATCGGCCACTGTCCCATCTGGCATCAACCCTTCGCCCCACCCACCTGGCATCAACCCCATCCATCTGACAGAGCACTACGGGGCCCGGGGGCTGGTGAAGCCCGGCGCCCGCGCCAGGGACGAGCGGGTGCGGGTGGCGACGCAGGGCGTGAAGGTCAGCCGTACCCGCAGGCTCAGGCCGAGCCCGCGGGGCGCGCGGCGGTAGGCGATGGAGGAGCGGTCGGCGGGGGTGTCGATGCCGTCGAACATCAGCACGGCCGCGAGCCTGGTCGACGACATCCTCGGCTTTCGGCCTCACGTCCCGGATCGGTCGCGTCGGGCGGATCGCTCATCCGCTGCAGGATCGCATCTCCTCGGGCACCCGGATAGGCGATGTTCACCTTCGTCCGGACAGATCCTGCAGCCGGACGGTCTCATCGCGCCGCAGAAGGCCGGCGACGAGATCCGTGGCCCCGTCGCGGCCGAGGCGTTCGGCGATGGCCCGTTTCTCAGGGACGGCGCAGGCCGGTGGTGAGTGGCAGGCGGGAGACCACACCTCGGCGCGGTCCTTGGCGATCGGCGCGTACCGGTCGCCGCCCGGATTGGCCACCGTCCGACCTGGCACCGACCCTTCGCCTCACGTACGTGGCAGCAACCCCTCGCTCCGGTCGTCTGGGAGGGCACTACTAGGGTTCGGGGATGGCGAAGCCGAGGCCCGCGGCCGGGGGAGGGCGCTGGGTCGAGGTCCCACCGGACCGGCTCGGGCGCTGGCTCGATGGCTTCGCCGATCGCCACGAGGGTTTCTCCGCCGTGGCCGGCCCGCGCGTGGTGGTCCTGCGCGGCGGAGACGGGGCGCTCGCCGAGTGTCATGTGCCCTTCCCGCCGCTCGACGGGGACCTGATCGGTCACGTGCTGCGCGACCGCCGGGTCGGCGTGCTCCTCGTCCGGCTCGGCGGCTATGCCTGCGGTGTCTTCGACGGTGACCGTCTCGGCGACTCGAAGGTGGGCGCCCGGCTTGTGCACGGGCGTAGTGCCGCCGGCGGGCAGTCGCAGCAGAGGTTCGCCCGGCGGCGGGACGGGCAGGCGCGCGAGGCGCTGCGCGCCGCCGCCGACACCGCCGCGCGGGTCCTGGCGCCTCAGGCGGCCGGGCTGGCGGCGTTCGTGTGCGGCGGTGACCGGCGCGCGGTCGACGCGCTGCGCGGTGACCGCCACCTCGGCGCGCTCTTCGCCCTGGAGACCGGGCCGTTCCTGACCGTGCCCGACCCCCGGCTGGCCGTGCTCAGGGAGACGCCCCGGACCTTCCGCGCCGTGCGCGTGCGGCTCACCGAGCCGGGATGATCACGGTCAGGGCCCCAGGACCATGAGGCCCGTGCGCCGAATCGGCCGTTGTCAGGAAGGCTCCCAGGGACTTCCGCGCCGTGCGTGCGACTCGGCGAGCCGGGATGATCACGAGCAGGGCCACCACCGTGACGCTTGTGCGCGGCGAATCGGCCGTGGTCAGGGAGACGTCCCGGAGGTTCCGCGTCGTGCGCGTGCGGCTCCTCGCGCCAGGATGAGCACGAGCAGGGCCAGCACGACGACGCCGAGCGCGGTGAACCACAGGAACGCCGGTACGCCCAGGAACCGTACGAGACCGTCGTCCACCGTCTCCACCTCCCGGTACGGGGTGTCGGCGGTCGAGTCGAGCCGCAGGTCGCCGGTGAACGCCGACGGCGGGATGCCCTGGCGCACCAGCTCGGTCAAGAACGCCCCTCCGCCGAGCATCGTGCGCAGCGTGGGTGAGGCGACGTTCGACGGTGCCACGCGGCCGGCGAACGTCGTCGCCATCCCGTACCCGGACAGCCCGGACACCTGCACCCGATGCGGCGCGAGCACGTACAGATGCACCGACTGCGGCGTCTTGGCCAGCCGGGACAGCCGGATCGGATAGATCGCCGCGCGTGACGGGAACGCGATGCGCAGGGGGTCGAGCTGACCGGTGAGCCGCCCCTGCGAGGGGGCGAGCTTGATCGCGGTGTAGGTCCACCGCTGCGCGACGTACGGCTTCAGCGCCTCCGCCAGCCGGCCGGGCATGCGGTAGCCGTGTGCGCTCAGCCACGTGGCCAGCGCGCGTGAGTCGCCGGCGGACAGGGTGGTCACCTCGAACGGGCCGAGCCGCTGCCGGGCCAGCACGCCGACCCCGCCCCCAGGGGGCGCCGCCGTCGCGCCGGAGGAGGAACGCCCGTCCAGGCGCGGCAGCCAGTGCCGGTGCCGTACGACGGTGGGCTCGGTGAGGCGGTCGAGCTGGTCGAACCACGTGCGCTCCCCGAGCGTGACCTGGGCGCGGGCGGGCGTCGGCATCAGCCACGCGGCGTCCCGCGCCTGCGAGCGCACCGACAGCCGCATGACGATCTCCTCCTGGCGGCCGTCGTAGCGGACGATCGAGGTCTCCTCGGCCACGTTGACGCCGGAGTCGGTCCTGGTGATCAGGGCGCCGCAGGCGCAGGCCCACGAGGGACTCACGAGGGTGAGCGAGGCCGGCGTCATCGCCGCCACGACGACGAGCCGGGCCAGATGTCTGTCACGCATGCCCGGTCAGACGCGAGACCGCGCCCCGGTGGTTGCGGGACGCGGATCACGGTTGGGACTCGGCTCAGGGCGCCTCGGGCAGCCGCATCACGGCGAGCGCGGCGCCGAAGGGGTCGGCGACGATAGCGAACCGGCCGTACGGGGAGTCCTGTGCCTCGCGTACGACGCTGCCGCCCGCCGCGGTCGCACGCGCCACCGCCCCGTCGGCGTCGTCCACCGCGAAGTAGACCGTCCAGCGCGCGGCCTCGCCCGGCACGCCCCAGATCCCGGCGGCGCCGTCCTCGCCGACCTTGATCGTCGCGTAGTCGAAGCCGGGGACGCCCATGTCCTCCACCGGGCGTTCGAGGACCGTCGCGTAGAAGGCGCGCGAGGCGGCGCTGTCGGGCGTGGTCAGCTCCGTCCAGCACAGGGAGTCGGGCTCGCCGACGATGTGCGCGCCGGTGTGCGCCTGCCCCTGCCAGAGCCCGAACTGCGCGCCGGACGGGTCCTTGGCCAGCGCCATCCGGCCCTGCCCCATGATGTCCATCGGCGGCATGACGACGGTGCCGCCGTTGTCGCCGATCAACTTGACCGTGGCGTCCGGGTCGTCGGTGGCGAAGTAGACGTTCCACCAGTAGGTCGCGATGTCGGGGTCCCGGTTGGGGGACAGGGCCGCGACCGGGGAGCCGTCGACGAGGCACATGGAGTAGCCGCCGGTCTCGGCCGGCCCTTCGTTGATCTCCCAGCCGAACAGCGCCGTGTAGAAGTCGATCGCCTGGCGCAGGTCCGGGACGCCGATGTCGACCCAGCAGGGGCTGCCGCTCGGATGGTTGGTCGTCAGCTTGGTCATGTCTCGTCCTACCACGCGGGTCCGACGGAAACGGGTCAGTCCGGTTCGCCGAGCGCCTTCCTCAGCTCCTCGCCGCGGGCCTCCATCGCCTCGGCGAACGCCTCCTGCTCCTCGGCCGCGGTGATCAGCTCGGCCGCGTCGGTCGGCTCGATCCAGCGTTCGCCCACCTGCAGGCGGAGCTGCCGGGCGGTCGCCCGCATCTCCTCGGTGTCGGACTCCACCCGTTCGAGCTCCTGGCGCAGAGCCGTACGATTCCGGTCGCCTTCCATACGATCCCCCTCCTACCCGCGTTCCCCGGATGCGCGCCCCTACACGTCAGGTACGCCCTCGGGGGAGGACCGAGACCGGGCAGGGCGCCGCGCGCACCACCTTGAACGCCGTCTCGCCGAGGAACACCCGGTGGACCGGCGCGTCCTCACTGCTCGCGCAGATCAGCAGGTCGCCCTCCACCCAGTCGAGGTCCTCGACGGCGGCGGCCACGTCATCGCCCTCGCCGATGGCGGCCTCGACCTCGCCGGCGGCCAGGCCGGTGGACTCTCCGGCCAGCCGCAGCGCCAGGGCCAGGTCGTCGCGCAGCGGGTCCGGGTCCGCGCCGTCGACCGCCAGGGTGGCCAGCCGGAGCGGTACGCCCAGGCGCGCCGCGGTGCCGGCCGCGGAGACCACCGCCTCGTCGCACTGCGGACGGCGTACGTAGGCCACGGTGAACCGCCGGGGGCCGCCGGACGGGGTGAAGCCGGCGGGCGTCAGCAGCACCGCCTGTGTCGCGGCGTGCAGGAGGTGGTCCGCGGTGCCGCCGAGGTTGACGCGGCCGTGCGCGCCGCCGGCCGGCGAGCCGATCACGATCAGGTCGGCGCCGGAGCGGCTCGCCAGGACCGACAGGCCGCGGCTGGCGCTGCGGCTCTCGTGGGCGACGAGGTCGGCCGGGAACCCCGCGAGCAGGTCGGCCGCGTGGTCGAGGGCGGCCTGCGCCTCGACCACCGACGCGGCGCGCTCCGGTGAGTGGACCGCGGCCACGGTCAGCCGCGCCCCGGTCACCTCCGCGATCGTCCGCGCGAGCGCCAGCGCCTCACGGCCGCCGGCGTCGTCGACGTATCCCGCCAGGACGTGCTCCCGGATCACCACCGGAGCATTCCCCCGCAAGAGCCGCCGACGCAAGCCCCGGGACCGCGGACCAGGAGACGGCTGTCCACTGTCGGTCACCCCGGCCCGCCTCAGGGCGGGCCCCGGGCATCGGTCGTGATCACGGACGGGCTTCCCGTAGACTGGTCGCATGCTTGCGAGCTGATCAGGCGCTCCGAGGGCGCGCCCAGGGCCACGAAATCGTCGACAGGGCCAGGGCGGCGCCCTTTTCGACGTCCGCAGTCGCCCAGCCCGCCCCCCAGGAGCGTTCTCACGTGATCACTGCCAGAGGCATCGAACTCCGAGCCGGCTCCCGCCTGCTCCTCGACGGTGCGTCCTTCCGCGTCAACCCCGGTGACCGGGTCGGCCTCGTCGGCCGCAACGGCGCCGGCAAGACCACTCTCACCCGCGTCCTCGCGGGCGAGGGCATGCCCGCGGCCGGTGAGGTCACCCGGTCCGGCACGGTCGGCTACCTGCCGCAGGACCCGCGTACGGGCGACCCGGAGATCCTCGCCCGCGACCGCATCCTGTCCGCGCGCGGCCTCGACGAGGTGATGAGCGGGATGCGTGAGGCCGAGGAGGCCATGGCGACCAAGAAGGGCGCCGAGCGCGACAAGGCCGTACGCCGCTACGGCCGCCTGGAGGACCGCCTGCACGTCCTCGGCGGCTACGCGGCAGACGCCGAGGCCGCCTCGATCGCCTCCAGCCTCAACCTGCCCGACCGCGTGCTCGGGCAGCCGCTGCGCACGCTGTCCGGCGGCCAGCGCCGCCGCGTCGAGCTCGCCCGCATCCTGTTCTCCGGCGCCGACACGCTGCTGCTCGACGAGCCCACCAACCACCTGGACGCCGACTCGATCACCTGGCTGCGCGACTTCCTGAAGACCCACCAGGGCGGCCTGATCGTGATCAGCCACGACGTGGGCCTGCTCGAGGTCGTGGTGAACAAGGTCTTCCACCTCGACGCCAACCGTTGTGTGATCGACCTGTACAACGTGGGCTGGAAGAAGTACCTCGGCCAGCGCGAGACCGACGAGCGCCGCCGCAAGCGCGAGCGGGCCAACGCCGAGCGCCAGGCGAGCACCCTGCAGACCCAGGCCGACAAGATGCGCGCCAAGGCCACCAAGGCCAAGGCCGCCCAGCAGATGGAGCGCCGGGCGCAGCGTCTGCTCTCGGGCGTGGAAGACGAGCGGCAGGCCGACAAAGTCGCCAGGATTCGCTTTCCCGCACCAGCTCCCTGTGGCAAAACGCCGCTCATGGCGCGAGCTTTGTCGAAATCGTACGGTTCGTTGGAAGTCTTCACGGATGTCGATCTGGCGGTCGACCGGGGCAGCCGCGTGGTCATCCTTGGCCTGAACGGCGCGGGCAAAACGACGCTTCTGCGCCTGCTCGCGGGCGTCGAGAAGGCCGACACCGGCGAGCGCGTCGACGGGCACGGTCTGCGCCTCGGTTACTACGCCCAGGAGCACGAGACGCTCGACGTCGGACGCTCGGTCCTGGAGAACATGCGGTCGGCCGCCCCGGACCTGCCCGAGGTCGAGGTGCGCAAGATCCTCGGGTCGTTCCTGTTCTCCGGCGACGACGTCGAAAAGCCCGCAGGCGTGCTCTCCGGCGGGGAGAAGACCCGGCTCGCGCTCGCGACGCTGGTGGTCTCCAGCGCCAACGTCCTGTTGCTCGACGAGCCCACCAACAACCTCGATCCGGCGAGCCGCGACGAGATCCTGGCGGCCCTCCGAACCTATGCCGGAGCGATCGTTCTTGTGACGCACGATGAAGGTGCGGTCGAGGCGCTTCAACCGGAAAGAGTGATCTTGCTTCCCGATGGTGTGGAAGACATTTGGAGTGACGAATTTTCCGATCTCGTGGCACTTGCCTGACCTGCGACGCAAGCTCTGGGCAAGGAAGCAGATCTTTTCTGGCGTAGTGGGTAGCCGATCGCGCTCGAATGTCTGATCATGGCGGGGGATAACGCAGCGGTCACCACATCACTACGGGAGGTACTCGTGGCCGAGACCCTAAAGAAGGGCACCCGCGTGACCGGTGCCGAGCGAGACAAGTTGGCGGAGCAGTTGAAGAAACGCTACGACTCCGGTGAGAGCATCCGCGCCCTGGCTGCCGCCACCGGTCGGTCGTACGGCTTCATCCACCGCATCCTCACCGAGTCCGGCGTGAACCTGCGCGGACGAGGCGGAGCGACTCGCGGAAAGAAGTCCTGAGAAGCCGTCGTGTGGCCCTTGTGGCTTCACAGCTGCCTCTGACGCCTGCTCCCCTCTGCTCCGTGCGCCGTACCGTCTGACGCTCGTCGTGCCCGACCCGGTAAGGTCGGGCACGGCGGCGGGAACCATGCCGCCGACGCGGTCTTGGGAGGACGGTCATGGCGGACGGCTCTATCACCGATGCCGAATTCGAGCAGGCAGGCCTGCGCCTCGCCGTGGACGGGCCCGTGGCCACGATCACGCTGGCCCGCCCGGAGCGGCGCAACGCGCTGACGTTCAGCACGTGGCGCACACTGGCCCGGATCGGAGACACGCTTCCCGGCGACGTCAGGGTGGTCGTCGTCCGGGGCGAGGGCCCGGCGTTCTCGGCAGGCATCGACCTGCGGCTGTTCACCGCGGAGGGCGTCCCTGGGGAGGACGCCCTCGGCCCGCGCGACGAGGATTTCATCCACGGCCTGCAGGCCGGCTACCTCTGGCTGCGCCGCCCCGAGATCGTCTCGATCGCCGCCGTGCAGGGTCACGCCATCGGCGGCGGTTTCCAGCTCGCCCTCGCCTGTGACCTGCGCGTCGCCGCCGACGACGTGAAGTTCGCGATGAAGGAGCCGGCGCTCGGCATCGTGCCGGACCTCAGCGGCACCAAGCCGCTCGTCGACATCGTCGGCGTGCCCCGCGCGCTGGAGCTGTGCCTGACCGCCCGTACGGTCCATGCCGAGGAGGCCGCCCGCCTTGGCCTGGCCGAGCTCGTGGTGCCCGCCGCCGAACTCGGCAAGGCGGTCGACGATCTCGTGGCGGCGATCCTGGCCGTACGCCCGTCGACGGCGGTGGCCGTGAAACGCCTGCTGCGGGAGGCCCCCGGCAACACCCTGGAGCAACAGGCCGCCGCCGAACGCCGCGAGCAGGTGGTCCTGCTCAGGGAGCTCTCCGAGCCCTCCTAGGGCGGGTGCGCCGGGCCACCGCCTGGGTAGGGGCGGGGAGAGGCCCGACCAAAGGGGGGGACATGGCGAAGAAGAAGCTCCGCAAGGGAGACGAGGTCTCCTGGAGCAGTCACGGAAACGAGACCCACGGCGAGGTCGAGCGAGAGATCACCGACCACACCGAGGCCGCCGGCCGTACGGTGAACGCCTCGCCGGACGACCCGCAGTACGAGGTCCGCAGCGACAAGTCCGGCCGTACGGCCGTGCACAAGCCCGACGCGCTCCGCAAGAAGAAGCGCTGATCCGGCCGGTCGCACCGCCCCGGGGTGCCAGCGCGGGCCTCAGGGCGGCGTTCCCTCACCCCCTTCCGCCCTAGGTCATAGGTCCGACTTTTTCTCGGTACGGCAGCCGATGCGGCGCCCGCTAACGTGGCGCAGGCTGGTGCCGTGGGCGGGAATCAGCCGCCTGCGCACTACGTTAAGAATCATGCTTACATGATTACGTCTTAACCTCCGGGAGGAATCACCGTGGGAATGCCGGATAACGGCTGGATGGTGATGATGTCGTTCCGCCGCGACAACTCGGTGGTCAGAGAGCGCCTGAAGGCCGGAACCGTACGCCGCATCGCCGGTTACGCGACGCCGTACGTCCGCGAGCTCGTCCTGTTCCTCGTGCTGAACGCGATCGGCGCGGTCATCGTCGTGGCCAACCCACTGCTGCTCAAGGCGATCATCGACCGCGGCATCGTCGCGCATCGCACCGGCGTCGTGATGGCGCTCGCCATCACCGTCGGCGTGCTGGCGCTCTTCGAGGCGGTGCTCGGCCTGGCCCAGCGCTGGTACTCCGCGCGCATCGGCGAGGGGCTGATCTATGACCTGCGCACCCAGGTGTTCGACCACGTCCAGCGCATGCCCGTCGCGTTCTTCATGCGCGCCCAGACCGGGTCGCTGGTCAGCCGCCTCAACAGCGACGTCATCGGCGCGCAGCGCGCGATCACCACGACCCTGTCCTCGGTCGTGTCGAACGTGATCAGCCTGATCCTCGTCCTGATCACGATGTTCGTGCTCTCCTGGCAGGTCACGCTCATCGCGCTGGTCCTGCTGCCGATCTTCATCTTCCCGGCCAAGTGGGTCGGGAAGAGGCTGCAGAAGATCAGCCGCGAGCAGATGGTGCTGGACGCGGAGATGGGCTCGCTGATGACCGAGCGCTTCAACGTCGCCGGCGCGATGCTCGCCAAGCTGTACGGCCGCCCCGCCGACGAGTCGGCGATGTTCTCCGCCCGGGCCGCCCGGGTCCGCGACATCGGCGTCATCTCCGGCATGTACGGCCGGGTGTTCTTCACCTCCCTGACACTCGTCGCCGCGCTCGCCACCGCGATGGTCTACGGCGTCGGCGGCTCGCTCGTGGTGGACGGCAGCTTCCAGCTCGGCACGCTCGTGGCGCTGGCCACCCTGCTCACCCGCATGTACGGGCCGCTCACCGCGCTGTCGAACGTCCACGTCGACGTGATGACCGCGCTGGTCAGCTTCGACCGCGTCTTCGAGGTGCTCGACCTGCCGCCCATGGTCGCCGAGAAGCCCGACGCCACGCCGCTGCCCGCCGTGGCCGACGCGCCCGCGGTCGAGTTCGACAACGTGACCTTCAGCTACCCGGCCGCCTCCGAGGTCTCCCTGGCCTCGCTGGAGTCGATCGCGCGCACCGACACGGCGCCGAGCCGCGAAGTGCTGCACGGGGTCGACTTCCGGGCCGAACCCGGCGGCCTGACCGCGCTGGTCGGGCCCTCCGGCGCCGGGAAGACGACCATCACCCAGCTCGTGTCCCGCCTCTACGACGTGTCCGACGGCGCGGTGCGCGTCGCCGGGCAGGACGTACGCGACGCCACGCTGGAGTCGCTGCGCGGGGCCGTCGGCGTGGTGACCCAGGACGCGCACCTGTTCCACGACACTATCCGCGCGAACCTCGTCTACGCCCGCCCGGACGCCACCGACGAGGAGCTCGCCGACGCCCTGCGGGCCGCCCAGATCTGGGAGCTGGTCGACGACATGCCCGACGGGCTCGACACCGTCGTCGGCGACCGCGGCTACCGGCTGTCCGGCGGGGAGAAGCAGCGCCTGGCGCTCGCCCGGCTGCTGCTGAAGGCCCCCTCGGTAGTCGTCCTCGACGAGGCGACCGCGCACCTGGACTCAGAGTCGGAGGCGGCGGTGCAGCGGGCGCTGAAGACCGCGCTCGCGGGCCGTACCTCGATCGTCATCGCGCACCGGCTGTCCACGATCCGCGAGGCCGACCAGATCCTGGTGATCGACGGCGGGCGCGTGGTCGAGCGCGGGCGGCACGAGGAACTCCTCGACGGCGGCGGGCTGTACGCCGAGCTGTACCGGACCCAGTTCGCGGGTCAGGCGCGCCAGGCCGAGCCGGTCCCTCAGGCGTGAGGGACGCGGGAGGAGTGAGGCCGAGGGGGCACGGGTAGACCCAGCTTGTGAGCAGTGCGTATATCGCCCGTACTCATTGGGTGATGGCCGCCGTGTCACTCGCCCTCGCGGGCGGTCTGGCCGGCACGGAGGTACGGGCCGGCGCCGACCCGGACCCGGGTTCGGCCTACGCGGGCCGGTCGCGGGTCTTCGGCCTGGTCGAGGCGGGGACGAGCCCGGGGCGCGTGCTGTTCGCGCCGGCCCGTAAGGTCCAGCCCGCCGGCCCGGAGACCGTGCACGCCGCCGCCGTCGGGCGCTACGCGCCAATGACGCTCGCGCCGGGCGCGGTGATCCGCGCGTCGGCGCCGATCGTCCAGAACGGCGTCACCGACGACGTACGCGGGACCACGCTGACCTCGCAGCAGCTCAACGACGACCTGCTGAAGCTGCACCAGCGGAGCCGTCCGGTGCTGGACCGCTCGCACATGTTCGAGCTGTGGTTCGACGGTCAGGGCCGGATCGTCCGCATGCAGCACTACTTCATCCCCTGACCGGGGGCGTGGAGCGGGAGCCAGATCGATCGGGGGAGCATATGAACCGTCCGCTCGTCCTGACGGGTGTCGCCCTGGGCGTCGCCGTTGCGCTCACCGGCTGCGGGGGGACCAAGAAGGCCGCGACCGTGGCGGAGAGCGCCTCGGCCAAGGCCCGGCACCGCAGCCCCGCTGCGGCCCCTGCGCCGTCCGCCACCGCGACCGTCGCGGGTAACGTGAAGGTCGGAGGCTTCTGCAAGCTCACCGGCACGGTCGGCAAGACGACCGGCGGAGCCTGGGCGCGCTGTCTCAAACGGCCCGGGGACAAGCGGGCCCGGTGGTACTCCCAGGCGCCGTCACGCGGCGGCGCGCGCGCCGGGCAATACTGTTCGCCGGCCGGGTCGACCGCCAAGTCGCCGACGGGAGCGAAGCTGACCTGCACCAAGAAGGCCGGTGACAGCCGGCCGCGCTGGCGGGCGAAGTAGGCCGCGCCGGGTGATGTGCGTCCGCCCGGCGGACTTTACGCGGACGCATCCTCGAATCCACGTCGATGTCGTACTCCCGGCCGACTCTGGGGGCGACAGCGATCTCTCAACAGCGGAGCACGTGATGAACAGGACATGGCGTGGAGGGCGGCGGTTCGCCGCTCTCCTCGTGGGGTGTGGCGCGGCCGGGCTGGTCATCGGCTGGAACTACGCCGAGCGACCGGTCTCCGGCTACTCGCGCCCGCTCGGCCGGTAGCCGAGCCGGCGCAGCTCGGCGCCGGCGATCTTCTCGACCTGGGTGACCTGCTTGGGCGTGAGGTGCTCCTGCCACATGCCGATGTCGTCGTCGCTCATGCCATGGAGAGAGCTCTTAGCGATCCGCTGCCCCACATAATCTGAAATGTCGCCCAAAATTTCGCGCGTACGAGTGACCAGATCCTCGTAGCGGATGGTGAGCAGCTGCTCCTCCGGCGTCTGCGCGCGCAGCCGCGCGCTCAGCCGGATCGAGCCGCGCCAGCGCAGCGCGCACTTGACCGCGACGCCCGCCCGCGGCCAGCGCAGGCGTTCGGTCTCGTCCTCGACGCCGAAGAAGGGGTTGGGGAACACCTCGTCCAGGTTGGCGAAACCGGGCCGGAACCAGGCGAGGCAGCGTTCGTCGGTGAGCATCCCCGCGACGGCGTCCCGGCCGTCGCGGATCACCTGGATGAACTGCGCGTCCGGGAAGGCGTCCAGGATGACGTCGGTGCTGTAGATCAGGTCGGGCGTGGCGTCGGCGAACCGCTGGATGCCGCGCGGGTCGGCGCAGGTGCCCTCGGGCCCCATCCGGCCCAGCTCGCGGCACTGCCCGGGACACTCGCCGCAGCCGTCGGGGGTGACCTGCCAGCTCTGGGCGTACGCGTCGCGCATCACGCGCGCGGCGCCGGCCCCGCGCTCGGTGGCGATCGACGGGCGCCGGGCGAAGGCGTAGACGGTGCGCACCACATTGGGGCGTCCCATCGTCACGTGGAACGCGGTCGACTGCCTGATGGCACGTGCCACGAGGTCCATGCCCGAGTGGGGCGCGCCGAGCACGAAGATCGGACGCCGGACCTTGGTGCCGTTGACCACCAGGATGTGGGGGGACGAGGGGCGTGTGGGTGTCACCAGCGTGTCACCTCGGTGGACGGTTTCGCGGGGCGGTCGTCAGCCGACGACCGCGAGTGCGTCGATCTCGACGAGCAGGCCTTCGGCCAACCCGACGAACACCGTCGTACGCGCCGGGAAGGGTTCGCGGACATATTTCTCATAGACCGCATTCATCTCTGCGAAGTCCTCACGGCGTGTGAGGTGGACCCGCACCATGATGACGTCGTCGAAGCCGGACCCGGCCTCGGCCAGCACGGCCTGGACATTCTCCATCGCCTGCCGGGTCTGCTCGCCCACGGTCTCGCCGATGACCAGACCGGTCTCGGGGTCCACCGGGACCTGGCCGGCGACCTGGAGGATGCCGCCCTTGCGGACGCCCTGACTATAGGCCGCGGCCGGTCGGGGCGCCTTGGCCGTGCTGAACGCGATCTTGTCATTCATGCGGGCTTCTCATCTCCGGGTGTCCGTACGGCCACATCGCCACGGCACCGTTGACACTGATAGAGGGATGGTACTGACTTCGGCTCTTGCATGGTCACCTCGGGGCGATCGAGAAAGGACCGACCTGAGAGAACAAACAAGTCGTCCTTTTCGCCCCCCGACCGGCGCGCCGCCCCCGTAGATCATCGCGCCGACTGTACCCGTACAGACCTTTGCCAGTCTCTGACCTGCGCGGACCGGCGCGGGTACGGGCCTGCGCCGGCGTTCGCTGCTTGACTCGGCCGATCGCAGGCGCCGGCGGGCCGCCGCCGGCGCGGGGGCACGTTCGCGGCGGTATCCGACGCCGCGCGAGGGGGCGATCATGCTACGTCTGATCAAGGGCCGGTACCGGATCCAACACAGTCAGCCCGACGGAGACTCGATCCACTTCTATCCCGACGACACCGAGGCGTTCGCGAAGCTGCGCATGCGCGCCCACCTCAGCCCGGCCGGCAGCGTGCAGCTGCGCCTCGACGCCATCGACGCGCTGGAGACGCACTACACACCGCGCGGGGGATTCCGCCAGCACCAGCCGCTGGCGCTGGCGCACGCGCCCGCCGACCGGCTGCTGGCGCTGCTCGGGTTCAGCGACGTCAAGCGCGACCAGGAGACGGTCACCAGCGCAACACCCGACCAGACGCCCGGCTACATCCTGACCCGGTTCGCCGACAAGTACGGCCGACCGGTGGCCTTCGCGTACGCGGGCGAGGCCGACCAGAGCGACCTCGGCCAGGTCCACGTCAGCGCGGCGATGCTGCGCCAGAGCGTGAACCACCGGCTCCTCGGCGAGGGCCTCGTCTACCCGACCTTCTACAGCAAGCTCTATCCGGACCTGCGCGCCGAGCTGACCGCCGCCGCCCAGTCGGCCCGCCGGGCCGGCAACGGCGTGTGGACCAGCGACGCCACCACCAGCGGCGCCACCGTCACGAGCGTGGCCGACCTGAACGACCACGTGGTCATCCTGCCGAAGCTGTTCCGCCGCCTGGCCGACTACCTGGCCCTCGGCGCGGGCGACGTCTCGCTCGACCGCTTCACGGCCTTCCTCGCGACCCGTAACGACCGGCTGTTCGTCATCTCCGAGGCCCACGCGACGGGCCTGGACACCATCACCGCCGTCGCCGGCCAGAAGCTGCGGCTCACCCACCCGCCCGAGGACCTCATCTTCCTCGAGGGCTGAACAGACCACGGACCGCGGCCGGCGCCGGCCGCGGTCCGTGCCGCCGGCCGGGACGAGACGCCCGGTTCCACCGCCCCAGGGCGTACCGTGGCCGGTCAGTGAGCGTCGTTTCGAGGGGCGGTGGTCGTGGTGGATGGCGATGCGTTGCGTCGGCTGGGCGACGAGCGGATCGACTGGCGGTTCAAGGGCATGCCGGCCGACGCCGACGGGATGACCGTCGCGGAGCTGGCCGCCGAACGGCGGGATCTGTTCGGCGGAGGGTTCCACCCGCCGCTCGTCGTCATCGACGCCTCCGCCCTCGATCACAACCTGGCGACCATGCGCGACTGGTGCGAGCGCCGCGGCGTGCTGCTCGCCCCGCACGGGAAGACCACGATGGCCCCCCAGCTCTACGCCCGGCAGCTGGACCACGGCGCCTGGGGCATCACCGTGGCCACCTTCGCCCAGCTCCGCGTCGCCCGCGCCTTCGGCGTCCGCCGGGTGATGGTGGCCAACGAGCTTCTCGACCCGGCGGGGCTGCGCTGGGTCGCCGCCGAGCTCGCCCGTGACCCCGAGTTCCACCTGCTGTGCTTCGCCGACTCCGTACGCGGCGTCGAGATCATGGCCGCCGCGCTGAGCGGGGCCGCACGGCCCGTCGACATCCTGGTCGAGCTCGGCGCCGAAGGCGGCCGGGCCGGCGTACGCGACGTCGCCACGGCCGAGGCGGTGGCCGCGGCGGTCGAGGCGGCACCCGGCCTGCGGCTCGCCGGCGTCGCGGGGTACGAGGGGGCCGTCGGGCACGACGCGAAGCCCGAGAGCCTGGCCGCGGTCGAGCGGTACCTCCGTGACCTGCGCGCCCTCGCCGAACGCCTCGACCTGCCCGACGACGCGGTGCTCAGCGCCGGCGGCAGCGCCTACTTCGACCAGGTGGCGGACGTGCTCGCCGGCACACGCACGGTGCTGCGCAGCGGCGCGTACGTCACCCACGACGACGGCTTCTACCGTGGCATCTCACCGCTCCGCCGGGCCGGCGGCACGCCGTTCGCCCCGGCCCTGCACGCCTGGGCACAGGTGACCTCCCGGCCCGAGCCCGGCCTGGCGCTGCTCACCCTGGGCCGCCGCGACGTGTCCTTCGACCAGGGCCTGCCCGAGCCGCACACCGTACGCCACGCCGACGGCACGCGGTCACCGCTGGCCGGCGCACGGGTGAGCGAGCTGAACGACCAGCACGCGTTCCTCCGGCTCGGCCCGGGCACCGAGGCCGAGGTGGGGGACTGGGTGGACTCCGGCCTGTCCCACCCGTGCACGGTGTTCGACAAATGGCGGCTGCTCCCGGTCGTGGAGGACGACACCGTGGTCGACCTCGTCCACACCTGGTTCTGAGCCGGAGTTGGGCCGCATCGTGGCGGAACCGCCGGGCCGGTGCGAATCCTCCGTCCATACATGATCATTAGGCCGGTTATCCAGGTGTGCGGCCGTGGCCGCCGGATTAGGCTGCGGGCATGATCGGCGAATGGCTCCGGGACGCGAGCGCGGTCACCGTGCTCACCGGGGCGGGCATCAGCACCGAGAGCGGCATTCCCGACTTCCGCGGACCGCAGGGCGTCTGGACCAAGGACCCCAAGGCGGAGGCGATGGCCACCATCGACGTGTACCTCTCCGACCCCGAGGCGCGCCGCCGCACCTGGCGCTCCCGGCGCGACCACCCGGCGTGGGGCGCCGAGCCGAACGCCGGCCACCGGGCGCTGGTAGACCTGGAGAAGTCCGGGCGGCTGCGCGCGATCATCACCCAGAACATCGACGGGCTCCACCAGAAGGCCGGTTCGGAGCCGGACCGGATCATCGAGGTGCACGGCACGATGCTCGACGCCGAGTGCCTCGTCTGCGGCCTGCGTACGCCCATGCCCGAGGTCCTGGCCCGGCTCGACCTCGGCGAGGAGGACCCGGAGTGCCTGACCTGCGGCGGTATCCAGAAGTCCGCGACGATCTCGTTCGGGCAGGCGCTGCGGCCGGAGGTGTTCGCGGCGGCCGAGCGCGCTGCGCGCGAGTGCGAGCTGTTCCTCGCCGTCGGGTCCTCGCTCGGCGTGCAACCCGTCGCCGGGCTCTGCCTGGAGGCGGTCGAGCGCGGCGCGCGCCTCGTCATCGTCAACGCGCAGGAGACGCCCTACGATCGGCTCGCCGACGCCATCGTCCGCGAGCCGATCGGCACGGTGCTTCCGACACTCGTGTCAGAGGCCTGTTGACGGCGAATTCCAAGCGTGTGGTTTATGACCTCTTCCGCTTCGGGGTCTCTAGGTGTCATGCTCTGACCGACCGCATAACAAGGAGAGTTGGATGGGCGACCCTGGGGACGGCGGACCACCCTCCCTCCACGCCGGGGACAGGATCGCCGTCGTCGCCCCGAGCGGCCCGGCGGATCCGGCGCTGCTCGAGCGCGGCTGTGCCGTGCTGCGCGGCCTCGGTCTCGACGTCGTCGTCGGCAAGCACGCGCTCGACCACAACCCCTCCGGGCTCACCTACCTCGCCGGATCCGACGCCGACCGCGCGGCCGACCTGCAGGCCGCCTGGTGCGACCCGCGGATCGCGGCGGTGTTCTGCGCGCGCGGCGGCTACGGCGCCACGCGCGTCCTCGACCACCTCGACTGGGACGCGATGGCCGGCGCGGCGCCCAAGCTGCTCCACGGGTCCAGCGACATCACCGCCCTGCACACCGCGTTCGGCCGGCGGCTGTCCGTGCCGACCTCGTTCGGGCCGATGGTCGCCTCGCTCATCGCCGACGCCGACCCCGAGGCGGTCGCCCACCTCCGCGAGGGCGTCCTCGGCGCGGGCGCGGCGGTCCGGGGCACGCACGCGCTGCGCGGCGGTCGCGTGAGCGGCGTGCTGACCGGCGGAAACCTCGCGCTGCTCACGTCGCTGATCGGCACCCCGTACGCCCCGGAGCCGGCCGCGGGCCGCATCGCCTTCCTCGAAGACGTCGACGAGGCGCCGTACCGCGTCGACCGCATGCTCACCCAGTTGCTGCAGTCGGGCTGGTTCGACGGCGTCGCCGGGATCGTCCTCGGCACCTGGATCGGCTGCGGCGACCTCGACGCGGTCTTCGCCGACCGCCTCACGCCGATCGGTGCGCCGATCCTCGCGGGCGTCCCGGTCGGACACGGTCCGCGTCAGCTCACGCTCCGGCTCGGCGCCGGCGCGGTGCTCGACGCGGACGCACTGGTGCTCAGCCCGAGCACGGGGGGTGGTCCGGAACGGCGCACGCCGCCGTCCGGGCCTGGGAGCGAGGAGACGCTGTGACGACCTTCGAGAGGCGCGACCGCAGACCGGCCACGGCCGACGGCTCCGATCCCGCGCTGGACTCGCTCGTGGTGCTGGTCGCCGAGAGCCACGGGTACGGCTGCCGTTCCGTGCCGGGCGACGTGATGCTTCTCGACGGCCCGCAGCGCCTGCACATCGGCATGCGCAACCTCCGCCAGCTCGCCCGGCAGGTGCCGCGCGACGACTGGCCCGCACTGGTCGCCGACCACGTCGGCACGATCATCACCGCCATCGAGGAGCCGCTGGACCTGAGCGACTTCGAGCTCGTACGCGGCCTGCTGCGCTCCCGGGTCTACCCGGTCGAGGCGCGCACCGGCCGCCTCATCTCCCGGCCGTTCGCCCCCGGCCTGATCGAGGCGATCGTCGCCGACACGCCCACGACCGTGCGCACCGTCGTCACCGACGACGTGGTGGGCTGGCCGGTGACCACCGACGAGCTGTTCGCGGTCGGCCGCGACGGCGTGCGCGCCGACGGCCCGCTGGAGTGCGACGTCATCGACGACACCGGCATCCGCGTGCTGGAGGGCTCGACGTTCTACGCCGCCACCCATCTCGTGTGGCTGGAGTCCTACCTCGACCCGGGCCCCTACGGCGCGCTCGCGGTCGCCCCGACCCGCAGTACGATCGCCGCCTGCTCGATCCGCAAGGACACCGCGCTGGTCACCGCCGAGCGGCTGCGCCTCTTCGCCGACGACGCCCATGAGGACGGCCCCGGCTCGCTGACGCCGGACCTGTTCTGGTGGCGCGGCGGCTCGCTGACCCTGCTCGAACGCACCGGCGCCGGCCGCGCCGCCCTGCCCGCCGACTTCCTCCGCTTCGTGGAGTCTCTTCCCTAGGGAACGAACACGACACGGCGGTCGGCGGTGGCCCGCGTCCAGGTGCGTTCGACCTGGGCGAGGGGCACGGCCTCCACGTCCAGGGCGATCTCGTCCGCGGCGGCCCGGCGGAGCAGGTCGGCGTAGGCCGCGGCGGCGTCCGCGACCGGCACCGGGCGGCCGTTCCCGCTGCCGATCAGCTCCACCGGGGCCTTGCGCAGCGTCATCGCGGGCAGGGACGCCGCCTCGCCGGCGGCCATGCCGACCAGGATGTAGCGCGTCCGGCGCGGGCCGCGGCCGCCGGCGTGCATCAGCGCGGCGAAGACCGCCTCGGCCGGCGGGCCCCACAGGTAGTCGACGATCAGGTCGTACGGCCCCTCGGCGGCGATGGCCGCGGCCAGCTCGTCGCGCGGCCGGTCCACCCGGATCACGGCGCCGGCGCCCCGCGCCGCCAGCGCGTCGAGGACCCGCTGGTCGCGCCCGGCCGCCACGACGCGCGCGCCGTGCCGGCCGGCCAGCTGCGTCGCGATCCGGCCGGACGTGCCGGTCGCGCCGAGCACGAGGACCGTCTGCCCGGCGGTCAGCTGGCCCTCCCAGATGACCGTCTTCCACGCTGCGCCGCCCGGGTTGAGGAGCGCCGCAGCGGTCACGTCGTCGACGCCGTCGGGCACCGGGAACCACAGGCCGTCGCGCACCAGCGCCTGTTCGGCCATCCCGCCGTACGGCCGCTGCGGCGCGAAGAACGCCACACGCGAGCCGTCCGCCAGCCTCCCGACGCCGTCCAGGCCGGCGACCTGCGGGAACGCGGTCGGCGCGTAGTGGACGCCGTCGGCCATGAGGCGGTCGGACGGCTTCAATGCCGCGGCGCCGACCGTCACGACCGCCTCGCCGGCGCCGGCCACCGGCGCCGGGAACGTCCCGTAGCGCGGCGTACGGCCGATCCCGTCCAGCACGGCGGCGTTGATCTGCGGTGCGCTCATGACGGTCTCCCCTCGAATAATCCGTTCACTTTGAACGGATACGGTAACAGAGGCCGGTGCATAATGAACGGAATGGCGGACGACGACTACTACGACGTATGGCTCGACATGCTCGGGCGCGGTTCACGCCCGAGGTTCCTCGCGCTGGTCCTCGACCGCGCCGGCGTCACCCTCGGGCTCGACCTGTGTCAGTACGTCGTGCACCTCGACCTGCGCGGCCCGATGGGCGTCCTCGAACTCGCCGAGCTGGTCGACCGTAACCATCCGAAGGTCAGCCGCTCGCTCGCCCGGCTGGAGTGGCTGGGCCTGGTCGAGCGCGGCACGGCGCCCCACGACCGGCGGATCAAGACCGCGACGGTGACCGCCGAGGGCCACCGCGTGGTCGAGGCGATCAACCAGGGCCGGCGGAGCCTGCTGGACGAGGCGTTCGCCGGCTGGACCGAGCACGACCGCGTGACGTTCGCCCGCCTCACGCGCCGCTTCTCGGACGACGTGCTCGCCCTTGTCGAGGCGCACCACCCGGAGTGAGCCCCCGGGTCAGGGGTCTTCGACCGCAGGAAGAGCAGGTACGCGACCGCGGCGGGTTCCCCGCTGACGCATCGGGCGAGAACGCACGGACGGCCGACGCGCCGGAGGATCCGGCGCCCCCGTTCCTCGGCGACGAGCTGGTCGCCGAGGGGAACAGAGGATCCGCCCTCGTGCGGTCGCGCCGGTAGACGGTCGCTAGGCGGGCCGGGCGCCGCCGCGCAGGCCGTCGTGGCCTTCGAGGTCGTAGGCCGTGAGCACGAGCGGCACGTGGCTGAACGCCTGCGGGAAGTTGCCGACCTGCCGCTTCAGCCGGGGGTCGTACTCCTCGGCGAGCAGGCCGACGTCGTTGCGCAGGTCCAGCAGTCGCTCGAACAGGTCCCGCGCCTCGTTCGTACGGCCGATCTGCTGCAGCGCGCCGGCCAGCCAGAAGCTGCAGGCCAGGAAGGCGCCCTCCCGCCCGGGCAGCCCGTCGACCGTGTGGTCGTCGTCGCCGGTGGCGTACCGCTCGACGAACCCGTCGGTGGTGAGCTCGCGCTGGACCGCCTCGATCGTGCCGACCACGCGGGGGTCGTCGGGGGGCAGGAAACCGACGCGGGGGATCAGCAGCAGCGCCGCGTCCAGCTCGCGCGAGCCGTAGGACTGGGTGAACGTCCCGCGTTCGGCGTCGAAGCCCTTCGCGCACACCTCGCGGTGGATCTCGTCGCGCAGCGCCCGCCACTGCTCCAGCGGGCCCCGCCGGTCGAAGCTCTCCACCATGCGGACAGCGCGGTCGACCGCGACCCACGTCATGACCTTGGAGTGCACGAAGTGCCGGCGGGGGCCGCGGACCTCCCACAGGCCCTCGTCCGGGTCGCTCCAGTGCTGCTCGACGAAGCCCATCATCGAGGCCTGCAGCGACCAGGCGTGCCGCTCCGGCTGGATCCCGCTGTTGACGGCCAGGAACAGCGAGTCGGCGACCTCGCCGTACACGTCGAGCTGGAGCTGCTTGGCCGCGGAGTTGCCGACGCGCACCGGGCGGGAGCCCTCATAGCCCGGCAGCCACTCCAGCTCGTACTCCTCCAGCCGCCGCTCGCCCGCCACGCCGTACATGATCTGCAGGTCCTCGGGGCTGCCGGCCACCGCGCGCATCAGCCACGACCGCCAGGCCTTGGCCTCGTCGCGGTAGCCGCTGCGCAGCAGCGCCTCCAGCGTCATCGTGGCGTCGCGCAGCCAGCAGAAGCGGTAGTCCCAGTTGCGCACTCCGCCGATCGCCTCGGGCAGCGAGGTCGTGGCCGCGGCGACGATGCCGCCGGTCGGCTCGTAGGTCAGCGCCTTGAGGGTGGCGAGCGAGCGTACGACGGCGTCGCGGTACCGGCCGTCGTAGGTGCACTGCCGGGCCCAGTCGGTCCAGTACTGCTCGGTGCCCGCGAGAGCGTCGTACGGGTCGACGTCGCGCGGCGCCGGGAGGTGGGAGGGGTGCCAGGTGAAGACGAACGGCAGCGAGTCCCCTTCGCAGACGACGAACGTGGCCCCGTGGGCGAAGTCGCGGCCCTCCAGCTCTATCGGGCTGCGCAGCCACACCGAGTCGGGGCCGGCGATGCCGGTCAGGTGGTCGCCGATGCGCCGCATCCACGGCATGGCCTGGCCGTAGTCGAAGCGGATCCGCAGGTCCATGCGCATCGGCACGCGGCCTGAGACGCCCTCGATGATGCGGACGACGTCCGCGGCGTCGCCGCGCTCGGGCATGAAGTCGACGACGCGGACCGTGCCCTGCGGCGTCTCCCACTCGGTCTCCAGGATGAGCGTGTCGCCGCGGTACCGGCGGCGCGTCGCCTTCCCGCCCGAGACCGGCGCGATCTGCCAGCGCCCGTTGTCGGGGCCGCCGAGCAGGCCCGAGAAACACGCGGGGGAGTCCAGCCGGGGCAGACAGAGCCAGTCGATCGAACCGTCGAGTCCGACCAGCGCGCAGCTGAACAGATCCCCGATGAGCGCATAGTCCTCAATAGGCGCAGACAACGTGTTCCCCCTTGCCATGCCGGATTCCGACCCAGTGCGTACGGTAACGCGGCACTGCGGCTCGTACGAGGTGAATGATCCGACCTGACGTGCTGTTTACCAAAGGCGATCACGGTAAGTAATCATCCGGTCGCCATTTCGGTCGGCCGGTTCGGGAAGGACGGCACATGTCGGAAGCGGCGGAGACCGTGCGCAGCCTGGTTCCGGCCCGGATCGACCGCCTGCCCTGGTCGGGTTTCCACAGCCGGATGATCGCCGCGCTCGGCGTGGCCTGGGTCCTGGACGGGCTGGAGATCCAGATCGCGAGCATCGTCGGGCCGACCCTGCAGCGCGCGGACACGCTGCACCTCACCTCCGGCGAGGTCGGCTTCTCCGCGACGGTGTACCTGCTCGGCGAGGTGGCCGGCGCGCTGCTCTTCGGGCGCCTGTCGGACCGGCTGGGCCGGCGCAGGCTGTTCATCGTCACGCTCGGGCTCTACCTGGTCGCCAACGGGCTCACCGCGCTGTCGTTCAACTACCCGATCTTCCTGGTCTTCCGGTTCGCCGCCGGGATGGGCATCGGCGGGGAGTACGCCGCGATCCACTCGGCCATCGACGAACTCATCCCCGCGCGCTACCGGGGCCGCGTCGACCTGGCCGTCAGCGGCACGTACTGGTTCGGCGCGATCCTCGGCTCGCTCGGGGAGTACGTCCTGCTCAACCCGCGGCTGCTGCCCGCGAACCTCGGCTGGCGCCTCGGCTTCTTCATCGGCCCGCTGATCGGCCTGGGGATCTGGGGCCTGCGCCGCACGCTCCCCGAGAGCCCGCGCTGGCAGCTCATGCACGGGCAGGCCGGGGAGGCGGAGCGCACGGTGGCGCGGATCGAGCGCGAGGTCGCCGCGTCCGGCGCCCGGCTGCCCGAGGTCGATCGGAACCGTTACATCGAGGTGCGGGCGTACGAGCCGGTGTCGTTCGCGCAGGTCGCCCGGACGCTGTTCCGCGACTACCCGAAGCGCTCGGTCCTCGGCGCGACCCTGATGATCAGCCAGTCGTTCCTGTACAACGCGATCTTCTTCACGTACGGCCTCGTCCTCAAGCACTTCTACGGCGTCTCCGACCACGACGTGGCCAAGTACTTCTTCGCCTTCGCCGCCGGCAACCTGCTCGGGCCGCTGCTCATCGGGCGGCTGTTCGACACGATCGGCCGCCGGCGGATGATCTCGAGCACGTACCTGCTGTCCGGCGCGCTCCTGGCCTTCAGCGGCTACCTGTTCTCGATCGGCGTGCTGACCGCGGTCACCCAGACGATGCTGTGGTCGGTCATCTTCTTCATCGCCTCGGCCGCGGCCAGCTCGGGCTACCTCACCGTGAGTGAGATCTTCCCGATGGAGCTGCGCGCGCAGGCGATCGCGCTGTTCTTCGCCATCGCCCAGGTCTTCGGCTCCCTCGGTCCCACGATCTTCGGGTCGCTGATCGGCGACCAGGCCCACCCGGACCGTTCCCGGCTCTTCGTCGCGTACCTGATCGCCGCCGGCGTGATGATGGCCGCCGGAGTGGTCGCCGCCTTCTGGGGCGTCAAAGCCGAGCGGACGGCACTGGAGGACGTGGCGCCACCGCTGTCGGCGGTGCCTCGGACCGGGTAGCCGGGCCGGGCCCGATCCGCAGCAGGGGCAGGAAGAGGTGGCTGAGCGGGCCGATCGCCAGCGCGTACATGAGGGTGCCGATCCCCACCGTCCCGCCGAGCAGCCAGCCGAGCGCCAGCACGCTCACCTCGATCGTGGTCCGGACGACCCGCATCGAGTGGCCGCGGGCGGCCAGGCCGGTCATCAGGCCGTCGCGCGGGCCCGGGCCGAAGCCCGCGCCGATGTAGCAGCCCGTCGCGAAGCCGCCGACGAGGATTCCCGCCACGAGGTACGCCCAGCGGAGCGCCGGCCCGCCGGGGTGGGGGAGCAGCCACAGGAACAGGTCGATGAACAGGCCGATGAGGACGACGTTGCTGATCGTGCCGAGGCCGGGCCGCTGCCGGAGCGGGATCCACAGCATCAGCACCAGGGCGCCCGCGATGATGGCCCACGTGCCGATCGACAGGCCGGTCTGACGGGCGAGCCCCTGGTGGAGCACGTCCCACGGGTCGTTGCCGAGCCGCGAGGCGACCTGCAGGGCGGCGCCGAGGCCGTACAGGGCCAATCCGGCGTACAGCTGGGCCAATCGACGGAGGTACACGGTTCGTCTGCCTTTCTTCTGGCTGAGTGATCATTGAGCCAGACCAGTGGCTTGAAATATAAGAGCCAATGATGAAAAGTGGCCTTATGTCGCCTCGGTCGATCAACGCCACGACGCTCGCGCGGCTCCTGGGCGGCCCGCCCCGGAGCCGGCCCTACTACGCGGCGATCGCCGCCGGCGTGCGCGGCCTCGTGCTCGACGGCCGCCTGCCGCTGCGCACACGGCTGCCCGCCGAGCGCGACCTCGCCGTGATCCTCGGCGTGAGCCGTACGACGGTCACCTCGGCCTACGACGCCCTCCGCGAGGAGGGCTACGTGGAGAGCCGCCAGGGGGCGGGAAGCTGGACGGCGCTGCCGTCCGGCGCGCCGTCCGCGGCCCGCCACGGCCTCGCCGAGGACCGCACGCTCATCGACCTCGCCTGCGTGTCACCGGCCGTGCCGTCGGTGTTCGAGGAGTGCGTCGCGGCGGCCGTCGCCGAGCTGCCGCGCCATACGAGCGGCCCGGGCTACGAGCCGCTGGGCCTGGCGGGGCTGCGCGCGGCGGTCGCGGCCCGCTACACGGCGCGCGGCGCGCCCACCGTGCCCGAGCAGGTGCTGGTGACGACCGGCGCGCAGAACGCCCTGTGCCTGGTGCTGCAGGCGTTCACGCGGCCGGGAGACGCGGTGCTGGTCGAGTCGCCGACCTATCCCCACGCCCTGGACGGCCTGCGCCGCGCGGGCGCCCGCCTCGTGCCCGCCGGCGTCAACGCGGGCTGGGACCCCGAGCTCCTCACCGGCGGCCTGCGGCAGTCCGCGGCGCGCCTCGCGTACGTGATCCCGGAGTTCCAGAACCCCACCGGCCGGCTGATGGACGACACCACGCGCGCCGCCCTGGTCGCCACGGCGCGCGACACGGGCGCGTACATGGTCACCGACGAGACCTTCACCGAACTCGCGGTGGACGACGTCACCCGCCCGCGCCCGCTGGCCGCCCACGACACCGACGGTCGCGTCATCAGCATCGGGTCGGCGGCCAAGGTGCTGTGGGGCGGCCTGCGCATCGGCTGGATCCGCGCGGGCCAGGCCCTCGTACGGCGGCTGGCCGAGGAGAGGGAGACCGTCGACCTGGCCAGCCCGGTCCTCGAACAGCTGATCGTCACCGAGCTGCTGGGACGGATGGAGGAGATCACCGCCGAGCGCCGGTCGATGCTCCGCGAACGGCGCACCGCCCTGGTCGAGGCGCTGCGCGAGGACTGCCCGGGCTGGGAGTTCGAGATCCCCCCGGGCGGCCTGTCACTGTGGGCCCGCCTGCCGGGCGTGTCGAGCACGGCCCTGGCGGCGGCGGGCGCCCGCCACGGAGTGCACCTGGTCCCGGGCACCGCCTTCGGCGTCGACGGCGTCCTGGACGACCACCTGCGCGTGCCGTACGTCCTGCCACCGGACCGCCTGCGCGAGGCCACGGCCCGCCTGGCCCTGGCCCAGCGCGACGCCGACACCGCGGGCCTGTCCCGCCCCGCCTACGTGTGAGCCGACAGGTCGTCGACCATGATGGCCGCGAGCAGGGCGGCGCGTGCCGGCAGGGCGGCCAGGTGGAAGGACTCCTCCGCCGCGTGGGCGCCGCGGCCTCGTGGGCCGAAGCCGTCCAGCGTCGGCAGGCCGCGTGAGCCCGGAAGGTTCGTGTCGCCCGCTCCCGCTGCCGGGCGGCCCGTGATCTGCTGGCCGAGGTCCGCGCCGATGCGCGCGACCGTCGCCAGCAGCGGGTCGTCCGCGCGTTCGGGCCAGGTGGGGCGTGAGGACAGCACCTTCGCCGCCACGACCGCGCCTGCGCGGAAAGGCGTCGCGCCGGTGAGCGCGTCGAGCACGCGGTGCTCGGCCGCGGCCGAGGTGAAGCGCAGGCCGATCTCGGCCGACGCCGAGCCGGCGATCACGTTGGCCCGGCTGCCGCCCTCGATCCGGCCGACGTTGAACAGCGTCTCGCCGTCGTCCGGGACGATCACGCGTACCGCCGCGACCTGGTCCAACAGCTCGTCGATGGCGGAGATCCCCCTGTCCGGGTCCAGCGCGGCATGGGCCTCGCGGCCCTGGACGGTCAGCAGGATCCGGGTGCTGCCCCGGCGCGCGGTCTTCAGCGCGCCGTCCGGGTGCGGCGACTCCAGGCCGAGCACCGCGACCGCCCCGTCCAGGTGCTCCTCGATCACCGTACGGCCGCTCGGGCTGCCCACCTCCTCGTCGCGGACCGTCACCAGGCGCACCTGCCGTACGGGGGCCGCGCCTGCGGCGGCCAGCGCGCGCAGGGCCATCTCCACGGCGACCAGCCCGCTCTTCATGTCGAGCGTGCCCGGCCCGGCGATCGTCGTGCCGTCGTCGGTGTACGGCATGGTCGCCAGCCGGCCCACCGGCCAGACCGTGTCGTAGTGGCCGACGAGCAGCAGGTGCGGGCCCTCCTCCGGCCCGAAGGCCGTGACGAGATGCCCGTCGGTCCGGGAGACGCGGCCGCCGGCCTCCCGCTGGCCCGCCGCGATCAGCTCGGCGCAGCGGTCGAGCGCGGGCGCGTCTCCGGACGGCGACTCGGCGAGGGCGTACTCCCGCAGCCGCTCGCGGCCGAAGGACAGCAGGTCAGCGGTGGTGCGCACCAGGGAGGCGGCCACATCGGGTTCCATGCCACTGATACTAAACTCGACGTGGGACCGACGCTTTTTTCGTGTAAAAACCTGAAAAGAGAGGAATTTGTCGCTCTCTCCGTCCATCACCGTACGACCTCTCATCACGGCGGCCGAGATGCGCGCCGGAGTGGAGGTCTACCGCACCGCGTTCGCGCTCGCGCCGACCGATCCGGCCGTCAGCCCGCGGCTGCTCGCCGCGCTCTCGCGCAACGCCGGTTCGGTGATCGGCGCCTTCGCGGGGGAGGAGCTGATCGGCTTCACGTACGGCTTCCTCGGATCGGACTCCTCGACCGTTTACCACTACTCACAGGTGGCGGCGGTGCTGCCCGGCTGGCAGGGCAAGGGGGTGGGCCGCACGCTCAAGCTGAGCCAGCGCGACTACGTGATCTCCACCGGCGTGACCGTCATGCGCTGGGCCTTCGACCCCGTGCGCACTCACAACGCGCACTTCAACTTCGACGTGCTGGGCGCGACCGGCCGCTGGTTCACCCGCGACCTGTACGGCGTCGAGGACTCCGGCCGCGACCCGGGCATGCGCACCGACCGGCTGATCGTCGAGTGGGACCTGGTCGGGCATCCGGCACGGAACCTCCCGCGCCCGCCGTACACCGGCTGGGGCGAGGTGCGGCGCGAGGACGACGGCGACGCGCTGGTCGGGATGCCGCGCGACTGGGACGCCCTCGTGGCCCGCGACCGCGGCGCGGCCTCCCACCTGCGCGACGACCTGGCCGCCGCGCTGACCGGGCTGACCGGGGAGGGGTTCGAGGCGATCTCCTGCCAGACCTGCGACGGTCACACGGCCGTCTACCGCCTGCGGAAGGGAGGCGACCGGTGCCCCGCGTGACCATCGTGGAGGCGTTCCGCGTGAGCCTGCCGCTCGTGCACGCCTTCCAGACCAGCTCGCACCGCAAGTCCCACCTCGAGCACATCCTCGTGCGGGTCGAGGACGAGGACGGCGGGGCCGGCTGGGGCGAGATCGCCTCGCCGAGCGACCCGTACTACTGCCCGGAGACCGTCGACATCTGCCGGCTGACACTCGAGCGCTACCTCGCGCCCGCCCTGCTCGGCGCCTCCTGGGACCACCCCGTCGAGGTCGGCGCCCGCTGGGCGCGGATCCGCGGCCACCACTTCGCCAAGGCCGGCCTGGACATCGCCTGCTGGGACCTGTGGTCGCGCGCGGCGGGCATGCCGCTGGCGCGCGCCCTCGGCGGCGACCGCCCGGACATCGCGGCGGGGGTGAGCCTGGGCATCGAGCCGACCGTCGACGACCTCCTCGCCCAGGCCGGCCGCTACGCCGAGGAGGGGTACCCGCGGATCAAGCTGAAGATCGCCCCCGGCTGGGACGTCGAGCCCGTACGCGCCGTGCGCGACGCGCATCCGGGCCTGGACCTGCACGTCGACGCCAACGGCGCCTACACCGAGGACCAGTACGAGGTGTTCGCCACGCTCGACCGGTTCGACCTGACGATGATCGAGCAGCCGTACGCTCCGGGCGCGCTGGCCGCGCACGCCCGGCTGCAGTCGCGGCTGGGGACCGACGTCTGCCTGGACGAGTCCGTGGACGACCTCGACCAGCTCGACACCGCGATGGAGCTCGGCGCGGGACGGATCCTCAACATCAAGGTCTCCCGCATGGGCGGGCTGACCCCGGCGAGCGCCGCGCACGACCGGGCGGTCGAGGGCGGCTGGCGGGTCTGGTGCGGCGGGATGCATGAGTTCGGGGTGGGCCGCGCCGCCAACGTCGCGATCGCCGCGCTGCCCGGTTTCACGCTGCCCAGCGACGTCTCCGGCTCGGACAAGTACTACGCGCACGACGTGGTGGACCCGCCGATCCGCGCCACCCGGGGCCGCGTCCCGGTGCCCGCCGGGCCTGGCCTGGGCCACGCGGTGGACGAGGAGCTGGTCCGCCGCAGCGCCACCGAGACGCTCCGGATGAAGGCGGGCTAACCGGCCTGGGCGATGTGCTCGGAGATCAGGCGGGCGATCTCCCCGGGCTGGGTGAGCGGCACCCAGTGCGGTGCGCGGACCGGCCGTACCTGCAGCCGCTCGGCGAACGGCCGGGCCGCCTCGGCGGCCAGCCCCGGCGTCACGAACGCGTCCCCGGTGGGCACCACGACCTGCGTGGGCACGGTCGTACGGCGCTCGCCCGGCGTACGGCGCGCGCCGAGCATGTTCGCGCGGTAGAGGTTCACGCCCGCTGCGGCGTCCTCGGCGAGCGTCGGCGCCGGATGGCCGTCGCCGGCCGGCACGCCCTCGGTGCGTTCGAGGAGCGCGCCCCAGCGGCGGGCGAGCACGTGCCGCCAGACCAGCTCGGGCAGCACGGGCGTGTGGAACGCGGCGATGTACCAGGAGTGGGCGAGCTGCCGTAGCACCTTGCGCACCCCGGACCGCTCGCGCAGTCCCGTACGGGTCCAGTGCGCGGCGTGGTCGAGGCACGGCCCGGAGATCGAGGTGTAGGTGGTGAACCGCTCGGGCATCGCGCAGACCGCCTCCCACGACTGGATCGCGCCCCAGTCGTGCCCGGCCAGATGCACCGGGGCGCCGGGGCTGACGGCGTCCAGCACCGCCCGCATGTCGGCCACGAGATGCTCGAACCGGTACGCCTCGCGCGCCCGTGGCCGGGAGGAGCCGCCCGCGCCGCGCACGTCGTACGCGACGACGTGGAACCGCGCGGCGAGCCGCCCGGCCACGGCGTCCCAGACGGCGTGCGTGTCGGGGAACCCGTGCACGAGCAGGACGGTGGGCCCCTGGCCGCGTTCGAAGACGGCCAGCTCGACGCCGTCGCCCTGGACGCGCCGCTCGGTCACGGTCTCCTCGGTGATATTGGACACGGCGTGCAATATATGCCGATCTCGCCCCATCCGGTCAAGCGCAGCCGGGCAGTCGTTCGGCGCCGGAGTAGACGTTCATCGACGGACCGCGCAGGAAACCGACGAGCGTCATCCCGCCCTCCTCGGCCAGGTCGACCGCGAGCGAGGAGGGCGCCGAGACGGCGGCGAGCGCCGGGACGCCGGCCAGCAGCGCCTTCTGGGTGAGCTCGAACGACGCGCGCCCGCTCACGAGCAGCACGTGCCCGGTCAGCGGCACGCGCTTGTCCTTCAGCGCCCAGCCGACGACCTTGTCGACCGCGTTGTGCCGCCCGACGTCCTCGCGCATCGTCAGCAGCGTGCCCTCCGCGTCGAACAGCCCGGCGGCGTGCAGCCCGCCCGTCCGGTCGAAGACGCGCTGGGCCTTGCGGAGCGTCTCCGGGAGCCGGGCCAGCAGCTCGACGTCGAAGCGCGCGGGGTCGGCGCGGACGTCGTACCGGCTCCGCTGCCGGATGGCGTCGATGCTCGTCTTGCCGCAGACGCCGCACGCGCTGGTCATGAGGAAGGAGCGGTCGAGTGAGACCTCCGGCGGCTCCACGCCGTCGGCGAGCGTCACGTCGATGACGTTCATCGTGTCGGTGTCGGCGCAGTAGCGCATCGCCCGGATGTCGTCGGCGGCCCGTACGACGCCCTCGCCGTGCAGGAAACCGGCGACCAGGTCGAAGTCGTCGCCGGGGGTCCGCATGGTGACCGACAGCGGCGTTCCGGCCAGCCGGATCTCCAGCGGTTCCTCCACCACGAGCGTGTCGGGGCGCCCGCGGACACCCCGTTCGTCGATGTGCGCGACCCGCCGTCGTACCGTCACTCGGCCCATGGCCCGACGCTACCGCGCCCGGCCCGTTACGAGACAGGACCGGACCCTGACCAGGTGCGGTGGAAAGACCGCCGTAGAAGGATGTTGAATGGGGACGTGGGCATCGAGTCGTGGCCGGTTCTCCGCCAGCTCGCCGGGAACGACCGGCTGGGCCGGGGCGAGGCCGCACGCTCGAAGCGCACCGACGCTCTGCGCGCCCGCACCGGGGACGCCGACCGGGTCGTGGACTCCGTCTGCCCCTACTGCGCGGTCGGCTGCGGGCAGAAGGTCTACGTCAAGGACGAGAAGGTCATCCAGATCGAGGGCGACCCGGCCTCGCCCATCTCGCGCGGCCGCCTCTGCCCCAAGGGCTCGGCCAGCAAGCAGCTCGTCACCTCGCCCGGTCGCCAGACCAAGGTCCTCTACCGCCGCCCGCACGGCACCGAGTGGGAGCCGCTGGACCTGGACGAGGCGATGGACATGATCGCCGACCGGGTCCTCGACGCGCGGCGGCGCGGCTGGCAGGACACCTTCGAGGGCAAGCCGGTCCGCCGCACGATGGGCATCGCGAGCCTCGGCGGGGCCACGCTCGACAACGAGGAGAACTACCTCATCAAGAAGCTCTGGAGCGCGCTCGGCGCGATCCAGATCGAGAACCAGGCCCGTATTTGACACTCCGCCACCGTCCCCGGTCTGGGGACCAGTTTCGGGCGCGGCGGCGCCACGACGTTCCAGCAGGACCTGGCGAACGCCGACTGCGTCGTCATCCAGGGCTCCAACATGGCCGAGTGCCATCCGGTCGGGTTCCAGTGGGTGATGGAGGCCAAGGCGCGCGGCGCCAGGATCTTCCACATCGACCCGAGGTTCACCCGCACCAGCGCGGTGGCGCACGAGCATGTTCCCATCCGGGCCGGCAGTGACATCGTGCTGCTCGGCGCGCTCGTCAACCACGTGCTGAGCGGCGGCCACGACTTCCGGGAGTACGTCCTCAACTACACCAACGCCGCGGCGATCCTGGGCGAGGACTTCCGCGACACCGAGGACCTCGACGGGATCTTCTCCGGCTACGACGCCGACAAGCGGGAGTACGACCCGACCACCTGGGCGTACGCCGACGCGGACCCGCGGGCGGCGGCCGGCGAACGCGACGAGGCGGCGCCGGACGACCGTTCCCACGAGCACGGTCCGGGTGCGACGTTCGAGGCGACCCCGTCCGAGACCGGGCACGCGCCGGAGCGCGACGAGACGCTCCAGCACCCGCGCTGCGTCTACCAGGTGCTGAAACGCCACTTCGCGCGCTACACCCCGGAGCTGGTCGAGGAGATGTGCGGCATCGGCCCCGAGGCGTTCGCCGCGATCGCCGGCGCGATCGTCGCCAACTCCGGCCGGGACCGTACGACCGCGTTCGTCTACAGCGTGGGCTGGACCCAGCACACGGTCGGCGCCCAGTACATCCGCACCGCCGCGATCCTGCAGCTCCTGCTGGGCAACATCGGCCGTCCGGGCGGCGGCATCCTCGCGCTGCGCGGGCACGCGAGCATCCAGGGCTCCACCGACATCCCGACGCTGTTCAACCTGCTGCCGGGCTACCTGCCGATGCCGTACGCCCACGAGCACGAGGACCTCGACACCTACCTCGAACGCGCCGCCGGCGACACCGGCTTCTGGGGCAACAAGCGCGCCTACATGGTGAGCCTGCTCAAGGCCTGGTGGGGCGACGCGGCGACCGGGGACAACGACTTCTGCTTCGACTACCTGCCGCGGCTGACCGGCGACCACGGCACCTACCACACGGTCATGGACCAGATCGCCGGCAAGGTCCTGGGCTACTTCCTCATGGGGGAGAACCCCGCCGTCGGCTCGGCGGGCGGGCGGCTGCAGCGCCAGGGCCTCGCCGCGAGCGAGTGGCTCGTGGTCCGCGACCTCAACCTCATCGAGAGCGCGGAGTTCTGGAAGAGCTCCCCGGAGGTCGCCTCCGGCGAGACGCGCCCCGAGGACATCGCCACCGAGGTCTTCTTCCTGCCCGCCGCCGCGCACGTGGAGAAGGACGGCACCTTCACCAACACCCAGCGGCTGCTGCAGTGGCACCACAAGGCGCTGGACCCGCCCGGCGACGCGCGCAGCGACCTGTGGTTCATGTACCACCTCGGCCGGCGCGTACGCGAGCGGCTGGCCTCCTCCACCGACCCCAACGACCGGCCGGTCCTCGACCTGACCTGGGACTACCCGGTCGAGGGGCCGCACGACGAACCGTCGGCGGACGCCGTGCTGCGCGAGATCAACGGCTACGACGCCGACGGCAAGGCCCTCGGAGGTTTCGCCGGTCTCAAGGACGACGGCTCGACCTCCTGCGGCTGCTGGATCTACTCCGGCAGCTACGCCGACGAGGTCAACCAGACCGCGCGCCGCAGGCCGGGCCAGGACCAGTCCTGGGTCGCGCCCGAGTGGGGCTGGGCGTGGCCGGCCAACCGCCGCATCCTCTACAACCGCGCCTCCGCCGACCCGGAGGGCCGCCCGTGGAGCGAGCGCAAGGCCTACGTCTGGTGGGACGGCGAGCAGTGGACCGGCCACGACGTCCCCGACTTCGAGAAGGGCAAGCCGCCCTCGTACGTCCCGCCCCCGGGCGCCAAGGCGCAGGCCGCCATCGGCGGCGCCGACCCGTTCATCATGCAGACCGACGGGAAGGCGTGGCTGTTCGCGCCCAAGGGCCTGGTCGACGGGCCGCTGCCGACGCACTACGAGCCGCAGGAGTCGCCGGTCCGCAACCCGATCTACGCCCAGCAGAGCAACCCGGCCCGCCAGCTCTACCCGCGCCGGGACAACCGCTACCACCCCCCGGGCGGCACGACCTACCCGTACGCCTTCACGACGTACCGGCTGACCGAGCACCACACGGCGGGCGGCATGAGCCGGTTCCTGCCCTACCTGTCCGAGCTCCAGCCGGAGATGTTCTGCGAGGTCTCGCCCGCCCTGGCCGCCGAGCGCGGGCTGGTCAACGGCGGCTGGGCCACCATCATCACCGCGCGCACCGCGATCGAGGCGCGCGTCCTGGTCACCGACCGGCTCCGGCCGCTGCGGATCCAGGGCCGCACCGTCCACCAGGTCGGGCTGCCCTACCACTGGGGCAGCTCCGGCGTCGTCACCGGCGACTCGGCCAACGACCTGCTGCCCATCGTGCTCGACGCGAACACCCACATCCAGGAGAGCAAGGCCGCGACCTGCGACATCCGGCCCGGCCGCCGCCCGCAGGGCGCCGCGCTGCGGGCCCTCGTACGCCGCTACCGCCGCCTCGCCGGGATCCCGGAGGATTGATGGAGAACCGCCTGCACGGGCCGTTGCACGACGTCGCCGAGGAGGCCGGGTACGCCGACCCGCCGGAGCGGGCGGGGTTCTTCACCGACACCTCGGTCTGCATCGGCTGCAAGGCGTGCGAGGTCGCCTGCAAGGAGTGGAACGACGTCCCTGACGACGGCTTCGCGCTCACCGGGATGTCCTACGACAACACCGGGTCGCTCGGCGCGAGCACGTGGCGGCACGTGGCGTTCGTCGAGCAGACCAAAGCGCACGAGGTCGACGACGGCGCCGGGAGCAGCCGCTGGCTGATGGCCTCCGACGTGTGCAAGCACTGCACGCACGCCGCCTGCCTCGACGTGTGCCCGACCGGCGCGCTGTTCCGCACCGAGTTCGCCACCGTCGTCGTGCAGCAGGACGTCTGCAACGGCTGCGCCTACTGCGTCTCGGCCTGCCCGTACGGCGTGATCGACCGGCGCGAGGGCGACGGCCGGGCCTGGAAGTGCACGATGTGCTACGACCGCATCGGCGACGGCATGGAGCCCGCCTGCGCCAAGGCCTGCCCGACCGACTCGATCCAGTACGGCCCGCTCGACGAGCTGCGCGAACGCGCCAAGGCCCGCCTCGACGACCTGCACGACCAGGGCGTGGCCGAGGCACGCCTGTACGGCGAGGACGAGAACGACGGCGTCGGCGGAGACGGCGCGTTCTTCCTGCTGCTGGACGAGCCGGAGGTGTACGGCCTGCCGCCGGACCCCGTCGTCACCACCCGCGACCTGCCCGCGATGTGGAAGTGGGCCGGGGGAGCGGCGGCCGCTCTCGCGGGATGTGTCGCCGTGTCGTTCCTGGGACGGCGCTGATGCCCCGCCGCGGCGGCGAGGAGCGGATGGTCCCGCGCGCCGAGTTCCAGTCCTACTACGGGCGGCCGGTGCTGAAGCGCCCGCGCTGGAAGGCCCCGCACCTGCCCGGTTACCTCTACTTCGGCGGGCTGTCCGGCGCGTCGGCCACGATGGCGGCCCTCGCCGGCGCGACCGGGCGCGGGCGGCTCGAGACCACCGGCCGGATCACCGCCGCGACGGCCGCCGCCGCGGGGTCCGTGCTGCTCATCACCGAGCTCGGGCGGCCCGAGCGCTTCCTCCACATGCTGCGCGTCTTCAAGCCGACCTCGCCGATGAGCGTCGGCTCCTGGGCGATGGCCGTACACGGAGGGCTGACCGGTGCTTCGGCCGCCTCGTCGGTCACCGGGATCGCGCCGTGGCTCGGCCGGGTAGCGGGGGCAGGGGCCGCCGTGACCGGCCCGATGCTCGCCACCTACACGGGCGTGCTGATCGCCGACACCGCGGTGCCGGCCTGGCACGAGGGCTACCGTCACCTGCCGCTGCTGTTCGCGGGGAGCGCGCTCGCGAGCGCCGGTGCCGTCGGCATGGCGGCCGTGCCCGGCGCTGAGGGCGCCCCGGCCCGGCGGATGGCACTGCTCGGCGCGGGGCTGGAGCTGGCCGCCGCCGGAACGCTGGAGAAGGGCCGGGGGATGCGCGGCGAGCACCGCGAACTCGTGTCCGAGCCGTACCGCACCGGCCGCGCGGGCCTCCTGCTGCGCTGCGGGCGCGGCCTCACCGCGGCCGGGGCGGCCGGCACCGTCGTCGCCGGCCGTAGCCGTACGGCCGCCATCGTGTCCGGGCTCGCGCTCACCGGCGGAGCCGTCTGCACGCGCTTCGGGGTCTTCTATGCGGGGCTGGCCTCGGCCGAGGACCCCAAGTACACCGTCGTGCCCCAGCGTGCCGCTACTGGCGCTTGAGGCAGAGCACGTAGCTGAGGAAGCTGTACTTCTTGTTCGTGGCCCAGAACGCCGTCGTGTAGCCCGAGACGCCCCGGCACCTGGTCTTGTCCGCCGTGCCGGAGTAACGCTTGAGCACCTTGTACGGCGCCGAGCCGCAGGTCGCCTTGTGCATCTCCAGGTGCGGCGACTTGCCGGTGATCCGCACGCAGTCGCCGGCCTGGACGAACATCGACTCATCCGAGGTCGAGGACGACGACGGCGTGGGGAAGCTCGGGAAGGTCGGCGTCGGGAACGCGCTCGGGAACGAGGTCGGCGGGGAGAAGGTCGGCACCGACGTCGGCGGCGTGCTCACCGCGATCGGGGTGGTCGGCTTCTTGCCGTCGTCGCCGCTCAACGCCCAGATGATCGCGCCACCGCCGCCGAGCAGCACGAGGGCGGCCACCGCCGCGACCGCGACGACCGGGCCGGAGTTGTTCTTGCCGGGCGGGCCGGGGGGTGGTCCCCAGCCGCCGGGACCCATCGGGTCCTGCGGCCCGAACCCGCCCGCGGGCGGCTGGCCCCAGGGCGTGCCGCCTCCGGGCTGCGGCGGAGGGCCGTAGGCGGGCTGCTGCCCGTACGGCGGCTGTTGTTGCTGCTGGCCGGGGTACGGCGGCTGCTGCTGGTTCGGATACGAGGGCGGCTGCTGGCCCGGATACGGCGGTTGCTGAGGGGGATGGCCGCCGGAACCCTGTCCCTGCGGCTGATTCGGATAGGGCTGCTGGCCGTAGGCCTCCGGATGCTCGTGCACGAAACGGCCGCCCCTTCATTTCCCCGCAAAACGTGTCGTGGATACCCAACTAGGACTCGCCCTGCTGCGCAAATTGTTCTTTGCCTATGACGGTAGGTTTCGCCGTTTGGATCCCACCGCTTGCGAAATGTCCGAGTTCGGTCAGGGCTTTCGGGAAGGAGGCAGATGGACGGAGCGTTCAGACGGCCCGGTGCTCGTCCATCATCGCGCGCAGCGGCCGGACGCCCGCCGCCAGCGCGGCGCCCGTGGCCAGCGCGACGACCCCCAGCATGAGGAAGTAGGCGGGTTCGGACAGCGCGGTCCCGGCCAGGCGGGTGAGCTGGCCGCCGATGGCGTCGCCCACCGCCACGGCGAGGTACCACACGCCGATCATCTGGCTGGCGAACGCCTTCGGCGCCAGCTTGGTCGTCACCGACAGCCCGACCGGGCTCAGGCACAGCTCGCCGGCGGTCTGGATGAGGTACGTGACCACGAGCCACAGCACCGAGACCTTCGCGCCGTGGCTCGCCTCGGCCGCCGCGAGCGCCATGATCACGAAGGACAGCCCGCACAGCGCCATCGCGACGGAGAACTTCAGCGGCGTGCTGAGCCGCGGGCCCGTGCGGACCCACAGGCCCGCGAACAGCGGGGCCAGCACGATCACCATGATCGGGTTGATCGCCTGCAGCCAGCTCGACGGCATCTCCCAGCCGCCGACCGACAGGTCGGTCCGGTGCCGGGCGAACGTCGACAGCTCGGTCGCGGCCTGGTCGTAGACCATCCAGAACACCGACGCGGCGACGAACAGCCACACGTACGCCCGCAGCCGCGCGCGCTCGTCCGGGGTGATCTCGCGGCTGCCGAAGAACATGAACCCGAAGTAGGCCACCGCCACCACCAGCGGGATGACGGCGAGCGCCCAGGTCACGTTGTCCAGGGTGAGCGTGCCGGTGGCCACGCCGAGCAGGACCACACCGGCGACCGCCGCGCAGCCCGCGAGCACGGCCTCGCGCAGGTGCCGCCGCTCCCGCTCGCTGAGCGCGCGGGGCGGCGGGCCGTCGTTCAGGTGCCGGCCGCCGAGGACGTACTGCAGGAGGCCGAGCGCCATGCCGGCCGCGGCCGTGCCGAATCCGAGGTGCCAGGAGACCCTCTGCCCGAGCGTGCCGACGACGAGCGGCGCGAGGAACGCGCCGAGGTTGATGCCCATGTAGAAGATGGAGAACCCGGCGTCGCGCCGCGCGTCCTCGTCGAGCCGGTACAGGTGCCCGACGAGGGTCGCGATGTTCGGCTTGAGCAGGCCGGTGCCGGCGATGATCAGGGTCAGCCCGAGGTAGACGAATCCGGCGCCGCCGGGGACCGCCAGCGCGACGTGGCCCAGCATGATGACGGCGCCGCCGCACAGAACGGCCCGGCGCGGCCCCAGCACGCGGTCGCTGACCCAGCCGCCGGGCAGCGTGACCAGGTAGACCATGGCCGAGTAGACCCCGACCAGGGCCTTGGCCGTGCCCTCCTTCAGGCCGAGCCCGCCCTCGGCCGCGGACGCGGCCAGGAACAGCACGAGGATGCTGCGCATGCCGTAGAAGCTGAAGCGCTCCCACATCTCGGTCATGAACAGCGTCGCCAGCCCGCGCGGATGACCGAGGAAACGCCGCTCACTGCGCGTCTCCGTCGCCGATGTGGCCATGCGGTCTCCCCCGAATCTCCGCAGCGGCCATGCAAGTGTGACTGGTTCCGTACCCTCGGTGATCTACCGGCGAACGATCAGCGTGTGGGTTTCCCGTCCGACGAGCTCGCCGACGATCGGCGCGCCGGGGATCTCCCCGGCGACGAGGAGGCCGCCGGAGGTCTGGGCGTCGGCCAGCAGCAGGCGGTCGTCCTCGCTCACGCTGCCGAAGTCCGCGTGCGGCGTCACCCACGCGAGGTTGCGCTGGGTGCCGCCGGAGACGAAGCCGTCCCGTACGGCCTCGCGGGCACCCTCCAGGTAGTCGACGGCGGCGGCGTCCACCACCGCGGTGACCCCGCTCGCGCGGGCCATCTTGTACAGGTGGCCGAGCAGCCCGAAGCCGGTGACGTCGGTGGCGCAGCCGTGGCCGCGCTCCAGCGCCGCGCGCGAGGCGGTCTCGTTGAGCGTCGTCATGGTCTCGACGGCCTGCCCGAAGACCTCGCCGGTCGCCTTGTGACGGGTGTTCAGCACGCCGACGCCGAGCGGCTTGGTCAGCGACAGGGGCATGCCGGGGCGACCGGCGTCCAGCCGCAGCAGCCGGTCCGGATCGGCGAGCCCGGTCACCGCCATGCCGTACTTGGGCTCGGGGTCGTCCACGCTGTGCCCGCCCGCGACGTGGCAGCGCGCCTGGCGGGCGACGTCGAGCCCGCCGCGCAGGACCTCGCGCAGGAGCTCCATCGGCAGGGTGTCGCGCGGCCAGCCGAGGAGGTTGACCGCGACCAGGGGACGCCCGCCGACCGCGTACACGTCCGACAAAGCGTTCGTCGCGGCGATCCGGCCCCAGTCGTACGGGTCGTCCACCACCGGGGTGAAGAAGTCGGCCGTCGCCACCACCGCCTGCCCGCCCTCGACGCGGACGACCGCGGCGTCGTCGCCGTCGTCGAGGCCGATGATCAGATCGTCCGGGCGTGAGGTGTCGATGAGGCCGGCGACGACCGCCTCGAGCTCACCCGGGGGGATCTTGCAGGCACAGCCGCCGCCGTGGGCGTACTGCGTGAGGCGATACTTCATTGCGGCCCTTCCGCGTCGTTGTTCCCGGAGCGAACTTATCGCGCGTTCCCCTTGTCCGAATCACGTTCTACATGGTGCGATGCTGCCGTAGTAAGCGAACACTGACGGAGGCGTGGCATGAGCGTGCTGGACGAGCGGGCCGAGGTCGAGAAGCAGATCGAGGGCGAGACGATTCCCGCCGTGCTGCTCGAGACGGCGTCCCGATATCCGGACGCCCCCGCCTTCACCCTGGGCGAGGAGACCCTGACCTGGGGCGAGACCCGTTCGCGCGTGCTGCGGATCGCCGCCGCATTCGCCGAACTCGGCCTGGAGCCCGGCGAGACCGTCGCGCTGATGATGCCCAACCGTACCGAGCACGTCCTCGCCGACCTCGGCGTCGTGCACGCCGGCGGCGTCCCGACGACCTTCTACGCCACGCTCGCGCCGGAGCAGGTCGCGTACGTCGCCGCCGACTGCTCCGCGCGCTACGCCGTGCTCGACGGACCGGACCAGCTCGCCCGCTGGCAGCCGGTGCTGTCGGAGCTGCCGCTGCTGCGGGCGGTCATCGTGCTGAACGACTGCCCGCCCGGTTCGCCGTACCTCTCGTGGGAGTCGTTCCTGGAGCTCGGCTCCTCATCCGGCTCGCGCTGGGAGGACCTGACGCCCTCCTCCACGCTCACCGTGCTCTACACCTCGGGCACGACCGGCCGTCCCAAGGGCGTCGTCATCACCCACCGCATGGCGCTGTACGAGTGCCGGGTGTCGGAGGCGACCTCGGACCTGCCGCCGCAGAGCGTCGGCGTCTCGTACCTGCCGTTCGCGCACATCGCCGACCGGGTGCTGAGCATCTACCTGCCGGTCGTACGGGGCTCGCACGTTCACTTCTGCCCGGACCCGGCCCGGCTCCCGGCGGTGCTCGCGGTGGCGCGGCCGCACGGCTTCTTCGGCGTGCCGCGCGTGTGGGAGAAGATGATGGCCGCCATCCAGGCCGTCCTCGGCGCCGAGCAGGACTCCGCACGCCGCGCCGCGGTCGCGTCGGCGATGGAGGCCGGGTGCGCGTACGTCGAGTCGTGCTCGTACGGCGCGACGACGACGCCGGAGGTGCTGGAGGCGTTCACGCGCGCGGACGCCGCGGTGCTCGCGCCGATGCGGGCGCTCATCGGCCTGGACCGGGTACGGCAGACGCTGAGCGCCGCCGCGCCGCTGCCGCTGGAGGTGGCGCGCTTCTTCGCCGGCCTCGGCCTGCGCATCCTGGACGTGTACGGGATGACCGAGACGACCGGCGCCGCCACCGCGAACCTGCCGGACGCCTTCAAGCTCGGCACCGTCGGCCGGGCCATGCCGGGCATCGAACTCCGCCTCGCCGAGGACGGCGAAATCCTGCTGCGCGGCACGATCTGCACGCCGGGGTACCTCCACCTGCCGTCGGAGACGGCCGCCCTGCTCGACCCCGACGGCTGGGTGCACACCGGCGACCTGGGCGAACTCGACGCCGACGGCTTCCTCAGCGTCGTGGACCGCAAGAAGGAGATCATGATCACGGCCGGCGGCGAGAACATCGCCCCGTCGCTGATCGAGAACGTCCTCAAGGAACACCCGCTGATCGGCCAGGCCCTGGCGTACGGCGACGGGCGGCGCTACGTCGTCGCGGTCCTCACGCTGGACGGCGAGGTGGCACCGGTGTGGGCGGCGGCGCGCGGTCTCTCCGGCGACCTTCGGGAACTGGCCTCATCTCCGGCGGTGCTGGAGGAGGTCGGCGCGGCCGTGGAGACGGCCAACGCGCGGCTGGCCCGGGTGCAGCAGGTCAAGAAGTGGGCGCTGCTGCCGGACGAGTGGACGGCTGAGAGCGAGGAGCTGACGCCGACGCTCAAGCTCAAGCGGCGCGTCATCCACGCCAAGTACGCCCTGGCGATCGACGCACTATACGACTGAGGGAACCACGAGGGAGTCGCGGTCGTCTCAGAGGCATGACCCGGATCCTGGCCGTCGCGGTGACGGCACTGATCGCGGGCTGGACCGCCGCCGACGCGCTGACACCGTCGGCCTTCCTGCTCGCCGCGGCGGCCCTCGCGGTCGCCGCGCTGGTCGTCCTGGCGGCACGCCGCCCGGACGTGATCTCCCTGACGTCCGCGCGCTCCGCGGTCGTGGACGCGTCCCGCGCGGTCGTCATCCGCCTCTGCGACCCCGGCGCCGCCGGGCGGCCACGTCCCAGAGCCCCGTCGGCCCTTTTGAGGGCCGCCGAGTAGATTCCGTTCGCCCGCGGCCCTTCTTGCGTCCTTTTCTTCGCAGCCGAAGGGTTTTCGCCGTGTTCAATCCGTTCAGCGCCGCCGTGGGCGGCGCGTACCACCTGGTCACCGGGCTGACGTCCGTCCTTACCCCGCTGACCGGCGGCCTGAGCGCCGCCGCCGCGATCGTCGTCTTCACCGTGTGCGTCCGCCTGGCCATGCTGCCACTGAGCCGCCGCCAGGCGCGGGCCGGCCGGGCCAAACAGAGGCTGGAGCCGCAGGTGACGAAGCTCCGCGACCGCCACCGCGCCGATCCCGTACGCGCCCATCAGGAGATCACTGCCCTGTACCGCGCGGAGGGCACCTCGATGTGGGCCGGGATCGGGCCGTCGCTGCTCCAACTCCCGATCTTCTCCGTCGTCTACCGGCTGTTCCTGTCCCCGGCGATCGGCGGCCACGCGAACCTGCTGCTGACCCACACACTGCTGGGCACACCGCTGGGCGAACGCTGGCTGTTCGCCGCGGCCCCGTTCGGCCCGCACGCACTGGTCTTCCTGGTCGTGTTCCTGCTGCTGGCCGGTGTCGCCGCGTGGACGTCGATCCGCATGTACCGGCACCAGCCGCCTCCACCGGGAGCCATGTCGAAGGTCATGCGGGTACTCCCGTTCGGGACGGTACTGTTCGCGGCGTACGTGCCGCTGGCCGCCGCGGTGTACCTGCTGACGACGACGGCCTGGAGCGCGGCGGAACGCGCCACCCTTTGGCGCCCGGAGGCGAGAGCCTGAGTAGAGTCCTCGGCGGAGGCGTGAGGGTGCCTGGTGGCCCTCTTGGTCTTCAAAACCACTGGTCGACGCCCAGCGCCGACGGCGGGTTCGATTCCCGTACGCCTCCGCCACTTCACCTGTCCGCCAGGTGCACTGACGGCCGACGCCACGCGCCGACCGTCTTCAGCCGCCTGGGGGCTCGATGTCGATGGCGACCACCTTTTCGTGGCGGTAGCGGTCGAGGTCGGGGTGGTGTCACTGTTCGCCGGCGCGGATCCGGTGGAAGCGAGACCTGGTGCCAGGCCACCCGGGGGCGCGAGCGAGGGCGGCCCGGCCGTCAGCCCGAGCGTCCGGATCGCGGCGTCGTTCATCTTCGGCGACAGCGCGCGACGAATGATCGCAGCGGGCGCGGCGAGCAGCGCCCGGACCGTACGAGCGGTCGGGCGCTGTCCTGGTCACGCGCGGAGGATGCGCGGCATGTCAGACCGGGGCGTGGTTCGGCATCCACTGGTCGGGCGACGCCGAGACGTGGTTCGGCATCCACTGGCCCGGGGAGGCCGTGGCGGCGGTCGCCGACGGCCCGAGCGCCACCGCGGCGGCACTGATCACTAACGCGACTGTGAGCTTCCTGATCGTTGCCATACCGCCAGCATCGCCGAGACCCGGCCCCAGGTCATCGTGGCAAACCCCGATCTTCGCCGCCCCGGCCACGTAGGCCGGGAGCCGGCCACCGGTCACAGCTCGCGCGAACACGGAGTCAGTCGCCTCCCGCCGGGCGGGCGAGGGCGTCGAGGATCGTGGTGAGCCCGGTCTCGAACTGGTCGCCGAAGCTGTAGCCGGGGCGGAGGATGTGCTCGGTGGCCATCTCGACCAGGTGGGGGTACTCATCGGGGGCGAACGCCTGCATGATCGGCTCGGTCACGTCCGCGACGGTGTCCGGGCCGAAGGGGAGCGACGACTCCTGCAGCGCGAAGCCGTAGATGTAGCTGTCGAGCAGGGTGTACGCGAGAGCCGTCGCCGCCACCGAGAAGCCCGCCCCCCGCAACGTGCCGATGATCGCGTCGTGGTGGCGCAACGTCGCCGGTCCCGGGGTCCTGCGCGACTCCATGAGGGCGATCGCCCACGGGTGGCGTCTGAGTACGTCGCGGGCCGAGACCGCCTGCCGGTGCATCTCCGCGCGCCACTCGCCGTCCGTCGACGGGAGCTCGATCTCGCCGAAGACGATGTCGACGATGCCGTCGAGGATCTCCTCCTTGCCGGCGACGTGGTAGTAGACCGACATCGGCTTCACGCCCAGCTCCTGGGCGAGCGAGCGGATCGTCAGCGACGCGATGCCTCCCGCGTCGGCGACCGCGACGGCGCCGCGTAGCACCCGCTCCCGACTGAGCGGGGTGCGTTCCTCAGCAGTGGTCCTGCCCTGCATCCCCGCCTCCGGACCCGTGGCCGTTTCGTACTTAGTACTGTAGCGTGCCGTACTAAGTACGAGAGCGCATCCACGAAAGGAACAGGCCATGAAAGAGCGCCTCCCCGCACACGACGCCCCGAGCGGCTTAACGCCGAGGACGATGCGAGCCGTCACCTATGACACGTACGGCTCCGCCGACGTCCTGCGCCTGGAGCGGGTCGACCGGCCTCCGATCGCCGGCGACGAGGTGCTCATCCGGGTACGCGCGGCCGGGCTCGACCGCGGTGTGTGGCACCAGGTGACGGGCCGCCCGCGGATCGTGCGCCTCGCCTTCGGCCTCCGTACGCCGAGGAAGGCCGTGCCCGGGCGGGACGTCGCCGGCACCGTCGTCGCGGCCGGACCGGCGGTCACGAGGTTCGCCGAGGGCGATGAGGTGTACGGCATCGGACCGGGCTCCTTCGCCGAGTACGCCGCGGCCAAGGAGAGCAGGATCGCCCGCAGGCCGGCGAACCTCACCCCGGAGCAGGCCGCGGTGGTCCCGGTGTCCGGGATGACCGCCCTGCAGGCCCTGAGCGACATCGGCCGGGTGAGTCACGGCAAGGAGGTGCTCGTGATCGGCGCGTCCGGCGGCGTGGGCAGCTACGCCGTCCAACTGGCCAAGTCCTCCGGGGCACATGTCACCGGCGTCTGCAGCGCCGCGAAGCTCGATCTCGTACGGTCCCTCGGCGCCGACGAGGTCATCGACTACGCCCAGGGCGACTTCGCCGGTGAGCGGAGATACGACCTGATCATCGACATCGCGGGGAACTCCGCGGTCTCCCGGCTGCGCCGCGCGCTCACGCACGGAGGGACGGCCGTCATCGTCGGCGGTGACAACTGGGCGATGAGCATGGACCGTCAGCTGCGGGCCAGAGTACTGGCGCCGTTCACGGGCCGGCGGCTGACCGGTTTCGTCACCAGGGAGCGCTCCGGCGACCTCGAACGACTCACCGGCCTCATCGAGTCGGGCGCGGTGACGCCCAGCGTCGACCGGACCTACCCGCTGGACCAGGTCCCGGAGGCCATGCGCCACCTCGACGCCGGAAAGGCGCGCGGAAAGATCGCCATCGCCGTCTCGGCATAAGGCGGGCCGACCCAATGGCCGACCGGGACGACGTGACGCGGCGGCTGCCCTCTCGGCGAGGCCCACGGGACGGCACTGGTCACCTCGATGCGACGACGGATCGTCGTACCCGCCGCCAGGTGGTCGACGATGCGGGTACGGGCACGTCGAGCCGTTGCCGACGCCGGTACGTGGCACGCTCAGGGACCGGGACAGGATGGCGGTCGGCCGCCCAGGCGTGAACACGCCGATACCGGTGGCCGCGGTGGCCGGACCCGACCAGCACGACACGTCGGCCTTGGCGATCGTCTCGGCCGGTGTGGTGCCGCCCGGCCGAAAGAGCACCCGCCGTCACCGCGAAGGTGACGGCGGTGTCCCCCGTGCACCACCGTGCGGAAAACCTGTTGCGGCCAAAACGGGGCCGAAGATAGGACTGACCTCACCTGACCCGCGACGCGAAAGGAGGGGCGATGACCGCCGATCCCACCGCGCCCTTCCGGCTCCCGGAGTGAACGGGCGCGCTTCTCATCGGGGAACGCCGTGATGGAAGACCCGTACGACCTGACCCTGCGCCCGATCACCGGGCACGACGAACTCGACCTGTTCACCCGGCTCCCGAGCTCGCTGGACGACGAGCTGGCCGGCGACCTCGCCGGCGGCCTGCGGCGTCCCGAGTGGATGTGGGTCGCCCTGCGCGGCGACCGGCTGGTGGCCAGGGCCGCGTGGTGGGCCCGGCCCGGACACGACGAGCCGTACGTCCTCGACGTCTTCGACCTGGACGACGCGACCCACGACCGCGTCGACGTCGGTGTGCGTCTGCTGGAGACGGCGATGGCCGAGGTGCCGGTGACGCCGCAGTACTGCCGCTTCGTCCCGCCCGGCTGGCGCGATGACCCGGCCGTGCGAGGGCCGGTGGGAGAGCGCATGTCCGCGCTCGAACGCACCGGCGCGCACCTGTTCGTCGAGCGGCTGCGGCTGGAGTGGCGCTACGGCACGCCCGTGCCCGAACCGCGCGGGCGGCTGAGCTTCCGCCCGCCCGGCTCGCCGGTGGAGCTCATCACCCTCATGGCCGACGTCCTCGACGGCACGCTCGACGCCCACAGCCGCGCCGACCTGACCCGTACGTCCCCGTGGGAGGCCGCCGTGGCCAAGTACGAGGACGAACTGGCCGGCTACGCGAGCCCGCGCTCGTGGTGGCGGATCGCGACCCTGCCGGACGGCGAGCCGGTGGGGTTCGTCATCCCGGCGCGCAACGCGTACAACCCGATCATCGCCTACATCGGCGTACGGCCCGGGCACCGGGGGAACGGCTACGTGGACGACCTCCTCGCCGAGGGCACCCGCGTCCTCGCCGCGCAGGACGCGCCGCTGATCCACGCCTCCACCGACCTCGGCAACGTGCCGATGGCCCGTGCGTTCGCGCGGGCGGGCTACGTCGCGTACGAGCACCAGATCGACATGACCTGGAGCTGAGCGGGCTACGATCGCGGCGATATGGCGACTTCTGTCCAGACGGCCGTACGGCCGTCGCGGCTCACCTACGCGACCCAGGCCGCTCCCGGCCTCGTCAACGAGGACTACGTCCTCGCCGGACCCGACTGGGCGGTCGTGCTCGACGGCGCGACCGCGCCCGCAGGTGTCGACAGCGGCTGCGTGCACGACGTCCCCTGGCTGGTCCACCGGCTCGCCGGAGCGCTGGCCGGCCCGCTCGCCACGGGCGCGGCCGGATCGCTCCAGGACGTCCTCGCCGCCGCGATCGAGACCGTGCGTACGGCGCACGCCGGCACCTGCGACCTCGCCAACCCGGACAGCCCCTCCTCGACCGTGGCGATGGCCCGCTGGGGCGAGGGACGGCTGGAGTGCCTCGTCCTGGCCGACTCTCCGGTCCTCGTCCGCCGCACCGACGGGTCCGTCGACCTCGTCGAGGACGACCGGCTCCTGCACCTGCCCGGCGGCCCGCCGTACACCTGCGAGCTCGTGCGGTCCCATCGCAACCGGCCAGGCGGCTTCTGGGTGGCGAGCACCAGCCGGGCCGCCGCGTACGAGGCGGTCACCGCGACGTTCTCCGAGGAGGAGGTCGACACGGTGGCGCTGCTGACCGACGGCGTCACCCGGCTGGTCGAGCGGTACGGCCACACGTGGCGGGACCTCCTCGAAGACCTGCGGACCCACGGCCCCGAGCACGTGATCGGGGCGGTACGGGACGCCGAGCGCGCCGCGCCGGCCGCGCACGGCAAGCCGCACGACGACGCCACCGCGCTGGTCGTCGCCCATGGCTGAGGCGGGCGACGGCCTCGGCCGGGATCCGATCGGCCATCCGCTGACCTATCCCGGGGCGCTGCCGGAGGGTTCCGGCCTGCTCGACGGCGACCGCTTCCGCCCGCTGATCGCGCCGCCCGGCGACGAGACGCCGCCCGGCGAGTGGCGGCTGGACGGCGCGACGACGCTCGACGGCGCGCTGCGTACGGCGGCGCGCCCCGCGCTCGCGGACCGGCACCCGGTCGTCGCGGTCGGCTCCAACGGCTCGCCCGCCCAGCTCCACCGTAAGTTCGCCGGCCGCGCCGACCTTCGTGTCCCGCTCATCCACGCCACGGTCCGCGGCCTCCTGCCCGGCGTGTCGGCGCACGTCAGCCGCCCCGGCTACGTCCCCGCAGCCCCCGTGCTCGCCCCGGGCGCCGTCGCGCGCCTGCCGGTGGTCTGGCTGGACGAGACCCAGCTGTCCGTCCTCGACGCGACCGAGCCGAACTACCGCAGGCTTCCGGTGCCGGACGCGGTCGCGGTCGCCGGCGATGGCCGCCGGCCGGAACTGTACGCGGGCCGGCACGGCTGTCTCGTCGACCGCCGGGGCGAGCCGTTCGCCCTGACCGCGCAGGCCGATCTCCTCGGCGCGCTGCTCGCCGACCTGCCCGAGCTCGGCCGCCTCACCGGCGCGACCGGCCCCGGCGACTTCGTCGCCCGCGTCCGCCGGGACCCGGAGCTGCGCGAGCGCGTACGCCTGCTGTGGCGCCGCGAAGGGAGGGCGGTACGGCAGCCCGAGCTCGGCCTGATCGGAGAGCCGGAGTGATGTCCGACACCGATTCACCAGCGAAGCCATACTTTTTTGCGGCTCAGGCCATACCATGGGCCCCATGGCGACGGAGAAGATCACGGTGACGGTGCCCGCGGAGGTGCTGGAGAGTGCGCGAGCCGCCGTCGCCTCGGGGGCCGCGCCGAGCGTCTCGGCCTACGTCTCCGAGGCCGTACGGGACCGGGCCGAACGCGAGAGACTCGTCGCGGCGGTGGAGCACCGCTGGGGTCCGTTCGACGACGACGCGACCGACTGGGCCCGGAGGATCTTCGAGAACGGCGACGGGGATGCACGGCGGAATTCGTGAACCTCTCCGGCCGCGTCCTGGACGTCCCCGCACTCGTAGACCTCGCCACCGGCCGTAGCCAGCACATGCGCGCCCTCGTCGGCTTCGTGGCGGCACGGGGCTACAGCCTGGTCGCGCCCGCGACCGCGCTGGCCAAGGCCGCGGTGGTCGCCGACGAGCGCGGCCTGCAGGAGCTGGCCTGGGCCGTGGAGAGCGCCTCCGTGGTGGTCCTGGCCCTCGACGAGCGCAACGCCTTCATCATCGGCGACGCCGCCCGGCAGGCCGGCATCCGCGACGTCGTCGACGCCCACATCGCACGCGCCGCCGCCGACCGCGGCTGGCCGATCGTCACCAGCGCGGAGGCCGCCGTGAAATGGCGAACCCTCGGCCTGGCCGTACAGAGCCTGCCGTAGCCGGTCAGCGGGAGTGGTCGATGGTCGACAGGACGGCGGCGAGCAGCCGGCGGGCCTCCTCGGCGAACTCCGCGTCGACCAGGATGTCGTAGCGGTCGGCCACGACCGAGGGCGCCGAGGTGTACGCCCGCTTCTGCAGGAAGTAGGCCACGGCCGAGAAGACCGCGCCGAACACGGCGCCGAGGATGATCGCGGTGATCACCGCGCCGAGCACCCACGGCGTGACGATCCAGAAGATGATGCCGATCAGCAGGCCGATCCACGCGCCCGTGCCCGCACCGGTCAGCAGCGCGCGACCCAGAGTCCAGCGGCCGAGGATGCGTTCTTCGAGCTTCAGCCCGGTGCCCACGATCGTGACGTGTTCCACCGGGAACTTGTGCTCGGCGAGAATGTCCACCGAGTGCTGGGCCGCTTCATGGGTGCTGTAAGTGCCCAGCACCACCTTGTGCGGACCGATGGCGCCCTGATGACTCATGGTCGACCCCCGTTTCTGGTGTCACGAGCGGATGGCCTGTCAGTCCCCCTCTTCGGCGACGGTGTCGACCACGGGCGGCCCGGGTCTCCGCACCGGAGGACCGCGTCGCGTGTCACTCACGGATTCTACCGTCACGCCCGTCACGCTGGGAAGTCGTCGCAGGTCACCGGCCGGTAAGGTGAGCGCCGAGGAAGGCGAGTTCGGCCGGCAGCCGGCGCAGCCAGAAGGCGCCGTCGTGACAGCCGCGCCCCATCCGCCCGGCGGGGTGGAGCCGGGCGCGCAGCCGCCGCGCCATCGGGGCGAACGGGTCGCTCGTCCCGCAGTCGACCCATGCCGGCACTCCGCCGAGGCGGCCCAGGCCCGCCATCACGTCGTTGCGCGCGAAGTCCTCCGGCCCGTCGAAGGCCAGGCGGTTCGTGCGCCGGGCGTCCGCGTACGAGCCGAAGACCGCGGGGGAGGCCGCCACAACGGCGGCCACACGCGGCGCGCCGGCCGTCTCGGCCAGCAGGAGCGCGCCGTAGCCGCCCATGGACCAGCCGATGACCCCGAAGCGGTCGGTGTGCGCGCCCTGGCGGCCGAGCAGCGGCAGCAGCTCGTCGGTGATCATGCCGAGCGGGTCCTCGCCGCTCGCCCGCCGGTGCCAGTAGGAGTTCGGCCCGCCGTCGACGGCGACGATCGCGAACGGCGCCCGTCCCCGTACGGCCTCGGTGAGATAGCGGTCGAGCCTCAGGTCGCGGGCGGCGGCGGGACCGCTGCCGCCGTTGCCGTGCAGCGCGACGACGACGGGAAGGCCGCGCGGCGAGGTGACCCCGGCGGGCAGGACGACCGCCGCGGCCACGTCGGTGTCCCTGCGGCGCGACCGGAACGTCTGCGTGCGGACCACGCCCGGTGTGGCGGGCGCGGGCGGCAGGCCGCGGCACCGGCCGATGGCCCGGTCGAAGCGCACCTTGCCCGGCAGCACGTCCTCCTCGACCAGGACGCCGCCCGCCCCTGCCGCCAGCGCCACCGCGCCCAGCCCCGCTCCGCCGAACACGAACGTCCTTCGCGACACCATCCGGATCCTCCCGATCGAACCGACGATGGGATGGACGCCCGCCGGTGCGTCGCGGTTCGCCCATCCGCCAGACCGGTTGATCTTGTGGGTGAGAGAGTGGTCCCGTGACGACCTACGGTTTGCTGCTCTTCGACGGCGTGGAGGAGCTCGACTTCGTCGGCCCGTGGGAGGTCTTCACCGTCTCCTCACTCCTGCGCGACGACGCCGACGCCGCCGTGCTCATCACCGAGAGCACTGGCCCGGTCCGGTGCTCCAAGGGCATGCGGGTGCTTTCGGACTGCACGTTCACCGACCATCCCGCGCTGGACGTCCTGCTCGTGCCCGGCGGCCTCGGGACACGGCGCGAGGTGTCCAACGCGGCGCTGACCGGCTGGATCCGCGATGTCGACGCCACGTGGGTCACCAGCGTGTGCACGGGCGCCCTCCTGCTGCATGAGGCGGGTCGCGCCCGCGGGAAACGGGTGGCGACGCACCACTCGTTCGAGGACGAGCTGGAGGCGCGCGGGGACGTCACCGTCGTAAGGGACGCCCGCTACGTCGTCGACGGCGACATCGTGACCAGCCAGGGGGTTTCGGCCGGGATCGATATGGCGCTGTGGCTCGTGGGCCGATTGCACGGACGGGACCATTCGCGCGCCGTGCGGCGGAACATCCAGTACGATCCTGCACCTCCGTACCTTGCGGACGAGCCGAACTCACTCTGAGTCCGGCGTTGAGAGCGCATCGGTCCCACGCGCCTCAGGTGTCACAAGACCGACCAGAGGGAAGGAAAGACACAGGAATCACAGTGGCGGACACGCGTGCCGTTCCACAATCTTCGCATGATGTCCGATAGTGGATTCAGCGCTGGCTCTTAGTTCGGTTGTCCGCTAAGGTCTATCTCGTTCGCAAGTTTCACTAAAAGGTGTAGCGGTGGTTTCTTGACTCCGTTACTTCCTACCTCTATAACAGTTGCGCCAGATTTGTAGATTTCGGCTGACGGGAACACGCCATCGGCCCGGGTGGGAGAGGATCAGGGTGCCCCGGCCCGGAAGTGCCACGGTCCGCAATCGCCGTCTCGCCGCTGAGCTGAGACGCCTGCGGGAATCCGGCGACTTCACCGGTGACGACGTCGCGGAGCGATTGGGCTGGTCCGCCTCCAAGGTCAGCCGGCTGGAGAACGCCAGGCAGGCCCCCCGTTTCGCGGACGTCCGCCGCCTTCTCGACCTGTACGGGGTCGAGGGAGGTTACCGGGAGCAGCTGCTCCAGCTGGCGCGCGACGCCGTTCGCCGCGGCTGGTGGGAGGCGTTCTCCGACGCCCTTCCCGAGCCGTACGCCTCCTATATCGGCCTGGAGATCGAGGCCGAGGAGCTCTGGCAGTGGGAGACGCAGGTCATTCCCGGGCTGTTGCAGACCGAGGCGTACGCCCAGGCCGTCGAGCAGGGCTCGCACTCCACCGAGGTCATTCCGCCCAGCCGGGTGGACGCCCGGGTCGAGGCGCGCCTGGAACGCCAGTCCGTGCTCACCCGCGAGCACCCTCTCCGGCTGTCGGCCGTGCTGGACGAGGCCCTGCTGCTGAGGCGTTTCGGTGACGCGGCCGTGATGGCCGGGCAGCTGCGCCATCTCCAGAAGCTCGCGGAGCTTCCCAACGTCACCCTTCAAGTTCTTCCACTTGAAGGACCTCATCCGATCGCGACGGGGTCCTTCACGCTTCTGCAGTTCCCGCTGGTGGGCGGGATGAAATTTCATGATGTCGTATATATAGAGCATCTCAACGGGTGCTCATATTTGGAAGAAGAGACCGAAACCTACCGGCATAGGCTCAGTTTCGAACGACTCAGGGCAGAGGCGCTCGGGCCTGCGGAGTCCTTGGAGCAGATATCCAGGACCGCCCGGGAAAAGTGGATAGACAAATGACGAAAGGAGGTGAAAAGAAGTGGAGCAGAAAATTGAGCGCCTCGCGATCGACTGGAAGAAGAGCTCCCGTAGCATGGCGAACGGGAACTGCGTCGAAGTGGCTCCAGTATCTCCGGCGCATGTAGGATCTGTGAATGTAATTCCGGCAGCTTTGTCCGGTTGAAAGATATTGAGACGAGGTCGGCACGCGTAAAAGCGTAAAACCGTCCACGTTCCAGGTCCACTTCCTCCGTTCCAATAAAGGGCGGAGGAGGTGGACCTATATGATTTCCGGGCTGTTCTCCCAGATGGCGGGCGCTCTGCGTCGAGGTCGGTGCAGACCTTATGAGGCGGCATTGGCGGCCGGGATCGATATCCCGCCCGGGTGTCGGCTCTCGTTCCAGCGGGTATACGTTCGGTAACGGTGTGTCTTCCGGACGTGCACATCGCAGCGAACTCGGGGGAGTCGCCATGTCAATCGGTGGTGTCATCACCGCGATCATTTTCGGCGCCATCATCGGAGCACTCGCGAGGCTGCTGGTGCCCGGTAAGCAGCACATGCCGATCTGGCTGACGATCCTCGTCGGTATCGTGGCGGCCTTCATCGGTACGTGGATCGCGCACCTGCTCAATCTCAAGACCCACGGCTTCAACTTCTGGGAAACGATCTTCCAGATCGTCGTCGCCATCATCGGCGTCCTGATCGTCACGGCACTCTGGCCCAAACACGCGAACCGCTGACGGCCGCCGCGTCCCTGACGCGGCGCCCCGCCTCAGCGAAGGTCGCGCCGCAGGATCGGGCGCAGGCGGTCCAGCACGGTGGCGTCCTCGATCGTCGAGGGCACCGCGACGTCGTCGCCGTCCGCGATGCCGCGCATCGTCCCCCGCAGGATCTTGCCCGACCGCGTCTTCGGCAGGGCCGGCACCACGGCCACCTCCTTGAACGCCGCGACCGGGCCGATCTGCTCGCGGACCGCGCGGACGAGCTCGCCGCGCAGCCGGGGCTCGTCCACGTCGTCCGTACCGCTCTTCAGCACCACGAAGCCGCGCGGCACCTGGCCCTTCAGCTCGTCGCGCACCCCCACCACGGCGGCCTCGGCCACCGACGGGTGGGCGCAGAGGACCTCCTCCATCGACCCGGTCGACAGCCGGTGCCCGGCGACGTTGATGACGTCGTCGGTGCGGCCCATCACCCAGATGTAGCCGTCCTCGTCGATGGAGCCGCCGTCGCCGGTCAGATAGTGCCCGGGGTACCGCGAGAGGTAGGACTCGACGTACCGCTCGTCGTCGTTCCACAGCGTGAGCAGCGTGCCCGGCGGCAGCGGGAGCCGGATCGCGATGTCGCCCTCGGCGCCCGGCGGGGCCACCGAGCCGTCCGGCAGCAGCACGCGTACGTCGTAGCCGGGCACGGCCACGCTCGGCGAGCCCGCCTTGACGGCCATCGGCTCCAGCCCGCGCAGGTTCGCCGCGATCGGCCAGCCGGTCTCGGTCTGCCACCAGTGGTCGATCACCGGCCGGTCGAGGACGTTCGCCGCCCAGTCGTACGTGCCGGGGTCCAGGCGCTCGCCCGCGAGGAAGAGCGTGCGCAGCGCGGACAGGTCGTGCGATTTGATCAGGAGGCCGTCGGGGTCCTCCTTCTTGACCGCCCGGATCGCGGTCGGCGCGGTGAACATGACGTTCACCCGGTGCTCGGCGGCGACGCGCCAGAACGCCCCGGCGTCCGGCGTGCCGACCGGCTTGCCCTCGTACAGGACCGTCGTGCAGCCGGCCAGCAGCGGCGCGTACACCGCGTAGGAGTGGCCGACCACCCACCCGACGTCCGAGGCAGCCCAGAACACCTCGCCCGCCGAGACGCCGTAGACGTTCGGCATCGACCAGCGCAGCGCGACCGCGTGCCCGCCGTTGTCGCGGACGACGCCCTTGGGCCGCCCGGTCGTGCCGGAGGTGTAGAGGATGTAGAGCGGGTCGGTCGCGGCCACCGGGACGCAGTCGGCCGGCCGCGCCTCCGCCATCGCCTGGTCCCAGTCGACGTCGCGACCGCTCACGAGCGTGGCGAGCGCCTCCGGGCGCTGGGCGATCACGCAGGCGCCGACCTTGTGGGTGGCGAGTTCGAGCGCCTCGTCGAGCAGCGGTTTGTACTCGATGACCCGGCTGCCCTCGATACCGCACGAGGCCGAGACCACGACCTTGGGCCGCGCGTCGTTGATGCGGACGGCCAGCTCGCGCGGCGCGAACCCGCCGAACACCACCGAGTGCACCGCGCCGATCCGCGCGCACGCGAGCATCGCCACGACCGCCTGCGGGATCATCGGCAGGTAGAGCACCACACGGTCACCGCGCTCGACGCCGAGCCCGCGCAGCACCCCCGCGAAGCGCGCCGTCTCGTCGCGCAGCTCCCGGTAGGTGAACCCGCGCTGGGTGCCGGTGACCGGGCTGTCGTAGATCAGCGCGAGCTGGTCGCCGCGGCCCTGCTCGACGTGCCGGTCGAGGGCGTTCTCACAGGTGTTGAGCTCGCCCCCGGTGAACCACCGGTAGAACGGCGCGGCGCCGTCGTCGAGGACCCTCTCCGGAGGTGTACGCCAGCGGATGTCGCGGGCGGCCTCCGCCCAGAACCGTGCGGGATCGCCGAGACTGCGTTCGTACGCGGCCGCGTAGGGGCCCATGCGTGCACCTCCGCCAGATGGAGACTCCCACTATGGCGATCTCGTGCGCCCCTACGTCAAGTCGTCTCGAGAGCTTCGACGTGATCGAGTCGCGCCGGGTGCCGTACCCCGTGCACGACCGCGACACCCGCGGCGAGCCACGCGCCGACCGCCACGATCACGAAGCTCAGCACGTACGCGTGCAGAGCGGGTACGCCGGGCATGCCGGGGATGGTCTCTCCGGTGAGGATCGCGGCGGTGACCGCGCCGGAGACGCTGCCGCCCGCGGTGCGCACGAGGGAGTTGACGCCGCTCGCGATGCCGCTCTGGTCCATCGGCACGTGCTGCACGGCCAGCGTGCCGAGCGCGGCGTACGCGACGCCGAAGCCGATTCCCTGCACCGCGCTGAAGCCCAGCATGTCGTACGGGTGGGAGTGCGACAGCGCGAGCCACAGGTAGCTCAGCCCGGCGAACACCGAGCCGATGGCCAGGGAGTTGGCCGCGCCGATCCGCGTGGCGATCCGGCCGGCGAGGGCGGAGCAGATCAGCATCGTGAACGTGCTGGGCAGCATGTAGAGGCCGACGTCCAGGACGTTCCCGCCGAGGCCGTACCCGACCGACTTCGGCGTCTGCACGAACGTGGCGATCAGCGTGAACGCCGCGTACATCGAGAAGCCCAGCAGCAGCGAGGCGACGTTGGCCGACAGCGACTTGCGCCCGACAAGCAGGCCGAGGCGTACGAGCGGCTGGGCGACGCGCATCTCGACCAGCACCCACACGACGGTCAGTACCGCCGCGGCGGCGAACAGCGCCAGCACGCCGCCCGAGGCCCAGCCCCAGCCGTTGCCCTCGCTGATCGCGAGCAGGAGGCAGATGAGCAGGCCGGCCAGGATCGTCGCGCCGAGGTAGTCGGGACGGCCGCCCGCCCGCGCGCCGGTGTCGCGGGCGCTCACCGTGACCAGCACCATCCCGGCGGCGGCGAGCACCGCGGCGATCCAGAACTCCGGCCGGTAGCTGTCGGTGTGGTCGGCGATCAGGCCGGTCACGATCATGCCCATGCTGCCGCCGACGCCCATCGTGGCGCTGACGATCCCGATGCCCGAGGTGACCTTCTCACGCGGGAAGCTGTCGCGGATCATGCCGATGGCGAGCGGGATCAGCGCGGTCGAGGTGCCCTGCAGGGCGCGGCCCGCGATCAGCACGGCGAGGCTGCCGGACAGGGCGCAGACGACCGAGCCGGCCAGCAGCAGCCCCATCGTGACGAGGATGAGATTTTTCTTGCCGTACATGTCCCCGAGCCGTGACAGCAGGGGGGTGGCGACCGCGCCGGCGAGCAGCGAGGCGGTGAAGACCCAGGTGACCGAGGCCACCGACGTGTTGAAGTGACGCATCAGCTGGGGGAGCAGCGGCAGCACGAGTGTCTGCTGCACGGACACCACCATGCCGGACACGGACAGGGCGAGCAGCGTCAGCCCGGTGTGGGTCCGCACGCGCCCTGTGTGCGGTGCGGTGGCGATGTCGACCATCGAGGATCTCCTTGGAGGGTGAAGTCCCTAAGATCCTACTTACTTAAGTTAAGTAAGTATTAACTAGGATTGCGGACATGACCGCTCCAGAAGACATGATCGAGCTTGAGCGGGCCTTGACGCGCATCTCCCACCTCCTGACGCGCGCCAAGCAGCACGAGCGGACCGTGGGCGAGGCCGGGGTCGCCCTCGACCGCGCGGGCGCGCCGATCCTGCGGCTGCTGGCCGACTCACCGGAGCCCGTACGCCTGGGCACGCTGGCCGACCGTCTCGCGGTCGAGGCGCCGCACGTGACCCGGCAGGTCCAGCGGCTCGAACGCGCCGGCCTCGTCGCACGCGTGCCCGACCCGGACGACGGGCGCGCCCAGCGCGTACGGATCACCGCCGAGGGCGCCGACGCGGTGGAGTGCGTACGAGCGGTCGCCCGCCGCGGCATGGCCGAGGCCCTGGCCGAGTGGTCGGACGAGGACCGCCACCGGCTGGCCGTGCTCTGCCACCGCATGGTCGATGACTTCCTGCGGCACGCGGAGGAGAACGGCATGTTCGGCCACTGACGCCGCGCTCAGCCCAGGAAGTCGAACCGTAGGCCTGTTGGCGGCTGCCGGTCGGTGGCCTGGTGTGCGGTTTCGTACGCGGCCCAGCTCAGCGCGAGGTCCTGCCAGGGCAGGCCGACCGGGGCGTACACGGTCACCTCCGAGCCGTCGCGGCGGCCCGCCGAGCCTGCCAGCACCGCGCCGATCGTCCCGGCGGCGTGCTCGCGGGTCAGCCCGGCGTTGCCGAGCGCGCCCATCTCCACCGCGAGGTCCAGGTCGTCGACGAAGGTACGGGCGCGGCCGAGCAGGGCGGGCGCCAGCTCGGCCTTGCCGGGCTCGTCGGCGCCGAGTGAGGTCACGTGCGTGCCGGGCGCGACCTCGTGCAGGACCGGCTCCCAAGCCCAGGTGGCGACCACGACGATGTCCGCGGCGCCGATCTCCGTGACGGCGCTTCCGCCGTGCCGCCGCGCGAACGCCTCCGCGCGCTCTCGGTCGAGGTCGGCGACGAGCAGCTCGGTCACGGGCCGCAGGCGGCGCAGTCCGTGGAGGACGAGTTCGCTCTGCGCGCCCGCGCCGATGACCGCGACCGTGCTCGCGCCGGGCCGGGCGAGCGCGTGGGTGCCGAGCGCCGCCGCGAGGCCCGTCCGGTAGGCGGTCACGGTGGCGGAGTCCAGCAGCGCGAGAAGCTCGCCGGTGGCCAGGTCGTGCAGGCAGACGACCCCGCGCAGGGCCGGGCTCGCACCGGGGAACTTGGCGTTGACCTTGACCGTGTACGCGGGCACGCCGTCGACCAGCCCGGGCAGCAGCGCGGTCGCGGTACCGGGCCCGGGCAGGTCGGTCCGCATCCGCAGAGGTGAGACGCCGCTCGCAGGCGCGAGAAATCCGTCCCGCAGCGCCGCCAGACACCGATCGAGATCCAGCAGCCGCCGCACGTCGGTGCCGTTGAGAAGGATCGTCACCCACCGATCCTCGCAGCGCAGCCTCCGAGCCCCGCCCGGCCCCGGGGAGGGTTCACCCGCCGTCGAGGACCACCCCGACGAGCAATGCCCGCGCCGGCGTCTGGCCGGCGGCGGGGATCGCGGGTGGCTTTCCGGCCTGCCCGGCGGTTCGCCGGATGAGCGTTCCGTCGCCGTCGGACGGACGCTCGCACAACGTCGCCGGCAGACCGATGGCCGACCGGCGAACGGTGGGGCCTCCGCCCTCATCACCCGCACACGGCCGGAGCGACGCCTCCGGCGGACAGACCCGCAGCGGGCGCTTCCTCCGGCCGGCTCCGCGTGCCGCACCCCCGCACCGGGCGTGCCCCGGTCGCTGAGGCGCCCGGCGGCAGGGCGCTCACCGGCGGACGGACGTCCGGGCCTCTTCGCTCCCCGGACGTCCGAGGAGCTTCGCGGGCGAAACGGTGGGCGTGCGTGCGTCGGGCGGGGTGGCGGTCGTAGGTTTCTGGCATGGACTCACGACGGCGTGTGCCGCGTACCGACGTCGTGCTCGCGGATTCGCGGCTCGTCGCGGCGGCCGGGCGGCTCGGGCGCGGCATCGTCAAGGCGGCCGTCGCCGGGGCGCAGGAACGCGCGCGTACCGGGGAGATCGCCGCCGAGGACGTGCCCGACGCCGCCGTCGCCGCTCTGCCCGCGACCGCCGCGAGCCTGCGCCCGGTGGTCAACGCGACCGGCGTGCTGCTGCACACCAACCTCGGCCGGGCTCCGCTGTCGGCCGCCGCGCTCGCCGCCGTGGAGCAGGCCGCCGGGTGCACGGACGTGGAGTTCGACCTTCGCACCGGGCGGCGGGACCGGCGCGGGCGCGGCACGCTGGCCGCCCTCGCCGCGGCGTGCCCGGCGGCGGAGGCGGTGCACGTGATCAACAACAATGCCGCGGCGCTCGTCCTCGCCGCCACCGTCCTGGCCCAGGGCCGGGAGATCGTGATCAGCCGGGGCGAGATGGTGGAGATCGGGGACGGGTTCCGGCTGCCCGCGCTGCTCGCCTCGACCGGGGCGCGCCTGCGCGAGGTCGGCACCACCAACCGTACGACCGCGGCCGACTACGCCGAGGCGGTCGGAGCGGAGACCGGTTTCGTGCTCAAGGTGCACCCCTCCAACTTCCGCATCGAGGGGTTCACCGCGCAGGCCGACGTACGCGACCTGACCGGCCTCGGCGTGCCGGTCGTCGTCGACATCGGCTCCGGCCTGCTCGCGCCCGAGCCCGTGCTGCCCGAGGAACCCGACGCGGCCACGGTCCTGGCCGAGGGCGCCGACCTGGTCACCGCCAGCGGCGACAAGCTGCTCGGCGGTCCCCAGGCCGGCCTGCTCCTCGGCCGCGCCGACCTCGTCGAACGGCTGCGCCGCCACCCCCTCGCCCGCGCGCTGCGGGTCGACAAGCTGACGCTCGCCGCGCTGGAGGCGTCCCTGCGCGGCCCCGCGACGCCCACCGCGCTTGCCCTGCACGCCGACGTCACCGGCCTGCGCGAGCGCGCCGCGCTCCTCGCCAAGGAGCTGGCCGACCACGGCGCGGTCGCGGTCGACTCGGTGGCACGGGTCGGCGGCGGGGGAGCGCCCGGCGTCGAACTGGCCAGCGCGGCGGTCGGCCTGCCCGAGGGCCACGCCGTACCGCTGCGCCGGGCCGGGATCGTCGGCCGGGTCGAGGGCGGCCGCCTGCTGCTCGACCTGCGCGGCGTACCCGAGGACCTCGACCTCGCCGCGCTCGTACGTCACGCGCTGGCGGAGCACCGGTGCGGGTAGTCGCGACCGCCGGCCACGTCGACCACGGCAAGTCGACGCTCGTCCGCGCGCTCACCGGGATGGAGCCCGACCGCTGGGCCGAGGAACGCCGCCGCGGCATGACCATCGACCTCGGGTTCGCCTGGATGACGCTGGAGACGGGCGAGCGGCTCGCGTTCGTGGACGTGCCAGGGCACGAGCGGTTCGTCACCAACATGCTGGCCGGCGTCGGCCCGGTGCCCGCCGTGATGATCGTCGTGGCGGCCGACGAGGGCTGGATGCCGCAGTCCGCCGAGCACCTGGCCGCCATCGACGCGCTCGGCGTACGCCACGGGCTGCTCGTCGTCACCCGCGCCGACCGGGCCGAGCCGGACGCCGCCCTCGTGCAGGCGCGGGCCGAGATCGCCCGCACCACGCTCGGCGACGTGCCGGCGGTCGCGGTCAGCGGCGCGACCGGGCAGGGCCTGCCGGACCTGCGGGCCGCCCTCGGACGGCTCGCCGCGAGCCTGCCCGCCCCCGACGCGGACGCGCCCGTACGGATCTGGGTCGACCGCGCGTTCACGATCAAGGGCAGCGGCACGGTCGTCACCGGCACGCTGCCCGCCGGCACCGTACGCTCCGGCGGCGAGCTCCTCCTCGACGGCCGTCCGGTCCGCGTACGGGGGCTGCAGACGCTGAAGGAGGAGGCCGAGACGGTCTCCGGCGTCGCCCGGGTCGCGATCAACCTGCGCGGCGTCGAGCGCGACGACGTCTCCCGCGGCATGGCCCTGACCGGAACCGACTGGACCGTCACCTCGCTGGTCGACGTGCGCGTACGCGAGGCGACCCGGCTGCCGCGCGAACCCGTCCTGCACATCGGCTCCGCCGCCGTCCCCGTACGGCTGCGCCCGCTCGGCGACGACGCGGCGCGCCTCACGCTCGCCCGCCCGCTGCCACTGCACGTCGGCGACCGGCTCCTGCTGCGCGACCCCGGCGCGCGCCGCGTCACGGGCGCGGACGTCCTCGACCTGCGCCCGCCCGCCCTGCGGCGGCGTGGCGCGGCCGCCGCCCGCGCCCGTGAGCTCGCCGCCGGCGTACCGTCCGCCGCCGAGGTGATCCGGCGGCACGGCCTGGTCCGCGGCTCCGACCTCGTCGCGATGGGGCTGCGGACCGGCGCCGCGCCGGTCGCCGGCGAGTGGCTCGCCGACCCCGCGCACTGGGAGTCGCTGGGGCGGCGGCTCGCCGAGGAGGTCGAGCGGCACGCGTCGGCGGACCCGCTCGACCCCGGCCTGCCGGTCGAGGCCGCCCGGTCCCTGCTGGAGCTGCCCGACCGCCGCCTGGTCGACGCGCTCGCCCGGCCGCCGCTGCGCCTGGAGGCCGGCCGCGTGCACGGCCCGGCCGCCGCCGGGCTGCCGGGCCCGGTCGCCGACGCCGTCCGCCGCCTGCGTACGGACCTGGGCGAACGCCCGTTCCGCGCGCCGGAGGCCGACCGGCTCGCCGAGCTGGGCCTGACCGGGCGCGCCCTCGGCGCGGCGGTACGCGCGGGCGTACTGCTCAAGATCGCCGAGGGCGTCGTGCTGCTGCCCGGCGCGGACGCCGAGGCGGCGCGGGTCCTCGGCGCGCTGCCCCAGCCGTTCACGGTCAGCGAGGCCAGGCGTGCCCTCGACACCAGCCGCCGGGTCGCCATTCCGCTGCTCGAGCACCTCGACCGCCGGGGGCTCACCCGCCGCGTGGACGACGCCCGACGTACGCTCACAGAACAGCGTCTGGAAGGACGGGAATGACCGAATCACCGAAGGTCGTGCGCAACGACGAGCAGAACCGGTACGAGGCCTGGTCGGGGGACACCCTCGCCGGCGTCGCCGTCTACCGTGAGCGCGGCGACCGTACGATCTTCACCCACACCGAGGTGGAGTCGGCGTTCGAGGGCAAGGGTGTCGCCAAGGCGCTGGCCGCCGTGGCGCTCGAGGACGCGGTCGGGCGCGGCCGGGTGATCGTGCCGCTGTGCCCCTTCATCGCCGACTACCTGCGCAAGCACACCGAGTACGAGGATCACGTCCGCTGGCCGGAGGCGACGGGGTGAGTGATCTCGACGCGCCGGCCAAGCGCCCCACCGTCGAGTGGTTCGAGTCGCGGAGCGTTCCGCTGGGCGGCATCCGCGGGATGCACGTCGACCGCGTACTGCCGCACCGCTCCCTGCCGACCGTCGGCGCCTGGTGCTTCCTCGACCGGTTCGGGCCGCAACGTGTCGACATGCGCGTGCTGCCGCATCCGCACTGCGGCCTGCAGACCGTGACCTGGCCGCTGTCCGGCGAGATCCGCCACCGCGACAGCCTGGGCAGCGACGTGCTCGTCCGCCCCGGCCAGCTCAACCTCATGACCGCCGGGCACGGCATCGCGCACTCGGAGTTCTCGGTCGGCGACGCGCCCCTCCTGGACGCGCTGCAACTGTGGCTGGCGCTGCCGGTGACCGGTATCGCGCCCGGCTTCGAACAGCACGTCGAGCTGCCCTCGTACGCGCGGGGCGGGCTGCGGGCCACGGTCCTCGTCGGAGCTCTCGGCGACGCGGTCTCGCCCGCGACCGTGCACACGCCGCTGGTCGGCGCCGACCTCGAACTGGCGCCCGGCGCGGCGGCGAGCGTCCCGCTGCGCCCGGACTTCGAGCACGCGCTGCTGGTGCTCACGGGCGAGATCGAGGTCGACGGCACGCCGGCCGCCGCCGGGCCGCTGCTGTACCTCGGCACCGGCCGCGACACGCTCACGATCTCCGCCGGGGACGGGGCGCGGGCGATGCTGCTGGGCGGCGAGCCGTTCCCCCACGAGCTCGTGATGTGGTGGAACTTCGTGGGCCGCAGCCACGAGGACATCGAGGCCGCGCGGGCGGCGTGGGAGACCGGCGACCGCTTCGGCCACGTCACCGGCCACGGCCCGGAGCGCGTACCCGCGCCCGAACTTCCCGGCGTACGCCTGCGGCCCCGGCCCCGGCACCGGTCCGAGCACTAAAACCGGTTGAAACCGGTGATCGTTCTCTGGCGTCATAGACCCGGCACACCGGACGTTCGGAGAGGAGATGGTGATGCCGTACACCTTGCGAGGCGGTCACGTCCCGATCCGGATGTGGGCCGATCCCGCCGACGTCGAGTCGGGCGCGCTCGACCAGCTCCGCAACGTCTCGAACCTGCCGTGGGTGCACGGCGTCGCGGTCATGCCGGACGTGCACTACGGCAAGGGCGCGACGGTCGGCTCGGTCATCGCGATGCGGGACGCCGTGGCCCCGGCCGCGGTCGGCGTGGACATCGGCTGCGGCATGACCGCGGTCAAGTCCAGCCTCACCGTCGATGACCTGCCGGACGACCTGAGCCGCCTGCGGGCCAAGATCGAGAAGGCGGTGCCGGTCGGACGGGGCGCGCACAAGACCGCGGTCGACCCGTCGGCCGTCCCGGGGCTGAAGGAACGCGGCTGGTACGAGTTCTGGAAGGCCTACGACGAGCTCGCGCCGGTCGCCCGGTCCCGCCGGGGCCGTGCGACGTCGCAGCTGGGCACGCTGGGCTCGGGCAACCACTTCCTGGAGGTGTGCGCGGACGCCGACGGCGCGGTCTGGCTCGTGCTGCACTCGGGTTCGCGCAACATCGGCAAGGAGCTGGCCGAGCACCACATCGAGGCCGCGATGCGCCTGCCGCACAACCAGGACCTGCCGGACCGCGACCTGGCCGTGTTCGTCAACGGGACGCCGAAGATGGAGGAGTACCGCCGGGACCTGTTCTGGGCGCAGGACTACGCACGGCGCAACCGCGCGGTGATGATGGCCCTGACGCAGAACGTCGTCTCCCGGTTCTTCGCCGGCAAGCGGGTCCGCTGGGACGACGTGATCTCCTGCCACCACAACTACGTGGCGGAGGAGACCTACGACGGCGTGGAGCTGCTCGTGACCCGCAAGGGCGCGATCCGCGCGGGCGACGGCGACCTCGGCATCATCCCGGGCTCGATGGCCACCGGCACGTACATCGTCCGGGGCCTGGGCAACGAGACCGCCTTCAACTCGGCCTCACACGGCGCGGGCCGCCGCATGAGCCGTTCGAAGGCCAAGAAGTCCTTCACGGTCGACGACCTGATCGAACAGACCAGGGGAGTCGAGTGCCGCAAGGACCCGGGCGTGATCGACGAGATCCCGGGCGCGTACAAGGACATCGAGTCCGTGATCGAGGCGCAGACCGACCTCGTCGAGGTCGTCGCCCACCTGCGCCAGCTGATCTGCGTCAAGGGCTAGCTAGGAGGCCCTGCCGGCCCGGTACGCCGGGCCGGCGGGGTCACCAGGTGTCCCAGTGGATCACCGACTCCGGGTCCGGCCGGGTGGCGGGCTTGAAGTCCGTACCCTTCGTGTAGGCCAGCGGCGTCAGGACCGCCTGCGCCACCGTGTCGTACGGGATGCCCATGATGTCGGCGACGTCCTGTTCGCGGGAGCGGTGCATCGACGTCCAGGCGGTGCCCAGGCCACGGGCGCGGGCGGCCAGCATGAAGTTCCAGACCGCCGGCAGGACGTTGCCCAGGCCCGCGGTGGCCGAGGCGCGGTCGCGGCCCTCGTTGCAGCCCAGCACCAGCACCGGCGCGTCGCCCATGTGCTCGCCCAGGTGGTCGGCCGAGGCCGCCACGCGGGCCTGGATCCGGTCGCGTTCCGGGTCGCCGGCCGGGTTGCCCGGATAGCCCGGGGAGGCCTTGTACTTCGCGTAGACCTCGCGGTACACCTCGCCGATCGCGCGCCGTTTCGCCTCGTCCCGGACGACGACGAACCGCATGGTCACGATGGTCGATCCGGACGGCGCCTGCAACGCCATCGCGACGCATTCGCGGATCAGTTCCGTCGGTACCGGGCGGGTGAGATCCAGCCGCTTGCGTACGGCGCGGGTCGTGGAGAGCAGTTGGTCCGGGTTCAGGTCGAGCAGTGACATGCCGCCCAGGCTATGACTCAGGTGTGGCGGGCGGCGAAGCCGGTCACCGCGGACAGGACCTCGTCCTTGTTCGTCTCGTTGAACACCTCGTGCCGCGCGCCCGGATAGATGATCTCGGTGAGGTCCTCGCCGCGGATCTCCTCGATGCCCGCGCGCGTCGCCGGCAGCGGTACGAGTTCGTCCGCGTCGCCGTGGACCCACAGCGTCGGCGGGGCCAGCCGCCCGCCGGCGGAGATCGCCGACAGGCAGCGGTCGAAGGCCGCGACCGTCGCGGGCTTGAACGGGCCGTGCCAGACCAGCGGGTCGGCCTCGTACGCCGCGCCGACGGCCAGGTCGCGGGACAGCGTCGCAGGGTCGATGGGCGCGTCCGGAATCGACGACACACCCCGCAGCGCCTCGATCGGGGCCCACCGCCCGAGCACCGGGCCGGACAGCACGAGCGCGGCGAGGCCGTCGCCGTACCGCTGCGCGTAGCGGGCCGCGATCATCCCGCCCATCGAGTGGCCGATCAGGACGACCGGCAGGCCGGGATGGCGCGTACGGGCCTGGTCCTCGACGGTGCGCAGGTCGGTGACGATCTCCTCGAAGTCGGGGACGAGGACCCGCTCGCCCGCCGATTTCCCGTGCCCGATGTGGTCCGGTCCGTACACGACGGCGCCGTTCCGCAGCAGCGTGTCCGCGACGTACTCATAGCGCCCGATGTGCTCCCCGTAGCCGTGGGCCAGCAGGGCGACCCAGCGGGGCGCCTCGGCGGGCCACTCGCGGGCGGTGATGCGTTCGCGTTCGCCGGTGAACTCCCATTCCATGACCACATGATCGCCGCACCCGCCCGGGAACACCAGGTCGCCGTGCCCGGTTGGTGGTACGGCATAGGCTGAATGAACCGGTCGCTACCAGAGGGGGCAGTTTCGTTGCTGACGGACGGTTTCGGCAGGGTGGCGACCGACCTTCGGGTCTCCCTCACCGACCGCTGCAATCTTCGCTGCACCTACTGCATGCCGCCCGAAGGCCTGGACTGGCTGCCCAAGCCCGAGCTCCTCACCGACGACGAAGTGGTGCGCCTCGTCGGCATCGCGGTCGAGCGGCTCGGGGTCACCGAGGTCCGCTACACCGGCGGGGAGCCGCTCCTGCGCCGCAACCTCGTCGGCATCGTCACGCGGACGGCCGCGCTGGGCGCCGAGGTTTCGCTGACCACCAACGGCATCGGGCTGACCCGCCTCGCCGCCCCGCTCGCCGAGGCCGGTCTCCACCGCGTCAACGTCTCCTTCGACACTCTCGACCGCGCGACCTTCAAACGGCTCGCCCACCGCGACCGGCTCACGGACGTCGTCGAGGGGCTGGCCGCCGCCGAGAGCGCGGGCCTGCGCCCGGTCAAGGTCAACACCGTCCTCATGCGCGACGTGAACGACCACGAGGCCGTGCCCCTCCTGCGCTTCTGCCTGGACAAGGGGTACGAGCTGCGCTTCATCGAGCAGATGCCGCTCGACGCCCAGCACGGCTGGCGGCGCGAGGGCATGATCACCGCCGACGAGATCTTCGAGCGGCTGTCGGAGACGTTCACGCTGACCCCCGACGACCGGCACGACCGCGGCAGCGCGCCCGCCGAGCGGTTCCTCGTGGACGGCGGCCCGGCGACGGTCGGCGTCATCGCCTCGGTGACCAGGCCGTTCTGTGGCGCCTGCGATCGCGTACGGCTCACCGCCGACGGCCAGATCCGCAACTGCCTGTTCGCCCGCGAGGAGTCCGACCTGCGCGGCGCGATGCGCTCGGGAGCCTCCGACGACGAGATCGTCGAGCGCTGGGTGGCCGCCGTGGCCGCCAAACGTCCTGGCCACGGAATCGATGATCCGAGTTTCCTGCAGCCGATACGTCCGATGTCCGCCATTGGCGGGTAGAAAGGACGGCGTGACCGAGCAGCCACAGGAACACCGGGTCGAGATCACGGTCCCGCCGGACCACGAGGTCGGATCGCACGCAAGCTTCGCCTCCGTGTGGCGGACCCAGGACTCCTTCGTGATCGACTTCTCCACCGAGGTACGCCCCGCCGAGCCGGCCGAGGACCCGGACAGCGGCGCCCGCTACCTCCACGTGCCGGCCCGCGTGGTGGCTCGTGTCCGCATCCCGCCCGGCCAGGTGTGGGAGCTGATGAAGTCCCTCGAGCAGAACCTCAGCGCGTACGAGCGAGAGAACGCCAAGAGCACCCATGACGAGCAGTGAGGCCGCGTACGAGGCCGTGGTGCTCGCCGGCGGGGGAGCGCGGCGGCTGGACGGCGCCGACAAGCCGGGCCTCCTGGTCGGCGGGCGGGCGCTCGTGGAGTGGGTCGCCGCGGCGGTGGCCGGCGCGGAACGCCTGACGCTCGTCGGCCCGCCCCGCCCCGAACTCCCGCACGCGACCGTCGTACGCGAGGATCCGCCCGGCGGCGGCCCGGTGCCCGCGCTGCGGGCCGGGCTCCCGGGCGTACGCGCTCCGCAGGTCGCGGTGCTCGCCGCCGACCTGCCGTTCCTGCGGCCGCCCCACGTGGAGGCGCTGCGGCGGAGCGCGTACGGGAGGTCCGGTGCGGTCCTCGTCGACGCGGACGGGCGGCCGCAGTGGCTCGCCGGAGTCTGGCGTACGGCGGACCTGCGCGCGGCCCTCGCCTCGTACGGAGGCTCGTCGCTCCGGGGCCTGATGGACCCGCTCGACCCGGCCCGCGTACGCGCGGCGGGGGAGTGGCCCGCCTGGTATGACTGCGACACACCGTCGGACGTCGCGGCGGCGTCCCGGATGATCAGGGAGAACAGTGCTTGACGACTGGGTCCAGGCGACCTGCGCGGAGCTCGGCATCGACCCCGCCGAGGTGCACCGCGATCTGATCCTCGACGTGGCGCGCGACGTCGCGCACGGGGTGGCGCGGCCGGCGGCCCCGCTGACGGCCTACATCATGGGCCTCGCGGTCGGCAGCGGCACGCCCGTACGCGACGCGGCGGCCCGGATCACCGAGATGGCCGAGGGATGGGTGCCCGGTTCCGGGTCCGAATCCACGCCGGACTAGTGTCGAACAGGTGTAGTCCTGTGACGGCGTGGTACTTAGGCGTGACACGACATCAAAGATCGCGGAGGCGGGCATGGCCGACTTTCTGACCGATATCAATACGCTGCGGGAGCGTGCGCGGGCGGAGATGGACAAGGGTCCGGTCACGTCGGCGTACGGGGCCGATCTGGAGCGGGTGATCCAGGTGTGCAACGAGGCCCTGGCCACCGAGATCGTGTGCGTGCTGCGGTACAAGCGGCACTACTACACGGCGACCGGCATCTACTCCGAGCCGGTGGCGGCCGAGTTCCTCGAGCACGCCGCCGACGAGCAGCAGCACGCGGACAAGCTGGCCAACCGCATCGTCCAGCTCGGCGGCGCGCCGGACTTCGACCCGGCCCGGCTGTCGACCCGGTCGCACACCGAGTACGACGCGAGCAGCGACCTGGTCTCCATGATCGAGGAGGACCTGGTCGCCGAGCGCATCGCGATCGCCTCGTACATGGAGATCGCCCAGTGGATCGGCGACGGCGACCCCACGACGCGCCGTCTCTTCGAAGAGCTCCTGGCGGACGAGGAGGACCACGCGGACGACCTGCACTCGCTGCTCGAGCGTCTGCCGAAGGACCTTCAGCGTTCCGGCTCCTAGGGTCTGTCTCGAGGAGGTCCCCGTTCGCCGGCAGCGGGACCTCGAGACCTGCCCTGGACGGTACGAGCGGGCCGTCGTCCCCTTTCACGGGGGCGGCGGCCCGTTTCTCGTCAGCGGGCACGGGCGAGCAGCACGAGGACCGTGAGCGTGGCGGCGAGCGGCAGCGCCGGGGCGGCGGGGCGGAGCCAGGTGAAGAGGGCGGCGTTCAGCCCGGCGCCGGCGAGAGCGGCGGCGAGGACGGCGAAACGCCGCCGCATGGCGGCCGGCACGCCGGTGGTGGCGAGCTCGGTGGTGAGGGTCGTGAGCGTGCCGGTGAGGTAGGCGGTGGCGACACCGGTCAGCGGGAGCGTGTTGACCCCGGCACTCTGCACCCCCATCGCGAACGCGGACAGCGCCAGCAAGACGATCCGCGCCGCCGCGGCGGGATGCCCGCCGGTGGCGAGCCAGACGGAGAGCACCGCCACCTGCGCGACCGGCACCACCGTGAGCGCCCGCCACAGCCGCCCGGCCTCCCCACCCGGCGCCCGGGCACGCCCACAGACGAGTCGCCGAGGCCGGCGTGCGTACGCGGGCAGCGAGCGAGCGTGCGGAGAAGACGCCTCGCCGGCCGCGAACCGCCGGGGACGCCCTCGTACGCCGGCGCCCGGCTCATGCCGCACCGGCCGCCCACCGCCCGCCTTCTTGAGGAACCCGCGCGCTGAGCGAGCACGAGAAGCCGCACCGAACGCGCCGGAGGCCCGTCCCGCGTCCGTATGCCGGGGCCGCACGCCACCGCGAAACCGGCCGACCACTCGCGAACGCCGGCCGCTCCGATACGCGCGGCGGAGCCATCCGGCGGCCCGCGAAGGCGGGCGGCCTCGTCGCGTGTTGCGGGCCGGGGACGCGGCGCCGGAGGTGTCCGGGCCCCGTGCGGGTTCGGCGGGTCGCCGCTTCCCGTCGTCCGGTCCGGAGCCGGCGGGCCGGCCGAGCCGGAGCTGAGGCGCCCGTCGCACCCGGCGGAGCCGGGCGACCACTCGCCGCGGACTCCGGCGTGCGGGGCGAGGCCGGGAGGCGGCGTCCGACGTGTCCGGGGCTCGCTCGCCTTCCGCGGCCCGGTTCCCGTCGTCCGGTTCGAGGATCGCGGGCCGGGCGCGGCGGAGCCTGACCGCGTCGCCCGGGAAGGACCATCCGCCCGGCGTCTCCCGGCGGAGCCGGCCGGCGGTGGTGAAGACGCCCAGGACGTACGCCGCGATCGAGGCCGTCGCCGACAGGGCCGGGTCGAGGCTGGCGTGGACGGCGGCGACGCCGAGCAGCACCAGATTCCCGGTCATCACGCTCGCGAAGACCGCGCCCAGGCCCGCGAAGCTGAACGCGTCCACCGCTCCCGAGCCGGCCGCCAGCAGGATCACCGCCTGCATGAGTCTTCCCGGTACGCGCCGCACGGCCATGGCGGCGCCCCCCCGACACCCCGGCTACTACTCGCGCCCGTTATCCCCGGTCCACCGGCGCACGACACCGGGCCGGCCGGCGCGGAAGGCTACTCGACCTGCTCCACCGGCACCGTGTCGCGGAGGAAACCGCGGCGGGACAGGAAGTCGGTCAGGTGGTCGCGGTGCTCGTCGCACGCCAGCCAGATCTTTCGCCGGTCCGGCGTGTGGATCTTCGGGTTGTTCCAGCGCAGCGCCCAGCGGGCCTCGGCACGGCAGCCCTTGGCCGAGCACTGACGCGGCTCGTCGGTGGTCACGGGCCCCAGTCTGGCCGATCGATTGGGCCGTACGGGAACCGGGCCGGTGAAGCGGGACCGGATCCCGGGATTCGGCGCCGGCGCGTTCGTCTCGTGTCCGGATGTGGCCGTCTCCAAAACGGACGTACGGGGCCCGCACGAAACGATCCGGCGGACTTGACAGCCTTGACAAGCCGGCATCAGGTCCGACGTCGAGCACGAAAAAACCCTAAAACCGGTCACTCCGCCCACCATCCGACGCGACCTAAGACGACGGGTGGAGTCCGAAACATAGCCGGGTGGCGGCCTTTATCAACCTAAGGATGGATCCACAGGCGTACCTGGGGCGACTACCGTGATCCACCTCACTCACCGCAATCAACCGACTCAGGATCAGGGAATGATCGAGGCAAAGAACCTCACCAAGCGTTACGGCGACAAGATCGCCGTCGACGATCTGTCCTTCACGGTCGAACCCGGCCGGGTCACCGGCTTCCTGGGCCCGAACGGCGCCGGGAAGTCGACCACCATGCGTCTGATCCTCGGTCTCGACCGCCCCCAGCGCGGCGACGCGACGATCGACGGCAAGCACTACCGCGACCTGCCCCGTCCGCTGCAGACGGTCGGCGCGCTCCTGGAGGCCCGCGCCATCCACACGGGCCGCAGCGCGTACAACCACCTGCTCTGCCTCGCGCAGACGCAGGGCGTCGGCAAGAAGCGGATCGACGAGGTCATCGAGCTGGTCGGGCTGACCGAGGTGGCCAAGAAGCGCGCGGGCGGGTTCTCGCTCGGCATGGGCCAGCGGCTCGGCATCGCGGCGGCGCTCCTCGCCGACCCGTCCGTGCTGATCCTGGACGAGCCGGTCAACGGGCTCGACCCCGAGGGCATCGTCTGGATCCGCACGCTGATGAAGCACCTGGCCTCCGAGGGCCGGACCATCTTCGTGTCCAGCCACCTCATGAACGAGATGGCCGTGACCGCCGACCACCTCATCGTCGTCGGCCGGGGCAAGCTCATCGCCGCCTGCTCCACCGAGGAGTTCATCGAGCGCAGCACCGAGGAGGTCGTCGTCGTCCGCAGCCCGGACGCCGCGGGGATCGCCGCGGCCGTGGACGCCGAGGGCGGCAAGGCCGCCGTGGGCGAGGACGGCGTGCTGACCGTGACGAACATGGAGGCTCCGCGCGTCGGAGAGCTGGCCGCGGCCGGAGGGTTCGTCCTGCACGAGCTCACGCCCAAGCGCGGTTCGCTGGAAGAGGCGTTCATGGAGCTGACGCGCGAGAGCGTGGAGTACGGCGGTGGCGGAGTCGCCCCCGCGCCCGAACTGCCGGCGCCGGCCCCGCAGCCGCAGGCAGCCGTACCGGAGCCGCAGGGAGAAGCCCGATGACGACCACGACCGAAGCCACGGGCACCGTCCCGGAGATCCGAAAGGCCGGTTTCGGTCGGCTGATGCTCGCCGAATGGACGAAGATTCGTTCGGTGCGGTCGACCGTCTGGTCCCTGCTGCTGCTCGTGATCCTCGATCTCGGCTTCACCGCGCTCTTCTGTGGCCTGACGGTCGGGCAGTGGAACAACACCGACGCGGCGGGGCGCGCCACCGTCACGGCCGACCCGACGAGCACGATTCTCGGCGGCGGCTTCTTCCTCGGCCAGCTGACCGTCTGCGTCCTCGGCGTCATGGTGGTCGCCTCCGAGTACTCCACCGGGATGATCCGGGCCAGCCTGCTGGCCGTGCCGCGCCGGCTGCCGATGCTCGCGGCGAAGTCCGTGGTCTTCGGGCTGCTCATCTTCGTGATCGGCACGGCGGTCTCGTTCGCCTCGTTCTTCATCGGCGCGCCGATCCTGCACAGCAAGGCCCCGGTCGCGCTGGGCGACCCGGGCGTGCTGCGGGCCGTCGTCGGCGGCGGGCTCTACCTGGCCATGCTCGGGCTGTTCGCGCTCGCGATCGGCGCCATCATCCGGCACACCGCGGCCGGCATCACCGGCGTCATCGGGTTCGTCCTCGTGCTCGCGCCGCTGGCCTCGCTGCTGCCCGGAAGCATCGGTAAGCACGTCCACGCCTACCTCCCGTCCGAGGCGGGCCATCTCATCGGCCAGGCGCACCAGGCGCCGCACGACCTTCTGACGCCCTGGCAGGGCTTCGGGGTCTTCGCCATCTGGACCGTGCTCCTGCTGGTCATAGCGGGCGTACAGCTCAGGACCCGCGACGCCTGACCCGCGCGCCTGATCCGCGAACGCAAGAGTGAAGGGCCCGGTCAACTGACCGGGCCCTTTGCGTTCGTGCAGGTCAAAGCCCTGTTGAGGGAAAGTTTTCAGAAATGGCGACGCCGGGAGGATACGGGGGCAATCCTCCCGGCGTCGCATTCATCGGTGTTCCGACGGGGGCCCGGAACACCGGCACGGGCGCCCCGACGGGGGACCAGAGCGCCGGTACAAATCGTACACCGAACCCCCCCTGAGTTAGTCAAGACATTGTCACGAGCCGATTTGATCCCGAGGTCCAGAAATCGGCTTTTGGGCCTGCGATTCGCCCTCATACGGGGCAAAACGGGCAGAGCTATCCGGCTCGCGGCCTCCGTTGGCGAAGACCACCGCGACGTACGGCAGCACGACCGCGCCGGCGAGCGCCGCCAGCGCGAGCCATCGCCCCGCGCCGTGCAGCGTGACCGCGAACAGGATGCTCAGCAGGAAGCACAGGGCGCGGACGCCCATCGTGATGAGGTAGCGGCGCTCGCGGTAGCCGATGTCCTCCGACATCGGCCGCCGCGCGTCTGTGACCGTGTAGACGGCCTCTTGGCGGCGCCGCCGGAAGATGTTCACCCCTCCACGTTATGTCCCGGGGCCGGAAGAGCACACAGCCCCCGGCCGATCCCGGCGAGCGCGGCCAGGCCCCGGGCCCGTCTCGGGGCCTCCGTACGCAGCGAGCGAGGCGGAGGAGGAGGCGGCCTGGTTCGGCCGTCGGCTGAGGACAACGCGGCGAACGCGCATGTTCCGCACCCACCGCGTGTGGCCGCGCGGGGCCACCAGGTAGCGATCGCCCTCGTGCCTGAGCAGGTCGACCGGCGTCGTACGCCACTGCAACTCGCCTCCGCCGGAAACGCCTCCGCCAGCCGCCAGCCGCCAGCCGCCCACGGGCCTGCGCGCCGAGGGCTTCCCCTGCGGCGGTATCGCCCGCCGTCGGCGGCCGGCGTGCCCAGCACGTCTCCCGTACGGACGCCGTCGTCGGCGTAGACCTCGGCGGCCTCGTCGCGTCGCCCGAGGCCTCGGGCGGCGCTCGCGCGGTCGTCACGGCGCCGTCAAGCCGCCGCACACCCGTGGTCGGACACCCACAGCCGGGAGGCCCTTGCGGCGGCGCAGGCGCGGGCGTCCTCGTCGCGCAGGACGGTCCCTTCACGACGCCGGGCGGCCCGGAGATCTCCCGCAGCCACGCGATGTCGTCGTAGGTGACGTCGGCGGCCCGCTCGACGCCGTCGCCGAGGTTCGCCCGGAAGACTCTCGTCCGGGGCCAGTCCCGGGTCGCGGCCGCGCGGCCGCCTCCCGGGGGGAGGAGTGCCCCCGGTGAGCACGATCACCGCCGCGCCGGCGCCGGCCGCGCGCCGTACGGGCTCGCGGGTGCGGGTGCGGTCGCGCGGGACGTACGCCTGGAACCACCACGGTCCCGCCGACACCGCCACGTCCATGATCCGCCGCGCGCCGCGCGGGCCCTCAGCGGCGCGCGGGTCCGCCGCGGGCCGTGGCGACCTCGCCGTCCGGGTGGGCGAGGGTCTGGTAGCCGGCCGGCGCCACGCCCGCCGGGGCCGGCGGCACCCGGCCGAGCGCGCTCACGCGCGTGCCGACCCTCACGCGCGTGCCGACCCCACCACCTCGCCGACGTCGCGCAGCACGCGCGGGTGTTGGCGACGAGGGTGGTCTCGTCCCCGGAACCTCCGGCGTGGAAGCCGCCGTACCCAGGACGCGCCGCGCGCGCTCTTCGAGCGTGCCGTATTCGTCGTCAGAGGCGGACAGCGGCCGTCAGCCCGGAGGAGCGCACGATGCCGCATGGCGACGAGGGCCCGCGGGAAGGACGATGATCACCTGATCATTATCACGGCACAGGAGGCACCATGTCGGAGCGCACCTACCGGGTGACGGAGATCGTCGGGACCTCACCCGAGACCGTCGACGCGGCCATCCGCAACGCCATCAGGCGGGCGAGCGAGACGCTGCGCCATCTCGACTGGTTCGAGGTCACCGAGGTACGCGGCCAGATCGTCGACGGCGAGGTCGCGCACTACCAGGTGGGCCTGAAGGTCGGCTTCCGGCTCGAGGACTCCTGATCGAGGCCGGCCACGGCGGGCGCCGGACGCCCCGCGCGCTCGTGTTCGACGTCAACGAGACGCTGCTCGACCTCGGCGCGCTGGACGGGCTGTTCGAGGAGCTCTTCGGCGCCGCCGTGGCCCGGCGCGAGTGGTTCGCCCTCGCGGTGCACACGGCGCTGGTGACCACCGCCACCCGCCGCTACGAGAGCTTCGCCGTCATCGCGGGCGCCTGCCTGGAACCCCTCGCGGGCCGCCCGGTCTCCCCGGCCGAGCGGGAGCGCCTCGTACGGGCCATGGCGGAGCTCCCGCCCCACCCGGACGTGGCGGGGGCCCTCACCGCGCTGCGCGAGCGGGGCCTCCGCCTCGCCGCTCTCAGCAACAACCCGCTGGACCTCGTACGCGCCCAGTTCCGCAATGCCGGGCTGACGCCGCTGGTGGACGAGGTCCTGTCCGCCGAGGAGGTACGGCGGCTGAAGCCCGCGCCGGAGCCGTACCGGCACGCGGCGGAGCGCCTGGGCGTCGGGATCGGCGAGCTGATGCTGGTGGCGGCGCACGGCTGGGACTGCGCAGGAGCCCGGTCCGCCGGCGCCCGCGCGGCCCTGGTCCGGCGCGGCGGCGCGGCCCCGCTCCCGGTCGGCCCGCGCCCGGACCTCGTGGTGCCCGACCTGGCCGGGCTGGTCAGGGAGCTGGACTGAGGAACGGTCAGCGGCCGGTGTCGATCACGCAGAAGCGGTTGCCCTCGGTGTCGGCGAGCACGACGAAGTCAGGGTCGTCCGGATAGAGGTCCCAGTCGACCCGCTCCGCTCCGAGGGAGACCAGACGCTCGACCTCGGCCGCCTGGTCCGCCGCGTCGCCCGCGTACAGGTCGAGGTGGACCCGCGGGTGCCGCTGTACGGGCGTCGTGCTCAGCCCGATCGCCAGACCCGGGCCGGTGCCGCCGGGCGGCACCAGCACGGTCCAGTCGCCTTCGACCTCGCCGTCGCGCGGGACGTAGCCGAGCGCGCGCGTCCAGAAGCCCGCCGCGCGCCGTACGTCCGCCGCGCCGATCACGATCGTGCCGATGCCGAGCAAGGGTCAGTTCGCCTTGCTCACCGTCGACATGTTGAAGTCGGCCACGCGCAGCGGCGGCATCGCGGTGCGGGTGAAGTAGTCCGACCACTCGCGGCTCAGCCCGCGCCGGGTGGCGCCGGCCTCCGACAGCCGCGACAGCAGGCCCACCGGGCTCTCGTTGAACCGGAAGTTGTTCACCTCGCCGACCACCTCGCCGTCCTCCACCAGGTAGACGCCGTCGCGGGTCAGGCCGGTGAGCAGCAGCGACTGCGGGTCGACCTCGCGGATGTACCACAGGCAGGTCAGCAGCAGCCCGCGCCGCGTGCTCGCGACCATCTCCTCCAGCGTCGCCGTCGCGCCGGGGACCTCCATGAGGAGGTTGTCCACGCCCGGGGTGACGGGCAGGCCGGTGAGCGCGGCGGACTGGCGGGTCTGGATCAGCGCGGACAGCCTTCCCTCGGAGATCCAGTCGACGCTGTTCAGCGCGAGGCCGTTCTCGAAGACCGACGACTCGCGGCTGGACGCGTGGGCGACCACGAACGGCGTGCACTCCAGGCCCTCGGCGGCCGGGTCACTGTAGAGCCGCAGCGGGAGGTTGGAGAGCGTCTCGCCGACGCGCGTGCCCCCGCCCGGCTTGCTGAAGACCGTACGGCCCTCGTGGGCGTCGCGTGCGCCCGAGGACCAGTACATGTAGGTCATCAGGTCCGAGACCGCTCCGGGCGGCAGCAGGGTCTCGTAGCGGCCCGCGGGCAGCTCGACCCGGCGCTCGCCCCAGTCGAGGCGGCGGGTCAGGCTCGCGGCCATGCCCGCCACGTCGACGTCGCGGAAGTCCGGCGTGCCCGTGCCGGCCCAAGCGGACCGCGACATGTCCTCGGTCTTGGCGTTCAGCTCGAACTTGCCCGTCGGCTCGTCGAAGCGTAGCCGCAGCCCCGCCGACGTGCCCACGAAGGAGGAGTTCATCTCGTGCACGGCGAAGCCGTAGAGGCGGCGCGACGCGTCCTGGGCCGCGGCGAACGCCTCACCGAGCGCGGGCGCGAAGCCCTCGAAGACCCCCACCGACGTCTCGGCGGCCGGGTCGTCCCACGCGCCGCCGGAGCCCGCCTGCGCGGCATCGACGAGCGGCGCGGCGTCGTCGGCCGGGCCGCTCTCCTGCGCGGCGCGCTCGGCCGCGCGTACGAGATCCTCGATCTGGTCCGGGGTGACGCCGGCGCGCGACACCATGCCGGTCGACTCACCCGCGACGGCGATGACCGTCAGGCGGCGCGACCGGGTGACGCCGTTGGTGGTCAGCGTGTTGCCCGCCCAGCGGAGGTTCGCGCCGGTGGACTCGTCCGCGATCACGACGCATCCGTCGGTGCGCGACAGCGACAGCGCCCGCTCGACCGTCTCCTGCGGTGTGGTCACTGACCGGCCTCCTTGACCGCGTTGAGGATGTTGACGCCGCGGAAGAGGGCGGACGGCGCGCCGTGGCTCACCGGCGCGACCTGGCCGGGCTGGCCCTTTCCGCAGTTGAAAGCGCCGCCGAGGACGTAGGTCTCCGGGCCGCCCACGGCCTCCATGGAGTTCCAGAAGTCGGTGGTCACCGCCTGGTAGGCGGCGTCGCGGAGCTGCCCGGCAAGCCGGCCGTTCTCGATCTTGTAGAAGCGCTGCCCGGTGAACTGGAAGTTGTAGCGCTGCATGTCGATCGACCAGCTCTTGTCGCCGACGATGTAGATGCCGCGGTCGACGCCGGAGATCAGCTCCTCGGTCGAGGGGCCGTCCGGCGCGGGCTGGAGCGAGACGTTGGCCATGCGCTGCAGCGGCATGCTGGAGGGCGAGTCGGCGAACGCGCAGCCGTTCGAGCGCTCGCGCCCGGTCAGGTGCGCGATGTGCCGGTCGGTCTGGTAGCCGACGAACCGCCCGTCGCGGACGATGTCCCAGCTCTGCGTCTCGACGCCCTCGTCGTCGTAGCCGATCGTCGACAGGCCGTGCTCGGCCGTACGGTCGCCGACGATGTTCATCACCTTGGAGCCGTACTGCAGGTTGTTCAGCTTGTCGGGCGTGGCGAACGAGGTGCCGGCGTAGGCCGCCTCGTAGCCCAGCGCCCGGTCCAGCTCGGTGGCGTGCCCGATCGACTCGTGGATGGTCAGCCACAGGTTGGACGGGTCGACGACCAGGTCGTACACGCCCGCGTCGACGGACGGCGCGGCGAGCTTCTCGGCGAGATGGTCGGGGATGCGGGCCAGCTCGGCGTCCCAGTCCCAGGTCGGGCCGGTGAGGTATTCGTAGCCGCGCCCGGCCGGCGGCGCGAGGCTGCGCATCGTGTCGAAGCCGCCCTCGTGCAGGCCGACCGCGGTCACGACCGGCGCTACGCGCACGCGCTGCTGGGTGGTGACGGTGCCCGCCGCGTCGGCGTAGAACTTGTTCTCCTTGACCTGCAGCAGCGAGGCGTCGGAGTGCGCGACCCGGTCGTCGGCCAGCAGCCGCCGGCTCCAGTCCGACAGCAGCGCCACCTTGTCACCGATCGGCACGGTGAACGGGTCGACCTCGTAGGAGGAGATCCAGAGGCGCTCGCCGTAGGCCGGCTCGGGGGCCAGCTCGATGCGCTCGCGGTTGATCGCGGCGGCCACCTTCGAGACCTCGACCGCCTCCTCGGCGACGCGTTTCGCGGCGTCCGGCGTCAGGTCGATGCCCGCGGCGAAGCCCCACGTGCCGTCCTTGACGACGCGTACGGCGAAGCCCAGATCATCGGTGTCGGCCGCGGTCTCGAGCTGGCCGTCGGACAGCCGCAGCGTCTGCCGCCGGATCCGTTCGAGACGGAAGTCGACGTGCTCGGCGCCGAGGTCGCAGGCCCGTGACAGCGCGGCGTCGGCGAGCGCGCGCAACGGCAGGGCGGTGAATTCGGGATCGATCTCTCGCACTGCTGCAACCTATCGCGTCCTACAAAGACGGGCAGGTCACCCTTGGCGCTACCGCGCTCGTGCTACCGACAGGTAGCCCAATAGGCTCGCCAGAACCGCTAAGGAGAGGTTTCCGAATGACTCGCTCAGTCCTCGTCACCGGTGGCAACCGGGGAATCGGGCTGGCCATCGCCCGCGAGCTCAAGAGCTCGGGAGACGCCGTCGCCGTGACCTACCGTTCCGGCGAGCCGCCCGAAGACCTGTTCGGCGTCCGCTGTGACATCACCAGCGTCGAGGACGTCGACGCCGCCTTCGGCAAGGTCGAGGCGGAGCAGGGTCCCGTCGAGGTGCTGGTGGCCAACGCCGGCATCACCAAGGACAACCTGCTCGCGCTCATGAGCGAGGAGGAGTTCTCCTCGGTTCTCGACACCAACCTGACCGGCGCCTACCGCGTCTCCAAGCGCGCGGTACGGCAGATGATGCGCAAGCGCAGGGGCCGCATCATCCTGGTCTCGTCCGTGGTCGGGCTGCTCGGTTCGGGCGGGCAGACCAACTACGCCGCGTCCAAGGCCGGGTTGGTCGGCTTCGCCAGGTCCCTCGCCCGCGAGCTCGGCTCGCGCGGCATCACCGTCAACGTCGTCGCTCCGGGTTTCGTCAACACGGACATGACGGCGGCACTGGGCGAGGACCGGCAGGCCGAGATCAGGAAGCAGATCCCGCTGGGCCGCATCGCCGAGCCCACGGAGATCGCCAAGACGGTACGGTTCCTGGCCGGCGACGACGCCGCCTACATCACCGGCGCGGTCATCCCGGTCGACGGCGGCCTTGGAATGGGGCACTGAATGGGCATTCTCGACGGCAAACGCATCCTCGTGACGGGCGTCCTCACCGACGCCTCGATCGGCTTTCACATCGCGCGGCTCGCGCAGCAGGAGGGCGCGACGGTCGTGCTCACCGGCTTCGGGCGCATGTCGCTGGTGGAGCGCATCGCCAAGCGGCTCCCGGAGCCCGCGCCGGTGATCGAGCTCGACGTCACCAGTGAGGAGCAGCTCGATGGCCTGGCCGACCAGGTGCGCGCGCACACCGACGGCCTCGACGGCGTGGTGCACTCGATCGGGTTCGCGCCGCAGACCGCCATGGGCGGCAACTTCATGAGCACGCCGTGGGGTGACGTCGCGACCGCCGTGCAGATCTCGGCCTACTCCCTGAAGTCGCTCACCGCCGCCTGCCTGCCGCTGATGAAGGCCGGCGGCTCGGTCGTCGGGCTCGACTTCGACGCCAGCCAGGCCTGGCCGGTCTATGACTGGATGGGCGTCGCGAAGGCCGGTCTGGAGTCGACCGCGCGCTACCTCGCCAAGTACCTCGGCCCGGAGAACGTCCGCGTCAACCTCGTGGCGGCCGGCCCGCTCAAGACGATGGCGGCCAAGAGCATCCCGGGCTTCGACCAGTTCACCGACGTCTGGCCGGAGCGGGCGCCGCTCGGCTGGGACGTCGGCGACCCCGAGCCGACCGCGAAGGCCTGCGTGGCGCTGCTGTCGGACTGGTTCCCGGCGACGACCGGCGAGATCGTGCACGTCGACGGCGGAGTCCACGCCGTCGGCTGATCAACCGACGTGAGGACCGTACGGCGGTGACCGCCGTACGGTCTCAGTCGTTCCGGCGGCGCCGCAGCACGCTCAGGTTGAGGGCCGCGAGCGCGCCGATGAGTCCGGACGCGGTCGCCACGAGCATCGGCGGCACCGTGTCGCCGGCGGGGGCCGTCTCCGCGACCAGGCGCGCCGCGGGCGCCTGCCCCTGAGGCGCCGCCTCGGGCAGCACGAGCGGGTCCTGGTCCGCGGCGCCGGGCAGCGCGGGCGTCACGGTCGAGTCCGGCACCGCGATGTCGGGGACGTCGCCCCCCGGAAGCGGCGCGCCGGCCGAACCCCCGCCGGACGAGCCGTGGTGCGCGGGCGCGGGCTTGGCGGCGGGTTTGGGCTTGGGTTTCGGAGCACTGCTCGGCTTGGCGGTGGCACTGGGCGGCGCCGCCGGAGTGCCCGTGCCGGCGCCGAGCAGGCCGCACAGCAGCTTGCCGAGCTTGCATTCGTCCAGGCCGGTCGCCGCCGACCGCGTCTCCGCCGACGCCGGGCCCGCCGCCGCGACGAAGAACACGAGTGCGCCGGCCGACAACGTCGCCGATGTCGCGCCGACGCGCCACCGGTCTCGTCTCATCGCCATATCGCTCCCCTCGGTGAGTTCTATTGAACATCACGTCCAAAGAGGATGCCAGTGACCACTTACTTACGGACGAGTCAACACGCTCGTATGATCACAAAGTGTCACCATGATGTGCACGCATGGTCACAGGTCGGCGAGGTTCTCACGGAGCAGCTCGGCGAGGCGGGTCCGGCGCGCCGGCTCCTGGCGTTCGCGCACGGCGAGGGCGAGCTCGGGCCCGGCGGCGTGCACCACGGACAGGTGCCGCCGCGCCCGGGTGAAGGCCCCGACGACCAGCGGGCGCGTCAGCACTCCCGCGGCCTCACCGCTCATGACGGCGACGACGGCCGGCCAGCGCGTGCCCTGCGCGCGCTGCACGGTCACCGCCCAGCCGTGCCGCAGCGCGGCGCCGGGCACCGTGACGGTGCCGGCGTCGAACGCGACGTCGACCCGGTCCTCGTCCGGCTTGGCGGCCACCACGTCGCCGAATTCACCGGCGGCGGCCGTCGGCAGGTCCGTCGCCGCCACCACCCGGTCGCCCGGGTCGTACGGGCCGGGGCCGGGGTTGAGCCGCTCCTTGAGCGCCTGGTTGAGCGCGTTCGCACCGGCCTCACCGCGCTGGGCGGGCGTGACGACCAGGACGTCCCCGGCCGGGATGCCGAGGGCGCGGGGGATCGAGTCGGTGACGAGCTGCACCGCCCGGTGAGCCGCCTCGCGCGCCTCGCCGGCCGGCACGATGACGACCGTACGGTCGGCGGGGTCCACCGGCACCAGGCCGCCCTCGCGGGCCGCGGCGGCCACGCGGTCGATCGCATCGCCGTCCTCGGCCGGCAGCGCGGTGACCGGGATCACCCCGGAGGCGATGACGTCGCCGAGCACCCGCCCGGCGGCCGGGGGTGACGGCGCAGCCGGGTCGGCGGCGAGGACGAGGTGGGTGCCGTCCATGCACGCCTCGACCAGCGCCGCCGCGTGTACGACGTCGAGGGTGCTGGCCTCGGTGACGATGACGAGGTCGGCCTCGAGGGGGCTGTCGACGCCTCTGGAGTAGCCGTCCGGGCCGGGGCCCAGCGTGAGGTGGGCCGACCGCTCGCCGCCGGCGTCCTTGGCGGCACGGTCGGTGGCGGCGAGGACGATGACGTTCGGCGCGTCCGCCAGCGCGCGTACGGTCCGCTCGATCGCCGCCGGCGTGCCGGTGAGGACGGTGACGCCGTGTTCGAAGATCGCCTCGGGTGCGCCGTCGACGGGCGGCAGCGGGTCGGCCATCGCGGTGAGCCGGGCCAGCCCCTCGGCGACCGTCTCCTCGGCGGTGGCGAACTCGGCCAGGCCGAGCAGCTCGGTCTCGGTCCCCTCGCCCGCGAGCGTGATCTCTCCCGCGCCGATCGCGGCGCGCAGCGCCTCCACGGCGTCGCCCGGGTCGTAGGCCTCCAGCGCGGACAGCAGCGTCGTGACGGGCGTCACGGTGTGCCCGTCGCCGGCCGCGCGCAGCAGCAGGTGCGCGGCGAGCTCGACGACGCGGCGCGGGTCGCGTGGGCCGGCCTCGTCGCCGAGGAGCCGTTTGGCGAAGAAGTCGGCCTGCTCAGGCCGTATGCCCGGGACGCGGAGCAGCCGCCAGGGGTTGTCACGCAGCGCGTCGGCGGCGCCCGGCCCGAGGCGCACGAAGGCGGCGTACGCGAGCCGGGACGGAACCTCCGCGGAGGCGAACAGCTCGGTCAGCGCGGCGGGCGGGCCGAAAAATGTGTCGGTCATCGACGGTCACCCTATGACGCCGGGCGCACCCGGCGCGCGCGATCCACGGCGGCCGGCGGTCGGTCGTTCAGTCGTCGTCGGAGGAGATGTCGTCGAGGGCGTCGCGGATCTCGCCCGGGAGCGTGATCTGCTCGGTCTCCAGGATGACGGCGAGCTGGCCCGCCGTACGGGCCCCCACGATCGGCGCCACGACGCCCGGCTGGTCGCGTACCCAGCACAGCGCCACGGCCAGCGGCGACACGCCGAGGCCCTCCGCGGCCGTCGACACCGACTCCACGATCCGGGCGGCCCGCTCGTTGAGGTAGGGCTGGACGAAGTCGGCGTAGTGCGGGGCCGCCGCGCGGGAGTCGGCCGGGATGCCCGTGCGGTACTTCCCGGTCAGCACGCCCCGGCCCAGGGGAGAGGACGGGAGCAGGCCCACCCCGAGTTCGAGCGACGCCGGCACGACGTCGTCCTCCACGTCGCGCCGCAGCAGGGAGTACTCCACCTGCGTGGAGATGACCGGCGTACGGCCCGGCCAGGCGCGCTGCCACGTCGCGGCGGTCGCGAGCTGCCACGCGCCGTAGTTCGACACCCCGGCGTAGCGCGCCCGGCCCGAGGAGACGGCCTCGTCCAGCGCGGACAGCGTCTCCTCCAGCGGCGTGCGGGGGTCGTAGGCGTGCAACTGCCACAGGTCCACGTTGTCGACGCCGAGCCGGTCCAGCGAGGCGTCCAGCGCGCGGAGGAGGTGGCGGCGGGAGGCGTCGCGCGCGCCCTCGGCGGTCAGCACGGCCTTGGTGGCGATGACCAGGTCGTCGCGGTCCACGAGGTCGCGGATCAGGTCCCCGATCACCCGCTCGCTGTCGCCCCCGCAGTAGACGTCGGCGGTGTCGATGAGGCTGCCGCCCGCCGAGACGAACGTCGTGAGCTGGTCGGCGGCGTCATCCGGATTGGTATCGCCGCCCCACGTCATCGTGCCCAGGCCGAGGCGGGAAACGGCCAGTCCGCTTCGGCCGAGGTGACGCTGTTCCATGCCTGCGGAGCGTATCGGGCGCGGCGGGGTTCGTCCGCACGCACCCGTCCTGGTCGCTAGGCTTTCCGCGTTACCCGCTGAGTGAGACATCGCCCGGTCACGGGCGGTCGAAGGAGATCCCGCACCCGTGAATTTCGTGCAAGCGACCGTGCTCGGAGTCGTCCAGGGGCTCACCGAGTTCCTGCCGATCTCCAGCTCCGCTCACCTTCTTATCGTGCCCCGGTTGCTCGATTGGAAGGATCCGGGAGCGGCTTTCACGGCGGTCATCCAGCTGGGCACGATGCTCGCGGTGCTCATCTATTTCTGGCGAGACATCATCCGCATCGTCACGACGTGGTTCCGCAGCCTGTTCGACAAGGAGCTCCGGCACCACCTCGACGCCCGGATGGGCTGGTACGTCGGCCTGGGCACGATCCCGGTATCGGCGGTCGGCCTGGTGTTCAGCCACGCCATCGAGGGCCCGGCCCGCAACCTGTGGATCAACGCGGGCACGCTGATCGTCATGGGACTCGTGCTGCTGATCGCCGAGTGGGCGGCCCGGCAGAAGCGCGAGATCGGCGACCTCAACCTGCGCGACGGTCTGATCATCGGCGGGTTCCAGTGCCTGGCCCTGATCCCCGGCTCGTCGCGGTCCGGCTCGACCATCACCGGCGGCCTGTTCCTCGGCTACACGCGTGAGGCGGCCGCGCGCTACTCCTTCCTGCTGTCCATCCCGGCGGTCGTGCTGTCGGGCCTGTTCGAGCTGCGCAAGGTCGGCGACGGCTCGCTGCCGGTGGCCGGCACCGCGGTGGCCACCCTGGTGTCGTTCGTCGTCGGCTACGCCTCGATCGCATGGCTGCTGAAGTTCCTCGTCCGCCACTCGACCATGGTGTTCGTCTACTACCGGGTGGCGCTCGGCGGCATCCTGTTCGGCCTCCTCGCGGCGGGCGCGGTCGCCGCGACGTAGCGTCCTTCACCGGGTGGCCTTCGTGCCGGGCCGAACGTACGGTCACAGGTATGAGGCTGCTCTCGGTCAACGTCGGCCGGCCCCGGCCCAACCCGTGGAAGCGCCTTCCGTCGACGGGCATCGACAAGCGGCCGGTGGAGGGCCCGGTCGCCGTCACGGCCCCGGGCCCCAAGGGCACGGGTGAGGTCGGGCTCGCCGGCGACCGGGCGCACGACGTCAAGAACCACGGCGGCACGGACCAGGCGGTGTACGCCTACGCACGCGAGGACCTCGACGCGTGGGCGGCCGAGCTGGACCGGCCCCTGTCGAACGGCGACTTCGGGGAGAACCTCACGACCCAGGGCCTGGACGTCAACGGCGCCCTGATCGGCGAGCGCTGGCGGATCGGCCCGGACGTCATCCTGGAGGTGACGTCCCCGCGCATCCCCTGCGTGACCTTCGAGGGCCGGCTGGGCATCGAGGGCTGGATGACCCGCTTCACGGAGGCGGCCGTGCCGGGCGCGTACCTCCGGGTGATCGAACCCGGCGACGTCCGCGCCGGCGACACGGTGGAGATCGTGCGCCGGCCGGCCCACGACGTGACCGTCGCCCTCACCTTCCGCGCCCTGACCCGCGAACCCGAGCTCCTCCCGCGCCTGGAGGCCGCCGCCGACGACCTGCACAGGGAGATCAGGGAGCGCGTTCGCAGGCGTCTGTCCGCCTAGTGTCCTGCGCCGGAAGTTCGTCGAAGAATCTGTCGGGTTGCCGGGCTTCGCGACCGGATAATGCTGGACGTCAGGGGAAACGTCTCCTCTGGGCCGAGCGAGGTGGTGCGCCATCGACACAGGACTCTCCGGATCTCCGGCCGCGCTCGCGGCCCACGAAGCGGGCCCCATCCTCGAGCGACCAGGCGCGTCCCGTACCAGGACGCCTGGGGCTGCGGTCGAATGCTCCCTCACCGCCGGCACAGAGGACTCGGTACGGACACGATTCGCCGTACTCGGACCCGTCAGAGCCTGGCGCGGCGAGACGGAACTGGTGCTGGGTCCGCCCAAGCAGCGCGCTCTGCTCGCGTTGCTGCTGACCGAAGCCGGGCATCCGGTCGCCGTCCACGAGATCGTGGACGTCCTTTGGGGGCAGGACCCACCGGACACCGCCGTCAACGTCGTCCAGCGCCACATCGGAGCGTTGCGCCGGCTGCTCGAACCCGAACTCCAGACCGGGGGCGAGTCACGGTGGCTGGTACGTGACTCGGGCGGCTACCGCCTCGACGTGGACCCTGACTCCCTCGACCTGCTCCGCTTCCGGGCCCTGCGGCGGCAGGCGGATCGGGCCGTCCGGGACGGGAGACCGGCCGCCGCGACCGAATCGCTGGTCGAGGCGCTGGCGCTGTGGCGGGGGCCCGTGGCCTCCGGGATCGCGGCCGAGGTGAGATCCCACCAGGCCTTCACCGCCCTCGACAACGAGCATCTGGCCGCCGTCAAGGAGGCGGCCGAACTGGCACTGGAGTCCGGAGGGGGGCTGGGCGCACGGGTGCTGGTGACGCTCCGGCAGGCCGCCGCACAGCATCCGTTGGACGAAGGACTGCAGGCCGAACTGATCCTGGTGCTCGCGGCCACCGGGCACCATGCCGAGGCCCTGGACGTCCATCGGATCGTCCGCACCCGCCTCGCCGACGAACTGGGCGTACGGCCGGGCCCCGAACTACAGGCCGCTCAGCGACGTGTCCTCCGCTTCCGTGCCCCGACGTCGTCCGCGGGCGGCGAGCCGGCCGAACCCGGCGAAAGCCCGGGAAGGGCGGGGGAGGATGCCGCGGAGGTACAGGCGGGCACGGTCCGTACGGTGCGTCCGGCGCAACTCCCCGCGGACATCGCCGCCTTCAGCGGCCGTCGCGATGAACTCGCCCGCGTCCAGGACCTGTTACCCGTATCCAGTGAAGCCTTGTCGGCGGTGGTGATCAGCGCGATCGGCGGCATGGCCGGGGTCGGTAAGACGACCCTGGCGGTGCACTGGGCACACAGCGTCGCCGGCCGTTTCCCCGACGGGCAGCTCTTCGCCGACCTGCGCGGCTTCCATCCCACCGGTTCGATCATGAGCGCGGCCGAGGTGTTCCGATCGTTCCTCGAAGCGCTCGGCGTCCCCGCACAGGGCATACCCGCAGGCCTGGACGCGCAGGCCGCGCTGTACCGCAGCCTCCTCGCCGACCGGCGCGTCCTCATCGTTCTCGACAACGCGCGGGACACCGAGCACATTCGCCCCCTGCTGCCCGGCACGCCCGGTTGCTTGGTCGTCGTCACCAGCCGCAACCAGCTTTACGGCCTGGTGGCCGGCCAGGGCGCGCATTACCTGACGCTGGACGTGCTCAGCCACGCGGACGCCCGCGAGCTCCTGTCCCGCCGGCTCGGAACCGAACGCGTCGCACGAGAACCCGACGCCGTCGCGGAGATCATCACCCTGTGCGGACGCCTTCCCCTGGCGCTCGCCATCGTCTGTGCCCGCGCGGTCGTGAACCCGGGCTTCCCACTCGCGTCCGTCGCCGCCGAATTACGCGAGAGCGAGGACGGTCTCGACGCGTTCTCCGGCGAAGTACCCGCCGCGGACGCGCGCAGTGCCTTCTCCTGGTCGTACCGACTCCTCACCCCCGCGGCCGCCCGGGTCTTCCGCCTGCTCGCCCTGCACCCGGGGCCCGACTGTTCGCTCGCCGCCGCGGCGAGCCTGACCGGGCAGCGGGCCGGCCAGGTCCGTCCGTTGCTCGCGGAGCTGGTCCGCGCCCATCTGCTGACCGAGCCCGTGCCGGGCCGCTACGGCTGCCATGAACTGCTGCGCGCCTATGCCTCCGAACTGGGCCGTGCGCAGGACAGCGCACCGGACCTGGACCTGGCCCGGCGCCGCGTGCTCGACCATTACCTGCACAGCGCGCACGCGGCCGACAGCGCCCTCGCGCCCGGTAGGGAACGCATCTCGCTGCGGCCCCACCTGCCCGGTGTGACCGTCCCGCGTCTCGCGGACCAGGCCGACGCGGCCGACTGGCTGGAGGTCAACCGTTCGGTCCTGCTCGCCGCGATCGAGGAGGACGCGCGGCACGGCAGCGGTGAGCACAGCTGGCGGCTGGCCGCGACCCTGGACCTGTATCTGGACCACATCGGCCGCTGGCAGGAACAGCTCGGTGCGCAGACGACGGCGCTGGAGGCGGCCCACCGCCTGGGCGACATCCCGGGTCAGGCCCATGGGCACAAGGCACTCGGCCTCGTCAGCGGTCGCTTCGAGCGGTGGGACGAGGCCGACGCCCATCTCGCGCGCGCCCTCGAACTGTTCGCCGAGATCGGCGACCGCACCGGCCAGAGCAGAGTCCATCGCCATTCCGCCTACCTGGCCAACCGGCGTGGACGGTACGAGGAGGCGCTCGCCCACTACGCCGACGCGAACGCCCTCTACCGCACGATCGGCCGGCGCAACGGCGAGGCGAATGTCGCCAACGAGGTGGGGTGGACGTACATCCTGATGGGCAGGTACGAAGAGGCCCTGGAGGAGTGCGGCCGGGCACTTTCGATCCAGCGGGAGATCGGCGATCGCAACGGCGAGGCCGCCGCGTGGGACAGCCTCGGCTACGCCCATCACCACCTGCACGAACACGACCGGGCGCTCGAGTGCTACGAGCACGCGTTGCGGCTGTACCGCGCGATCCGCGACCGCTATCTGGAGGCCGACACTCTGGTGCACGTCGGCGACACCCACCGTCCGGCCCGCCATGACGGCCGGGCCGCGCGGGCGTGGCGCGACGCGCTCGGCATCTTCGAGGAGATCGACCACCCGGAGGCCGCGCAGGTGCGCGACCGGCTGAAAGGCCTTGCCGTACCCGATCCGTCCGCGCGTCAGTGAATCGTCAGCTTTCCGGAAGCCGATTCTGCCTACGCTCCCCGCGCGCCGCTCGGTCATGACCCGGAGGCGCGTACGGCATCTCCCCCGGGGGGCGAACATGACCACTGACGCGGCCGAAGCGCAATCGATGGACGGCATCGCGAGCATCGCGGCGCCTGGAACGATCGCGGAGTACAGGACCGATTCAGTGGAGGATTATCTTCGGTTCTGGAAGGGGAAAGTGATCTTCAGGAGTGTCACGCTGCTCGGAAATCGGGAGAGATCATTCCGATATCGCCTTCGCCTGTACAGCAGCGGCCCGGCCGAGCTCGGGGAGATCTTGTACGGGGAGGATGCCCAACTCGACTTCGTGGAGGTCGTCCCGAAATTTCGGATCAGTATCCCCCTGAACGGGGTGATCGCCTACAAGCACCGCGACGTCGAGAACACCGCGGACAAGGCCAACGCCGCGATCTTCGGACCTGGTGATCCCAGCGCCGTCAGGCGCTGGCCCGGCGGCACCCGAATTCTGACGATGCGGCTCGACAGCGAAGTCGTCGATGCCGCGCTCAGGGGGATGACCGGCGCTCCCGCCGGCCGGCCGATCGTGTTCGCGCCGGCTCTGCCGATCGACGTCGAGCCCGCGGCCAGCTGGATGAGTCTCGCCGCCAACATCGGCCAAGCGTCCGCGCTGCTCAAAAATCCGCTCGTCGCGGCTCCCTTCGCCGACAGCCTGGCACGTGGCCTCCTGCTGGCGAGCCGCCATCGGTACACCCGGGAACTCGAGCGGGCGGTCTCCGTACCCAACTCGGCCACCGTGCGGGCCGCCGTCGACTTCATCGAGGAACACGCCGACACGCCTGTGACCGTTTCGCAGATCGCGCTGCATTGCCGGGTCAGCGCGCGCACCCTGCACAATGCCTTCAAACGTCATATGGGGATGTCACCCATGGCGTACGCGCGCCGCGTGCGACTCGGCAAGGTCCACGCCGACCTGCGAACATCTGACCCCAGCACGGTCACCGTCGCGTCATTGGCGAACAAATGGGGCTTCACGCACCTCGGACGGCTCGCGGCGGAGTACCGCTCGCTGTACGGGACACTTCCGTCTGAAACTCTGCGCCGCTCGCAGTAGCCGTATTGCCCAGGGACGCTGGTCGACCTGGTGATGGGTGGTTTGCCGCCGGTGGCGGGGTGGGGCCGGTGGTGGTCGTAGTGATGGAGCCAGGGCTTTGCGGCGGGTTTGTTCGGAGGTGTGGAAGCGCCCGAGTGCCCAGCCGCCGGCGAGGGTGCGCCCTTGATCGTCACCGCCCCGGACACACTTCGCGAGCGAATCCGCGTTCTGCACCGGACAGAGCTGATCCACACCGCCACCCGATGGCGCCCAGGAGCCGAGCCGGACACCTCGTCCGCGGTCACCAGGCTCGCGATGAAATCAATCGCCCACCGCTACCAGCAACTCGACCACGAGATCAAGGCTCTGGACGGGCATCTCCAGCGGCTCACCGAACAAGCCGCACCCGACCTCATCGCCGTCAAAGGGTCCGGCGCCCAAACCGTTGGAGCATCGCTCATCACGGCCGGAGACAACGCCGGTGGCCGATATCCGCCGCCTTGAATCCGAATAGCGCAGAAAAGGAAACCAGATCTTCCGGCGCACAGGTCACCGAACTACCGTCATCGACACCTGCCAATTCGGCGCTGGTCGCAAATTCCGCGGACCCGGCCCGACCGGCTCGTGAACGGCCGGAAATCGTCGAGAAGTTTGGAGAAATCGTGAGACTGAATCGTTTCATCACCCCTCTCGTTCTGGCCGTCGGCCTGTTGGTCGGAGGGGGGCAGGCGGCCTTCGCCGCGAATCCGGCGTCGCATACCGCCGTCGCTCCGGTCGCCCACGGTCCGGCTGTTGTCCGGAACGTCTCCCCGTACATCCCCGCGTCGGACGCCGGCGGTCATGCCGTCGATCGAGCGGCCTCTCCCGCCGCGAACGCTCCGGCCGGCTGGATACGGTGGGGGACCGTCACCTGGGCCGTGGGCAACTTCCTCTACCTCGAGACCTGCAAGCTCACCGCCGAATCCCTGTCGGCCGACTACGCGTACTTGGGCTATTACATCGCCTGCCTCGACTACAACGGCTACCTCGCTCTCTACCTCAAGCGGTGATCGCCGTCATGCGATGAATGACTGAGGGGCGCCGCCCGGCCGACGGCCGGGCGGCGTAGCCGGCTTCCGTGCCGCCCGCCGCCGGCTACAGCCAGCCGCTCTTGCGGAACCAGCGGTACAGCCCGACGCAGCCGCCCACGATGATCATCATCACCGCCGGGTAGCCCCACCACTGGTGCAGCTCGGGCATGTGCTCGAAGTTCATGCCGTACACGCCGGTGACCATGGTCGGCACCGCCAGGATCGCGGCCCAGGCCGAGATCTTGCGCATGTCCTCGTTCTGCTGCATGCCGACCTGGGCGAGGTGCGCGTTCAGGACGTTCGTCAGGAGCTCGTTGTGCGAGTCGACCTGCTCGTCGACGCGCAGGAGGTGGTCCAGGACGTCGCGGAAGTACTCCAGCGTGCCCTGCGCGACCGTCACGCGGCCCTTCACGATGTCCTGCAGCACCGGGATGAGCGGGTCCTCTGCGCCGCGGAACTCCAGCACCTCGCGCTTGAGCTCGTAGATGTCCTCGGTGACCGTGGTCCGCTGCGGGGCGAACACCCGGCGCTCCAGGTCGATGATGTCGGTCTCGACCTCGTGCGCGATCGCGCCGTACCGGTCCACGATCTCGTCCAGCACCGTGTAGAGCACCGCGCTCGGCCCGTGGCGGAGCAGCTCGCCGTCGGCCTCCAGCCGCTGGCGTACGGCCTTGAGCGGCAGTCCCTCGCCGTGCCGGACGGTGATGACGAAGTCCCTGCCGAGGAACAGCATGATCTCGCCGACCTCGATGTCGGATGTCGCGTCGATGTAGCGCAGCGTCTTGATGACCACGAACAGCATGTCGCCGTAGCGTTCGAGCTTCGGGCGCTGGTGCGCGTGGACGGCGTCCTCGATCGCAAGGGGGTGCAGCTTCAGCTCTCCGGCGACCTGGTCGAACTCATCGGTGGTCGGCTCGTGCAGGCCGATCCACATGAAGCTGTCGCCGACTTCGCGGGCGGCGTCGAGGGCGTCGCTGAGGTCGCCCTGGACATCGTCGCGAACACCCTTCCGATAGATGGCGCAATCCATGATCATGACGGCATTATCCCGGGTGAGGCGCTGATGAGGGCGACCCATGACCTACCCGTGACCTTCGGGGTCAATCGCCGTCCCTTGTGCGGCTACAGTTCACGACGTGGCAACTCTCCTCTTGGTGCGTCACGGGCTGACCGAGATGACCGGACCGGTGCTCGCCGGCTGGACGCCCGGCGTGCACCTCAACGAGCGCGGCCGGGCGCAGGCCGCCGAGCTCGCGGCGCGACTCGCGCCCATACCCCTCGACCTGATCGTGGCGAGCCCGCTGGACCGCTGCCAGGAGACCGCCCAGGCGGTCGTGGCCGGCCGCGACGGTCTCCAGCTGCGCACCGACGACCGGTTCGGCGAGGTCCGGTACGGCGAGTGGACCGGCCGTCCCCTCGAGGAGCTGGCCAAAGAAGAGCTCTGGAAGGTCGTCCAGGCCCACCCGAGCGCGGTGCGCTTCCCGGGCGGTGAGGCCATGGCCGACGCCCAGCACCGCGCCGTGACCGCCGTACGGGAGTGGAACGACGGCCTCAAGCCGGACGCGACGTTCCTCGTGTGCAGCCACGGCGACATCATCAAGGCGATCATCGCGGACGCGCTCGGCCTCCACCTGGACCAGTTCCAGCGCATCCAGGCCGATCCGGCCTCGCTGACCGTGATCCGTTACACGGAGACGCGGCCCTTCGTCGTCCGCCTGAACGACAACGGCGGGAAAGTCGACGATCTTCTTGCGAAGTCCGGCCAGGACAGTGACGCGCCGGTCGGTGGCGGAGCGTAGGGTCGTCCTCATGCCGGTCATCGCATACGACATGCCCGAAAGGTTTGTGGCGGGCACCGTTGGCCAGCCTGGCGACCGCACCTTTTTCCTGCAGGCTCGGGCGGGCCGCCGCGTCACGAGCGTGGGCCTGGAGAAGTTCCAGGTCACGCTGCTGGCAGAGCGCCTCGAAGAGCTGCTCGATGAGGTGTTGCGCCAGGGCGGCGCCGCCGCCGTACCCGCGGTCGCGCCGGTCGAGCTCCAGGACGACGAGCCGCTCGAGCAGCCGATCGAGGAGGAGTTCCGGGTCGGCACGATGGCGCTCGCCTGGGACCCCGACGACGAGCGCGTCGTGATCGAGGCCCAGGAGGTGACGGAGGGTGAGGACGACGAGGCCGAGATCGGCAGCGAGGACCCCGCCGTCGTCGTCCTGCGCGTCCGCATCACCGCGGGCCAGGCACGCGCCTTCGCCCAGCGAGCCCTCAAGATCGTCGCCGCGGGCCGGCCGCCCTGCCCGCTGTGCGGGCTGCCCCTCGACTCCCAGGGCCATGTCTGCCCCCGTCAGAATGGCCATCTTGGCTGAAATGTCGATCGCACGGACACTAGAGCCATGAGTCAGCCCTCCCGGTACGGCGTGGGCGGCGACGGATCGGTCGGCCCGGCCGACACCGAAGCCGCCATCCGCCTGCTCCAGCATGGCGAGATCACCGTCGAGGGACGGCTGGTCGCGGCGACCAACGCGACGCTGTACTGCGCCATCGAGTTCGACGATCTGCGGGCCAACTGCGTCTACAAGCCCATCTCCGGAGAGCGCCCGCTGTGGGACTTCCCCGACGGCACCCTCGCCGGCCGTGAGGTCGCCGCGTACGTCATCTCCGAGCACATGGGCTGGCAGGTCGTGCCGCCGACCGTCCACCGCGACGGCCCGTTCGGGCCCGGCATGGTGCAGCTGTGGATCGACCACGACGCCGAGGTCGACCTGCTGACGCTCTCCCGCGGCGAGGACCCCGCCGTACGCCGCATGGCCGTCTTCGACGCCGTCGTGAACAACGCCGACCGCAAGATCGGGCACCTGCTGCCGACCACAAGCGGACACGTGTACGGATGCGACCACGGCGTCTGCTTCTCCGACGAGTACAAACTGCGCACCGTCCTGTGGCAGTGGCGCGGCAAGGACCTCACCGGAGAGGCGGTCGAGGCCCTGCAGAAGCTCCGGCGCGCCTTCGGCCGCGACGGCCTGGTCTCACGGCTGAAGAGCCTGCTGAGCGAGGAGGAGGTCGAGGCCACCCTCGGCCGCGTCGAGCTCATGCTCAAGCACCGCATCCACCCCTACCCCCCAGAGGACTGGCCCGCCATTCCCTGGCCGCCGGTGTAGCCGTGTGCACGGCGATCGTCGGGTACGACCCGGGAGCGCGGGTGCCGCTGGTCCTGGCCGGCGTACGTGACGAGATGACCGCGCGCGCCTGGCGTCCTCCCGCCCGTCACTGGCCGGACCACCCCGGCCTGATCGGCGGCATCGACGAGCTGGCCGGCGGCACCTGGCTGGCGCTCGACCCGGCCGCGCCGCGCGTGGCCTGCGTCCTCAACGGCCGGGGCCGCGAGGCGCCCGCGTCCCTCCGCCGGTCCCGCGGCTCGCTGCCGCTCACGCTCGCCGCGACCGGCGCGCTCGACGGCGACCTGGAGGGTTTCGACCCGTTCCACCTCATCGGCGCGGACCCGTCGGGCGTGAGCGTACGGAGCTGGGACGGCGAGCGGCTCGTCGTGCACAAGCTGGAGCCCGGCCTGCACTTCGTGGTCAACAGCGGCTTGGCCGAGGCGGGCACGGAGGGCGGCGACGACTTCATGTCCGCCCGCGTCGCGCACTTCCGCCCGCTGTTCGAGTCCGCCGCACGCGACCGGCCGGCGTGGCTCCACCTCCTGGACGGCGACGGCCTGGACGTCTCCGACGACCGGGCGCTGATCGTCCGCCGTGACCTGGGCGAGGGCCGGATCTGGGGAACCACCTCGGTCTCGCTGGTGACGTTCGGCCCGGATGGAGTCCGCTACGACTTCTCCGCCGCACCCGGCGACCCCGCGTCCTGGCGCACCGTCCCCCTCACCTGAGTCAGGTCCCGGCCGCCCACGCGCGGGAGAGGAAGGCGAAGGCGTCCGGCAGCACGCTGCGCACGTAGTCCCAGTCGTGGCCGCCCGGCCGTACGTCGAGGACCGCCGGCACGCCCTCGGCGTCCAGCAGCCCCTTGAAGCGCTGCGGCTCACCCCGCACCACCGGGTTGGTCTCGCTCGCGGCGGCGGCCAGGAAGATCTTCAGGTGACGGGCGGCGGCGAGGTTCCGGTCCGGCCGGTTCGCCGCGATCACGCTCGCGTCGCCGCCGAACATGCGGGACGGGTCGTCGACGTCGAAGTACCCGGAGATGGACACGACCGTGCCGAAGACGGCCGGGTGCCGCAGCGCGAGGTTCATCGAGCCGTACCCGCCCATGGAGAACCCGCCGATCGCCCGGTGCGCCGCGTCCCGCCGGTGCGTGCCCTCGACCGCCGGGATGACCTCATCGAGCAGCCGGTCCTCGATCCGGTCCGAGCCGTCGGCGGCGTTCGCCCACTCGGTGTCGTCGTGGTGGCTGCCGTTCCCGTCCGGCACGGCGAGCACGAACGGGGTGCCGCCGTGGGCGACGTAGGCCGCGACCCGCTTGGCGAGCCCCTCGTAGTTCACGACGCTCTCGGGGTCGCTCGGCACGCCGTGCAGGAAGTAGAGCACCGGCAGCGCGCGCGTCTCAGGGACGTCGGGCCGCCAGACGTAGACGCCGTGGGCCTTGTGGTCGGCCGGGTCGGTGACCTGGATCCGGGCGAGTCCGGGCCGCGCCGGGCCGGGCGTCTCGCCGTCCGCCCGGGTCTCGGCGGAGCCGTGGTGCACGCCGAGGTTGACCGAGACGTACGCCGTGCCGAGCGCGAAGGCCAGTGATCCCGCCCACAGAAGAAGACCCGCGGAGCGCGGGCCTCGGTGGCAGGCCTTGCGATGTTTCGGCACGATGCAGGCGGAATCCCGGCGATCAAGGGGACGGGGGGCGAGCGGCACCACATTCGCACACCCGCCGGGGGCCGGCGCGCGGCCTCGCGCGGGAATGACAAGTCTTTACCGTTCACAGAGGTGACGATGATCTCGGCACCCGGCGCGGGAGCCGCGTCCGTAACGCTCCTGCGGCGTGGATAGGCTGCGTGGTATGCGATCGTGGCCCGCCCCCAAGGTCCCCGGCCTGGCCGAACACGGCCTGCCGCCCGCGGAACCTCCGCTCAGACTGCACGACTCGTCCGCGGGAGCCCTGCGCCCGGTCACTCCGGGCCCGGTCGCGAGGATGTACGTCTGCGGCATCACGCCCTACGACGCGACCCATCTCGGTCACGCCGCGACCTATCTCGCCTTCGACCTGGTCAACCGGGTGTGGCGCGACGCGGGGCACGAGGTGGATTACGTGCAGAACACCACCGACGTCGACGACCCGCTCCTGGAGCGTGCCAGGGACATCGGCGAGGACTGGCGGGCCCTGGCCGCGCGGGAGATCGAGCTGTACCGCGAGGACATGACCGCGCTGCGCGTCCTGCCGCCGCGCGAGTACGCCGGCGCGGTCGAGTCGATCCCGCTCATCATCGAGTTCATCGAGCTGCTGCGCTCGCGCGGCGCCGTGTACGACCTCGACGGCGACCTGTACTTCCCGATCTCGGCCGACCAGAGGTTCGGCTCGGTCAGCGGCCTGACCCCGGCGGGCATGCTGCCGCTGTTCGCCGAGCGCGGGGGAGACCCCGGCCGCAAGGGCAAGAAGGACCCGCTGGACGCGCTGCTCTGGCAGGCCGAACGCCCGGGGGAGCCGTCCTGGGACTCCCCGTTCGGCCGCGGCCGGCCGGGCTGGCACGTCGAGTGCGCCGCGATCTCGGTGCACAACCTGGGCATGTCCTTCGACGTCGAGGGCGGCGGCTCGGACCTGGTCTTCCCGCACCACGAGATGGGCGCCTCCCACGCCGAGGTCGCGACCGGCGAGCACCCGCACGCGCGTACGTACGTCCACGCGGGCATGGTGGCCCTGGACGGCGAGAAGATGTCCAAGTCGCGCGGCAACCTCGTGTTCGTGTCGGGCCTGCGCGGCGACGGCGCCGACCCGATGGCGATCCGCCTGGCCCTGCTGGCCCACCACTACCGCTCGGACTGGGAGTGGACCGCCGACGACCTGACCCGCGCCCAGGCCCGCCTGGCCCGCTGGCGCGAGGCGGCCCGGCTGGCCGGTGGCCCGGCGGCGCGCGACCTCGTCGCCGACGTCCGCCGGCACCTCGCCGACGACCTCGACGCCCCGTCGGCACTGGCCGCGGCCGACCGCTGGGTGGATCACGCCCTGAGCATCACCGCCGAGGACCGCGAGGACGAGGGCGCCGCCCCGGACCTGTTCCGGCTCACGGTCGACGCCCTGCTCGGCATCGCCCTCTAGGCGCAGCGCCTGGGGGAGTGTCACAACGGCAGGCCGGGCCCGCCCCAGGCCACGGACCTGCGCAACATATGTGAAACAAATGGTGATCCGTTCTTGACACGCCCGGCGCGGCGATGAAAATTTGAACGATCAAAACCGGTGATCTCCGGGCACCTGCGCCGAGGAGTGTGCCCATGAGCGGCCGAGACGCGACGGGCGTGACGATCTCTCAGGTCGCCGCTGCCGCCGGCGTCTCGCGCCAGACCGTGTCCAACGTCCTGAAGGCGCCCGAGCGGGTCGCGGCCGAGACGGCGGCGCGGGTGCGGCGGGCGATCGACGAGCTCGGCTACCGCCCGAACCGCGCGGCGCAGAACCTCCGCGAGCGGGCGAGCCGCTGCATCGGGCTCAAGATGGTGCCCCCCGCCGGGGTCAGCAACCTGCTCGACCGGTTCCTGCACGCGCTCACCGAGGCCGCCGGGCGTGCCGGCTACCACGTGCTGGTCTTCGCCACCGTCGACGACGAGCTCGCCACGTACGAGGACCTGATCCGTACGGGCACGGTCGACGGCTTCGTCCTGTTCGACGTCGAGGTCGAGGACCCGCGCCTGCCCTGGTTCGCCGGGCGGGGCATCCCCTTCGTGTGCTTCGGCCGCCCGCGCGGTCACCGGCAGGACGAGTTCCGCTGGGTGGACGTCGACGGCGCGTACGGCGTCGCGCGGGTCGTGGACCACCTGGCCGCGCGCGGTCACCGCCGTGTCGCCTACCTGGGCTGGCCGGAGGGGACCGGGTTCGGAGACGAGAGGCGCGCCGGCTGGGCCGCGGCGGCACGGCGTCACGGGCTGGAGGTCGGTGACCTCGACGGAACGAGCGCCGAGACCGTCGACGCGGCGGCCTCGGCCGCCGCCTGGCTGCTGAGCCGCCCCGACCCGCCGACCGCCTTCGCCTGCGGCAGTGACACCTTCGCGGTCGGCGCGCGGCTCGCGGGCGGGAACGGCCCCGGCGGGCGGCCGAACGTCGAGGTCGTCGGCTTCGACGACTCGTTCGCGGCGACCCTGATGTCGCCGCCGATGTCGAGCGTGCGCCAGCCGCTCGCCGAGGTGGCGCGGCGCGTCGTCGCGCTGCTCATCGGCGAACTGCGTGGCGCGGGCGGCCCTCCGGAAGGAGTGCTGCTGAGACCGGAACTGGTCCTACGGGAGTGGCGGGGGCCCGAGCCCGTGAACTGAAGTGCGAAAGAACCCTAGGAAGGGGAGTGGAAGTGGCATCGATAGCGCGAATCACCCGTGGGGTGGTGGCCGTCGTGGCGACGGTGACCCTCGCGGCCGCCTGCGGCGGCTCGTCGGATGACAAGAAGTCCGGCGCCGCGACGGGCGAGCTGACCGGACGCGGTCCGATCACGCTGGCCCAGGGCAAGGACACCTCGGGCAACGTCCAGAACCAGATCAACACCTGGAACAAGGCGCACCCGCAGGAGACGGTGCGTCTCATCGAGCTGCCGGAGAGCGCCGACCAGCAGCGCCAGCAGATGGTGCAGAACGCCCAGACCAAGTCCGACGCGTACACGGTCCTCAACCTCGACGTGGTGTGGACGGCGGAGTTCGCGGCCAACCGGTGGGTCACCGCGCTGCCGAAGGACCAGTTCACGCTCTCGAAGTTCCTCCCCTCGGCGGTGCAGACCGGTGAGTACCGCGGCAACATGTACGCCGCGCCGTGGAAGACCGACGCCGGCCTGCTCTACTACCGCAAGGACCTGCTGCAGAAGGCGGGGATCACCACGCCGCCCAAGACCTGGGCCGAGCTGCAGACCGACTGCTCCAAGATCAAGGGCGTCGGCTGCTACGGCGGGCAGTTCGACAAGTACGAGGGGCTGACCTGTAACTTCTCCGAGGCCGTCGACAGTGCCGGCGGCACGGTCGTGGACGCCCAGGGCAAGCCGAACGTCAACACCCCGCAGGCCAAGGCGGGCCTGAACTTCCTCGTGCAGGGCTTCAAGAGCGGGATGATCCCCAAGGAGGCCATCACGTACGAGGAGGAGGACGCCCGGCGTGCCTTCGAGAAGGGCGACCTCGTCTTCCTGCGCCAGTGGCCGTACCAGTGGGCGCTGTCGAGCAAGGCGCCCAAGGTCAAGGGTAAGTTCGACGTCGCGCCGCTGCCGGGCCTGAACGGCCCCGGCGCCCCGACCCTCGGCGGCCACGACCTGGCGATCTCCTCCTTCGCCAAGAACAAGGCCACCGCGCTGGACTTCATCAAGTACCTCACCAGCGAGAACACCGAGCGGCTCAACCTGATCGCCAGCTCCGAGGCGCCGACCCTCGCCTCGCTGTACGACGAGCCCGCGCTGCAGCAGAAGTTCCCGTACCTGCCGACGCTCAAGGCCTCCCTCCTCAACGCCAAGGCCCGGCCGCAGGCCGTGCGCTACAACGACGTGACCACCGCCATCCAGGAGGCGGTCTACGGGGCGCTCACCGGGAAGACGAGCACCGACCAGGCGCTCGCCGACCTGCAGACCAAGCTCGGGCCGCTGACCCAGCAGTAGCGGCTGAACCGTGGCGGGACGCCCCCGGCGTCCCGCCACGGGCTCCAAGGAGGAGTCATGACCATTACCACCGCCGGGCCGGTCACCGCCCGCAGGCGGCGGCGCCGCGACGTCCAGGGCTCGGGCCGCCTGGCCGCCACGCTGCTGTCGCCGACCTTCATCGTCCTAGCGCTGGTCGTCGGCTATCCCGTCATCGCGGCGCTGTACCAGTCGCTGTTCCAGCGCGGCCAGGGGCTGGACGCGAACGGCTTCGTCGTGCAGGGCGACAAGTTCGTCGGCCTGAAGAACTACCGCGACATCTTCACCGGCCCGAGCTCCCACGCGTTCTGGAACGCCTTCGGCAACACCACGTTCTTCACCGTCGTGGGCGTCTTGGTCGAGACCGTCCTCGGCGTCCTGATGGCCCTCGTCATGCACCGGGCCTTCCGCGGCCGCGGCTTCGTACGGGCCAGCATCCTCGTCCCGTGGGCCATCCCGACCGTGGTCTCCGGCCTGCTCTGGCGCTGGGTCTTCCAGGCCGACGGCGTCGCCAACGCCGTCATCGGCAAGCAGGTGCTGTGGACCACCGAGGGCTTCCACGCCAAGCTCGCCGTCCTCATCGCCGACACGTGGAAGACCGCCCCGTTCGTCGGCCTGCTCGTGCTCGCCGGGCTCCAGGTGATCCCGCGCGAGGTGTACGAGGCGGCCCGCGTCGACGGCGCGGGGGCCTGGCAGACGTTCTGGCGGATCACCCTGCCGATGGTCAAGCCCGTGCTGCTCGTCGCCGTGCTGTTCCGTCTCCTCGACGTGCTGCGGATGTTCGACCTGCCCGTGGTGCTGATCGGCCTGCACAAGGACTCGGTCGAGACGCTGACGATGATCGCCTACGACGAGGCGACCAACCTCAGGTACGGCCCCGCCGCCGCGTACGCCACGATCCTGTTCGTCTACGTCGCGGTCGTCGCCTACGCGTTCGTCAAGCTGCTCGGCGCCGACATCATCGGCGACATGCGGCAGGCGCGCCCGGCCAAGCCCGCGAAGCCGAAGCGCAAGCCGCTGACCGTCCCCCGGGAGGTGACGACATGACCACCGCCGTCGCTCCCGCCCCGCGGGCACGCCGCGGGTCCGCCCCGCGCAGGTTCCTCCCGTACGCCGGCATGGCGGTCGTGGTGATCTACTGCCTGGTGCCGTTCTACTGGATGGTCGTCTCGGCGTTCCGGCGCCCGGAGGACCAGTTCGAGAACACCGCGCTGCCCGCGCCCTGGTCGGTGAAGAACTTCTCGGCCGTCTTCAAGCCGGGCGTCGGCTTCGGGCGCAACCTGCTGAACAGTCTCGTCGTCGCCGGGCTGACCACGGTGATCACGCTGGTGGTCGGCACGCTCACCGCGTACGCGCTGGCGCGCCTGCACTTCCGGTTCAAGAACGCCGTCCTGGGCGTCGTCATCGCCACCTCGATGTTCCCCGGCATCTCGCTGATCATCCCGCTGCTGAAGCTGTTCAGCGACATCGGCTGGATCAACACCTACCAGGCGATGATCCTGCCGACGCTGTCGTTCGCGCTGCCCCTGGCGGTCTGGAACCTCACCGCGTTCTTCCGCCAGATGCCGTTCGAGCTGGAACAGGCCGCGATGGTCGACGGCTGCACGCGCGGCGAGGCGTTCCGCAAGATCATCATCCCGCTGTCGGCGCCGGGCGTCTTCACCACGGCGATCATCACGTTCATCGCCGCGTGGAATGAGTTCATCATCGCGCTCAGCATGGTGAACAAGAAGGAGATGCAGACCGCCACGGTATCGATTTCCAAGTTCACCGGCGCGTACGGTTTCGACCAGCCCTTCGGTACGCAGATGGCGGCCGGCGTGATCGTCACGGTCCCGCTCGTCATCGTCGTACTGATCTTCCAGCGCCGCATCATCGCGGGCCTGACCGCCGGCGGCGTGAAGTAGCCCTGCCCCGACCGCCGGCCCCCCGGCATCGAAAGGACGACGTGCACGCGAAGGACTCCGCGCCCTGGTGGCGCAGCGCGGTCATCTACCAGATCTACATCCGGAGCTTCGCCGACGGCGACGGCGACGGCGTGGGCGACATCGCGGGCATCCGGTCCCGGCTGCCGTACCTGCGCGACCTCGGCGTCGACGCCGTGTGGATCACCCCGTGGTACCCCTCGCCGATGGTGGACGCCGGCTACGACGTCGCCGACTACACCGGCATCGACCCGGTGTTCGGCACGGTGGCCGGCGCCGAGGAGTTCATCGGCGAGGCGCACGACCACGGCCTGCGCGTGATCCTGGACATCGTGCCCAACCACACCTCGGACAAGCACGCCTGGTTCGAGGCGGCGCTCGCGGGCGGGCCCGGCAGTCCCGAGCGCGGACGTTACGTCTTCCGTACGGGCAAGGGCGCGTCGGGCGAGCTGCCGCCGAACGACTGGCAGGGCATGTTCGGCGGCAGCGCCTGGACCCGGGTGCCCGACGGCGAGTGGTACCTCCACCTGTTCGCCGAGGCCCAGCCGGACCTCAACTGGGAGAACACCGAGGTCCGCCGCGACTTCGAGAAGGTCCTGGCCTTCTGGTTCGACCGGGGCGTCGACGGGTTCCGCATCGACGTCGCGCACGGGCTGATCAAGCAGGAGGGCCTGCCCGACGTGGGCGAGTCCGGCGACGTGCTGGAGCCGACCAAGCGCGAGGACCACCCGCACTGGGACCGCGACGGCGTCCACGAGATCTTCCGCGAGTGGCGCAAGGTCGCCGACCGCTACGACGGCGAGCGGATCTTCACCGCCGAGGCGTGGGTGAGCGGCCCCAAGCGGCTCGCCCGCTACGTACGCCCCGACGAGCTGCAGACCGCGTTCAACTTCGACTACCTGCGCGCCCCGTGGGAGGCCGCGAAGCTGCGGGAGGTCATCGACTCGAGCCTGGAGGCGCTGGGTGAGGTGGGCGCGCCCGCGACCTGGGTGCTGTCCAACCACGACGTCGTACGGCACGTCACGAGGTACGGCCGCGCGCACACCGAGGGCCGCGGGCCCCGCGCCGACGAGACCGCGCCGCTCGACCTCGACATGGGCCGGCGGCGGGCCCGCGCGGCCGCGCTCCTCATGCTCGCGCTGCCCGGCGGCGCGTACGTCTACCAGGGCGAGGAGCTCGGGCTGGCCGAGGTGGAGGACATTCCCGAGGACCAGCTCCAGGACCCGGTCTGGGAGCGCTCCGGGCACACCTCCCGTGGCCGCGACGGCTGCCGCGTGCCGATCCCGTGGTCCGGCGACGCGCCACCGTTCGGCTTCGGCCCGGACGGCGCGGCGACCTGGCTGCCGCAGCCGGAGATCTGGAAGGACCTCACCGTCGAGGCCGAGTCCGGCGACCCCGCCTCGATGCTGGAGCTGTACCGCGCGGCGCTGCGCCTGCGCCGCGAGCACCCGGCGCTCGGCGAGGGCGATCTTCACTGGGAGGAGACCCCGGAGGGCGTGCTGCTCTTCTCCCGTACGCCCGGTTTCGTCTGCGCGGTCAACCTCTCCGGCGCCCCGTACACGTTGCCGGCCCACACCGGAGTGCTCCTCGCCAGCGGCCCGGTCGAGGGCGGCGCGCTCCCCGGCGACACGGCGGTGTGGCTGGCCGTCTGATCCGTCCGAACTCGGGGGACATCGAGGAGGTACCCCATGCGAAGACGTTTCACGGCGTTCGCGGTCGCGTTCGTCCTCATCGCCGGTTCCGGCACGGTGCACGCCGTGCCGGGCCGCGCGGCGGCCCCGCCGAGACCGGGTGAGCTGACCGAGAAGACCCGGCTGCCCGACCGGCGGTCGGTCGTCATCGGCGACCGGTTCTACTCCGTCTCCACCGAGGACGGTCTCTATCCGGCGGCCGGCTGGCACACGGCGGGGGAGATGGGGGGCCTCTGGACACCCCCGCTGAAACTGCTCGACGGCGTGTGGTTCGGCCTCGGCGGCGCCTGGCTCGGCGGGCAGGTCAAGGCCGAGAGCTTCACCGCCGGGCAGGGCTACACGCGGATCCGGTACGACACCGGCGGCGTGCGCGTGGACCGTACGGACGTCGCCCCCGACGGCGTACGCGCCGGGCTCATCGGCCTCACGCTCACCTCGCCCAGGGCGCGGACCGTACGCCTGGACGTGGACGCGCACTCGGAGCTGATGACCGCCTATCCCTGGGGGTCGACCACGCCGGACCAGCAGGCGGGCAACCTGCCCGACACCGGCGCGTACGACGGCGGATCACTCGTCTTCCGCGAGCGGGGCACCCCGGACGTGCCGAACGCCCCGGCGCACGACTTCGCGGCCATGGTCGCCGCGGACCGTACGCCGGTCGCCCACGAGCTGGGCGCGGGTCACCGGGGGCCGCAGGACCCGCCGGTGATCTGCCCCGCCACCGGCACCACGCCCCAGCGCTGCGACGACTCGTCGTTCGGCAAGGGCACGGGCGGGCGGCTCTCCTATGACGTGCGGCTGCCCGCCGGGCACGGCACCACGGTCTGGCTGGCCGTCGCCGGCTCCGACCACGGCACCGCCGAGGCCCGCGCCGCGCTCGGCGCCGCCCTGCGCGACCCGGCCGGCCTGCTCGCCCGCAAGATCGCCGCCCGCCGGTCCGCCGCCGCGAACACGGTGGTCGACCTGCCCGGCGACCGCCTGCTCCAGCGGAGCGTCGAGTGGAGCAAGCAGAACCTCGCCGACTCCGTACAGCAGGCCGACGACCTGCGCCTGCGGGTGACGTCGGAGGGCAAGCGGTACCCGCCGGCCGCGGGCACGCTGCAGCGTGCCCGGTGGATCGGCGCGGGCTGGCCGGACTATCCGTGGATCTTCGGCACGGACGGGGAGTTCACCGCGTTCGCGACCGTCGCCGCGGGACGGTTCGACGCGATCGAGGACCATCTGCGTACGCTCCGGGACGTCAGCGACGTGGTCAACGACCGCAGCGGGAAGGTCGTGCACGAGGTCGTCTCGGACGGCTCGGTGTACTTCGGCGCCAACGACGACAAGGGCAACACGGATGAGACCGCCAAGTACCCCAGCGCGGCGGCGCTCGTCTGGCGCTGGACCGGCGACCGGTCCTTCCTCGACGAGGTGTACGGCTTCGCGAAGCGGAACATGCACTACGTGGTGGGACTGGACGCCGACGGCGACGGCTGGCCGGAGGGGCTCGGCAACGTCGAGCGCGCCGGCATGGGCGTGGAGAAGCTCGACAACACGGTCTACACGGTGCGCGGCCTGTACGACCTGGCGGACCTGGCGCGGGCCGAGGGCGACACGGCCACCGTCTCGTGGGCCACGACGCACGCCGACGGCCTGACCGCGCGCTTCGACCGGGCGTGGTGGAACGGCGGGGACACGCACCAGTTCGCCGACTCGCTGGATGACCCCGATGACCCCGCCAATGACAACACGAAGATCTTCCAGCGGCACTGGATCGGCTTGACGCCGCTTGACGCCGAACTCGTACGGGCCGGGCGGGTCCCGCACCCGCTCGCTTCCGACGAGCACGCCCGTGAGGTCCTGGACCAGCGGGAGAAGCCCTGTTACACGGGAGCGAACGGTCTGTTCCACACGGGAACCGGTCCGACGTCGGCGGAGGGCGGCGACAAGGGGCCCGCGTGTGACACGGCGGTGTCGAGCGTGCAGAGCGACCGCGAGGCGTTCACGATCAACACCGGGATCATGGCGGTCGCCGAGGGGAACTACGGGCGGCTGGCGCAGCAGCGCGTCTACACCGACGACAACGCGCGCCAGCAGCTCGACCCGGCGGTTTACGAGATGCCGGGGGCGATGCCGGAGATCGCGCCGAGCCCGGACTTCGACCCGCCGAACATCGACCGCAAACTGACCGAACGCTCGATGGTCCTGCAGGCGTGGGGAGCGTACGGGAACCTGTGGCCGGTGGTGAGCCAGCAGCTCGGGGTCTCGCCGGACCTGGGCCGGGGCCGCGTGGAGGTCGTGCCGCAGGTGCCGCCGGGCCAGCCTCGGGTGGCGGGCCGCAACGTGCGGCTGGGCCGGGGTTCGGTGGACGTGGCGGCGTGGGCGTCGCCACGGTCCTTGCGCACGGAGGTGACGGCCCGGGTGCCGGGCGCGACCCTGCTGATCGGTCAGGTGCTGCCGGCGGGCGCGTCGGTGAGGTCGGTGACGCTGAACGGGAGAAGCGTCGCGTACCAGATACGGCGGACGGCGCGGGGGAGCGAGGTCGTGACGGAGGCAGGTAAACGGGGCGGCCGGTCGGTACTCGCCGTGACGCTGCGCTGATTTCGTCGCACGGAGAGCCGGGCGCCCCTGCGGGCGTCCGGCTTTCTGTCTGTTATTTGGGGATAATTCGTTTGCTGCATTTATAAGAGCCTGGAAAAGGGGAGCGGGAATAAATGTCGCGCGCTAATCTGTCGCCGTGCTCCCCAAGCCATCACCGGATCCACGGTCCTCGATGTGGGCGTGGCTCGCCCATGACCTGCGTTTCTTCCGCGCCCAGCGTGGTCTGTCCGGCGACGCGGTCGCCAGGCTGATCAATTGCGCGCGCTCCAGTCTCTCCCGCCTGGAGAACAATGAGGCGAAACTAGACGAACACCAGGCCGCCGTCCTTGACGAGCGCTGGCAGACCGGCGGCCATTTCGGGACGATGCTCTGGTACGCCCGCCTCGGCCATGACCCCAACTGGATCAAGCAGCATGAGGACATCGAGGCCCAGGCGTCGGTCATCGAGCTCTTTGAGTCGATAGTCGTTCCGGGGCTGCTTCAGTTGCCCGAATACGCTCACGCGCTGATAGAGGCGAGCGGGGTTTCGGACGCCGATGGCGTGTTGGAGCGGCGTATGGCGCGCCAGGAGGTCCTTACCAGGGATCCGTCGCCCATCCTGCGGGTGTTGCTGACCGAGAGTGTCCTCGACTGGCCGATGGGCGGTGCGGCGGTGATGCGAAAGCAACTCGCGCATCTCGTAAGAGCACCTACAGCGGCGCGCAGGAAGGCGACTGTGTCGAGGTCGCAGTGACGGAAAGCGATCACCGGGCCTGACGATCCTCGGCGGGGAGATCACCGAGATCCGCGGCGTCAGCGGCCGCCTGGGCCTGTTCCTCCGACCCGGCTGGGACCGGCCCACGGCCGCGCCGGGGACGTCTCGACGAGCTGCCCGGCGAACCAGCGGATCGTGCGCTCCAGGCCCGTGCGGACCGGTGTTCGCGGCTCCCAGTCCAGCAGGGTGCGGGCCAGTGTGATGTCCGGCCGGCGGACCGCCGGGTCGTCGACCGGCCGGTCGACGAAGAGGATCTCCGAGTCCGACCCGGCCAGTTCGCGGATCAGCTCGGCCAGCGCCAGGATCGGCATCTCGTCCGTGTTGCCCAGGTTGATCGGGCCCGGCTCGCCGGAGTCGAGCAGCCGTACGACGCCCTCCACCAGGTCGTCCACGTAACAGACCGAGCGGGTTTGGGAGCCGTCGCCGGACACGGTCATGGGCTCGCCTCGCAGCGCCTGGCCGATGAACGCCGGAATGGCGCGCCCGTCGTCGGGGCGCATGTACTCCCCGAACGTGTTGAAGATCCGCGCGATCCCCGTGTCGACCTTCTTGTAGCGCCGGTACGCCGTCGTGAGCGTTTCGGAGAAGCGTTTCGCCTCGTCGTACACGCTGCGCGGGCCGACCGGGTTGACATTGCCCCAATAGGTCTCCGGCTGCGGATGTTCCTCGGGATCGCCGTACGCCTCCGACGTCGACGCGAGCACGAACCGGGCGTCTTTCCGGAGGGCCAGTTCGAGCGCGTTCCGTGTGCCGGACGAACCCACGCTGAGCGTCTCCAGCGGCAGCCGGAGATAGTCGGCGGGCGAGGCCGGGGAGGCGAAGTGCAGGACGGCGTCGACGATCCCGGGGACGTCCAGGTGCTCGGCGACGTCCGTGCGGATGAGCAGGAAACGCTCGTTCGCGAGCAGTTCGTCGACGTTGGAGAGATCGCCGGTGAGGAGGTTGTCGACGCAGACGACCTCGTCGCCGTCGCGCAGAAAACGGCGGCACAGATGTGAACCGACGAAACCGGCGCCCCCAGTGATGACCACCCTGCGCAAAATCGCCCCCGCCCGTCTCCCGCAGCTAAGCGCAGCCCGCGACCGAACGTCAACCGAGACCGCACCACGAACCGGGACCGCACCACAATGGGGAGATGCCCCCGCACGCACTCCGCCGGCCGGCGCTCGACGAGCACCTCACCTGCCTCGCCGCCCCCGCGACCTGGCTGTCCCCGCCGAGCGGGCAGCTCACCGGCGGCGTCGACGGCCTGTACGTCTCCGACCGCCGGGTGCTCTCCCGTCTGCGCGTGACCGTCGGCGGCGCCGAGCCCCGGCCGGTCGCGGCGACACGGACGGGCGCGGGCGGCGCCCGTTTCACCGCGGCCGCCGGACCCCTCGCCGTCGAACGGGTCCGCGAGGTCGCCTGCGACGGCGGCACCGAGCGGATCACCGTGCGCAACACGGGCGACCGGCCGGTCACCACGGAGTTCGCGGTGACGGTCGCGGCCGACCTCGCCGAGATCAGCGCCGTGAAGGCCGGCGACCCGCCCCCGCCGGAGACCCCGCTGCACGAGGGCACCGTGGAGATCGGCGGCTACCGGATCGCCCTGACCGGGAGCACGCGCGCGACCCTGACCCTGGCCCCCGGCGAGCACCACACCACCACGCTCGGCGTACGGGCGACGCCGCCGAGGGCGCCGGGCTTCCACCCCGCACCGCCGGCCGGCCCGCCGCCGTGGGGACCGCTGAAGGTGGAGGCGGCCGACGGCCGGTTCGGCGCGCTCGTCGCCCAGGGCGTCGCCGACCTCGGCGTCCTGCTGCTCGCCGACGAGGGCGACCTCTACTGCGCGGCCGGCAGCCCGTGGTACCTCACGCTGTTCGGCCGGGACGCCCTGTGGTCCGCCCGGCTCGCCCTCCCACTCGGCCACGAACTGGCCGCCGGCACACTGCGGGCGCTGGCCCGGCACCAGGGCACCGGCCACGACCCGGTCACCGAGGAGGAGCCCGGCAAGATCCCGCACGAGCTGCGGCCCGCGTACGCCCCCGGGCGGCTGCCGCCGGTCTACTACGGGTCGGTCGACGCCACGGCCCTGTTCGTGGTCACGCTGGCCGAGGCGTGGCGGTGGGGGATGCCCGCGGCCGAGGTGGAGGAACTCCTGCCCGCCGTACGGGCCGCGCTGGCCTGGCTCGGCTCGTTCGAGGAGTTCGTGTCCTACCGCGGGTCGGCCGAGCGGCTGCCCAACCAGGGCTGGAAGGACTCCTCCGACGGCGTGCAGCACGAGGACGGTACACGGGCGGCGCCGCCGATCGCGCTCGCGGAGGTGCAGGCGTACGCCTACCAGGCGGCGACGCTCGGCGCGGACCTGCTGGAGGCGTTCGGCGGCGCCGCCGACCGGAGCTGGGCCGAGGCGCTGGCCGTACGCTTCCGCGACCGGTTCTGGCTGGAGGAGGGGTACCCGGCGATCGCCCTGGACGGCGAGGGCCGGCCGGTCGACGGCCTGGCCTCCAACATCGGCCACCTGCCCGGCACCGGCCTGCTCACCCCGGAGGAGGAGACGCGCGTCGCGGAGCGGCTGATGGAGCTGCACTCCGGCTGGGGCCTGCGCACCCTGACCGACCGCGCGGCCGGCTACGACCCGGTGTCGTACCACCTGGGCTCGGTCTGGCCGCACGACACGGCCATCGCGATGCTCGGCCTGAGCCGTTCGGGCCACCACGGGCTCGCCGCGCGTCTGGCGCGTGGGCTGGTCGGGGCGGCACCGGCGTTCGGCCACCGGCTGCCCGAGCTGTTCTCCGGCGAGCGCACCGGCACGCCCCGCCCTTACCCGGCCGCGTGCCGGCCGCAGGCGTGGAGCGCCGCCGTCTCACCGGCGCTGGTGACGGTCCTGCTGGGCCTGGACCCGGACGTGCCCGCCGGGCGTCTCGGGCTCGCGCCTCTCCGTGGCGTCGCCGCGAGGGTCGAGGGCGTCCGGATCGGCGCGGCGACCCTGGCGTTCGAGCTCGACGGGGACGGCGGCGTCACGGCCGAGGGCGTGCCCCCGGAACTGGCCGTGCGTCAGTCGGGGTCGCCGCCGCGGCGGCGCAGATAGCGCTCGAACTCCCGCGCGATGGCGTCGCCGCTCGCCTCGGGAAGCTCGGTGGCGTCCTTCTGCTCCTCCAGCGCCCGTACGTACTCGGCGACCTCGGTGTCCTGCTCGGCGAGCTCGTTGACGCCGCGCTCCCAGGCGCGGGCCTGCTCGGGCAGGTCGCCCATCGGCACCGAGACGTCCAGCAGGTCCTCCACCCAGCGCAGCAGCGCCAGGGTCGCCTTGGGGGAGGGCGGCTGGGCGACGTAGTGCGGCACCGCCGCCCACAGTGACACCGTCTCCAGCCCGGCGGTGCCGAACGCGTCCTGCAGCACGCCGAGCACGCCGGTCGGTCCCTCGTAGCGCGCGGGCTCGAGCTGGAGCCGGGTGGTCAGCCCGGTGTCGGAGGAGGCCGCGGTCACCGGCACCGGCCGGGTGTGCGGCGCGTCCGCGAGCAGGGCGCCGAGCAGCACGGCCGTCTCGACGCCCAGCTCCAGCATGATGCCCACGAGGTCCTGGCAGAACGAGCGCCAGCGCATGTTCGGCTCGATGCCGTGGACGAGGACGACGTCGCGGTCGGAGTCGGGCAGTTTGGCCAGCGAGAGCCGCGTCGTGGGCCAGCTGATGCGCCGGGTCTCCCCGTCGACCATCTCGACCGTGGGACGCGTGACCTGAAAGTCGTAGTAGTCGTCGGGATCGAGTGCGGCCAGCGGGGTGGCACCCCAGCTCTCCTCCAGATGCTGGATCACGCCGCTCGCCGCTTCACCGGCGTCGTTCCACCCCTCGAAGGCGGCGATCACCACCGGCTCGACGAGCTCGGGCACATCGTCGAGCTCGACCACGCGCTGCCTCCCCATCGGTGCGTCCTTTACACGACATCTCAAGCCTATGTCCTGTAAGCCGCTCGGTGCCCACCCGCGATCAGCCGACGATGGAGGAGACTACTTGCCGTCCGTCGTGTGGACGATGAGGACGTCGCAATGCGCGCGATGGGAGAGGTTGGCGGGAACAGAGCCGAGAAGGCGCCCCGCGAGGCTGTTGAGGCCCCGGTTGCCGACCACGACCAGGTCGACCTCCTGGTCACCGGCCAGCCGCAGCAGGGTGTCGACCGCGTCGCCGGCCACCGCGATCTCCTCCACCTCCCCGGCGCCGGAGGCGATGGCCCGCTCACGCGCGGCGCGCAGGGCGTCGTCGGCGGGAGTGGAGCCCTCGACCTTGTAGGCCAGGTCGCCGAGCTGGTCGCTCGCGCGGGCGCGTTCGCGGTCGGGCATCTGCTGGTACGCGCAGACCAGGAGCAGGGTGGCCCCGGAGTCGGCCGCGACCCGGCCGGCCGCCTCCACGGCGCGGAACGAGGAGTCGGAACCATCGGTGCCGACAAGAATCTTGCGGTACGAAGCCACGGGGTCTCCCTGGGGGCGCAGAGTGCTTGTTAGACGACAACGCAATAGGACGCTAATGGTTACGCGCCGCGCGCAGGCCGTGATGTCGGTCACCGCGCCGAACCGGGCCTGACCGCACGTACGCACAACCGGCGCTGAAGGGCCCGCCGATAAACTGTCCTGACATGAGCGCGACTCCACAGACACTGCGCCAGGCCCTCCGTGACCGCGTCGTCGTGGCCGATGGGGGCATGGGGACGATGCTCCAGGCGGCCGCTCCCACCTTGGACGACTTCGAAGGTCACGAGGGTTGCAACGAGGTCCTCAACGCCACCAGACCCGACATCGTCCGGGGTGTGCACGAGGAATACTTCGCGGCCGGCGCGGATTGCGTCGAAACAAATACTTTTGGGGCAAACCTCGCCAATCTCGGCGAATATGGGATAACCGACCGCATTACGGAACTCTCCGAGGCCGGCGCGCGGATCGCCGCCGAAGTCGCGGCCGGACTCTCCACCCCCGAGCGCCCGCGCTGGGTCCTGGGGTCGATGGGGCCGGGCACCAAACTGCCGACCCTGGGCCACGTGCCCTTCGCCGACCTGCGCGACGCGTACGAGCGCAACGCCGCCGGCCTGATCGCGGGTGGCGCGAACGGCCTGATCGTCGAGACCTGCCAGGACCTGCTCCAGGCCAAGGCCGCCATCATCGGCGCCAAGCGCGCGATCGCCGCCGCGGGCACCGAGACCGTCCTCATCGGCCAGGTCACCATCGAGCAGAACGGCGCGATGCTGCTCGGCTCGGAGATCGGCGCCGCGCTGACCGCGCTGGAGCCGCTCGGGCTCGACGTCATCGGGCTCAACTGCGCCACCGGCCCGGCCGAGATGAGCGAGCACCTGCGCTACCTCGCCCGGCACGCGACCATGATGCTGTCCTGCATGCCCAACGCCGGGCTGCCCGAGCTGACCGCCGACGGCGCGTACTACCCGCTGACCCCGGGGCAGCTCGCCGACGCCCACGACACCTTCACCGCCGAGTTCGGCCTGTCGCTGGTCGGCGGCTGCTGCGGCACGACGCCCGAGCACATCCGCGCCCTGGTCGAGCGGCTCGGCACGCGCCCCGGCCGTTCGGTCGCCCGCCGCAGGGCACGGCGTGAGGCCGGCGCCGCCTCGCTCTACCAGCACGTGCCGTTCCGCCAGGACACCTCTTACCTGGCGATCGGCGAGCGCACCAACGCCAACGGCTCCAAGGCGTTCCGCGAGGCGATGATCGAGGAGCGCTGGGACGACTGCGTCAAGATCGCCCGCGACCAGGCGCGCGACGGCGCCCACATGCTCGACCTGTGCGTCGACTACGTCGGCCGCGACGGCGCCGCCGACATGAAGGAGCTGGCCTTCCGCTTCGCCACCGCCGCCACGCTGCCGGTCGTGCTCGACTCCACCGAGCCGCCGGTGATCCGGGCGGGCCTGGAGATGCTCGGCGGCCGAGCCGTGATCAACTCCGTCAACTACGAGGACGGCGACGGCCCCGAGTCGCGTACCGCCCGGCTCATGCCGGTGGTCAAGGAGCACGGCGCCGCCGTGATCGCCCTCACCATCGACGAGCAGGGCCAGGCCCGTACGGCGGACTGGAAGATACGCGTCGCGACCCGGCTCATCGAGGACCTCACCGGCGGCTGGGGCATGCGCGTCGAGGACATCATCGTCGACTGTCTCACCTTCACGATCGGCACCGGCCAGGAGGAGTCACGGCGCGACGCCGTCGAGACGATCGAGGCGATCCGCGGGCTGAAGCGCCGCTACCCGGACGTCCAGACGACGCTGGGCCTGTCCAACGTCTCCTTCGGGCTCAACCCGGCCGCGCGGATCGTCCTCAACTCGGTCTTCCTCAACGAGTGCGTCAACGCGGGCCTCGACTCCGCCATCGTGCACGCCTCCAAGATCCTGCCGATGGCGCGGATCCCGGACGAGCAGCGTCAGGTCGCGCTCGACCTCGTGTACGACCGGCGCCGCGACGGCTATGACCCGCTGCAGAGGTTCCTGGACCTGTTCGAGGGCGTGGACGCGGCGTCCGTACGCGCGGCGCGCGCCGAGGAGCTCGCCGGCCTGCCCCTGTGGGAGCGGCTGAAGCGCCGCATCGTCGACGGCGAGCTCGACGGCCTGCACGCCGACCTGGACGAGGCGCTGGCGCAGCGGCCGGCCCTGGAGATCGTCAACGAGGTGCTGCTGGAGGGCATGAAGACCGTCGGCGAGCTGTTCGGCTCCGGCCAGATGCAGCTTCCGTTCGTCCTGCAGTCCGCCGAGGTGATGAAGACCGCGGTGGCCTACCTCGAGCCGCACATGGACAAGGCCGACGAGGAGGGCAAGGGCCGCATCGTGCTCGCCACGGTCAAGGGCGACGTGCACGACATCGGCAAGAACCTCGTCGACATCATCCTGTCCAACAACGGCTACGAGGTCTTCAACCTCGGTATCAAGCAGCCGATGTCCTCCATCCTCGAGGCCGCCAGGGAGCACCGGGCCGACGTCATCGGCATGTCCGGCCTGCTGGTCAAGTCCACGGTGATCATGAAGGAGAACCTCGAGGAGCTCAGCTCCCGCGGAATGGCCGAGCGCTGGCCGGTGCTCCTCGGCGGCGCGGCGCTCACCCGGGCCTACGTCGAGCAGGACCTCGCAGGACTGTTCCCCGGCGAGGTCCGCTACGCGCGGGACGCCTTCGAGGGCCTGCGGCTCATGGACGCCCTGATGGCCGTCAAGCGCGGCGAGTCCGGCGCCACGCTCCCGCCGCTGCGCGAGCGCCGCGTCCGGACGGGCGCCCGGCTGGAGGTCACCGAGCCCGGCGCCATGCCGGCCCGCTCCGACGTGGCGGCCGACAACAAGCTGCCGAACCCGCCGTTCTGGGGCGACCGCGTGGTCAAGGGCATCCCGATGGCCGACTACACCGCCTACCTGGACGAACGCGCGACCTTCATGGGCCAGTGGGGCCTCAGGGCCGCGCGCGGCGGCGAGGGCCCGACGTACGAGGAGCTGGTCGAGAGCGAGGGACGCCCGCGGCTGCGGATGTGGCTCGACCGGATCCGGGCCGAGGGCCTGGTCGAGGCCGGCGTCGTCTACGGCTACTTCCCGTGCGTCAGCGAGGGCGACGACCTGGTCGTCCTGCACGACGACGGGTCCGAGCGCACCCGCTTCGCCTTTCCCCGCCAGCGGCGCGACCGGCACCTGTGCCTGTCCGACTTCTTCCGTTCCCGCGAGTCCGGCGACGTCGACGTGGTCGGCTTCCAGCTCGTCACGGTCGGCGGCAGGGTCGGCCACCGCACGCAGGAGCTGTTCGAGAAGAACGCCTACCGCGACTACCTCGAACTCCACGGCCTGTCGGTGCAGCTCGCCGAGGCGCTGGCCGAGTTCTGGCACACGCGCATGCGCGCCGAGCTGGGCTTCGGCGGCGAGGACCCGGGCGACGTCGAGGAGTTCTTCAAGCTCGGCTACCGCGGCGCGCGGTTCTCCCTGGGCTACGGCGCCTGCCCCGACCTGGAGGACCGCGCCAAGATCGTCGAGCTGCTGCGGCCGGGGCGGATCGGCGTGAGCCTGTCGGAGGAGTTCCAGCTCGTCCCCGAGCAGTCCACCGACGCGATCGTCATCCACCACCCGGAGGCGAAGTACTTCAACACCTGAGCCACCGGGGAGGCGGTGAGGGCGAACACCCTGGTGAGGGCTATCGTCGTCCCATGACGAGGATCGCTGACACGCAACTGGACGTCTTCCCTCTCTGCCTCGGCGGCAACGTCTTCGGCTGGACGGCCGACGAGGAGGCCTCGTTCGCGGTCCTGGACGCCTACACGCGGGCGGGCGGCGACTTCATCGACACCGCCGACCTCTATGCGGGCACCGAGTCCGAGCGCATCATCGGGCGCTGGCTCGCCCGCCGTGGCCGCCGCGACGACATCGTGATCGCCACCAAGGTCGGCATGGCCCCCGGCCTGAAGAACCTCACCGCCGAGACGATCCGCTCCGCGGCCGACGCGTCTCTCGAACGCCTGGGCGTCGACCACATCGACCTTTACTACGCGCACCGGGACGACCCGAACACGCCGGTCGAGGAGACGCTGGCCGCCTTCGACGCCCTCGTACGGGCCGGCAAGGTGCGCTACATCGCCGCGTCCAACTTCGACGCGCCGCGGCTCACCCAGGCCCTCAAGGTGTCCGAGCGCGAGGGGTTCGCCCGCTACGTGGCACTACAGCCGCACTACAACCTCGTCGACCGCGGCGCCTTCGAGGGCGACCTCTCCGAGCTGTGCGAGCGCGAGAACATCGGCGTCATGCCCTACTTCGGCCTCGCCAAGGGCTTCCTCACCGGCAAGTACCGGCCCGGCGGCCCGGAGGGCGACAGCCCCCGTTCCCCGCGCGCCCGTGAGTACCTCAACGACCGCGGCATCGCCGCGCTCGGCGTGCTGGACGAGGTCGCCGCCGCACACGAGACCACGGTCGCGGCGGTGGCCCTGGCGTGGCTGGTCGCCCAGCCGAGCGTCGTCGCGCCGATCGCCAGCGCCCGTACGCCCGGGCAGCTCGCCGACCTGCTGCCCGTGGCCGAGCTGCGGCTCACCGCCGACGAGCTGGACCGCCTGACCCGGGCCGCCGCCTGACCCGTACGGGACGAGCGGGCAGGAAGAAACACGCGGGGGACGCGTGTTGTTCCCGCCATGACCAAGATTGCTGACACGGAACTCGACGTCTTCCCGCTGTGCCTTGGCGGCAACGTCTTCGGCTGGACCGCAGACGAGGACGCCTCGTTCGCGGTGCTGGACGCGTACGCGGAGGCGGGCGGCGACTTCATCGACACCGCCGACGCCTACAGTGCGTGGGTGCCGGGCAACTCCGGCGGCGAGTCCGAGCGGATCATCGGCCGCTGGCTGACCCGGCGCGGACGCCGCGACGACATCGTGATCGCCACGAAGGTGGGCGCGGCCCCGGAGCTGGACGACCTGCGCGCCGGCACCATCCGCACCGCCGCGGACGCGTCGCTGGGCCGGCTCGGCGTCGACCACATCGACCTGTACTACGCGCACCGGGACGACCCGAACACGCCGCTGGAGGAGACGCTGGAGGCCTTCGACGGCCTCGTACGCGACGGCAAGGTGCGTTACATCGCCGCGTCCAACTACAGCGCGCCCCGCCTCGCCGAGGCCCTGAAGATCTCCGAGAGCGAGGGCCTGGCCCGCTTCGTGGCCCTGCAGCCGAAGTACAACCTGGTCGACCGCGACGCCTTCGAGGGCGACCTGGCCGACCTGTGCGAGCGCGAGAACATCGGCGTGCTGCCCTACTACGGCCTCGCCCGCGGCTTCCTCACCGGCAAGTACCGCCCGGGCGGCCCGGACGGTGACAGTCCCCGCGCCCAGCGCGCCCGCGAGCACCTGAACGAGGCGGGCGGCCTGACCACCCTCCGCGTCCTGGACGAGGTGGCCGCCGCCCACGACACCACCCTGGCCGCGGTCGCGCTCGCCTGGCTGGCCGCCCGGCCGAGCGTCGTCGCGCCGATCGCCAGCGCCCGTACGCCCGGGCAGCTCGCCGACCTGCTGCCCGTGGCCGGCCTGAGCCTCACCGCCGAGGAGCTGGACCGCCTGACCGAGGCGGCCGCCTGACACGCCCGGCCCGCCCCGGCCCGCCCCGGCCCGCCCCGGTCCGGGGCGGGCCGGACCGGTCGGGACCTCACATAGGCTCGTGCATCCGATTCCCCCGGCGCGCCGAGGAGGCGATGCAGGTGCTTCAGGCGGTCCTGTTCGACATGGACGGGCTGCTCGTGGACTCCGAACGGCTCTGGTTCGAGACCGAGGCCGAGATCATGGCAGAGCTCGGGCGCACGTGGGGACCGGAGGACCAGGAGACGCTGGTCGGGGGCTCGATCGGCCGCACCGTCGCGTACATGCTTTCGCTCACCGGGCCGGTCGCGGAGCCGGAGGAGGTCGCGCGTCGGCTCCTGGCGGGCATGACCGAGCGGCTGCGCGCCAACGTCCCGCTGATGCCGGGCGCCAAGGAGCTCCTGGACGAGGTGCGTGAGGCGGGTGTCCCGTCCGCGCTCGTGTCCTCCACGAACCGCGCCCTGATGGAGTACGCCCTGGACGGCATAGGCCGCGACCGGTTCACCGTCACGGTCGCGGGCGACGAGGTCGAGAACACCAAGCCCCACCCGGAGCCCTACCTCACCGCGGCGCGCCTCCTGAGCGTCGAGGCGCGCGGCTGCGTCGCGCTGGAGGACTCCCCGAACGGCACCGAGAGCGCGACCGCCGCCGGCTGTCACGTCGTGGCGGTGCCGAGCGTCGTGCCGATCCCCGAGGCCCCGGGCCGTACGGTCGTCACCTCGCTGCGGGACGTGGACCTGGCCCGGCTGCGCTCCCTCGTCTGAGGGGCCGCGGACGGCACAGCGCCACCACCGCCAGGCCCGCCACGCCGGCGACCACGATCGCGGTGTCGGGCCGTACGGCCTCACCGAGCGCCCCGGCCGCCGCGAAGCCCAGCCCCTGGGTCGTCATCAGGCCCGCGGAGTTCACCGCGTACGCGCGGCCGAGCAGCTCCGGCGGCGTGACGTCCAGCAGGAGCTGGTCCAGGCCGAGCATGTACGCCCCGGACAGCCCGGCCGCGCCCAGCAGGAGCGCCGCCGGCACCAGGCGCGGGTGCAGCGCGAAGGCGAGCAGCGACAGGAATCCGCAGGCGGCGAGCGGCGCGGTGAGCCGCCCGCGCCGGGCCGCCGGGATCAGGTAGATCCCGGCCACCTCGCCGGCGACCGTGCCCAGCGGTCCCGCCGCGAGCCACCAGCCGGTGGCCGAGGACGGCAGCCCGCGCGCGGCCACGGACGGGGCGGCGAGCGCCTCGGGGCAGACCGCGACGAACGGCACCAGCCAGCCCAGGAACATCACCCGGCGGAGCGGCGCGTTCCGCAGCACCTCCGCCACCCCGCGCAGCGAGTCGCCCGCGAGCGAGCCGCCGGCCCGCCCGCGCGCCGGGCGGCGCCGCAGCGACACCCGCAACACCAGCGCCGAGGCCGCGAACGTCGCGATCTCACCGCCGAGCACGGCCCGCGGCGACAGGACCGCCAGCAGCCCGCCGCCGATCGCGTACCCGCAGATCTGCGCCCCCTGGGAGACCATCCGCAGCAGCGAGCGGGCCGGCACCACGGCGGCGGGCGGCAGCACGTCCGCGACCAGCGCGCCCCGCGCCCCGGCGGCGAGCGGGGTCAGCAGGCTCATCGCGAACAGCAGCGCGAACAGCGCCGGCACCGGCGTGCCCGGTAGCGTCATCACCGCCACGATCGCCGCGGAGCCGAGGTCGCAGCCGGCCAGCAGCCGCCGGGGCGGGACCCGGTCCACCAGCCCCGACAGCAGGGTGCCGCCGAACAGGTAGGGCAGGAACGCCATCGTGAAGGTCAGCGCCGACAGCAGCGGCGACGCCGTCTGCCGGTAGACCAGCACGGTCAGCGCCAGCCCGGCGACGACGTAGCCGAGCATGGACACGACGAGGGCCCCGAACAGCGAGCGGAACTCCGGAGCGGCGAAGGCGTCGCGGTAGCGGCCCGGCCGGGTGGTGGTGGTCACCCGCGGACGCTGACAGAGCGTACGCTTCCGACGCGAAGGATTCGTTCAGCGGCGAATGAAGGGGGCGCACATGGCCGTGACACGGCTGGTGGCGGGCAGCGGCGACCTGTTGCGCTGCCGGTTCGCCACCTCCCCGCTCTGGGAGACGGCCCAGGCCGTCCGCGCGTTCGTCGACCCGCGCTCCCGGCCGTACCTGCGGCCGTGGTGGGAGCGGGTGCGCGACCGGCCCCCGGCGGCCGAGCTGCTGGCCGTGCAGAGCCCGCGCGGCTACAACCCCGACTTCCTCTGCCAGCCCCCGGAGGGCGCCGCGCCGTCCATCGAGGCCCAGCTCGACGCCGTGCGCGCCACGCCGCCCGAGCAGGTCGCGGCCGAGCTGCGGCGCGTGGACCCCGGCCACTGCGTGGCGTCCGCCGTCGTCCGCGTCATGATCGAGGACCCGGGGGCGGCGCGCGACCGCCTCGCGGACCACGTGGAGGACGCCTGGCGGCGGCTCGTCCTGCCGTGGTGGCCGCGCGTGCGGGAGCTGATCGACGCCGACGTCGAGTACCGCTCGCGGATCCTGGCGGCGCACGGCCTGGGCCACGTCGTCGGCGGCCTGCACGAGCGGATCCGCTGGGCGGGCGACGCCGTCGTCATCGAGCCGGCCCACGAGGACCTGGAGCGCCCGCTCGGCGGCGACGGGCTGATCCTCATGCCCAGCGCGTTCGTGTGGCCCAGCGTGACCGCGGTCGTGGACCCGCCCTGGCGGCCGACGCTCGTCTACCCGGCCCGGGGCATCGGCGCCCTGCTGGGCGGCCGCGCGGCGGCGCCGGCGCCGCTGGCGCGCCTGCTCGGGCGCACCCGGGCGCTGATCCTCACCGATCTGGCCGAGCCCGCCTCGACCGCCGCGCTCGCCGCGCGGCACGGCCTGGCGCCCTCCACCGTCTCGGCGCACCTGTCCGCGCTGGAGGGCGCCGGGCTCCTCGCCCGGCGGCGGAACGGCCATGAGGTGCGCTATCGGCGTACGCCGCTGGGCCGGGCCCTCGCCGGAGGGCTCATGCCGGGGGAGTAGCCCCGACCGTCCTGCGGAAGGAGAACGATCGCGTCATTACGTGTAACCATGGGGGGACCAGTCGTACGAAAAGCCGGGTCCGCCCGGCCTTGTGAACAGCCCGGGGAGCCCGGCGCAGCGAGGTGCCGTGATGAGCGACTTCTTTCTCTTCTCCATCAGCCTGGCCGTCACGGTGCTGGGGCTGGCGGCAAGCTGGGCCGCGCTGCGCAGGCGCGGCGCGGCCTCCGGCCTGCGCGGCGCCGCCTGGTCCCTGGTCCCGCTCGGGGCGTACCTGACCGGCCTGACGAAGTTCCTCTCGGACCTGGTCTTCAGCCCGGTCAAGTGGGCCGGTGTGGTCGTGCTCGGGCTCGGCGCGGTGCTGTACATGACCTCCGGCGTGATGCTCCGCAAGGGCGGCGAGACCCCCGAGGTGGACTCCGGCCGCAAGAAGGCCCAGCGGGCCCCCTCCGGCGGCGCGCCCAAGGCCGCGATCGAGAAGCGGCAGCCTTCGGCGGACCCCGACCTGGCCGAGATCGAGCAGATCTTGAAGAACCGCGGCATCAGTTGATGACCTGCGCCGATATGTGACTGGTGTGACGTCGGAAGCGCATTTGCTCACGATCGTGTAACACCCCATACGCCCTTGATGACGACGAGATCACAATCGAGACACGGGTACTAGCGCCGACCTGCTCCCGGGCATGAGAGTCGTCCCGGGAGAGGTAGGTTCCCTCTCCAATGGACGCATATGGCTCCCCATATGCCCGGTTTCGCATGTGGAGCGGCCGGTCGGTCCGTGACGGCAAGGCCGCCGAGCGTGGGAGGTATCCGTAGTGACCGCACCGATCGAGGTGTCTGGCTCCGACGTCGAGGCACAGCCCGAGGCCGTCCTCGCGGGGATGGGCGGCAAGGTCGAGGGCCGCTCGCTCGGTCAGATCGCCTGGATGCGGCTACGGCGCGACAAGGTGGCCATGTCGGGCGGGGTGCTCGTCCTCCTGCTCGTCCTGATGGCGATCTTCGCGCCCCTGCTGAGCTCCTGGTTCGGCCACCCGCCGAGCGAGTTCCACCAGGACCTGATCGACCCGAACCTCCAGCGCCCGCTGCACGGCCCGTGGCACTCGGGGATCAGCGGGAACTTCCCCCTGGGCATCGAGCCGACGAACGGCCGCGACATCTTCAGCCGGATCGTCTACGGGGCCCGGATCTCCCTGCTCATCGCGTTCCTCGCGACCATGCTGTCGGTGATCATCGGTTCCACCCTCGGGATCGTCGCCGGCTACTTCGGCGGCTGGGTCGACACGGTGATCGCCCGGGCCATGGACATCTTCCTGGCCTTCCCGATCCTGCTGTTCGCCATCGCGCTGGCCGGCGTCGTGCAGGGCAAGGTGTTCGGGCTGGAGGGCAACGGCCTGCGCATCGCGCTGCTGATCTTCATCATCGGATTCTTCAACTGGGCCTACATCGGCCGGATCATCCGGGGACAGACGCTCTCGCTGCGCGAGCGCGAGTTCGTCGACGCCGCGCGCTCGATGGGCGCGCGGGCGCCCTACATTCTCTTCCGCGAGCTGCTCCCGAACCTCATCGCACCGATCCTGGTGTACTCCACGCTGCTCATCCCGACGAACATCCTGTTCGAGGCGGCGCTCTCCTACCTGGGCGTGGGCGTCAACGAGCCGACGCCGACGTGGGGCGGCATGCTCGCCCAGGCGGTCCCGATCTACTCCGTGGACCCCTGGTTCATGATCGTCCCCGGTCTGGCGATCTTCGTGACCGTGCTGGCCTTCAACCTGTTCGGCGACGGCCTTCGCGACGCGCTGGACCCCCGTACCCGCTGATCACACTGATCGGTCGATTTTCAGAGTTCGTTCCTAAAGGAGGAATGCGACCAAATGAGGAGAAAGACCCCTCTGGTGGCGGTGGGCGCAGCACTGGCCCTCGCCCTCGCCGCGTGCGGAGGCACCGGCGATTCCGGCAGCAGTAGCAGCGGGAACGGCACTTTCAACGCGGGCCTGACCAGCACGGTCAACCCGTCGACGAAGACCGGCGGAACGCTCCGCATCGGCAACGCGGGCGACTGGGACAACGTCGACCCGGCCGACACGTACTACGGCTACTCGTGGGACTTCATCCACCTGTACGGCCGGGCGCTGACGATGTTCAAGCCCGGACCCGGCAAGGACGGCCTGCAGCTGGTCCCCGACCTGGCGCAGAACCTCGGCGAGCACAGCGCCGACTTCAAGACCTGGACCTACAAGCTCAAGCCCGGCATCAAGTACGAGGACGGCACGCCGGTCCGGGCCCAGGACGTGAAGTACGACGTCGAGCGGACACTGGACAAGAACACCTTCCCGAACGGGCCGACGTACTTCAACGACTTCCTCGACACCAAGGGCTACACCTCGCCCTACAAGGACAAGACCCCGGGCAAGCTGGGTCTGAAGGCCGTCGAGACGCCGGATGACAACACGATCATCTTCCACCTGAAGAAGCCGTTCTCCGGCTTCGACTACTTCGCCATGCTGCCGGCCACCATCCCGGTGCCGCAGGCGAAGGACACGGGTGCGAACTACAAGATGCACGTGGTCTCCACCGGCCCGTACAAGTTCGAGAACTACACGCCGGGCAAGTCGCTGAACCTGGTCCGCAACACCAACTGGGACCCCTCGACCGACCCGAATCGCAAGCAGCTGCCGGACCGGATCCAGGTGCAGATCGGCATCAACGCCGACGACCTGGACAACCGCCTGATGGCCGGGTCGATGGACATGGACGTGGCGGGCACCGGCGTGCAGGCCGCCGCCGCGGCCAAGATCCAGTCGAACCCGAACCTGAAGAAGAACGCGGACTCCTCGCCGACGGCACGGCTGAACTACATCTCGATCTCCTCGTCGGTGCCGCCGTTCGACAACATCCACTGCCGCCGCGCGGTGGAGTACGCGACCGACAAGGCCGCGATGCAGACCGCGTGGGGCGGCCCGCTGTCCGGCGGTGACGTCGCGACGCACCTGATGATGCCGCTCATCCCCGGCAACCAGGACATCAACCCGTACCCCTCGGGCCCGGGCAACCACGGCGACGTCGCCAAGGCCAAGTCCGAGCTGCAGCAGTGCGGCAAGCCGAACGGCTTCAGCACCGTCATCTCGGCGCGGACCGAGCGGCCCAAGGAGATCAACGCCGCGCTCGCGATGCAGCAGGGCCTGCAGAAGGTCGGCATCAAGACCGAGATCAAGAAGTACCCCCAGGGCGACTACTTCAAGCTGTACGCCGGTAACCCGGCCTACGTGAAGAAGAACGGCCTCGGCCTGCTCAGCATGTCGTGGGGCGCGGACTGGACCGAGGGCTTCGGCTACCTGTCCCAGATCGTCGACAGCCGCGTCATCCGCGACGCCGGTAACACCAACCTCGGTGTGACCGACAAGGACGTCGACGCGATGATCGACAAGGCGACCACGACCGCGGACGACACGGCCCGCGGCGCGATCTGGGCACAGGTCGACGCCAAGGTCATGGACGACGCGTACATGGTGCCGTTCCTGGACGTCAAGCAGCTGCTCTACCGGCCGCCGAACGTCAAGAACGCCTACGTCAGCCAGGGCCTCAACGGCTACTACGACTACGCCCAGCTCGGCGTGAAGTAGCCCCTCGTCCCATAGAAGGCAGGTGAAGGCATCGGTGGACGGCGCGGCGGAGACACAGTGAGCCCGCCGTCCACCGCAGCCAGGCACTGTGGTCAACTTCCTAATCCGGCGACTGCTCGCCGCAATCGCCCTGCTCATCATCGTGAGCATGGTGACCTTCGCGATCTTCTTCCTCGTCCCGAGGCTGACCGGCGCCAGCAGCGCCGACCTGGCCTCCCGGTACGTCGGTAAGACCGCCGGCCCCCAGGCGATCCACGAGGTCGAGGTCCGGCTGGGCCTGAACCGCCCGCTGGTCATCCAGTACTGGAACTTCGTGAAGGGCATCGTCGTCGGGGCGCACTACAACTTCGGCCCGTCGAAGGTGTACTGCGGGCCGCCGTGCTTCGGCTACTCCTTCGTCAACCAGACCCCGGTGTGGCCGGACCTGCTCGACCGGATGCCGGTGACCCTGTCGCTCGCCGGCGGTGCGGCCGTCATCTGGCTGGTGTTCGGCGTCACGACCGGCGTCATCTCCGCGCTCAAGCGGGGCAGCGCGGTCGACCGCGCGTCGATGGGCATCGCACTGGCGGGCGTGTCCCTGCCGATCTTCTTCACCGGACTGCTGTCCCTGGCGATCTTCCGGGACAACCTGCAGTGGTTCCCCGGCGCCGGGACGTACGTCGGGCTGACCCAGAACCCCCTCACGTGGGCCTCCAACCTCGTCCTGCCCTGGATCACCCTGGCGTTCCTGCAGGCCGCGCTGTACGCGCGCCTCACCCGTGCCGGGATGCTGGAGACCATGGGTGAGGACTACATCCGAACGGCGCGGGCCAAGGGCCTGCCCGAACGGACGGTGATCGTCCGCCACGCGCTGCGCGCCACCCTCACGCCGGTGCTGACGATCTTCGGTATCGACCTGGGCACGTTGCTCGGCGGCGCGGTCCTGACCGAGGGGACGTTCTCCCTGCCCGGGCTCGGCAAGTTCGCCATCGACTCGATCAACAACAACGACCTGCCACGGGTGCTCGGCGTCGTGATGATCGGAGCCTTCTTCATCGTGCTGGCCAACCTCGTCGTGGACGTCCTGTACGCGGTGATCGACCCGAGGGTGAGGCTCTCATGACCGAAAAGGAGAGTCAGGAGCCGATCGCGGTCCAGGCGCCGAGGGCGTTCCTGGAGGTCCGTGACCTGCAGATTCACTTCCCGACCGACGACGGCCTGGTGAAGTCGGTCGACGGGCTGTCCTTCGGTCTCGAACGCGGCCGTACGCTCGGCATCGTGGGCGAGTCCGGCTCGGGCAAGAGCGTCACCAGCCTGGGCCTGCTGGGCCTGCACAACCGCAAGAACGCGAACGTCTCCGGCGAGATCTGGCTGGACGGTCAGGAGATCGTCGGCTCGTCGCCGGACCAGGTGCGGCGGATGCGCGGCCGGAAGATGTCGATGATCTTCCAGGACCCACTGTCGTCGATGCACCCGTTCTACACGATCGGCGCGCAGATCATCGAGGCGTACCGCATCCACAACGAGGTCTCCAAGCAGGTCGCGCGCAAGCACGCCATCGAGATGCTCGACCGGGTCGGCATCCCGCAGCCGGACCGGCGCGTGGACGACTACCCGCACCAGTTCTCCGGCGGCATGCGGCAGCGCGCGATGATCGCGATGGCGCTGTCGTGCGACCCCGAGCTGCTGATCGCCGACGAGCCGACGACCGCGCTCGACGTGACCGTGCAGGCGCAGATCCTGGACCTGATCCGCGACCTGCAGAAGGAGTTCAACTCCGCGGTCATCATCATCACCCACGACCTCGGCGTGGTGGCGGAGCTGTCCGATGACATCCTCGTGATGTACGGCGGCCGGTGCGTGGAGTACGGCGACGTCGAGGACATCTTCCACGCGCCCGAGCACCCCTACACCTGGGGGCTCCTCGGCTCGATGCCCCGCCTGGACCGTGACCGCACCGAGCGGCTGCTGCCGATCAAGGGCAGCCCGCCGAGCCTCATCAACGTGCCGCAGGGCTGCGCGTTCAGCCCGCGCTGCACGTTCGCCGAGCTGAACGACGGCCGTAGCGAGACCGAGCGGCCGGAGCTGCGCGAGATCGCCCCCGGCCACCGGGTGGCCTGCCACCTGGACCGTGAGGACCGGCAGCGTCTCTGGAACGAAGAGGTACGGCCGAAGCTGTGAACGAGGAGACCGACGCCGTTGAGGCTGGAGACACTGTGACGACACCGGAGACCACGGCGGTGGAAGAGCCGCCCGCTCCGCAGGGCGAGGTCCTGCTGGAGGTCAGCGGGCTGCGCAAGCACTTCCCGGTGACCCGCGGGGCGATCATCAAGCGCCAGGTGGGTGCGGTCAAGGCCGTCGACGGCGTCGACTTCAGCGTGCGCACCGGGCAGACGCTCGGCCTGGTGGGGGAGTCCGGCTGCGGCAAGACCACCACCGGCCGGATGATCACCCGGCTGCTGGAGCCGACCGACGGCCGCATCGTGTTCGAGGGCCATGACATCACGCACGTCTCCCAGGGGACGATGCGACCGCTGCGCCGCGACATCCAGATGATCTTCCAGGACCCGTACTCGTCGCTGAACCCGCGCAAGACGGTCGGCTCGATCGTCGGCGCGCCGTACCGGCTCCAGAACGTGAAGACCGAGGCCGGCGTCAAGAAGGCGGTCCAGGACCTCCTCGACGTCGTCGGCCTCAACCCCGAGCACTACAACCGCTACCCGCATGAGTTCTCCGGCGGGCAGCGGCAGCGCATCGGCATCGCCCGTACGCTCGCGTTGCGGCCCAAGCTCATCGTCGCCGACGAGCCGGTCTCGGCCCTCGACGTGTCCATCCAGGCGCAGGTCGTGAACCTCCTGGAGGACCTGCAGGATGAGTTCGACCTGACCTACGTCGTGATCGCCCACGACCTGTCGGTCGTACGGCACATCTCCGACCGGGTCGGCGTGATGTACCTGGGCAAGATGGTGGAGCTGGCCGACAACAAGGACCTCTACCAGACCCCGATGCACCCGTACACGGTGGCGCTGATGTCGGCCGTGCCGGTGCCGGACCCGTCCGCACGCTCCAAGCGCGAGCGGATCCGGCTGCAGGGCGACGTGCCGAGCCCGCTGAACCCGCCGCCGGCCTGCCGGTTCCACACGCGCTGCTGGAAGGCGCAGGAGGTGTGCGGGCAGGTCGAGCCGCCGATGGTCGAGCTGGCCCCGGGTCACCAGGTGGCGTGCCACTTCCCGGAGAACGCCCCGTCGGACGCCGAGAGCCGCGTCGCCAAGGCGGCCGGTCTGGCCTAGCCCCTAGGTAGAGAACTGCCGGACGTTGTCGACACCCGAGGTCTCCGCTCGCTACGGACGGGGACTTCGAGACGGGCCCTGGCGGTCCGGGGAGCCGGCGACCAGCACGAGCTTCCCGCGCGTGCGGCCTTTCTCTCCGGCGCGGTGCGCCTCGGCGATCTCGGTGAGCGGGAAGGTCCGGGCGACGGGGAGCGAGAAGAGCCCGGACTCGACCAGCTCGCCGATCCCGGCGAGCGCGTGGACCGCGCGGCCGGCGTCGCCGCTGCTGAACCGCACCCCGTGCTCCCGCGCGCCGGCGAAGTCGGCGATCGTCACGACGTGCTCGGGGCCGCCCGCGAGCTCGACGAGTTCGGGCAGGACGCCGCTCCCGGCGACGTCGAGCGCGGCGTCGACGCCGCCGGGAGCGAGCGCGCGTACCCGCTCGGCGAGGCCCTCGCCGTAGGTGACGGGCTCGGCCCCCAGCGAGCGGAGGAGGTCGTGGTTGGCCGGGCCGGCGGTACCGATCACGCGGGCACCGCGCACCACGGCGAGCTGGACCGCGGCGGCGCCGACGCTTCCGGAGGCGCCGTTGACGAGCAGCGTGCCGGCGCTCCCGGCACCGAGCTGGTCGAGCGCGCGCGTGGCCGTCTCGACGGCCGCCGGCAGCGCGGCGGCGCCGGCGAAGCCGAGCGAGGCCGGGATCGGCGCGTAGTGGGACAGCACCGCCAGCTCGGCCTGGGCCGCGCCCTCGCCGGAGAGCCCGAACACGCGGTCGCCGACGGCCACGTCCGTGACGCCCTCGCCGACCTCGTCGACGACGCCCGCCGCCTCGTGGCCCAGGGTCTGCGGGAGCTCCTCGTCCATCAGGCCCGCGCGCTTCTTCCAGTCGCTCGGGTTGACCCCGGCCGCGCGCACCGCGATCCGGACCTGGCCGGGACCCGGATGCGGATCGGGGAGCTCCACGATCTCGAGGACCTCCGGGCCGCCGAACCGGCTGAAACGGGCTGCCTTCATCATTCGCTCCGATCTGCCCCGGCTAGTTGTAGCCGGGCTGCCCGGCCTGCCTGAGGACGCGGGTCGGGTACGGGATCTCGATGCCCTCGAGCTGGTAGCGCCGGTGCAGGCGCTTGATGAACTCGTGCACGACGACGTACTGGTCGGTGAACTCGCGGGTGCGCAGGTTCACCCCGAAGTCGATGCTGGACTCGCCGAACGCCTGGAAGCGTACCGACGGCTCCTGGTCGGCGAGGCCGCCGTCGACGTCGGTCAGCACCTCGTGGGCCACGTCGAGGGTGACCTTCTCCACCCACTCCAGGTCGCTCCCGTAGCCGACGCCCACCTTGATCTGGATCGACAGGTCCTGCTCGGGACGGTGGTAGTTGGTGAGGATCGCGTCGGCGAACTTGGCGTTCGGGACGATCACCAGGTTGCCGGCGAGCTGGCGGATGGTGGTGTTCCGCCAGTTGATGTCGACGATGTAGCCCTCCTGGCCGCTGTCGATCCGCACGTAGTCGCCCTGCTGCACCTTCCGTGAGACGAGGATGTGCACCCCGGCGAACAGGTTGGCCAGCGTGTCCTGCAGGGCGAGGGCGACGGCCAGGCCGCCGACGCCCAGCGCGGTCAGCAGCGGCGTGACCGACACGCCCAGGCTCTGCAGCAGGACGAGCATGCCGATCCCGACGACCGCCACGCGGACGATGTTCACGAAGATCGTCGCCGACTGCGCGACGCCCGCCCTCGAGGTCACGACGGAGGAGACGGCACCCGCGGCGAACCGCGCCACGGCCACCGATATGGTCAAGATGAGGACGGCCACGAGGACACTGTCCGTGGTCTGGCGGACGGACGGCCGCAGCGGCACGATGAGCACCGCCGCCCAGAGCCCCAGGGCCGAGCTCGACACGACCGCCAGGTCGCGTAGCAACGTGAGGAGCAGATCGTCCCAGGCCCAGCGGGTACGCCCGGCCCGGCGGGTCAGCCAGCTCAGCATCGCCCGCAGGAGCAGGCCCGTCATCAGCGCGCCGGCGACGATGGCGGCGGCCACCACGAGCCGCTCCCAGTGCATCGGTTCGCTCACGGTCGGCCTCCCGGGTGTCTGTCGGTCATCGCAAAGATCATCGGACAATTCTTGCATAGTGCAACAAATCGACCGTGGTGAAGGTCTCACTTTGTGCGCTTGGTGCAATGATGCAGCGATTGCAATGATTTATGCGTGAGATCTGCGGCTTGCGTGATGATGCTCCTGCTCGTCCTGGCCGGGTGCGGCGGAGGGCGGACCGGGCCACGGCCGGACACCTCCTTCGACGAGGCGTCGGCCCGGACGGTGCACGCCTCCACGGCGCGGGGCGGCACGCTGAGACTCCTCGTGACGGACGCGCCGGTGTCGCTGGACCCGGGGAACATCGGCTTCGCGTACGGCGCCGACCTGGCACGCCTGTACGCGCGGTCCCTCGTGACCTACGCCCTGGCGCCCGGCGCGGCCGGCCTGCGCGTCGTCCCGGACCTGGCCGGGGATCTGGGCCGGCCGGGTGACGGCGGGCGGACCTGGACGTACCGGCTCCGCCCCGGCCTGACGTACGAGGACGGGAAGCCGGTGCGCGCCCGCGATGTGAAGTACGCCGTCGCGCGCAGCAACTACAGCGCCGAGCTGACCGACGGCCCCCGCGACCTGCGCGAGGTCCTGCGCGGCACCTACTGGGGCCCGTACCTCGACAAGGATCTCGACCACTTCACCGGCGTCACCACGCCCGACGACCGGACCGTGGTCTTCCACCTGAAGAAGCCGTACGCCGACTTCGACCAGCTCGCGGCGAGCCCGCAGACCGCGCCCGTGCCGCGCGCCGCCGACACGAAGCTGCACTATGAGGAGCACCCCGTCTCCACCGGCCCGTACCGCTTCGCGCGGCACGACGTCGGCACGGGCTTCACCCTGGTCCGCAACCCGCAGTGGCGCGAGGACCCGAATCGCGCCGCCCTCCCCGACCGCGTCGAGGTCACCGAGCGCGTCGCCACCGCCGACCTCGACGCGCGGCTGCTGGCCGGAGGCGCGGACGCCGACCTGAGCGGCGCCGGCGTCCTGCCGCAGACCCGCGCCCGCATCCTGGCCTCCCCGGAGCTGAAGGCGCGGGCGGACGACCCGCTGACCGGCCTGGTGCGGTACGCGATGCTGCCCGCCGGGGTGAAGCCCCTGGATGACCTGCACTGCCGCCGCGCGGTGCAGTACGCCGTCGACCCCGCGGCGATCCGGGCCGCGTACGGGGGGCCGGCCGCCGGCGACGCGGCCACGAACGTCCTGCCGCCGACCGTCGAGGGATACGAGAGGACCGACCGCTACCCCCTCTCCCTCGCGCGAGCCCGCCAGGAGCTGGCCTCCTGCGGCCGCCCGGCCGGCTTCACGACCGGCATCGCCGTCCGCGCCGACCGCCCGGGCGACGTCGCCGCCGCGGGCGCGCTGAGCCGCTCCCTGGCGGCGGTGGGGATCCACGCCGGCGTGACGCGGCTGTCGGCGTTCCGCTGGGGGAGCACGGCCGGTTCGCCCGCGTACGTCCACGACCACGGGCTGGGCATCGTCATCGACGCGTGGGCCGCGGACCAGCCGACCGGGTACGCCTTCCTGGCCCCGATCACCGGCACGGTCGGCAAGACCGGCAACCACAACGTGATGGAACTGGCCGACCCGGCGGTCCGGCGGCTGCTGGACGACGGGCTGAGGACCGCCGGCCGTACGGGCCGCGCACGGGCCTGGGCCGCGGCGGACCGTCAGGTGATGGAGGACGCCGCGCTGGTGCCGCTCCTCGACGAGAGGACCGTGCTCTACCGCCCGGACTCCCTGCGCAACGCCTATGTCCACCCCGCGTACGGCGCCTACGACCTCGCCGCGCTCGGCCGGTGAGACGCGAACTCGGGCCAGGCGGACGCCGGGCCCGAGTTCACCTATCGGACGGTCACTCGAAGGCGATCGCCTTCAACACGTCCAGACGGGAGGCACGCCAGGCCGGCCACAGCGCGGCGAGCACGCCGATGACGGCCGACAGCAGGAGGTAGCCCACCAGCGTGGGCACCGGGACGCTCAGCACGTTCAGGCCCTCATCGCTCACCGCGTGCTGGATGGCGATGCCGAACACCACGCCGATCGCGATGCCGAGCAGCCCGCCGAAGACCGCGATGACCACCGACTCCAGGCGGATCATGCGACGGGTCTGACGGCGGCTGGTGCCCACCGCGCGCAGCAGCCCGATCTCGCGGGTCCGCTCGATGACCGACAGGGCGAGCGTGTTGATGATGCCCAGCGCCGCGATGACGATCGACAGTGCCAGCAGCACCGTCAGCAGCGTGACGAACGAGTCGATGCTCTTCTGCGCGTTCTTCTTCACGTCGGACTGGTCCTGGACCTTGAGGTTCGGGTAGGCGCTCAGCGCCCGCTCGATGCCCGCCTTGGTCGCGGCGTCCGCCTTGTCCGTGTTGATCATCATGCCGAGCCCGGCCGGGTGCGTGCTGTGCGCCGCGTAGGCGGGCAGGGCCAGCACCCGGGCGCCCAGCAGCTGGTTCTTGGCGTAGATCCCGGTGACGCGGAGATTCTCGGTGCCGCCGTCGGCGAACCGCGCCATGACGGTCGAGCCCACCCGCAGCCGGTCGGAGGTCGCGGTCGCGTCGTCCACCAGCAGGCCGTCCCGGCCCAGCTCGGACGAGCCCGACGTGAGCGACAGCTTGGCGGCCTGGACGAGGTCGGCCGGCCGTTCGGTCGCCAGGAACGAGTGCTGCTGCGTCCCGACCTTGAACCTGCCCTGGTACGCCGAGGTCACGAGCCGTACGCCGGGTACCGCGCGCACCGCCTTGGCCGGCTCGGCCGGGTCGAAGCCCGGAGAGACGGGCGTGACCATGTAGTCGGCCGCGAACTCTTTGTCGACCTGCCCCGAGATCGAGGCCTTCGCCGAGGAGCTCATCACGCTGATCGCGCTCACCAGCGCCAGCCCGATCATCAGCGCGGACGCCGTGGCGGCCGTGCGACGCGGGTTGCGCAGGGCGTTCTGCGTGGCGAGCCGGCCCGGCGTGTGGAACAGCCGAGGATAGGCCGCGCCCAGCACCCGTACGACCGGACGGCTGATCACCGGCGCCAGCATCGCGACGCCGACGAACACCAGCGCCGCGCCCGCGCCCAGCAGCGCGATCGGCCCGCCGGCCAGCCCGTACCCGGACAGCACGGCGCCCAGGACCGTCACCACCGAACCCGCGATCAGGCGGACCCGCAGCGAGCGGCGCGGCATCGCCACATCGTCGCGCATCGCCGCCACCGGCGGCACCTTCGCCGCCCGGCGCGCCGGGAAGTAGGCCGCCGAGACCGTCACCACGATGCCCACGACGTAGGACCACAGCACCGGCTGGTACGTCAGGGTCAGCCCGCCGCCGAGGTCGGCACCCGCCGCGCGGAACAGCGCCTGCAACAGCAGCGCCAGCCCGATCCCGGCCGCCAGGCCGAGCGTGGACCCGACGATGCCGACGCCGATCGCCTCACCGAGCACCGCGCGGGTGACCTGCTTGCGGGACGCGCCGACGGCGCGCAGCAGCGCCAGCTCCCGCGAGCGCTGCGCCACCAGCATCGAGAAGGTGTTGAAGATGATGAACGCGCCGACGAAGATCGAGATCACCGCGAAGACCAGCAGGAACGTCCGGATGAAGGACAGGAGCTGCGCGATGTCGCTCTCGTTGTCCTTGCGCATCTTGGTGCCGGTGATCGCCTCGTAGCCGGTCGAGGGCAGCACCTGGGCGATCCGGTCGCGCAGCGTCGTCTCGCCGACGCCGCTCTGCGCCATGACCGTGATGTCGCTGAAGCGGTCCGGCTTGAGCAGCAGCCGCTGCGCCGTGCCCTGGTCGAACGCGACGACGGTCGCGCCCATCAGGTTGCCCGGATCGACGATTCCGACGATCGTGACGTCCTGCGGCGGCCCCTGGATGAGCACGCGCGTACGGTCGCCGACCTTCAGCCCGGCCTTCTCCGCCGCCTTGGCGTCGACCGCGACCTCACCGGCGGTCGCCGGCCCGCGGCCGGCCTTCATCGGGTTGTCGTGGTCGTTCGGGTCCCACGCGATGCCGAGCTGGGGCGGGCCCGAGCCGCCGACGACCTTGCCGTCACGGCCGACGAGCGCGGCGAAGCCGCTGACCTCGCCGCTGACGCGCGCCACGCCGGGCACGCGGGAGACGGTGTCGGCGAGCGAGGCCGGGACGGTCGGCGCGTCCGAGTCGTCTGCGGTGTCGATGACCTTCTTGGCACGCACCTGCACCGCGACGCCTTTGCCCGTCTTGGCGAACAGGTCGTCGAACTGCCGCCCCATCGTGTCGGTGAACACGAGGGTGCCGGCGACGAACGCGACGCCGAGGATGACCGCGAGCGCGGTGAGCGCCAGCCGCAGCTTGTGCGCGATCAGGTTGCGGAGGGTGACTTTGAGGATCACGCCGGGGCCGCCTCGTCGCGCGCGGGGCCTGCGGTCGCGGGTGTCGCGCTCAGGGGTGTCGCGGTCACGGGGTCACTCCGGGAAGCTCGAAGCCCTTCATGCGCTCCAGGACCTTCTCCGCGGTCGGGTCCGGGATCTGGTCCACCAGCCGGCCGTCGGCCAGGAAGATCACCAGATCCGCGTACGCCGCCGCGACCGGGTCGTGCGTGACCATGACGACGGTCTGGCCCATCTCACGCACGGAGTTGCGCAGGAACGACAGCACCTCCGCGCCGGAGCGGGAGTCGAGGTTGCCGGTCGGCTCGTCCGCGAAGATGATCTCAGGCCGTGAGGCCATCGCGCGGGCGCACGCGACACGCTGCTGCTGGCCGCCGGACAGCTCGCTCGGCCGGTGCTTCAGCCGCTCGCGCAGCCCGATCGTGTCGATGACCGTGTCGAGCCACGCCTGGTCGGCCTTGCGGCCCGCGATGTCGAGCGGCAGCGTGATGTTCTCCAGCGCGGTCAGCGTCGGCACCAGGTTGAACGCCTGGAACACGAAGCCGATGCGGTCGCGGCGCAGCCGGGTCAGCCGCTTGTCGTCGAGCCCCGTGACCTCGATGTCGCCGACGTAGACCTCGCCGGAGTCGACCGAGTCCAGGCCCGCCATGCAGTGCATGAGCGTCGACTTGCCCGAACCCGAGGGGCCCATCACCGCGGTGAAGCGGCCGCGGTCGAGGCTGACGGAGACCTCGTCGAGGGCGACGACCCGGGCGTCGCCCCGGCCGTACACCTTGGAGATGCGATCGGCGCGTGCGGCCGGCGTCTGGGCCGCGGGGCCGGGCGGCCCACCGTTCATCGTGTGGGCGGTGCTGGTCACCGAAGACTCCTTGCCGCTTAAGTTCTGTTGTGTGTCGAAGGACACGTTATGGGAACGGCGGCGCGCTCACCTCGGCCTACGGGACCGATCTTTGTTCCACCTCCCGGGGGAGGGCGATCCTCCGCCGGGAGGACGAGCCGCTCCACCGACAGGGTGCCGCGTCGTGCGGATTCCATCACTTCGCGGCGTGTTCTGTCGGAATCTCTCAGCCGGGCGCCGGTGGCTGGAGCGAACCGGCTCGCGACAGCAGCCTGTCCGTCATGACCGACATCGAGAGGATCGACCACTCCGTCCTCTACACCACCGACATGGACGCCACCGCCGCGACGTACGAGGCGCTCGGCTTCACCCTCAGCCCGCTGTCCATGCACAAGGGCGCGGACCGCCCCGGCGGCAGAGCGCAGGCCGATGGGCGCCGGCAACCGGTGCGCGCTGTTCGGCCGTACCTACCTCGAACTGCTCGGCCTGTTCGGGGACGGCTCGGCCGACCCGTGGAACATCCGCCCGCTCATCGCCGGGTACGAGGGCCTGCACGGCTGCTCGTTCGGCTGCGGCGACGCCGAGACCACCGAGAAGCGCCTGCGCGCGGGGGGACTGTCGTCGTCCGGGGTGCTGCCGCTGCAACGAGACGTGGAAACCCCTGAGGGGGCGGCGACGGCGCGGTTCCAGGCGGTCCACCTCGACCGCGCGCTCACCCCGGAGGGGCTGATCCACATCGCGCACCATCTGACGCCCGAGCTGATCCACCAGCCCCGCTACCTGGAACACGCCAACGGCGCCACCCGCCTGCACAGCGTGCTGCTCGTCGTGGACGACGCCGAGCTCTCGGCCACGGTCGCCCGCTACGCCCGCATCCTGGACACCCGGCCGGTGGCCGAGGGGCCGCTGCACGCCCTTGCCCTACCGGCCGGCCGGATGGAGATCGCCGCGGTCTCCGCCTTCGGCGACATCCTGCCCGGCGAGCCGGTTCCCTCCCTGCCGTACATGGCCGGGCAGTCCGTCGCCGTCAGGGACATCGGCGCGGCCCGCACCCTGGTGGAGGACAACGGCTTCACCGTCCGCGAACTACCGGGCGGCTTCTTCGTCGGGGCGACCCAGGCCCGCGGCGCGGCGATCACCTTCCTGGAATCCTGACGGGCTCCGTCCCCGCGCCGCACGGTCACGGCCTCCCGTACGGCGCTGCCGGCCTCGCGCGGGAGGGCTCGCGATACGCGCCGGCGGGTCGGTGATCGTCTTTTAGGAGTTCTGGTGGCTCTCGCCATGCGCCTGCTGGGGCGGCCCGTGATGTTGTCGCGGGCGCGATCGTGGCGCCCGGTACGGCGGGGTGCCTGGCGGGCGGCCGCGAGAGGGGCTCGCGGTACACCGCCGGTGCGGCGAGATCTTCCGGTCCTGACGGGTCCCGTCCCCGCGCCCGCCACGCGGTCACGGCTTCCCGCGCGGCAGCGCCGGCCGACTCGCGCGGGAGGGCCTGCGGTGCGCCTCCGGCGCGGGCCGGGTGCGGCGGGGCGTGGTGGTGTCCGGTGCGGTGGTGCCGGCTGGTCCGTTGCGCGGGGGAGGGCCCGCGGTGCGCCTCCGGCGCGGGCCGGATCGCTGGCGGATCCCGCGCGGCGAGGTTCTTCCCGGGAGTCCTGGCGGCTGTCGCGGCGCGCCCGCCGGGGCGGCGTGTGACGTTGCCGCCGGCGCGGTCGTGGCGTGCCGGTACGGGTGGGTCCGTCGGGGCGCGGTCGCTCCCGCCAGGAAGAGTGCGGCACACCGCACGCACGGGTCGGGTGGTGGCGGAGCGGCGTACGTGGGGCCGGGCCTCGTCCATGCCGGGCGTCGGGCCGCTTGTTCCCGCACGTCAGGTCCTTGGCGAAGGGCCCGAATACCCTGACGGAGGTGAGTTCCATGATCTTGGACGAGCTCGACCGCTCGATCGTCCACGCGCTGCACATCGACGGGCGGGCGCCGTTCAGCCGGCTGGCGGCGGTGCTGGGGGTGTCCGACCAGACGGTCGCGCGGCGCTACCGGCGGTTGCGTTCCACCGGGTCGCTGCGGGTCATCGGCCTGCCGAACGCCCGCAGGCTGGGTTGGGTGGAGTGGTTCGTCCGGGTTCAGGTGACCCCCGACGCGGCGGTGCCCGTCGCCGACGCGCTGGCCCGCCGCAAGGACACCTCCTGGGTCTGCCTCACCTCCGGAGGAACGCAGATCGTCTGCGTCACCCGGGCGCGGAGCTCCCGCGAGAGCGACGCGCTGCTGCTCGGGCAGCTTCCCAGGACGCCGCGGGTCACCGGCGTCACCGCGCACTGCCTGCTGCGCGTCTTCGCCGGGGGCCCGTCCGGCTGGCACGGCCGCGCCGACTCGCTCACCCCCGGGCAGGTCGCCGCCCTCGCCCCCGAACCCCTCGACGCGTCACAGGAGAAGGTCGTCCTGCAGGAAGGCGACGAACGGCTGCTGGCCGCCCTGGCCCGCGACGGCCGTACGACCTACCCCGACCTCGCCAAGGCCACCGGCTGGTCGGAGATGACGGCCAAACGCCGGCTGGCGCAGCTACGCCGGCGCGGCGCGCTCTTCTTCGACGTCGACATCGACCCGCTGCTGCTGGGGTTCGAGACGCTCGCCATCCTCTGGCTGACCGTCGACCCGGCCCGGGTGCGCCGCACCGCCGAGGCGATCGCCGCGCCCCCCGACGTCGCCTTCGCCGCCGCCACGACCGGCCCGACCAACCTGCTGGTCTTCGCCGCCTGCCGCGACGTGGACGCCCTGTACGACTTTCTCGAACGCGGCATCGGCGACCTGCCCGGCATCCGCCAGCTGGAGAGCGCTCCGGTCATCCGCAACAGCAAGCGCTCCGGATCTAGGTCTGGCCCGGCTGGATGAGGCCCGTCTCGTAGGCGAAGACGACCGCCTGGACGCGGTCGCGCAGGCCGAGCTTGGCCAGCAGGTTGCCCACGTGCGTCTTGATCGTCGTCTCGCTGACGACGAGCTGCCGGGCGATCTCGGCGTTGGACAGGCCGCGCGCCACGTGGCGCAGCACCTCCAGCTCCCGCTCGGTCAGCATCTTCAGACCACGCGGCGGGGCCGCCTCGCGTACGGACGGCAGCCGCGTGGCGAACCGGTCGAGCAGCCGCCGCGTCACGCTCGGCGCCACGATCGCGTCACCCGCCGCCACGATGCGGATCGCCGTCACCAGGTCCTCCGGCGGCGCGTCCTTCAGCAGGAAGCCGCTGGCCCCCGCGCGTACGGCCTCCACGACGTACTCGTCCAGGTCGAACGTCGTGAGGATCAGCACACGGGGATCGTGCTTGGCGGCCTCCTCGCGGACGATCCGGCGCGTCGCCTCGATCCCGTCGACGCCCGGCATCCGGATGTCCATCAGGACCACCTCCGGAAGCAGCGTCCGGGTGAGCTCGACGGCCCGGGCCCCGTCGCCGGCCTCGCCCACCACGGCGATGTCCGCCTCGCCCTCGAGGATGAGACGGAAGCCGGTGCGCAGCAGCGGCTGGTCATCGACGAGCAGCACCCTGATCGTCACTGCACCTCCAACGGAAATCGGGCACGGACCTCGAAGCCACCGCCCGAACGTGGCCCGATCCTCAGATCGCCACCATAGAGGGCCACGCGCTCGCGCATGCCCACCAACCCGTGCCCGTTTCCCCCGGCACGGCCCAGCCCGGCCACCAGCCCGCGGCCGTCGTCCTCCACCTCGATCTCCAGTTGCCGGTCGGCGTACTGGATGCGCACCCACGCCCGCGCCTGCGGACCCGCGTGCTTGAGCGTGTTGGTCAGCGCCTCCTGTACGAGCCGGAACGCCGCCAGGTCCACGCCCGGCGACAGCGACCGGCTCTCACCCTCGATCCACAGCTGCACCTGCAGGCCCGTCTCCCGCAACTGGTCGACCAGCCCGCTCACGTCGTGCACGCCCGGCTGCGGCGACAGCTCCGTACGCGCCGGCTCGGCCTCGGTGCGCAATACGCCGACGAGCCGCCGCATCTCCCCGAGCGCGGTACGGCCCATCTGCTCGATCGTGGAAAGCGCGTCCTGCACGGAGTCGGGGTCGCGGTGCAGGATGCGGCGCGCGGCGCCGGCCTGGACCGTCATCACGCTCACGTGGTGGGCTACGACGTCGTGCAGCTCACGCGCTATCCGGGACCGCTCCTCGGCCCGCGCGGCGCGCGAGTCGGCCTCACGCGCCCGCTCCAGCCGGCGGGCCCGCGCCTCCAGCTCGTCGAGGTACGCGCGGCGCAGCCGCAGGCTCCGCCCCACCCACCACACCCCGACGAACAACACCGAGTCACTCACGACCTGCCAGAAGTGGTAGCCCTCGACGCCCATCGTGACGATGTAGACGACCAGCCCGAACGCTCCCACCGGCAGGCTCGTCGCCAGCCCCCGGTGCGAGGCGACCGAGTAGACCGCGACGAGGGTGGCGATGGCCGGCCCGAGCGTCGGCACATACCCGAGCACGGACAGCGCCACGCAGCCCGCGAGCACGAAACCGAGCACCCCGACCGGCATGCGCCGCCGGAGCGTCAGCGACAGCACCATGACCGACACGACGATGCCGCTGACCAGGTCAGGGCGCTTGCCGGGGAAGGAGTACGAGTGCTGGAACGCCGTGAAGACCAAGAACGCCAGCGCCAGGAAAGCGGACGTGAGCGCATCCGCGACGACGGGATGCGTCCCAAGCCACGCACGACGGTTGCGTAGAAGCTCGGACACACCCTCACGTTAGGGGCTGCGCCGTGCCGCGGTGCCATCCTGAACGTGGAAGTCTCCTCATCCGCAGGGAGGAGACCCGCCTCCGACCAACGAGGCCCCACATGCCTCTCAGAGGTCGTCGCGCTCCGGCGCCGGCCGCTCGACCACAGCCGTCGTACGGGCCGGCGCGACCACCGGCAGAGGCGGCGGCTGCCCGCCGAACGACGGGCACCGCTGCTTGTGATCACACCAGTCGCACAGCCGGCTCGTACGCTCGCGCCACTCACCGGAGTCCATCGCACGGCGGATCGCCTTCCACAGCGCCTCCACCTTGCGCTCGGTGGCGAGCAGATCGGACTCGTCCGGCGTGTACCGCAGGATCTCCCCGTTGCCGAGGTACATCAGCTGCAGCAGCCGCGGCACCGTGCCCCGCAGACGCCACAGCACCAGCGCGTAGAACTTCATCTGGAACAGCGCACGCGCCTCGAAGTCGGCGCGCGGCGCCCGGCCCGTCTTGTAGTCGACGACCCGCACCTCACCCGTCGGCGCGACGTCCAGCCGGTCGATGTAGCCCCGGAGCTGCAACCCCGACTCGAGCACGGTCTCGACGTAGAGCTCCCGGCTCGCCGGCTCCAGCCGCCGCGGGTCCTCCAGCGAGAAATAGCGCTCGACCATCCCGCGCGCCTCGGTCAGCCACTCCTCGCGCGCGCCCTCCCCGTCCTCTTCCTCGTCGAACAGCGTCGCCAGCTCCGGCTCCTCGGCCAGCAGCCGCTCCCACTCCGGGCCCAGCATCTCCAGCGCCGCCGCCGGCGTACGCGCGCCCGCCGGCAGCTCGAACAGCCGCTCCAGCACCGCGTGCACCAGCGTGCCGCGCGCCGCGGCCGGGCTCGGGCGCTCCGGGATGCGGTCGATGACGCGGAAACGGTAGAGCAGCGGGCACGTCATGAAGTCACCGGCCCGCGACGGCGACAGCGTCCCGACCACGGCCACGTCGTCCGCGCCGTCGCCCTTGCCCGCTCTGGCATTCACATCGGTGGCCGTCATGCGCGCAACCCTAGGGGAGGCCGGGGACAGAACACGGCCGAACCCTCCGCGCCGCCGGAGACCGCCCGCGCCGCGGTGCACGTAGCATCGGGGACGTGGCAGACAGCGCGCCCCGCGGCGACGAGTCCGGCCCGGCCAGACCGGGCATCCTGATGGGGCGGCCGTTCGGCATCCCCGTCTACGTGTCGCCGACGTGGTTCGTCGTCGCGATCGTCATCACCGTGATGTTCGAACCCCAGGTCGCCGAGCACGTCCACCGGCCGCTCAGCTACGTCGTCGCCCTCGCGTACGCCATCCTCCTGTACGCCTCGGTGCTCCTCCACGAGATCGGGCACTCCGTCGTCGCCCGCTGCTTCGGCCTGCCCGTACGCGCCATCACCCTGCACATCCTCGGCGGCGTCTCCGAGATCGAACAGGAGCCCCGCACGCCCGGCCGCGAGTTCCTCGTCGCCGCCGCCGGCCCGCTCCTGTCCCTGGTCCTCGGCGCCGCGGGCTACGTCACGCTCGTCCTGGTGCCCCTCCCGGCCGTCGCCGTCCTGCTCATCCAGGCGCTCACCATCGCCAACCTCATCGTCGGCGTCTTCAACCTGCTGCCCGGCCTGCCCCTCGACGGCGGCCGGATCGTCCGCGCCGCCGTCTGGAAGCTCACCGGCCGCCAGCGCACCGCGACCGTCGCCGCCGGCTGGGCCGGCCGCGTCGTCGCCGTCGCCGTGCTCATCCTCGGCGCCGTGCTGTCGGTCTCCGGCGACGGCGGCCGCTGGCTCACCGTCATCTGGGCCGCGCTCGTCGCCTCCTTCATCTGGGTCGGCGCCGGCGAGGCCATCCGCGTCGCCCGCATCCGCGACCGCATCCCCCTCCTCAACGCCCGCGCCCTGGCCCGCCGCGCCGTCCGCGTACCCCAGAGCACACCGCTCGCCGAGGCCGTACGCCGCGCGCAGGAGGCCGGCGCCGGCGCCATCGTCGTGGTCGGCCACGACGACGACCCGCTCGGCATCGTCAGCGAGACCGCCGTCATCGCCACGCCCGAGCACCGGCGGCCCTGGGTCGACGCGGCCTCCCTCACCCGTACGCTCGACCCCGGCATGATCCTGCCCGCCGACATCTCCGGCGAGGACCTCGTCGCCGCCATCAGCCGCGCGCCCGCCTCGGAGTACCTCCTGGTCGAGCCGACCGGCGAGCTGTACGGCGTCCTCGCCGCCGAGGACATCTCCAAGACCTTCGCCCGGGCCTGAGCGCCCCGCGAACCTCGATAGCCTTAAGGACATGAGCGAACCCACTTCCGGCGGCTCCGCCATGCCCAAAGCACCCCACGGGCCCTTCCGGCCCGGCGACCGGGTTCAGCTCACCGACCCCAAGGGCCGGGTCAACACCGTCACCCTCCAGCCCGGCAAGCTCTACCACAGCCACAAGGGCTCGATCCCGCACGACGAGATCCTCGGCAGCCCCGAGGGCAGCGTGTTCCGCTCCTCCGGGGGCACCGAATACCTCGCCTTCCGGCCGCTCCTGGCCGACTACGCGCTGCGCATGCCGCGCGGCGCCGCGGTCGTCTACCCCAAGGACGCCGCGCAGATCATCACCATGGCCGACATCTTCCCCGGCGCCCGCGTCGTCGAGGCCGGGGCCGGCTCGGGCGCCCTCACCTGCTGGCTGCTGCGCGCCGTCGGCGAGCACGGCCTCGTCTCCTCCTACGAGCGCCGCGAGGACTTCGCCGAGATCGCCCGCGGAAACGTCGAGACCTACTTCGGCGGGCCCCACCCGGCCTGGCGGCTCACCGTCGGCTCCCTGGAGGACTCCCTGGCCGAGGCCGACGTCGACCGCGTCGTCCTCGACATGCTCGCCCCCTGGGAGTGCGTCGACGCCGTCGCCAAGGCCCTCATCCCCGGCGGCCTGGTCTGCGCCTACGTCGCCACCACGACCCAGCTCTCCCGCGTCGTCGAGGCGCTGCGCGAGCACGGCGCGTTCGCCGAGCCGTACTCCTTCGAGACCATGCTGCGCTCCTGGCACGTCGAAGGCCTCGCCGTACGGCCCGACCACCGCATGGTCGGGCACACCGGGTTCCTCGCGACCGCCCGGCGCCTCGCCGACGGCGTACGGCCCCCGGCACGCCGCAGGCGGCCGGCCAAGGGCGCCCAGGCGCCCGAGGAACCCACTCCCATGGACTGATGGGGACTGAGCACCGGGTCTGACGCTGCGTGTCGCCGCCGACGCGTTCCGTACGTTTCCGGCGGCCTCCTTATGTTGCCGCCGTGTCGGACGCGTGTCCGCGGCGTATCCGTTCGGTGTCCGCTACGGCGTAAGACCTCCGAGGGCTTATCCGTCCATGCCGTTTTTCCGCGTACCCCAGGAGCCCCCCTATTCGTGCTCCCACCTGCGGAAGGACCCCGTTTTCGCAGCCGTCCGCCGACGCGCCGCGACACGAGTACCCACCGGCCAGGTTACGGAGGCCCTCCGGATAGGTAGGGTTTCAGTTAGGTCGTCGTCTCTGCCTGAGGAGGTGACGAGCGTGGCCGCTCGTGACGATGCCGGGGCGCGTAAGGCGCAGCACGAAAAGGAGGTCCGCGACCTCCAGACGCAGGTCTCCTTCCTGGAGGAGGAGATCTCCGTGCTGCGCCGGAAGCTCGCGGAATCCCCCCGACAAGTTCGTGTACTCGAAGAGCGCCTACACGAGGCGCAGGCAAGTCTGGCCGCGGTTACGGGTCAGAACGAACGTCTCGTGGCGACCCTCAAGGAAGCCCGAGAGCAGATCATCGCCCTGAAAGAGGAAGTGGACCGGCTTGCACAGCCGCCATCCGCTTTCGGAACGTTCCTCGCCGCGCGCGAGGACGGCACGGTCGACATCTTCACCGGTGGCCGCAAGCTACGGGTGAACGTCAGTCCGAACATCGAGGTCGAGGAGTTGCAGCGTGGCCAGGAGGTCATGCTCAACGAGGCGCTCAATGTCGTGGCCGCGCTGGAGTTCGAGACCCAGGGCGAAGTCGTGATGCTCAAGGAGGTCTTCGCCGACGGCGAACGCGCCCTTGTCATCGCGCATGCCGATGAAGAACGTGTGGTCAAGCTGGCCGAGCCGTTGCGCGGAGTCTCACTGCGCGCCGGCGACTCGCTCATGCTCGACACGCGTTCCGGGTACGCCTACGAGAAGATCCACAAGGCCGAGGTCGAAGAGCTCGTCCTCGAGGAGGTTCCCGACATCTCCTATGAGGAGATCGGGGGACTCGGCCCGCAGATCGAGCAGATCCGCGACGCCGTCGAGCTGCCCTACCTCCACGCCGATCTCTTCCGCGAACACCAACTCCGTCCGCCCAAGGGCGTCCTGCTCTACGGCCCGCCAGGCTGTGGCAAGACGCTCATCGCCAAGGCTGTCGCCAACTCCCTGGCCAAACAGGTCGCGGAGAAGACCGGTGCCGAGGGGAAGAGCTTCTTCCTCAACATCAAGGGCCCGGAGCTCCTCAACAAGTACGTCGGTGAGACCGAGCGGCACATCCGCCTGGTCTTCCAGCGTGCACGGGAGAAGGCCTCCGCCGGCACGCCGGTGATCGTCTTCTTCGACGAGATGGACTCCATCTTCCGCACCCGCGGATCCGGGGTCTCCTCCGACGTCGAGAACACGATCGTGCCCCAGTTGCTGTCGGAGATCGACGGTGTCGAGGGCCTGGAGAACGTCATCGTCATCGGGGCCTCCAACCGCGAGGACATGATCGACCCGGCGATCCTGCGGCCCGGACGTCTCGACGTGAAGATCAAGATCGAGCGGCCCGACGCCGAGGCGGCCAAGGACATCTTCTCCAAGTACATCCTCGCAGGGCTGCCCCTGCACCCCGACGACGTCAAGGAACACGACGGTTCGGCCGACGCCACGGTCGACGGCATGATCCAGCGCGTCGTCGAGCGGATGTACACCGAGACCGAGGAGAACCGCTTCCTCGAGGTGACCTACGCCAACGGCGACAAGGAAGTCCTCTACTTCAAGGACTTCAACTCCGGCGCCATGATCCAGAACATCGTGGACCGGGCGAAGAAGATGGCCATCAAGGACTTCCTCGACAGCGGGCAGAAGGGCCTTCGGGTCAGTCACCTGCTCGCCGCCTGCGTCGACGAGTTCAGCGAGAACGAAGACCTGCCCAACACCACGAACCCCGACGACTGGGCCCGCATCTCCGGCAAGAAGGGCGAGCGGATCGTCTACATCCGTACGCTCGTCTCCGGCAAGCAGGGCACCGAGGCGGGACGCTCCATCGACACGGTCGCCAACACCGGCCAGTACCTCTAATCCCCACCAACGACTCCGTACGCGGCCGGCCCACCCAGGGCCGGCCGCGTACGCATGTGGCCTCCTGGAGGCTCTGGCGGGCCCTGGGGGTGTGCCCGGGTGGGACGCCCGCATGTGCTGAGACGGAGCGCGGGCCGGTCTCGTGTTGATTCGCGGTGGATTCTTGCGCGGCGGAGCCATTCGCGCACGGCGGCGCCGTTCCGCGCTCCCGATACACGGTCTTTACCCTGACCTGGGACGCCCATGGAAACGATCTCCCGGACGGCGTCACGCCCCGGACACGGCCGAACCCGCCCGGAGCCCGTACGGGCGGGCGGAATCGGGTCACGATCCCGCCGCGCCTTCCAAGACCACGGCGATCGCGCATTAGGCTCAGGTCTATGAGCGTGCGGCGGGTAATGGGAATCGAGACCGAATACGGAATTTCCGTGCCCGGTCAACCGGGGGCCAACGCGATGGTGACCTCCTCGCAGGTCGTGAACGCCTACCTCGCGGCGTCGGCGGCCAAGGCGCGGCGGGCACGGTGGGACTTCGAGGAGGAGAACCCCCTGCGGGACGCCCGAGGCTTCGACCTGGCGCGCGAGGTCGCCGACCCGACCCAGTTGACCGACGAGGACCTGGGGCTGGCCAACGTCATCCTCACCAACGGGGCGCGCCTCTACGTCGACCACGCGCACCCGGAGTACTCCACGCCGGAGTGCACCAACCCGCGCGACGCCGTGATCTGGGACAAGGCCGGAGAGCGCGTCATGGCCGACGCCGCGCGCCGGGCCGCCCAGGTGCCCGGCACCCAGCCCATCCAGCTGTACAAGAACAACACCGACAACAAGGGCGCCTCGTACGGCTGCCACGAGAACTACCTGATGAAGCGCGAGACCTCCTTCTCGGAGATCGTCCGCCACCTCACCCCGTTCTTCGTCACCCGCCAGGTCGTCTGCGGCGCCGGCCGCGTCGGCATCGGCGTCGACGGCCGCAGCGACGGCTTCCAGATCAGCCAGCGTGCCGACTTCTTCGAGGTCGAGGTCGGCCTGGAGACGACGCTGAAGCGCCCGATCATCAACACGCGCGACGAACCCCACGCCGACCCGGAAAAATATCGCAGGCTGCACGTCATCATCGGCGACGCCAACATGAGCGAGGTCTCGACCTTCCTCAAGCTCGGCACCACGGCCCTCGTGCTCGCCATGATCGAGGACGGCTTCCTCACCGTCGACCTGTCGGTCGACATGCCGGTCGCGACGCTGCGGGCGATCTCACACGACCCGTCCTGCAAGCACCTGCTGACCCTGCGCGACGGCCGTAAGATGACGGCCGTCCAACTGCAGATGGAATACCTCGAACAGTCCCGCAAGTACGTCGAGGACCGCTTCGGCGCCGACGTGGACGAGATGACCACTGAGATCCTGGACCGCTGGGAGTCGGTGCTGCACCGCCTGGGCGACGACCCGATGCAGCTGTCCAGCGAGCTCGACTGGGTGGCCAAGCTCGAACTCCTGGAGGGCTACCGCAGCCGGGACGGCCTCGACTGGTCCCACCCGCGCCTCCAGCTCGTCGACCTGCAGTACTCCGACGTCCGGCCGGACCGCGGCCTGTACAACCGCCTCGTGGCACGGGGCCGGATGAAGCGCGTCACGACCGACGCGCAGGTCGAGGCCGCCATCGAGGACCCGCCGGAGGACACCCGCGCCTACTTCCGCGGGCGCTGCCTGCGCCAGTACGCCGACGCGGTGGCCGCCGCGTCCTGGGACTCGGTGATCTTCGACGTCCCGGGCCGCGAGTCGCTGCAGCGCGTACCCACCCTGGAGCCCCTGAGGGGCACCAAGGCGCACGTGGGCGCCCTCCTGGACCGCTGCCGTACGGCCTCGGACCTCGTGACCGCCTTGACGGGGGAGTAGCCGCCGGTGCGGGCGCGTCCCGCGGGGCGGAACGGCGCCCAGGTCGATCAATGCACAGTCGTGACCGGTATGACCGTTTCGCAGCGATCCTGGCGGGCGATAACCCCGTCATGAGACCGAACGTCGGCCGGTGGGACACGGTGAGTGATCCACTGGTTGTCGGCGGGCGACGATAGAGTCGAGGTCTCTCGGCAGGAGTGGAGGCTCAGCATGGCGACGAGGGATACGGGCGGCCAGAAGCAGACGACCCGGCGCGAGGAAGAGGTCGACGAGACCCAGACCGCGCCGGCCGAAGAAGTCCAGGAGCGCAACGAGAAGCTCACGGACGATGTAGACGCAATTCTGGACGAAATCGACGAAGTCCTCGAAGAGAACGCAGAGGAGTTCGTGCGCAGTTACGTACAAAAGGGCGGCGAGTGATCCTGGTATGTCCGATTTAGTTCCGGATCACAAGCGGTGCAAGGATTGCGGGGAGCTGAAGCCCGCCGCCGAGTTCTGGCGCCGCAAACAGTCCCCTGACGGACTGTCGCTGTATGTCGCCACTCGGGTGTTCCCGATGGAATGAAGTACTGCGCGCGCTGCGCCGAGATCAAACCGATTGCGGACTTCGGCGGCAACAGGGCCGATCCCTCAGGGCGGGCCACTTACTGCAAGCCGTGCCACAACAAGGTCATGGCAGCGATCAAGGCAAAGAAGCACGGCAGCGTGCGCGGTTACCACTTCGAACGCCGTTACGGCATGACCGAGGCCGAGGTCGAGCGTGCCGTCGAGGAGCAGCGCGGTATCTGTCGCATCTGTCTGCACCGAGGCTCTCTGCACGTCGATCACGATCATGCCTCGGGCGACGTCCGAGGTCTGCTGTGCTTCCGTTGCAACGGAGGTCTGGGCCAGTTCAAGGACGATCCGCGGGTCATGCGGCGCGCGGTCGACTATCTCGAGGGCCGGCTGGTCGAGAAGGTCCGGCCGGAACCGCGGACGAGGGCTCCGCGAGGTGAACGCCGGAGCCGACGCCACTATCGCCTGGCGGAGCGCTATGGCATCGGTGAGCGGGACGTCGAGCGGATGATCGCGGGGCAGGACGGTCTCTGTCCGATCTGTCGTGATGCGGCGCCCTTCGCCGTCGATCATGATCATGTGACGGGCGGGGTGCGGGGGGTCCTCTGCGGGGACTGCAATACCGGGATGGGGCAGCTGCGCGACGACCCCTGGGTGCTTCGCAGGGCGATCGGATACCTCACCGGCGGCCTGTTCGGCCTCAGCCGGACCGGCGGTGGTGACTATGACGTCACCGTCGTACGCCCCAGGCGGGACGGCCCGGCCGTCGACCCGGGGTGGGACATCGGCCAGATCGGCGCGCACGACTACGCCGTACTGCACGCCCTCGCCCACGACGACTCCGGTCAGCCCGGGGAGAGCGACCTCGGCGTCGCGGACCCAGGCCCGGCCGAACTCCGCTTCCCCCCACTCGACCTGAGCACCCCGTCCTCGGACGACCCCGCGCCGGCAGAGCCGTTCGGCCCTGCGGAAGTGGACGTGTTCGCCTGACGGGGCCTTCGTGCGTTCAGCCGTCGACGGTGAGATCCCAGGTGAGGCCGTACGGAGCCAGGGCGTCGAGGAAGGCGGCCGGGTCGAAGGCCTGGGACGGGGCCAGTACGCCCGGCTTGGCGCCGTCGGCCGCCAGGCGGCTCGCGGCCTCCACGGCGACCCTCGCGGTCGTGCCGTACGTGTCGCGGCCCCGCACCACGCCGCGGGCCGAGCGGCCGTCCCGGGCCACGGCGTCGATCACGATGGTGAACTCCTGAGCCTCCCGGCTCTCCGCCGCCGGTCCCTCCGGCAGGCTCTCGATCGCCGCGGGGTCGATCGGGATGGCGAACCGGGCGGCCAGGGCGGCGTCGGCGACGCCCTCGACCCGCCGGACGTCCACGTGCCGGGGGACCGTGACGACCTCCTGTAGCGCGAACCGTACGACCGGCACCTCCGACGAGCCTCCCGGGAACCTCATCGTCGTACGCCGCGCCGCGGCCGTCGGGTGCCACGCGCCGTCCTCATAGCCCAGGCCTCCGCTCCACAGCGTCTCGGCCGTCTCCAGCAGGCTGCGCAGCGACCCCCGGGACAGCCGGCCGCTCCCCGCGATCAGGTGGGCGGTGACGATCTCCTCCAGCGGCCCGAGGCGGTCGGCGAGCAGGTGGGCGATCAGGTCGCCGGGGACGCCGCCGTCGGTCGCCGCCGGGACGACGGTGACGCCGGCGCGCCCGGCCTCGGCGCCGAACAGGTCGAACGTCTGCTTGATCTGTGCCTGCTCGCCGGAAGTGTCGGCGTAGTGACATCCCGCCGCGAGCGCGGCGCGCACCACGGCCGAGCCCGAGAGTGTGAAGGGGCCGGCGCAGTTGATCACGACCGTGCAGCCGCGGAACGCGGCGGCGAGCCGGTCCGCGTCGTCCAGGCCGGCGACGCGTACCTCGGCGTCCCCGGCGGCCGCGCGCAGCCGCTCACGGTCGCGCCCCACCGCCACGATCTGGAGACCTCGCCGGGCCAGCTCGGCGACGATCAGCTTTCCCTGGTGTCCACTGGCGCCATAGACGGCGATCCGCATGTCCATCTCCTCCGAAGAAACAAGGTGATCTCACCGTACGGAGCATCGCCAAGATGATTAATGCGCTGAAAGTGTCATGACATACGTGATCGTCTCGACCGCCGGTACGCTCGGTGGCGTGGACCTGCTCAGCGACGCCATCGCCGCCATGCGTACTGGCCGGCCGCACTCCGCCCGCACCCGACGGACCGGCCCCTGGGCCGTACGCCACCCGCCGTTCGCGGGAGCCGGCTTCCACGTCGTCCTGCAGGGCACCTGCCGCCTGAGACGCGGCGACGGCGACCCGATCGCACTCGGCGCCGGAGACGCGGTCCTCCTCCCGCACGGCGCCGGGCACGAGCTGGCCGGCGACCCGGGCGCCACACCGTCCGTCGACCCGCTGGCCGAACTCCCCGACGACCGGGAGCGGTCCGAAGACGGCGCGTCCGTCCTGCTCTGCGGCGCGTACCTGCTGGACCGTACGCGCCTGCATCCCCTGATGGCCGAGCTTCCCGAGGTCATCCACCTCCCGGCGCGCGTCGGCCGCCACCCCTCGCTGCGCGCCGCGATCGACCTGCTCGGCGCCGAGCTCGAACGGCGCCGCCCGGGGGCGGACACGGCCCTGTCCGCGCTGCTCGACGCGCTGCTGGTCTACATGGTGCGCGGCTGGCTCGACGAGCGCCCCGAGCGCCCCGGGCACGCCGCGGGCTGGGCCGCCGCGCTCCGCGACCCCGCGGTCGCGGCCGCGCTCGGCGGCATGCACGGCGACCCGGCGAGGCGGTGGACCGTCGCCGACCTGGGCGAACAGGCCGGGCTGTCCCGTGCCGCCTTCTCCCGGCGGTTCACCGCGCTGGTCGGCCGTACGCCGCTGGGCTATCTGACCTGGTGGCGGATGACCGTGGCCGCCGGGCTCCTGAGGGAGTCCGACGCCCCGCTGGGGGCGGTGGCGGTACGGGTCGGGTACACCTCGGAGTTCGCCTTCGCCAACGCGTTCAAGCGGGAGTACGGCGTGGCTCCGGGCCGTTACCGCAGGCAGGGTCACGCCGGGTGAGACCGAGGGGTATGTCGGTGTTCTCCCCGGCCGATTCACATCCGGCCGGTTCGGCCGGGTTCGCCGTGAGCGGACGAGGGGAGGGATCATGACGCATGCACGCGGTGGCGCCCTGACAGTAGGGTCTGGTTAGCGGGGGCGAATCGCGTCCCGCTGTCACTGGAAGGAGTCGTGTGACGTCGCAAGGTTCCACCCCGGGACGCCTGCCGGGCACGTTCGCGAGCCAGAGCCCCTCTTCGTTCACCGAGTTCCTGTCGGCGCACTCGCCGAACATGCTTCCGGGGAACCGGGAGCTGCCGGCCGGGACCGCCGCGGGCGAGCATTTCCCGCACGGCACCACGATCGTCACGGTGACGTTCCCGGGCGGTGTGGTGATGGGCGGCGACCGGCGGGCGACCGCCGGCAACATGATCGCTCAGCGTGACATCGAAAAGGTCTTCCGCGCCGACGAATACTCCGCCATCGCCATCGCGGGCACGGCGGGCATCGGCATCGAGGTCGTCCGCCTGTTCCAGGTCGAGCTCGAGCACTACGAGAAGATGGAGGGCCGTACGCTCTCGCTGGAGGGCAAGGCCAACCGTCTCGCGACGATGGTGCGCGGCAATCTCGGCATGGCGCTGCAGGGTCTCGTCGTGGTGCCGCTGTTCGCGGGCTATGACGAGGAGACCGACGCCGGGCGGATCTTCAGTTACGACGCGGCGGGCGGCCGCTACGAGGAGCACGAGTTCCACAGCATCGGCTCCGGTTCGGTCTTCGCCCGCGGCGCGCTGAAGAAGCTGTACCGCTCCGACCTGTCGGAGGAGGAGGCCGTGCTCGCATCGCTGCAGGCGCTGTACGACGCCGCCGACGACGACTCGGCCACCGGCGGCCCGGACATGACCCGGCGCATCTTCCCGGTGGTCTCCGTGGTCACCGCCGACGGTTTCCGCCGGCTGCCCGACGACCGGGTGGGCACGCTGGTGGACAGTGTGATGGAGTCGCGGATGCGGGCTCCCGGAGGCCCGACCGCCCCGTTGCGCTAACCCGACCGAATGACGAACGAGTAGTGAGGAACGCCACCGGTGTCCATGCCGTTCTACGTGTCGCCCGAACAGGCGATGAAGGACAAGGCCGACTACGCCCGCAAGGGCATCTCGCGGGGCCGCAGCGTGGTCGTGCTGCAGTACGCCGACGGCATCCTGTTCGTGGCCGACAACCCGTCGCGCGCCCTGCATAAGATCAGTGAGATCTACGACCGGATCGCGTTCGCCGCGGTCGGCAAGTACAACGAGTTCGAGAACCTCCGGCAGCAGGGCGTCCGCTACGCCGACGTCAACGGCTACATGTACGACCGCCGCGACGTCACGGCGCGCGGTCTGGCCAACGCCTACGCGACGGCGCTCGGCACGGTGTTCACCGAGATGAACAAGCCGTACGAGGTGGAGATCGTGGTGGCCGAGGTGGGCGTCGACGTCGCCTCGGACCAGATCTACCGGCTCACCTTCGACGGTTCGGTCGCCGACGAGCAGGGATACGTCGCGATGGGCGGTCAGGTCGACCAGGTGGCGGCGGCGCTGAAGGACCGGTTCGAGGAGGGGCTGCCGCTCGCGCGCGCCCTCGGCGTCGGTGTGCACGCCCTGGAGCAGCAGGACGCCGACCGGCACCTGGAGGCGGGGCAGCTCGAGGTCGCGGTGCTCGACCGCAACCGGGACCACCGCCTGTTCCGGCGCCTGCCGGCCGCGCGCATCGAGCAGCTGCTCGAGGAGGCCGCCGGCGAGGCTCCGGCCGCTCCGGCGTCCGAAGACGGCGAAACCGCAGAAGAAGGCACGTCCGAGGAGTAACGACCTCACCCGCAGCCCGTCGTGATCGTCCCTGGTCACGGCGGGCTTCGGCGTTTTCGATCTCTCAAACCAGGCCGGGCGGCCGGATGTGACCGGTACGCCCAGGCTTGATCTCTACCAACTGTGGTGCTCGGACACATAGCCTTGCGGTGTGGACAGGCGCATCTTCGGGTTGGAGAACGAGTACGGCGTTACGTGCACCTTCCGCGGGCAGCGGCGGTTGTCACCTGATGAGGTGGCCCGCTATCTGTTCCGCCGGGTGGTGTCGTGGGGCCGTAGCAGCAATGTGTTCCTGCGCAACGGGGCACGGCTGTACCTCGATGTCGGAAGTCATCCTGAGTACGCGACGCCCGAGTGCGACAGCGTCGACGAGCTCGTCGTGCACGACAAGGCGGGTGAGCGAATCCTCGAGGGCCTGCTGGTCGACGCCGAGCGGCGGCTGCGCGAGGAGGGCATCGCGGGGGACATCTATCTGTTCAAGAACAACACCGACTCGGCCGGCAACTCCTATGGCTGTCACGAGAACTACCTGGTCGGGCGGCACGGTGAGTTCGGCCGCCTGGCCGACGTGCTCATCCCGTTCCTTGTGACGCGTCAGATCATCTGCGGTGCGGGCAAGGTCCTGCAGACGCCCCGTGGCGCCGTGTACTGCGTGAGCCAGCGCGCGGAGCACATCTGGGAGGGCGTCTCGTCCGCGACGACGCGCTCCCGGCCGATCATCAACACGCGCGACGAGCCGCACGCGGACGCGGAGCGGTTCCGCCGTCTGCACGTGATCGTCGGCGACTCCAACATGAGCGAGACGACCATGCTGCTCAAGGTCGGCGCGACCGACCTGGTGCTGCGCATGGTCGAGGCGGGCGTCGTGATGCGCGACCTGACGCTGGAGAACCCCATCCGGGCGATCCGCGAGGTCAGTCACGACATGACCGGACGCCGCAAGGTGCGGCTGGCCAACGGCCGGGAGGCCAGCTCGCTGGAGATCCAGTCCGAATACCTCGACAAGGCGCGCGACTTCGTGGACCGGCGCGGCGCGGACCCGGTGGTCCTGCGGGTGCTGGACCTGTGGGAGCGGACCGTACGCGCGGTCGAGACCGGCAACCTCGACGACGTCGCCCGCGAGATCGACTGGGTGACGAAATACCAGCTGATCGAGCGGTACCGCCGGAAGTACGACCTGCCGCTGAGCTCGCCGCGGGTGGCGCAGCTCGATCTGGCCTATCACGACGTGCACCGGGGCCGTGGCCTGTACTACCTGCTGGAGCGGCGCGGCTCGGTCGACCGGGTGGCCCGCGATCTGGCGATCTTCGAGGCCAAGTCGGTGCCGCCGCAGACGACACGCGCGCGGTTGCGTGGGGAGTTCATCCGGCGGGCGCAGGAGAAACGCCGTGATTTCACGGTGGACTGGGTGCACCTGAAGCTCAATGACCAGGCGCAGCGCACCGTGCTGTGCAAGGACCCGTTCCGGTCGGTCGACGACCGGGTCGACAAGCTGATCGCGGGAATGTAACCGCCATCTCACGCTACCTTTAGGTGCCTGCTGACATGGTTGGTGCTTTCGAGCTGTCTCATGCCCGCGAAACGGTGGAGAAGATGTCTGAAGTGGAAGGCCGCGAGGATGCGGAGACCGAGGAGACGCAGGAGGATGCGCGGCCCAAGGTGAAGATGCCGCAGGCCAGGGACATCGGCCGCAGTGGCATCACTCCGCACGGGCTGGCCGCCACCAAGGGCCGCCCCGCGCCCCGCTCGGGCACCCGCAAGGCCGCCAAGCGCCGCAAGGTCATCTACTCGGCGGTCGCCGTCGTGGTGGTCGCGGCGGCGGTCACCGGGGGCGTGCTGTACGCCAACCGGCCCAAGCCGTCGGTGAAGTTCAAGGGCGCGTTCGGCAAGGCTCCGGCGGTGTCGGTGCCGAAGGCCAAGCCGGCCCCGAAGCAGCAGGTCAAGGAGCTCATCCACGGCACGGGCCCGAAGGTCGCGAGCACCGACTTCGTCGTGGCGCACCTGGTCGGCTACCAGTGGGGCGCCAAGGGCGGCAAGGAGCTGCTCAACACCTACAAGAAGGGCACGCCGGCCACGGGCACCGCGAGCCAGCTCACCGGCCTCCCGGCACTGGACAAGGCGATCGCGGGCCGTACGGAGGGCACGCGGCTGGAGCTGACGCTGCCCTACGCGAGCGTCGGCGACCAGGTCGCACAGGCGCTGCAGCTGCCCAAGACCGACGACTTCGTCCTGTCCGTGGACGTGATCAACACGTTCGGCAAGTCGGCGTCGGTGAAGGGCACGCAGCAGACGCTCGACAAGAGCCTGCCGCAGGTGACGCCGGGCGCGCCCGGCCAGGCTCCGACGGTCAAGATCCCGTCGGGCTCGGCGCCGAGCAAGCTGCAGGTCAAGACGCTGATCCAGGGCGCCGGCCCGGCCGTCGCCAAGGGCAAGACGCTGATCGGCCAGTACGACGGCGTGCTGTGGCGTACCGGCAAGGAGTTCGACTCCAGCTACAAGCACGGCGCGCCGGCCGGGTTCCCGATCGGCGTGGGCCAGGTGATCCCGGGCTGGGACAAGACCCTCGTGGGGCAGAAGGTCGGCAGCCGGGTGCTGCTTGTCGTCCCGCCGAAGGAGGGGTACGGCTCGAAGGGCTCTCCCCAGGCGGGCATCAAGGGCACCGACACGCTGGTGTTCGTTGTCGATATCCTCGGCGCGGTCTGATCGTTCTCGCTTGGAGGTCGGTGTATGCGGCGCGCCGCCCCGCTGGTCCTGCTCGTCCTGCTGACCGCCTGTAGCGGGGGAGGACTGCCGGACGGGCTGAAGATCGCCGGCGATGTCGGCCGGCAGCCGACGGTCACCATCCCCAAGTCCGGGCCGGGCGGCAAGCTCGAGGTCAAGACGCTGCACAAGGGCAAGGGCGACCAGGTCGTGAAGGGTGACCTGGTCGCCGCGAACTACGTCGGCTACCGCTGGAAGGCTGGCGATCACAAGCTGATCGCCAGTAGTTTCGACGCGGGGCGGCCGGCGATGTTCCCGTACGGGCAGCTCGTGCCGGGCCTGAACAAGGCGCTCGCGGGCCAGCGGCCGGGCGGCCGGGTCATGGCGGTCATCCCTCCCGGTGAGGGGTACGGCGCGAACGGCTACGCGCCGCTGCAGGTCGGCGGCACCGACTCGATGGTGTTCGTGGTGGACGTCCTCGGGCGTTACCCGAACGACGCGAGCGCCCGCGGCGCGGCGGTGGCGCAGTCCGGCGGTCTGCCGCGGGTGACGACGGGCGCGACGCCGGCGATGAAGATCCCCTCGGCGCGTCCGCCGGCCAAGCTGCAGGTGCGCACGATCGTGCAGGGCACGGGCAAGCCGGTGCAGGCGCGCCAGCTCGTCGTCTACCACGACCTGGGGCAGATCTGGCGTACCGGCAAGGTGTTCGAGTCCTCGCGCGGCCGGGGCCATCCGGACTCGGTGGTCGTGGGCGCCCGGCAGATGCTCGCGGGCTGGGACCGCGCGGTCGTGGGCAAGCCGGTCGGCAGCCGCGTCCTCGTCGTCGTGCCGCCGGGTCAGGGGTACGGAAAAAAGGGCCATGCCGCGTCCGGCATCAGGAGCACCGACACGCTGGCCTTCGTCATCGACATCCTCGCCGCGTACTGATCTCCGGGCGCCGTCCCTACAATCGGCGCGTGAGCGATGTCGAGGCCGTCACGGCCCTGGGCGATCCGGTACGCCGGCGGCTCTATGACTACGTGGTCGCGCAGGACCACGAGGTCGGCCGGGCCGAGGCCGCCGACGCCGCCGGGATCCAGCGCACGCTGGCCGCCTTCCACCTCGACCGGCTGGCCGGCGTCGGCCTGCTCGACGTGGTGTTCCGCCGGCCGGCGGGCAGGGCCGGCCCGGGCGCGGGCCGCCCGGCCAAGCTCTACCGCAGGTCCGCGGCCGAGCACGTGGTGAGCCTGCCGCCGCGCGACTACGGCACCGCGGCGTCGCTGCTCGCCGAGGTCGTGGACACGCTGGGCGCCGAGGCCGACCTGGAGGAGGTGGCCCGCCGGTACGGCCGGCGTGCCGGTGCCTCGGCCGGGGGCGGCGTCGAGGAGATGCTGGCGCGGCAGGGGTACGCGCCGTACCGCGAGGGCGGCGCGATCCGGATGCGCAACTGCCCGTTCCACACGCTGGCCCGCGACTTCCCGCCGCTGATGTGCGGCATGAACCTGGCACTGGTCGGCGGCCTCCTCGACGGCATGGGCGAGACCGGCCTGTCGGCGTGCCTGCGGCCGCGGCCGGGGGAGTGCTGTGTCGAGATCATCTCTAAAAACAATGAAGATTGACAATAGAGAGTGCGCGGTGGTCTGCTGTCGTCCATGACGGATCACCACCTCGCCCAGCTCAACGTGGGACGCCTGCTGCACCCCCTCCACGCCCCGGGGTCGGCCGGTTTCGTGGCCGGCCTCGAGCCGGTCAACGCCCTGGCGGACACGGCGCCGGGCTTCGTGTGGCGCCTGACCGACGAGGACGGCAAGGACGCCACCTCCATCCATCCGAACGGCGACGACATGATCGTCAACCTGTCGGTGTGGGAGTCGCGCGAGGCCCTGTGGAACTTCGCCTACCGCTCGGACCACCTGGAGTTCGTACGCCGCCGGCGCGAGTGGTTCGTCCGCACGGCCGAGCCGATCGCGGTGCTGTGGTGGGTGGAGGCCGGGCACGTCCCATCGGTCGAGGAGGCCTTGGGCCGCCTCGACCTCCTGCGCGAGGAGGGCCCGGGCCCGGAGGCCTTCACCTTCCGCGAACCGTACGACCCGGCCGGCCTCGCTGGTGCGGTGACCACGAACGCCGGGAGATGATCAACATGGCTTCGGCGTCCGGGACGCCGGTGCCGGCGATCGCCCGGCTGGTCGCCGCGGACGAGGACACCGTCCGGGACGTGATCCATGCGTTCAACGGATTAGCGCTGGCCTGCCTGGACCCTGAGTAGGCGGGGAGGCCCCCGCCTGATCAGTACCGATGACGTCGAGTTCATCGCCACGACGGCCACCACGCGCCCGGCCATGATCCGTCCCTGCCACGGATCCGCCTGGGCGCCGCGGTCCCGGCCGGACCGGCTACCCGCCACCTACCGCCGCACCCACGGCATCCGCTACTTCCGCGGCTGTTACTCCCCGGCCGATGACCAGCCATGGGGGCTGACCCGGACCCGTGAAGGCGGCGACCATCGAACTTTGCCTGACCCCGACCTGCGCCTCCTGGGCCAACCCCGTCGCAGCCCGATTCGGACCCCTGCGCACCTTCGTGACCGGCAACTCCGAAGCCAACGGCAACAACGCCGGGGACGCGCACGAACCAGAGCCGCGTGACCAGACCCCGGCGAGCGTGCGTGACTAATTGATCTACAATGTAAAGGCGCCGGCCCGGGCCACCGATGAGCCCCGCGATCAGGCGAGGAGCGCCGCCGCGTGGCGTCCGGCCGCCGCGACCGTGAGGAAGCCCGCGAGGTCCTCGTCCAGGCCGCGGCCCATGGTCGACAGCCGTACCGGGGACGCGCGCAGCGCCTCCTCCAGGCCCGTCACCGGCACGCGTACGAGCTCGTGGCGTTCGCCCAGCGGCTCGGCCTCGGCGCGGACGCGGGCGCCGAAGTCGCCCGGCAGCTCCGGCACGACGACCTGGGCGCGGGCCAGGGCGACCCGGCCGTAGGCGGTCAGGCTGTGGTGGGAGATGCCGAGGTGGCGGTCGCGGGCGTCGGCCTCGCTCACCCGGAGCGAGGCCACCGGCCGGCCCTTGAGGACGCCGGCGGCGTTGACCGCCTCGCCCGCCGACACGCCGGAGAAGCCCCAGCGTGTGCCCGTGCCGAGGTTGCCGGGCCCCTGGGCGACGATCGCGACCTCCGCGTCGAGCACCAGGCGCGCGGCGAGCAGGCCCGTGTGGAGGGTCACCGCCTCCAGGTCGCCGCCGAACGCCTGGCCGGCGGTGACGACCGCGGCCAGCGCGCCGGACTCGCGCAGCGCCGCCGCCGAACGGGAGAACCACGACGGCAGCGCCCCGCCGTCCGGCATGACATAGACGACGCGGGTCCCCGGCCGGTCGAGGTGCAGCCCGGCGATGATCGCGGGCAGTGCGGAGTGCAGGTCGGCCACGATCACCGGCATGCCGCCGACCGAGTCGGCCTCGCGGAGCGTCTCGTGGTGTTCTGAGTCCTGCTCGTCGGCGCCCAGGACGGTCGCCTGCAGCGGCGTGTACCGTGCCTTGACCAGATGTCCCGGCCCGGAGGGGTCCGGCGGAAAGCGGTCGGGGACGGCCACCACCATCGCGTACCCGCCGGTGCCGAGGCCCATCGCGAGCGCCGTGGTGTTGAGCAGCACCGCGTCGCCCGGCAGGGGCGACCCCACCAGTTCCGGGTAGGCCAGTGCGCGGGCCGCACCCTCATTCTCGATCTCTACGTCGAGTTCGACCGCGCCGGGCCACTCCCGGCGTATCTTGACAACCGTGCCTTTGCGCCATCGGATCACCCGCCAAAGGTAGCGTCGGGGGCCACGGGGATGGGTAAGAAGGAGAGCCGATGTCACGCCGCAAGACCGAGCGGTTGCTCAATCTCGTGGTGTGCCTGCTGGCCACCCGCAGATATCTCACCGCCGAGCAGATCCGCCAGGCCGTACCCGGCTATCCCGACGGCTCCGAGGCGTTCAAGCGCATGTTCGAGCGCGACAAGGAGGAGCTGCGCGAGCTCGGCATCCCGCTGGAGACCGGCAGCGAGGGCGAGGAGGAGACCGGCTACCGCATCCAGCGCCAGGCGTACGAGCTGCCGGAGATCCAGCTGAACCCGGACGAGGCCGCCGTGCTCGGCCTGGCCGCGCGGGTCTGGCAGCGCGCCAGCCTCGCCGAGGCCGCCTCCGGAGCACTGCTGAAACTGCGCGCCGCCGGCGTGGACACCGCCGAGGCCGCCTCGCTCGGCATCGAGCCGCGGGTCGACACCCACGAGCCGGCGTTCCCGGCCCTGTGGCGTGCCGTACGCGACCGGCGCCCGGTGACCTTCGACTACCAGGGCATCGGCCGCAGCGCCCCGCAGCGCCGTCACCTGGAGCCCTGGGGCGTGGTGAGCCGGCGCGGCCGGTGGTACGTCGCCGGGCACGACCGCGACCGCGGGCAGGTGCGGGTGTTCCGGCTCAGCCGGATCCTGGGCACGGTCGCCCCCGACGGCGCGGTGGGCACGGTCGTGGTGCCCGACGACGCCGACATCCGCGAGATCGTCGACTCCAGCAGCAGCCCGGCGCCGGACCGGCGGACCGCCACCGTGCGGCTGCGCCGCGGCGCCGCGCTCGGCATCCGCCGCTGGGCCGCGGACGTACGGCCCGACGAGGGCGAGTGGGACGTCGCGGAGCTCGGTTTCGCCGACGTCGACCGGCTCGTGGACTATCTCGCCGGGTTCGCCGACGACATCGCCGTGATCGGCCCGCCCGACGTGCGCGAAGCGATGATCCAGCACCTGAAGGCGGTCCTCGCATGAGCGAGCGGAACGAGCGAATAGACGAGCACAGCGCTCTGGCCACTCCTCCGACGGAGGAGGGCTCATGAGCTCCTCGGACCGGCTGACGCGGCTGCTGGCGCTGGTGCCGTACGTCATCAGCCGTACCTCGGTGAGCGTGGCGGAGGCGGCAGCCGCGTTCGAGGTCACCGAGAAGCAGCTCATCGACGACCTCAACCTCCTGTGGTGCGTCGAGCTGCGCGCCCCCGACCCGTACTGCCCGATCGACCTGTCCTACGAGGGCGGCGAGATCGTCGTCAGCGAGGCCGAGTCGATCAGCAGGCCGCTCCGGCTCGACGTGGACGAGGCGTCCGCATTGCTGGTGGCGCTGCGCACGCTCGCCGAGATCCCCGGCCGGGGCGACGCGCTCAGCCGCGTGCTCGCCAAGCTGGAGGCCGCCGCAGGCAGCGCCGCGCGGCCCAGCAGCCAGGTCTCGGTGCAGGTCGACGTGCGCCCGGACGTGCTCGTACGCGTCCGCGAGGGGCTGGACGAGGGCCGGCGGCTGCGGATGACCTACTACGTGCCCGGCCGCGACGAGAACACCGACCGCGACGTGGACCCGATGCGCCTGCTGCTGGTCGACGGCTGGTCCTACCTGGAGGGCTGGTGCCGCCGGGCCGAGGCGGTGCGGCTGTTCCGCCTGGACCGCATCGTGGAGCTGGCCGTCCTCGACACCGCCGCGAGCATCCCTGAGGACGCCGAGCCGGTCGACGTCGACCGTGGCCTGTTCCGGCCGACGCCGGACGACATCCGGGTGATCCTGGAGCTCACGCCCGCCGGGCGCTGGGTTTCGGACCACTACCCGTGCGAGAGCGTCACCGAGCTGGGGGAGGGGCGGCTGCGCGTCGAGCTCCGCACCCGCGACACCCGGTGGGTACGCCGCCTGGCGCTGCGGCTGGCCGGCAGCGGCGTGGTCATGGCCCCCGCCGGGCTCGCCGGAGAGGTGCGCGACGACGCCGAGCGGGCGCTGGCGCTTTACACCTGAGCGTCCCGTGTAGTCTCACCGTGTGCCGTGGGTGATGTTGTTCCTGGGACTGGCCTTCGCCGGGCTGGTCGTCATCGCCGCCTGCGCCGTGAAGGTGTTCGTGGCCGTCCGTGGCCTGGGCCGTGAACTCCAGCAGGCCAAGGCGGGTCTGGAGCCGAAACGTTCGGCCCTGCGGACCGCGGCACGGCGTCTGGAGCGGGCGCGAGAATGAGCCAGCCTCCCGGACGGCGTACGATCGGGAGAGAACCGGCCACTGCTGAAGAGGACTGTCATGGATCTTGGCCCGTGGGAGATCGCGATCATCGCGGTCGTCATCTTGGTGCTGTTCGGCTCGGCGAAGCTGCCGCAGGCGGCGCGTTCGCTCGGCCGTTCGATGCGCATCTTCAAGTCCGAGACCAAGGGTCTGATCGGCGACGATGACGACAAGCAGAACAACGCGCCCACCGACGCGCGTGCCGAGGCGGCACGGCTGCGTGCCGAGGCGGCCCGCCTGGAGGCACAGGCCGGGCCCCAGCAGCTCAACCCGCCCGTGAACGACGGCGGTGCGAACGGTGTGCCGCTGCGGCAGACGGAGCACGACAAGCAGTCCTAGTCCTGACCTTGTCCTGACGAGCCGGAGCCCCAGATCACATGTCGGCGATGAAGGTGTCCCGGCGGCGTGACGAGCGACCGTCCAACCCGGACGGCCGCATGCCGCTGATGGAGCACATCCGCGAACTGCGTAACCGGATCCTCAAGGCGATCGCGGGGGTCCTGGCGGGAGCGGTCGTCGGCTGGATCTTCTACGATCCGATCTGGCGGGTCCTCCAGCACCCCTACTGCCAGATCCCGCAGTCCAACCGGCTCAACGGCCAGTGCGCGCTGACGACGACGGGCATCCTCGACCCGTTCGTGCTGCGGATCAAGATCTGTGTGATCATCGGGCTGGTCCTCGCCTCGCCGATCTGGCTCTACCAGCTCTGGGCGTTCGTGGCGCCAGGGCTCTACCAGCGCGAACGCCGCTGGACGTACGTCTTCATGGCCGGCGCGATCCCGCTGTTCGCGGCCGGCGCCTGCCTCGCGTACCTCACGCTCGACAAGGGCCTGGGCATCCTGCTGGGCTTCACCCCCGACCACGTCGTCCCGCTCGTGACGATCACCAGTTATCTCAGCTACGCCGTGGCGATGCTGCTGATCTTCGGGGCGACGTTCGAGCTGCCGCTGTTCGTCGTGGTGCTCAACCTGGCCGGGGTGCTGACCCACGAGCGCATCAGGAAGTGGCGCCGGACGCTGCTGTTCGGCATCTTCGTCTTCGCCGCGGTGGCGACGCCGAGCCAGGACCCCTTCACGATGCTGGCGCTGGCCCTGCCCACCGTCGTGCTGTTCGAGGTGGCCGAGGTCATCGCGTACTTCCACGACCGCCGCAAGGCCGCCCGCCCCGACCCGTACGCCGGCCTCTCCGACGACGAGGCCTCGCCGCTGGAGGACCGGGACGACGTGGACGACCTGGAGGACACCCCGCGCTCATGATCGCGGGGCGGGTTGCCGTCCCATGCCCGGCACTTCCGTAGGCTTGGACCATGACGACCCCCGCGGAGCGCTATGCCGCGAATCGTGAGCGCATGGCCGGCTTCACACCCGCGCTGACGGAATTCCAGAGCCTGTACGACTTCGACCTTGACTTCTTCCAGGTCGACGCCTGCCGGGCGCTGGAGAACGGCCACGGTGTCCTGGTCGCGGCCCCCACGGGGTCGGGCAAGACCATCGTCGGCGAGTTCGCCGTCCACCTGGCGCTCGCGAGCGGGCAGAAGTGCTTCTACACGACGCCCATCAAGGCGCTGTCGAACCAGAAGTACTCCGACCTCGTACGCCGCTACGGCGCCGGCCGGGTCGGGCTGCTCACCGGCGACAACACCATCAACGGCGAGGCCCCGATCGTCGTCATGACGACCGAGGTGCTGCGCAACATGCTGTACGCCGGGTCGCGGACGCTGTCCGGGCTCGCCTACGTCGTGATGGACGAGGTGCACTACCTCGCCGACCGGTTTCGCGGAGCGGTCTGGGAGGAGGTCATCATCCACCTCCCCGAGTCCGTACGCCTCGCGGCGCTGTCGGCGACCGTCAGCAACGCCGAGGAGTTCGGCGAGTGGCTGCAGGAGGTACGCGGCGACACGACGGTCATCGTCGACGAGCACCGGCCGGTGCCGCTGTGGCAGCACATGCTCGCCGGCAACCGGCTGTACGACCTGTTCGTCGACACCGACGACCCGAACGCCGAGCACGCCAAGGTCAACCCGGCGCTGCGCCGGTTCGCCCTCGACGACCTGCGGCGTACGAAGGTCAACCAGGGCCGCCGCAGCGGCCGCCGGCGCGAGGCACGGCCGCAGCGGTTCCGGCCGCCGCCGCGCTCGGAGGTCATCGACCGCCTGGACCGTGCGGGCCTGCTGCCCGCGATCACGTTCATCTTCAGCCGCGCCGGCTGCGACGCGGCCGTCGAGCAGTGCATGTACTCCGGCCTGCGGCTGACCTCGATGGAGGAGGCCGGGGAGATCCGCGCGCACGTCGAGTCGCGCGTCGCGGACATCCCGGCCGAGGACCTCGACGTGCTGGGCTACCGGACGTGGCTGGCCGGCCTCGAACGCGGCCTGGCCGCCCACCACGCCGGGATGCTGCCGACGTTCAAGGAGGTCGTCGAGGAGCTGTTCACCGAGGGCCTCATCAAGGCGGTCTTCGCCACCGAGACGCTGGCGCTCGGCATCAACATGCCCGCCCGTACGGTCGTCATCGAACGCCTCGTCAAGTGGAACGGCGAGATGCACGCCGACCTGACGCCGGGGGAGTACACCCAGCTCACCGGGCGGGCGGGCCGCCGCGGCATCGACATCGAGGGCCACGCGGTCGTGCTGTGGACCCCGGGCGTCGACCCCGGCTCGGTGGCCGGGCTGGCCGGCACCCGCACCTATCCGCTGAACTCCAGCTTCCGCCCGTCGTACAACATGGCGGTGAACCTCGTCGGCGCGGTCGGCCGCGAGCGCGCGCGCACGCTCCTGGAGGAGTCGTTCGCGCAGTTCCAGGCGGACCGGGCCGTGGTGGGGCTGGCGCGGCAGCTGCGCCGCAACGAGGAGGCCCTGGACGGCTACCTGGAGGCGGCCGGGTGCCATCTGGGCGACTTCATGGAGTACGCCGGCATCCGCCGCCGGCTCTCGGACCGGGAGAAGGAGCTCGCGCGTGCGCGTTCGGGCGTGCAGCGGGCCGAGGCGGCGCGGTCGCTGGAGCGGCTGCGCCCGGGTGACGTCATCGTCATCCCGAACGGCCGCTGGGCCGGCGTCGCCCTGGTCCTCGAACCCGGCGCGGCCAAGCGCGTCGACGACCCGTCGCCGCTCGTGCTGACCGTCAACCGGCAGGTGAAGCAGCTGGCGCTCATGGACTTCCGCGGCCCGGTGGAGCCGGTGGAGCGGGTACGGATCCCGGCCTCGTTCAGCCGCAAGTCGCCCCAGCACCGGCGCGACCTGGCCTCGACCCTGCGCAACAAGACCGCGGGCATCCACGCCCCCCGGCCGGCCAAGCGGCCCGAGCCGACGGGGGAGGACCCGGAGATCACCCAGCTGCGCCGCACCCTGCGCGAGCACCCGTGCCACGGCTGCGCCGAGCGCGAGGACCACTCCCGCTGGGCCGAGCGCTACTTCCGCCTGGAACGCGAGACCGCCGACCTGCGCCGCCGCGTGGAGGGCCGCTCGCAGGTGATCTCGCGCACGTTCGACCGGGTGTGCGCGGTGCTGGAGCAGCTCGGTTACCTGGAGGACGAGCGCGTCACGGAGGCAGGGCGGCGTCTGGGGCGTCTGTACAGCGAGGCCGACCTCCTGACCGCGGAGTGCCTGCGCGAGGGCATCTGGGACGGCCTGGACGCCGCGGAGCTGGCAGCGTCGGTGTCGGCGCTGGTGTACGAGTCGCGGCAGACCGAGGAGGGCAAGGCCCCGCGCATCCCGGCGGGCGCGGTCCGCGAGACGCTGGCCGAGATGGCGGGGCTGTCGGAGGACCTGCGGGAGGTCGAACGCGACCATCGGGTGGCGTTCCTGCGCGAGCCGGACCTCGGCTTCGTGTGGGCGGCCTACCGGTGGGCACAGGGCCACCAACTGGACGCGGTGCTGAGCGACGCGGAACTCACGGCGGGCGACTTCGTCCGCTGGGTGAAGCAGCTGCTGGACCTGCTGGGCCAGATCGCCGACGCCGCGCCGCGCGGCAGCGGCATCCGGGAGACGGCAGGAAAGGCCATGGACGCGATGCGCCGCGGAGTGGTCGCCTATACCTCGGTCACCTGACCCTCCCGCACCCGTGCCGGCCCGGCGGCCGGCCGCTCGGCCGGCCGGCTTCGCCCGGTCCTCGGCGGACGTGACCGCGATCCGGACGAAGGCGACGTCGGCGCCGGACGGAGGGTTCGTGCTCGTACGGCCGGCAGAGCCCTCGCGGGCCACCGCCGCCGCAACGTGGAGAACGCCGGGCGTCACACGGGCGTTGTCGCGGACTTCACCGAGGACGACGACGTGAGATCGGCGAGGACGGCGGCCTGGCTGTGCGGCACGTCCTTGGTCGCGGTGACCGGCACCGGCGGCGAAGCGAACAGGTATCCCGTTCGCGACGTGGGCCGGTCGTCCGCGGCGGGCCCTGCCTGAACTTCGGGCCGGCCACCGACCGGGGCGCTCGCTCAGCGGCCTGGCGACCGCTGCGGTGATCGCGTGGACCGAGCGGCCGCGGGTCGGCGTGCGGTCCTGTGGTCCTGTGGTGGGCCGCCGAAGTCTCGCGGTGCGGCTCGCTGCCGAGGCGGGCGCGTGCCATCCTTGCCTGCGGCCTGCGGGCCGAGTCTTACCCGAGCCCCCGCCGGCGGGGGTCGTACCCCCCTCGCGGCCGGCCGGCGGCCGTTCAGAGGTCGTCGTCGGCTTCGGCGACCTCGCGCAAGGCGGTGGGATTCATGATGAGGATGCGCATTCGCTGCGTCACCACCACGCCGTCCTTGCGCCACACCGTCAGCGCCCGTGCGACCGTCTCTCGCGCTCGGCCGATCATCGTGGCCAGCTCGTGCTGGGTCAGCGGCAGCGGCAGCGCCACGGAGTTCTCCGGGCCGGGGACGCCGTAACGCTCCGCGAGGTCCAGCAGCAGCAGCGCCAGCAGCTTCGGGCCGCTCGTGCCGACCTGGGACGTCATGCGGCGGTCGGCGTCGTCCATGCGGCCCACCATCACGCGGGCGAGGACCTGGGCGGCGTGGGCGTGGCCGTTCAGGAAGTTCGCGAACTGGTCGGCGGGTACCGCCAGGGCGCGGACCCGGTTGAGGGCCTTCACGTTGGCCGACCGGGGGCGGCCGTTCAGCCAGCCGCTCTCGCCGATCGTGTCCGCGGGGCCGCGGATCGCCAGCATGACCTCATGACCGTCGGCACGCCCGGCCGTCACCTTCACCCAGCCGTCCAAGATGATGAGCACGTGGTCCGGCGGGGCCCCCTGGCTGCACAGGAGCGTACCGGCGGCGTACTCACGAGTCCGGCCGGCCGCGCGGAGCGCGGTCCGTTCGGACTCGTTCAGTGCCTGCCAAAAACCTTGTCTGTTCGCGAGGGTCTCTTGCACCGAGTTCCCGTCTGCCTGTCCCGGCTGAGGTTCGCCATTGAACCTGATTTCCTCCAGTGGACCCAATGAAGGGGAACGCTGTCTAGAGGTCGGCACCTGGGGCATGGGGAGTGGGGCGGTTTTTTCCATGACCCAGATGCCGACCAGCATGTGGGGCACTAGCTGCCGGACGCCATCACCGCGGCGGTGACATTCCAGGCGAGTAGTGCCGTCCCCGTGATGTACGCCCAGGTCAGCGCCTGCTGAGTGAGCGTTTCGCGATAGCGCGTGGCCGCAGTCAGCCACTGCAGCTGGAGTACCGCCGGTGCGCACAGTTCCGGTGCATCACCCGGAATTTCAGCAATGAAGCGGTAGAAATCCCCCTGCGCGATCCTGGTGATGTGGTTGGCGCGTACGAGGAGGGCGACGACGAGGCTCCCCGCGGCGAGCACGGGAACCAGGGCCGCGACCAGAAGCCCGCCGTACGGCGAGCGGCTCGCCGACTCGATCGTGCCGATCTGGACGACCAGCCCCATGGCGCCGGTAGCGATGATCCACCCCGCGAAAGCGGTCGCGTGATTGGACCGCTGGACCATCGCGAACATCGCACTCACGCCGCCGAACGCAGCTTCGTCATCCCCCGGGTAAGCTGGTGTTCGCCTGCTGAGTTTCGCGGACATGACCGCCTCTCAGTGTCGGGCGCAACTTTCAGTGCGCCTCTCACTGAAATGAAAACTCCGGGTGGTCCACAGCACTGCGCCATATGACGCAATCGACGCGAACCATTATTCCTCGGTCGTTTTCACCGCTCCGAGCAGGCGGTTGACCGGGCCTTCGAGATTCCAGCGGTCGGTGAGCTCTACCAGGCGTTCCGGATCGCGCGGCGTATGTGGCAGGCGCGCGTCGAGCTCGGGAAGTGCAATGTCGGTAACGACCCTAACAACCATTTCGGCGGAACCGAGATAGTCGCGCGCCTTCTCCAGCTTCGCCCGGCTTCCGGCCGGGAATCCGGAAGTCTCGCCTTCATCGAGCGCCTTTTTGACCCCATCCAATGAGCCGAATCGCGTGATCAGAGCCGCGGCCGTCTTGTCCCCGACGCCGGGAACGCCGGGCAGCCCGTCGCTCGGATCGCCGCGCAGCGTCGCGAAGTCGGCGTACGCGCGGCCGGGGACGCCGTACTTTTCGGTGACCTCGGCCTCCCCGATGACCTGCAGGGCCTTGATGCCGCGCGCGGTGTAGAGGACGCGCACCGGCTGGTCGTCGCGGACCAGCTGGAACAGGTCGCGGTCGCCGGTCACCACGTCCACCTCGCCCTTCTCGACGGTGGCGAGCGTGCCGATGACGTCGTCGGCCTCGTAGCCGGCCGCGCCGACCTGGGCGATGCCGAACGCCGCGAGGACCTCCTCGATCAGCGGCACCTGCGCGCCGAGCGCGGGCGGGGTCTGGTCGCCGCCGTCGGGCCCGACCCGGTGCGCCTTGTAGGACGGCAGCGCGTCGACCCGGAAACTCGGGCGCCAGTCGGCGTCCATGCAGGCGACCACCGAGTGCGGCGACCGGTCCCGTACGAGGCGCGCGATCATGTCGAGGAGCCCGCGGATCGCGTTGACGGGCGTGCCGTCGGAGGCGGTCACGGATTCGGGCACGCCGAAGAAGGCGCGGAAGTACAGGGACGGCGTGTCCAGCAGCATGAGTCCACCCACGCCCCCATCTTGGCAGCCTCGGCGCCTCCGCGGTCACTCGATGCGGATGGCGACCACACAGGTGTCATCGTCGGGGTTGGGCCCGCCGAAGATGTCGAGTATGTGGTCGAGGACGCTGTCGGGGTCGCAGCAGGCGGCCGTGGAGGCCGCGTGGATCAGGAGGTCGAGCCCGTCCTGCAGGCCACGCTCACGCCGCTCGACCAGCCCGTCGGTGTAGAGCAGCAGCAGGTCGCCGGCTTCGAGCGAGGTCGTCTCGACGGCGAACTCCGGCGCCTCCATCGCGCCCAGCAGCACACCCTCGGGTGGCTCCAGCGTGACCGCCTTGCCGTCGCGGACGAGCACCGGCGGCAGGTGGCCGGCCTGGGACCACGTCAGTGTGCGTTCCTCCGGGTCGTACCGGCCGGCGAGCACGGTGGCGGTCAGCGACGTCGGCCAGTGCATCGTCAGCCGGTTGAGCCAGCCGAGCAGGCGGTCGGGCTCCGCGCCGGAGAACGCCAGGCCGCTGAGGCCGTTGCGCAACCGCGCCATCGCCGCGGCCGCCTGCAACCCGTGGCCGGACACGTCGCCGATCGCGAGGAAGACCCCGTCGCCCTCGATCGCCGTCGTCTCGTACCAGTCGCCGCCGACCCGCGCCGAATGGCCCGCGGGCAGGTAGCGCACGGCCGCGCGAAGGCCGGGCTTGGTGACGATGCCCTCCGGCAGGGGCAGGATCGAGCGCTGCATCTCGATCGCCTGGTGCCGCTCGGCGGCGATGAGGCGGCGTTCGAGCTGCACGCGGGAGGCCTTGAGCGTGCGCTCGCCGAGCCGCCACCGCGTGACGTCCTGGCAGACGCACCGGACCGCGACGGGCACGCCGAACGTGTCGAGCACGGGCTCGCCCATCAGCCGTACGTCGCGGGTCTCCTCGCCACGCAGGATGTGGATCTCATTGTCGACCTTCTCACTGCCGTCCAGGAGCGTACGGACGAGGTGGACGACGATGGGGACGTCGCTGGGGACGACGTGCTCGGGGAGCCGGTCGAGCGGCAGCGGTCCCTCGGCCGGGTCGCGGCCGAAGATGCAGTAGAGCTGGTCGGACCAGTGGATCTCGCCGGCGACGAGGTCCCACAGGCCCCAGCCGAGGTTGCCGATGCGCTGCGTCTGCTCGATCTGCGCGCAGAGGTCGCCGGCGGCCGGCGGGGCCGGCCCGGGCGGCGGCGCGGGCGGGGTGCGGGAGGCGCCGGGGAGCGCGATGACCGCGCCGGGCGCCGGCCGCGCGGCGGACGTGCCCGGCTCGGGCGTGAGGAGCATGCGCGCGGTGACCTCGGGGGTGACCCCGCTGTCGCGCGCGACCTCCAGGAGATGGGTGTGCGCCGCGGCGAGGCCGCAGCCCAGCCGCCCGGCGATGAGGCCCTTGGCCTGTTCGAGTACCGCTGTCGTATGGGCGGCGGCGTGCAGTTGCTCGATCTCGACCCGGAGCTGGTCGACGGTGGCCGCCGGTTCGGCGGACTCGCCGCCCTTGTCTTGCGGGATGTCGTGAGGGATGCCCATGAGACCGCTTTCGATGTGATCGCCCGCACTCGACCGGCTACTTAGAGTAGTCACTCCGGGCATCGGAGGAGCAGGACCTGGTTTTGGGGAGGAGTCGTAGCGGATGAGAATCTGGGATCTGGCGGGCGCGACCACCTCGTACGTGCGACGCGCGCGGGTTCTATCCTAGCGATACATACCGTACGCGATGTGACGATCGCACAGAGCGACGGAACGTGCGCCGGCCTGTGCGTCCTGACGGGGCCGCCCGGTAGATTGCCCCGGCAAGCGAATCCACGCAGGTGCCAATCATTGAGAGGTGGCGACGTTGACCAGCGCGACATCACCGTTCGAGCCCGATCGCCTGGAGCGGGCACGGCAGGCTGTTGCCGACTCCGGACTCGGGGCGGTGCTCCTCACGCCCGGACCCGATCTGCGCTACGTCACCGGTTACGACGCCATCCAGCTCGAACGCCTGACGTGCCTCGTCCTCCCCGCCACCGGCGACCCCTTCCTCGTCGTGCCCCGCCTGGAGCTCGCCGCGGCGGAGGCGTCCCCGGTCGGCGCGCTGGGCGTCGAGATGGTGCCGTGGGGCGAGTCCGAGGACCCGTTCGCGCTGGTGGCCGGGCGGCTGCCCGCGGATCTGGCCCGCGTCGGCGTCGCCGACCGCATGTGGGCCGTGATGGCGCTGCGGTTCCGCGCGGCGCTGCCCCGCGCCGAGCAGGTCGCCGCCGGTACGGTCCTGCGCGAGCTGCGCATGCGCAAGAGCCGGGCCGAGGTCGAGGCGCTGCGCGAGGCGGGGGCGGCGATCGACCGCGTCCACCGGATCGTGCCGAGCCTGCTCAAGGCCGGGCGTACCGAGCGCGAGGTGGGCCGCGACATCGCCGAGGCGATCGTCGCCGAGGGCCACGCGGTCGTCGACTTCGTGATCGTCGGCTCCGGACCCAACGGCGCCAGCCCGCACCACGAGCTGTCCGACCGGGTGATCCGGCCCGGCGACCCCGTCGTCGTCGACATCGGCGGCACCATGCCGAGCGGCTACTGCTCCGACTCGACCCGCACCTACGCGGTCGGCGAGGCCCCGGCCGACTTCCGCGCCTACTACGCGGTGCTCCAGGAGGCCCAGGCCGCCGCGTGCGCCGCCGTACGCCCCGGGGTCACGCCCGAGGCCGTCGACGCGGCCGCCCGCGACATCATCACGGCGGCCGGGTACGGCGAGTGGTTCATCCACCGTACGGGCCACGGCATCGGCCTGGAGACGCACGAGGACCCCTACATCGTGGCGGGCAACACCGAGCCGATCGAGGCGGGGATGGCGTTCTCCGTCGAGCCGGGCATCTACCCCGGCGCGCACGGCGCCCGCATCGAGGACATCGTGGTGTGCACGGCCGACGGCCACGAGAGCGTCAACCACGTGACGCACGACCTCATCGTCGTGGACGCCTGAGCGTACGGGCGCGACCCGGCGGCGAGTCCGGTTAGTCGGACGTCCTACTATTTTCCTGAGTCCCTTCCTCAACGTCGAGGAGGGACACGGGAGGCGGGTGGACCGATGAGCCGAGCCGAGCTGAGTCCTGAGCGCGAACTGCCGACACCAGAGGCCCGCGACCTGCTCGATCTGACCCGTGAGCTGGTCGCGGCCGAGCTCGCGCCGCGCGCCGCCGCCGACGAGGAGGCCGGCCGGTTCCCCCGCGAGGTCTTCCGCACGCTGGGCCGCGCCGGGCTGCTCGGGCTGCCCTACCCGGAGGAGTACGGCGGGGGCGGGCAGCCGTACGAGGTCTATCTCCAGGTGGTCGAGGAGCTCGCGGCAGGCTGGCTCGCCGTCGGCCTCGGCGTGAGCGTGCACACCCTCGCCTGCTTCCCGATCGCCGCGTACGGCTCCGCGGAGCAGCGGGAGCGCCGGCTGCCGGACATGCTCGGCGGCGAGATGCTCGGCGCCTACTGCCTGTCCGAGCCGCATTCGGGCTCCGACGCGGCGGCGCTGGTCACCAAGGCCCGCCGTGACGGCGACACGTACGCGCTGGACGGCACCAAGGCGTGGACCACCCACGGCGGCCGCGCCGACTTCTACACCGTCTTCGCGCGCACCTCCGCCGAGAAGAGCCGCGGCGTGTCGTGTCTGCACGTCCCGGCCGGCGCGCCGGGCCTGCACCCGGCGCCGCCGGAGAAGAAGATGGGCCTGCGCTCCTCGCCCACCGCGCAGCTCAGCTTCGACGACGTACGGGTGCCGGCGGGCGACCTGATCGGCGTGGAGGGCCAGGGGTTCTCGATCGCGCTGTCCGCCCTCGACGGGGGACGCCTGGGCATCGCCGCTTGCGCGGTCGGGGTGGCGCGGGCGGCGCTGGAGACGGCCGTGGGGTACGCGCGCGAACGCAAGCAGTTCGGCAGGCCCATCGGGGAGTTCCAGGGGCTGCAGTTCATGCTCGCCGACATGGCGACGGCCGTCGAGGCCGCGCGCTCGCTCTATCTCACCGCCGCCCGGCGCCGCGACGCCGGACTGGAGTACGGCACGCACGCGGCCATGGCCAAGCTCTTCGCCACCGACGCCGCCATGCGGGTGACCACCGACGCCGTCCAGGTGCTCGGCGGCTACGGATACGTCAGTGACTTCCCGGCCGAGCGGTATATGCGGGAGGCGAAAGTACTCCAGATCGTCGAAGGGACGAATCAGGTTCAGCGCATCGTGATCGGGCGCCGGTTGACGCGCCCGAGGTAACGATCTCTTTACGAAGAGCGCTCTCCTTCAGGAAATCCTGCGCCTTGGCAAAAGGAGGAGTAGGACTCTGGCACGCGTTCTTGAGGCGTGCTTGGGACATTTATGAGGAGGCGCGGTGGCCGAGGTCGTCCTGGCCCGAGTTGGCAAGGTCTATCCCGATGGCACTCGTGCCGTCGGCGATCTGAATCTGAACATCGCTGACGGTGAGTTCCTGGTGCTCGTGGGGCCGTCAGGGTGCGGCAAGACCACGGCATTGCGAATGGTGGCCGGACTGGAGGAGATCTCCGAGGGGACGGTGAGCGTCGGCGGCAAGGTGGTCAACCGGGTGCCCTCCCGCGACCGTGACGTCGCGATGGTCTTCCAGAGCTACGCGCTCTACCCCCACCTGTCGGTCCGGCAGAACATCGGGTTCGGCCTGACGCTGCGCAAGCTGCCGAAGGCGGAGATCCGCAAGCGGGTCGACGAGGCCGCCCAGACGCTGGGCCTGGAGGAGTACCTCGACCGCAGGCCGCGCAACCTGTCCGGTGGCCAGCGGCAGCGCGTGGCGATGGGCCGCGCGATCGTACGTGAGCCGCAGGCCTTCCTGATGGACGAGCCGCTGTCCAACCTCGACGCCAAGCTGCGCGTCCAGATGCGGGCCGAGATCGCCCGCATCCAGCGCGACCTCGGCGTCACCACGATCTACGTCACCCACGACCAGACCGAGGCGATGACCCTCGGTCACCGCGTCGCGGTGATGAAGAAGGGCGAGCTGCAGCAGGTCGCGCCGCCGCAGGAGCTGTACGACCGGCCGGCGAACCTGTTCGTCGCCGGGTTCATCGGCTCCCCGGCGATGAACCTCCTGCGCGGCGAGCTGTCCGGTGCAGAGGACGACCTGCGGCTGAACGTCGGCGGCCAGGAGCTGCGCGTCGGCGCCGGGGTCCTCGAACAGCGCCCCGCGCTGCGCGAGTACATCGGCCGCTCGGTCGCGGTCGGCGTACGGCCCGAGGACATGGAGGACGCCTCGCTCGCCGAGGCCACCGACGGGAGCCGGTTCACCTCCACGGCCGAGCTCGTCGAGTCGATGGGCTCGGACGTGATGGTCCACTTCACCATCGAGGCGGGCGCGGTCGTCACCGAGGACACCAAGGAGCTCGCCCGCGATGCGGGCAGCGACGTCCTGGGCGAGCTCGAGACGCCGCACACGGTCGTGGTGGCGCGCTTCAGCCCCCGTACCGAGGTCAAGGTGGGCGACGCCGTCGAGGTGAGCGTCGACACGACCCGGCTGCACTTCTTCGACCTGGACACCAGCGCGGCGATCTGGGACCTGCCGTCGGAACCCGCCGAGGAACCGGCCGCCGAGACGCCCGCGGAGACACCCGCGGAGACACCCGAGGCCGCGCCCGAGGACGAGACGGCGGCCCCCACCGGCGACGAGACCGGCGACGAGGCCGGCGACGAGGCCAAGGAGGAAGACAAATGAGAATGAACACGCGGTGGACCGCCGCGGTGGCCGCGGCGGGACTGCTCGTCACCGCCGCGGCGTGCAGCGACAGTGACTCCAAGACCTCCGACAAGGCGAGCACTGGTACGCAGGAGCTCAAGGGCACGACCATTGAGGTCGCGGCGAAGTGGACGGGTCCGGAGCAGGCGAACTTCCAGAAGGTTTTGTCGGCTTTTGAGAAGCAGACGGGGGCGAAG
>NZ_JAUEQY010000012.1 GCF_030406325.1 Actinomadura sp. DC4 | reverse complement strand
TTCGCCGGGGTGGGCGCAGGCCTGGCGCTCGGCCGGTCCGAGCGGGTGTTCGCCTACCTCGACCCGGCCTTCCAGTTCGCGCGGGCGATCCCGCCGCCGACGCTGGTCCCGGTGTTCATCGTCTTGTTCAAGCTGGGCACGCAGATGCAGCTCGCCTCGATCGTCTTCAGCGCGATCTGGCCCATCCTGCTGAACGCCGTGGACGGCGCGCGCTCGGTCGACCCGCTCCAGATGGAGACCGCGCGGGTGTACAAGCTGACCGCGGCCGACCGGGTGCGGAAGATCATTTTTCCCTCGGCACTGCCCAAGATCTTCGCCGGCGTACGGCTCAGCCTGTCGCTGTCGCTCATCCTCATGGTCTTCTCCGAGCTGCTGCCCGGGACGGCCAACGGCATCGGCTTCGAGCTCACCGACGCGCAGAGCCGGTCGGACCTGCCGACCATGTGGGCGACGATCGTCCTGCTGGGCGTCCTCGGGTACGTGCTCAACGTCCTCCTGCTCGCGGTGGAGGGGCGGGTGCTCGCCTGGCACCGCGGGGCCCGTGCCACGGACGCCTGAGAAGGCCCGTTCCGGGCGGTCCCGAAGAGCGGAACAGCTTTCTGGAGGCCGGGGCCCGGCGCGGCTAGTGTTCCGCTCGATCGCGCCGGAACCCGCGAGAACCAGGTCGCGCCGCCGGCGCGCCCTCCCGCGCAGACCCTCGGGGATGAGAGTCCTTGACCGACGAATTCAAGCCCAAGACCACCGCGGAACACCTCCTCTGGCTGCTCAACGAGCACGGCGTGGAGCACCTGTTCCTCAACCCCGGCACCGACTCCGCACCGGTGCAGGAGGCCGTGGCCGCCCTCACCGAGGCGGGGGTGCCGATCCCGCGGATCGTCCCGTCCACCTTCGAGTCGGTGGCGCTGGCGGCGGCCCACGGGTACTGGCAGGTCAGCGGACGTCCGCAGTGCGTCTTCGTCCACGTCGACGTCGGCACCCAGAACCTCGGCGCGATGATGCACAACGCCTTCCGCGACCACGCCGGCGTCATCGTGATCGCCGGCCGGACCCCGTACGGGGAGGACCCCGAGTCGGCGGGCGGGCGCTCCCACGTCATCCACTGGCAGCAGGACGTCCCCGACCAGCCCGGCATCGTGCGCGGCTACACCAAGCTGGCCATCGAGATCACCCGCTCCGAGACGCTCGCGCGCGGCGTCGGCCGCGCCGTGCAGGTCGCCCGCGGAGGCCGCCCCGGGCCCGCATACCTCATGATCTCCCGTGACGTCCTGATGGACCCGCCCGCCGGGGCACCGGGGCGTACCTCCGGATACGCGGTGCCCGCGTCGCCGAGGGCCGGCCGGGAGACCGCGCTCAGGATCGCCGGCCTGCTCGCCGAGGCCCGGCGCCCACTGCTCATCACCGCCAAGACCGGGCGGCGCGCGGGAGGGTTCGAGGCGGTCACGCGCCTGGCCGACCGTACGGGCATCCGGGTGGTCGAACTGCTCGAGAGCGGATGCCTCAACATCTCCACGGCCCATCCGATGCGCGTACGAACCCACGAGGCCGGCCGGCGTCACGTCGCCGAGGCGGACCTGCTCATCGTGGCCGACTGCGACGTGCCGTGGATCCCGAAGTTCGTCCACCCGCACGAGGACGCCGTCGTCGTGCAGATCGACGCCGACCCGCTGCGGACCGACATGCCGCTGTGGTCCTTCCCGGCCGACGTGTCCGTGACCGGCGACGGCGCGGCGATCCTGGACGAGGTGACGGCGCTGCTGCCCGACCTGGACCCGGCGGCGGCGTGGCGGGGGCACGCCCGGGACGACGCCGCTCCCCCGGCCGTGACCGAGGGTCCCATCACGGCGCGCGAGGTGGCCGAGGCGCTGAACGCCGTCCTGCGAGAGGAGGACATCCTCGTCGCGGAGGCGGTCACGAACGCCGGGACGCTGCGGGAGTTCGTCCACCGGACCCGGCCGGGGACGCTCGCCGGCACCGGCAGCCCCGGGCTGGGCTGGGCGCTCGGCGGGGCGGTCGGCGTCAAGCTCGCCGCCCCGGACCGGCGGGTGGTCGCGGTCGTCGGCGACGGCAGCTTCATGTTCTCCGTGCCGACCGCGGCGCTGTGCCTGTCCGCCGAGGCCGACGCGCCCTTCCTGACCGTCGTGCTCAACAACGACGGCTACCGCGCCAGCAGGCGGCCGGTCTTCGAGCTGTTCCCCGACGGCGTCTCGGCCGGGCGGGGCGAGGCGGTCGGCACGCGATTCCGGTATCCGCCGGATCTGGCCGCGCTCGCCCGCGCGTGTCATGCTCACGGTGAGTCAGTGGACGACCGTGCCGAGCTGATACCGGCTCTGCGGCGCGGGCTCGCCGCGGTCGGGACGGGACGATCCGCCGTCGTCGACGTGCGGATCGAGCGATACTGAGTGAGACCGGAACGGACCTTACTGTCGTCGTAAAGTCATTGGTCGATTCCATATTGTTACATTGATGCTACTTTTACCGCAATCTGCACCACCCATGTCGCGTCTGCCGGTGCTGGGTTATTATCGGTGCTTTCCGATCCGCGGAGCTGTGGGGTTCTTAATCGTGCTTGAAGTGCTGAAACTCACTCACATGTACGGCGAACAGACGGCTCTCGACGACGTTTCGTTCGAGGTCGGCGGAAATGAGCTCGTGAGCATCGTCGGCAAGTCCGGCTGCGGAAAGTCGACACTGCTGCGTGCCATCGCCGGGTTGGTCGCACCGACCACCGGCGAGATCCGGCTCTCCGGCCGGACCGTCGACGGCGTCCCCGACGATCTCGCCGTCGTCTTCCAGGACTACTCCCGGTCACTGCTGCCCTGGATGTCGGTCCGCGACAACGTGAAGTTCCCGCTGAAGCGTCGCGGGCTCGACAAGGCCGCCCGGCAGAAGGCCGCCGAGACCGCTCTGGAGGCGGTCGGGCTCTCGGGCGCCGCGGGCAAGTTCCCCTGGCAGTTGTCCGGTGGCATGCAGCAGCGGGTGGCGATCGCCCGCGCGCTGGCGTACCGGCCGACACTGCTGCTCATGGACGAGCCCTTCGGGTCGGTCGACGCGCAGACGCGCGAGGACCTGGAGGACCTCCTGCTGCGGGTCCGCGCGACCAGCGACATGATGATCCTGCTCGTCACCCACGACATCGACGAGAGCGTCTACGTCAGCGACCGCATCCTGGTGATGGGCCGCTCGCCCGGCCGGGTGCTCGCCGACCTGAATGTGGGCCTGCCCTCCCAGCGCGACCGGATCGAGACCCGCGAGCTGCCCGCGTTCGTCCACCTGCGCTCGGAGGTCGGCCGTCTCGTACGGGACAACGCCGAGGTCCCGGCCTTCTAGATCGGACGGATGACAGCGGTGAAGGTCCTCGTCGTAGGCGCGGGCGTCGGCGGTCTCACCACGGCATTAAGCCTGCACGCCGCGGGTGCCGAGGTGGTCGTCGTCGACGCCGCGCGGACGCTGCTTCCGCTCGGCGTCGGCATCAACCTGCAGCCGCACGCCGTACGCGAGCTCACCGAGCTCGGCCTCGGCGACGCGCTGGAGGCCACCGGCGTCCAGACCCGGGAGATGCTCCGGCTCGACCGCCACGCGAACCACATCATCGGCCACGACCGGGGACTGTTCGCCGGCTACTCCTGGCCGCAGTACTCCATCCACCGGGGCGAGCTGCAGATGCTGCTCCTGGACGCGGTGGTCGAGCGCCTCGGGCCCGAGGCCGTACGCACCGGGCTGATCTTCGAGTCCTACGCCGAGGACGAGGAGGGGGTGGAGGTCGCCCTGCACGCCCGTACGGGCGGGGCGCCGGTCCGAATGCGCGCCGACGTGCTCGTCGGCGCGGACGGCATCTCCTCGGCCGTACGCCGTCAGCTGCATCCGGGCGAGGGCGCCCCGCTGTGGAACGGCATCCGGATGTGGCGCGGAATCGCCGAGACCGATCCGTTTCTCACCGGCCGTTCGATGATCGTCGCCGGCTCCCACGCGCACGGCCGTCTCGTGTTCTACCCGATCTCCAAGACCGCCGAGAGCCGCAGCCGCGCCCTGGTCAACTGGGTGGCCGAGGTGCGGGTGACACCGGAGACACGGCTGGAGACCGAGACCGCCGACTGGACGCGCGAGGGCCGGCTGGAGGACGTGCTGCCGTACTACGCCGACTGGGACTTCGGGTGGATGGACGTGCCGCGGCTCATCGCGGACTCGCCGCAGATCCTGGAGTACCCCATGGTGGACCGGGACCCGCTGCCGTACTGGAGTCGCGGGCGGGTGACGCTGGTCGGCGACGCGGCCCACCCGATGTACCCGATCGGCGCGAACGGCGGGTCGCTGGCCATCATCGACGCGCGGGTGCTGGCGTGGGAGCTGTCGCGCACGGACGACCCGGTCGACGCGCTCAAGGCGTACGAGGCGGCCCGGCTCGACGAGGCGAACGCCGTGGTGCTGGCCTGCCGTGACATGGCCGCGGACCGGTTGCTGGACACGGTCGCCGAACGCGCCCCGGACGGTTTCGCCGCCATCTCCGACGTCCTGACCGCCGCCGAACTCACCGACATGAACGACGCCTGGCGCCGTACGACGGACATGGACACCGAATCCCTGAACTCCCGCCCGTCGTGGACCCCTCGCCGCTGAGTCATTTCGCGTCGGCGTAGCAGGCGACGGCGGTGGTCTCCATGGGAAAGCGGACCGGGGTGTCGCCGAAGATCAGGCGGCGGGCCTCGGCGGCGGAGTCCTTGATCGCCTCGGAGACCGCCCCGGCGAGCGCCTCGGGCGCGTGGACGATCACTTCGTCGTGCTGGAAGAAGACGAGCCTCGGCGGGTGTTCCTCGGACCTGCCCAGCGCCGCGAGGCGGAGGCGCAGCGTCGCGAGCAGGGCCGTCGCCCAGTCGGCCGCGCTTGCCTGGACGACGAAGTTGCGGGTGAACCGGCCCCGGCTGCGTACGGCCGAGCCGCCGCCGTCCTGGACGGCGAGCGCGCGCCACGCCTCCGACGGCGGCGGGCAGGTGCGGCCCAGGACCGAGCGGACCAGCCGGCCGGCCTCGCCCGTACGGGCCGCGGCCTCGACGTATTCGTAGGCGACCGGGAAGCGGCGGCGCATGACGGCCAGCAGCTGCGGCGCTTCTCCGCTCATGCCGCCGTACATCGCGGACAGCAGTGCGATCTTGGCCTTGTCGCGCACGCCGCCGAACGCGCCGGACAGCGCGGAGTAGAGGTCGGTCTCGCCCGCCGCGGCGGCGAAGGCACGGTCACCGGCGAGCGCCGCGAGGACGCGCGGCTCGAGCTGGGCGGCGTCGGCGACCACGAGGGTCCAGCCGGGGTCGGCGACGACCGCGCGGCGCAGGACCTTGGGGATCTGCAGGGCGCCGCCGCCGTTGGTGGCCCAGCGGCCGGAGACCACGCCGCCGACGACGTACTCCGGGCGGAAGCGCCCGTCGCGTACCCAGGAGTCGAGCCAGGACCAGCCGTGCGCGCCGTGGAGGCGGGCGAGCTCCTTGTACGCGAGGAGCAGCGGCGCGGCCGGGTGGTCGACCTCCTTCAGCACCCGTGACCGGGTGGAGGAGACGGTGATGCCCGCCGCCGCGAACGCCTTGATCACCTGGGCCGGGGAGTCGGGGTTGATGCGGTGGCCGAACGCCTCGCCGATCTGGTCGGCCAGCTCCTGCAGCCGCCGGGGCCGCATCCCGGGCGCCGGGCGCGGGCCCATGAGCTCGCTCAGCAGGGAGTCGTGCACGTCGGGCCGCCACGGAAGGCCGTCGTGGCCCATCTCGGCCGCCGCGAGCCCGGCCGCCGACTCGGCCGCGACGAGCAGCCGCAGCCCGGCGTCGGCGGCGCGGCGCTGCTGGTCCTCGTGGACGGCGGCGACGGAGCCGATGTCGTCGGCGGGCCGGTCGTCGAAGAGCGTGGGCGGCCCGTCACCGGCGACGACGTCGTCGGGAACGTCGAGCCCGTTGAGCCGCGCGTGGGCCGCCTGGAGGGAGCGCGGCTCGCCGTAGCGGCCGGCGTGGTTGAGCAGGAGGGTCTCGGCGAGCCCGATGTCGTGACAGCGCGAGAGCCGTACGCCGGTCTGGAGGAGTCTGGGGTAGACGCGCGAGGTCGCTCCCCAGACCCAGCGGACGTCGTCGCGTTCGGATTCGCGGGCGGCGATCGCGGCAACGAGATCGGGGACGGGCCGGGCGGATTCGAGGGGCTTTCCGTCGTCGGCGACGGGCAGCAGGACTCCCCCGCCATCCGATGCCTGGGCCACCACGATCCGCACGCTCCGATTGTGCCCGCCACGTCTGACAACGCGCGTACGGGCCTCCCGGTCGGATCACGCCGAGCCGGGCCGGTAGGGGGAAGGCGCGGTTTCGTTCGCGGACCGGTCGGTGGCGTCACTTCGCCGCCCGCGCCGGTGGCCGACGACGAGGCGTCGGTGGAGGCAGGGAGCGGTGGACGGCTGCCGTACCCCGGCGCGAAGGCCCGCGCGGGCGGGCCGGTGCGGGGACGGCCGGGCTACGCCGATGGCCGGGGAGCGATCCTCATTTCAACGGCCGTTCGCTGGCGGGGAGGGCCGGTGCGGGGGACCGGCCTCTGCCGAGGCCGGTCGCCGGCTCTCGTCTCCGTCAGGCGGCGAGGGGGACCTGGGTCCCGGCGGGCGTGTCGCCGTACTGCTTGACGACCTTGTTCAGCTCCACCTGGTAGTACAGGACGCCGAAGCCGAGGATCCCGAGAAGGAAGCCCAGGCCACCGCTGCACGAAGGCTGCAGGCCTGCGACTCGCTGGGCCTCGCGGATGTGGCCCGCGAGCTTGACCCACATGATGAGCGGCCAGATGCCCAGGGTGATCCAGCCGAACAGCATCGAGCACAGGGCCATGCCCGCGCTGACCGGGCGGCGGCGGTCGAAGGCCGCCAGCTCGCTGTGGACCAGGTAGTACCAGACGAGTCCGTAGATGCCGAGCGTGATGATCGGCAGGCCCAGCCAGGCGCCGACCGGGTTGCGGCGCTTCATCTGGGCGCCCATCGGCGCACCTGGAGCGGCGGTGGGCCGAGCGGCTTCCTGCGGATAGGACTGACTCACAGATGTCTCCAGAAATTTAGGGGCGGTCGGGTCGGCCTGGATGGCCGAACATGAGCGCCAATCCTGGAGGGACATCAACCCATAAATACGGAATACCTACTGATTGTTATCAGGTAAACGAAATCGTTACCTCGTCCTCGATCGGCGGGGCGATCTCGTGCTCCAGGCAGCCGGACGCGGCGAAACAGCGGATCCGCAGGCCCGCCGGCGTCACGTCGACGCGCATGAAGCTCTTGAACAGCGGCGGCGTGTACGAGGCGGAGGCCGGCGACAGGAATCTCTGGTAGACCCGCCGTACCGGCAGCCGGAAGCGCGAGCCGCCGTGCGGGCGGCCCGGGACGCCCAGCAGCGACGCCACCAGCCGCGTACGGAAGGTCACGGCCGCGTTCGTCCCCCGTTTCGGCGGGACGCCGAGGCGCTTGGAGATCACCGCGGCCGCCTGGTCCTCGGTCAGCTCGAACAGCCGGCGCATTCGCAGCCGGCGGCCGTACAGCCGGCCGTAGAACGCCAGGCAGTCGCCGCGCAGCGGATAGCACCGGAACGACTCCTCGTCGACGCCGCCGACGTCCACGCGCGGGATCGTGTGCGTGGCGTGCATGAACGCGCCGCCGCCTCCAGAGACGATGTACTCGATGGTCCGGTCGCCGACTCGTACGGGATAGTGCTGGTAGTTGTGGATGTCGCCGCCGACCGCGGCCACGTAGTTGCACGCCGGATCCCGGACGATCTCATCGACCGTGCCGCCGCCCTCGATCGCGCCGGGGTGGTACGCGCCGTCGACGTAGATCGGCTTCCCGGTCACGAGGATCTTCGGCTTGGGCCCCTGGGAGACGCGGCGCAGCCACTCCCCCTGGTCCCGGTCGATATCGCCGACGATGCCCGTGTCGATGCCGACGATCCGTATCGGGCCCGCGTCGATCGCCCAGTACGGTCCCGGCTGCGCCGCCCGCTGCGCGGGCCGCGACCGCAGGCTCTCGGCCTCCGCGAGACGGCGCTCGTCGGGCACGTCGGGGTTCTTCCAGAACAGCCGCCGCAGCCAGGCGCCGGACAGCGGCGACGGGCGGCCCTCGGCCGGGAGCTCCGGCGCGCCGCAGAAGACGCGCATGAAACCGCCGAGGCCGTCGTACCAGTCGTGGTTGCCCGGTACGGCGTAGATCGGCGCGTCATAGTCCTTGTACGGCCGGAAGAACTTGGTGCCGTACTCGTTGACGCTGCCGGTCGGGTAGATCACGTCGCTCGCGATGACCGCGAAGCGCGTCCCCTCGCTCATCCTCAGGAAGCCCGGCACCACCGCGTACTGCGGCGCGTCTCCCTCGCCGGTGTCGCCCATGAGCATGAACGAGAACGACGGCGGGTCCTCGCGCGCGATGGTGAAGTCGGGCGACGCGCCCGCGCCGAGCTGGCGGGCCACCCAGCGCCGCCGCTCGTCGTCGGTCGGGTCGCCGAACCACCGGGCCAGTACGTCGTTGCGGGACCGCCAGAGGACGGCCGGGTTCAGCCACGAGAGGTTCTGGACCTGCTCGGGCATCAGGTCGGTGTAGGTCCCCGGCTGCGAGCACCGCCAACCGGCACCGGCGGACGACTCGCGGGAGGACGCAGCTGGTGTGGGGGCCACGGGCGCACGGTAACAGCCGCAATGGCGGCGACGCACCGTGTTCGCCCCATTCCACCCGAAGAGGCCGTCTTCGGCCGTCTAGGGCTGGGTGTGATACTCGCCCGTACGGAAGATCTCCGGGCGGGTCACCGGCGCGGCGTGCGGTGGTGAGGTGCTGAGGAACGCCTCGACGAACGCCGACGCCTGTTCGCCCGGCAGCTGGAAGGTGGCCTGGCAGACGCCGCCGCTCCAGATGCTCAGCACGACGACGCCGGCGTCCGAGTGGCGGCTGAGCCGCAGCGAGCGGTCCGGTCGGGTGTGGTCGAAGAACACATCGCCCTGCTTGGGCAACGGCGTGGCCCCTGGCATGGGGGCAATCTTGGCCCGGACACCGCCCGCTGTCGAGCCCGGCGGAAAGAGATGTAGATCTCCGGTCAGGCCAGGTGGAACGCTCGCGGGTCCTCGGAGGGGACGATCTCCACGCCCAGCGGCCGCAGCGAGATCGGGATCAGCTTGAAGTTGGCCAGCCCCAGCGGGATGCCGATGATCGTGATGCAGAGCGCGATGCCGCTGACCAGGTGCCCGATGGCGAGCCAGATCCCCGCGACGACGAGCCAGATCACGTTGGCGATCAGGGTCAGCGCCCCGGCGTCGTCACGCCGTACGGCGGTCTGGCCGAACGGCCACAGCGCGTAGACGCCGATGCGGAACGCCGCGATGCCGAACGGGATCGTGACGATGAGCACGCAGCAGATGATCCCGGCGAGAAAGTAGCCGAGGGCGAGCCAGAACCCGGCGAAGATCAGCCAGATGAGGTTGAGCAGCGTACGCATGCTCCCTGCCTTCCCGTGTCGTGGTCGTCACCAAGTGAGACGAGGCACGGGGGTCCTTCGGTTCCGTACTTACCGGACGCGTGTGGCGGTCCGGGCAGCGTTCTCCGGTGTGCGCGGGACGCGGGCGCCGGCGATGGAGGCGATGCGGCTGCGCGCGACCAGGTCGCCGTGGGCCGTGCGCCGGACCCGTACGGCGAACCGGGCGGTGGCGGACCGGCCCGGCTGGAGCCGCGGCAGAACGAGCGTGGTGTCCCGGCCGTCCGCGTACCCGCCGGCGCCGCCCGGCAGCGACGTGGCGGTCCGCTCGACGCCCGGCGGCAGCGTGTTGCGTACGGTGATCTCGCCCGGCGTGCCCGGCCCCCGGTTGGCGAGCCTGATCCGGTAGGTGTAGGTGCCGCCCGGGCGCACGGTGCGCGGGGCGTCGATGGAGACGCGCAGCCCGGTGGCGGGCGGGGCGTGCCGCAGCGCGCGCGGAGGCGGCTGTGGCGGGCCCACGTGACGCGCCGGCGGCGACGGCGTGGAGAGCGGCGTGGAGACCAGCAGGTGCGTCCGCTCGACCGTCGTGGGCTTGGGCGCGCTCACCGGCGTCCTGATCGCCGCGTACCCGGTGTGGAGGTGGTGCTGCGCCCACGGCACGTACCGGTCGGGCAGGCCGCCCGCGGTGTGCCCGTTCGCCGACGCGAGTGCCGCCATCACCGGCAGGCCGACGGCGATGCCGGCCAGCACGGCGAGCGCGTGTTTCACAGTGGACGCCCCCGAATCACCGATCACTCGCAACGTACCCGGCGGCGTCCCAGCGACAGGCAAAGCACCGGGCAAGCTTCAGGACGCGATCACCCGGAGGGCGCCGGGCAGTACCCGGAGCGTGGCCGGCAGCGTGCCGAGCAGCTCGCCGTCGCCGCCGAACGGCAGCTCGCGGTCCGCCTCGATCCGCACCTCGCGCCCGCGGAGCACCTCGATCTCCGGCCGGCGTACGTGCGTGCCGTGCGGGAGCTCGCGCATGACGGAGAAGAACAACCGCTTGGGCGCGTGCCGGATGATGACGACGTCGAGCAGCCCGTCGTCGACCTCGGCGTCCGGCGCGACGTGCAGCCCGTAGCCGTAGTAGCCGGAGTTGGCCGCGACGACGGTGTAGCCGCGCTCCTCGCGCGTCTCGCCGTCGACGGTGATGGTGTACGCCACCGGCCGCCAGGTCGCGATGGCGCGCAGCGGGCCGAGGTAGTACGCGAGCGAGCCGGGCAGCCGGGTCAGCCGGTTGATGTGCACGTTGGCCACCGAGTCGACGCCGCCGTACACGCTGCCGACCACGATGTGCCTGCCGTCTCCGGCGTCGACCTCGATCGCGTCGATCGCCCGCGGCTCGGCGGACAGCAGCAGGTCGGCCAGGCGCTCCGGGTCGTCGGGGAGGGCGAGCTGGCGGGCGAAGTCGTTGCCGCGCCCGGCCGGCAGGATGCCGAGCACGCCGTCGGTGCCCGCGAGCGCGCCGGCGAGGCCGCCGACCATGCCGTCGCCGCCCGCGGCGATGACGACGTGGCCCTTCTTCGCGGCGTCGCGGGCCAGGTCTCCGGCGTGTTCGAGGCTGCGGCTGTACTCCACGGCGACCTCGGCGCCGGCCTCGCGCAGCCGTCGCGCGACCGGGATCAGACGGGCGGCCGGGTCACTGCCGGCGGCCGGGTTCACCACGGCGGTGAACGATCGCATGTTGAGCTCCTGTCCGGGGCCCGCGCCCCTCTGCGCGGGATCGTACGGGGTCCGGCTCTACGCCGGGGGAATCAGGATGCCCGGATTCATGACGCCCGCGGGGTCGAGGCGGTCCTTGACCGCGCGCAGGGCGGCGACGCCGAGCGGGCCGGCCTCGCGGGCGTACTGGTCGCGGTGGTCGACGCCGACGCCGTGGTGGTGGGTGATGGTGCCGCCCGCCTCGACGATCGCGTCGCCGACCGCCGTCTTCGCGCGGCCCCAGCTCTCCAGGGGTTCCTCGCCCTGGGCGGTGACGACGGTGAAGTACAGCGAGGCGCCCGCCGGATAGACGTGGGACACGTGGCACATGACCACCGACGAGGACAGCTCGCGGGAGAGCGTGAGCCGTACCGCGTCGTACAGGCGGGACAGGTTCGACCAGAATGCGGCCGTCTCCAGCGTCTCGGCGAGCACGCCGGCGTCGAGCAGGGCGTCGCGAAGGTACGGCGCGGCGAACCGGCCCCGCGCCCAGCTCTCCCCCGGCTCCTCCCCCTGGTACTCCCCGCCGAGCGACTCCAGCCGGGTGCGGACCCTGGCGCGCCGCTCGGCGACCTCGGCGGCCGTGCCGTCGTAGCCGCAGACCGCGAGGCAGCCGCCCGTCCCGCCGCTTTGGCCGAGCTCCTCGGGACGGGCCAGCCCGATCATGGTCTCGGTCTCGTCGGACAGCCGCAGCACGGTGGGCAGCGGGCCGTCCTGGGCGAGCGCGCGCAGGGCCGTGACGCCCTCGGACAGCGACCGGAACAGCCAGCCCTCGTACGCCTGCGTCTCCGGCAGCGGGCGGATCCGTACGGTCACCTCGGTGATCACGCCGAACGCGCCCTCGGAGCCGAGGACGAGCTGGCGCAGGTCCGGCCCTGCCGCCGACCGCGGCGAGCGGCCGGCCTCGATGGTGCCGCTCGGCGTGGCCAGGGTGAGGGCGAGGACCATCTCGTCGAACCGGCCGTACCCGGCCGACGCCTGCCCTGAGGACCGGGCGGCGGCGAACCCGCCGATGCTCGCCCACTCGAAGGACTGCGGGAAGTGGCCGAGGGTGTACCCCTGCTCGTTCAGCAGCTCCTCGGCGCGCGGCGCCCGCAGACCCGGCTGCAGTGTGGCCGTACGGGAGACCGTGTCGACGCCGACGAGCCGGTCGAGGCGGCGCAGGTCGAGCGCGACCACCCCGGCGAAGGCGCCCGCCTCCGGGGTGAGCCCGCCGACGACCGAGGTGCCTCCGCCGAACGGCACGACGGCGATCCGGTTCTCCGCGCACCGGGCCAGGACCGCGGCGACCTCGTCGTGGGAGCCGGGCAGCACGACCGCGTCGGGCGCGGTGCGCACGTCGCCGGCCCGGATGCGCAGCAGGTCGGCCGTCGACTTGCCGCGGGTGTGCCGGACGCGCGTCTCGTCGTCGGTGCGCACGTTCTCCTCGCCCACGATGTCGGCGAGCGGAACCGGCCGGGCGGCGGGCGGCTCGATCTCGGCGAGCTTCACCGGCTGGGCCGGCTCGTCGTGCACGCCGAGCAGCTCGCGCAGCAGCCCGGTCACCGACTCCGGCAGGCGCTCGGCGCGCTCCGGATCACCCCAGCCACTCCACAACATGTCCACGATCGGCATGGCTACCCCCTCCTGACCCAGTTACACTGTGACATATGGCGTCGATTCGTCACAAGAAGGATGCGGTCCTCGACGCGACGCGCGACTGCGTGCTCGCGGTCGGCGTCCGGCGTACGACGCTGACCGACGTGGCACGCCGCGCCGGAGTATCCCGGATGACCATCTACCGGCGGTGGCCCGACGTGCAGACGCTGGTCGCCGACCTGATGACGCGCGAGTGGGCCGAGGTCGTCTCCCGCGTCGTCCCGCCCTCCGACGGCTCGTCCGTACGACCCCAGGCCGTGTCCGCGCTGGTCGCCGGGGTCGCCGCGCTCCGTGCGCACCCGCTCTTCCACAAGATCCTTGAGGTCGATCCCGAGGTCCTGCTCCCCTACATGCTCGAACGGCGGGGTACGAGCCAGGACGCCATGCTGCGCGCCTTCGAGGCCACCCTCCGGGCCGGCCACCGCGACAGCAGCGTACGCGCGGGCCATCCGGCACGGCAGGCCCGCGCGGTGCTGCTCGTCCTCCAGTCCTTCGCCATGTCCGGCCACATCATGACCGGCGACGGCCCGGCACTGTCGGCGGCCGCGTTCGACGACGAGCTGCGGCAGATTCTCGAGAGGTACCTCGCCCCATGAACTCCTCCCTCAACGCCGCGCGGCGCGCCCGCGAGCTGGCCGACCTTTCCAGCGGAACCTCGGTCGACGTCCTGGTGGTCGGGCTCGGCGCGACCGGCGCCGGCGTCGCCCTGGACGCCGCGACGCGCGGCCTGTCCGTGGCCGCGATCGACGCCCACGACCTCGCCTTCGGCACGTCCCGGTGGAGCTCCAAGCTGATCCACGGCGGGCTGCGCTACCTCGCGTCCGGGCAGTTCGGCATCGCGTACGAGAGCGCGGTCGAGCGCGGTGTCCTCATGGAGCACACCGCGCCGCACCTCGTACGGGCACTGCCGTTCATATTGCCGCTGAACGACCAGGTCACCGGCTCGGGCGTGGCGCTCGCGCGGGCCGGGATCCGGGCCGGCGACATGCTGCGGATGTCCGCGCGCACCCACCGGGCGGCGCTGCCCCGCCCGCGCCGCCTCACCGCGGTGGAGACCCTGCGGCTGGCGCCCGCGCTGCGCTCGTACGGGCTGCGGGGCGGGCTGCTGTCCTGGGACGGCCAGCTCGTGGACGACGCGCGCCTGGTGACCGCGATCGCGCGTACGGCGGCGGCGCACGGGGCGCGCGTCCTGACCCGCTGCCGCGCGCTGGCGCTGACCGGCGACGGGGCGGAGGTGCGCGACGAGCTGACGGGGGCCTCCTTCTCCATCCGGGCCCGCGCGGTGGTCAACGCGACCGGGGTGTGGGCGGGCGGCCTCGCCGAGGGCGTACGGCTGCGGCCCTCGCGCGGCACGCACCTCGTCCTGCGCGCCTCCAGCCTCGCCGGGCTGTCGAGCGGGCTGCACCTGCCGGTCCCCGGCTCGCCGGGCCACTTCGCGCTCGTGCTGCCGCAGGAGGACGGCCGGATCTACGTCGGGCTGACCGATGAGCCCGCCGACGGCCCGATCCCGGACGTGCCCGAGCCGTCGGAGGCCGAGATCGGCTTCCTCCTGGACCTGCTGGACTCCGCCCTCGACGTGCCCGTACGCCGCACGGACGTGGCCGGGGCGTACGCGGGGCTGCGGCCGCTGCTGGACGGGGCGGGGGGCGCCACGGCCGACCTGTCGCGGCGGCACGCGGTGCTCACGGCGCCGAACGGTGTGGTGACGATCGTGGGCGGGAAGCTGACGACCTACCGGCGCATGGCCCAGGACGCGGTCGACGCGGTGGTCGAGGGCCGGGGGCTGACGGCGGGCCGGTGCCGCACGTCACGGCTGCCGCTCGTGGGCGCGGGCCCCGTGCAGGAGCTGGCCCGGCTGGTCGCGCCGGCGCACCTCGTCCGCCGGTACGGCGCGGAGGCGCGCGAGGTGCTGGCCTTGGCGGCGGGTGACCCGGCGCTGCTGGAACCGGTGGCACCGGGCTCGGCCACGATCGGCGCAGAACTGGCCTGGGCGGTACGCCACGAGGGCGCCCTGGACGAGGGCGACCTGCTCGACCGCCGCACCCGCGTCGGCCTGATCCCCGAAGACCGCGAAGCCGCCCTCCCCGCCGCCCACCGGGCCCTCGCCCCGGCCGCCTCCACCCTCTGACGCTCACGGGATCCAGGTTCCGTCGAGGGCGACACCGGCGTCCGTGGCGATGCGGGCCCGGGAGCTCAGAGCGCGTTCTCGCAGGTGGTCGAGGTCGACGCCGACCAGGGCTCCGCCGCGTTTGACGACCCTTCCGGCGACGAGCACGGTGTCCACGAGGCCCGGGTGCGCGGCGGACACGAGCGCGCCCACCGGGTGGTTGGCGGGGAACAGCGTCAGGTCGTCGGCGCGCAGCAGCACCAGGTCGGCCTGCTTGCCCGGCGTGATGCTGCCGATCCGGTCGCCGAGGCCCAGGGCGCGGGCGCCGTCGATGGTCGCGAACTCCAGCACGTCACGGCTCGTCAGTGCGGGAGACCTGCCCTGCGCGGTGTCCAGGCCGCGTTGCACGCTCAGCGTCGTGCGCATGGTCGAGAACATGTCGCCGCCGGCCGTCGGACAGTCGTCGATGGACAGGGTCGGCCGGATGCCCGCGGCGAGCATGCGTCCCGTCTCCGGCCAGCCGAATCCCATCTTCAGCTCCACGTCGGGGCTGATCGACACCGAACAGCCCGCGTCGGCCAGCATCGTGAGCTCGTCGTCGTCCAGGCGTCGGGGGTGCCGATGCCCGCGCCGTAACAGAAGACGCTCCGCCCGGGTGCCTCGCGGAGGGCGTCGAGCGCCGCGTCGCCGTGTTCGATGGTGTCGGTGCAGTGACACCAGTCCAGCAGCGTGGTGACGCCCGAGTGGAGGGCCTCGATCCGGCCGAGCAGCGTCCCGACGTGCACGTCCTCCGGCCGGTACCGCGGGCGCACGGTGCCGTGCATCGCGTCGCGGTACTGGGCGAACGTCCAGTCCGCCCCGATCCCGCGGAACACCGCCTGCCAGGTGTGCCGGTGGGTGTCGACCAAGCCGGGCAGTACCAGCGTTCCCGCCGCGTCGAGCACCTCCGCGCCGGGCGCGTCGATCCGTTCCGCGACCGCGCCGATCCGGCCGTCCTCGATCAGCACGTCACCGCGCGGCAGGTCGGCGATCTCCGGGTCAACGCTGATCACCGTGCCGCCGCGTACCAGAGTCCTCACGGCTGACCAGTCCCTTCCTAAGTTGATCCATCAACTCTACACATCAGGAGTTGACGGATCAACTTCGCGGTCCGGCGATAGGATCCCCGGCATGGCGCCTGCGTTGACACCCGAGGAATGGGAGCTCTGGGACGTCTGGATGCGGGCGCAGCGCGTGCTCGCCCAGGAGGTCGACCGCGGCCTGCAGCGCGACCACGGCATCTCGAAGGCCGAGTTCAGCGTGCTCGTGACGCTGCGGGACGCCCCCGGCCGGCAGATGCGCGTCGGTGACCTCGCCGAGTCGCTCGCCTGGGAGAAGAGCCGCGTCTCACACCAGCTGACCCGCATGGAGAACCGCGGATTCGTCGAACGGACCGAGAGCGGGGCCAGCGGCCGCCGTACGGGCATCGGCCTGACCGCGAAGGGACACCACGCCGCGGAGGAGGCCATCCGCGGGCACGCCCGCAACATCCGCCGCCTTTTCCTGGATCCGCTGACGCCCGAGCAGACCGAGGCCATCCGCGCCTGGAGCGAGCAGATGGTCGGCCGCACCGAACCACCCGACGGCGACGCCTAGCCCGCAGGGCTCTCGCTTCGCCGAGCCGCCTGCGTGATCTGGTGCCAGGCGGCGGGGGTGAGGGAGTAGGCCTCGACGCTGCCGGAGGTGAAGTGCCGCCACGCGCCCGGGTGGACGAGGGTCGCCAGTGCCGCGGCCGCGACGGGGACGGCGGTGCGGGCGTCGTGGCGCAGCGGCGTCAGTTCTCAGGTACGGGCGGAGCCGCCGGTCAGGGCGGTCAGCAGCTCCCGGGCGATCGCACGGCGGCGGCCGTCGTGCTCGGCCGCGCCGAGAATCGCCAGCGGCAGCTGGTGGCACCCGTACGCCGTGGCACCATTCACCGCGACCGCCCGAGCAGCCCCCGAGATACCGCCGTTCTCCCGATCCGGTGCCTCGAAGAACCTCGCCTTCAGGACCTCAAAATCCATGATCCCCGCAACTCCCTGAAGATCAAGGCGTTGCGGGGATCATCAGAACCCGCCGAACGGGCGGGGCCATCGTCACGTACGGAGGGTCAGGACGCGGGCGCCCCGGTCTTCGGGTCGAGGATCAGTTGACGTGCCTTCGGGCGGTGGAAGTCGAGCAGCCCGCCGACTCCGCCCGCGCGGGTGTCCATGGACGTGTCGCCGATGCGGCCCGCCCGCCAGTTGTCCTCGATGAACCGCAGCACCGAGGTCTGCTCGGCGTACGCGTGGTCGACGTGGTTCACCTTGGAGTACGGGGAGATCGCCAGCAGCGGCAGCCGCTGGCTCGGGCCGCAGCGGTCCTGGTAGCCGCCGGCCGCGTGCACCTTGGTGCAGAGCGGCGTGTCCTGCGCGGCGTCCGACGAGCCGTTGGTGACCTTCGGCGGGACGTGGTCGTACCAGCCGTCGGAGTCGTCGTAGGCGATGAAGACCGCGGTGGACCGCCACTCGGGCGACTGCTGGATCTTGTTGATCGTGCTGACCAGGAACTGCTGCTCGTCCAGCGGGTCGGAGTAGCCGGCGTGGCCGTCCTGGCTCATCGGCGCCTTCAGGAAGCTCACCGCGGGCATGCTGCCCGCCTTGAGCGACGCGTCGAAGTCGGTCAGGTCGTAGTTGTGGTTGGCCTGGTCCGTACGGCCGATCGCGGCGACCGAGGACGGCGGCAGGTGCTTGGGGTTGGCCGTCGACTCGTAGTACTGGAACGGCTCGTGGTGCGGGCTGTAGTCCGGGGTCGCGATGCCACCGACGTTCGGGTGGGTCGCGCCGCAGACGGCGTACCCGTTCGCCGAGCCGGTCGGCTTGAAGCCGCCCTCGAACCAGCCCCAGGTGACCCTGCGGGCGTTCAGCAGGTCGCCGATGTTCTTACCGGTCATCACGCCCAGGTTGTTCTTGGACGTGTGGTTGTTGTCCGAGCAGTCGTCGTACGCCGGATCCGGGTCGTTGATCATCGTGCCGACGCCGTTCGCGTCCGGGGACTGGACGACGGCGGGGTCGGTGACCTTCTCGTGCGTGACGGGGTCGACGGCGTAGATGCCGTGGGTGTTGCCCGAGATGAGGTCGATCGCGCCCGGAGTGGACGGGCCGAAGACCGTGTCCCAGTTGTTGTCGCTCATCGCGTAGTTCTGGGCGTAGTTCCACAGGCCCGTGACGGTGTTGCCGTCGTAGTAGTCCATGACCAGGCCGGGCTCACCGAACAGGATCGGCTGGCCGGTGCACGTGTCCTTCTCGGTGTTCTCGACGAACTTGTCCATCTTGCCGCCGTTGACGGCCAGTTGCTCCTTCCCGTACGTGTGGTCCTGGTCGCAGGTCAGCGCCTGCTCGTGGGTCAGCCGTACAGGGTCGTACTGGTTCGGGTTGTCCGTGAGCAGCTTCTTGGTCAGCCCGTTCACGCGCGGCGTGTGCCGCTTGGCCTTGAACTTCGTCCCGTCGGTGTTCGCCGCCTTCGGGTACGTGCCGAAGTAGTGGTCGAAGGAGATGTTCTCGTCGAACAGCACCACGACGTGCTGGATCGGCGTCGCCGTGCGGACCGGCGAGTCGGCGGCGGTGAGCGCGGTCGCTCCCGTCCCCCCGCTCCCGCAGCTCGCCAGGGTGAGCGACCCGGCCGCCACGACCGAGGCCGCCATCGCCGTAGTGCGCCGTCTCTTCCACTTGCGGGGACCCATCGCGCCTCCAGGTGAATACGAAGCGACGATCATGTTGCCGGAAGTCGACCCCCGCGTAAACAGCCTGTGGAATAAGAAAGGCGCCCCCGCCCGGCCGAAGCCGGACGGAGGCGCCCCGATGGCGTTCGCTCAGCCGTACTGGCGGGCGCCGGTCTTCGGGTTGAGGAAGAGCGACCCCGCCTTCGGGCGGCGGAAGTCGAACATGTGGTCCAGGTCGCCCGCACGGGCGTCGAACGACGCGTCGCCGATCTGGCCGACGCCCCAGTTCTCCTCGACGAACTTCGTGATCGAGGCCTGCTCGGTGTAGTGGTGGTCGACGTAGTTGACCTTGGAGTACGGCGAGATGACCAGCAGCGGCAGCCGCTGGCTCGGGCCGCAGCGGTCCTGGTAGCCACCGGCCGCCTTGGCCTTGCCGCACAGCGCGGAGTCGTCGGCCGCCGCGTCGGAGGAGCCGTTGGTGATCTTCGGCGCGACGTGGTCGTACCACCCGTCGGAGTCGTCGTAGGCGACGACGACCGCGGTGGACTTCCAGTCCGGGGACTTCTGCAGCTTGTTGATGGTGTTCACGACGAACTGCTGCTCATCCAGCGGGTCGGAGTAGGCCGCGTGGCCGTCCTGGTACTCCGCCGCCTTCAGGAAGCTCACGGCCGGCAGGTCGCCCGCCTTGAGCGCCTTGTCGAAGTCGGTCAGGTCGTAGTTGTGGTTGGCCTGGTCGGTGTGGCCGATCGCGGCGACCGAGGACGGCGGCAGGTGCTTGGGGTTGGAGGTCGACTGGTAGTACTGGAACGGCGAGTGGTGCGGGCTGTAGTCCACCGCCGAGACGCCGCCGACGTTGGCGTGCGAGGCGCCGCAGACCGCGTAGCCGTTCGCCGACCCGGTCGGCTTGAAGCCGCCCTGGAACCAGCCCCAGGTGACCTTCTTCTTGTTGAGCAGGTCGCCGATGTTCTTGCCCGTCATCACGGCCAGGTTGTTCTTGGACGTGTGGTTGTTGTCCGAGCAGTCGTCGTAGGCCGGGTCCGGGTCGTTGATGACCGTGCCGACGCCCTTGGCGTCCGGGGAGGACACGACGTAGGAGTCGCTGACCTTCGCGTGCGTCACCGGGTCGACGGCGTAGCCGCCGTGCGTCTGGCCGGAGACCAGGTCGAGCGCGCCCGGGGTGGACGGGCCGAAGACCGTGTCCCAGGAGTTGTCGCTCATCGCGTAGTTCTGCGCGTAGTTCCACAGACCCGTGACGGTGTTGCCGTCGTAGTAGTCCATGACCAGGCCCGGCTCACCGAACAGGGGCGGCATGCCCGTGCAGGTGTCGTGACCGGTGTTCTCCACGAACTTGTCGACCTTGCCCGCGTCGACGGCCTTCTCCTCGTGGCCGTAGCCGTGGTCCTGGTCGCAGGTCAGCGCCTCGTCGTGGGTGAGGCGGGTGGGGTTGTACTCATTCGGGTTCTTGGTGAGCAGCTTCTTGCTCAGCCCGTTCGCCTTGGGCGTGTGCCGCTTGGCGGTGAACTTCGTCCCGTCGGTGTTCGCGGCCTTGGGGTACGTGCCGAAGTAGTGGTCGAAGGAGATGTTCTCGTCGAACAGCACCACTATGTGCTTGATCGGGGTTGTCGTGCGGACGGGAGACTCCGCCGCGGTGAGGGACGTCGCCCCGCCTCCGCCGGTCCCGCAGGCCGCCAGGGCCAGCGACCCGGCGGCCACCAGCGAGGCGGCGATCACCACCGGTCTCCGTCTCTTCCACTTACCGGGACCCATCTTTGCCTCCTGCAGGGATATGAAGCTCCGGGTCCTGAAGGTGCAAGATCCCGGGGGGCCACGTCGGTCCAGCGGGGATCACATCGAACCGGGACGACGAGCCCGGTGATGGGAGATGACGTACGGGTGAACAAGGCCCCATGTGGGATTAAAGGATCTTTACCCGGCTTTCACGGCGCCGTTGTTCACCCGCCGTCCACCTAGGCGAGCAGTGCCCGGCCCAGAAAATCCTTCGAGTCGCGTACGCCGGGCAGCGCGAAGAAGTAGCCGCCGCCGAAGGGCGTGATGTAGTCCACGAGCGGCTCGTCCGCCAGCCGCGTCTGGACGGCCTCGAACTGGCGCTTCAGGTCCTGCTGGAAACAGGTGAAGAGGAGGCCCATGTCGAGGTCGCCGACCTCGTCCACGCCGCGGTCGTAGTTGAAGCTGCGGCGCAGGATCCGGCTGTCCTGGGTCTGCGGGGTCCGCGGGTTGGCCACCCGGATGTGGCTCGTCAGCGGGATGACCTTGCCGATCGGGTCCTGGGCGTACTTGGGCTCGTCGAGCTCGTGCGCGCCGTCGAGCGGCGCGCCCGTGTCGCGGTTGCGGCCGAACATCTGCTCCTGCTCGTTGATCCCCACCCGGTCCCAGAACTCCACGAGCATGCGGATCAGCCGGATCACGACGTACGAGCCGCCGGCCGCCCAGGCGGGCTCGGAGCGTGCCGCCCAGACCAGGCGGTCCATGTCCGCGGCGCTCGTGATGTCCGGGTTGGCGATGCCGTCCTTGAAGCCCATGAGGTTGCGGGGTGTGCCGCTCGGCCGGGGCGGGCTGGTGAAGCCGTTCATCCGCCAGCGGATCTGCGCCGCGCCGCGCGTGTGCCGGGCGATGTCGCGCAGCGCGTGCACGACCGTGTCGTCGTCGTCGGCCGACAGCTGCAGGCTGAGGTCCCCGTGGCACCAGGCCGGGTCGAGGTCGTCGTTCGGGAACGTCCGCATCGGCCGCAGGCCGGCCGGCTTGCGGCTCGCCAGTCCGTACCGGTCATCGAACAGGGACGCGCCGACGCCGACCGTGACCGTCAGGCCGCCGGCGGGCATGCCGGGCCCCAGCACGCCGGAGTCGGACGGCGGCGCGCTGATGCCGCTGCCGGCCGGGGCGACCCCGGCGGTCAGCGCGCGCGCCCGGTCGGTGAGCGTACGGAAGAACTCGGTCAGCTCACTGCGGTTCGCCGCGACGGCGTCGAGGGAGACGGCGATGGTCCGCTGCCGCGGCGCGTCCAGGACGCCCGCCTGGTGCGCGCCGTGGAAGGGCGGCGCGGGCGCGGGCGTGCTCGCCACGGGCGCCCCGCCGGCCGAGCTCGCGGAGGCGCCGGCCAGCGAACCGGCGACCCCGGCCACCAGCGCGCCGCGCAGGAACGACCGGCGATCTCCGCCGTGCTCACTTCGCTCGCTCATGAGGCCTCTTTCGGGGCACCGCGCTTGCCGACTCGTTCGCTCATGAGGTCCGCCTCGGCTCGCCGATGGTGGCGACCGGCGCGAGGAGCTCCAGGAGCTGCCCGGCGGCGCCGTTCAGGCCCTCGCGCTCGGTGGTGGACAGCTTCTCGACCGACGAACGGCCCTTGAGCAGGCCGTCCATCCGGTCCAGCCACGTGTCGATCTCGGGGAGCCGTGCGTAGCGCGGGCGGATGACCGGGCGGAGCACGCCCAGGACCTCACGGGTGCCCTCGATGTTGGCGGCGGCCGTCTTCAGCGTGGTGCCGCTGCCCTGGTCGGCATGGCCGGTGAGCTGGAACTGCAGGGTGTTCTCCAAGATCTCGTGGGCTCGCAGCGGCAGGTCGGCGGGGTCCATGCGCTCCTTGGGGAAGTCGTCCTTGAGCGCGTGGACGTCGTGGTCGAGCCGGTCCGCCACCGGGCGCAGGGAAGAGGCGGACTGCCCGTGCCACAGGCCGTACTCCAGGCGGTGGAAACCGGTGAAGTCAGGGTCGTGCACGCCCTTGGGCAGGCCGGCGGGCCCGCCGTTGATGGCGCCGTCGAAGTCGCCGAACGTGCCGTACGCCGCCCCGAGCCGCTCGTAGGACACGTGCGCCGGGGTCCAGGCGGACCGCGCGGCGTCCAGGTCGCCGCCGTCGACGGCCTTCCGCAGCGTCTTGGTCCTGGCGATGAGGCGGTCGAGGCCCGCGGAGACGTACGTGGTGTAGGACTTCGCGGGCGCGTACAGGTCCTCGCTGGTCACGGGTACGACCCCCGCGCTGCCGCCGGGCGGGCCGCTGATCCGTGTCGGCGGCCCGGTCACCGGGTCGCCGCCGCCGTCGTCGCCGCAGCGGAAGACGTAGGTGCCGCCGCCGAGGGCGAGCCGCGCCTGGCGTGTGACGCCCGGGCCCATCCCCTCGAACTCGGCGAACACCGCGCCCGTCGCGGGATCGATCAGCATCACGTCGGCGGCGGTCGCGCCGTCGTTGCGCAGTGACAGGACCTGCGTGCCCGCGTGGGGGTGGCTCCAGCCGGTGCCGCAGCCCGTGACGGACGCCTCGATGGCGGCCGGCAGCGACGCGCCGGCGGTCTTCGGGCGCGCGTCACCCGCGGCGGCCAGCAGCAACGCCGCACCGATGATCAGGAACGGCGCGCGCATGAGGCTCCCGTTTTGGACCGGTTTCGACCTGAGGGGGACCAGGACACTCTAGAACGTGCCATCCCGCCGGTGTCGACGCCTTCGTACAACTCTGAGCCTGCTGTTCATGGCGCGTTCACCAGGGTCCCTTGATTTCCCGTACGGCGACTATTGGTTAGGTTAGTCTTACCTAATTCTCTGATGAGGGGGGATCGTTGCCGGACAAGAGCTGCACGCACTGCTCCGGGTGTCACACGGGGCGGCGTCCGTGCCTGGCCAGCGCGACCGCGGGTTCGCGCGGGTGGCTGCTCATCGAGCATCCCGGCCCGTGGGACGAGGAGATCGACGCGATGGTGCTGCCCGAGCCCATCGCCGACGCGATCGCCCGCGCCCGGCGGCACGGCGTACGGCCGCAGCTCATCCGCGCCCCGCGCCGGCGGCGGGCCACCCCTCCCCTACGGGTGTACACCGGCTTCTCCGGGCCGGGCGCGTGGCTGGAGGGCCGCGAGATCGAGGACACCGACGAACTGGCCGGCCTCGACCTCGCTTCCGTGGCGGCCGGACGGCGCCCGAACTTCGGCGTCCCGGTCACCGGCCCGGTCCTGCTCGTGTGCACGCACGGCAAGCACAACGCGTGCTGCGCGCGGTTCGGGGCACCGCTGGCGCGTTTCCTTCACGAGCGGTTCGGCGACGTGTGGGAGACCACTCACGTGGGCGGCGACCGGTACGCCGCGAACCTCGTCTGCCTGCCGCACGGTCTTTACTACGGCGACCTCGACGAACAGCGGGCGATGACGGCCGCGGAGGAGTACCGTCGCGGACGAGTCGTTCTGGCGGGCTATCGCGGCCGGGTCGGCTTGCCGGAGCCGGTTCAGGCGGCCGAGCATTTCGTACGCTCCCGCAGCGGGGTGCTCGACGTCGAGGAGGTCACGGTCGAATCCATGGTCGGTGACACCGCGATCGTGCGCGCCCGCCAGGCGCGATACCGAGTTCGGGTGACGCAGGAGTCCTTGGGCGCCTGTGGTCCCGGATGCGGCGAGAACATCGGAACCTATATTGAACGGGACCTGACTCTTCTCAACGAGACGGCCCTCGTGTAATCTCTCCGAGGCCCTGTACGCCGTTTCCGAGAGACTCGGCGGTTCTCCGGGGAACATCACGGCGCTTCACGACGTTGCAAGTTTTTGGCGCGTACTCACCGTTGCGGCGTCCGTGACCGAAATTTTCTGCTCACCAGCAAGCTACGAGGTGGTAGTTCTATGGCTCAGGTACGTCGGCAGGCAAACCTCCCCCGTCCCAGCTGGGGCTGGCAGGACGCTGCCGAGTGCCGGGGGGAGGACCTCATCCTGTTCTTCGGCCCGGACGGTGAACGTCAGCCGGAGCGGGAGATCCGCGAGCGCAAGGCCAAGTCGGTCTGCATGCGCTGCCCCGTGCGAGGAGAATGCCTTGACTACGCCGTGTCCCGGCCGGAGAAGTACGGCACGTGGGGCGGCCTGAACGAAGACGAGCGTGCCTCCGAGCGCCGTCGCCGCATGCGTCGCGCCAACGCCGCCTGAGCGGCTGCGCAGCATGCGGCCCCGCAGTCGCGGGGCCGTTTCCATAGAGCCGGACCGTCAGGTGTACGGGCCCGGCTCTTGTCCTTCTGAAGGACCACCCATGAGGTCACGGATCCGGCCGTCACGGCCGGATCCGTGGATGCGACCCTCCTCACAGGAGGGCGAGGACGTCGGCGTCGGAGAGCTGCTCGAAGTGCTGGTACCACTGCCCCACCGCGCGGAACACCGCCGGTGCGGCGAGCACGACCACGTCGTCGGCGTCACCGGAAAGCTCCAGAACGGTCTGCGCCGCGCCCACGGGCACGGCGAGCACGACGCGTGAGGCGCCCTCGGCTCGCACCGCGGCCAGCGCCGCGCGTGCGGTGCCTCCGGTCGCCAGTCCGTCGTCGACCACGACGACGTCACGACCCTTGATCGCCGGAAGCGCGCGGTCGCCGCGATAGGCGGCGACGCGGCGGGCCAGCTCGGCCCGCTCGCGGCGGGTGGTGGGGTGCAGGTCGCGTTCGGTCAGGGCGAGCCGCCGCAGCAGCTCCGCGTCGAAGACCGGTTCGCCGCCCTCGGCGATCGCTCCGACGCCGAGCTCGGGCTGGCCCGGGCAGCCGATCTTGCGGGTCACCAGCACGTCGAACGGCACCTGCAGGCGCCGCGCGACCTCGTCCGCCACGGGCACCCCGCCGCGCGGAAGCGCCAGCACGAGCGGATCGATGAGTCCCAGGGCCGCCACCCGCCCGGCGAGCACACGCCCGGCCTCGGCCCGGTCGGTGAACGGCAGACGTACGCCATGACCGCTCGAACCCACGGTGACCACCTCGAAAAGCCGGTTGACGATGCACCTACCCACCGGCGGCGTCTCCGAACAGGTCCTGCCTGGGAGCCGTCCGGGGACACCTGGCGACGGGTGCGATCCCCGGGCGGACTCTCGATCAGGCGACGAAGACCTGCGAGGCGATTTCCCCGCACCGGTATTACCCGGAACAGGTTGATCGAGCTCGCCGTGCGTTCCGGCTCCCTCGCTCGTCTCGCAGGCCTGATTTCAGCCTCGCACCGTTCCTGCCGCAGGCCAGGGCCGAAGGTCCCGTCGTCGCGGGACCTTCGGCGGGCCGGGCCGGCGCGCTGACCTTCGCCCGGTGAGCGGGGACCAATGGACGTACTCCGTGCCGGCCCGCGGCCACCAGAGTGAAGGCGGAACCCATGTCGAGGAGGCGGCGATGAAGCAGAGTCTCCGGCTGGGCCGTGTCGCGGGCATCCCGGTGGGGGTCAACTGGTCGGTACTCGTGATCCTCGTGCTGATCACCGACATCGTCGCCGGGAACGTGCTGCCGCGCGCCGACGCCGGCCGGTCCGCGAGCGTTTACTGGGCCATCGCGATCCCGACCGCCGTGCTCTTCCTCGCCTCGCTGCTGGCCCACGAGGGCGCGCACGCCGCCGTCGCGCGCCGGAAGGGCCTCGGGGTGCGCTCGATCACGCTGTGGATGCTGGGCGGCGTGGCCCAGCTCGACGGCGAGCCGTCGAACGCCCGCGCGGACCTGGCCATCTCCGCGGCCGGGCCGGTGACGAGCCTGGCCATCGGCGTGGTGCTGTTCGCCTGCGCGGAGGCCTCCGCGCTGTTCGGCGCGCCGGCCACGGTCGTGGCCGCGCTGGCCTGGACCGGGGCGACCAACGCGTTCCTGGCCGTCTTCAACCTGCTGCCCGGCGCCCCGCTCGACGGCGGCCGGATCCTGCGGGCGCTGGTGTGGATGCGGTCCGGCGACCGGTCCCGCGGCGACCGCGTCGCGACCGGCGCGGGCCAGATCATGGGCGCGGGCCTGGCCGGGGCGGGCGTCGCCCAGCTCATCTTCCTCGGGCAGTCGGGCGGGCTGTGGCTGATGCTCATCGGCTGGTTCCTCGTGTGGGCGGCCGGCGCGGAGGCCAAGGCGCGGGCCGTACGGGAGGCCGCCTCGGACGTGCACATACGGGAGCTGATGGTGCCCGAGCCCGAGTGCGCCGCCGCCTGGCGCCCGGTCGGCGAGTTCATCGCGTCGGTCGCGGCGCACTCCCGGCGGTCCGTGTTCCCGGTGACCGGGTTCGACGGGCGGCCGTGCGGCGTCGTCACCCTCGCCCGCCTGTCCCGCGTACCGGCCACACGGGCCGCGGAACGCGTCGACTCGGTGGCCGTCGCCCTCCCTCCGGACTACACGGCCGGTCCGGACGACCCGGTCTCCTCGCTGGTCGGCCGGGCGCCGCTGGCGAACGCGCTGCTCGCGGTCGTGGTCGCGGACGGCCGGGTGGTCGGCATGGTCACCACCGAGGACGTCGACCGGCTGGTGCAGCAGAGCATGCTGCGCGCGGGCGGGCCGCCACTGGCCGAGCCGCGGCGTCCTACGGCCGGTGGGGCTTCCCGTTGACGGACGGCTCGGCGAGCTTGGGCGGCGTCAGGCGGGTGAGCAGCTTCAGGACCTGCTCGCCGACCTCGCGCGGGCGTTCGAGGACCAGCAGGTGCCCGGCGCCCGGAACCCGCACCAGCTCGGCGCACGGGATGGCCACCACGAGCGCCTCGGCGTGCGCGATGGGCGTGATGAGATCGCGGTCGCCGACCATGACCAGCACCGGGATCCGGCCGAGCGCCGGCAGGACGGCGTGCAGGTCGTACCGTACGAGCTCGGCGTAGAACTCCGCGATCACCTGGATGGGCACGGAGGCCATCAGTTGCGTGGTGAGCCGGGCCACCGGGCGCGACACCCGCGAGCCGTACAGGTAGGGCCAGGTGATGAGGTACGTCGCGCCGCCCGCCGACCGGCGTGCGCCGTCGACGATGCGCGCGTGCCGGCCCAGCCGGGTGAGGGTGGCCGGCACCAGGCGGTGGACGAACCGCGCGGTGATCGCGGGCAGGCCGGCGGTGATCGAGGACAGGCCGCCTGCGGAGGTGGAGCAGAGCACGGCGCCGGCGATCCGGCCGCCGAACATCTCCGGATGCGACTGCGCGAGCGCGAGGACGGCCATGCCGCCCATCGAGTGGCCGACCAGGACGATGCGCCCGCGGGGCGCGGCCGCCCGGATGACCGCGAACAGGTCGCGGCCCACCTGGTCGATGGTGGCGTTCGGCGGGGTGCCCCAGCCGGACCGGCCGTGGCCGCGGTGGTCCCACAAGACGACGCGCGCCCGGCCGGCCAGCATGGTCCGCTGGACGTCCCAGCTCGCGGAGTTCAGCAGATAGCCGTGGCAGAAGACGACGGTCAGGGAGGTGCCGGGGGCGTCCTGCACCTCGACGTGCAGTTCGACGCCGTCGTCGGCGGTGACGGTCATCGGCCGGGACGCCGGGAGGTCCTCGTGCGCTTCGTGGGCGACGCCGGACAGGGGTAGCAGGCGCCCGCTCTGATGCGCCAGCGTACTGGCGAGGCTCGAGAACGACATGACCACCTCCGCCGGGCGATGCCGCTCTGCCTCAGGCAGGCCGCCACCGTCACACTCACCATTGAGTCTTCCGGCCGAGGTTCGGAGTGCCCCGGCCCGTTCCCAACGTGCGGCCGAACCCCCCTTCCTCTCGGTTACACCGTGCGCCACAGAGACCACCCTCATCAAGAGGCGAAGGTCCTGAAGCGTGTGGCAGGGAGCTCACGCCGGCCACAGCGCCGGTAGATCTTCTTCACGTGTGACGGCTACCGATGCGCATACTTCGCAAGTTAGGCATTTTCAGTGTATGCCGCATGTGCGACGAACTGGATTGATGGGTATCGAGCCGAATAGGTTCACATAAGCCCCCTTCGTTATTGATCCCCCATCGATCGGGCAGCTCGGCGCTGCGGACAGAGGGGGACGGATTGGCCACACGGAGAGGGCTCGGCGACGGCCCGCGATCAGGTGGGGTGGCCGAACGCGGCGGGATCACACAGGGGCTGGCCGACGTCCTGGTGCACCGGCTGTTCGCGGTCGGGCTCGACCTGCACGCCGCGCTCACCTACATCGAGGCGAACATCGCCGGCGACGTGACGGTCGAGAAGATCCACAAGGCCATCGGCGGGCTGGACGGCGCGATCCGGGACTTCCGCGGCGCGGTCTTCGACCTGCACCCAGAGGGCTCGGCGACGCACCCCGGCCTGCGTTCCCTGATCGTGGAAGCGGTCGAGCGGGCCTGCGAGCCGGGCCGCGGCTGCCCCGTCCTCACCCTCGGCCACGGGATGGAGCGCGTCATCGAGCGGCCCGCGTGGCAGCAGGTGGCCCGGCTGGTGCACCGCACGCTCACGCTGGTGCCCGGCGAGCACCTGTGCGACACCCACGTGGTCGTCACCGCCGACCCCCGGCCGCCGACGCGGCTGGTCATGCACATCGATGGGCCCGTGGGCGACCTGGCCGGGCGGCTCCGCGCCGTGGACGGACGGGTCTCCCGTCAGGATGACGCGCACTGGCACGACTTCTCCTGCCAGGAACTGCCAAGATGCCCCGAACGCTCCCGCATCCGCCTCGAATGGAGCATGGCACCCCGCTGATCGGCGCTTTCGCGTGGCGCTCCCGCCGAGAGCGGGCGGCCCGGCCTACCGTGAACTGTGATCACCACGGATCCCGTTCGCGCATGGTGCCTGGTCAACGGCGAATGGGTGGAACGCGAGGACCCGGTGATGGCGGCCTGCGACCCGTACGGCGGCGACGTACGCGCGGCGATGGCCGGCCTGGGCTTCGAGGCGTGGTGCCAGATCGGGGTGGGCGACCTGCCGCCGGTACCGGTGTCGCTGGCGCTGTACTCCCGCGAGGCGCCTCCGCTGCAGTTCCTGCTCCAGCTGGAGGGCAACGCCGGGGACGTCGTGGAACACGTTTTCGCCGAGACCCTGCCGGACGCGATGGACCTCCTGGCCCGCTGGTCCCCGATCGCCCGCGCCGGCGTACCCGCCCCGCGGAACAGGGCCGACGGCCTGCCGGGAGACGACTCTCTCGCGGGCCGCCTGAGAGAAAGCCGCACCGACCGGCGCGGGCCGCCGTTGCCGTTCCCCACCGGCCCGGCGCTCCGCCGCTCCCCGAACGCCTGACCGGCCCGGGCCCGGCCTGCTCAACCCGCCACGCACCCCGCCCTCGGCCCCTGCCGCTCGGCGCGGCGGGTCTCGCGACGACATTGGCCCCTGCGGGGATCGCCGGGCGGACCGGTGCGGGGCGTAGGGCGGCTGAGCGGGCCGTTTGCTCAATGGGAGCGGTCGCGGCGGGCCTGGCGGTGGATGAGTTTGCGTTCGCGCAGGCGTTCGGACCGTAGTCGCGCGTCGGTCCTGGAGGCGATCCACTCGGCCTCGCGGCGTAGTCTGCGCCAGCCTGTCAGGCGGCGTTCCGGAAGGTCGCCGGACTCGACCGCCAGCAGGACGGCGCAGCCCGGTTCGGTCTCGTGGGCGCAGTCGGAGAACCGGCACTCCGCGGCCAGGTCCTCGACGTCGGAGAACGCCTGGGCCAGGCCCTCGTCCACGTCGTACAGGCCGACCCGCCGTACGCCGGGTGTGTCTATGATCAGTCCGCCCGGTACGGCCACGAGCTCGCGATGCGTCGTCGTGTGCCGGCCGCGGCCGTCGGAGGCGCGGATCTCCTGCGTGCGCATGACCTGCTGCCCCGCGAGCGCGTTGACCAGCGTGGACTTGCCCGCTCCGGACGGCCCGAGCAGGACCGAGGTGCCCGTCGCCAGCGCGCGTACGGCGTCGAGGCCGTCCCCGGTCATGGCGGAGACGGCGTGAACGTCGACGCCGGGTGCCGCCGCCTTGACCGCCTCGATCAGGTAGGGCAGGTCGTTGGCGAGGTCCGCCTTGGTGATGACGACGTACGGCGTCGCGCCGCTCTGCCAGGCCAGGGCGAGCAGCCGCTCGATCCGGCCTTGGCTGGCGTCGGGGACGGCGGGCTCGACGATGAAGGCCACGTCGACGTTGGCGGCGAGTACCTGGCTCTGGGAGTCGCCGGACAGCCCTCCCCGCGACTGTCGCGCGACGCCACCGCGGACGAAGGAGGTACGACGGGGCAGGATCGCCCCGACCCGGCCGCCGCGAAGCGCCACCCAGTCGCCGGCGCAGGGCGGGTCGCCGCGCCAGGCGGCCTGGACCTCTCCGTGCCGGGTGAGGACGTCGCAGCGCCCCCGGTCGACGCGGGCCACCCGGCCCGGGACCATTCCGTCGTACGGCGCGAACGCCTCGGCCCAGGAGTCGTCCCAGCCGAGGGAGGAAAGAGATGGAGAAGACAACGCGAGCACCCTTCAGGTGCGGATGCCGCGCGGCTCAGGCGGGCACCCGGAGGAACAGGGACGAGGGCAGGGCGAAGACGAAGACGGCCATGCTCGGCTCACCCCTTCCAGTGCTCCTCCGGCCGCGACGAGTCTCGCGACGGGCCGATCATAAGCTCGGCCCCCCGCGCCCCGGCAACCGGTTTTCCCGTCCCCACGCCCGCCGTGTACGGCAGCCGAGGCAGGCAGAGGGTAGGCAGGCCAGAGCACGTGGGCCGGACCCCGCAGGCGTGGCAGGCGGGGTACGCGTGGCAGAAGGGTCCTTGTGCGAAGCGCTGGTGGGGAGGGCGGCAGGACGGGCGGTCAGAACGTGAAGACGTTCCCTGGGCCGTCGGTGGGACGGGGCTACGCGCTGCGGGTCTCGGCTTCGGTCTCGTCCTCGTCCTCGGCGGCGGGCTCGGCCTCGGACGATTCCTCTTCCCGCTCCTCCGAGGCGGCGGCCTCCGCCGCCTCGGCGCGTTCGGCCGCCGCGTGGAGGTGTTTCTCCGCCGCCTTGGCCTGGGCCTCCGCGGCCTCGGCGCGGGCGCGGGCGGTGTATTCGCCCGGCCACAGCTTGTCGATCTCGGCGTTCAACGCGGCGCCGATCAGGACCGCGAGCGCCGTCACGTACAGCCAGGCCAGGACCGCGATCGCGGCGCCCAGTGAGCCGTACACCGTCACGCCCGAAGCGGAGCCGTCGAGGTACAGCCGCAGGATGAGGCTGCCCAGCGCCCAGATGGCGAGGGCCACCCCGCCGCCGGGTACGCCGCGCCACCACGCCGTACGGACCGGGACGCTCAAGTAATAAAGGAGCGCGAGGAAGACCACCGAGACGACGATCAGCACCGGCCAGTAGAGCAGGTGCAGCACCCGGGCGCCCTCGGGCAGCCAGTGGAGGACCAGCGTCGGGCCGGCGACCAGCACCGGGATGATGACCAGGCCTACGCCGAGTCCCCCGACGTAGAGAAAGAACGCGCGCAGCCGGGTGCGGACCACTCCGCGGACGCCCGACAGGCCGTACGCGATCGTGATCGTGTCCACGTAGACGTTCAGCGCCCGGGAGCCGGCCCACAGGGAGACCAGGAAGCTCAGCGAGACGAGCTCCACCCGGCCACCCCGGAGCACGTCGTCCAGCAGCGGCTTCACGACGGTGTCCACCGACTGCTGCGTGAGGACCGTCTGCGCCTTCTCGATCACCCACGTGCGGATGTCGGCCACCGTGTCGGCGCCGAGCATCGAGCGGAAGTGCCCGAGCGTGCCGATCAGGCCCAGGACCAGCGGCGGCAGCGACAGCAGCGTGAAGAAGGCCGCCTCGGCGGCCAGCCCGGTCACCCGGTAGCGGAACGCCGACAGGCTCGTGCCGCGGACGACCTGCCAGAGGGCGGCACGGAACCGCGCGCGGGCCGACACCTCGGCGACGCCCGCCGAAGCATCGGAGAGGGTGGTCACGAGCGACTACCGTAGCCGCGACACGTCCGGTACGTGCAGCAACGACCACTTCGTGGCTCGTTGCCTACCGGCCGTGACGAAGATCGGGAGGATTCTCGGCAGTCCGTTTCCCGACGTAACGGTGCGCCGGAGACACTCCGCGCGAGTTCCGCCCATATACCAACCTTCTTCCGTCGCCGCGCCGGTCAGGCGAACTGACCGGGCCGGCGTCCGACGCCGGGCGGGCCCGCGAAGGCCTGGGCGATCCCGATCCATTCTCTCGCCACTGGGCCCGACACCGCCAGGTTCACGTCCGCCGGATGCCGCCGCTGCGTCACGACCAGGCAGAAATCCAGCGCCGGACCGCGTACGACGTCGGCCGCGTCCTCCGGCCCGGCGGCCCACCGCTCACCGCCCGGCAGGCTCAGCTCGACCCGTACGGGCTCCTCCGGCACCGGGCGACCGTGCACCGTGAAACTCCACGGCCGCGCCCGTACGCCGATCTCGGCCACGTGCCTCAGCCGCGCGGTCGGCTCGCGCACCGCACTCAGCCCGTCGACGACGTCCTGGCCGTGCGCCCACGTCTCCATGAGCCGCGCCGTGGTGAAGGACACCATGCCCATGTCGGGGCCGTACCAGGGGACGCGGACCTTCGGGTCGGCGGCGGCCAGGACCTCGGCCAGCCGGCGGCGCGCCCCGTGGAACCACGCTCCGGCCTCCTCCCCCGGGATGGACCGCCGGCTCTCCACGAGCGCGTCCGGGTCCACGCCCCGCGTGCTCCGCACCTCCTCGCGGAACTCCTCCGGGGTGGTCACGGCGCGTACCGCCGCGTCGTCGAACCAGGCCAGGTGGACGATCTGGTCCCGTACGGTCCAGCCCTCCGCCGGGGTCGGCGCGTCCCAGACACCCGGGTCGAGGAACCGTTCGAGGTCGGCGGTCTCGTCACGCAGGTCGCTGATCAGTACATCCATCGCCACAGCCACAGCAGACAGCGTACAGAACGGTATTCGGTGCGCTTCGAGGTAAAACTTTCGGCTCACGAACGACGCATAGGGGGACAATGAGGACATGATCTGCGAGGCCTGCCGGGACCGCCGGCACGGCGACTGCCGCGGCGGCACGTGGTGCGACTGCCAGCACAGACCGCCCGAGTGCGAGGACCCGCCGGAGGGCGCGCGAGAAGAACCCGAGCCGAAGGTCAACTGGCTCCGGCAGGGCTGACCCGCCCGCCGATCCACGGCAAGACGCCGCTAGCCTGGTCGAACGCCGACTGGCGGGACAGAAGTCCGCATACCGGACAAGGTTGGACACCCATCGAACGACGTGTCATCATCGGTGTATGGCTGCTGCGAATCCGTTGCTGGTAATGCGCCGGCACGTTGACTTTCTCCGTGTGGGCAGCGCCATCTGTCGTTGACACTGATCAACCGCCACTGCCTCATGGGCGCGCGGTATGTCGGTGTCAGTTCCATCGCTCAGCGTTGAGCCAGCAGTGCGATCTGCCGGCGTGCCGCACGTCCCCATCCACAACGGAGGACGCGCAAAATGCCACCCCGTCAGCGGAGGCGAGGCGAGGGTCAGTGGGCCCTCGGCTATCGCGAACCGCTCAACAAGAACGAAGAGAACAAGAAGAACGATGACGGGCTGAACGTCCGTGATCGGATCGTCGACGTCTACTCCAAGGCCGGCTTCGACTCGATCGACCCCGCAGACCTCCGGGGCCGTTTCCGCTGGTACGGCCTGTACACGCAGCGTCGTCCCGGCATCGACGGCGGCAAGACCGCGATCCTCGAGGACGAGGACCTGGACGACCGCTACTTCATGCTGCGCGTCCGCATCGACGGCGGCCAGCTCGACCCGGACCAGCTCCGCGCGATCGCCGACGTGTCCACCAAGTACGCGCGCGGCACCGCCGACCTCACCGACCGGCAGAACATCCAGCTGCACTGGATCGAGATCGAGTCGGTGCCGGCGATCTGGGAGACCCTCGAGGCGGTCGGGCTGTCCACGACCGAGGCCTGCGGCGACACCCCACGTGTCATCCTCGGCTGCCCGCTCGCCGGGATCGACGCCGACGAAGTGATCGACGCCACACCGCAGATCAACGACATCAACGAGCGCTACATCGGCAGCCCGGAGTTCTCCAACCTGCCGCGCAAGTTCAAGTCGGCTCTGTCCGGCTGCACGGCGCAGTGCACGGTCCACGAGATCAACGACATCGCGTTCGTCGGCGTCGTGAACGACGCGGGCGAGGCGGGCTACGACATCTGGGTCGGCGGAGGGCTGTCCACCAACCCGATGTTCGCCAAGCGGCTCGGGGCGTTCGTCCGGCCGGACCAGGCCCACGAGGTGTGGGCCGGGGTCGCCGGGATCTTCCGCGACTACGGCTACCGGCGGCTGCGGCACCGCGCCCGCATCAAGTTCCTGATGAACGACTGGGGACCCGAGCGCTTCCGCGAGGTGCTGGAGAAGGACTACCTCGGCTACACCCTGGCCGACGGCCCGGAGCCCGGCGCGCCCGCGGGCGCCCGCCGCGACCACGTCGGCATCCGGCCGCAGCGTGACGGCAACTACTACGTCGGGTTCGCGCCCAAGGTCGGCCGGGTCAACGGCGACCTGCTGCACGTGATCGCCGACCTGGCCGAGGAGTACGGTTCGGGCCGCGTCCGCACCACCACCGAGCAGAAGATGGTCATCCTCGACGTCCCGCAGGACCGTACCGAGGCCCTCGCCGCCGAGCTGGAGGCCAACGACCTGCGCGTACGGCCCTCGACGTTCCGGCGGCAGACGATGGCCTGCACCGGCATCGAATACTGCAAGCTGGCGATCGTCGAGACCAAGCAGCGCGGCATGGACCTGATCGCCGAGCTGGAGGAGCGCCTCCCGGACTTCGAGGAGCCGCTGACGATCAACATCAACGGCTGCCCGAACTCCTGCGCGCGCATCCAGGTCGCCGACATCGGGCTGAAGGGCCAGCTCGTCACGGACGCCGACGGCAACCAGGTGGAGGGCTTCCAGATCCACCTCGGCGGCTCGATCGGCGGCGCCTTCGGCAAGAAGGTCCGCGGGTTGAAGACCACCGCCGACGACCTGCCCGACTATGTCGAGCGGGTGCTGCGGAGGTTCCAGAAGCAGAAGAATGACGATGAGTCCTTCGCCGGCTGGGTGCAGCGCGCCGAGCAGGAGGACCTCACGTGAGCGAGCGAGCCGTCCCCTTCTACTGCCCGTACTGCGGGGACGAGGACCTTGAGCCGTACGAGACCGACGGCGGATGGCACTGCCGCGCCTGTACCCGGGCCTTCCGGCTCCGGTACGTCGGGATGGGCGCGCTGAGCGCGGCCGCCGATCCCGGCCCGCCTCCCGCCGCGCGGAAGGAGTCCTCGAGATGACCCTCGTCTTCGAACGTGAGACCGCCGCGCTCGACCTCACCGACATCGTCGAATCGGCCGCCGACGCCCTTGAGGAGGCACCGGCCGAGGAGATCATCCGCTGGGCCATCGCGACCTTCGGCGACCGCATCTGCGTGACGTCCTCGATGAAGGACGCCGTGCTGGTCGACATCGCCGCCAAGATCCGGCCCGGCATCGACGTGCTCTTCGTCGACACCGGCTACCACTTCGCCGAGACCATCGGCACGCGCGACGCGGTCGAGACCGTCTACCCGATCAACGTCGTGAACGTCACGGCCTCGCGTACGGTCGCCGAGCAGGAGCGCGACCTGGGGCCCCGGCTCAACGGCCGTAACCCGGACCTCTGCTGCTACCTGCGCAAGGTCGAGCCGCTGAACCGCGCACTCGGGCCGTACCTCGCGTGGATCACCGGCATCCGGCGTGAGGAGACCTCACACCGGCGCGGCGCGCGGGTCGTGGAGTGGAACGCCGCTCGCGGAAAGGTCAAGGTCAACCCGCTGGCCCGGTGGACCCACGAGCAGCTCCTGACCTACATCGAGGACAACGGCATCCTCGTGAACCCGCTGCAGTACGACGGGTACCCCTCGATCGGCTGCGAGCCGTGCACTCAGCGGGTCGCGCCCGGCGAGGACCCTCGCAGCGGGCGGTGGGCCGGCACTGGAAAGTCCGAATGCGGCATCAACATCTGACCGGCGTCCCGCTGGTCGCGGTGGCGCACGGCAGCCGGGACCCCCGCGCGGCGGCGACGGTCGAGGACCTTCTCGACCTCGTACGCCGCCGGTCCGGGCTGCGGGTCGTGACGTCCTACCTCGACCACGCCGCGCCGACGCCCGCCCAGGCGTTCGGCGCGCTCACCGGTGAGGAGATCACGTCCGCGGTCGTCCTCCCCCTCCTGCTCACCGCGGCGTACCACAGCAAGACCGACATCCCCGGCGCGCTCGCCGACGCGCGCCGGGCGCACCCCCGGCTGCGGCTGCGATACGGCGCCACGCTCGGCCCGCACCCGCTGATGACGGCGGCGCTGGAGCGCCGGCTGGCCGAGGCGGGCGTGACGCCCGACCCGGACACCGCCGTCGTGCTGGCCGCGGCCGGCTCCAGCGACCCCGCCGCGAACGCGACGATCAGCGCCATGGCGCGGCGCTGGCGCGGCTGGCGGCGCGTCGTCCCCGCCTACGCCTCCGCGGCGCGGCCCACCCCGGCCGAGGCCGTACGCGCGCTGCGCGCGGCCGGGGCGCCGAGGGTCGCGGTCGCCTCCTACTTCCTCGCGCCGGGGTACTTCGCCGACAAGGTCCGCGAGGAGTCGCTCGCGGCGGGCGCCGTGGCCGTCTCGCCGGCGCTGGGCGCCGCACCCGAGCTGGCGGAGATCATCACGGAGCGTTACACCGAGATCATCACGCTCGGTGATCAAGCCCAGGTCGGCTGAAACCCCTTTACCCGCCGGGGATTCCACCACTCGGACGCCGCACGGGCGATCTTCTTGCAGGTCAGAGGCGGTGCATGTCCGAATTCAGGCTTTACGACCGGATATATGTTTGCTATGTTCGGTTGACCGGCGGCGCCCCCCATGCGCCGACCTTCATCCGCCGGCCAGGGCCTGCCCACCAGCACGCGAGACGTGCGGCACGCGACGAAGCGTGACAAGGGCCCCCCTTTTCGGGCCGCGACGGTTCATAACCAAGGCAAGCGCCGCTCCCGCGCATCTCTTGGGATCCCCCCTGAAGGATCGCATCCGATGCCGGGGTGGCACGCCGAACCCGTCCGACGCGACGGGACCGGGACCCTCCTGTGTCTCCTGAGGTGAATCGGCACGCCCCCAGCGTGCCCGTAGGGCGATTTTCCCGCCCGAACCCGCCAGCCGTCCCGGTAGGCGCCTGAATCCAGGGAGTGCAACCAGACCAGTCCGGATTTCCCCTAGACCTGAATAACGGCCGCCACGTGCGGCCCACCATCCCCCCTGTCTCTTAGAGCCGTCCGAGTCCCGGACGGCTCCCGCTGAATCCGCGTCATCGCGGAACCGGGGACCCACCGCACCACTGGGGTGAATCGACGTATCCCCAAATGCGTCGTAGGGCAGCTTCCACGCCCGAACCCGTCAGCTAACCCGGTAAGCGGCATGGAAGCGAAGGAGTATCGATCGTGTCAGGTCGACACACGAAGACATGCCGAGTTCTTCACAGTGCGAAGCTCGGCGGCGCCCTCGCCGGCGTCGCGGTGGCCGGAGCGACCGCGGTCAGCCTGATCGCAGCCGGTCCCGCCAGCTCGTCCCAGAAGGTCAACGCCATTTCGGCCGGAGCACTCGCCGCGGCGCCCCGCGCGGCGGCAGTGCAGAAGGAAGCGGCTCACCCTCTCGCCGCGATACCTCTGCCCGGTAAGGGTATTGCGGACGCCAACAAGAACAGCCGTACCTGGCTGCCCACCGCGAGCGACGCTCTCAAGCTCGCCGAAGCCCAGGTGGGCGTCACCGAGGACTCCGCCGGCGGCGGCACCAAATTCCAGAAGTGGTTCGTCTCCTCCCCCTGGGCCGAGCGCGGCGTCCAGCGCGACGGCGGTTCGGTCTCGGACTACGCCAACGCCAACTGGTGCGACATGTTCGTGTCCTGGGTCGGCGCCCAGCTGGGCGTCAAGGGCATGGGAGCGGACGCCTTCACCCGTACACACGCCGAGTGGTTCAAGGACCAGGGCCGCTGGGGCGACACCCCTAAGCCCGGCGCCGTCGTCTTCTACTCCTGGAGCGGGAGCAAGTCGATCGGCGACATCGACCACGTCGGCATGGTCATCAAGGACAACCACAACGGCACCATCCAGACCATTGAGGGCAACACGGATAACGCCGTCAAGGTCCGCACGCGGGATGTTTCGTCGGTGGTCGGCTACGGCTACCCCGAGTACGGCCCCGACACCGCCTGACCTCCGCCTCCCCATGGCCCCATCAGCGGCCGCGGCGGTCAACCCTGCGTGCTTTTCCCTTCCCCTGTGCTGAGAGGCATTCCCCCGCATGATCCGATTTCGCAGTGACTACCTTGACCGGTTCTCCACGAAGGCGATTCTCACGGGTGTCGCCGTAGTGGGAGCCGGATTCACGGTCGCCCTCGCCCATGTCGAGGCACCCCAGGCCGGAGCGGCCCGCGACACCACCGTGCAGGTCGCCCAGCAAGAGTCCGGCATGGCGCCGGGCGAAGAGGCGCACGCGGCCAAGCTGCCGCAGCGTATGCAGGCCGCGGAGAAGAAGGCCGTCCTGCCGGGCGGCGTCTCCACCGGAACCTCGTTCTGGGACGCGCAGACCGCGTCCGGCAAGCCGATGTCGTACCACACGCTGGCCAGCCCGTACTGGCCGCTGGGCACCAAGGTCAAGGTCACGATCGGCAAGAAGAGCGCCGTCGGCGTGGTCGAGGACTTCGGCCCGGCCGAGTGGGCGGTCGCACAGCACAACCCGCCGGCGATCATCGACCTCTCCGAGGAGATGATGCAGTACCTCACCGGCACCCGGTCCAACTCGGTGCCGATCAAATTCCAGGTGCTCCAGATGGGTCACGGCCCGGTGTACCGCCACGACGGCACCGGCTATGACATGGCCACCGGAGCCTCTGAGAAGTAGACCCGAGAAGTAGTCCCCCGGCCTTACCTCCGCCCCCCTTCCCCCCTGGGGGGCGTTCGGGGCCCCTCGCTCGCCGAGGGGCCCCGAACCATGTCCGGGGTTGCGCGCAAGAAGTGAACTGAGGTTCAATTCTTGTGTGCCGTACCGCCGTACGCCCCGGGTCGAGGCGCGTCTCAGCGCCTCGCGGGAGCGCATCCTGTCCGCCGCGCTGGCGATCGTCGCCGAGCACGGCTACGCGGGCTGCTCCGTGGCCGCCGTCGCCCGGCGGGCCGGAGTCGCCACCGGCAGCGTCTACCGCCATTTCCCGGCAAAGGCCGACCTGGTCGCCGAGGTGTTCCGTACGGCCTCACAGCGCGAGGTGGACGCCGTGGCGCGAGCGGCCTCCCTGGAGCTGACGCCGGCCGAGGCGGTCGCCGCGGTGATCGAGACGTTCACGGGCCGCGCGCTGCGCTCGCCCCGGATGGCGTACGCGCTGCTCGCCGAGCCGGTCGACCCGGCCGTCGACGCCGAACGCCTGGTCTTCCGCCGCGCGTACGCCGAGGCCATCGCGGGCCTCGTCAGGCGGGGCATCGCCACCGGCGAGCTGCCCGACCAAAACGTCGAGGTCAGCGCCGCCGCTCTCGTCGGGGCCATCGGCGAGGCCCTGGTCGGGCAGCTCGCCGACGGCACGGCACACGACGCCACCCCCGACCTCATCACCTTCGCCCAGCGCAGCATCGGAGCGGTCACATGACGACGCATGACGTGTTCAACCAGGTCCCCCCGCTCGTCGGCCACGACACGGCCGACGACCCGGCGCTGCTGGACGGCCTGTTCCGCGAGGGCGGCGGCTGGGCGGCCGAGGAGATCCACGAGCTCGGCCGGATGAGCGGCTCGGAGGAGGCGCAGGAGTGGGGCCGGCTCGCCAACGAGAACCGCCCGGTGCTGCGCACCCACGACCGGTACGGCCACCGCGTCGACGAGGTGGAGTTCCACCCGGCGTGGCACGACCTGATGCGCGTCGCCGTGGGCCACGGCCTGCACGCCCGCGCGTGGACCGAGCGGACGGGCACACACGTGGCCCGCGCCGCCAAGTTCTACGTCTGGCGGCCCGACGCCGGGCACGGCTGCCCGATCTCGATGACGTACGCGGCCGTGCCGGCGCTGCGGCACGCCCCCGACCTGGCCCGGCAGTATGAACCACTGCTGACCTCCGACACGTACGACTTCGGTCTCCGCCCGCCGCTGTCCAAGGGCGGCATCCTGGCCGGCATGTCGATGACGGAGAAGCAGGGCGGCTCCGACGTCCGCGCCAACACGACGCGCGCCGTGCCGCGGCCCGACGGGACGTACCTGCTGACCGGGCACAAGTGGTTCACCAGCGCGCCGATGTGCGACGTCTTCCTGGTGCTGGCCCAGGCGCCGGAGGGCCTGACCTGCTTCCTGCTCCCCCGCGTCCTGCCGGACGGCACGCTGAACGCCATGCGCCTGCAGCGTCTGAAGGACAAGCTCGGCAACCACTCCAACGCCTCGGCCGAGGTGGAGTACGAGCAGGCGGTGGCCTGGCGCGTCGGCGACGAGGGCCGCGGCGTCCGTACGATCATCGAGATGGTCAACATGACGCGGCTGGACTGCGTCATCGGCGGCGCCGCGGGCATGCGCCAGGGCCTCATCCAGGCGGCCCACCACGCCGCCCACCGGCAGGCGTTCGGCACGTACCTCATCGACCAGCCCCTGATGCGCAACGTGCTGGCGGACCTGGCCGTCGAGTCGGAGGCCGCGACGGTACTGATGCTGCGCCTGGCCGGCGCGACGGACCGGGGCGAGACCGCCTTCAAGCGGCTCGGCCTGGCGGTCAGCAAGTACTGGGTGTCCAAGCGCTGGCCGTCGCACAGCGCCGAGGCCCTCGAATGCCTGGGCGGCAACGGATACGTGGAGGAGTCGGGCATGCCCCGGCTGTTCCGGGAGTCCCCGCTGAACTCGATCTGGGAGGGCTCGGGAAACGTCGCCGCGCTCGACGTGCTGCGCGCCATGCTGAAGGAGCCGGAGACCCTGGAGGTGTTCTTCGCCGAGGTGGAGTCGGCCTCGGGCGCGGACACCCGGCTGGACGCGGCCGTCCAGCAGGTCAAGGACTCACTCGCCGACACCGCGACGATCGAACTCCGCGCCCGCCGGATCGTGGAGCGGCTCGCGCTCGTACTCCAGGGATCCTTGCTGGTCAGGTACGGTCATCCGGCCGTCGCGGACGCCTTCTGCGCCTCACGTCTGGACCGCGACTGGGGCCAGGCCTTCGGCACGCTGCCGTCGGGCGTGGACTTCGGCTCCATCATTTCTCGCGCGACGCCGAAGACCGACTAGACCGCCTGGCCGCTCCACGTAGTGGTGGAGCGGCCACGCGAACCGCTCAGCGTTCGTGCGCGAGGAGTTTCGTGTACAGGTCGTCGTTCAGGACGTCCTGGTCGCCGGGGAACACGCCGGTGTCGGACCACTGCCAGATGGCGTACGTGCGCCAGCCCGCCGGCATCGGGCCGGGTGTGTCGCCGTGGTTGTTGATCCACAGCGGGTGGTGGGCGGCGAACTCGGTGGAGCCGCCGGTGCAGTCGTTCCACCATTGGGTGAAGGTGTTGATGACCGCGTTCCAGCCCGTACGCGCGTGGTACTCGCTGAGGAAGTCGCTGATCCAGTTCACCATCTGGGCGGGCGCGAGGCCGTAGCACTCGTCCGTGCCGTCGGTCGCCGTGTAGGGGTCGTCTTCGATGTCGAGGACGCCGGGCAGCGTCTGGCCGTCGCCGGTCTGCCCGCCACCGTTGTCGACGAAGTAGTCGGCCTGGGCGGCGCCGCTCGCCTTGTTGGGGACGGCGTAGTGGTAGGCGCCGCGCACGATGCCCACGTCGTGGGCTCCGTTGAACTGCTGGGGGAAGAACGAGCTGTGGTACGTCGTGCTCTCGGTCGCCTTCACGTAGGCGAACTTCGCGCCGTCGGCCTTGACCGAGTCCCAGTCGACGTCGCCCTGCCAACCGCTGACATCCAGGCCCTGGATCCCGGCCGGGGCGGACGCCGGACGGGCCGGCTCCGTGCGCCGCGCGGCCGCCGACCCGGCGTGGTCCTGGTCTGGGTGGGTGAGACCGCCGCCGGGCGTGGGGGTGGCCGCCGAGGCCGCACCCGCGGTCAGGGCACCGCACGCGAGCGAGGTCGCGGCGGCGAGGGTGATGACGAAACGGCGGGTTCGCCGAGATGAACGCACAGAAGAGCTCCTTGTCGAATAGATCATCGTCATGCCTGCCGCCGGCTGCCTCAGCCGGAAAGGGGGCTGAGGCGGCCGGAGGGTCTCAATCGGGGCGGTGGTTCACCGTTGGCCTGGCTTGTCGACGACCTTGGCGACGACGTAGGTGAGGGTGTCGGCGAAGACGCCCTTGTCAACGTTGAACCTTGGGTCCATTCCCTTGGTCTTCGAGATCGGCGCATTGTGGCGGTCGTACATTCCTCGCTGCGCGACCATCTGGTAGGTGGCCGGGGTGATGAGGAATTGATCGCCGAAACCACCCCAGTGCACCGCGATGGCGGGACGGCCGAGACCGTCCTTGGCGTTCTGGTCAACGGCGATGTGGGGAATCGTGGCCAGCGCGCGGTACAAGGTGGCCTGCAACGTGGGCGGAATGGTGACGGGGTTGCTCCACATCCACTCCACGATCGTGTGGAACGCCTGGGATTCGCGGGTACGGCCCTCCCAGTCACTGCGCGGCTCAGCATCAATGATCTTGTAAACCTGCGTTCGCACGGACTGAGGGTCCCGCGGCAGTGAAAGGATCGCCTTGGTGACCTTCTGGCCTCCGCGGCCCCCATCCGGGCTACGGCGGATCATCAGCTTCCCGTTCTGAAACCAGGCGTCCTGCGACCTGTCGACGCGAATCCAGGACTCATCCGAGGTGGGACGGCCGCCCGCGGCACCATCGCCGACCGCCTTCGTGTACACCCACTGGTTCGGGCGGGGTTCGGTCCACCGGCGCGAGGCCGTGGCCTGCGCGGCCTTGTTCAGTACTTCCGCCGCACTCACCAGGCGCACGACGGGCGGCCGCGACGTGACCGCACCGCCACCCACGGTGATCACACTCGCGGTGACGGCGGCCGCGGCGACCGCGGCGACCGCCGAAGCGGCGCCCACGCGATTACGCAAGCGCCGCCGGCGTCCCCGCGCGATGCCTCCGCTCACCAACTCGGTGACCCGAGGCTCGATCGTTCCGGCCGTACGGCGCATCGCCTCAGCCAGCTGGTCTTCCACGCTCATCGTCGCCTTCCCTCGGTTTCGTGTCACGGGATCAGGGCCTGGAGCTCGTCACCGAGCGCTTCGCGGAGCCGGCCCAAAGCGCGCATGCTCCGGTTACGCACCGCTCCGCGGCTCAGCCGCAAAGCCGCAGCGACGTCCTCGACGCTTTGGTCCTCCCAGTACCGCAGGACCAACACGGCACGGTCCTGGGCGGACAGTTCCGCCAAGGCGTTCAACAACGTCATCCGAAGTGCCTGATCGGACTCGTCGGCCGCGGTCTCCGGCAGTTCCCCTCTGGACGACTCTCCGCTGCTGTGTTTCCGCACGTGGGACAGGTACGTCCGCATCAGCACGGTGCGGGCGTACGCTCCCGGGTTGTCCGCCCGCTGGACCCGCCGCCAGGACACGTACAACTTGCCCAGCGTCGTCTGCACCAGGTCCTCGGCCAGATGCCAGTCGTCGCACAACAGGCGGGCGGTGCGAAACAACGAGGCGCTGCGCGCGGCAGCGAACTCCTGAAACCCATTCGGATCTTTGGCCATCGGGCCTTCCCAGCGTCGTCCGGCGGTCTTCTCTACTCCCCAGACGCCGCGACGACCCCGTTACGTCACGACCGCACTGACCTGAACCGCCATAGCGGCCAGATCGTCCACCAGCCGCCACGGTGGCCCCTCGGGCGGCAGGTCCACCGTGCCCAGCCCCACACCCGAGATCTCTTCCGCCCGCGCCGTCTCCAGATTCCGCCCCGAAGGCACCGACGGGCCCACACCGTGAACTCGGCCTCCGCCTCGGAAGACTCCCGAAGACCGACGGGATAACGGCGCGATCAGGTCACTGACAATCGCTCGGCCGGCTTGTCGGTTGTGCGAAGGCCCGCGCGATCGCCGCGCGGGTCCTCGACTTCCGCGTGATCTCCGTCCGCGGCTGCGGTGGCGACTCAGCCGACGAGCAGGTACATGGTGGCGACGCCGCTGGTGGTGCAGGCGTTGATGTCGTCCGCCGGGGCCCTGAGGTGGAACATCGTGGCGACACCGCTCTTGGCGCAGGCGGACGTGACGGTGACGTCGTCGTAGGTGAAACCGGCCGGCCTGGTGCAGGCGTTGAGGTTGTCCACGGGCAGCCGCAGGTGATACTGCGTGCCGACGCCGCTGGTGGCGCAGGCGGAGCTGGTGGTGACGGCGTCGAAGGTGTAGCCGGCCGGCACCGAGCAGGCCCAGGTACCGTCCAGAGACGTCGGCGGGCCACCGCCGCCGAGGAGAGGCCTCCGATGGCGAGAACCAGTCCGACGGCTGATGCGGTTCCCTGTCAGGCGCAGGCCGCCGGTCAGCGTCGCACGCTCGACGCGGTCAGGCGGGCAGGTGCTCCTGCGCCCATTCGCCGAAGGTCGTGAGGGGGATGCCGAGAGCTCGTGCGTACTCCGGGCGGGCCGGTTGGGCGACCGCGTTCAGCCACTCGTGGGAGGCGCCCATCGGCGGCATTCCGGCCGCCAGGGCCTCCTCCACCGTCATGTCCGGGGCGGGTAGCCGTACGCCCAAAGCCTGGGAGAGGACCTCGGCGATCTCCGTCATCGACAGGTGGTCGCTCGCCAGTTCCAGCTCGACCCCGTCGAACCGCTCGGGGTCGGCGATGGCGGCGGCGGCCGCCCGGCCGATGTCCTCGACCGCGACCAGAGAGAGCCGGGTCCCGGGATTCAGGACGCTCACCAGGCCGCCCTCCACGCCGCGCGGGAACAGGAACGCCATGGACGGGAGGAAGTTCTCCATGAAGAAGCCCGGCTTGAGGATCGTCCAGCGCTCGAAGCCTGCCTCGCGTACCCGGTCCTGAATCTCGCTCTTCGCGCCCAGAGTCGGCTCCATCGAGGCCCAGCGGCCCTCGGACCAGCCAGGAGCCTCGGTGTGCTCGCCCGCGCCGGTGACCGAGGTGTGCACGAACTGCGGCACTCCGGCGGCCCTCGCGCCCTCGACGAGGTTGGTGCCCTGGGTCACCTCGCCCGCGAAGTCGAAGGTGTCCCCCTTCAGGGCCGGCATCTGCACGGAGAACACCGCGCGGGCGCCCTCGGCGGCCCGGGTCACGGAGTCGCGGTCGAGTAGGTCGCCGGCCACGATCTCGGCTCCTAGCGCCTCGACCGCCTTGGCCCTGTCCGGGTCGCGTACCAGGACGCGTACGGGGACGCCCGCCGCGAGCAGGGCTCGGGCGGTGGCGCCGCCCTGCCTGCCGGTGGCGCCGGTGACCAGGACGGGCGCGGGCTCTGTGGGCATGGTGCTCCTCCAGGACAATAAACGGCGGGGCCCGCCGCTTTCTCCGCGATACGATACGGCGGGGCCCGCCACTTAACAACCTCGGAGATGACCGCCATGCCCGACCACCGCCGCGCGGACGCCCGGCGCAACTACGCGCGCATCCTGGCCGTGGCCGAGGAGGAGGTCGCCGCGCACGGCGCCGACGCCTCCCTGGAACAGATCGCCCGCGTCACGGGGGTCGGCTCGGCGACCGTACGCCGGCACTTCCCCACCCGCCGCGCCCTGCTGGAGGCGGTGTCCCACAAGCGGATCGCGGCCCTGCGCGCCCGGGCCGAAGAGCTGACCGGCGAGGGCGCGCTGCTGGAGTGGCTGGACGACGTCGTCGCCTACTGCGCCTCCGCCCGGGGCCTGGCCGCCGCGCTGGTCTACGACGGGGCCGAACCCGACCCGGTGCACGACAACAGCTGCGCGGCACTGCTGGAAGAGGCGGGAGACCCGCTGCTGCACCGCGCCGTACGGGACGGCACGGTGGCCGAAGGCGTCACCATGATCGACCTGATCACCCTGATCGTCGGCATCGTCCTCGCGACGGAACACCACCCGGACCCGGCCGCCGCGTCGGCCCACCTGTTCCGCCTGGCCGTTACTGGACTGAGCCCGCAGCACTGAACCCGGCCATGTTAGTCTCACTCTGGATATATCCACTGTGAGACTAAAAGCGACGAGATGACTGCCGACACCGAGCACCCGCTGACTCCCGCGGTCTTCGCGTTGCTCCTCGCGCTGCACGCCGGGGAGCGGCACGGCTACGCCCTGATGGGCGACGTCAGCGAGCTGACCGGGGGGTCCATCGTCCTCGGGCCCGCGACGCTCTACCGCTCCCTGCAGCGCATGCGCGTCGACGGGCTCGTCGAGGAGCTGGACGACGGCAGGGCCGAGGCCGCCCGTGCCGATCGGCGGGCGGAGCGGCGCCGGTCCTACCGGATCACTCCGGCGGGCCGGGCCTCCGCGCGGGCCGAGGCCCGGCGGCTGGCCCGGCTGGTCGAGGCGGCGGCCGGCCTCGGCGTGCTCAACGAACGAGAGGGATGAGACCGTGACCGATTTGCCGACCGAGTTTCCCGGCCCTACACCGCAGATCGTCGTGCACGACGCGGATGCGGCCGTCCGTTTCTACGACACGGCCTTCGCCGCCGACGAGCTCGTGCGCAACCACGCGCCCGACGGCCGGGTCATGCATTGTGAGCTGCTGATGTTCGGCGGACGCATCCTCGTCGTCGACGACTTCGACGACGATCCCATCCGCTCGCCCCAGGCGCTGGGCGGCAGCACCGTACGGCTGCACCTCTACGTTCCCGACGTCGACGCCGTGCACGAACGGGCGACCGGCGCCGGCGCGACCTCCCTCATGGCGCCGCACGACGCCTTCTGGGGTGACCGCTACGCGATCGTGCGCGACCCGTACGGCCACCACTGGTCGATCGCCACGCCGAAGGACGACCTCTCCGTCTCCGAACTCCAAGAGCGCGGCGACGCCTGGGCCAAGGAGCGAACCTGAGCCCCGCCGTGGACGCGTCGCCGCCGACGCCGACTAGACGAACCCACCGATCTGGAGGAAGCGACGTGTTCGGGTACGAGATACCGAAGGCCGGCCGGCCGACCCCGGCCCGTGCGGGGGCCGTGGGGGGCGGAGCCGCCCACATCGGGGGGCTCGGGGGGTCGTCTCCCCGATGAGCACTGGCATGACGCGGGCCTGGTGGTGGCACCGGCAGGGGCTGGACGGGACGCTGGACGGCGCCGATCCGGCGGCGGTGCTGGCCACGGCCGGATGGGCGCGTTCGGTCGGTGGCGCGAACCCCTACCTGACGCTGTTCTCCCGGGCCGGCACCACGCGGGCGGTGGCCGACGCGGCGGTGGCCGGGCTGGAGATCTGCGAGCTGCCCGCCGCACGCGGCTGCACCTACGTCGTTCCGGCGGCCGACTTCGCGCTCGCGCTGCAGGTCGGGCGGCATGCCGCGGAGGCCGAGGCGGCCACCGCGCACCGGCTCGGCGTGCCCCGCCAGGAGATCGACGACCTCTGCGACGCGGTCCTGGGCGCGCTCGACGGCGGGCCGCTGGACCCGGCCGGGCTCAAGGCCCGGCTCGGCCCGGCCGTGCGCAACCTCGGCGAGGCGGGCCGCAAGAAAGGCCTGACGACGACCCTGCCGGTCGCGCTCGGGCTGTTGCAGGGCGCCGGCGAGATACGCCGGATCCCGGCGAACGGGCGGCTGGACCAGCAGCGCTTCGCCTACGCCCGCTGGACACCGCCGCGCACCCGGCTGACGGACGACGAGGCCCGCGCCGAGCTGGCCCGGCGCTACTTCGGCTGGACCGGCGGTGCGTCACTCGCCGAGCTGCGGTGGTTCACCGCGTTCTCCGCGCGGGACGCCAAGGCCGCCGTCGCCGGGCTCGACCTGACCGAGATCGGCGGCGGGCGGCTGGCGCTGCGGCCGGACGCCGAAGCCCTGGCCGGCTACGAGCCGCCCGCCGCGCCCGCGTACGCCCTGCTCGCCGGGATCGACGCGCTCGTCCTCCTACGGCGCGACGTGCCGAGCCTGCTCACCGGCGCCGATCCGAGCCGTCCCGTACCCGGCCACCGGGCCGGAAAGAACCTCGCCGACCTTCCCGACCTGCCCGGCCACGCGATCGTCGATCGCGGCCGGCTGATCGGGCTGTGGGAGTACGACGTGGAGACCGAGCGGATCGTGTGGTGGGTCTTCGACGCCGGCGCCGCGGCCGACCCAGGCCTGCGGTCCGCGGTCGAGCGCACCGAGACCTTCGTACGGGACCAGCTCGGCGACGCCCGCGCCATGAGCCTCGACTCCCCCAAGTCCCGCAGGCCCAGGATCGCCGCGCTGCGCGCCGCCACTCAGGAGGACTTCACCTAGGTTTACCGATTCCGACGGATACTGTTAATACACCTGGATAGCGCATTTAAGTCTTTTGGAACCCTTCGCGCCAATTTGGTACCTTCTGCCATGAATATTGGCACTGAGGGGAAATTAATGGCTGATTGGCGAAGGCGCGGAACCGTACTAATGGCCACTACCAGCCTGCTCGGCGCGGGAGTCGGCCATCTGGGCACCGGCGAGGCCAGTGCGGCGTTCGCGCCCCGGTCAGGGCCGCTTTTCAACGACCCCGAGAGCACCCACAGCCGCCAGTACGCGATCGTGCAGCAGATCGAGGACAACATCGCCGCCGCGCCCAAGGGGTCGGTGATCCGCGTCGCGGTCTACAGCATGGACCTGGACGCCGTCGCCGACGCGCTGATCGCCGCCCACCGGCGCGGGGTGTACGTCAAGGTGCTGATGGACCAGCATGCCGAGAACGACCTGTGGCACCGCCTGGTGGCCGAACTCGGTGGCAAGGTCAGCACCAAGAGCGCGAGCAGCTACGCCGTCCTGTGTTACGGCGGATGCGTGGCCCACCACTACTCCGGCGGCGCGCCGGCGGCGTGGCTGCACGCGAAGTACTACCTCTTCTCCGGCGGCGGAAAGCCGACGGTGACCCTGACCAGCGCCAATCCCACCGCCGTCCAGGCCGAGGTGACCTGGAACAACAGCTACACCGTCGTCGGCAACAGCGGCCTGTACAACGCGTACGTGAAGCACTTCACCGACATGTCCAAGGGCGCGGCCGGCACGCACAAGGCCGGTTACTACTGGACGTACGGGTCGAACCCGAAGGCGTACTACTGGCCGAAGGCCTCGGGCGCGAGCGACACGATCGACGGCATGCTGAAGCTGATCACCTGCTCGACGGCCTATCCGACCCAGGTGCGCATCGCGATGTACCAGTGGAGCGACAACCGGCTCACGCTCGCCAAGCGGCTCAAGACCATGGCCTCCAAAGGGTGCAAGATCACGGTGATCTACACCAAGGACGAGGTCTCCTCGGGCGTGCGGACGACGCTGGCCGGCTCGAAGATCGACGTCCGCGACTCGACCCACGGGACGACCGCCGACGGGTACGCGGCGTACTACACGCACGACAAATATCTGCTCATCAACGGCCGGTACAACGGCGCGAGCGGCCAGAAGATCGTGATGACCGGCTCGGCGAATTACACCGCCAACGCGCTTTACCACAATGACGAGACGGACATGAAGCTCACCGGTTCGAGCGCCTACGACGCCTACCTGGCGAACTTCGACGACCAGCTCGCCACCGCCTCGGCCGCCACGGCGAAAGAACGTGCCCTGGACCACCTGCCGACCATTCCGATCGACCCCGAACAGGCCGAGGACAGCTGACGCGTTCTAGCCTTCGCCTGGTTTTCCGCCCTTCACCGGGTCCGTGGGCGTCGGGGTGGGCTTCCGCAGGGCGGCGCGGCGTGTGGGCTTCGGCGAGTTCGTCACCGACGGTTCCTTCACCGGGATCGGCGGGGCCGAAGGGGGAACGGCGGGCGACTCCGCGGGCGGGGTCGGGGCGAAGTCCTTCACCGCGCCGGCCAGGACCGGCGCCGGGAACGGTTCGGGTGGCCGGCCCGACTCGGCGCTCGTCATGAACTCCCGCCACACGGCGGCCGGTACGGCCGCGCTCTTCTTGTGCGGGGCGTCCCCGATGTTGACCAGCGGCCGGTTGCTCGGCCGGTACACCACGACCGCCGTGGCGAGCGACGGCGTGTAGCCGCTGAACCAGCCCGCCTCGTTGTGCCCCGTGGTGCCGATCTTGCCCGCCGCAGGCCGGTCCGGGAGGGCGGCGCGCCGGCCGGCTCCTCTCCTCATCGCGCCCTGGAGCGCGAAGGTGACGTCCGCCCGTACCGCCGGGGAGAACGCGTCGCGGGTCTTGGGCCGGGCGGTGTACAGCACGTTGCCCGACCGGTCCGTCACCTTGGCGAGGATGTGCGGCGCCGCGTACCTGCCGTCGGCGAGGGCCGCGTACGCCGCCGCCTCGTCGACCACCCGTACGTTCTTCGGCGGAAGTCCTCCGGGAAGGCCCGCTCGCGAGGCCGCGGACGCGCCGACCTTCGCGCCGAGCCGCGCGAACACCGTGTTGTACGAGCTGGCGGTCGCGGTGAACAGGTCGGATGAGGCGGCCTCGGCGTCGTCGTCGTTGACCACCTTGCCGAACGGCGACGCGTCGAAGGTGCTCCGCAGCCCGATCCCGTCGCGCAGCGCCGTGGCCAGCACGAACGGGTCGAAAGACGAGCCCGGCGGCAGCGCCGCGAGGAGGGCGTTGTCGTACTGGTGGGTCAGGTAGTTCCTGCCCCCGTACGAGGCGAGGATCTCACCGGTGCCGGGCCGTACGGCGGCCAGGCCGGCCTCGATGTCCTTGTCGTGGCCGGTCGCGTGCCGTACCGCCTCCGGCGCCGCCGCCTGCATCCGCGGGTCGATCGTGCTGGTCACCCGCAGGCCGCGCCGGTAGATCTGGTCGTCGTCGAACCCGTGGGCGTGCAGTTCGGCGGTGACGCGCTCGATGAGGTAGCCCCGCTGCCCGGCGTACGTCGGCTCGGTGTGGGCGGGCGCGACCGCGGGGAACTCCGGGAGCGCTCCCCCGCCCAGCGCGCCGGTGCTCCTCATCCCGTTGATCACGTACGTCCAGCGGGCCCGGGTCTGCGCGGTGTGGCCCATCGCGGGGTCGAGGTAGGAGGGCGCCTGGATCACCCCGGCCAGCAGCGCGCCCTCCGACGGGGTGAGCGCGCCGACGTCCTTACGGAAGTACGCCTGCGCCGCGGCCTGGATGCCGTACGCGCCGCGGCCGAAGTAGACGGTGTTGAGGTACTGCTCGAAGATCCAGTCCTTGGGGCGCGAACGGCTCAGCTTGACCGCGATGAACAGCTCCTTGACCTTGCGGGACATGGTCTGCTCGGGGCTGAGGTAGGCGACCTTGACGTACTGCTGGGCGATGCCCGAGCCGCCCTGGCGGGCTCCCCCGGACACCGCGGCCCAGCTCGCGCGCGCCAGCCCGGCCGGCGAGACCACGGGGTCGTGGTAGAACCCCCGGTCCTCGGCGGCGAGCACCGCTCCGCGTACCGGCGCGGGCACGTCTCCCAGCCGTACGGCGACGCGGTTCAGCCGCCCGACCTGGGCCAGCGTGCTGCCGTCGCGGTAGGTGAACGTGCTCGCCTGGGCCCGCGCGGCGGCGTTGACCGGCGGCACCTCGGTCCGCTCGTACATGACGCCCACCGCGACGCACAGGCCCACGACGGCGATGCCGAGGCCGTACAGCACGCGCCGGATGATCCGCCATCGCCTCTTCCGGTGTCCGTCCATGTCGGTCAAGCCTCGGCGGGGCAGGTTCCGCTGGCGTCGGGACCGCGTCACACTTCGCGGAAAATGTCCGGGTTCTGTAACGGAGATCCCGGAGCGCAGGCGACCGCTCGATAATGGGGCGATGGTCGCGATTCTGCTCGTCGAGGACGATCCCTCTGTCCGTACGGGCCTGGACCTCGCGCTCACCCGCCAGGGACACTCCGTCACCGCGTGCGCGACCGGCGAGGACGGGCTGGAGCACGTACGCAGCCGGCGGCCGGAGATCGTCATCCTGGACGTGATGCTGCCCGGCATCGACGGGTTCGAGGTCTGCCGTCGCGTCCGGCGGACCGACCAGATGCCGATCATCCTGCTGACCGCTCGCAGCGAGAACCTGGACGTGGTCATCGGCCTGGAGGCCGGCGCGGACGACTATGTGATTAAACCGGTCGAACCGGCCGTCCTGGACGCCCGGATCCGCGCGGTGCTGCGCCGGGTCGACAAGGGCCAGGCGAACCGCTCGACCTACGGCGACCTCGTCATCGACCGCGGCGCGCTGCGCGTCATCAGGGCCGGCACCGACGTCCACCTGACCCCGACCGAGCTGCGGCTGCTGCTGGAGCTCACCCGCCATCCCGGGCAGGTGCTCAGCCGCAGCCACCTGCTGCGCGCGGTCTGGGACCACGGCTACGCCGGCGACTCCCGGCTGGTCGACGCCTCGGTGCAGCGGCTGCGGGCCAAGGTCGAGCCGGACGCCTCGGCGCCCACGCTGATCCAGACCGTACGCGGCTTCGGCTACCGTTTCGCGGCCCCGTGATCGGGCTGCGCGGGCGGATGTTCGCCTCGTTCATCGTCGCGTGTCTCGCCTCGACCGCCCTGGTGGCCGGCATCGGATACGTCCTGGTACGCCGGGCCGTCCTTCAGCGCGCCCAGGACTCGGTGCTCGTCGAGACCCGGGACACGCTGGCCCGCGTCGTGCCCGGCACACTGAGCGGGCCCGTGCCCGAGTCGACCCTGAACGACGTGGCGCGCTCGCTCGCCCGGCCCGACCGCGTCGTGGTGGTCACGGACGGGACCACCACGGTCAGCACCGGCGGCTTCGGGATCTCCGACGTGCCGACCGGGCTGGCCGCCCGCGCGCCGGACGGGCTGTTCTTCCAGCGCGTCGTCCTGAACGGCGAGCCGTGGCTGGTGGCGGCCACCCGCGTGAGTACCGGCGAGGAGGAGACGTCGCTGAGCGTGTACGTGTTCGCCTCGCTGGCGAAGGAGCGCACCGACCTCGACGGCATCGAGCGCGCGCTCGTCCGCGCGGGCGGCCTGACGCTCCTGCTGGCCTTCGTCCTCGCGTTCCTCCTGGGGCGCAGCGTGCTCCGGCCGCTGCGCCGCCTCGGCCGGGCCGCCCGCTCACTCGGCGCCGGCGACCTCGGCGCGCGGGTCGACGTCCGCGGCCGGGACGAGCTCGCCGACGTCGCCCGCGCGTTCAACGAGAGCGCCGCCTCCCTGGAGTACACCGTGCGCGAGCTGCGCCGGATGGAGGCCAACGCGCGGCGGTTCGCCGCCGACGTGTCGCACGAGCTGCGCACCCCGATCGCGGCGATGACCGCCGTCACGGACGTGCTGGAGGAGGACTCCGCCGGGCTGCCGGCCGACACAGGGACGGCCGCGCGGCTCATCGCCGGCCAGACGCGGCGGCTGAACACCCTGGTCGAGGACCTGCTGGAGATCAGCCGGATGGACGCCGGAACCGCCGATCTCATCCTGGACGAGGTGCCGCTCGCCGACCTCGTACGAGAGTGCGTGACGACGCGCGGCTGGGCGGACCACGTCGTCGTCGAGGTGCCGCCGGGCCTGCGGGTCCGGCTGGACCCGCGGCGGTTCGACCTCATCATCGCCAACCTGGTGGGCAACGCGCTGCTCCACGGCGCGCCGCCGGTCCGGGTCACGGGCCGGCCGGGACTGGAGGTACGCGTGATCGACCAGGGGCCGGGGATCCCGGACGAGCTGCTGCCACAGGTGTTCGACCGGTTCTTCAAGGCCGATCCCTCCCGCCCGGCGGGGCAGGGCAGCGGCCTCGGGCTCGCCATCGCCCAGGCCAACGCGGAGCTGCACGGCGGCCGGATCTCGGTCGCCAACGCTCCCGGCGGCGGGGCCGTCTTCACCGTACGGATCCCCGCGTGATCCGCGCCGTCGCGCTCGTACTCGCGCTCCTGCTGCTCTGCGGGTGCGGGGTCCGCCCGACCGGCGTGGTGTACGCGGGCGACCCTCCGGTCGCGACCGCCACGGCGTCGCCGCAGTCTCAGGTGTTCTTCCTGCTGAACGGGGTGCCGACACCCGTGCAGCGCACCGCGGGACCGGCCGACCCGCAGCTGGTGTTCGACGCGCTGCTGGACGGCCCGACGCGGGAGGAGCGCGCCAAGGGGCTGACCACGGAGCTGGGCGAGATCCAATACATCACGGTCCACGAGCTCGACGGACGGGCACTCCTCATCGAGACCTCTCCCCCGGCCCCGAAGCTGCTCCCGGAGGCGTTCGCGCAGATCTACTGCACCGGCCTCCTGCTGTCCGGCCAGACCGCGCTGAAGATCTCCTATCTGGACACCGGCACACCCGCGTACGCCCCGGCCGACTGCACGGGCACGAAACCGATCGTGCCTCCCAGCGAGGCCGTACCCACGGCCACCCCGGCGCGCGGCAAGCCCGGGGGACCTCTCAGGAGCCCCTGACGTGCTGCCACTCGACAAGCAGGGCAAATACCGCAAGCCTGGCGGGGTGTCCGACGTACTGAGGGCGGTCTCGCTCGGCCTGCGATCGCACGTGTTCCCGGCACGGGGCGTACGACCTGCGTGGATGCCCGTGTGGTCGGCCGCGGCCGCCTTCCGGGCCGTGCGGACGACGCTGGTCGTCCCCGGGCTGTTCGCGCTCACCTACAAGGTGATCGGCGACCTGCAGATGGCGACGTTCGCCGCCTTCGGGGGGTTCGCCACGCTCGTCATGGCCGCGTTCGGCGGGACGCGGCGCGACAAGCTGGTCGCCCATCTCGGGCTGGCGGTCGCCGGCAGCGTCCTGCTCACGCTCGGGACCGCCGTCAGCTCGTCCGCCGTGCTCACCGTGATCGTCACCCTGCCGGCGGTCTTCGCGGTGATCTTCGCCGGGGTCGCCGGGCCGAACGCCGCGTCGGGGACCACCGCCGCGCTACTGGCGTACGTGCTGCCCGCGGCGACGCCCGGCACGATCGACATGATCCCCTCCCGGCTGGCCGGCTGGTGGCTGGCCTCCGCCGTCGGCACCGCCGCCGTGCTCCTGCTGTCGCCCCGCCCGCCGGGCGACCGGCTCCGCGCCGCCGCCGCGACCTGCGGGGACGCGCTCGCGGACCAGCTCGACGCGGCGTTGCACGGCGAGCTCACCCCGGCGTACGGCGAGGCGTCGGTCCGGGCGAAGCGGGACCTGCTCTCGGAGTTCACCTCCACCCCCTACCGCCCCACCGGCCTCGCGACGAACGACCAGGCGCTCGACAACCTGGTCGGGCTGCTGGAGTGGTGCACCGCGGTGGTCTGCGAGAGCCTCGCGGAGTACCGCGACCTGAGCACGATCCCGCAGGTCGAGCGCGACCTGCTCACCGCCACCGCCCGCACGCTGCGGGCGCTCGCCGCCGTACTGGCCGGGGAGAAGGCCGCTCCGGACCTAAAGGATCTCCGGTGCCGCCTCGGCGACAGCGTCGCGCACCTGCGCGGACTGGGCGTGGTCGAGGACCGGTACCGCGACGCCGTCCACCTGTCCTTCCACGCCCGTACGCTCGCGCTCGCGACGCACCAGGCCGCGGAGGACGCGCTGATCGCGATGCGGCGGGCCGATCCGGACGTGATCGTGGGACGGCGCCGGCGGTGGTACGGGCTGGGCGGTGACCCGTCGCCGACCGAGCCGCGCACGGCCGCCCTGACCGCCGCGGCCAAGGTCACGCTGCGGCACGTCAGCGTGCGGTCGGCGTCGTTCCTCGGCAGCGTACGCGGGGCGGTCGCCCTCGCCGCGGCGATCGCGGTGGCCGACGTGACGGGTGTGCAGCACGGGTTCTGGGTCGTGCTCGGGACGCTGTCGGTGCTCCGTACGAGCGCGGCCTCGACCGGCGCGACGGCGCTGCGAGCGCTGGCCGGCACGGTCGCCGGGTTCGTGATCGGCGCGCTGCTCCTGCTGACGATCGGCACCGGCCCGGCGGCGCTGTGGGTCGCACTGCCCGTCGCCGTCCTCGTGGCGTCGTACGCGCCGGGGACGGCACCGTTCGCGGTCGGGCAGGCGGCGTTCACCGTCACGGTGTCGGTGCTGTACAACCTGCTCGCGCCCGCCGGCTGGCGGGTCGGCGCGGTGCGCATCGAGGACGTGGCGATCGGCTGCGCGGTGAGCCTGGTGGTCGGCGTCCTGCTGTGGCCGCGCGGCGCCAGCGCGGTGGTCGGCGACGCGCTCGCGGACGCGTTCCGGCGGGGCGGCGCCTACCTGGGCCAGTCGGTCGCCTGGGCGCTCGGCGTACGCGACTCCCCGCCGGACGCGGCGCCGGCCGCCACGGCAGGGCTGCGGCTGGACGACGCGCTGCGCGGGTTCCTGGCCGAACAGGGCACCAAGTCGGTCCCGAAGGAGGACCTGTGGCGGCTGGTCGCGGGGACGATCCGTCTGCGTCTGACCGGCGTCTCCCTCGCGGGGCTGCCCAGCCCCGATGCCGAGCCCGATCCGGCCAGCCGGGCGCTCAGCGCCCAGGCCGAACGGCTGACCGGCTGGTTCGACGAGGTCGCGGACCACGTGGGGCCGCCGGACGGCACGGCGTTCACCCCGCTCCACGCCCCCTCGCCGCAGTCCCTCGAACTGGCCAGGTCCGCGCTCGACGCCTCCAGCGAGAATCTCGCCTGCACGCTGTGGGTCGAACAGCATCTCGGGCACATCGTGCCGTACATGGACGGTCTGGCCGGGCCCGCCGATCTGATCGCCCAACGCCGCCGTACGCGTTGGTGGCACTGATCTCACGTTGATTTTTGCCGGAGTGTCACCGTTCGGTCGCTAAGATCACCAGAACGCGTCAGGAAGGGGTGTGCATGGCCGACCATCCAGATGAGCGTCCCAGCGCCGTCGACCTGAGCGTGCCCAACATCGCGCGCATGAACGACTACCTCCTCGGCGGCAAGGACAACTTCGCCGCCGACCGTGAGGCCGCCGAGGCGCTGCTCGCCATCGCGCCCGAGGTCAAGAAGATGGCCGTGGAGAACCGCGGCTTCCTTGGCCGCGTGGTGCGCTACCTGGGCGAACAGGGCGTCCGTCAGTTCATCGACGTCGCCGCCGGGCTGCCGACCCAGCGCAACACCCACGAGGTCGCCCGCTCCCAGGTCGCCGACGCCCACGTCGTCTACGTCGACAGCGACCCCGTCGTGCTGTCACACGCGCGGGCCATCCTCGTCGACAGCCCGGCGACGGCCGTGCTCGACGGCGACATCCTGCATCCCGAGCACATCGTCGAGGAGTGCAAGGCGAACGGCTGGCTCGACTTCGACCGCCCGATCGCCGTCGTGATCTTCGCGGCGCTGCAGTTCATCCCGCACTCCGACGACCCTTTCAAGAGCATCGCCTGCCTGCGGGACGCCCTGCCGAGCGGCAGTTACCTCGGGCTGTCCCACGTCGTCTTCGACGACCGCCCCGACACCATCGACCCGATCGAGGACATCTACCGGGCGATGCTCGACCGCCCCGGCGAACACGCCGCGCGGACGCGCGACCAGGTGCTCCCCTTCTTCGACGGCTTCGAGCTCGTCGAGCCGGGGCTGGTGCACATCCGCGACTGGCGTCCGGACGGGCCGATCGGCACGCGCGCACGGGACGGGATCTGGATGGCGGGCGGCGTCGGCCGCAAGCCGTGACCCGCTCAGCGCAGCGGGCGTAGTTTCGCCGCCACGGCGGACCGCTGCTTGACGCCGAATTTCGCGAGGATTCGTGAGACGTGCGTCTTCACCGTCAATTCGGTGATGTGCAGCTGACCGGCGATCTCGGTGTTGCTCATTCCCTCTGCCATGAGCAGGGCGATCTCCCGTTCGCGATGCGTGAGTTTGCGCAGCAGGTCGTTGCCGTCCACGGCCGGTCGGGTCAGCATTTCCATGACCTCCGTCTGGATCTCCTCACACTCGTGCTCGAGCAGCGCCATGCGTTCCTCGGCCGCGGTGGCCTCCTCCGGCATCACCTCTCTGACCGCGTCGATGCCCTTCTTCAACGACCTCAGCCGCATCGAAATGGTGTCGATCATCTCGGCGATCGTCGCGGGCGTTTCCAGATTTCCGTCCAGGTTTCCTCCGAGGCCCTCGCGGTTGGCGTCGTCCTCGTACTCACGGGCCAGCACGGTCGCGATCGACCTGGCGGTCCACTCGAAGGCCCGTACGTGCTCGTCCTGGTAGGTGCCGGCCGCGTAGCTCTGGATGGACGCGAGCCCGACGACCTCGCCGTCCTGCAGGATCGGCACCGCGACGCTGTCGGCGGAGATGCTGGTCTCGTCCCCGTACGACACGCCCCGGTGGAGGAGCTCGCCCTGGTCGTCGGCGTACCGGTAGGGGCGTTTCTGGGTGAGGATGTAGGTGGCGAGGGTGTTCTCACCGTAGGTGTGCATGTCCGGATAGACGTATTCGTGGCCGTCGAAGTTGTACGGGAAGACGATCGTGCGATTCTCCTTGTAGAAGCCGACATAAAAGGAGTCGACCGGGCAGATCTTGGCCATCGTCACGCGCCAGTAGCTGTACAGCGCGTGGTGGCTGCCCCCGACACGGGCTCTGATCTTCCGGTCGGCATCCCGCAGGACGGCCGCGGTCTTAGCCGAAAATACGAATTCGGACATCATCACTCTCGGTAAAGCCATTCCTGGCCGGGGCGGCGGTGGGGAGTCGTGTCAATGATCCCGACTCAGCCCTTGACCGACAAGCGATTCCGTTGAACCACGTACTACTTTGTTGTACGCCGAGGCCACCAAAGATCGATCGATCGACGGACGCCCCTGGCAGGGCATCGCCGATAGCGTCACGAATGGGGCATTGACCAAGAGGGGGGGCCAATGCCCCAACAACGATTTCCGGCGGGAAACGGGCACTTCGGGGGTGCTGTGCCCGTCCAGCCGGACGAAGAGGCCGCAGAGCATGGACGTCGCCGTCGCCGACGGGGTGATCGGCTGCGACGGCGTCCACTCGGTGGTCCCACCTCGTCCTCGGACGGACCGCGCCACTCCGGCGCCGGCCTGTGGCGCGGCAAGCGCCGGCTCACCTTGTCGCGACGAGTCGGAATACTCACCTCGGGCCTCGTACCGGGTGGCAGGGCCCGTTCGAGATCGATCAGCACGCCTACATCCGGAAGCGGCGCGTCGGGAGTGATGATCAATGACAGTTCGCGCTCGGCCGCGGTCAGTCCGGACGTCCGCGTTAGTCGTATGCGCGGACGTCCGGGGCCTCTCTGGGCTCAGTCCTCCCGGGCTGCGCGGTGGCGGTCCTCGCCGCCGTCGTAGTCCGTGTAGGTGTAGGGGTTCGGGATGCGCTCGGCCGGGGGGAGTTCCGGGGTCATGCCCTCGCGCCAGGCCTCCTCGCCCATCGTCGTCCGGGCGTAGTCGACCGTGCGGCCCACGGCCGCCTTCGCCGCCGCCAGGTCGACGCCGGTCAGGCGGTGGTCGTGTTTGGCCACGCGGCCGTTGACCAGCACCGTGTGCACGTCGGCCCGGCCCGCCTGGTAGACCACGCTGCCGTACGGATGCAGCAGCGGGTACATCGCCGGGGACTCCTCGTTCTTGATGAGGACGAGGTCGGCCTTCTTCCCCGGCGTCAGGCTGCCGGTCACCGCGTCCAGACCCAGCGCCGTGGCACCGCCGATCGTGGCCCAGCGGACCACGTCCTCGGCGCGGAGCCGGTTGTGCACGACGGTCTCGCCGCGGACGTGGGCCTCCAGATGCTCGCGGGAGCGGTCGGCGGACAACGTCGCGCGCATCGCCGAGAACAGGTCCGCGCTCCACCACACGCTGGTGTCCATCGACAGGGACACCGGGATGCCGTGCCGGCGAAGTTCCCAGGTGGGCGGGTAGCCCTGGCCGGCACTCTGCTCGCTCTCGGTCGAGACCGACGCCGTGCCGCCGCTGGCCGCGATGCGCTGGTAGGAGTCCTCGCTCAGGGTGGCCGCGTGGACGTAGGTGACGTCCGGCGTCATGAAGCCGTTGTCCCACATCAGCGCGATGCTCTGATCGTTCGTCGCGCCCCACACGCCGGCGTGGGTGGTGACCCGCAGGCCGAGGTCACGTGCGGCCTCGAAGGCCGCGCGCTCCGGGAACTCCGGGTCGCCGGTGACGTCGAAGGCGAGCTGCAGGCCGAGCATGTCGTCGGACGCGCCGAAGCGCTCGACGAAGGCGCGGAACTCCGGGGTGGCCGTCCACTCCCACGGGCCGGCGAAGATGTTGCCGTACGCGAGGACGAAGCGGCCGGGCGACGAGCGCAGCGCGTCGAGGGCGGCGTCGCCGTGCTCGACGGTGCGCAGGCCGTGCGACCAGTCGAGCGTCGTGGTGACACCGGCGTCGACCGCCTCGATGGCGGACAGCACGTTGCCGGCGTGGACGTCCTCCGGGCGGAAGATCTTTCCCCAGTTCAGGTAGTAGAAGACGAAGTACTGGGTGAGCGTCCAGTCCGCGCCGTACCCGCGCAGCGCCGTCTGCCACATGTGCCGGTGGGTGTCGACCATGCCGGGCATCAGGATGCCGCCGGACGCGTCGACCTCCACGGCGTCGTCCGGTACGGCCAGGCCGCGTCCGACCTCGGCGATGGTGTCGCCGATGACGAGCACGTCGCCGCCGTCGATGACGCCGGCGTCGTCCATGGTGACCAAGGTGGCGCCGCGGAACACGACGGGCCGGCCGCCGTCGACCTCGGCGATCTGGTCGCCGTTCACGTCGTGATGTCCGGGTAGGGCAGGCTCATATGCGCGAGCTTGGCGGCGTAGTCGAGTTGCATGCCGAGGGGTTCGGTGAAGTCACGTTCGAACATCGCGATCCAGAGGGTCAGGGTGAGGAAGCAGTGCGCGCCCATCGCGAACAGCGCGACGTGGTCGTGCGTGCGGAGCGCCTCCCGCTCCTCATCGGTGAAGGACAGCCAGGTGGTGTGCTCGCCGCTCGGCAGGTTGAGGATCTCCCCTGCCTTTTCGGCCTCCCACCAGGCGACGGTGCCGGCCGGGTCCTCCCGGTAGCGCTCGACGAGGGCGGGATCGCGGTCGATCGTGTAGAGAAACTTGTTGATCAGATACTTGCTCACGCGTCCACCCCGTTCGGGTACCAGGTGAAGTACGCCTCCATGGTGTGGAACAGGTCCAGGTTGTCGGCGTAGTCGGCCTTCTGCCCGCCGGCCAGGCCCATCATCAGCATGAAGTCCATGAAGCCGTGCGTGGCGTTGCCGGGCGCGTGCAGGCTGTCGAGCGTCACCTCCGAGAGGCAGCCCTCGATGTCGCCCGAGGCGATCCACTCGACCGCCTTCGCGTCGAACTCCGGGTCGGGACCGTGCGGCCCGAACTGCCGGGGGCCGCCGAGCTCCAGCGACAGGTGCCCGGTGCCGATCACCGCGACGCGCAGGTCGCTGGGCCACGACTCGACCAGGTCCCGGATCGTACGGCCGAGCTGGACGAACCGCTCCGGGCGCGGCAGCGGCGGCGCGAAGATGTTGGTGTAGATCGGCACGATCGGCAGGTCGTTGTCCGGCCGTACGGTGAAGATCGGGCACGTGATGGAGTGGTCCACCCGCAGCTCGTTGCTGAACGCCAGGTCGAAGCCGGCGTCGATGCCCTCGCGCAGGATGTACGCCGACAGCTCCTCGTGCCCCTTGAGCAGCAGTTTCGGCAGGCCGAACTCTCGCTCCTCGTTGTAGTAGTTCGCGTCGTAGAACGGCGCCTTGCCCACCAGGAACTGCGGCATGTTGTCCAGCCAGAGCTGGTGGAAGTGGTCCGACCCGACCATGACCAGGACGTCCGGCCGGGCCCGCGTCAGCGTCTCCCGGTAGGCCGCGACCTTGCGTATCCACTCCGCGGCGAACGGCGGCGCCTCTTCGGCGGGCAGCTTGCTCGTGCGGTAGTAGAACGGATGATGCGTCGTAGCCAGAATCGCGACGAGCTTCGCCATCGTGACGATCCCTTCTTCTCGCCCAGTGCGGACATCTGTCCGCTAGGCGGCGCTTATCGGAAAGATGTCGTCTATATTGGGCCTCTGTCAAGGGCTCGGGCCGATGTTCTCAACGGCGGCGCGGGCGGTCAGCCGCCGGCCGCTCCACAGGAGGTGTGCGATGGCTGGGCGGGGTACCGGTCCCGACTTCGTGGAGGCACTCGCGCGCGGGCTGGACGTCCTGTCCTGCTTCGACGAGAGGCGCCGCAGGATGACGCTGACCGAGGTCGCCGCGGCGGCGGGCCTGGCCCGCCCGACCGCGCGCCGGCTCCTGCTCACCCTGCAGGAGCTGGGCTACATACGCGCCGACGACGGCCTGTTCGCGCTCACGCCCCAGGTGCTCCGCCTGGGCATGTCCTACGTCGGCGCGCTCGGGCTGTGGGACATCGCCCGGCCGCACCTGGAGGACCTGGTCGCGCGGACCGGCGAGTCCTCCTCGATGTCGCAGCTCGACGGCTCCGACATCGTCTACGTGGCCCGCGTCTCGGTGCCGAAGATCATCACGCTGCGGGTGGAGATCGGCACGCGGTTCCCGGCGCTGCCCACCTCACAGGGCAAGGTCCTGCTGGGCGCGCTCGACCCCGAGTCGCTGCGCCGCGTGCTCGCCGAGCCGAGCCGCTCGGGACTGCCGCCGTTCCTGCCCCGCGACCACGCGCGGGTCGAGGAGGAGCTGCTCGCCGTACGGGCGCGGGGGTGGGCCCTCGCGGACGAGGAGCTGGCGCCGGGCATCCGCTCGGTCGCGGCCCCCGTACGCGACGGGTCCGGCGCGGTCCGCGCGGCGATGAACGTCACCGTGCACGCGGCCGAGACCAGCGTCGACGTCCTCCTCGGCGAGCACCTGCCGCGGCTTCTGCGCACCGCCGGGGAGGTCTCGGCGGAGTGGGCGCTGTGGCAGTCGCGCCCGCACGCCGAGGTCGCCGTGGACCGGGGCGCCTCGGCGGGCGAGGTTTGACAGAAGGCGCCCGGCGCGGCGACAGTTACGGACAGTCGTCCGTATAGCGGTTGGAAGGTCATGCCAGCACTAGACTCAGCGAACTCCGGGCCACTGTCGGGCATTGTGGTGGCCGACTTCTCCCGCGTGCTCGCCGGCCCGTACTGCACGATGCTGCTCGCCGATCTGGGCGCCGAGGTGATCAAGGTCGAGGGCCCGGCCGGCGACGACACGCGGCACTGGGTGCCGCCCCGGCGCGACGGCGTGGGCACCTACTACCTCGCGGTCAACCGCAACAAGCGCTCCATCGTGCTCGACCTGGCCGACCCCTCCGACGCCGAGGTCGCGCACGCCCTGTCCGCGCGGGCCGACGTGTTCATCCACAACTTCAAGCCGGGCGGGCTCAGCAGGTTCGGCCTCGACCACGACGCGGTCTCCGCCCGCAACCCGCACGTCATCTACTGCTCGATCAGCGGCTTCGGCTCCGACTCGAAGCTGCCCGGCTACGACCTGCTCGTCCAGGGCATGTCCGGGCTGATGAGCCTGACCGGCGGCCCGGACGGCCCGCCGTACCGCTCGGGCATCTCGGTCTTCGACGTCATGACCGGCCTGCACTCCGCGATCGGCGTCCTCGCCGCCCTGCACCACCGCGATGTCACCGGCGAGGGCCAGCACATCGAGACGAACCTGCTGTCCACGGCGCTGTCGACCATGGTCAACCAGGTGTCGGCCTACGTCGCCGGCGACGTCGTGCCCCGGCGGATGGGCAACGCGCACCTCAGCCTCTTCCCGTACGAGCCGCTGGCCACCGGCGACGGTGAGCTGATCGTGGTGGCGGGCAACGACGGGCAGTTCCGGCGGCTCTGCGCCGCCCTGGAGATCCCCGGCGTGGCCGATGACGAACGGTTCGCGACCGTCGGCGCCCGCAACGACAACCGCGAGGAGCTGCGCCCGCTGCTGCTCGAACGGCTGGCCACCCGGTCGGCGCAGGAGTGGTTCGGCGTGCTGTCCGCCGCGGGCATCCCGTGCGGGCCGATCAACGACGTGCGCGGCGGGGTCGAGCTCGCCGGCGAACTCGGCCTGGAGCCGGTCGTACGGGCCGGAGACGTCCCGACCGTACGCAACCCGATCCGCATGTCCGCCACTCCCCCGCGCTACGACCTCGCCCCGCCGGCCCTCGACGCCGACGGTGACGACGTACGCGCCTGGCTCGGCCTGTCTCCCCGTACGGAAGGACCCTCCGCGTGACCGCTTTCCCGACCTCGATCGGCACCTCGGACCCGGACGCCATCTCCCTGCTCGGCCACGACCTCGCCGGCGAGCTGATGGGCCGGGTGGGCTTCGGCGAGCTGGCGTACTGGCTGCTCACCCAGCGCCGGCCGACTCCGCAGGAGTCGCGGATGTTCGAGACGGTGCTGCTCGCCCTGGCCGACCACGGCTTCACGCCGACCGCGATCGCCGCGCGCCTGACGTACCTCAGCGCCCCCGACGCCATCCAGGGCGCGCTGGCCGCGGGGCTGCTGGGCGGCGGGTCCCGCTACCTGGGCGTCACCGAGGACACGGGCCGTTTCCTCGCGGACGTCCTGGCCGGAGTGGACGAGACGCCGGACGACGAGGCGGGCTGGGACGCGCTGGCCGAGAGCGCGGTCGCGCGCCAGAAGGACGCGGGCCGGTTCGTCCCCGGCCTGGGCCACCCGGTGCACAAGACCGGCGATCCGCGTACGCCGGTCATCGTCCGCATCGCCCATGAGGAGGGCGTGTACGGCCCGCACCTCGCGCTGTTCGAGGCGATCGGCCGCGTCCACCCGCGCGTCCTCGGCCGGACGCTGCCCCTCAACGGCGCCGGCGTCAGCGGCGCCGCCCTCGCCGACCTCGGCCTGCCGGTCGAGCTGCTCCGCGGCGTGGCCCTCCTCGCCCGCTGCGCCGGTCTGCTCGGCCACATCGCCGAAGAGGTACGCCGCCCGGTGGCCGGCGCGATCTACGAGGCCGTCGACCGCAACGCCGAATACGTCCCTTTTGACGGTCCAGAGGGTCCGGCGTCCTGATTCGTCCGTACTCCGATGTCATCGCGCCGAACGTGATTCGGCCGAGAGGAACGGGCGTCGGCGGGTCCGGAACGCGACACGTCGGTTCTTTCGACGGGCATTGGTGATCTGCACGTAAGGCGGGAGTTTGACCGCTACTCTTCGACCCCAGGAGAGCGCTTACAGACTCTCCTGGAGAGGTGACAGCAAAATGTCGGACGCTCGTGCCTCTGCGGAATTCCACCCGCAGACACCGAATGAGGCGCGCGTGCTCGACTATCTGCTGGGCGGCAAGGACAACTTCGCCGCCGACCGCCAGGCCGCCGAGGAGGCCATCGCCGTCGCCCCCGAGCTGCCGATGATGGCCATCGAGGGCCGCAAGTTCCTCGGCCGGGCCGTGCGCTTCCTGATCGACCAGGGCATCCGGCAGTTCATCGACATCGGGTGCGGCCTGCCGACCCAGAACAACGCGCACGAGGTCGCCCAGGCCGCGGCGGAGGACGCGCGCGTGCTCTACGTCGACTACGACCCGGTCGTGGTCACCCACGCCCGCGCGATCCTGGCCGAGCGCGCCCGTACGGGAGTGATCCAGGCCGACATGCGCGAGCCCGAGGTGATCCTCGCCCACCCCGACCTGCGCCGGCTCATCGACCTCGACCAGCCCGTCGCGGTCCTGCTGATGTCGGCGTTCAGCGCCATCCCCGAGGACGAGGTGGCGCAGGACATCGTCGACCGGCTGCGCGAGGCCATCGTCCCGGGCAGCTGGATGGCGATCTCCCACCCGATCTCCGACGACCGCGCCGCGGCCACCGAGAAGCTCGCCTCGCTGTTCCAGGACACGCAGATCGTCACCGGCTCACGGCGGCGGAACGACATCCGCCGGCGTGCCGACGTCGAGCCGTACTTCGAGGGGCTGGAGCTGGCCGAGCCGGGTGTCGTACGCCTGCCGGCGTGGCGGCCGGACCCGGGCGAGCCGAGCGTCGACCCGGAGTCGGTCTGGGTGATCGCGGGCGTCGGCCGCAAGGCCGTGTCGTAGGGTTTTTCGATGACGTTCACCGTGCGCATCGTCGTCCGTGGTTACGAGCTCGACGTCCAGGGCCACCTCAACTCCGCCGTCTACCATCAGTACGGCGAGCACGCCCGGTGGGAGTGCCTGCGCGCGGCCGGCATCCCGACGGACAAGCTGCTGGCGGCCGGCACGGGCCCGGTGCAGCTCGAGGCGACGATCAAGTTCTTCCACGAGCTGCGCGGAGGCGACGAGGTCGACGTGTCGTGCGCGTTCGTGTGGGGGCCGGGAAAGACGTTCCGCATCAACCAGGAGTACGTACGCTCGGACGGCACGGTCTGCGCGTCGCTGACCGGGGTCGGCGGCATGCTCGACCTGGAAAAACGCCGCATGATCCCGGACCCGGGCGGCCACCTGCGCAGCCTCGCCGACGACCCGTCGATCTTGAATCTCTAGGGCCCGTACCGCTGGAGCAGGGCGCCGAGCTGACGGTCCGTACGGGACCGTGCGAGTGACCACAGGCCCGGGCAGCCCCGGAGGGCGCCGTGGTGGGCGCAGAGCAGGACGTCGGCGGCGGAGACCGCCTCGGCGAGCCGCCGGCGGGTGATCGCCTCGCGGTCGCCGCGGTGCCAGAGGAGCTGCCCGACGATCCGGCCGAACAGCGCCGCGCCGGGCACCGGCACCCCGGCGCCGGTCGCGGCGCCCTGGACGGCGAGGTCGACGAGCGGGCTGAGCGCGTCGCCGTCGTGCAGCCCGGCGAGCACGTGCCCGAACCGGTGGACGTAGGTGGCGTCGTCGCTGTCGGGCTGGAGCCTGCTCCACAGCAGCGCCATCCCGTCGCCCGTGGGCTCGGCGGCCACGACATCGCGCACGCCCTCGTACGCCCGCAGGCCGCGGTCCTCGATCAGCGACCAGGACGGCGTCTCCCACCCCAGGGCGCGCGCCCGCCCGGTCCACATGTTCTCGACGATGACCTCGTGCGGGGATCGGCCGAGGCCGAGGACGCCGAGCTCGCGGGCCTCCAGCAGCAGCTCGCGGAGCCTGGGGGTGTTCGACCAGGTCAGCTCCTCGGGCGAACCGGCGGCACCCTGGCCCGTGTGTCTCTCGTGCGTTCCCGCCGACTCCAGCGGGAACACCACGCGTACGCCGAAGGACGCCGGGACGCCCGCCGGGGCGGCGTCGTCCTCGGCCGACACGCCGTCGCCCTGCCCGCGCGAGACGTTCTCGTCCTCGGCGAAGAGCTCCGCGAGGCCGCTCGCCGGCGGTAGCCGCCCGGCCGGCAGGCCGTCGGGCCCGGGGCCGTTCTCCATCGCGCCGTCGCCGGCTCGGTCGGGGGAGCCTCCCACTCCGTCAAACGCGCCCATGGCCCGAGCATGCGCGCGGAGAAGGCCGGATGCAACGGTCAGATAGCTCCATAGGTCACCTATATAGGCATGTGATATTTTTCCCGTCATGAGTGATGACGACACGAGGTCGACGGTGGCGGCCGCGCTGGACGAGCTCACCCGGCTCGGCATGCGGCGGGGCGGGGCCCCGCGGGACATCAGCTTCACCACCGCCTCCACGCTCTCCCGCCTCCACCACGAAGGACCCCGCCGGCTCACCTCACTCGCCGCCGACGAGGGCGTCGCCCAGCCCTCGATGACCCAGCTCGTACAGCGCCTGGAACGGCAGGGGTACGTCGAGCGCGAGCGCGACCCCGGCGACAAGCGCGTGGTCTGGGTCGGGATCACCGAGGCCGGCCGGCTGCTGCTCGCCGAACGCCGGGCGCGCCGCGCTCAGGAGATGGCAGACCTGCTCGCCGCCCTTCCCCCCGACGAGGAGGCGGCGCTCGCCGCGGCCGTACTCGCCGCCCTCCCCGTCATCCGCCGGCTCACCGACACCGCACCACAGCCCATCGCTTCAGGACAGGACCGCTGAGCACCGTGAACGATCCCTCCATGTCGGCCAGGACGACGAATCCGTTCCGGCAGCCCCGCGCCGTATGGGCCGTGGCGTTCGCCTGCGTCATCTCCTTCATGGGGATCGGGCTGGTCGACCCGATCCTGCCCGCGCTGTCCACGAAGCTGCACGCCGGCCCGAGTCAGGTCGAGCTCCTCTTCACCAGCTACCTGGTCGTCACCGCGGTCGCCATGCTCGTCACCGGTTTCGTCTCCAGCCGCATCGGCGCCAAGCGCACCCTCGTCGCCGGGCTGATCCTGATCGTCGTGTTCAGCGCGCTGGCGGGCTCGGCCGGCTCGATCTCGGGCATCGTCGGGTTCCGCGCCGGCTGGGGGCTGGGCAACGCGCTGTTCATCGCCACGTCCCTGGCGGTGATCGTCAGCTCGGCCAGTCCATCGCGGCCCCGATCAAGGCCCTGCGCCACCGCGGCCTGCTCACGATGGGCCTCACCGCCCTCTGCTACAACTGGGGCTTCTTCACGGTCCTCGGGTACGCGCCGTTCCCGATGAAACTGGGCGCGCACGAGCTCGGCTACGTCTTCACCGGCTGGGGCGTGCTCGTCGCGGTCTTCGCCATCTTCGGGGCGCCCCGGCTGCAGGCCCGCCTCGGCATCGCCCGCGCCCTGTACCTCAACCTCGCCCTGTTCGCCGTGGACGTCCTCGCCATCGCGATCTTCACCGACTCGCGTACGGTCCTGATCGTCGCGGTCATCGTGGCCGGGATCTTCATCGGCGTGAACAACACCATCACGACCCAGGCCGTCATGACCGTCTCCCCGGTCGAACGCCCGGTGGCCTCGGCGTCGTACGGCTTCGTCCGCTTCATCGGCGGCGGCCTGGCGCCGTTCGCGGCCGGCAAGATCGCCGAACACTCGAACGTGCACGTGCCGTTCTACATCGGATCCGCGGCGATCGCGCTCGGCATCGTCGTCCTGGCGACGGGCCACGGCCTGTTGAACGACGCCGAACGCGCCCAGGCGGCCGAGAACGCCGAGGAGCATGAGGAAGAAGAGGCCGTGGCGGAGGAACTCGGCTCCTCGACCTGAGCTGTGCCTGCCCGGGGGCGCCCCCCACGGGCCGGGGTCTGCAGGGGGGCGTTCGGGTTCGTCTCATAGGCCTCGGTTTGGCAGATGCCACCGATCAAGAGCGACTCGAAGTTGTAGATCTTTGAGGACTCAGCGGCCTGACAGAGGAGCCGTCGACCTGACCAGGCGGGCTCAGGCGCGGTGGGCGGTGACGATCCAGGCGCGGGAGTCGAACCGGACGCCGTCGTCGGTCAGGTGCTCGGCGAGCTCCTGGCGTAGCCGCTCCTCCGCGCGGGACGCGTCGGCCGGGGTCAGGCTGCCCAGGACCTCGCGGGTGCGGGTGAAGCCGCGGACCCACTCAAGGGCGGCGGCCACGTCCGGGCCGTAGTGGACCGGTTCGTCGACGTCGGTGAAGGCGACGCCGGCGAAGCCCGCGGCCCGCAGGATCTCCCGCACGGCCGGCGGGTCGGCGAGCGAGAACGGATCCGGTCCCCCGGGAGCACCCGCCGCACCCAGGGCTCGGCGGACGGCGACGTCCCACTCGTTGTGCTCGGGGGCCTGCCAGACCATCATCACCAGGCGCCCGCCCGGGCGGAGCGACCGCCCGATGTTGGCGAACGCCGCGACGGGGTCGGCGAAGAACATCGTGCCGAACCGGCTCAGCGCCAGGTCGAAGCGCTCCGGCGGAAAGGGGTGGACCTGCGCGTCGGCGTGCTCGAAGGCGACGTTGCCGGGGCCTTCCGCACGGGCCAGCTCGCGGGCGCGTTCGATCGCGGGTGCCGACACGTCGATCCCGAGTGCGCCGCCCTCCCGTGCCGTGCGCGCGGCGTGCCGGGTCGTCTGCCCGGCACCACAGCCGATGTCGAGGACGTGGTCGTGCGGCCCGACGGCGGCCGCGCGGCGCAGCACCTCGTCGTGCCGCCGGAGCTCGGCGTCGTAGCCGCCGGTCCGCTCGGCGGCGTAGGTCTCCAGGCGGTCGGCCAGCTCGCGCGGGTGGCTCAGCGCCAGGGTGTGCCCGCCGTCCATCTCATCGGGGGTGACGCCCAGGCGCTCCCGGGCGACGCGGCGGAGGAAAGCGGCGGGGAGCAGGCGGTCGTCGCGGCCGATCAGCACCCGCGTGGGGACGTCGGGCCAGGCCTTGAGCGGCGAGGGCTCCTCCATCCGGGCCTCGGACTGAGGGCGCCCCCGCTTCAGCGCCTCGGCGGCCAGCTCCGGCGGGACGTCCTGGTAGAACAGGGCGGTCACGTCGTCGTAGTCGCCACGCTCCTCGTCGAAGTAGCGCGTATGGGACCAGTGGTCGGCGGGCGCCTCGCCCGGCGCGGGGATCAGGGGCGCGACCAGGACGAGCAGTTTCACCGCCACCCGGTCGCAGACGAGCGGGGCGGTGAAGCCCCCCGACGACTGCGCGACGACGACGAGGTCGGTACGGTCGCCGATCGCGTCGACCACGGTGTCCGCGTACTCGGGCAGGCCCGCGGCGTCGTCCTCGCAGGGAAGGTCCGGCGCGACGGTGTCATGGCCGCGCGCACGGAGCTCGGCCTCCACCAGGTGCCAGTACCAGCCGACGTCGCCCGCACCGTGGATCAGAACGAATGTGGCCACCTCTGCCCCTTCCGGTTCGTGCCGAGGCTAGGCGACGGTGCCGACATTCCCGGGCGCGAAGGTGCTCAGCCCATCGGTGATGAGCCGCGCGGCGCGGTGGACGTCCGCGGTCACCTCCCGGTGGACCCGGGCGTGGTCGGCGGTGCCGGACAGGGACTTCGACAGGGCACGGGCCTGTACGCGCCACAGGCCGAGCAGCGCGGTGGCGGCGATCTGCGGCTCCGGGTCGTCCGGGGTCATCCCGGCGCGCGCGGCCAGGATCGTGGCCGCCACCGTGGTGAACCGGTCCATCATCTGGCTCTGGTACGCCCGCAGGGAGGGCGTGTCGTCGATCAGCTCGCCGAAGCGCCGGCTCGCGGCGGCCGCCGCGGCCGGATCGTCCTGGGCGCCGAGCCAGGACGTCAGGGCGTTCAGCTCGTCGTCCAGGATCCGCAGGGCGGCCTCCACCGGCGGCGGTTCCGGAGCGGCCAGGCCCGTACGCAGCGCGGCGATCGTGGACTCCAGCCGGTCCAGGATCAGCGGCTCCTTGGCCGGGAAATAGTTGAAGACCGTCTTCTCCGACACTCCGCACGCCTCGGCGATCTCCGCCACGCGTACGGCGTCGAAGCCGCGATCCATGAACATCTGCGTCGCCGTGTCGGTCAGCCGCTGACGCGTCAGGCGCTTCTTGCGCTCACGCAGCCCTTCGGTCTCCGGCGGGCGCGGACGACCTTGACGACGACGGCGGACTCCGCTCCGCGAATGCCCTCCAAGGGCCTTGACAGCGCCTGCACAAAAACGCAAGATCCGGTCAGACATCGGATCTATCGACGATGAATGGCGGGCCACATCGGACCGATCCGCCATTCGTCGCACCTCATGGTCGGATGTCTTTGCGTCCGCACCAGCTGGAGGTCCCATGCGAAGGCGCGTGAGCCGGCTCATCCTGGCCGTCGTTCTCCTCTGCGGCCCGGCCGTCCCCGCGACGGCCGCCGCGGCCACCCCGGCCCCATCCGGCACCGCTCCCGTCCCCGTACCCCTGACCGGCCTGGTGAACGACGACGGCATCGGCGGGAGTCCCGGCCAGGCCGACTTCGACGGGAGCCACTACTCCTACCCCGCCGACCAGGTGCCCGCCGCCGGCGCGGTGACGCTGGGCGGCGTGCCGTACGCCTTCCCTGGCGCGGACGGCGACGACAACGTGGTCGCACTCGGCCAGGACGTCGCGCTTCCCCGCGGCCACTACGTCACGGCGTACGTGCTGGGTTCCTCCAGCTACGGCCAGACCGGCGGGACGGCGACCGTGCACTACGCCGACGGCGGCACGACGCAGGCGGCGCTGAGCGCGCCGGACTGGTACTCCGGGGGCACCGGCGCGGTCAATGCCGCCTACCGGTACAGCCCGACCGACACCGACGCCCACCCGGTCGCGATCTTCCCGCTCTCGGTGTGGCTCGACCCGGCCCGCGAGGCGACCTCGATCACCCTGCCCACGACGGCGAGCCCGGCCGCCGGAACCTCCAGCCTGCACGTCTTCGCACTGTCCCTCCAGCCGGCCGTGCACGGCTATGCCGTACGGGTGGGGGACGCGGCCTCGACCACGAAGACGACGGCCGCTGGGCGGCAGATCGTGGAGGCCACGGTGGCCAACCTCGGCGACCAGTGGCTCAGCCCGGACCACCGCGCGACGGTCACCGTGACCGCCCCGGGCGTCCAGACCACGGCCCCGGCGACGGTCGACCGGCTCGCCCCCGGCGACTCGCAGCGGGTCGAGGTGGCGATCGCGCCGACGCGTCCGACGGCCGCCGGCACCGCCGTACCCGGGCAGGTCACGGCACGCGTCGCCGGCGGCCCGTCCGCCGCCCAGGACCTCACCCTGCACGTGGGCGTCCCGGCGTACGAGGCCAGCGACGCCTCGCTCGGCACGCACCAGGCGCCGGACTGGTTCTCCGACGCGAAGTTCGGGATCTTCATCCACTGGGGCGTGTACTCCGTGCCCGCGTGGGCGCCGGTCGGCCAGGAGTACGCCGAGTGGTACTGGCAGCACATGAACGACCCGAACGACCCGACGTACGCCCACCACGCGGAGACGTACGGCAAGGACTTCTCCTACGACTCGTTCATCCCGCGGTTCACGGCCGCGAAGTTCGACCCGCAGGCGTGGGTGCGGCTGTTCCAGGACGCGGGGGCGAAGTACTTCGTGCTGACCTCCAAGCACCACGAGGGATTCTCGCTGTTCGACACGGCGGTGAGCGACCGGAACTCGGTGAAGATGGGCCCGCACAAGGACCTGGTCGGCTCGCTGTTCGCGGCGGCGCGTAAGTACACGCCCGGCGTCCATCCCGGGGTCTACTACTCACTGCCCGAGTGGTACGACCCCGCGCTTCCCTGGCAGGGCCACGGCCCGCAGAACCCCTACACCGGGGAGCCGGAGCCGTACACGGGCTACAAGCCGGTGCAGGACTACGTCGCCGACCTCCAGGCGCCGCAGATGGAGGAGCTGATCCACAAGTACAGCCCGGACGTCATGTGGTGCGACATCGGCACGCCGGCCGCCCCGCGCTCGGTCTTCGCGGACTACCTCAACCACGCGGCGTCGGAGGGCCACCAGGTGACCTACGACGACCGGTGCGGCATACCGACGCACGACTACACGACGCCGGAGTACGCCAAGTACGGCGACACGGTCGTGGCCAAGTGGGAGGCGAGCCGCGGCCTGGACCCGTTCTCGTACGGCTACAACGCCGCGACGCCCGACAGCGCGTACATGACCGCCGAGGACGCGGTCCAGGACCTGGTCGACATCGTCAGCAAGAACGGCAACTTCCTGCTCGACATCGGCCCGCGCGCCGACGGCACGATCCCGCAGGTGATGCAGGACCGGCTGCGCGCCATCGGCGCGTGGCTGAAGGTCAACGGGGAGTCGGTGTACGGGACGAGCTACTGGTCGCGTGAGGCGTCGGCCGGCGACGACATCCGCTTCACGGTCGCGCCGAACAAGGCGTTCTACATCACGTCGTTCGCCCGCCCCGGCGGCCAGGTGACGGTGAACGCGCCGGTGCCCGTACGCGCGGGCCAGCGGATCACGCTGCTCGGGTCCGACGGCAAGCCGCTGAAGTGGACCGCGAGCAACGGCACGCTGACCATCGACGTCCCGCCTGCCGCCCGGCGGACCGGTCAGTACGCCTGGGTGTTCAAGGTCGACTGGTCCTGAGGGCCCTTGGTCCGCCCTCTCACGTGGTCACGAGGGGGCGGACCCGGGTCAGGAGGGCGCTCGACCGGATCGGCGAGCCCCGCGAGTGACGCGCGTCAGGCGGGACGGTCGTCTCCGGCGGCGGACTTCAGGGCGCCGAGGATGCCGGACAGCTCGGCGAGAAGGCCCGCGACCGTCGTCGCGTTGTTGCCGCCGATCGTGACCGACCGCAGCTCGTCGGGCTTGGGCAGGCGTTCGACGATCTCCGGCAGGGAGGTGACCAGCTGGGCCTGGATGCTGGCCGGGGTCTGCTCGTTCGTCATCGCCGCGCGGAGCCGTTCCCTCTCCAGCTCCAGCAGGTCCAGGTCGTGCTTGGACCGTCCTTCGGCGGCGGCCAGCGCGAGTTCGCCGTCGGCCTTCAGCCGCGTCAGCTCCTGCTCCGTACCGATCCGCAGCCGGCCGGTCTCCGCCTCCTCGGCGTTGCGCTCGCGCTCCAGGCGGAGGGCGTGCAGCGTGGTCTCCTTCTCCAGCTCGGCCAGGTCGCGGGCGTCATCGTGCTCGCGCTTCGTACGCCGGAGCCGTTCGGTCGTCTCGGCGTCGAACCGGCGGGCCTCGTTGCGGGCGCGGAGTTCGGCGAGTTCCTCCTCGTTCTCGATGCGCCGGGTCTCCTTCTGCCGGGCCGCCGCCATCTCGCGCTCGGAGATCGCCTCCTCCGTCTGCAGCTCGGCCAGGCGGGCGATCCGGGACTGCTCGGAGCGGTACGGCTTCTGGAGGTTCTCCCACAGCCGTGACGAGCTGACCACGGCCTCCTTGATCTGCACGGTCACGATGCGCAGCCCGAGCCCCTGGTCGCTGTTGTCCTCGCCCTCGGCGACCGCCCGCAGCCGGGCCGTCAGCTCCTCGATGATCGGCTGCTTGTCGCTCAGCACGTCCCGTACGGCCATGGTGGACACCTTGTCCTTGATGGCCGCCTCGGCCTGCTCCTTGAGCTGGAGGTTGACCAGCCGCATCGGGTCCTCGAGGTCGCTGAAGTCCAGCTTGCGGTACGCGGTGCCGAAATCCTGGATGATCCACTGGACATAGCCCTGGACGAGCACGCCCTGCAGTTCCTGGCAGATGCAGTACGCGTTGATCAGGATCGTCTGGGTCGCGCCGGGCACCACGAGGAACGAGTCGGTGGCCGGGTTGTAGCGGAACGAGACGCCCAGCCCGACGTGCAACGGCTCCGACCTGCCCCGCCGGGTGTGGACCACGAAGGCGTTCGGCGGCACGATGACGGTCTTCCACCGCCACATCCCGCTGATCCGTACGTCGACCGGACCGGTCGCCGGGGCCGCGGGGGCGGCGCCGCCACCTCGTGCGGCGCGTTCCCGCTTGGCGAGCGGGGACGCCGCGGCCGCGGGCGCCGGAGCGCTGGGCGCGGCGGGCGCACGCCTCGACCGCAGATCGCCCTCGAGCATCGCCTGCTGTGCGACGACCTGGTCGAGATAGGTGTTGCCGCCGTCCTCACCCGCAGAAGCCATGAAAGTCTCCAATTTCCCACGATCTCGCCCCATCGTCGCAGGGGGGTCAGCCGTACGACGCGGATCTTGTACGCCTGGTTCCGGCGTCACATGCCTTGGCTACTCTGGCGGACCATGTACGAGATCACCCGGATCGCCGGGTTCTTCGCCGCCCACGGCATCTGGAGTGTCGCCGACGGCGAGACCCTGATCCCCCTGCTGGGCTACGAGCGTCCGGACGGCAGCCACGGCATGGACCGTCTCATGTACGACGACTTCGCCGAGGCCGCCAGAGCCGGGCGGGAGGCGCTGGAGACGGGCTGGGAGGACCGGGTCCGCGCGGTGCTCGTCGCCGACGCGTACCTCCAGCTCGAGTCGGGACGGGTCGACGCGCTGGTCATCGACGCCGCCGAGTACGTCCCGGTCCGGCGGTCGGTCAAGATAGCGGTGCCCTACCGGCCGGGATCGAGCCCGCAGGGCTTCGCCGTGTACCGGCCCAAGTTCATCGAGGAGACCGGCATCGACGAGCCGGACTACCCCGCGATGGCCGACTCCTTCTTCGCCGGGGTCGACTCCCACGAGCAGGCGGCGGCCGTCTGGAACGCGCACCTGCTCGACGAGTCGGCCTGACAGACCTGCCGGCCTGACGCGTCCGCTGCCGTCACCGGTTCGCCCGGTGACGGCAGCGGCCGGGCCTACCTGTCCAGCAGGCGGAGGCGATGCACCCCGCCCTGCTCGGTACCGGCGTACAGCCACCCGCCGTCGGGGCTGACGGCCAGGCCGAGCACGGCGGTGTTCTGCAGCCCCGCGGAGACGTTCTGCCAGGTGAGCCCCCCGTCGGCCGAGCGCAGCACGCCCCGGCCGCCGGCGAGCAGCCCGTTCTGGGAGTACGACGCGGTGCCCGCGTACAGCACGTCCGGGTCGCGCGGCGACATCACCAGGGACGACACCCGCATCGCCAGCGGACCCGCGTCTCCGGTACGGAAGGTGCGGCCGCCGTCGGTGCTCACCCGCAGTGCGGCACCGCCGGCGACGATCCGCTGCGGCCTCCTGCGGTCGACGCCGATCGCCGACACCGCACCGTCGGCGGCCTTGGTGACGTGCGCGCCGCCGTCATCGGAGCGGTAGAGGCCGTCGGGCGTGCCGATCCACAGCCGGCCGGGGGTGACCGGGTCACCGGCCACCGCGTCGACCCGGTGTCCCAGGACGTACTTGCGCCAGGTCTCCCCGCCGTCGCGGGTGACGTAGAGACCGTCGCCGGCCAGGCTGGTGAAGCCGACCGCGACCTCACGGGAGTCGGCCGGGTGGACCAGCAGGGCGGTCGGCGTCTCACCCTGGTGGGTGACGTCGGACCAGGTCACGCCGCCGTCGGCGGAACGCGACAGCCAGAAGCCGCGGAACGCGTCGGTGCGTACCTTCCAGAGCACGCGAGGGTCCGACGGTGAGGCGGCGAGCTGGCCGATCGTCGTGCCGACGGTCCCTTCCTCGCCGTTGGCGCCCCACTCGGGGTTCACGCGCCGGCCGGTCGGCAGCGCGGCGGCGGTGGTCCCGGTGTCGGTGCCGGCGACGAGCGCGGTCGTGCCGTCGGTCCGCTCGCCGAGCGCCAGCGCGTGCACCGAGGTGCCCTGCACGCCGATCCGGGTGTAGTGGCCGCCGCCGTCACCCGTGGAGTACAGGCCGCCGCTCTCGGCCGACACCAGCGTGTCGTTCCCGAGCGTGCCGAAGTCGCCGTCGACCGGGCCTCTCGCGGGCTTGGGCGACGCCTTCCAGATGGCGCCGTGGTCGCGGCCGGCGAAGTCCTGCTCGGTGTCGCCGACGTACACGGTCCCGCCGACCATCCGCACCGAGACGGCGTACCCGCCGTCCGGCCCGGTGTCGTGGAGCACGCTCCACGTACGGCCGCCGTCACGTGAGCCGCGGACCACGCCGTCCGCGGTCGCGGTGACGACAAGTCGCGCGTCCGCCGCGACGCCGACCGGAGTGGCCCCGCCGGTGGTCGTGAGGACCTGCCGCGCGGGGGCGAGATCGTCCCCCACCGCGTCGCGTACGGCCCAGACCCCGCCGCTCGCGCTCACGTACAGGTCGCCGCCGGTCAGGGCCGCACCCCGGACACCGGCGGGGAGCGTCGTCGCGTGCGTGGTCCAGTGCGCTCCCCCATCGTCGCTGCTGACGATGCCGTCCGCCGTCACCGCGACCAGCGTCCGGTCCTCCGACAGCAGCGCGTTCACGTGGGTGTCGGGGAAGGCGAGGGTCTGCCAGGTCCGCCCGGCGTCGCCGGTGGACAGCACCTTTCCCTCGTACGTCGGGTCGAAGGCGACGACGGAGTCGGCGTCGGCCCGGCCGTTCACCGCGTACCACATCCGTTTCGGGTCCTTCGGGTCGACCACGACGGTGCCGGTGCCGCCGGCCACCGGCAGCCGGTCGAGCTGCCGCCACTTCCGGCCGCGGTCGGTGGTGAGCCAGAGCCCCGCCTTGCCGGGCTGGGCGAGGACGAGCTGGCCGGGGGCCGCGGGTGAGGTCGCCAGCCGCCCGGCCTGGCCGTTCGGCCCGATCGGCTCCCAGCGGTGGTCGCCGGTCGCGGCCGCGACCACCTCGAACGTGCCCTGGCCCCACAGCACCTGGCCGCCGGCCGTGGTGGCCCGTGCCTCCAGCGTGTACGTGCCGGCCTTCGGCCCGGTCACCGGGGCGCGGTACCAGCGGTCGTGGTCGAGGGTGGTGGTCACGTCCGTGCGCTTCCCGTCCGGGGCCGTCACCGTCACCACCGGGGGCGTGGCCAGGTCCGCCGGGGCGTAGGCGAACACCTCCGAGTGCCCGTCGCTCGGGTCGGGCGTGGTCCTCAGCAGCAGCGGCCGCAGCGCGAGCAGGTACGGCACGCGGAGCCGGTCCCCCACCGTCACCCAGCCGCTCACGTCGGTGTCGGTGGCGGCGCGGTCCGCGGTGGCGCCGACGGTGACCGTGACACTCCGGCCGGCCGGGATCGTCACGCTCGACGGGGTGACCTGGACCCGGCCCGCGCTGCCCGGGGCCGCGGAGACGCCGAGACGCGTCCTGACGGTGGAACGTCCCTCATTGGTGAGCGTGACCGTGGCCCTGGCCTTCGTCGTACGGTCACGCAGATCGGCCAGGCCGAACGAGACGGCCGGAGGCTGAGCGGTGACGGTCGCGTCCGCCGCGGCGGCGACGTCGAGCCGGCCGCTGCCCTGGGTCGTCGGACCGGTGCCGGCCAGCGGCTTCGCGGCACCGATGAGCGTGGCGGCGACGTGCGGGGTGCCGAGCTGGGACAGCAGTGCGGCGGCGCCCGCCACGTGCGGGGACGCCATGCTGGTGCCGGACATGCGGTACTCCCCGGAGGGCCACAGGTCCTTCGGCACGCTCGACCGGATCTCGACGCCCGGTGCGACCAGATCCGGCTTGAGCGTGTAGCGGGTGGTCGGGCCGCGTGAGCTGAAGTCGGCGATCTGGTCGGTGACGTCCTCACCGCTGATCGTGATCTGGACCTTGCCCCGCGCGCTCAGCCGGCCCAGCTCGGCCCACTGGGTCTCGTCCACGCCCATCACGACGATCTTGTCCATGCGCAGGTCGTCGCCCGATGCAAGGGTGTGAGGCGTGGCCGGTCGCACGCCGGTGCGCTGCGGGCCGGCGTCCCCGCCGGAGTACAGGAGAGCGGCGATCGCGCCGCGGTCCTCGGCCTCCCGGGCGAGGTCGGTGGTGCCGGCCTGTGCGGAGTAGGCGACGATCTTGCCGTGGAGGTCACCGGCCCTGGCGAAGTCGGCGGGCTCTCCCTGACCGAGGTCGACGAGGGTGCCGGTGACGGGCTTGACCGGTGGGTTGGCCGAGTATCCGGCGCGGGTCGTCTGCAGCTCCTCGCCGGTCCGGGTCAGCCGGGCGGCGGGCATCCGCACTCCGCTGAACGAGGCCCCGACGGCCACCACCCCGTCCGCGGCGGCGGGCGTGCCGATGGTCGACGCCCCCGGGCCGTCGTTGCCGGCCGCCGCGACGACGACCACGCCGGACCGCGCGGCATGGGTGGCGGCCTGCCCGAGCGGGTCGGTGCCGTCGCCCGGGCCGCCGAGGCTCATGTTGACGACCTGGGCGCGGTGCGGGTTGGCCGGGTCGACGGCGGCCTCCAGGCCCGCGATGATGTCCGACTCGTAGCCGGCGCCGTCGGCGTTGAGCACCTTGTAGGCGGTCAGCGAGACGCCGGGCGCGGTCTGCGCGATGATGCCGGCGACGTGGGTACCGTGCGCGTTGTCGTCGGCGGGATCGTCGTCGTCGTTGACGAAGTCGTGCCCTCCGACGACCTTCCCCGCCAGGTCGGGGTGGGTGGCGTCGACACCGCTGTCGATGACCGCGACGGTGACGCCGGAACCGGTGACGTGACGGCCCGTCCGGTCCTCGCGCTTCCAGAGATCGGGCGCGCCGATGAGACCGATGTTCGCGTCGGCGGCGGCCTTCATCGGCAGGTCCGGATAGACGGCCTTCACACCGGGCAGTGCCCGTACGGCGCCCAGCCGATCGGCGGGGACGGTCGCAGCGACCGCGTTGACGAGCCGGGAGAACTCCCGCGAGGGACGCAGGGTGACACCGGCCCGGCCGGCCTGGTCACGCAGGCTCTCCTGCCGCGCTCCGGGCGCGGTGTCGAGCTGGATGATGACCCGCTCGCTCGCCCCTGTCTCGGCGCCGGCGGTTCCGCCGCCGGCTGCGGCGGGGATGACCGTGGCCAGCAGGGCCACGGCCAGGACGGGCCGCAGCCCTGGTTTCTTGATCACCGGCCCACAATGACCTTTTGGTACAAGGCCGGACAATTGTTATGTGTGGCTCATTGCGGACGTTGGCACATACCGGACACGATGCGGACATGCTTCAGGACGGCCGGATTCTGGCTCCGCTCGACGTGACCGCCTTCGACGAGAAGGTGTACCGGGAGTTGCTGTCCGTCTCGGAGGCCACCGCGCGAGAGCTGGCGTCCCGCCTCGGCTGCGGGCTGGCCCGGCTGGTCGGGGCGCTGGACCGGTTGCGCGCCCGCGGTCTGGTGAGCCGGCTCTCCGGCCGGCCGAGGCGTTACGCCGCCGCCGAGCCGGACGTCGCGCTGGAGACCCTGATCCGGGACCGGGAGCAGGGGCTGGCCCGGCTGCGTACCGCGGCGGCCGAGATGACAGTGCTGTTCCGCAGCGAACGCGCCGGCCAGGCGGGCGCGGTCGAGATCGTCACGGGACGGGACGAGGTCGCCCGCCGGTTCCTCCGCCTGCAGCACGCGGTACGGGAGGACATGCGGATGCTGGACCGCCCGCCCTACGTCCTGGCCGCCACCAACCCGGTCGAGCCCGGCGCGCTCCAGCGCGGCGTACGGTGGCGTGCCGTCTACGCGCCCGAGGCACTCGAACAGCCCGGCGCGCTGGACGACATCCACAAGATGGCCGCGCTGGGAGAACAGGCACGGGTGACCGGCGGCATCCCGGTCAAACTGGCCATCGCCGACCACGACGCCGCCCTGGTGTCCGTGCACCTGGAGCAGGCCACCACGGAGGCCGCGCTCGTCTACTCCTCGGCGTTGCTGGACGCCCTCATCCAGTTCTTCGAGTTCACGTGGGAACAGGCCTCTCCCCTCGGCGCGGACCCGCAGTCGCCGCTCGCCGAGGAGGACCGCAGGCTGCTCACTCTGCTGCTCGCCGGCCTCAAGGACGACGCGATCGCCCGCCAGCTCGGCTTGAGCACCCGCACCATGCGGCGGCGGATGAAGCACCTGATGGACCTGCTCGGAGCCGACAACCGTTTCCAGGCCGGCGCCCAGGCCACCCGCCGTGGCTGGATCTAGCGGTCGTGATGGGCCGTCGCCGTTCGTCGTACCGCTGGACGCTCTCATCAAGGAGGAGACGTGAAGTATCTGATGCTCGTCTGCGTCGACGAGGACGTGGAACCGAACGACGACCCCACGCCCTGGGTCGAGGAGATGGAAGGCCGCGGTGTCCGGCGTACGGGCAACCGGCTGCGCCCGGTCCGCGACTCGACGACGGTACGGGTCAGGGACGGCGAGGTGCTCGTCGCGGACGGGCCGTTCGCCGAGACCAAGGAGCAGGTCGGCGGCTTCGACATCCTGGAGTGCGCCGACCTCGACGAGGCGATCGAGGTGGCGTCGAAGCACCCGGCTGCGGCCTTCGGGACCTTGGAGCTCCGCCCGTTCTGGTGAGGCTCCGGTGTCGTGGAGCGCCGGTCCGCGTTCGTCGTCTTCACGGGTTCGTACGGACGACGACGGAGGGCGCACACCATGGAGATCCAGAACCGGACGACGACCGCTCGGCCGGCGACGCGTGAGGGCCGTGGCCGGTGGCCCGCCACGGCCGTCTTCTTCCTCAACGGGCTCACACTGTCGACGTACATCGTGCGGCTGCCGTCGCTGAAGGCCGAGTACGGTCTGACGGACGGCCGGCTCGGCCTCGTCGGAGTGTTCTTCGGCCTGGCGGCGCTCGCGTCCATGCAGTTCGTCGGGCCGCTGGTCGCCCGGGTCGGGAGCCGGCCCGTCCTTCGCGCCTCGCTCGTGACCATGCCGTTCCTGCTGGCGTTGCTGGGCGTGGGCGGTGGTCCGGTCGAGTTCGCCCTGGTCGCGACGGCGCTCGGTGCCGTGCACGGCGCCACCGACGCCGCCATGAACGCCTACGCGGTCACGGTCGAGCGGCTCATCGGGCGTCCGATCCTCAACGGGTGCCATGCCGCCTGGAGCGTCAGCGCGGTCGTCGCCTCCCTGGCGGCGGCCGCCCTGGCCCACGCCGGTGTGGGTTCCACCGCGCATCTCGTGGCCGCCGCGGCCGTACTCCTCGCCGGCGGGCTCCTGATCGGACCGCTGCTGCCGTCCACCCCACCGGACGCCGCCGTACGCGAGCGCCGCGGGTGGCGAGGCGGCTGGACCCGTACGATCATCGCCCTGGGCCTGACCGGCACTGCCCTGATGGTCTGCGAGGGCGCCGCCCTGAGCTGGAGCGCGATCTTCCTGCACGAGAGCAGGGGCGCGTCGCTCGGCCTGGCCGCGACCGCGGTCACGGCCTACACGGCCGGCCAGACCGGCGGGCGGCTGGCCGGCGACCGCCTGACCCTGCGGTTCGGCGCCTCACCGGTCTTCCGCACGGGCGGCCTGGTGGCGGCCTGCGGCCTCGCGATGGCCGTGCTCATCCCCCAGCCGTCGACGGCGGTCACCGGCTTCGCCGTGATGGGCCTCGGCACGTCGGTCCTGCTCCCGCTGACCTTCAGCGCGGCCGGCCGGGCGGGCGGGGACGCGGCGGTGCTCGTGTCCCGGTTCACGACGTTCACGTACGCGGGCATCCTGCTCGGCCCCGCGGTGATCGGCTGGACCGCCGAACTCGCGGGCCTGGCCTGGACGCTGTCCGCGCTGATCCCCGTGCTCCTCGCCGTCACCGTTCTGAGCCGCCTCCCGGACTCGGCGGGTGTCCGCCGAGGGTGACAGGTGCGGGTATCGCACGCGAGGATGGTGCTTCCAGGCTTGAAGTACCGCCCGAGAACAGGAAGAGGTTTGGTGACCGGCCAACCGCCTCCCGGCTGGTATCCGGACCCGCGCGAGCGGGCGTTCCAGCGTTACTGGGACGGCCGCGCGTGGACCGCCGCCACCCGCGGCGCGTCCCAGACCCCCTCCGCGCCGGGTCCGGCGCGGACCGGCCTGGCGTCGCTTCCCGCCGGCCGCACCGCGCGCGGACCCCTGTCGCCACCGCCGGCCGTGCCGGCGCGGCATGCGTCCTCGCCCGTACCCCACGCCGCGGCGACGCCGCTCGACGGAACGCCCATAACCGGCCCCCCCTTGGCCGGGCCAGGGCTCGGCTCGACCATCGTCGCCCTGACGACGCTGATCCCGGCGGCGATCGGCGCGCTGACCATCGTGGCGCCGATCGCCTACGGACTGCACCTGGTCTGGCCGCTGTGGGGCGCCGCCGTGCCGATCGTGGTCTGGGCGGCCGGGGCGGTGCTGGCGTCCTGGCGGGCCACGTTCCTCCAGAAGGCGTACGGCTACCGTGACCCGACCACGGAGGAGCTGCGCCGCCTCAAGGAGCCGGCCCGCCGCGCGCTGGACCGCGTCGGACTGTCCGCCGGGCGGGTCCGGCTGATGATCGTGAAATCACGCGAGCTGAACGCTCCCGCGACGACCGGACAGCTCGTCGTCCTCACCTCGTACGCGACCGAGTCGCTGCCACCGGACCAGCTCGAAGCGGTGCTGGCCCACGAGCTGAGCCACCACGTCGGCCTGAACGCCGTGCCGGTGTTCTGCTACACGCAGCTGACGTTGCCGATCCGGGCGCTGTGGTGGCTGCTCACCCGCATCTGGCATCCCGTACGGCGCATGTGGCGGGTGGCCGTGCGGTGGCATACTCCGTTCGGGTTCCTGGTGACGTTCCTGCTCGCCATCGCGGTGGCCATCGTTTTCGCGGTCCTGGTGATCCCGGTCGGCGTCGCCGTCGTCGGCGCGGCCCTGTCCCGGTTCTCCACCGACCGGACCGAGTTCAATGCCGACCACGCAGTGGCTGGCCTCGGCTTGGGCCCGCAACTACTCTCAGCCTTGGAAATCACCATTGAGGCAGGCATCATCGGCACTGACCGCACCGGCCGTCTGCTCGCCCTCCCGCCCCTTGACGTACGCCGTGCCCAGCGTCTGCGCAGAAAATTCGTACAGTAGTCGTTGGCAAAAACAGCCGTCTGCACAGACGGCCATAAAGGACAGACGCTAACCGGTCGGTGTGTCAGCCCGGTAGATCACCTAAGGTCATCTGATCGGCCAATGAGCGTACCTGGGCGAGGAAATCATCAAGCCCTGCATCATCGAACCCTGCATCGGCCACTATCTCGCCAAGCAGAAGAATCTGTGCGCGGGCTCTGGACTTCTCGTCCAGCTCGGTTGCGATGCCACCACCGAGTGCTCGCCTAACCAAGATCTCCGCAGTGAGAGGATCAACCTCTGCGCCATCCTCAAGCAGCTCAGCGCGCTTAGCGGCCACGAACCGGATGACGTCAGCGACCGTCCATGTCGGGGAGAACCGGCGACGAACCGCGCTGACGAAGGCGGCATATACCAACTCGCCGTACCCCTCCACACGACCGGACTCGACAAGTTGCTCGGTCAACCGTCCAGCCTGGTCGGGGTCAAGTGCCAGGAAGGCACGCAGCGCCGCCACCTGCTCGCCGCTCACCAGCATGCCGCGCTCCGCCGATCGCGTCAGCTGGTCCATTCGTCGGCCAGCTTGCTGGCTTCGACCAAGAATCCATCGAGTTGAGCATCGTCGAGTCGCGCATCGACGATCAGCGCGTACAAGAGGATGATTTGGGTGCTGACCTTGGTCTCAGTGTCAATATCGTCGACTTCTTCATCGGTGAAGATGGCGAGAATGAGACGTTCGGCAGCACGTGGGTCGATCTCATCGGCGTCCGTGAGGTGACGGGTCCGTACGTCGGCGACGAACTCGACCACGTCGGCGGTTTTGCCGTCCGGCGCGAATCTACGATCAACCGCTTCGAAGAACGCGGCGGTAAGAAGCGCCGTGTAACCGGTCTGGGCAGCGGTCCGGTCGAGCTGTCCAAATAGCCGCTTGTGGCTATCAAAGTCCCCCGTCAGGTAAGCCTTCAGGGCCGCTACCTGATTAGCAGTCACCGGCATCGTCAAACACCTTTCTTTTGTTTCAGCCTCTCACGGCCTCTGCGGTAGACCTCGCCGACTACGACACCCGCCGCGATCAGCGCGGTTACAGTATCCGCTGCGTTGATCCCATCATGCGGTGCTGGGACCGCTTCCGGGCCTGTTCTCGTCTCTGGATGGCCGGCCGGCGGACGCTGGAAGATCTGGTCGATCCGATTGACGACCTTCCCTACGTCGTCGAGGACCTCTTCGCCGGATTCATACATCTTCCGACGGGCTCTCTCCGCCCGGGACTGCTTGTCGTTTTCCATCTTGACCAGCTCTTCGCCGGTCGGCAGGATTCCTGCGATATCCAGTCCACCGGTGGCCCAAGTTGGTTCGGTCCGTTCGCTCGTTGAATCACCTTGGAGGGTGAGCTCAGTCCCCTCGTCGGTGGTGCCCTTCACGTCCGCACTACGCTCGTCGGTCGCTCCGGGGTCTGCTTCATCGAGTGATTCGAATCGTCGGGCTAGCGTCTTCGCACCGCTGCTAGAGGCATCGTCGGTGTCGGCAGCAGCTTCCTCGTCCGCGAGTGCCTCAACGGAGCGATCTGTCATCCGAGTCGAGTCGTCGTCGGCGAGTGGCTTCCCTGTGTCCTCGTCTTCAGGTCGTTCGGTCGCGATCGCGGATACGGGCTGTTTATCCGTCTCGGGCGAGGTGGTGCCGTCGTCCGGAGCGCTCTGACCATCGGGTAGCTGTTCGCGCCGATCGGTCTCCTTCGTCGAACCGATGACGCCGTCCGAGGGCGGTGCCGTGTCGGACCGGGCCTCAGTGTTTTCCTGCGAGGGACCGTAGTCGTCCCGCTTGCCGGCACCGTCGTTGCCGGTTCCCTCGTTGGACTCCGGTGTGCCGGGCGGCTCAGGCTTCTCGGTGGCATTGGAGCCTTGTTCGCCGGAGGTCTCCTGCGATGCGTGCGAGGTGTCCGCTTTGTCGTCGGCCGGTTTCTCGGTGTTCTGGGTGCTGGTCTCGTTGGCGGCGGCTGCTCGGTCGCGGCTTTCGGCGCGGGAAGGGTAGCCGTCGGTTCCGGGCCGGTCCGCCGGTGGTGGCGGGCGGCGGTCGGGTTGGGCCTCTGTGGTCTCGGCGTTCGTGTCGGTGCCGTCGCTCGCGCGGTCAGTGGCCATCGGGGTTCTCCCCTGCGGCTCTGGCGTGGCGGTTGAGGAGGCGGGTGCTTTCGGCGTACTTGTGGCGTAGGCGCCTCGCGGTCGGCTCGTCCAGGAGGGCCAGGCGGGCCGGGTCGCTGTTGTCCGCGATGTCGGCGCGTTTGACGGCGCGGGCGATCGGGTTCTCAGCGGCGCGCGCCATGCTGTCCTCGAGTGGCTCGCCGGGGTTCTTGGTCAGGGCTCGTACGGCCGCTATGACCGGTTCTGGGCAGCCGGCCGTACGCAGGTCCTCGGCGGTGGTCGGGGTGTCCTCCAGGACGTCGTGCAGGATGGCGGCCATCCGCTCGTGTTCGCCGGTAAGGCGGTGCATGACGCGGAGCGGATGGTCGATATAAGGGCGGCCGGCCTTGTCGGTCTGGCCGGCATGTGCCTTCCGGGCCAGTGCGATGGCCTCTTCCACGGCGAACATCGGGTTCACCGGTTTCCGTCGCGGCCGAACAGCGGCGGTGGTCCCGGCGAGTCGTCGTCTCGTGGCGCGCGGCGCGGCGGCGGGGTGGTGCCGGGTGGGGTACGGGGCCAGGTCCTCCCGGCCTTGGGCTGCGGTGGCGCTGGGCGGGGGCCGGCCTGGTGTCCCGATGGCGGGCCGGGCGCGTACGGCAACTGCGTGCGCGGTGGTTCGACCGGTGGTGGTGCGGCCCATCGCGGCGCGTACGTTACCGGCGGGGGCTGCGTGGCCCGGTGCCGCGGCGGGTCCGGTAGCGGGGTGGTCGCGACGCGGTCCAAGGTCACGATGGCCGGGTCGCACTCGACGGGGGTGAGTCTCCGGCCGCCTTCCGGGCGGGTCTCGACGAGCAGGAGGGCGTGGTCGGGGAGGTGCTGCAGCGTGACCGGTTCGACGGCGTACTCATAGACGCGCTGACTGGTGTCGGCGTCGCTCCAGTTCGTTCCTTCGGCGTACGAGTAGGCACTCGACCAGTTTCTCGACACCGATCGACTCTCGCCGGTGGTGTCCGTCTCGCTCGTCCCTCCGCCCCGGGTACGGGAGTCACCGGTGTTGGTGGAGCGGTCGGTGAAGAACCCGGCAGGGCCTCCTCCGGAGCGGGTCACGCCCGAGGAGCGGGTGTCGCCCCAGTTCGTCGACGTGCCGAGCGAACGTGACGTGCTGATCGTGTCCGAATCGCCGGCGCCTTCGGTGTCGGAGTCGGTGTGGGATTCGTTGCCGCCGACGTTCTTGGTGATCTGGGACAGCACGAACTTGTGGTCCCGGCCGATGAAGTCCGCGGCCTTGGCCGCGTCCTCGTGGCCGCCCAGCCGCATGAACGCGACCGCGCCTCCGCCGAGCATCTCCCCGCCGGTCTCCCGCAACCGCCGGAACAACAGCGTCAGCGGTACGCCCCGGCGTTCACAGGCGTCGGCGAGGCGTTCGAGGTGACGGCGAGCGAGCTCGTTCGCGCCGGCGACGACCACGGACGGGCGGGGGTCGGCAGAGGCCGTGACCCGATGGGTGACCCACTGCACGATCAGGTCGGTCAACAGCTCCGACCGTACGTTGCGGGCCTCGCTGTCCAGCGCGATACACGTCAGGAACCCCGGAGTACGGTCCTCGGGTTCGGCGCCGAGACCCTCGATGGGGTGGATGTAGGACTCGATCCGGGAGATGTTCGCGTGCGCCTGGCGCCGGTACTCCACGCTGAACAGCTCGTTCCCGATACGACGGCGCTCGTCGCGCTCCAGGACCGGTGAGTCATCCGGTTCGCCCATGAGAGCGCGCAGCGCCGCGCCGATCCGTGCCAGGGAGACGTGCTCACCGAGCGCGTCGCAGACCTTGGTCAAGATCCGGTCGTCCATGCTGCGTTCGGCCCGCGCGGCCTCGGCCGAGCCGCCGTACATCGACTCCACGATCGCGTCCACCAGCTCCCGGGCGCCCAGCCCGGACAGCAGGGTGGACGCGGCGAGCCGGGCCGGCAGGAGCTGGGTGTCGACCTCGATGTTCGCGGCCCGGGCCAGCGACGCCAGCTCCCCGCACACCAGCTCCCGCGACAGGTCGATGACCAGCAGCGGCCCGGTGATCAAGGCCGAGGATCCATAGGTGCTCAGCAGCGCTTCCCAGCCGAAGAGCGTGCCGCCGAACACGTCCAGGCGCCGCTTGGCGAGGGGACGCGGAACCGTACCCCACTCCGGGCGCGCGCTCGCCGCGCCGCGTTCGTTCGCCTCGTGGTGGTGCCGGCGCGCCTGCCAGTTTCTCAGCTCGGCCTCGTACGCCTGCTCGGCCTGGCGACGCGCGAGCTCGTACGCCGCGCGGGCGTTACGCCGCATGCGGAGCGCGATCCCGGTCAGCACGGCGCCCGGCGCCAGACAGATCAACGCCAAAAGGATCGACCCGACCGGCACCGATGCCTTTGCGAGCGAATGGTCGCCGACCGCGTACGCCGAGAACGCCGCCAGGACCGCGAATGCGGTAAGACTCAACGGAAAAGTTCGGGTCAGGCGCCGCCGCGCCACCTGTTCGGTCTGGACGACCTGCCGGTGCAGGTATTCCGGCAGCCGCCGAGGCTGCGGCCGAGGATCGGTGAACGGCGTGTAGAACGCCCAGCGATCACGGAAGACCCAGCCCAGCCGCGGATCCGGGGAGAACAGCAGAGACCGCCGTTCCAGCAGCGACTGACGACTGACCGGTTCGACGGTCATGATTCCGAAACCCCCGTACCCCCACCGCGCACGTACTTGACAATCACCTTTGACCATCCCCGGTTAACAACCCAAGCAGAGCCATAGCGGACTTGTCACTACTTCTGTATGGGGCGAACGCTTCCAATCGGGCGACCCGCTCAATAACCTGGCCCCTCGGCCGCAGACGCGTCACAAGGCCGCACACACGGGGAGGAAGCGGATTGTGAGGTACACATTCACCTCACCGGGCGCCCACTTCCTCGATCTTCAGGCGGGCCTTGGTCGTGACCGCTGACCGCACGACCATCGGCGACACCGACGCCGAGGTGACAGAGGAACCTGCCGCCCCCGAGCGCCGTACTCCAGCCGATGCCCCTGGCGCGGATGGCGCGCCATCCCGGGCGGACAGCCGCGCGGGCGCGGCCGCCGCCAACGACACCACGAGCAGCCGCACAGATCAGGAGCCGGGCGAAGACAAGCCGGAAGCCGCCCAGCAGGACGTGGGATCCACCACCGAGCCAGAACCAGCCGGTTCGGTGGCCGCGCCCGAAAGCGCTGCCGCCGTCGGCACGGGCACGGACGACAGTGCGCCGTCCGTCGAGGGCACGCGTAAGGATCGCAGTGCGTTCCCCGATGAAGTGGTCGGCGAGGAGCAGGAACGACCCGAGGCCGAAGAGTCGGGTGCGCGCGCGGACGTCACCGACGGGATCGCGGCAGAGATCCGTCCGTCGGTCATCTGGGGATCCCAGGACACCCGGCCATCCACAGAGGCGGCATTCCGGAAATCCGCCGCCCAGAGCACCGACTCGCCCTCCACGGCCGAGGTCACGGGGCCCCTCGAACGGCGGGATCGACCGGACGCGGCCGCGGAACGACCCATGTATCCGGAGGTCACCGACCGGTCGGACTACGCGTTCACTGATCGCGAGTACGCCTTCGCCGGAATCTCCCCACAGCAGGCTTGGGACATGCACGAGCGTCGCACACCTCTCGGGACACAGCCCGAACAATGGGCCATGTGCACGGGGGAACTGCACGAGGCGCTCGCCACCGAGGGCATCACTGACGCCGACGTACGCCTCAAGGGCTCCGCGGCCCGGTTCTGCTCGGAGAACCCGAAAAAGTCGTTCCCGCAGACTGAGGACGAACTACGCGCCAAGGTCACCGACCATTACCGCAACGCACCACCGGAGGAACGGACGCGGCGGACGGACAACGCCGTCGCGACGTATCGAGAGGCGGGCTTCGCTGAGGATGGAGGTAAACCCGCCGCGCCGTTCTTCGACAGCATGTACGAACTCGACGCGACCAACGAGCCGAGCGACTACGACTTTCAAGTGGCCAGCGACGGCCTGGCCGACCGGTTCCAGCAGTTCGAGAAGGCCGATCCGAAGACCGGGTGGCGGTCCGAACACGGCGGCCACTACAAACACCGGCATCTGGAACGTGTCGCCCCGGCGCTCCATGACTGGGCCGGACGCTGGGAGGGCATTCTCGGACGGGACGTCACGATCGCCACGTTCGATCACCGAGGACCGGCCACGGGACTGCACGACAGCGACTGGAAAGTGATCGAACTTGAGGAGCAGACCAATCGATGAGCATCAAGACGTTGTTCGACTTCCATTTCACCGCCGACCTCGACGGCTACCACAGCCGGCTCCTGAGCGAGGCGACCGGGATGCGGATCGGTGACACCGACGATCTCTCCAAAGACACGCCCGGCAAGGGACAGATAGCACCAGGCGTCAACATCCACCTGTGGCGTCCGGGCAACGAGCCGAACGACTGGCAGCTCGATGCGACCACCCGCGAAGCCGACTACGACCATGCAGCGGTGGCCGCGTGCCGAGAACGGCTCTTTCACGTGCTCCCGCAGATCTCCCAGGCATGGGAAGAGAAGAATCCGCCCGAGTGAGGGCACGAGCCGACATGCCCGTCATGAGTATCGGAAGGACACCCATGGCCAGGCGTGAGGTGTACGTGTCGGTGGACGTGGAGGCGGACGGGCCGATTCCCGGCCCGTACTCCCTGCTCAGCCTCGGTATGGCGGCCTGCGGCACCGCCGACGGCGCCGGTTTCACGGCGAGCGATCCGGCCGCGCGGACGTTCTACGCGGAGCTGAAGCCGATCAGCGACACGTTCGTACCCGATGCGCTGGCGGTCAGCGGCCTGGACCGGGAGCGGCTCGCGGTCGAGGGCCGGGATCCGGGCGAGGCGATGAGCGCCGCGTCCGCGTGGGTGGCGGAGATCGCGGCCGGCGCGACGCCGGTCTTCGTCGCCTATCCACTCGGTTATGACTGGATGTGGGCCTATTGGTACTTCGTGCGGTTCGCGGAGAGGGGGTCCCCGTTCGGTCACTCCCGGCATGTGGACATGAAGACGCTGTACGCGGCCAAGGCCGGGACGCTCATCTCCCGTTCGACGAAGAGCCAGATGCCCGCGGACCTGCTGTCCCGGCGTCCGCACACGCACAACGCGCTGGATGACGCGGTCGAGCAGGCGGAGCTGTTCCAGAACCTGATGGCGCGGAAGGGCTGAGCGGTGACCGAATCGGTGTGGGACCTGGTCCGCGACGTCCCGGCGTGCCGGTTGACGGAGGTGCCGCGGCGCCGGCTCACCGATGAGGGCGAGGCCGGTGGCCGGGATGAGTCGCGAGATCAGCGGCTCGCCGCGCTGGTGTCGGCGTACCACGGTGACGGGCCGGTGCTGGTGGGGTGGCGGCGGACGCTGGCCGCCGGGCCGGTGGAGGTGTTCGTCGGCGGCCAGGGACTGATCACCGAAGGCGACGCCGGCGCGGCGGCGTTGAGCCTGCCGGCGGGCGGGCGCGGCCGGCTGCTGCGTCCGGGCGCGGTGGCGGACGCGATGGGTGATCTGCCGTGCTGGACGCGGATCGGCGGGATCACCGACGGTCTCCTCGTCGACGAACGGACCGACCCCGGGCAGCAGATGGTGCGGCCCTCGCTGGAGGACTGCCTGTTGTCGGTGTGGACGCAGCCGTTCGCGTGGCTGCTCCTCGCCGAACCCATCGATCCCGGCGAGAGCGGCCGGCTCGCCGACGAGGTCGCCGACCGCGCGTACACCGCCCAGTCGATGGCCGAACGCTCCCCGGAGAACGCGGTGCGGGCGCTGCGGCTGGAACGCCGGCACCGGGAGCTGCGCCAGGGCGGTTCGAGCGGCCTGTGGCGGGTGCGCCTGCTGGCCGGCGGCATGAGCGAGCAGGCCGCGGCCCGGGTCGCGGCGCTGGTGTGCGCCTCGGCGGATCTGGACGGGGTGCCGTACGCGCTGGCGCCGCTGCCCGGCACCGGCGAGCCCGTCGTCTCGGGGCCCGGCTGGCCGTTCGAGGCCGGGTCCCGGATGGTCGCCGCGCTCGCCCGGCCCCCGGTACGCGAGGTGCCCGGGGTGCGGTTCGCCGTCCGCCCCGAGTTCGACGTCACCCCCGAGACCACCCCGGGTGCGGGCGGAGTGCCGCTCGGGCAGGTCCTGGACCGCAACCGTACCGACGTCGGAGTCCTGTCCGTCCCGCTGGACAGCCTCAACCGGCACACCTTCGTCTGCGGGGCGACCGGTGCCGGCAAGTCCCAGACGGTACGCGGGCTGCTGGCGTCCGCGACCGCCGCCGGGCTGCCGTGGCTGGTGGTCGAGCCGGCCAAGGCCGAATACCGGCTGATGGCCGCCCGCCTGCCCGACGCCGAAGTCGTCGCGATCCGCCCCGGCGACGTCGAAGCCATCGCGGCGGGCATCAACCCCCTCGAACCCGCCAAGGACGCCGACGGGCGGGCGTTCCCGCTGCAGACCCACGCGGACCTGGTGCGGGCGCTGTTCCTGGCCGCGTTCGAGTCCGACGAGCCCTTCCCCCAGGTCCTGGCCGCGGCGCTGACCCGCTGCTACGAACAGCTCGGCTGGGACCTGGCCCTCGGCGAACCCCGTACTCCCGGCACCGCTCCCCGCTACCCGACCCTGGCCGATCTGCAGGCCGCGGCGGAGGAGGTCGTGACGGAGATCGGGTACGGCAAGGAGATCACCGACAACGTTCGCGGATTCATCCGCGTGCGGCTGTCCAGCCTCCGCCTCGGCACGACGGGCCGGTTCTTCGAGGGCGGCCACCCCATCGACTTCGGACGCCTGCTGGCACGCAACGTGGTGTTCGAGATCGAGGACGTCGGCGACGACCGCGACAAGGCGTTCTTGATGGGCACCGTCCTGGTCCGCCTGGTGGAGCATCTGCGGATGCGCCAGCGCGCCGAGGGCGGCGCCCCGGCCGGCCTGCGGCATCTCAGCGTCTTCGAGGAAGCCCACCGGCTGCTGCGCAAGAGCGATGACACCGGGCCGGCCGCGCACGCCGTCGAGATGTTCGCCGGGCTGCTCGCCGAGATCCGCGCGTACGGAGAGGGCCTGATCGTCGCCGAGCAGATCCCCTCCAAGCTCGTGCCCGACGTCATCAAGAACACCGCCGTCAAGATCGTGCACCGGCTGCCCGCCAAGGACGACCGGGACGCCGTCGGCGCGACCATGAACATCACCGACGCCCAGTCCCAGTTCCTCGTCACCCTGCGCCCCGGCGAGGGCGCCGTCTTCACCGACGGCATGGACTACCCTCACCTGGCCCGCATGCCCGATGGCACCGCCGCCGAGGCCCGGCCCGTACGGCTCGCCTCACCCGGCGTGCTCGTCGGCTCCCGCAGCAGCACGTGCGGCACCGACTGCCACACCTCGCCGTGCACGCTGCGGGACATGCGCACCGCGCAGCGCGTCCTCACCGACCACCCGGCCGTCGTGCTGTGGGTCGAGCTCACCACCGCGGCGCACCTGTCCGGCTGGGGCGCGCCGGTTCCCGGCCCGGCGATCCTGGACACGCTGCGCGCGCTCCCGGACCGGCTCCTCGACTGCGCCCTGTCCCACGCCGTCGACGCCGCCGTCGACGCCCGCGCGTCGGTGATCACCGCCCGGACCGACCCAGGCCGGCTCGCCGACCACCTCGCCGGAGCCCTCCGCGGCCGTCTCGGCGGAGGCGGCGTCTGCACGGGCGAGGAGCCCGAGTGGTTCACCGTCCCGTACGAGTGGTGCCTGGTCCTGGAAGAGCTCCAGGCCGCCCACCGCCGCGACCCGGCCGCCGGCCGCCATCCCGACAGCCCGACCTGGGAGCGCCGGTACGGGCGCCCCATTCCCGGGAACGACCTCGCCGGGCAACTGGAGCACGTGACCCGGTGGTGGGACCGCGGCCAGCGCGACGAGGCCGCCCGTCACGCCACGCTGTGGGGCACCGCGGCGCGCTCGGCCATCGAAACCGCCGTCGCCGCGGACCGCGACGACGGCGACTGGCCACGGCTGCTCACCGAGGCCACCACGGAGCTGACCAACATCGGCGGCCTGCTCCGCTTCTACCAGCCCGTCGAGTGACGTCGCCCCGCCGATTACTTCGCGTCCTGCTCCTCGGGGGCGAGGGTCAGGGACACCGAGTTGATGCAGTAGCGCTGGTCGGTCGGGGTGGGGTAGCCCTCACCCTCGAAGACGTGGCCCAGGTGGGAGCCGCAGCTCTTGCAGCGGACCTCCGTACGGACCATTCCGAGTGAGCTGTCGTCCAGCAGCGTCACCGCGTCGGACTCGCTCGGCTGGTAGAAGCTCGGCCAGCCGCAGTGGGAGTCGAACTTGGTGTCCGAGCGGAACAGCTCGGCGCCGCACGCGCGGCAGTTGTAGACGCCCACCGTCTTGGTGGAGACGTACTCCCCGGTCCACGGGGCCTCGGTGCCGGCCTCGCGGAGGACGTGGTACTCCTCGGGCGAAAGCTCGGCCTTCCACTCGTCGTCGCTCTTGCGTATCACTGTCACGCCCTTGTCAACCGTCGCCGTACGGCCGCCATTCCGCTGGCCTGTCGCCCCGGCGGGGTAACGTGCCGCCTATGGCGTCCCCTTACGTGGAGATCCAGGTCGGAGACCGCGTCGTTAAGGTCACCAACCCGGACAAGGTGTACTTCCCCGCTCGGCAGGAGACCAAGCTGGATCTGGTCAACTACTACCTGTCGGTGGGCGACGGGATCCTGCGCGCGCTCCGCGAGCGGCCGACGACCCTCGAGCGCTGGCCCGGTGGGGTGTTCGAGGGCGCGAAGCTGTCCACCCGCGCCGACAACCGGGGGGACGCGTTCTTCCAGAAGCGCATCCCCAAGAACACCCCCGACTGGATCGAGACCGCGCGGATCGCCTTCCCCAGCGGACGGCATGCCGACGAGCTGTGTCCCGTCGAGCTCGCCGACGTCGCGTGGGCCGCCAACCTCGGCACGGTGACCTTCCACCCCTGGCCCGTACGCCGCGGCGACGTCGATCACCCCGACGAGCTGCGCATCGACCTCGACCCGCAGCCCGGCACCGACTTCGCCGACGCCAAGAAGGTCGCGCTCGGGCCCGTACGGGAGATGCTCGCCGAGCTCGGCTTCACCGGCCACCCCAAGACCTCCGGCAACCGCGGCGTGCACGTCTACCTGCGGATCGAGCCGCGCTGGACCTTCACCGAGGTACGCCGGTCGGCGCTGGCCTTCGCCCGCGAGATCGAGCGGCGGATGCCGGACCTGGTCACCACGGCCTGGTGGAAGGAGGAGCGCGGCGAGAAGGTCTTCATTGACTTCAACCAGAACGCCCGCGACCGGACGATCGCCTCGGCCTACAGCGTGCGGCCCAAGCCGTACGCGCCCGTTTCCGCGCCGGTGACCTGGGACGAGCTGCCCGACGTGGAGACCGACGACTTCACCATCGCCACGATGCCGGCGCGGTTCGCCGAGATCGGCGACCCGCACGCGGACATCGACGACGCGGCGTTCACGCTCGAACCCCTGCTGGAGTGGGCCGACCGGGACGAGAAGGACCACGGGCTGGGCGACATGCCGTACCCGCCCAACTATCCGAAGATGGAGGGCGAGCCCAAGCGCGTCCAGCCGAGCAAGGCGCGCAAGGACTAGATCAGCCGAGGATGTCGTCCAGGTCGTACGCCACAGGCACCTCGAGCTGGTCATAGCCACACGACTCGGGCGTACGGTCCGTGCGCCAGCGGCGGAACCTCGCCGTGTGCCGGAAGCGCGTGCCCTCCATCTGGTCGTAGGCGACCTCGCAGACCAGCTCCGGGCGCAGGGCGACCCACGACAGGTCCTTCTTGGCGTTCCAGCGGGTGACCGCCCCGGGCATGCGGTCGGGGGTGGCGTCGGTCTGCCGGGCCCACTCGGCCCACGGGTGGCCGTCCAGCTCTTCCATCCGGTACGGCGCGAGCTCGTCCACCAGCTCGGCGCGGCGCGCCATCGGGAACGAGGCCGAGACGCCCACGTGCTGCAGCCGGTCGCCGTCGTAGAGGCCCAGCAGCAGCGAGCCGACGATCGGCCCGGACTTGTGCCAGCGGAACCCGGCCACCACGCAGTCGGCGGTGCGCTCGGGCTTGACCTTGAACATCGCCCGCTTGTCGGGTTCGTACGGGCCGTCCAGCGGTTTGGCGATCACGCCGTCGAGCCCCGCGCCCTCGAATTCGGAGAACCAGCGCTGACCCACGTCGTAGTCGTCGGTCGCCGGGGTGACGTGGACGGGCGCCTTGGCGTTCGCGAGCGCCTCGGTGAGCTTGGCCCGGCGCTCGCCGAAGGGCGTCTCCATCAGCGACTCGTCGCCGAGCGCGAGGAGGTCGAAGGCGACGAAGGAGGCCGGGGTCTGCTCGGCCAGCAGCTTGACGCGGGATGCGGCCGGGTGGATGCGCTGCTGGAGCACCTCGAACTCCAGCACCTGGCCCTGGCGCAGGATGATCTCGCCGTCGAGCACGCAGCGCGCGGGCAGCTCGCGGGCGAACCCCTCGACCAGCTCGGGGAAGTAGCGGCCGAGCGGTTTGCCGTTGCGGCCCCGGATGTCCACCTCGTCGCCGTCGCGGAACACGACGGCGCGGAAGCCGTCCCACTTGGGCTCGTACAGCAGGTCGCCGCGCGGCAGCGCCTTGACCGCCTTGGCGAGCATCGGCGCCACGGGTGGGCTCACGGGCAGGTCCACGAGCTCATCTCCTTACGTGTCGGAGGCGGAACGCGGGCCGCGTTCCAGGGCGGTGAGCTGCGGGCTCATCGTAAGGCAGAGCCCGCCGGGACACCCGGCACCGGCGAGGTCATCTCCGCACGTAGCGGAGGAAGACGAAGTCGTCCTCCTCCAGAACGTGGCCGAGCCGCAACGACGTCGGCGGCTCCAGCGCCGGGCCGTTCACCACGCGGGCCGCGTTCCCCGCGGTGAGCCGCGGGCTCATCGTGAGGCAGAGCTCGTCGAGGCGCCCGGCGGCCGCGATCTGGGCGAGCAGGTGGGGGCCGCCCTCGGTGAGCTGGCGGACCAGGCCGCGCCCGGCGAGGGCGTCCAGCGCGGCCCCGGCGTCCACCTGGTCGCCGTCCAGAGTGATCACCTCGGCGCGCTTCTCGCAGGCGCGCAGGCGCTCCACGGGCGCGGACGGACAGGTGATCACGATCGTGGGGGTGAGGGCCTCGGTGAACATCGGGGAGTCGAGGTCGAAGTCGAGGCTGCGCGAGATGACCGCCAGCGGCGGCGCGGGCGTACGGCCCTCGCGCAGGTCGCCCCACCAGTCGCGGGGGCGTACCGGACCGTACGTCTCGGCGCGGACCGTGCCGGCGCCCACGACCACCACGTCGGACAGGGCCCGCAGGACGGACAGGAGCCGGCGGTCGGCGGGGCCACCGAGCCCCTCGGTCAGGCCGCTGTGGGTCGCGGCGCCGTCCGCGGAGGCCACCATGTTGGCCCGCAGCCAGGGTCCGTCTCCGGGATAGGCGTACGCCTCGGCGAGATCCGCGGCGCCGGCCGGTTCGAAGATGCGCATGGCAACCAGAGTGGCATAAGGCGCCGTCACATCTTGCGACTGGCTGGCTGCGTTCGGCTTATCAAATCGCCGTTTTCCAGGAAGACTTGGGGAGGGCAGCCGAGTGCGGAGGGGGAGACACGTTGGAGATCGCCGCGTTAGTGATGTGGGTGCTGACCGCCGGTGCGGGCCTGCGCCTCCTCGTACGCTGGCTGGCCGAGGGCGGGCCGCGCCGCCAGGGCACCAAGGTCACCCGCTATCCCGCCATACTCGTCCTCGGCCACCCCACGCTCGCCGTGCTGGCCCTGGCGGTCTGGGTGATGTTCCTGCTCACCGAGCGCTCGGTGTACGCCTGGAGCGCCTTCGGCGCGCTCGTGCTCGTAACGCTGCTGGGGTTCGTGATGTTCACCCGGTGGCTGACCGGTGAGGGCGGCAAGCACGCGCGCGGCGCCGAGCAGGGCTTTCCCGCCGTGGCGGTGGTCGCCCACGGCGCGGTGGCCACGCTGACGTTCGTCCTCGTGCTCCTCACCGCCATCACGGCGAGTCGCTGAGCCTCCGCAGCAGGACGAGCCCGCGGTCGACCACCTCGACCTCGTCGTGCGCCTTGACCGGCTCGCCGCCGGCCGGCGCCTCGGCGACGGCCGTGTCGAGGGCGACCTCCCAGCGCTCGCCGTAGATCACGTCCGGCAGGCGGAACGTGATGCTCTCGGAGTGGGCGTTGAGGAGCAGCAGGAAGGAGTCGTCGCGTACGCGCTGGCCGCGGGTGTCCGGCTCGGTGATCGCGTCGCCGTTGAGGTAGACCGCGACGGCCTTGGCATAACCGGTGTGCCAGTCCGACTCCGTCATCTCCGTGCCCGTCGGTGTCAGCCAGACGATGTCGCGCGTGCCGTCGAGCGGCCCGCCGTGCGTACGGCCCTCGAAGAACCGGCGGCGGCGGAAGACCGGGTGGTCACCGCGCAGCTCCGAGACCCGGCGGACGAAGGCGGTGAGGTCGCCGTCGTCGCCCCAGGACATCCAGGCCAGCTCGCCGTCCTGGCAGTAGGCGTTGTTGTTGCCCCGCTGGGTGCGGCTGAGCTCGTCGCCGTGCGACAGCATCGGCACGCCCTGGGACAGGAACAGCGTGGCGATGAAGTTGCGCATCTGCCGTACGCGCAGCCCCTGGATCGCCGGGTCGTCGGTCTCGCCCTCGGCGCCGTGGTTCCAGGAGCGGTTGTCGTCGGTTCCGTCGCGGTTGTTCTCGCCGTTGGCCTCGTTGTGCTTGTGGTCGTAGGAGACGAGGTCGTGCAGGCTGAAGCCGTCGTGGCAGGTCACGAAGTTGATCGAGGCGAGCGGACGCCGGCCGTCGTCGGCGTACAGGTCGCTGGAGCCGGTCAGGCGCGAGGCGAACTCCGGCAGGACCGGCTCCCCGCGCCAGAAGTCGCGGATCGAGTCGCGGTACTTGCCGTTCCACTCGGTCCACAGGGGCGGGAAGTTGCCGACCTGGTAGCCGCCCTCCCCTACGTCCCACGGCTCGGCGATCAGCTTGACCTGCGACACGACCGGGTCCTGCTGCACCAGGTCGAAGAAGGTGGCGAGGCGGTCCACGTCGTGGAACTCCCGCGCGAGCGCGGACGCCAGGTCGAACCGGAACCCGTCCACGTGCATCTCGATCACCCAGTAGCGCAGCGAGTCCATGATCAGCTGCAGGGAGTGCGGGTGCCGGACGTTGAGGCTGTTGCCGCAGCCGGTGTAGTCGAGGTTGTAGCGCTTGTCGCTGTCGCTGAGCCGGTAGTACGCGGCGTTGTCGATGCCGCGGAAGCTGAGCGTCGGCCCGAGGTGGTCGCCCTCGGCGGTGTGGTTGTAGACCACGTCGAGGATGACCTCGATGCCCGCCTCGTGCATCGTCCGGACCATCGCCTTGAACTCCAGGACCTGCTCGCCGAGCTGCCCGGAGGAGGAGTAGGCGTTGTGCGGGGCGAAGAAGCCGACCGTGTTGTAGCCCCAGTAGTTCGTCAGCCCGCGCGCGACGAGCGCATGCTCGGAGACGTACTGGTGCACGGGCATCAGCTCGATCGCGGTCACGCCCAGATCGAGCAGGTGGTCCACGGTCGCGGGGTGGGACAGCCCGGCGTACGTGCCGCGCTGGCGCTTGGGGATCTTCGGGTGCAGCCGGGTGAGGCCCTTGACGTGCGCCTCGTAGATCACCGTCTCGTTGTACGGCGTGCGCGGCGCGCGGTCGTCGCCCCAGTCGAAGAACGGGTTGATCACGACGTTCTTCGGCATGTACGGGGCGCTGTCCTCGGTGTTCATCTCCGACGGCGCGGCGAAGTGGTAGGAGAAGACCGACTCGTGCCAGCGGAGGTCGCCGTCGAGCGCCTTGCCGTACGGGTCGAGCAGCAGCTTGGCCGGGTTGCACCGGTCGCCGGACTTCGGGTCGTACGGGCCGTGCACGCGGTAGCCGTACCGCTGCCCGGGGCCGACCCCCAGCACGTAGCCGTGCCAGACGAAGCCGTCGACCTCGGGCAGGACGTAGCGCGTCTCCCGGCCCCGGTCGTCGAACAGGCACAGCTCGACCCGGTGCGCCACTTCGGAGAACAGCGCGAAGTTCGTACCGGTCCCGTCCCAGCTGGCGCCCAGCGGGTACGGCGTTCCGGGCCACACTTCGTGCATCGCTCTCCTCGGGCGCCAACGGACACGATCCCGTTGATTGTTGCCGCACCCGGAGAAATATGCGAACGGCCGGGCCGAGCCGGTGTTCGGATCGTTACGCTCCGCCTCCGGTACGGGCCACGGAGGAGGTCAGGTCTTCTCCGGAACCCGCACCGGATCCTGGCCGAACTCCACGCTGTGGGCCTCCCGGCCGAACGCCGTGAGCAGCACCACGGCCACCAGAGTCGGCATCACCACGACCATGAACGCGAACGGATAGCCGTGCGCGTCGGCGAGGCGTTCCTGCAGCGGCAGGTTGATCGCGGCGAGCAGGTTGCCGAGCTGGTACGTCACGCCGGGGTAGAACCCGCGGATGGCGTCCGGCGACATCTCGGTGAGGTGGGCCGGGATGACGCCCCAGGCACCCTGGACGAAGAACTGCATGAGGAACGCGCTGACCGCGAGCAGCGCCGTCGCCTGGGAGTAGGCGAACAGCGGCACGACGAGCAGCCCGAGCAGGGCCGAGCCGACGATGGCCCGGCGGCGGCCGAACCGCTGCGACAGCGCGCCGACGAACACGCCGCCGATGATCGCGCCGATGTTGTAGATGATCGCGATGTAGACGGCGTAGTGCGGTGAGTGGCCCAGGCCCTTCTTGAGGAAGGTCGGGTACACGTCCTGCGTGCCGTGGCTCATGAAGTTGAACGCGGTCATGAGCAGCACGAGGTAGAAGAACCGCACGAGGACTTTCCGGTCCAGGAAGACCTTGCGCAGCGGCGTACGGGTGATCTGCAGGCGTTCGTTGGTGCGTTCCCACGCCTCCGACTCTCCGACGCGGTAACGGATGTAGAGCGCGATCAGCCCCGGCACGGCGCCGAAGAAGAACAGGCCGCGCCAGCCGAAGATCGGGGTGATCACGAAGTACGCGACGGCCGCGATGAGGTAGCCGAGTGAGTAGCCGACCTGGAGCAGCCCGGAGTAGAACCCGCGTTTGGCGACCGGGATCTTCTCCATGGCCAGCGACGCGCCGAGGCCCCACTCGCCGCCCATGCCCAGGCCGTACAGGAAGCGCAGCACCAGCAGCATGGTCAGCGAGGTGGAGAAGCCGGAGACGAACTCCACGGCCGAGTAGAACAGCACGTCGACCATCAGCGGGATGCGCCGGCCGACCTTGTCGGCCCAGATCCCGAAGACGTACGCGCCGAGCGGCCGGGCGATCAGCGTCAGCGTCGTGGCGACGGTGACCTTCTCGGCCGACGTGCCGAACTCCTTGGCCACCTCCGTGATCACGAAGATCAGGAGGAAGTAGTCGAAGGCGTCCATCGTCCAGCCGAGCAGGGCGGCGAGGAACGCGTTGCGTTGGTCGCGGTCGAGGCCGGAGGCCTGGTCGCGGATGTCGCCGAGCAGGGGGAGGCTCATATCCGATTCCTTCGTCCGAATCAGTGCTCCCCTAGTGATCCACTACCTTATTCCGGAAGTCAAGGTTCCTTACTTCCCCGTCAGCCCCCGCTGGGCGAAGACGCCGATGCCGTTGGCGACCGGGCGCTCGACCCCGTTGGGCGGAAAGTTGCGCACGGACGCGACGGGCTCGCCGGGCCCGCGCAGCACCAGAGTGGTCGAGCCGCCGCCGTCGAGGTCCATCGCGTCGTCCGCGCCCATCTCGCGCAGCAGGGCGGCGAGCCCGGCGAGGGTCAGGCCGGTGCTCGCGGGCGAACTCGCGTCCGCGACGACGAGGTACAGGTGCCGTCCGTTCCGGCTCACCCCGGCGGCGGTACGGGCGGCGAGGGTGACGGCGTCGAGGTCCGGCGGCGCCGCCCCGTCGCGGAGGATCCCGAAGCCGCCCACGGCGAACCTCAGGTGGCCCGGCCCGCTCAGGTGGTACGCGATCCGCACCCGGTCGCCGGGGCGCAGCCGCCGCAGCGCGTCGGCCCCGGCCTCCCGCCCGACCAGCACCGTCGTGTCCGGCGGGATCGCCCCCGCGCCGATCGCGGTGCCGGCGTGGGTCACGGTACCGCGCCGTACCGTCACCTCTTCGGTGTTGACGCTGCACGCGGCGGCGCGCGAGGTGTCGGTGCCGCAGACCGACCGCAGCCGCGACACCGGGCCCCACGCGCTCGTGAACGCGCCCACTCCCCCGACCTGCAGCGCGTACTGGTTGAGGCCGCCGACCTCGATCCGCGGTCCCGGCCCGTCGGCGGTCCCGGTCAGGTGCAGGGCGGAGATCCTGGCCGTACGGTCGGCGCCGACGCCGATGACGTCCTCGGTCGTGGCCCCCTCCGGCGGCATGGGGCCGAAACGCTGCCCGAACGGCACGGCGGCCTTGAGGGCACGGCCGCCGGCGACCTCGGGGCCGACGGCGGAGCCGGTCGCCGGCACCCCGGCGTGAGTCTCGCTGATGTTGAAGAAGTCGCCGTTCACCCCGGCCACCGCGTGCTGGGCGTCGGCCATGGCCGAGACGGTCTCGCGCGCCGCCACGGCGGGCGGGTGGAGGAGGCCGACGGCGACCCGGGGGTTCCTCAGGTCGACGTCGAGCAGGTCGCCGAGGACCGGGCCCTTGGGGCCGGTCGTCTCGTACGTGCGGAAGACGACACCGGGCCAGACGTGCCGGGTGCCGAGGTACTTGACGGTTCGCGTAGGGGCCGTGGCGGCCGTGGCCGGGAGTGCGACGGCGCACGCGGCGACCGGCGCCAGCAGCACGGACAGCGTCTTCGTCCAGCGTTTCAGCACGACGCGGGGTGCCCTTCACTCGGAGGCGAAACCCGTTGATCATGCCCGAGCCCGGGTGGCCGTGGTGCGACGTCCGGAAAAGGTGTTTCCAACGGTTCCGGGAACAGCGCGGCTCTCTCTCCGGCTCTCCGGCTCAGGGCACGCGGCCGAGGCGGCAGTCGTCGCTCGCGTCCATCTTGTTGGCCAGGACCGGGTAACCGGCCGCCTTGTCGGCGTGCACGAAGACGACGGGGATGTGGTCACGCTGGGTGAGGTACTTCGCGGCCGTCTCGCACAGGGCGATGGCCGTCTTGGAGTCGGCGTCGGCGGCGGGCAGGTCCGTGTAGACGCGGAGCATCGGGCCGGTCCAGACGACCTCGGTGACGTGTCTCGCGCGGAGCGGGTCGTGGGCCGTGTAGAAGGCCCGCGCGGCCTGGTCGCCGCGCTCCGCGGGGCGTACGGGGCCCATGGGGCGTACGGGCTCGGCATGGGCGGGCATCGCCTGGCCGCCGAGGACGTTCACCGTAGCCGCCCGGGGCGCCGCGCCGCCGGACCCGCCCGGGATGAGCGCCGCGACCGCCAGCAGCACCGTCGCCAGCGTGAGGCCGAGCCCGGCCGCACCGACCAGCGCCAGCGAAGGCCGCCGCCCCGCGGCCATCGTCGCGGCCCCGGCGAGAGCCCGCGCATGCCGTCCCTTCACACGCCGTGCTCCGCGCACCATGCTCCTTATGCCAGGTTCCGAAGAAAGGCCGTGCTCCCGGCGGCGGTCGCCGCCTCCGGGATACTCGTGCACTCCCAGGGGACGCCGCGACGGCGATGGAGAACTTTTTACCGCCGATGAGCCGAACGGCCACCCACCGCCGACGGACGGTCAGGACAGGCCGGTCCGGGCGCGCAGCGGCGATATCCGGGCGGAGAGGGCAGGGCGGCCACTGACGGGCCGAGGGGTCAGGGCAGGGCGGCCACTGACGGGCCGAGGGGTCAGGGCAGGGCGGCCACTGACGGGCCGAGGGGTCAGGGCAGGGCGGCGACCAGTTCGGTGACCGGTTTGCGGGAGCCGGTGTAGAACGGGATCTCCTCGCGGACGTGGCGCCGGGTCTCCGAGCCGCGCAGGTGGCGCATGAGGTCGACGATCCGGTGGAGCTCGTCGCCCTCGAAGGCGAGGATCCACTCGTAGTCGCCCAGGGCGAACGAGGACACCGTGTTGGCCCGTACGTCCGGGTACTCCCGGGCCATCCGGCCGTGTTCGGCGAGCATCACGCGGCGCTCGTCGTCGGCCAGGAGGTACCACTCGTAGGAGCGCACGAACGGATAGACGCAGACGTACGCCCGTGACTCCTCCTCGGCGAGGAACGCCGGGATGTGGCTCTTGTTGAACTCCGCCGGCCGGTGCAGCGCCATCACCGACCAGACCGGCTCGGACGCGCGGCCCAGCGCCGTACGGCGGAAGCGGCCGTAGATCTCCTGGAGGTCGTCGGAACTCGGCGCGTGCCACCAGAACATGTAGTCGGCGTCCGCGCGCAGGCCGGCGACGTCGTACGCGCCCCGGGTGACGACGTCTTTGGCGGCGGCCTGTTCGAGCAGGTCCTCGACCTCGCGGGCGACGGCGTCGCGGTCGGCGTCGGCGAGGCCGCGTACGCGGAAGACCGACCACATGGTGTAGCGGATCACCTGGTTGAGGTCGCGCGCCTTCGGCTTGTCGCCACTCACTGTGTGGTCCCCCAGTCGCTCGCCGGTCGGTCTTGTGCCGGATCTGATTGTGCCCGGTCCTCCAGGCTACCCAGCACCCGGGCCGCCGCCGCGCGGGCCGAGGCGACGCAGGCCGGGATCCCCACGCCGTCGTAGGCCGCGCCGCAGACCGCCAGGCCGGGCGCGCCCGCGACGGCGGCGCGGATGCGCGCGACCCGGTCGAGGTGGCCCACGGAGTACTGCGGGAGCGCGCCGCCCCAGCGGGTGACGCGGACGTCGACGGGGAGCTCGATCACGCCGGTCGTACGGGCCAGCTCGGTCATGGCGATGGCCTTGAGCTCGTCGTCCGGGCGCTGGAGGGTCTCCTCCTCGCCGTACCGGCCGATGGAACAGCGGATCACCACCATGCCGGGGGCGCCGTCGATGAGGTGCGGCCACTTGGTCGTGCTGAAGGTGACCGCCTTGACCCCGCTCGACTCGACGGCGGGCACGAGGTAGCCGCTCCTGGTGGGCTGCGTGGGGAAGGCGCTGCCGGAGTAGGCCAGGGTGACGATCGCCATGCTGGCGTACTCGATCCGGGCCAGCTCGGCCGCCGCCACCGGCGCCTCCTCGCCCAGCAGGCGCCGCGCGGGGCGGGCGGGTACGGCGAGGATGACCGCGTCGGCGTCGAGGGGCTCCGGCTCACGCGTGGGGCCGAGCGTGAGCCGCCAGCCCTCCGGGGTGCGCCGCAGCTCGCGCACCATCGTCGCGGTGCGTACGGTCACGTCGAGTTCGACGAGCCGCGCGGTGAGCGCCTGGGCCAGCCCGCCCAGGCCGCCGGTGAGGGTGGCGAACACCGGCCCGGACGCCTGCGGCGCCGCCTCGCGTACGGCGCGGGCGGCGGTGATCAGGGAGCGGCGGGTCCGCGAGGCGTCGGCCAGGCCAGGCATCGTCGCCTCGAAGGACAGGTCGTCGGCGCGCCCGGCGTACACCCCGCCAAGGAGGGGCTCGACCAGCCGGTCCACCACCTCCGAGCCGACGCGCGCGCCGATCAGCTCGGCCACGGACACGTCCTCGCCGCGCGGGGTCGCGGGCCGCACGAGGTCGAGGGGCACGCGGGCCAGGCCCGCCGCCGAGAGCACGCGCGAACGGGCCAGGGCGCCCAGGTCGGCGGGCACGCCCATGATGTGGCCGGCGGGCATGGCGTGAAGCGCGCCACGGCTCCAGATCGCCGCGGAGGTCGTGCCGGGGTAGGCGAGACGGTCACCGAGGCCCAGCTCGCGGACGAGCTCCAGGGCCTCGGGGCGGCGCGCGAGCATCGCCTCGGCGCCCTCGTCCACGGCCAGGCCGGCGATCTCGCTCACGCGCAGCTTGCCGCCGACGTCCGGGGAGCCCTCGAGAAGAGTCACCCGGGCGCCGCCCAGCGCGGCGTGGTAGGCGGCGGTCAGCCCGGCGATCCCGCCGCCGACGACGGCGACGTGGGCGCGCGAGGGCGCATCGGTGTCGCTCCACTCGGTCATGTGTCCCACGATCCCAGAGGTTTCGGCGGGCCCTGACACGGCCTTACGGCTGTGTCCGTGATCGGCGCGCGTCGCCATCGTGACCCGTTCGCGACGGCCGGTCGTGAACGACGGCGAACGCCGCAGCGTCTCAACCCTATGAGACCGCTGATCGTCGTCCTGGCCGCCACGCTGGTGCTCGCGGGCTGCTCCGGGAACAACGCAGGATCATCCTCATCCGCGGGCCGCGCCGACAGCGGGGCCCGCGCACCCAAGGCGGACGCCGCCGGAACGGCCCAGCAGGTACGCCTGGCGCCCGCGCAGGCGATCGTCTATACCGCCGACCTGACCGTACGGGCCGGTGACGTGCCCGGCGCGGCGGGCGAGGCGAAGCGGATCGTCACCGCCGCGGCCGGCTACGTCGGCGACGAGAGCGCCGCCGACGATCCCGGCTCACGCCCTTCGGCCACCATCACCTTCAAGATCCCCTCGGCGCGTTACCAGGACGTCCTGGACCAGCTCGGCTCGTCCCGCATCGGCCGCCGCGTCTCGCTACGGCAGCAGGCCCAGAACGTGACGGAGGAGGTCGCGGACGTCGCCAGCCGCGTCAAGTCGGCCAAGGCGACGCTGGCCGCGTTCCGCGCGCTGCTCGACCGCGCGCACAGCGTGGACGACGTCGTACGGCTGGAGCAGGAGATCTCCACCCGCGAGGCGGACCTGGAGTCGTTGCAGGCCCGCCAGAAGTCGCTGAGCGCCCAGACGAGCTACGCGACGGTGACGCTGCGGCTGCAGGGCACCGCCGTGGCGCGGCGTGAACACCACAGGCGGACCGGTTTCGCGGGAGGCGTGTCGTCGGGCTGGCGGGCGTTCACGGCGTTCGTGACGGGGCTGTCCCTCGTGGTCGGCTGGCTGCTGCCGTTCCTCGGCCTCGCCGCACTGCTCGGCCTGCCCGCCTGGTGGCTGTGGCGCCGCCGTCGCTCGGCCGAGAGCTGAGGTCAGCGGGTGGACTCGGCGTGGACCAGGTCCGCCAGCCGGGCCAGGACGCCGGGGTCGGTGTTGGGCAGGACGCCGTGGCCGAGGTTGAAGACGTGGCCCTCGGCCGTACGGCCCTGGGCCAGGATCTCGCGGGCGCGTGCCTCGACGACCTCCCACGGGGCCAGCAGGATCGCCGGGTCCAGGTTGCCCTGGAGCGCCTTGCCGGCCTCGACGCGGTGCACGGCGTCGTCGAGCGGCACGCGCCAGTCGACGCCGACCACGTCCGCGCCCGCCTCGCCCATCAGGCCGAGGAGCTCGCCCGTGCCCACGCCGAAGTGGATCCGGGGCACGTCGTACTCCTCCATGGCGGTGAAGATCTTCTTGCTGTGCGGCAGCACCGACGCGCGGTAGTCGGCCGGGGAGACGCCGCCGACCCAGGAGTCGAAGACCTGGATCGCGCGGGCGCCGGCCTCGACCTGCACCTTGAGGTAGGCGATCGCGATGTCGGAGAGCCGGTCGAGCAGGCGCGCCCACAGCTCCGGCTCGCCGTACATCATCGCCTTGGTGCGCTCGTGGTTCTTCGACGGGCCGCCCTCGATGAGGTAGGAGGCGAGCGTGAACGGAGCGCCCGCGAAGCCGATGAGCGGGATGTCGCCCAGCTCGCCGGTGAGCGAGCGCACGGCCTCGGCGGCGTACGGCACGTCGCCGGGCTCCAGCGGGCGCAGCCGGTCGACCGCCGCGGCGTCGCGGATCGGGTCGGCGATCACCGGGCCGACGCCCGGTTTGATGTCGAGGTCGACGCCGACCGCCTTGAGCGGGACGACGATGTCGCTGAAGAAGATCGCCGCGTCCACGGCGTAGCGGCGCACCGGCTGCATCGTGATCTCCACGATGAGGTCCGGTATCGTGCACGCCTCCAGTATCGGGATGCCGCCCCGCGCCTCGCGGTACTCCGGCAGCGACCGGCCCGCCTGCCGCATGAACCACACCGGCGTGTGCGGCACCGGGCGGCGGCGGCACGCGTCGAGGAACGAGCTGTCCCGGCGGGCGGTGGGGAGGATCCGCTTGGCGTTCTCGTCACGCGAGTATCGCTCGGGCACCCGGTTCTTCGGTCGGTTCACAACGTCAGCCACCCTTGGATCGTCCCATGGACGGCCGGAGGCCGGGGTCGCACCCTCGAAGTCGCCCGGCGACAAGGGCCGCACGTCCGTTATGAGAATCTTCGGGACACGCCGAGCGACGTCCCGCGATCGCGTCGGGCGTCATGCGAGCGTGTGAACGCTCCACCCCACGCCGAACCGAGGGAGGTCACCAGCGGATGACCCTCATACGTCATTGTTCCGTCTGTGACGACGAGCGGAGCTTCGATCAGCCGCCCTGCGCCGACGGTCACGGCGAGGAGTGCCCCGAGTTCGCCTGCGTCGAGTGCGGCATGGCCCTCGTGATCGGCGACGCACCTCAGCCTCCGGTGATCATTCGGTCCTGGGCCGCCTGAGCGGCCCTGCGACATGCGTCCCCATCTCCCCACCGAGGGCGTGCGTCCGGCAGATCGCCCGGTGGATCGATGACCCCCCGGGACGCCCGTCCGCCGGAGCCGTTCCAGCGAGCCGTCGAGACCATGCGCGGCTTCGTCGACGCCGAGCCCTCCCGCTCCGAGCTCGTCATCGAGGACATGCCCGCGCCGCAACGGCTGGCGCCGTACGCTTCGGCGATCATGGCCACCGTCTACCGCGAGGACGACAGCGAGCTCGGCGTCGGCCGGCTCATCCTCCTGTACGACCCCGAGGGCCAGCGCGGCTGGCACGGCGACTTCCGCGTGGTGGCCTACGTCCGCGCCGACCTCGAGCCCGAGATCGCGGCCGACCCGCTGATCGGCCCGGTCGGCTGGAGCTGGCTGACGGAGGCCCTCGACCAGCGCCGGGCGGGCTACCGCGCGGCCTCCGGGACGATCACCCGCGCGGTCTCAGAAAGCTTCGGAGACAAGAACGAGGATCCTGAGACGACGGAGCTGGAGCTCCGGGCGTCCTGGTCACCGACGGACGGCAACATGTCAGGGCATATCAACGCCTGGTGTGATGTTCTCTGTCTAGCGGCTGGATTGCCGCCCGCCGGGGTCACCTCCCTGCCGGGCTCAGGAGTTTAACGACGTACGGTAGGCGCGTGGGATTGTCCGAAGCAGAAGTGGTACCACTACTCGAACCGAGGGATGGGATTCCCCCGGTCGTGGCGAGTCCCGAGGCACTCGCGGACGCGGTCGAGAGACTCGCGGACGGCGAGGGGCCGGTGGCGGTCGACGCCGAGCGCGCCTCCGGATACCGGTACGGCCAGCGTGCCTACCTCGTCCAGCTCCGCCGTAAGGGCTCCGGCAGCTTCCTGATCGACCCCGTGCCCTGCGCCGACCTGTCCGGGCTGTGCGCCGCGCTCGCGGGTACCGAGATGGTGCTCCACGCCGCCACCCAGGACCTGCCCTGCCTGGCCGAGCTGGGCCTGGTGCCGGACCTGCTGTTCGACACCGAGCTGGCCGGCCGGCTCCTCGGCTACCCCCGCGTGGGCCTGGGCACCATGGTCGAGACCGTCCTGGGCTTCACCCTGGAGAAGGGGCACTCGGCCGCCGACTGGTCCACCCGCCCGCTGCCCGCCGACTGGCTGCGCTACGCCGCACTCGACGTCGAGCTCCTGGTCGAGCTGCGCGACGCGCTGCGCGCCGAACTGGACGAGGCGGGCAAGCTGTCCTGGGCGGAGGAGGAGTTCGCCGCGATCCTGTCCGCGCCGCCGAAGGAGCCACGCCAGGACCCCTGGCGCCGCACGTCCGGCATCCACCGGCTGCGCACCCGCCGCAGCCTCGCGGTCGTCCGCGAGCTGTGGACGGCACGCGACCGGATCGCCCGCGAGCGTGACCTGTCCCCCGGCCGCGTACTGCCCGACGCCGCCATCGTGGAGGCCGCGCTCCAGCTTCCGCGCACGCCCGACGACCTGACCGCCCTGGCGACCTTCCGCGGGCGCAACCCCCGGCGTCACGCCACCGCGTGGTTCCGCGCCGTACAGCGGGGCCGTACGCTGCCGGACGTCTCACTGCCCGAGCACAGCCTGCCCGGCGAGGGGCCCCCGCCCGCGCACCGCTGGGCCGAGCGCGACCCGGCCGCCGCCGAGCGGCTGACCGCCACCCGCGCCGTGGTCGCGGCCCTGGCCGACGAGCACACCATGCCCACCGAGAACCTCCTGCAGCCCGACACCGTACGCCGGCTGGCCTGGAGCCCCCCGGAGACGGTCACCGAGGAGACGGTCGGGCTCGTGCTGACCGCGCTCGGGTCCCGGTCGTGGCAGGTGGAGCTCACCGCCACGCCTCTGGCCAAGGCCCTGGTCAGGCTGGCGACCAAGAGTGAGACCTGACGCGATCGTCACCGAGCGCCTCGTACTGAGGCCGCTCGGCCCCGGCCCGGCCCAGGCGCTCGCGGACGGCGACTACTCCGGCCTCACGGCGGGCAGCACGTGGCCGACCGCTGCGACCCCGATCGTCGCGATGCGCGCCGCCGCCGATCCGGGCGCGCTGACCTGGCTGATCGTGCTGGACGGCCTCGTGATCGGCGAGTGCGGCATGAAGCACGCGCCGGGCCCGGACGGCTCGGCCGAGATCGGGTACGGCATGGGGGCCGCCTGGCGCGCGCACGGCTATGGCACCGAGGCCGTACGGGGGCTGGTGGGGTGGATGGGCAACCTCCCGGACTGCCGGCGGGTGACCGCCGAGGTGCACGAGAGCAACCTCGCCTCGCGCCGGCTGCTCGAACGCCTCGGCTTCACCGTCGACCACCTGGACCCGCCGTACGTCTGGTACGCCCGCGCCGTCCGGCGCGATCACCGGGGCTGACCGCCCACGCTGTCCTCGGCCGTACGTCGCCGGGTGACCGCGCCTGAAGCGGGACGGGGACGCCCAGGCCGAGGAAGTCCCGCGGTCCTGCTTCGGGACAGCCCATCGCACCGACGAACCCGCCGCGGGTCAGAGCGGGACGAACGTCAGGCCGCGTTTCTTCAGCTCGGGGATGACCTTTCGCAGCGCCTTGATCGTCTCCGAGCGGTCACCGCCGCCGTCGTGGCAGAGCAGGATGTCGCCGCCCTTGGCCTTCAGCATCGCGCGTTTGATGTGCCTGGTACCCGGGCGGGCCCAGTCGCGGGGGTCGATGTCCCAGTCGATCGGCACCATGCCGTGCCGGGCGGCCGAGTGGAACACCGCGTGGGACCAGGCGCCGCCGGGTGAGCGGAAGAACTTCGGTGCGACGCCGGTCGCGTGGCCGATGCGGTCGTGCGCCTCGGTGATCTCGGCGTCGACCCTCTTCCGCGACATCGACGCGATGCCGAGCGGGTGGGTCATCGTGTGGTTGCAGAGCTGATGGCCCGCCCGCACGATCCGGTCGGCCAGCTTCGGGAACTGCTTCACCTGGATGCCGATCAGCGAGAACGTCGCCTTCACGTCGAACTCCGCCAGCAGGTCGAGCATCTTCGGCGTCCACTCGGGCTGCGGGCCGTCGTCGATGGTCAGCGCGATGGTCTCGGGCGGCACCGTCGGGAACAGGTCGGGCAGCCGGTGGACCGCGTCGGTACGCGCGGGCAGCGGCGGCAGGCGAGCGGGCATCGCGCCGGGACGGGGCAGGTGCGGCCCGTGCCCTGGATGGATCACGGCGCGGCCACGCGCTAACGGCCGCGTGATGGTGGCCATCTCCGGGCCACCGTCGCCCACGGCGAGGGCACCGAGGCCGGCGGCGCCCAGGGCGAGCATCCGACGGCGGGTCATCACGTCCTGAAGCTCCACATGTCAAACGCTATGCCCTCTAGGGGCCAGTGGGATACGTGTGCCCGAATCCAGACCGTGCAACAGATCACTAAAGGGAGCATCAGCGCCGATCGACGGCCGATCAGTGACAAATCTCCCTCGTCACGGGGTTGCGTGGACCCCTCATCGGCAACAGAATCACGCTTAGGTTAGCTTTACCTAAGGTCAGTTCGGTCTCCGATCCCCCGGCGGCCCTGAGACGAGGAGCACCCCCCTTGTTGCTCGGCAACTACCTCATCGGCCTACGCGAAGGGCTCGAAGCCTCACTCGTCGTCAGCATCCTGATCGCGTATCTGGTGAAGTCAGGCAACCGGCAGGCGCTGAAACCCGTGTGGGGCGGCGTGGGGACGGCCATCGTGCTCGCCGTCGCGTTCGGCGTCGCGCTGAGCGTCGCCTCCGGGGAGATGCAGTTCAAGACGCAGGAGGCGTTCGGCGGCTTCCTGTCGATCATCGCCGTGGGCCTGGTGACCTGGATGGTCTTCTGGATGCGCCGTACCGCGCGGTTCATGAAGGCCGAGCTGGAGGGCAGACTGCAGGGCGCGCTGTCGATGGGCACCGGGGCGCTGTTCTTCGTGGCGTTCCTCGCCGTCGGCCGTGAGGGCCTGGAGACGGCCCTGTTCCTGTGGACCAACATCAGCAACGCCGACAACTCGACCGAGCCGATCATCGGCGCGGTGCTCGGGCTGATCACCGCGGCACTGCTGGGTTACCTGCTCTACCGGGGCGGGCTGAAGCTCAACCTCAAGAGGTTCTTCACGATCACGGGCGTGGCGCTCATCGTGGTCGCGGCCGGGGTGTTCGGGTACGGCTTCCACGACCTGCAGGAGGCCTCGATCCTGCCGGGTCTGAGCACGCTGGCCTTCGAGCCGAGCGGATGGTTCGGCGGCCTGGGGCAGGTCGGCCGCTGGCTCCAGACGGCCCTGCAGGGCGTCTTCAACCTTACCCCGCAGGTCACCCTCGCCCAGGCGATCGCCTGGACGGTGTACCTCGTGCCGGTCATGCTGCTGTTCCTGCGCCCGGCCAAGCCCGTGGTCCCTGCGGCCCCACGCGAACAGACCGCCGACGCCGGCCGCTGACCACCCGCCGCCGCGCCGGGTCGCCGGCCGGCGGTGACCTCGTGGCCGACGACTCGCCGATCAGTGCGTGGCCGAGGCCGGTGCCGGGCGTCGGCGCGTACCAGGTGGTCCTCGAGACCGTGTGCGACCGCCTCGCCCCGAACGGCGAACGAGGGCCCTACGGCGCCGCGGCCTCGCGGAGCTGGTGGGGGACGACCTTGCCCATCGCGTTGCGGGGCAGGTGGGAGCGGAAGTGCACGTCGCGTGGCACGGCGAAGCGGGCCAGCTCTCCCCGTACGTGGCCGCGCACCGTGTCGGCGTCGAGGCGCTCGCCCGGCGCGGTCACGATGTAGGCGGCCAGGCGCTCGCCGTACTCCGGGTCCGGCACGCTCGTCACCGCCACCTCGCGCACCTGCGGCAGGCGGGAGATCACGTCCTCGGCCGCGCCCGGGAAGACGTTCTCGCCGCCGGAGACGATCATCTCGTCCGCGCGGCCGTCGATGTAGAGCAGGCCGTCCTGGTCGAAGTGACCGACGTCGCCCAGGAACAGCATGCCGTCGCGGGTCTCCATGGGCACGCCGCCGGTGTAGCCCTCGAAGTGCATGCCGTTGGCGGCGAAGATGCGCCCGGTGCCGCCCGCCGGCACCGGGTCGCCGTGCTCGTCCAGGATGGCCACCACGGCGCCGGTCACCGGCCGGCCCGCGGTGTCCGGGTGGGCCCGCAGCTCGCCGGCGGTGGCGATGGTCACCCACCCCGCCTCCGTCGACCCGTACACGTTGACCAGCTCGACCGGATAGGCGTCCATGACGGCGGTGGCCAGGTCGCCCGGCAGCCGGGAGCCGCTGACCGCGATCACGCGCAGGGACGAGGTGTCGTACGCCTCGCGTACGGAGCGGGGCAGGGCCAGGATGCGCTGCAGCATGATCGGCACGGTGAACAACGTGGTGCAGGAGCGTTCCTGGATCGTGCGCAGCGTGAGCTCGGGGTCGAAGCGCCGGCCGATGACGACCGTCGCGCGCATCGCGAGGGCGAGCTGGAACGAGGAGTAACCCCAGGCGTGGAACAGCGGCGCCTCGATGAGCATGCGGTCGCCCACGCGCAGCGGGGTCCGCTCCAGCATCGCGGCGAGCGGCACGAACCCGGGGCGCGGCGGCCTGCGGGCGCCCTTCGGGCGGCCCGACGTGCCCGAGCTGAGGAAGACGATGCGCCCCTGGGTCGAGGGCGGCTCCAGGACGGGCGCCGGGGTGCGCTCGATCAGCTCGTCGAGGGTCGGGCCGACTCCCCGCAGGTGGTCGCGCCCTTGCGGGCCGGAGCCCCAGCCGGTCACCTTGGTGATCGGGCGGCCGCCGAGCGGCAGCAGGTCGGCGAACTCCGCGTCGGCGACGATGATGTCGGCCCACAGCTCGCGCATCACGGCGTTGAGCTGCCCGGCGCCGAGCCCGGTGTTGAGGAGCACGACCTCCGCGCCGCACTTGCTGCAGGCGACCAGCGCCTCGACCAGGCCGCGGTGGTTGCGGCAGAGCACGCCGACGCGGCGGCGCCGTCCGCCCCGGTCGGGGATCAGGGCGGCGGCCAGCCGGTCCGTACGGTCGTGCAGCTCGGCGTAGGTCAGGACGCCGCGCTCGTCGACCAGGGCGGGCCGGTCGGGGTCGCGGACGGCCGCCGAGACCAGGCCGCCGGCCAATGTGGTGCCCCAGTGAAGGAGCGCGGTGAGCTGGCGGGTGGCGCGCAGAGGGCGCCAGGGCCACAGCAGGCCACGCCTGGCGATGGTCAGCGGCACGTTGATGGCCCGGCCGGCCCTGCGTCCGGCTCCGGAGCGATGCTCCGGCCTGGCGTGCACCACTGCCCGTCACTCCCCGCGATCCTGTGATTCCGGTCAGGTTACGGGTGGGTGAACCTTCCCAGCAAGAGCCTGCTTGCACGTCAGTGGTTACTGACGAGTAACCTATGGGGACATAACGAACATCAGTCGCACCGTGAGAAAGGGAGGACCCGACCGTGCCTCGTACCGCGCGTGACGTGGTCTTCGTCGACGGCGTACGCACGCCGTTCGGCAAGGCCGGCCCCAAGGGGCTGTACGCCGAGACCCGTGCCGACGACCTCGTCGTCCGGGTGATCCGTGAACTGCGGCGGCGCAACCCCTCGCTGCCCGCCGAGCGCATCGACGAGGTCGCCATCGCGGCGACCACCCAGATCGGCGACCAGGGCCTGACCATCGGCCGGTCCGCCGCCGTGCTGGCCGGGCTGCCCAAGAGCGTTCCGGGCTACGCCATCGACCGGATGTGCGCCGGCGCGATGACCGCGGTGACCAACGTCGCCGGCGGCATCGCCTTCGGCGCGTACGACGTCGCCATCGCCGGTGGCGTCGAGCACATGGGCCGCCACCCGATGGGCGAGGGCGTCGACCCCAACCCCAGGTTCCTGTCGGAGAAGCTCGTCGACGGTTCCGCGCTGGTCATGGGGATGACCGCGGAGAATCTGCACGATCGGTACCCGCAGATCACCAAGGAGCGCGCCGACGCGTACGCCGTGCGCAGCCAGCAGAAGGTGGCCGACGCGTACGAGGCCGGGCGGTTCCAGCAGGACCTGGTGCCGATGGCGACGCGGTCGGCCGAGAAGGGGTACGGCCTCGCGACGAGCGACGAGCCGCCGCGTCCCGGCACGACGATGGAGAACCTCGCCGGATTGAAGACGCCGTTCCGCCCGCACGGCAACGTGACGGCGGGCAACGCCGCGGGCCTCAACGACGGCGCGACCGGCTGCATCGTCGCGGCCGAGGACGTCGCCGCCGAGCTGAGCCTGCCGGCCCGGATGCGGCTGGTCGACTACTCCTTCGCGGGCGTCGAGCCCGAGGTGATGGGCATCGGGCCGGTGCCGGCCACCGAGCGGCTCCTCGCGCGCAACTCGCTGACCATGGACGACATCGGGCTGATCGAGATCAACGAGGCGTTCGCCGTGCAGGTGCTGGCGTTCCTCGACCACTTCAAGATCGCCGACGACGACGCCCGGGTGAACCCCTGGGGCGGCGCGATCGCCATCGGCCACCCCCTGGCCTCCTCGGGCGTACGGCTGATGACGCAGCTCGCGCGCCAGTTCGCCGAGCGGCCGGACGTCCGCTTCGGCCTCACGACGATGTGCGTGGGGATGGGAATGGGCGGAACCGTTCTGTGGGAGCGAGTGTGACGAAGACCTATGAGCAGGGAGCGAGTGTGACGAGCGAGCGGAGTGGTCGCGTGAGGAACGCGAGCGACTCTTCGATACGGAGGCAGTGCGATGGCCATCACTGAGGTCTTTTCCGACGAGGTCGTGACGCAGGCGCACGCACGGGACGTCGAGCTGCCGTACGGCGCGGGCACCATGGCGCTGATCACGCTCGACAACGGCTTCGACCACACCAAGCCGAACACCTTCGGTCCCGGCGGGCTGACGGCTCTGAACACCGCCATGGACTCGATCGCGGCGCGCGACGACCTCGTCGCGGTGGGCGTGACCGGCAAGCCGTTCATCTTCGCGGTCGGCGCCGACCTGAACGGCGTACCGCTGATCACCGACCGCGAGCAGGGCCTGGAGATCGCACGGCTGGGGCACGACGTGTTCCGCCGGCTGGGCGAGCTGCCGGTCCCCTCGTTCGCGTTCGTGAACGGCGCGGCGATGGGCGGCGGGGTCGAGGTGGCGCTGCACTGCGCGTACCGGACGATCTCCTCGGGCGTGCCCGCGGTGGCGCTGCCGGAGTGCTTCCTGGGGCTGGTGCCGGGCTGGGGCGGCACTTACCTGCTGCCACGCCTGATCGGCGCCGAGAAGGCCCTCAAGGTCATCGTCGAGAACCCGCTGAACCAGAACAAGATGCTGCGCGGGCCGCAGGCGTATGAGCTGGGCATCGCGGACGCGATGTTCGAGCCGGCCGACTTCCTGGAGGAGTCGCTGCGCTGGGCCGCACGCGTGCTGACCGGCGCGGAGACCGTGGACCGTACGCCGGTGGACACGGGCGCGGCCTGGGACGAGGCGGTCGGGCGGGCCCGGTGGCTCGCCGAGGGCAAGCTGCACGGCGCGGCGCCCGCTCCTCTCCGTGCCCTTGACCTGGTCGCGGCGGCGAAGGACCGCACGCGCGACGAGGGTTTCGCGGCCGAGGACGAGGCGCTCGCCGACCTGATCATGAGCGAGGAGCTGCGGTCGGGGCTGTACGCCTTCGACCTGGTGCAGAAGCGCGCCAAGCGGCCGGCCGGGGCGCCGGACACGTCGCTGGCCCGGCCCATCACGAAGGTCGGCGTGGTCGGGGCGGGCCTGATGGCCTCCCAGCTCGGCCTGCTGTTCGCCCGCCGCCTCGGCGTACCCGTCGTGCTGACCGACCTGGACCAGGCGCGCCTGGACAAGGGCGTGGCGTACGTGCACGCCGAGGTCGGCAAGCTGCTGAGCAAGGGCCGCGTCTCACCCGACGAGGCGTCGCGGCTGAAGACCCTCGTCACCGGGTCGCTGACGAAGGAGGCGTTCGCGGACGCGGACTTCGTCATCGAGGCCGTGTTCGAGGAGATGGGCGTCAAGCAGCAGGTCTTCGCCGAGGTGGAGGAGGTGGTCTCGCCGACCTGCGTGCTGGCGACCAACACCTCGTCGCTGTCGGTGTCGGAGATGGCGGCCAAGCTGCGCCACCCCGAGCGGGTGGTGGGCTTCCACTTCTTCAACCCGGTCGCGGTGCTGCCGCTGCTGGAGATCGTACGAGGCGAGCGGACCGACGACGCGACCCTGGCCACGGCGTTCGCCACGGGCAAGGCGCTCAAGAAGTCGTGCGTACTGGTCAAGGACGCCCCGGCGTTCGTGGTCAACCGGGTGCTGCTGCGGATGCTCGGCGAGATCGTCCAGACGGTCGAGGAGGGCACCCCGATCGAGGTGGCCGAACGCGCCGTCGCGCCACTGGGCCTGCCGATGCCGCCGTTCGTGCTGATGGGCCTGGTCGGCCCGGCGATCGCGCTGCACGTGGGCGAGACGCTGCACGAGGCGTTCCCGGACCGCTTCCCGCTGTCGGGCAGGCTGGCGAAACTGGTCGCGGCCGGCAAGCCGGGCGTCTACCTGCCGGACTTCACCTTCGACCCTGAGGCCGTGGAGATCTTCTCCGGCGGCACGTCGCCGTCCGCCGAGGAGGAGGTCCTGACGCGGGCGCTCGACGCCCTCGCCCAGGAGATCCGGCTGATGCTCGACGAGGGCGTCGTGGCGGCCCCGGAGGACATCGACCTGTGCATGATCCTGGGTGCGGGCTGGCCGTTCCACCTGGGCGGCGTGACGCCGTACCTGGACCGTACGGGCGTCGCGGAGCGCGTGACCGGCTCCCGCTTCCTCGACCGCGGAGCCGCCTCACCGGCGTGACGGCTGATCGCTCCCCGGTGGCCTGCGCCGGGGAGCGGTCAGCCCTCGTGGCCGTAGGCGCGGCGGAGGGCCTCCCAGCCGGCCAGTTTGACGCGTTCGCCGCGGCCCAGGGAGCGGGCGAGTTCGGCCTCGCCCGCGTCGATGCCGAGCCAGTCGTCGTACGTCACGACTCGTACGCCACGGGACTCCAGCAGCGTCTCGATCGACGGGCGTTCCTCGGCGCGGCCGGTCAGGTCGGCGAGCAGCGCGCGGACCGTCTCGGCCGCGTCGGCCTTGTTCGTGCCGATCACGCCCGTCGGGCCCCGCTTGATCCAGCCCGCGACGTACTCCCCCGGCAGTGCCCCGCCGTCCTCGTCCAGCACCCGGCCGCCCGCGTTCGGGACGACGTACGCCCCCGGGTCGAACGGCACTCCCGGCAACGGCACGCTCTGGTATCCCACCGACCTCAGCACCATGCGTACGGGCAGCGTCTCGTACTCGCCCGTGCCCACGACGCGGCCCTCGTCGTTCAGCGCGGTGTGCTCCAGCCGCAGGCCCTCGACCCGGCCGGTGCCCAGGATCTCCACCGGGCGCAGCCAGAAACGCACGTCGAGACGGCGCGGCAGGTCGCCGGCCGGGCGCGCGGCCCAGTCGTTCATGACCTTGACGTTCGCGCGTACGTGGCGGTCGGTCTCGGCCAGCGCGGCGCTGGCGGGGTCGAGGCGCATGTCCTCGGTGCGTACGTGCACCTCGGCGCCCGGCAGCGCGCCCAGCTCGCGCAGCTCCTTCGTCGTGAACTTGGCCTGGGCCGGGCCGCGCCGCCCGATCATGTGGATGCGGCGCACGCCGCTGCCGCCGAGCAGGGTCAGGACCTCGTCCGGCACGTCCGTGGCGCGTAGTTCCTCGGCGGTCTTGGCGAGGACGCGCACGACGTCGACGGCGACGTTGCCGACCCCGATCACGGCCACGGCGTCCGCCGACAGGTCGACGTCGAGGCCGTGCGCGTCGGGGTGGCCGCAGTACCAGTTGACGAAGTCGGTCGCGGCGACGCTGCCGACGAGGTCCTCCCCCGGGATGCCCAGGCGCCGGTCGACCATCGCCCCGGTGGCGTAGATCACCGCGTCGTAGCACTCCAGCAGCGTCTCGCGGGTGACGTCCTTGCCGAAATCCACGCCGCCGAGGAAGCGCACGTCCGGGTGCTCCAGCACGCGCTGGAGGTAACCCGCGATCGACTTGATCGACGTGTGATCGGGTGCGACGCCGTACCGGACCAGGCCGTACGGCGTCGGCAGCCGGTCGAAGATGTCGACCCGCGCCGCGCCCCCGGCCTGCTTGACCAGGGCCTCGGCGGCGTAGATGCCCGCCGGGCCTGAGCCGATGACCGCCACGCGAAGAGCAGATGCGTCCGCCACGCCGTCATTGTGCCCAGAACCCGGCCCGTTTTCCCATGCCCGATGGTGGTCAGTCCACGGACTTGCCGACCTTGCTGTTGCGGCGGCCGTAAAGGAAGTAGACGACGAAGCCGATGAGCATCCAGATGACGAACCGCAGCCAGGTCTCGACCGGCAGGTTGAGCATCAGGTAGCCGCACGCCAGCACCGCGAGGATCGGCACCACGGGCGAGGCGGGCACCCGGAACGAGCGCGGCAGGTCCGGGTGGGTGCGGCGCAGGATCATGACGCCGACCGAGACGACGATGAACGCGAAGAGCGTGCCGATGTTGACGAGCTCGGCGAGCGCCGACAGCGGGACGAGCCCGGCGATGAGGGCGACGACGACGCCGATGATGATCGTCACGCGGTACGGGGTGCCGTACTTCGGATGCACCTGCGCCAGCCAGGACGGCAGCAGCCCGTCACGGCTCATCGCGAAGAAGACCCGGCTCTGGCCGAGCATCAAGATGAGGACGACCGTGGTCAGGCCGGCCAGCGCGCCGACGCTGATGATCGTGGCGAAGGCCGGATGGCCGACCGACTTGAACGCCTCGGCCAGCGGCGCGTCCGTGCTCAGGTGCTTGTAGTTCTGCATACCCGTGACGACGAGGGAGACCGCGACGTAGAGGACGGTGCAGACCAGCAGCGAGGCGATGATGCCGATGGGCAGGTCACGCTTGGGCTTCTTGGTCTCCTCCGCGGCGGTGGCCACGACGTCGAAGCCGATGAAGGCGAAGAAGACGATCGCGGCGCCGGCGATGATGCCGCCCCAGCCGAACGTCGACGGGGTGTAGCCGAAGAGCACCTGGATGAGCGGGGCCTCTCCGCCGTGCGAGTCCGGAGTGGGGGTCGCCTTCGGGACGAACGGGTGGTAGTTCCCGCCCTTGATGAAGAACAGCCCGGCGATGATGACGAGCAGGACCACCGCGATCTTGATGGCGACGATCACGGCGTTCACGCGCGAGGAGACCTTCACGCCGAACACCAGCAGCGCGGTGACGGCCAGGACGACCAGCATCGCGGGCACGTTGAACGTGGCGTCCTCCCCCGCGATCGAGGACGGCAGATGTATGCCCATGTCATCGAGCAGGATCTTCGCGTAGCCCGACCAGCCGACCGCGACCGTCGCGGCGCCGAGGGCCAGCTCCAGCATGAGGTCCCAGCCGATGATCCAGGCCGGGAGCTCGCCGATCGTGGCGTAGGAGAAGGTGTACGCCGAGCCGGCCACCGGAACCGTGGAGGCGAACTCGGCGTAACAGAGCGCGGCGAGCGCGCACGCGATGCCGGCGGCCACGAACGACAGCGCCACCGCCGGCCCGGCGTTCTCCTTGGCCACGTTGCCCGTGAGCACGAAGATGCCGGTGCCGACGATGACGCCGACGCCGAAGACGGTCAGATCGAGTGCGCTGAGGTCGCGGCGCAGCTTGTTGTCTGGATCGTCGGTCTCGCGAATCGACCTCTCGACCGACTTGGTGCGGAAGATGCTCATCGTGATCCTCGTTCGGTGTGTGACCAGAGGATCACCACGAGAAGGCAAACAAAACGTAATGCTCGCCTTTTTTCACCGGCCGCCGCCTTACTCGGGTCTACTGCTCAGAGGGCTCCAGCACCGAGTCGCGGGCGATGACCGCCGTGATGTCGCGGGCCAGCCCCTGCGGCGTCAGCCCGATGTCGGCCAGGATCTGCGCGCGCTTGGCGTGGTCGAGGAACGCCTGCGGGATGCCGAACGTGCGGACCGGCACGTCGACGTCGCCGTCGCGCAGCAGCCGGGCCACCGCGTCGCCCACGCCGCCGACCCTGCTGTTGTCCTCCACCACCGCGACGAGGCGGTGCTCGGCGGCCAGGCCGACGAGCTTCTCGTCGAGCGGCTTGATCCAGCGCGGGTCGACCACGGTGACGCCGATGCCGTGCGCGCCGATGAGCTTGGCGGCCTCGACGGCCGTGCCCGCCATCGAACCGGCGGCGACGAGCAGCACGTCGTTGTCCTCGGAGCGCAGCAGGATGTCGACGCCGCCGACGCGCTCGACCGCCTCGATGTCGTCGCCCACCGGGCCCTTGGGGAACCGCACGACCGTCGGGCCGTCGGTGACCGCGACGGCCTCGCGGAGCTGCTCCTTGAGCTGGGAGCCGTCACGCGGCGCGGCGGCCCGCAGCCCCGGGATGACCTGCAGGATCGACAGGTCCCACATGCCGTTGTGGCTCGCGCCGTCGTCGCCGGTGACACCCGCGCGGTCGAGCACGACGGTGACGGGCAGCTTGTGCAGCGCGACGTCCATCAGCAGCTGGTCGAAGGCGCGGTTGAGGAAGGTGGCGTACACGGCCACGACCGGGTGCATGCCGCCGATGGCCAGGCCCGCCGCGGAGGTCAGGGCGTGCTGTTCGGCGATGCCGACGTCGTAGGTCCGCTCGGGGTACACCTCGGCGAAGGAGGCGAGCCCGGTCGGGTGCAGCATCGCGGCGGTGATGGCCACGATGTCGGGGCGCTCGGCGCCGAGGCGTACGAGCTCGTCGCTGAAGGTCTTGGTCCAGCTCGGGCCGCCCGCCTTGGCGATCTTGCGGCCGGTGGCCGGATCGAACAGGCCCGGGGAGTGGAAGGCCTCCTCCTCGTCGTTCTCGGCCGGAGGGTAGCCGTACCCCTTCTTGGTCATGCAGTGCACGATGACCGGGCCGCCGAACGCCCTGGCCTTGCGGAGCGCGTGCTCCACGGCCGCCTCGTCGTGGCCGTCGATCGGGCCCATGTACTTCAGGCCGAGGTCCTCGAACATCGCCTGCGGCTGCAGGATGTCCTTGATGCCCTTCTTGATGCCGTGCAGCGCGTCATAGGCCATCCCGCCCACGACCGGCGCCCGCGGCACCGTGCGCTTGATCAGGTCGAGCGCGTGCTCGTACCCGCGGGTCATGCGCAGGTCCGCGAGGTGGCTGGCCAGGCCCCCGATCGTCGGGGAGTAGGACCGGCCGTTGTCGTTGACGACGATGACCACACGACGGTCCTTGCCGGCGGCGATGTTGTTCAGCGCCTCCCAGGCCATGCCGCCGGTGAGCGCGCCGTCGCCGATGAACGGCACGACGAACCGCTCGCCCTCGCCGCGCAGCTGGAACGCCTTGGCGAGCCCGTCGGCGTACGACAGGGCGGTGGAGGCGTGGGAGTTCTCGATCACGTCGTGCTCGGACTCGGCCTGGCTCGGGTAGCCGGACAGGCCGCCCCGCTGGCGCAGCATGCCGAAGTCGTGCCGCCCGGTGAGCAGCTTGTGGACGTACGCCTGGTGGCCGGTGTCGAAGAGGATCCGGTCCCGCGGCGAGTCGAAGACCCGGTGCATGGCGATCGTGAGCTCCACCGCGCCGAGGTTGGGCCCGAGGTGACCGCCGTTCTTCGACACGACCGCGACGAGGAAGTCGCGGATCTCGCCGGCGAGCTGGGTCAGTTGCCCCTGATCCAGGCTCGTGAGGTCATCAGGCCGTTTAATCGACTCAAGTAGGGTCACTCGGGTCATCTCCTCGTCTTCTACGGATGCCGATTTTAAGTGGTGCTCGTGACCAGTGGGACGCGGCCCGTCATGGTGAAAGTTCGTGTGGCGCGGTGTGACGACCCGCTATAAAGGCTGGAATGAGTGAACAGAGAGTGATGAACCAGGAACTCATCGTGCTGCTCGACGAGGGCGGGCGGGCGATCGGCACGGCGCCCAAGGCTCCTAGTCACCACGGTGACACCCCTCTCCACCTGGCCTTCTCGTGCTATCTCACGGACGAGTCCGGCCGGGTCCTGATCACGCAGCGGGCACACGGCAAGGCGTCGTTCCCGTCGGTGTGGACCAACAGCTGCTGCGGTCACCCGGCGCCCGGGGAGGGCCTGCGGGAGGCCGTACGGCGCCGTGTGCCGGACGAGGTGGGCCTCCGGGCGGAGGAGCCGACACTCGTACTGCCGGAGTTCCGCTATCGCGCCACGGCGGCCAACGGGGTCGTGGAGTACGAGCTGTGCCCGGTGGTCCGCGCCACCGCGCGCGGCGAGCTGCGGCTCGACCCGGAGGAGGTGGCGGCGGCCGAGTGGCGCGAGTGGGACGACTGCGTCGCGTTGACCGCTCACCCGTCCGCCTCCCCGTGGTTCCGCTCCCAGATGGAGCAGCTCGCGCCGCTGGGCCACCCGGCCGACTGGCCGGCCGCCGCGCCCGGCCTGCTGCCGCCCGCCATCACGTGGTGACCTCGGCGGACGCCGTACGCACCGCGGCGAACTCCTCGGCGAGGGTCTCCGCGGTGTAGTGGGCGTTCAGCCCCGAGGGGTTGGGCAGGATCCACAGCCGGGCCCCGCCCAGGCCGGCCTCCTGCGGGCCGATCCGCGCCTTCGGCCGGCCGAAGGCCGTGCGGTAGGCGGTCACGCCGAGGACCGCGACCACACGCGGGGCGTGGCGCTCGACGAACGCCTCCAGCAGCGCGCCGCCCTCGGCCAGCTCCCCGGCGGTCAGCTCTGCCGCCTGCGCGGTGGCGCGAGCGGCGAGGTTGGTGATGCCGAGCCCGAAGGAGGGCAGCAGGTCCTGCTCGGAGGGGTGGAGGCGCCGGTCGGTGAAGCCGGACCGGTGCAGCACCGGCCAGAACCGGTTGCCCGGCCGCGCGAAGTGCCAGCCGGTCGCCGCGGAGTAGAGGCCGGGATTGATGCCGCAGAGCAGCACACCGCCGTGTGGAGGCACGACGTCGGGGATCGTACGGTCCTTCGCGGCCGCGATCTCGGCTGCCGTGGGTCGTGACGCCATACGGCACGGTATCTCGTGAGCCTTGGGCTTCGATGAACCGGGCATGGCCCGCATATTACTATTGGTCGTCGTCACATTACTCTGGGCGATGGCCGGGGTCGCCTCCCGGGGGTGGGAGGCGACCCCGCTACCGCTACTTCTTCAGCAGGGAGCGCAGGACGTACTGCATGATGCCGCCGTGGCGGTAGTAGTCGCCCTCGCCCGGGGTGTCGATGCGGACGATCGCCCGGAACTCCTTGTCGTCGGCCCGGACCGTGACCTCGGCGGGGACGTCGCCGTCGTTCATGGCCTCGACGCCGACGATGTCGAACGTCTCCTGGCCGGTCAGCCCGAGCGACTCGGCCGACTCGCCCGCCTTGAACTGCAGTGGCAGGACGCCCATGCCGATGAGGTTCGAGCGGTGGATGCGCTCGAACGACTCGACCAGCACGGCGCGTACGCCCAGCAGGCTGGTGCCCTTGGCGGCCCAGTCGCGCGACGAACCCGAGCCGTACTCCTTGCCGCCCAGCACGATCAGCGGGGTGTTCTCGGCCGCGTACGCCTCCGCGGCGTCGTAGATGGACAGCTCCTCGCCGTCCTTGACCGTGACTCCGCCCTCGGTGCCGGGGGCCAGCAGGTTGCGCAGCCGGATGTTGGCGAACGTGCCGCGGATCATCACCTCGTGGTTGCCCCGCCGGGAACCGTAGGAGTTGAAGTCGCGGCGCTCGACGCCGTGCTCGGTGAGGTAGCGCCCGGCCGGGCTGTCGGCCTTGATCGCGCCGGCGGGTGAGATGTGGTCGGTGGTGACCGAGTCGCCCAGCAGCGCGAGGACCCTGGCGCCGCTGATGTCGGTGACCGGCTCCGGCCGCTCGCCCATGCCCTCGAAGTACGGTGCCTTGCGGACGTACGTCGAGTCGTCGCCCCATTCGAAGGTGTTGCCGCTCGGCACCGGCAGAGCCTGCCAGCGCTGCTCGCCGGCGAACACGTCGGCGTAGTCGCGGGTGAACATCTCCTGCGCGATCGCGAACTCGACGACCTCCTCGACCTCCTGCGGCGACGGCCAGATGTCGGCGAGGTAGACCGGCTCACCGTCGGACCCGGTGCCCAGCGGGCCGCCCGCCACGTCGACGTCCATCGAGCCCGCCAGGGCGTACGCGACGACGAGCGGCGGCGATGCCAGGTAGTTCATCTTGATGTCGGGGTTGATCCGGCCCTCGAAGTTGCGGTTGCCGGACAGCACCGCGGCGACGGCCAGGTTATTCGCACTGATCGCCTCGCTTATTTCTTCGTGGAGCGGGCCGGAGTTGCCGATGCAGGTCGTGCAGCCGTAGCCGACGAGGTTGAAGCCGAGCTTCTCCAGGTACGGCGTGAGGCCCGCGCGGTCGTAGTAGTCCATGACGACCTTGGAGCCCGGGGCCAGGGAGGTCTTCACCCACGGCTTGCGGGTCAGGCCGCGCTCGACCGCCTTCTTGGCGAGCAGCGCCGCGGCGATCATGACCGAGGGGTTGGAGGTGTTGGTGCAGGAGGTGATCGCGGCGATCACCACGGCGCCGTGGTCCAGCTCGAACTCGGCGCCGTCCAGGCTGACGGTGACCGGGTTGCTGGGCCGGCCGGTGGCGGGCGAGGTCGCGGGTTCGGCCGGCTTGTCACCGTTGCCGTTGTGGCCGACGGCCGGGGAGTCCGAGGCCGGGAAGGACTCGGCGGTGGCCTCGTCCAGCGGGCCGCGCACGCTGTCGTCGGCGACGTAGTCGCGGACCGCGGTGCGCCAGGCCGGCTTGGCGTCCGACAGCGCGATGCGGTCCTGCGGGCGCTTGGGACCGGCGATCGAGGGCACCACGGTGGACAGGTCGAGCTCGATGTACTCGGAGTACTCCGCCTCGTGGGCCGGGTCGTGCCACAGGCCCTGCTCCTTGGCGTACGCCTCGACCAGCGCGACCTGCTCGGCCGGGCGGCCGGTGAGCTCGAGGTACTTCACGGTCTCGCCGTCGATCGGGAAGATCGCGCAGGTGGAGCCGAACTCCGGGCTCATGTTGCCGATGGTGGCGCGGTTGGCCAGCGGCACCGCGCCGACGCCCTCGCCGTAGAACTCCACGAACTTGCCGACGACGCCGTGCTCGCGCAGCATCTCGGTGATGGTGAGCACGAGGTCGGTGGCGGTGGTGCCGGCCGGCAGCTCGCCGGTCAGCCGGAAGCCGACGACGCGCGGGATGAGCATCGAGATCGGCTGGCCGAGCATGGCGGCCTCGGCCTCGATGCCGCCGACGCCCCAGCCCAGCACGCCCAGGCCGTTCTGCATGGTGGTGTGGGAGTCGGTGCCGACGCAGGTGTCGGGGTAGGCGATGGACTCGTTGGCGCCGTCCTTACCGAAGACCACGCGGGCCAGGTGCTCGATGTTCACCTGGTGCACGATGCCGGTGCCGGGCGGCACGACCTTGAAGTTGTCGAAGCCCTGCTGGCCCCACTTGAGGAACTGGTAGCGCTCGCGGTTGCGGCCGTACTCGAACTCCACGTTGCGCTCGAAGGCGTCCTCGCGGCCGAAGACGTCCACCTGCACGGAGTGGTCGATGACCATCTCGGCAGGGTTGAGCGGGTTGACCCTCTCCGGGTCGCCGCCGAGGTCGCGGACGGCCTCACGCATCGTGGCGAGGTCCACGACGCAGGGCACGCCGGTGAAGTCCTGCATGATCACGCGGGCGGGCGTGAACTGGATCTCCTGGGCGGGCTGCGCCTGGGAGTCCCAGCCGGCCAGCGCGCGGATGTGGTCGGCGGTGATGTTGGCGCCGTCCTCCGTACGCAGGAGGTTCTCCAGCAGGACCTTGAGGCTGTACGGGAGGCGTGCCGAACCCTCGACGGCGTCCAGCCGGAAGATCTCATAGGCCGCGTCGCCGACGCGTAGCGTCTGTCGGCTTCCGAAGCTGTCCAAGTCGTCTCCTCCTCATACGCGCTCGACGAGCGCGGTCCCCTCAGTAAGCCGGGCGCGGGGGTCTGATGGTTTTACGTCCGAATTCTGCCCCTAGGGGGCTCGGCCGCGAGCACTGAGGCTCACCTAACTTCCCCGCCGATTTGTCTCGACATCAAGGTACCACGAGTTATCTCGACATCAAGCTACTTTCCCTAGCCTTGACAACGAACGCTTCCGATATATCGTTGGTGTATCGCAACTGATCTGAGAGCGATCTCAGAAGGGAGAAAGAACATGCGTACGAATTTCGACGCACCAGGGCGGCCGCGCGGCGGCCGCAGAGGCGGTCACGGCCGCCGCGGGGGCCCGTGGGGCTTCCCCGGCGTCCCCGGCTTCGGCCCTTTCGGCGGTCCACCGCCGTGGGTGGCCGGCCGTTCCAAGGCCCGCCGCGGAGACGTACGGGCGGCGATCCTCGCGCTGCTCACCGACGAACCGCGCAACGGCTACCAGCTGATCCAGGAGATCGAGGAACGCAGCGGAGGCGAGTGGCGGCCGAGTCCCGGAGCCGTGTACCCGGCGCTGCAGCAGCTCACCGACGAGGGCCTCATCGAGGCCGAGGAGAACGAGGGTCGCCGTACCTTCCGGCTTTCGGAGTCCGGCCGTGCCTACGTGGACGCGCACCAGGACGAGGTGAACGCCCCGTGGGAGGCGATGACCTCGGACGTACGCGACGACGTGCGCGAGCTGTTCGGAACCGCCGGCCGTACCGGGGCGGCGGTCATGCAGATCGTCCAGACCGGCAGCGAGGAACAGGTCGCCCAGGCCAAGGAGATCCTGTCGGAGACGCGGCGGCGGCTGTACCAGCTGCTCGCCGAGGACGAGTAGAACCCGGGAGTCGTTGAGCGATGAACACCGAGCAGCTCCGCGTCGGCGACGCGGAACGCGACGAGGTGACGACGGCCCTGCACGAGCACTTCGTGCAGGGCCGGCTCACCCGCGACGAGCTGGACGAACGCCTGACGGCGACGTTGTCGGCGCGAACCGCCGGCGACCTGCGGGAGGTGACGCGCGACCTGCCCGGTCCCGCCCTGGAACGGCCGGCCGGCGGGGGGCGGGATCCGTGGGAGCTCGGGGCGGCCCACTGGGGGCGGGGTCCGCGGGGCGCCGCTCACCTGGGCCGGGGCCGGTGGGAGATGGACGCGGCCGGCCGGGGCCCGTCGCCCTGGCCGCACGGCCACTGGGGTCCGCCTCGGTGGCGCTTCGGACCGCTCCTGCTGGTCGCGCTGGTCCTCGCGGCGTTCACCGGCTGGTGGATGATCTTCCCGCTGCTCGCCGTCGTGTGGTTCACGGCCGCCTTCACCGGCGTGCGCCGCCTACGCCGCCACCACGCGTCCCTCGCCGCCCGCCGATAGGCCGGGGGCCACAGGGTCGTGATCACGCGGAAGCCGGTCACGCGCGGCGCGGTGGTCAGGCGGCGCGGCGGGTCAGGGTGCCGATCGGGTCTTCGAGCAGCGGCTCGAAGGCCAGTTCGGCGGCGCCGACGATCTGGGCGTCCGGGCCCAGGGCCGAGGCGGCCAGGCGTACCTGTTCGCGTGGGGCCACCAGGGACGACTGCGCGGCGGCCTCTTCCACGATGTCCTTCGTCGCCAGGTACAGCTCGCCCAGCGGGCCGCCGAGGATGACGATGTCCGGGTTGAAGGTGTTCACCAGGATGCCGACTCCGACGCCCAGCCAGCGGGCGACCTGGGCGGCCGCGGCGATCGAGTCCTCGTCCCCCGCCGCCACCTGGGACAGGACGTCACGGTAGGCGTCCATGCCGCTGCCCTGCGGCCGGCCGGCCGCGCGCAGCAGGGCGTCCGCGCCGATCTCGGTCTCCAGGCAGCCGGACGAGCCGCAGAGGCAGGGCCGCCCGTCCGGGTTCACCCGCAGATGGCCGATCTCACCCGCGTACCCGCCCCGGCCACGCAGCGGACGGCCGCCGACCAGGATCCCGCCGCCGATGCCGATCTCGCCCGAGACCACGACGACGTGTTCGTATCCGACCGCGACGCCGCGCCAGTGTTCGGCGAGCGCGCCCAGGTCGGCGTCGTTGGCGATCACCGCCGGCAGGTCGAGCCGTTCGCTCAGCCGGGCGCCGAGCGGCAGGTCGATCCAGCCGAGGTTCGGGGCGAACCGCAGGAGGCCGTCCTCGTGCCGTACGACGCCCGGTACCGAAAGGCCCACGCCGACGCAGCGTGAGCCGTCCGGCGCGGCCAGGCGCAGCCGCCGGCACGTGTCGGCGATCGCCTCGACGGTGATGTCCAGGTCGCTCCAGTCGCGCCCGGACTCCACGTCGACGCGGTCGAGCACGTCGCCGCCGAGCCCGACGCGCGCCACCGCCAGGTGGCGCACGCCGAGGTCGACGGCGAGCACGTACGCGCCCTCGGGAACCGGGACCACCTCGAGCGACGGGCGGCCGGCCCGTCCCTGGGCGCTCGCCGAGCGCTGCAGGACGAGCCCGGCCTCCGTCAGCTCGGCGACCAGGTCGCCGATGGTGCTGCGGTTCAGCCCCATCTCCGCGGTGAGCAGGGCCCGTGAGCGGTAGCCGTGCCGGTGCACCTCGGTCAGGATCGTCCCGAGGTTGTGCCGGCGAACGTCGTCCTGAGTCGACCCGCGGATGCGCCGACGCGTCACGAGAACGCCCTCGGCGTTCAGCGGCCGGTCGCGGAGCGGCGACGCCGGGCCAGCGCGTCGATGCTCGCGGCGAGCAGCAGAAAGCCTCCGGTGATCAGGTAGTTGAGGTATGCCTTGGCACCGAGCAGACCCAGGCCGTTGTCGATGATCGCGATGACGAGACCACCGAGGATCGCGTCTCGTGCCTTGCCCTTGCCGCCGAACAGGCTCGTACCGCCGATGACCGCGGCGCCGACCGCGTACAGCAGCGTGTTGCCCGCGCCCGCGTCCGGCGTCACCGAGTTGAGGCGGGAGGCGGCGACGATGCCGCTGACCGCCGCCAGCACGGAGCAGATCATGAACACGGACATGCGGAGCCGGGTCACGTTGATGCCGGCCCGGCGAGCGGCCTCGGCGTTGCCACCGACGGCGTACAGGTGCCGTCCGTAGCTCGTGCGGCCCAGCACGAACGTGCAGATGATCAGCAGTACCGCGACGAGCGGCACGCCCCAGGGCACACCGCCGAAGAACGGCGCGAGCGGCGTGCGTGCCCGGTTGAGGTTCAGCACGTACGCGCCGCCGAGGAGGGCGACGGCGACGAGCGCGACCTGGACCATGACCAGGGCGAGCGGACGGCGGGACAGGCCCTTGGCGTTCTGCCGCTGCCAGCGGAGGAGCTGGATGCCCGCGTAGAGGAGCGCGACGGCGACCGCGAGGGTCCAGCCCAGCCAGACCGGCATGTACTTGTTGGCCAGCGCGTAGATGACCTTGTCGTGGATCGGGACGGTGCCGCCCTCGCCGATCAGCTTCAGCGCGATGCCCTGCAGGCCGAGGAACAACGCCAGTGTCACGACGAACGATGGAATGCGGACGATGGCGACGAGCGCGCCGATCAGCAGGCCGATGAGCAGGCCGGTCGCGGCGGCCGCGAGCACGGCGAGCACCCAGTTCACGCCGCTGTCGACCATGAGCTTGGCCATCACCGCGGCACAGGCGCCGCTCGCGACGCCGGCGGACAGGTCGATCTCGCCGAGCAGCAGCACGAACACCAGGCCCATGGCGAGGATGGTGACCGGCAGCGCCTGCACGAGCAGGTTGGCGAGGTTGAACTTGGAGAGGAAGGTCTCCGGGCGCAGCCCGTAGAACAAGATGATCAGGACGACGAGCCCGAAGATCGCGGGCAGCGCGCCGAGGTCGCCGGAGCGCAGCTTGACGACGTAGCCGTCGATCGCCGTCGACACCGTCTGCGTACGCGTGTCGGTGGAGAAGTCGGAGCCGGCCATGCTCTGCGCCGCGGGGGCTGAGTCGGTGACCGTCTCGTCGGCCGTACCGGCTGCGTCGCCCGTGTCGGCCGTGTCGGTCGGCCGGGGGGTTTCGGTGGACATTCGGGGAACCTCAGATGCTTTCGGCGGCGGTCGAGGGCGCGAGGCCGAGATCACCGGAACGGCCCATGGTCATGAGCTCGACCACCTGGCTGTGGGTGACGTCGGAACGCTTGACGTCGGCGGCCACACGGCCGAGGTACAGGGTGGTGATCCGGTCCGCGACCTCGAACACGTCGTTCATGTTGTGCGATACCAGTACGACGCCGTGGCCGGTCTCGGCGAGGCGCCGGACGAGGTCCAGGACCTGCCGGGTCTGGGCGACGCCCAGCGCGGCGGTCGGCTCGTCGAGCACGACCACCTTCGACTCCCACAGCACGGCCTTGGCGATCGCCACCGTCTGCCGCTGGCCACCGGACAGGCTCGCGACGAGCTGGCGGACCGAGCTGACCGTGCGCACCGAGAGCCGCGCGAGAGTGTCGCGTGCGGCTTGTTCCATGGACGCCTCGTCCAGGACGATGCCCCTCTTGCGCTCACGGCCGAGGAACATGTTCTGCGCGATGTCGAGGTTGTCGGCGAGGGCGAGATCCTGGTAAACGATCTCGATGCCGAGGTCGGCGGCGTCTTTCGGGCTGCCGATGTGGACTTCGTTGCCCTCGAAGAGGATGCGGCCGGAGTCCACCGGGTAGATCCCGGCGATGCTTTTGATGAGCGTCGACTTGCCCGCGCCGTTGTCGCCGATCAGCGCGGTCACCTGACCGGGATAGACGGCCAGATCGACGTCGTGGAGCACGTGAACGGCTCCGAAGCTCTTGTTGATACCCACCAGCTCGAGGGCGGGGGTTCCGTTCTCAGACAACGCTTGCAACTCCCTCAAACGACTCCAGCCAAGCGAACGGGGTGCCCGGGCACATTGGCCCGGGCACCCCACTCACGTCACTTGATTCCGGCTGCCGTGCACTTGGCGGCGTAGGAACCCTTGCAGACGTCGGAGGCCTTCACGCCACCGTCGGTGATGACGTCCTTGACGTTGTCCTTGAAGATGCCGATCGGCTTGAGCAGGATCGAGGGCACGTTCCGCTTTCCGACCGGGTCGTTGGCGGTCGCGGTCGTCTGCGGCTTCTGGCCCTTGGCCAGCGCGGTCACGACGCTGACGAGGCTGTCGGCCTCCTGCTTGTTCGGCTTGTAGACCGTCATGCACTGGGTGCCGTCGAGGATGTTCTGCAGACCCTGCGGCGTGGCGTCCTGGCCGGTGACCGGGATCTTGTCGTTGTTCTTCTTCAGGATCGAGATCGCGGCCTGGCCCAGGCCGTCATTGGCGGCGAGGACGCCGTCGATCTTGCCCTTCTGCTGGGTGTAGATCTGCTCGAAGGTCGTCGCGGCCTTCTGGTTGTCCCAGTCGGGGATGGCCTGCTCGGCGACCTTCTTGTAGTTGGTCACCTTGTCGAGGACCTCGTGCGCGCCCTGCTTGAACAGGGTGGCGTTGTTGTCCGTCGGCGAGCCGTCGAGGTAGACGATGTTCGAGGCCTTGTCGCCGAGGCACTTCTGCAGGCCGGCGCCCTGCGTACGGCCGACCTCGACACCGTCGAAGGACACGTAGTAGTCGGCGGAGCCGCCGAGGGTGAGACGGTCGTAGTCGATCGTCTGGACACCCTGCTGCTTGGCCTTGCTCTCGATGGCCGCGCCGGAGTTGGAGTCGAGGTTGACGATCGCCAGGATGGTCACGCCGTTCGTGATCATCTGGTCGGCGATGGTCTGCATGCGCTGCTTGTCACCCTCGGCGTTCTGGATGTCGGCAGGGATGCCGGCCTGCTTGAACGCCGCGGTCAGGACCGGACGGTCGAAGCTCTCCCAGCGAACGGAGGACTTGGTGTCGGGAAGGATGACCCCGACCTTGCCCTTGATCTTTGCCGCGCCGGTGGAACCGCCGCCCTTGCTGCTGTCGTCGTCGCCACTGCCACAGGCCGCCAGACCCGTCGTCGCCATGGCCGCGATCGCCGCGATACACGCCGTGCGCTTCAATCTCACGTCGACACCTTCTCCAAGCTCCCCAGGAAACAGTTTTGTTTGGGCGCACAACGTATTCCTCGCGAGCTGCCGCGTATAGGGCCCCAAAGGGGGAGACATGGGACGGTTACGACATCGAAATCTGATCGTCACATAACGCAACGGAGCGTCCCGGCGACCCGAAGTGACCACCGCCTGAAAGGAGGTCGTCCGGGTGTTTCCGCAGGCCGTACCTATGACAACGTGAGTCAGAACAGTCATCGGAACGGACCCCAGCGAGGGCCGTACGCCCGTGCAGGCCGCGACCCTCAACGCCCTCCCCCGGCGGCGGTCAGAGTCAGGGCGTAGAGACCGAGCGCGGTGAAGTCGTCGGCCGGTTCGGAGGTCTGCCACGAGCGCACGTCGTCGACGTACCGGCTGCCGTGTCCGGTGAACCGGGCGTTCGCGTCCACGCCGTCCGGCGGGCAGTGGTTCATGCCGTCCAGGTAGTCGTCGAGGCCGTCCTCGAACACCGGCGTGCCGTTGGGCCCGTTGACGACCGCGCCGTTCGCGAGACCGCTCAGGTTGGCGACGACGTGCTGCGGGCAGCGCTCGAACTCCGTGCCCTCCCCCACCATGAAGGACGTGCCCCAGGCGTTCGCACCGAGGACCCAGCCGCGCTGCGCGGTCGCGAAGGCGTCATAGCGCCGGTCGCCGGACACGGCGCCGTACAGGCGTGCCGTGGCGACGAGCCCGAAGGCGTGCGGCACCGAGTCGAAGTCGGTGTAGACCGCTCCGGCGTGGAACGGGTCGGCGGCGGCCTTGTTCGCTCCGGCGTTCAGCTGGGCGCGCAGGTCCGCGATCAGCTTCCCGGTGTTCAGCCGTCCGCGGCCGGCGCGTACGAGGTCGGCGTGGGCGAGGGCGCTCACGTCGTAGAGGTTGAAGGTGTCCTTGCCGGAGTCGTGGGCGATGTACTGCCCGGCCCACTTCGCCGCCTGGTCCAGCCAGGTCGCGGCCCGCGGGTCGCCGAGGCGCCGCGCGGCCAGGGCGAGCTCGGCGCCGCCCAGCTCCATGTCGTCGTGCCAGGCGTCCTCGGGGTAGAAGGCGTGCGGCAGGCCGGTGTCGAGCCGCCCGACGTGGGTGGTCTTCGCCATCGCGTAGATCCGCGCGGCGGTGGCCAGGTCCGTACGGGCCCGGCGCGGGTCCTCCACCTGGGCGGCGAGCGCGAACGCCGCGCTCACCCGGCCCGCGAGGTTGGGGCTGATCGGCTTGCCGGGGGCGTTGGCGCGGAAGACGGGCCGGCTGCGGAGGTACTCATGTCCTTTGGCCCGGTCGGCGTCGTCCCGCTCGGGGAGCCGCCAGGTGTCGTGGTCGCCGACGAACGTCCCCTTGGCGTTGCCGGAGCCGATGCCCACCTGGAGGTAGAGCGTCTTCCCGTCCCACATCTTGGTGAGCCAGTCCCGGCCGTGCCGCGCCTCGGCCTCGACGCGCGGGTCGGGACCGCCGTCGCGGCGCGCGGCCCACAGGAGCGTGTCGGCGAAGGCCGCGGTGTGGGTGAACTTCAGGAAATCGCCGGCGTCGAACCAGCCGCCCTCGACGTCGACCGGACCGCCGATCTTGGTGAGGCTCCCGGCGATCTCGTCGGTGTCGGACCCGGTGAAGGCCGGGCGGGCGTAGACCTTCGCCGTACGGTCATTGAGGTGTGAGGGCCTGCGGCGCGGCTCGCCGGGGATCACGTCCGCGCCGTCACGCTGGGTGCCGAAGAAGGCGGCCGCGTCGTCGGCGGGCCTGCGGAACATCGCCGTACCGCCGACGCGGAACGGGGGCGAGACGTCGCCCGCGGCGCGGACGCGGTACGTGCCGGGGCGGCGCAGGCGGGTGAGGTCGAGGGCGTAGACGTCGGGGTAGGCGGAGTTCCACGAGCCGAGGCGCGGGCCGGCGGTCTTTTCGAGCACGGTACGCCCGCTGCGCGCGTCGGTGACCGTGAACCGGGCGCCGGCGGCGGGGGCGGTCGTCATGAGGTAGGCCTGCTTGGTCTCGGTCGCGGCGTAGCCGACCTGGTCGACGCGGATGAAGCCGGCGATCTTGGCGGTGCTCTGGGAGGCGGCGTCCCGGCCGTCACCGCAGGCGGCCCCTGCGGTGGAGATGAGAAGGATCACGGCGGCTGCTGCGAGTCGCATGGCGGTACCCCGTCTGTCGGCCCCGAGCCAAGTTAGGAAAGCTTCCTAACCAGTGAAAAAGTAGTGAAGCCGCTCCGAGCGGTCAAGGTCTCATCTCCTCACGACGTGCGGCACACCGCCAGAGCGGAACGGCGAACGTGACCAGGCCGATGCCGGCCAGACCCGTGATGGCGAACGACCGGCGGACGCCCCACCCGTCGACGCGGAAGCCCGTGACAGAGGCGGAGACGGCCGTCAGGGCGGTGCTGTGCAGGCCGACGGCCTCCTCGCGTGCGCCCCGGCTCGGCGAGCGCCGCGAGGACGAAGACGCCGTTGGTGCCGCTCACGGCGATCGGGCTTGATCCGTCCGTGGCCCGCCGCCGGTACCGGTGGCAGACGTTGTGGTTCGGCCGCCGGAGGCTCTTGAGGGTCGACCTGAAGGACGGCCGGACCGTCTACGTGCCGCTCATGCGTGACCAGGTCGTCGACGCCCTGACGTCACTGAGCACGCTCAAGCCCGTCTGGCGCGAGGGACGGGTCGTGGTGTTCCGGTCACCGGCGCGGGCCGTACGGTCTGGCCCAGCGGCCCAGGCGGCTCCTGCCCGTGGGCGCCATCACCGGGCGCGTCCTGCTGGTGGGCGGGCCACCGCTGCCGACCCTGGCCGTGCAGGTGTTCACGGCGCCGATCATGCCTTGCTGAGCGCACGGCCAGGGATCGCGTCAGTCGGCCGAGACCTCGCTGCCGTCCTCCGACCACAGGGTGTGGAAGGCGCCGTCGCGGTCGACGCGGCGGTAGGTGTGCGCGCCGAAGTAGTCGCGCAGGCCCTGGATCAGCGACGCCGGGCCGCGCTCGCGGCGGAAGCCGTCGTAGTAGGCCAGGGACGCCGAGAAGGCCGGCGTCGGGACGCCCAGGTCGACGGCGGTGCGGACGACCTTGCGCCAGGCGCCCTGGGCGTTCGCGACCGCGTCGCTGAAGTAGTCGTCCAGCAGGAGGTTCGGCAGCTCGGGGCTGCGCTCGTACGCCTCCTTGATGCGGTCGAGGAACCGCGCCCGGATGATGCAGCCGCCGCGCCAGATGGTGGCGAGGGTGCCCGGGTCGACGTTCCAGTCGTACTCCTCCGAGGCCGCGCGCATCTGCTCGAACCCCTGCGCGTACGCGACCACCTTGGAGGCGTACAGCGCGTCGCGCACCGCGTCGACGAAGCCCTCCGGCGCCGTGCCGGCGGCGGGGCCCGGCAGGATCTTGGAGGCGCGGACCCGCTGGTCCTTGCGAGAGGACAGCGCGCGGGCGTAGACCGCCTCGGTGATCGCCGTGACCGGTACGCCCAGCTCAAGGGCCGACTGCGCGGTCCAGCGGCCGGTGCCCTTCTGCTCGGCCTGGTCGAGGATCACATCGACCAGCGGCTTGCCCGTGGCGGCGTCGGTGTGGCCGAGGACCTTCGAGGTGATCTCGATGAGGAACGACTCCAGGTCGCCCTCGTTCCACTGCTCGAAGGTCTGCGCGATCTCCGGCGCGGACAGCCCGGCCGCGCTCGTGAGCAGGTCGTACGCCTCCGCGATGAGCTGCATGTCGGCGTACTCGATGCCGTTGTGCGCCATCTTGACGTAGTGTCCGGCGCCGTCCGGGCCGATGTGCGCGCAGCACGGCGTGCCGTCCACCTGCGCCGCGATCGTCGTCAGGATGGCCTCGACCGGCTCGTACGCGTCCTTGGGCCCGCCGGGCATGATGCTCGGCCCGAGCAGCGCGCCCTCCTCGCCGCCGGAGACGCCGGTGCCGAGGAAGTGCAGGCCGTGCTCGGCGAGCTCCGCTCCGCGCCGGCGGGTGTCCTCGAAGTAGGAGTTGCCGCCGTCGATGATGATGTCGCCCTTGTCGAGCAGCGGCACCAGCTCGCCGATCACCGCGTCGACGGGCTTGCCCGCCTTGACCATGACCACGATGCGGCGCGGCCGGTCGAGCGCGGCGACGAACTCCTCGATGGTGGTCGCGGGCGTGAAGTCGCCCTCGTCCCCATGTTGTTCGATCAGATGTTTCGTACGGCTCTCGCTCCGGTTGTGCACCGCCACAGGAAAACCGCGGCGCGCGATGTTGCGCGCGAGGTTCTGGCCCATGACGGCGAGTCCGGTAACGCCGATTTCGCTTCCCACGTCATCACCCCGGTGTCCAGGCTAGTCCTGCTCGTCACCGGAGGGTCCCAGGGTGTGCCGCGCCGCGCGACACACTCAGTAAAAGTCGCGACATTTGCCGATTAGCGTTGGAGTCGACGGTGATCTCCGACAGTCTCTCCTCCGTGGACGATCTTTCGCTGGTGCGCGACCACACGGTGCTGTCCGTGGTGGTCGGCTCCCGCGCGTACGGTCTGGCCACGGAGGCCAGCGACACCGACCGGCGCGGGGTGTTCGTGGCGCCGACGCCACTGTTCTGGAGGTTCGCCAAGCCCCCGACGCATGTCGACGAGCGCGAGGCCGAGCGCTTCTCCTGGGAGCTGGAACGCTTCCTCGGGCTCGCGCTGGACGCCAACCCGACCGTCCTGGAGTGCCTATGGTCGCCGATGGTCGAGCACGTCACCGGCAGCGGCGAGGAGCTCCTGGCACTGCGCGGCGCGTTCCTGTCCCGGCACGCGCACCGGACGTTCCTGCGCTACGCGGACAGCCAGTTCCGCAAGCTCTCCGGCGACCTGCGCACGCGCGGCGAGCCGCGGTGGAAGCACGTCATGCACCTGCTCCGTCTGCTGATCAGCGGCCGGCACCTGCTCGACCACGGCGAACCCCTGGTCGACGTGGCCGGTCACCGGGACCGGCTTCTCACCGTACGGCGGGGTGAGGTGCCGTGGCCGGAGGTCGACGCGTGGCGCGCGTCGCTGACCCGCGACATGGACGCCGCGCTCGCCACCAGCGGGCTGCCCGAGGAGCCGGACCGTACGCGGGTCGAGGAGTTCCTGGTGTCGGTACGGCGGCAGGGCGTCCGGTGACGCGCGAACTGCCGTCCTGGCTCGCCGAGGTGACCGGCGACGTCGTGTTCGCCACCGTCAGCGGTGCCGACCTGTACGGCTTCCCCTCCGCCGACTCCGACGTCGACCTGCGCGGCGTGCACCTCATGCCGCTGGAGGACGTCGTCGGCCTGCGCACGGGCGTGGAGACCGTGGATCGCACCTGGACGCGGGACGGCGTGGAGGTCGACCTCGTCACCCACGACCTCGCCAAGTTCGCCCGGCTGCTGCTGCGCCGCAACGGCTATGTGCTGGAACAGCTCCTGTCGCCCCTGGTCGTGGCCTCGTCGCCGCTGCACGAGGAGCTCGCCGCGCTCGCGCCGGCCTGCCTGACGCGTCACCACGCCCACCACTATCTCGGCTTCGCGCGTACGCAGTGGGGCTTGTTCGAACGGACCGGTGAGCTCAAGCCGTTGCTCTACACCTTCCGGGTGCTGTCCACCGGCGTCCACCTCATGCGTACGGGCGAGGTGGTGGCCGACCTCACCCGGCTCGGCGACGGCCCGGCGTACCTGCCGGAGCTGGTCGAGGCCAAGCGCGCGGCCGAGCACGGGGCGCTGCCGTCCGGCGCCCCCGAACGCGCGCGTCTCGCGGCCGACGTCGCCGCCATGACGGCCCTCCTGGAGCGCGAACGCGACCGTTCGCCGCTGCCGGAGCGTCCCTCCGCCGAGCCGGCCCTGCACGACCTCGTCGTACGGGCCCGGCTCGATCCGCATGTTAACTCTCGGTGGCAAGGGTAAATCGGTACGTCGTGGACACCCCTCGTCTGCTCAAGGATCGCTATCGGCTCGGCACGGTCATCGGCCGTGGTGGCATGGGTGTCGTCTGGCTCGCCACCGACGAGGTGCTCGACCGCAGCGTCGCGGTGAAGGAGGTCTCCTTCCCGCCCGGCCTGCCGCACGAGGAGCAGGAGAAACTTCGCCGCCGTACGCTCCGCGAGGCGCGTACCACCGCCCGCCTCAACCACCCGAACGTCGTCGGCGTGTACGACATCGTCGAGGACGAGGACCGGCCATGGATCGTGATGGAGTTCGTGCCGTCGCAGTCGCTCGCCGAGGTGCTGCGCGCGGACGGACCCCTCACCCCGCAGCGCACCGCCGAGATCGGCACGCAACTTCTCCGCGGTCTTCGCGCGGCCCATCTCGCGGGCGTCCTGCACCGTGACGTGAAGCCGAGCAACGTCCTTCTCGCCGAGGACGGGCGGGTCGTGCTGGGCGACTTCGGCATCGCGACGGCGAAGGGCGGCTCGACGGTCACCTCCTCCGGCGTGCTGATCGGCTCGCCGTCGTACATGGCACCCGAACGGGCCCGGGGCAGCGACGTCGGCCCCGAGTCGGACCTGTGGTCCCTGGGGGCGACGCTCTACACGGCGGTGGAGGGCCGCCCGCCGTTCGGCCGGGACAGCGCGGTGGCCACGCTCGCGGCCCTGGTCATGGACGACCCGGACGCCCCCGAGCGCGCCGGGCCGCTCTGGCCGCTGATCCGCGGCCTGCTGGAACGTGACCCGGCGAGGCGCCCTCAGGTGGAGGCCGTGGCGAGCATCCTGGACGCGATCGCCGCCGGCGACGAGCCGCCCGCGGTCGAGCCCGCCCACGAGCCCGCCGCCGAACCGGTCGCCTACGAGCCCGACGTCGGGCTCGCCGAACCGGCGCCGCCGTCCGTGCCGCGGCCCCGCGCGCCGCTCGACGACGCACCGCCGGAACCGGCGCCGGCCGGGCCGGAGACGGGCGCGGTCGAGGAGATGACCACCGCCTCACCGTCCTACGGCGAGGCCACCGGAACCGTCAGCACGACGCGCACGGACCCGCGACGCGTCATGGTCGCCGTACTGGCCGTCGTAGGAGTCCTGGCCGTCGTGCTCCTGGGCTGGGCCGCCACGACCCTGGTCGGCGACGACGACCACGACAAGCGCTCCGCCGAGCACCCGGGCACGACGCCGAGCGCGTCGCACGCGTCCACCACGCCGTCCGTGAGCCAGACGCCGTCGTCGCCGCCGGCCTCACCGCCCGCGTCGCCGACGAAGCCCGTGCTCCCGTCGGGCTACCACTGGCACCACGACAGCACGCACTTCTCCATCGCCGTACCGGACGGCTGGTCGGCCTCCCACCACGGCCACTACCTGTACGTGGAGGACCCCAAGAGCTCCCGCCTCCTCATCGTCGACCAGTCGGACACCCCGAAGTCCGACCCGCTGGCCGACTGGAAGGAACAGGAGTCGGCGCGGAAGGGCGGCTTCTCCGGCTACCACAAGGTCCGGCTGGAGTCGGTGGACTATCCGCAGGCGAAGAAGGCCGCCGACTGGGAGTTCACGTACAACGGCTCCCACGGCCGCACGCACGTTCTCAACCGCAACATCCTGGCCAACAAGAAGCACGCCTACGCGCTGTACTGGGAGGTCCCGGACAGCCGCTGGAAGTCGAGCAAGACCATCTTCGACAACTTCGCGAAGACCTTCCAGCCCGCCAAGGCCTGACCGCTCTCGCCTCGTCGGACGCGTTCGGTCTTCGTGCCCGCGTTCACAGGCGGGGGTCGACCGGTTCGGATTCCAGGGCCAGGACGCCGAAGACCGGCTGGTGCACTCGCCACAGCGGCTCACCCGCCACCAGGCGGTCCAGGGCCTCCAGGCCGAGGGCGTACTCCCGCATCGCCAGGGACCTCTTGCGGCCCAGCGAGCGTCGCCGCAGCCGCTCCAGGTGGTCCGGCTCGGTGTAGTCCGGGCCGTAGATGATCCGCAGGTACTCCCGGCCCCGGCACTTCAGGCCCGGCTGGACGAGGCGGCCCTCGACCGGCGGGCCCAGTGGCTTGACCACCATGCCCTCGCCGCCCGCCCCGGTCAGGTCCTCCCACCAGGTGACGGCCTCCGTCTCGTCTCCGGTCAGCGGCACCACGCGGGACCGCGTCGGCGCGAACAGCTCTCCGTCCGCCGCGGCCAGGCGGTCCGCGAGCTCCAGGTGCCACAGGTGGTCGCGCGTCGCGTAGGAGTCCCGCTCCCCCGCCAGCACCTGGAACGGCGCCAGCCGAAGGCCCTGCAGGCCGTCCACCGGCCAGCAGTACCGGGCGTACGCGTCGCGGAAGCGGTTCGCGTTCTCGGCCCGGCGGCTGACACGCTCCCTCAGGTCCCCGACGTCCAGCCCGCGGGCCGCGGCCGTGGCGAGCACGTCGGCGGCGGCGGGCAGGGCGGCGCCCGCCGCCGCGCCGGTCGCGGCGTACTGACGGCGCAGCAGTTCCAGGGCCTTGGCCGACCACGGCATCAGCTCGCAGTCCAGCACCAGCCAGCCGGTGTCCAGCTCCTCGAACAGGAACCCGGCCGCCGCGCGCACCCGTGCGAGGAACTCCTCCGTCCGCGGCGGCTCGGCGAAGAACGCCCGGCCCGTACGGGTGAAGACGGCGCCCGTCGTCCCGTCGTCCACACCGAACCGTGACGCGGCGACGCCGGCGTCCCTGGTCACCACCACGACGGCCCGCGAGCCCATGTGCTTCTCCTCGCACACGACCCGGTCGACACCGGCGGCCCGGTACGCGGCGAACGCCTCGGCGGGGTGCTCCAGGAGACCCTCCAGCGGCGAGGTCCCGGCGGGCGCCATCGTCGGTGGCAGGTACACCAGCCAGCGCGGGTCGACGGCGAAGCGGCTCATGACCTCCAGCGCCGGCCAGACGTTCTCCTCGTGCACGTTGATCCGGCCCATCAGCCGGGTCTCCACGGCCTCCCGCACGTCGCCGATCCGCAGCACGCCGGACTCGCGGCGCGTCCCCGCCGCGGGCTCCAGCGGGCGGACCGGCTCGTACCAGACCTTCCGCGCCGGAACCGAGACGAGCGCCTTCTCCGGGTACCGCAGCGCGGTGAGCCGGCCGCCGAAGACGCACCCGGTGTCGACGCACAGCGTGTTGTTGACCCATTCGGGCTCGACGACCGGGGTGTGGCCGTAGACGACCATGGCGCTGCCCCGGTAGTCGTCCGCCCACGGATAACGCACCGGCAGTCCGTACTCGTCGGTCTCGCCGGTGGTCTCGCCGTACAGCGCGAAGGACCGTACGCGGCCCGACGCGCGGCCGTGGAAGGCCTCCTTCAGGCCCGCGTGCGCGACGACGAGCCGGCCGCCGTCCAGGACGAGGTGGCTGACCAGGCCGTCCATGAACTCCAGCACCTCGGTGCGGAACTCCTCCGGCTCGGCCGCGAGCTGCTCCAGCGACTCGGCGAGCCCGTGGCTGACCGTGACGCGCCGCCCCTTCATCGCACGCGTCAGCTTGTTCTCGTGGTTGCCGGGGACGCACAGGGCCGTGCCCGCCCGCACCATGCCCATGGCGAGCCGGAGCACGCCCGGGGTGTCCGGGCCGCGGTCGACCAGGTCGCCGAGGAACACGGCCGTACGGCCGCCGGGGTGCGCGGCGCCGACGGCCCGGCCGAGCGCGTCGCGTTCGACGACGTAGCCAAGCCCGGCGAGCAGGTCCTCCAGTTCGGCGCGGCAGCCGTGCACGTCGCCGATCAGGTCGAACGGGCCGGTCAGGTCGCGCCGGTCCGGCCACGCCTTCTCGTACGTGACGGTCGCCTCGTCGATGTCCGCGCCGCTCAGCACGTACGCGCGCTTGAAGACCCGGTGCAGGTCGCGCATGCCGCGGCGCAGTTCGCGGCGCTGACGCGGCACGACGTGGCCGGGCAGGTCGCGGTCGGCCCGCTCGGCGTTGCGCGCCATCGCCACGGACTCGGGCACGTCGAGCACGATCGCGACGCACAGCACGTCCTGGTCCTTGGCGAGCCGTACGAGCTGCTCGCGCGACCGCGGCTGCACGTTGGTGGCGTCCACGACCGTCAGCAGGCCGCGCCGCAGCCGCGTACGCACGATGTGATGCAGCAGCTCGAAGGCGTCGGCGGTGGCCGACTGGTCGTTCTCGTCGTCGGCGACCACCGCTCGGCAGTAGTCGGAGGAGACCACCTGCGTCGGCCGGAAGTGACGGCGCGCGAAGTGTGACTTGCCCGATCCGGACACGCCGACCAGGACGACGAGTCCCGACTCGGGGATCCTCAGCTCGGTCATCGGGTGAACACCCCCATCTGGGTCGGGGCGCCGACCTCGGGGTCGTCGTCGCCGACCGGAACGTGCCGGACCCGGTAGCCGTAGGCGTCCGCGACCCGGGCGGTCCAGGCGCCGAACTCCTCGCGGGTCCACTCGAACCGGTGGTCGGGGTGACGGTGCCCGGTGAGGCCCTCGTAGCGCACGTTGTACTCGGCGTTCGGCGTGGTCACGATGACGACGCGGGGCACGGCGTCGCCGAAGACGACGTGTTCGACGGCCGGCAGCCGCGGCACGTCGACGTGCTCGATGACCTCCATCAGCACGGCGGCGTCGTAGCCGCGGAAGCGTTCGTCCGCGTACGTCAGCGCGGCGCCGAACAGGTCGATCCGGTCCCGTACGGCGAGCGGGAGCCGCAGCGGGTCGAGCCGCCGCCGCGCCGCGGCCATCGCGCGGGCGGACACGTCGGTCCCGGCGACGGACCGTACGTGCGGCTCCTGCAGCAGCCGCGACAGGAGCCGGCCCGAGCCGCAGCCGAGGTCGATCACCGTGGCCGCCTGCTCGGCCCGCAGCGCGTCGAGGACGGCCTCGACGCGGCGCTCGGCGAGCGGGACCGGCGGTGCGGCGGCCTCCCCGGGCGCGCCCGGCTCGGCGGCGGACGGCTCCTCGTCGATGGGGTGGGGGTCCAGCGCGTCGTCGGAGGAGCCGTCGGCGTCGGCGAGCCGGGTCAGGGCCGTACGGACCAGGCCGCGGCGGTTGGCGAGATAGCGGCGGGTGATGCGCTCCCGTGCGGGATGCGCGGCCAGCCAGCCCTCGCCGGCGCGGATCAGCTTGTCGACCTCGTCGGCGGCGATCCAGTAGTGCTTGGAGTCGTCCAGGACCGGCAGCAGGACGTACACCTGGTTCAGCGCGGCGGACAGCGTCAGCTCCCCCTCGAGCGTGAGGGTGACATAGCGCGAGTCGCCCCACGCGGGGAACCGCTCGTCGAGCGGGACCGGCCGCGCGTCCACGCTCCAGCCGAGCGGCTCGAACAGCCCGGCGGCCACCTCCGGGCCGCCCCGGCACGGCAGCGCCGGCAGCGTGATCCGCAACGGGATCGGGGTCGCGGCGAGCTCCGGACGACCGGCGCTGTGCCCGCGCATCGCCGTGCGGAAGACGTCGGCCATCGCCGAGGCGAGCAGGGAGGACGCGGCGTACGCGCGGTCGTTGACGTACTGGCCGAGGGAGATGTCGGGCGTCTTGCGGGTCTTGGCCAGCTTGATCGGGTCGACGTCGAGCAGCAGCGCCGCCGTGCAGCGGTCCTCTCCCGCCTCGGGGTAGAAGACGTGCGCGGTGCCGAACGACTGCTCGAACGCCTGAACCCGCCCGGGATGCTTGACCAGCAGATAGCCGAGGTCGGTGGCCGGACGCGCGGTCGTGGTGATCGTCAGGAGCACAGGGAGAGTGTGGCGGACCGGGGCGAACCCGGCCTACCGATTTACTCCGCGTACGAGGCGAGGCCGCGGACCATGAGTTCCAGGCCGAAGCGCAGCCGTTCGTCGCCGGTGCCGCCCACCAGCGTGCCGACCATCGAGGTGATGACCGGGAAGCGGTCCGGCGGCAGGCTCTGGAAGTAGTCGCGGATCTGCTGGAGGTACTCCTGCGCGTCCTCCTCGCTCGTCCGCCCGCGCTCGTGGTGGAGCGACTCCTCGAACGCGTCCGCCAGGAGGTACAGGGACACCCGGTCGATGAACCAGCCCGCCTGCCGGTCGGGCACTCCCCCGGCGCGCAGGATGGCCAGCATGCCCTCGGCGTAGCGCAGGGAGTTGGGGCCGACCGGGATGTTCGCCAGTGCCGCGCGGGCGATTCCGGGGTGTTCGGTCCATACCCGGTGGGCCGCCAGGCCCGCCTCGACGATCTGTTCCTGCCAGCGGGCCGGGTCGGGTGCGGGGACCTCCAGCTCGGCGACCACCCGGTCGACCATCAGCTCCAGGAGTTCGTCCTTGTTGGCGACGTGCGCGTACAGGGACGCGGGGCCGGTGCGCAGGTCGACCGCCACGCGGCGCATGCTCAGCGCGTCGATGCCCTCGGCGTCGAGGATGCCCATCGCGGTGTCGACGATGAGCTCCTGGCTCAGCGGCCGGCGCTGGCGCGTGTTCTTCTTGGGGCGCCGCCACGGCGGAGGCGGGATCTCGGTCGTCTCTGTCACGGCACACTCCTTCTTGCGAACAGCGTACCTGTTACGAACGGCGTTCCGCAGGGGCGCTTCGTGATCACGCCGGAGAGCACCGTCCCCGGCGTGATCACCTGGGTCAGACCTGGGGAAGGACGTCGCTCGCGATCAGCGCGAGGTGGTCGAGATCCTGCAGGTCGAGCACCTGGAGGTAGATCCGCTCGGCGCCGAGCTCCCCGAAGCGGCCGATCCGCTCGACCACCTCCGCCGGGGTTCCTGCGACGCCGTTCTCGCGCAGGTCCTCGACGGAGCGGCCGATGGCGTCCGCCCGCCGGGCGAGCTCGGCCTCGTCGCGGCCGCAGCAGACGACCTGCGCGGCCGACAGGGTGATCGAGGAGCTCTCGCGGCCGCCGTTCTCGCAGGCGGCCGTCACCCGCTCGAACACCGTCCCGGTCTTCTCGACGGGATGGAACGGCACGTTGAACTCGTCGGCGTAGCGGGCGGCGAGATGAGGCGTGCGCTTGGCGCCGGTGCCCCCGATGATGATCGGCGGCCGAGGCTGCTGGGCCGGCTTGGGAAGCCCCGGAGAGCCCGCGAGCCGGTAGTGGGCGCCCTCGAAGTCGAACGTCTTGCCGGCGGGTGTGTCCCAGAGTCCCGTGATGATCGCCAGTTGCTCTTCGAGGCGGTCGAACCGCTCGCCGAGACCGGGGAACGGGATCCCGTACGCCGTGTGCTCGTCGTCGTACCAGCCGGTACCGAGGCCGAGTTCGACGCGTCCTCCGCTCATGTCATCGACATTGGCCACGGAGATGGCGAGCGGGCCGGGAAGCCGGAACGTCGCCGCGGTCACCAGGGTCCCGAGCCGGACGCGCCGGGTCTCCCTGGCCAGCGCGGCCAGCGTGACCCAGGCGTCCGACGGACCCGGCAGGCCGCTGACGTCCCCCATCTTCAGGTAGTGGTCAGAGCGGAAGAACGCGTCGAAGCCGTACTCCTCGGTGGCCTGGGCGACGCGGAGCAGGGTGGCGTAGTCGGCCCCCTGCTGGGGCTCGGTGAAGATCCGCAGCAACATGGCCTCCATCCTGCTCCCTCGTCGCCCTGGTCCGCACTATCGGGTGATCTTTCAGCCCTCTCCGCCGCGACGCGTGCGGCTGAGCCGGTAGAGGACCACGCCCGCGCCGGCGAGGCCGAGCCCCGACAGAGCGAGCAGCGCCGACGAACCGCCGGTCACCGGCAGCTCACGGCGGACCGGCATCGGCCGCGCCGCGATCGGATGGGCCGTGCGGGTGTGACAGGCCGCCGCGCCCGGACCGCAGTGGAGCCCGTGCGGGTGACTCGGCCTCGCCAGGTTGACCACGTGCGGACGGTGACGCGGCGCGGAGCCGAGCGGGCAGACGAAGCCCGAGCCCTGCCGGACACAGTCACGATGCGCGTGGCCCCGGCCCCGCGGGAGGCCGGCGTGGTCGCCCGTCCCGCCCAGCGGGTCGAGCGAGGCCTTGCCCGGCCCGGTCAGCGGCGACGTCGGCGCGATCGAGTCCGGCGCGGCGGCGAGATCCTCGTGTACGGCGGCCGGAGCCGCCGCGGCGTCCGCGGCCGCCCCGCAGGACGGCCCCGCCGGCGGCGCCTCGGCGGCGCTGCCGTCGACGGCCATCGGCTTGTCCGCGGCCGCCGTGCAGGGCGCGGCCTCCCCGGCACCCGGCGTCACCGGGAGACCCGGGAAGCCCGGAATGATCGAGCCCGACGGGCCCACCGGCGCGGTGACGGGCGCCAGCGAGGCGTTCGCCCCGCTGAGGCAGCCGCAGGCGGCCGGCCGGCCCTGCGCGCACGGCGGGATCGCCGGCGCCTCCGGCACGATCACCGGACGGCCCGGGACGACGACCGGGCTCGTGGCCGCCGCGCCGCACGGGGCGGCGATGGGCACACCGGCGTGGTTCGCCTCGGCCTTGTCTGCCGCGGCCTGCTCGGCCGCAGCCTGTTCGGCGGCCACCTTGTCGGCCCTGGCCTTCTCCTCCGCGGCCTTCTCCTTTGCCGCCTGCTCGGCGGCTGCCTGCTCGGCGGCCTCCTTCGCGGCGGCGGCCTTCTCCGCGGCCTCCTTCGCTGCGGCAGCACACGGAGTGTCCGGCACCGCGACCGGAGGTACGGGCGCCGGCAGGATGACCGGCCGCCCCTCGTCCGCGTCGCACGGCCTGGCCACCGGCACGCCGGCCGCGCCACCGTCGTGGACGCACGGCGGCGTCACCACGGGCCGGTCCGCCACCGCACCGCAGGGTGCGAGCACGGGCCGGTCCGGCACGTCGACAGCGCCGCCGCCGTGGACGCACGGCGGGGTCGCCACGGGACGGGCCGCCACCGCACCGCACGGCGCGAGCACGGGCCCGTCCGGCACGGCGTAGCCGGCCGGGACGTCGGCGACGGGCCGGCCGTGCGGGACGCCGCACGCGCACGCCGCGAGGTCGTCCGGCTCGGCACCGCAGGAGCCGAGGGCCGGCTTGATCGGCATCGACTTGCCCGCGATCGTGGACGGCGCGACGCCGACCGCGCACGGGCCGTTCGGCGCGGGCAGCCCGATCGGGCTGCGTACGACGACGGATTCGGCGGTCCCCGGGGCGTGCTCGGTCACCATCACGGGGTACGGGACCTTCGCCTCACGCGCCGCCGGGGCGCCGGTGCCCGGAGAGACCACGACCGGCGGGAACGCGCCGGTCCGGCGTTCCGGCCGCGGAGCGTTGCGCCACGACACCTGGACGGGGTTGCTCAGCGGCCGTCCGCCGCGCGTCCTCGGGACGACCGTCGCGGTGATGATGCCACGCCTGGTCTTTCCCTGCGGGAGCAGGCCGATCTTGCAGACGAGCGGTCCGGTCTTGTGCCACCGGCACTTCGGCGGCGCGGCGAGGACTTTGAGGCTCTTGTCGGGTGTGGCCGTGAGGGCGACGTCGCGTGCCGGGACGGAGCCCCGGTTGGTCACCTCGAACGGCCATTTGTACGTCCTGCCCGGGACGATCGCCCCGCGAGGCCCGCGGGTGTCGACCACGAGGTTGGCGTGCCCGCGTTCGCGGTCACCCCCCTCACGGCCGTTGTGGTCCCGGTGCGGAGTCGTGTGGTCGTGCCCCCGCGCGGCCTTACCACCGGCATGCGTGGAGGCGTTACTGGCGACCTGCGGCATGACGGCGAAGCATGAAGCCGTCGCCACCGCCGTAATACTCCGGATTCCGGCACGCACGGCGCGGCCAGAAATGTCGATCATCGTTGTCCCCCGTGACCTGCTCAGACGCTGTTTACAACGCCCCGTTCTAATCGCCCGGAGGGTGATGTCATAGCAGCGCGTCGGCGTGTCGTCACAAAGAGTGATGGTAAAAACTCGTCGTGACAACGATCGCCCGTATCATTCACGGTGAATGGCGGTAGTTTCCTTTGACGGTTTTTACGACAAAAGGAAGAGACCCGTGCCCGAGAAAAAGGTCACCGCCGCCGCACTCGCCGGCGCCATCTCCACGATCCTCGTCTGGGTCCTGCACCTGGCCGGCGTCGATATGCCCGCCGGAGTGGCGTCCGCGATCACCACGGTCCTCGCCGCGGTGGCCGGTTACATGGCCCCCCACACGCACCGCCCGGACCTCGCCGAGCCCGCCGAGAAGAAGCCCGCCACCACCTGACCGGCCGGAAGTCAGAAACCGAGGCTGTCGCCGCAGTCGACGGTCGCGGAGTCCCCCGAACTGGTGGCGCTCTTCACCAGGTCACCGTCCACCTTGAGTGTGCAGGTCAGCTCCCCCGAGCCCGTACTGTGCGCGGTCACGTCGACGCTCTGCCCGTCGTTGACGCTGAACGTCCTGCTCCAGGGCGGTGAGACGACGAGGTGCCGCTTGCGCCCGTCCGGAGTCGTATAAGTGATCGAACTGCGCCGGACGCTGCCGCGAATGGCGAACGTCACCCGGTGTGCCTCCGGCCGTGCCGGCGCCGCGTCATCAGGCGGCGGCACGGCCGGAAAAGGACTCACCGATGGGGAAGTGATCACCGGTGCAGGCCTCTGACCACCGGAATTACCTTTTGAGCGCCCATCAGAATGGCCACCCGGGGAACACGCTCCGAGCATGAGGGCCAGAACTACGTAGCCGATTCGCATCATCATCTCCAAAACGCACACGTTGTCGCAGTGGAGGGGCTACAGAGTGTAACAATCAGCTGGTCCGGCGTCCGAGCACGATGCCCGTGGCCGTGACGAACACCAGCAGCAGGACGCCGGACACGTACGCGACCGCGGCCAGGCCCGGGACGAGCAGCAGGTAGCCGACGCCGGAGACGACGATGGCGACGGCGAGTGCGGCGGCGGCGTACCGCAGCCACCGCGGCAGGACGCCGGAGACCGCGGCGGCCACGGCGAGCACCGCGAGGGCGAACATCTTGACCCCGTCCAGCCGGTTCACCGCGTCGTACAGCACGTGCGCCGTACCGGAGGCCGTCGCCCCGGCGAGCACGATCCCGAGGCCGCACTGGACGAGCGACACGGTCGCGGCCACCACGCCGGCGGTACGGACGACCGCGGCCACGCCGGGCCCGCGGGCGGCACGGGCCAGCACGAGCGCGATGATCACCAGGCCTGCCGCGGGCAGGCCCTCGGTGCAGAGGAACTGGACGACCACCACGGACCGGTGCCCCTCGAACGCGGTGACGACCTCGGCCCCGGAGGCGTTCACCGCGACGCCGGGCGCCCCGACGGACAGCCCGGCGATCCAGGACAGCGTGTAGAGGATCCCGGTGATCGCGGTGGCGGTGAGAAACCGGCGCGGCCCGGCGACTGTCTCCATCGTGAACTCCCTGCACTAAAACGAGAGCAGCGCTCTCTATCACGAGCAGTGTGAGGCCCGGAGATCACAGCCGTCAAGAGCAGTGCTCTCGAAAACGTTCAGCGATCCAAAAGGAGAACGGGTGGCCCCCCTCTGAGGAGACCACCCGTACGGTGGAAATCGAGGTCAGCGCGCGGACAGCAACTCGCCCAGCTCGTCCTCGACGTCCTGGTTGGCGACGAACATCAGCTCATCGCCGCCCTCCAGAGTGTCGTCGTCGCTCGGCACGAGCACCCGGCCCTCCCGCAGGATCGCGACCAGGGCCGTGTCCTGCGGCCAGGCCACCGAGCCGACCAGCTGGCCCGCCAGCGGGGCGTCCTCGGGCAGCGTCAGCTCGACCAGGTTGGCCTCGCCCTGGCGGAACGTCATCAGCCGTACGAGGTCGCCGACGCTGACGGCCTCCTCGACGAGCGCCGACAGCAGGCGGGGTGTCGAGACCGCGACGTCCACCCCCCAGGACTCGTTGAAGAGCCACTCGTTCTTGGGGTGGTTGATCCGCGCCACCACGCGCGGCACGCCGTACTCGGTCTTGGCCAGCAGCGAGACCACGAGGTTGACCTTGTCATCGCCGCTCGCGGCCACGACGACGTGGCAGCGCTCCAGGCCGGCGTCGTCGAGCGAGGCGATCTCGCACGCGTCGGCGAGGAGCCACTCCGCCTGCGCCACCGCCTCGACCTTGATCGACCTGGGGTTCTTGTCGATGAGCAGGACCTCGTGACCGTTCTCGAGGAGCTCCTGGGCGATGGAGCGGCCGACCGCTCCGGCGCCGGCAATGGCGACCCGCATTACTCCGCCTTCTCCTCGGGCCGCTTCGACACGGCGTCGTTGATGCGTTCCATCTCGGTCGCGACGGCCATGACATGCACCACGTCGCCGTCCTGGATGACGGTCTCGGAGTCGGGGACCACGGCCTCTCCCATGCGGTTGAGGAACGTCACGCGCGTACGCGCGGCGCCCTCCATCTCCGAGACCTTCGCGCCGACCCACTTGGAGTCCATCTGTACCTCCGCGAGCACGACCTCGCCGGTCGGGTCGCGCCACAGCGGCGCGGGCCCTTCGGGAAGCAGGCGGCGCAGCATCTGGTCGGCGGTCCAGCGTACGGTCGCCACGGTCGGGATGCCGAGCCGCTGGTACACCTCGGCCCTGCGGGGGTCATAGATCCGGGCGACGACGTTCTCGACGCCGAAGGTCTCCCGTGCCACGCGAGCAGAGATGATGTTGGAGTTGTCACCGCTGCTCACAGCCACGAACGCGGACGCCTGTTCGATCCCGGCGTCGACGAGCACGTCACGGTCGAAACCGAACCCGGTGATCCGACGGCCCTTGAAACCACCGCGCAACCGGCGGAACGCCTCAGGGCTTTGATCGATGATGGCCACACTGTGGCCTTTATCCTCAAGAATGTGGGCGAGTGTCGATCCGACCCGCCCGCACCCCATGATCACGATGTGCACGGTCGTCCTTCCCGGCGCCGTTCGGTCCGCTTGGCTCCGTCTTGACCTGAGAAACCTACACATGGCCGGGCGCGGGAAAGAACTCCTTGACCCGTCCGATGGGTCGTACTTCTTACATCCCCATACCGCAGTGGGTATTCACGGTCCCGTTACCGACTAGCATCACCGGGGTGTCGAAGGCTCCCGACCTCGTCAAGAGGCTCCTGCTCGGCCGAGCGCTGCGCAGCGCTCAGCAGAACGAGCAAACCCTCCCCAAGACGATCGCTCTCCCGGTCTTCGCCAGCGACGCGCTGTCGTCGGTGGCGTACGCCCCACAGGAGATCTTGATCGCCCTCGGCCTGGCCGGCCTGGCGACTTACCACTTCACCCCCTGGGTGGCCGGTGCCGTCATCGTGATCCTCCTCACGGTCGTGGCGTCGTACCGCCAGAACGTCCGCGCCTACACCAGTGGCGGCGGCGACTTCGAGGTGGCCACCACCAACCTCGGCAGCAACTCGGGCATCGTCGTGGCGAGCGCCCTGCTCGTCGACTACGTGATGACCGTGGCGGTGTCGGTCTCCTCCGGCGTCGAGAACCTCGGCGCCCTCATCCACTTCATCCAGCCGCACAAGGTTCTCGTGGCGATCGCGATCGTGGCGATCCTGACGATCTTGAACCTGCGAGGGCTACGGGAGTCGGGCATCGCGTTCGCGATCCCCACCTACCTGTTCATGTTCGGCGTCTTCCTGATGCTGCTCTGGGGATTCACCCGCCTCTCGTTCGGCGCCCACCTCCACGCCGAGACCGCCGACCTGACGGTCCAGGGCCACGAGGTCGGCGTCGGCGGTTTCGCCCTGGTGTTCCTGCTGCTGCGCGCGTTCTCCTCCGGCTGCGCCGCACTGACGGGCGTCGAGGCGATCAGCAACGGCGTGCCGGCCTTCCGCAAGCCCAAGGGCAAGAACGCCGCGACCACGCTGCTGCTGCTCGGGGTGGTCGCCGCCTCGATGTTCGGCGGCATCGTCGCGCTCGCCTACACCACCAAGGCGAAGTTCGCCGACCCGTCGCTGGGCACCCACCTCATCAACAGCGCGGGCAAGGACGTCTCGGACCAGGATCCCATCGTCGCGCAGGTCGCCCACACGGTGTTCAGCAACTTCACGCCGGGCTTCGCCTACATCACGGTGATGACGGCGCTGATCCTGACCCTCGCGGCCAACACCGCCTTCAACGGCTTCCCCGTACTCGGCTCCGTGCTCGCCCAGAACCGCTACCTGCCCCGCCAGCTCCACACGCGCGGCGACCGGCTGGCGTTCAGCAACGGCATCATCATCCTCGGCGCCATGGCCGGGCTGCTGATCTACGCGTACGGCGCCTCGGTGACCGCGCTGATCCAGCTCTACATCGTCGGCGTCTTCGTGTCCTTCACCGTCAGCCAGACCGGTATGGTCCGCCACTGGAACCGCCTGCTGCGGACCGAGACCGACGGCAAGGCGCGCCGCCGGATGATGACGTCACGGGCGATCAACGCGTTCGGCGCGGTCGTCACCGGCATCGTGCTCGTCGTGGTGCTCATCACGAAGTTCCTGCTCGGCGCCTGGATCGCGTGCGTGGCCATGGCGGTGCTCTTCCTGATGATGCGGGGCATCCGCCGGCACTACGACCGCATCGCCAGCGAGCTCGTCGTCACCGGCGAGGACATCGCGCTGCCCCCGCGCAACCACGCCATCGTCCTCGTCTCCAAGATCCACAAGCCGACGCTGCGCGCCCTCTCGTACGCGAGGGCCACCCGTCCCTCGACGATCGAGGCGGTGACCGTCGCAGTCGACCCGGAAGAGTCCGGCGAGCTGCAGGAGGCCTGGGACGCGCACGAGCTGCCCGTCCCGCTCAAGATCCTCGACTCGCCGTACCGCGAGATCACCCGGCCGATCCTGGAGTACGTCAAGCACGTACGGCGGCGCAGCCCCCGTGACGTCGTCACCGTGTTCCTGCCCGAATATGTCGTGGGACACTGGTGGGAGCACCTGCTGCACAACCAGAGCGCGTTGCGGCTCAAGACGCGCCTGCTGTTCGTGCCCGGTGTGATGGTGACGAGCGTTCCCTGGCAGCTCGCCTCCTCCGACCGTCTCAAGGGGCGCCCGGAGCGGGCCGCGCCAGGCTCCGTACGCCGTCCGTACGCCGAAGAGGACGCTGAGTCGAAGGGGTCTCGTGCCGCCGGTGGAATCATCTGAACTGATCGAGCTCGAGGTCGGCGCGGTCGCCAACGGCGGCTCGTGCGTGGCCCGGCACGACGGCCGCGTGGTGTTCGTCCGGCACACGCTGCCGGGAGAGCGCGTACGGGCCCGGGTGACCCAGGAGACGAAGAACTTCCTGCGGGCCGACGCGGTGGAGATCCTGGAGGCCTCACCGGACCGGGTGCAGGCCCCGTGCCCGTTCTCCGGCCCGGGCCGGTGCGGCGGCTGCGACTGGCAGCACGTCTCGCTGCCCGCCCAGCGGCTGTTGAAGGCCGCCGTGGTCGAGGAGCAGCTCCGCCGTGTCGCGGGGATCGAGCGCGAGGTCATCGTCGAGGAGATCCCCGGCGCCCCGGACGGCCTCGGCTGGCGCACCCGCATGCAGTTCGCCGTACGCCGCGACGGCGCGGTCGGCCTCCGCCGGCACCGCTCGCACGCGATCGAGCCCATCGACGAGTGCCTGATCGCCCACCCGCAGGTCGAGGTCCTGGGCATCGAGCGCAAGCGCTGGCCCGGAGCGGCCGGCGTCGAGGCGATCGCCTCGGCCGGTACGGGCGACCGCCTGGCGGTCCTGTCCTCACGTGGCCGCGCGCGCGTCCCGCGCATGGACGCGCCGGTCCGGCTGGTCAGCGGCAAGCCGGACAAGCCCCCGTTCGTCCGCGAGGACGTGGCCGAGCGGCTGTGGCAGGTGAGCGGCAGCGGCTTCTGGCAGGTCCACCCGGGCGCCGCCCAGACGCTCGCGGACGCGGTCCTCGACGCGCTGGAGCCGCGCCGCGGCGAGGTGGCCGTGGACCTCTACTGCGGCGCGGGCCTGTTCGCCGGCGTGCTGGGCGAGCGCATCGGCCCGGACGGCCTGGTCGTGGGTGTCGAGACGGACGCCCAGGCGGTCCGCGACGCCCGCTTCAACCTGCGCGACCTGCCGCACGTGTCGGTGGAGCGGGGCGAGGTGGAGACCGTGCTGGAGGAGCTCCGCTTCGGCCGGGGAAAGAGCAAGCTGACCCGCGCCGACCTCGTCGTCCTGGACCCCCCGCGCACCGGGGCGGGCCGCGAGGTGGTCAAGCGCGTCGCCGAGTTCGCCGACCGCCGCATCGCGTACGTCTCCTGCGACCCGGCGACGCTGTCGCGCGACCTGGGGTTCTTCTCCGAACAGGGCTGGACCCTGTCGGCCCTGCGCGCCTTCGACGCGTTCCCGATGACCCAGCACGTAGAGCTTCTGGCGACGCTTGTCAGAGGGTAGCTCTGTCGAGGTGCCGCACGGGCTGAGCCAGCTCACGAACTAGTAGGTCGGCTGAAGGTCGCCGCCGCGCCCGTACGCTCTCGCAGCCATACGGGTGCGGACGTGTGCAGACGTCTGAACGTAGCGCCACGATCGTCCTACGGTCAGCGACGCGGCCCGGCTGCGTGCGCGGGCGCGCTCCCGGGTCGCGCACTGGCAGGCTCTATAGGGCGAGCGTGGGCGTACCATCGAGAACGTGTAGTGGGTAAACAACGCAGGAAGCCCTCCAAGCCGATACGGCTCAGGGGGCTTCTTCGCGTTCGGGGTCAGCCCTCGTCGACGGCCACCTCGACGCAGGCGCCCTGCTGGTCAGAACGGGCGCTCTTGCGCCAGTCCAGGGCGCGCGAAAGCTCATCACGTGTCGTGCTCATGGGTACACATCTCTCGTCGTAGGTGGGTTAGCTACGCATCATCTCGTCAAGCATCTCGATCGTAGCTTCGGGCGACAGAGCCTTGGCGTTCAGTCTTCGGAAGACCGACTGGTACTGATCGACGCCACCGCTCTGAATGAACAGCTCGCCTGCAATCGTCTCGATATAGACCGCGCCTGGCGGCCCCGGGAACCTCAGGATCGTGAACCGGCCGCCTGTCCCAGGGTGCGGCCCGGCCGCGAACGGCAGCACCTGAAGCGTGACCTTCGGATGTGCCGCCATCTGGACCAAGTGCTGCAACTGCGCGCGCATCACCTCCGGTCCGCCGACGGGCCGCCGCAGCGCGGCCTCGTCGATCACAGCGAAGAGCCGGACCGGATCCGGGCGCTCCAGGACACGACGACGCTCGCCCCGGATCTTCACGCGCTGCTCGATCTCGTCCGCGTCCAGCTCGGCCGGGCCGGCGCCCGTGAGCGCGCGGGTGTACTCCTCGGTCTGAAGCAGGCCCGGAATGATGGAGAGCTCGAACATGAGGAGCTCTTCGGCCTCGCCTTCGTAGGCGATGTACGTGGTGTATTCCTCGCTCAGCATGGCCTTGTAGGGGTGCCACCAGTCCTGTTGGCCGCTGTCGCGAGCGAGCTGGATCAAGTAGTTTCGCAGACGCTCGTCGGTGACGCCGTACCTGTCCAGCAGGTCCCGTACGTCCCGCCATCGCGGCCTGTTCCACTCGGCCCGCTCGATCCAATGGATCTTGTCGGTGGAGCATCCGAGTGCTTCGGCGGCTGTCGCGACGTCCACTTTCGCCTTCTCGCGCAACTCTTTCAATCGTGCCGAAAGCTCGCGGCGGCGGAGGGTTGGGCTGGTCCACGGCATGCCGCCGATCGTAGAGGACGACGCCGGAGCGGACCGAGGACCAGACATTACAGCACATAATTCTTCGTGCTTAAATCTTCCACTTGAAGATTACGGCTTGGTAAGTGCATAGTGAAGTCGTACCCACTCATCAATGCCGGGTCTTCCGGCCATCAGGAGGGGAGCGGATGCCGTCATGGTCGTCCCCCCAAGTCCTCTCGTACCGGCCGGCCGATCCCCCGCAACGATCGAGCCGCCATGGATCACGATCCGCGCACTACCCGAGAGCGTCGGTGTCGCCCGCAGGTACGCCCGAGCGCGACTGCGCGCATTCGCCGAGGAGTGGGTCGACACGATCACGCTCATCACCTCGGAACTGGTGACGAACGCGTACGAAGCCGTCGACAGCGCCAAGCTCGACGAGGCCGAGCAGGTCATCCGATTCGGCATGTTCTGCACGCCCCGATGGACGCACCTGTACGTACGGGACTCCGCTCCGGCACAACCCTGCCAGCGAGACGCCGCCGAGACCGACGTGCACGGGCGCGGCCTGGGCATCGTGGAGAGCCTCGCCTTCTGGTGGGTCCAGCGAGACGGCCCCGGCAAGACCGTGCACGCCCTCGTCGCCGCCCCGGACGTCGTTCTCACCCAGGCGGACATCGACCGGCTGGCGGTGAACCTGTGAACGTCAGCAGGCCGACTCTGACCCCCGGCGGCCGCAGACCACTACCACCCCCATATGCAGGAGCCTTGGGCATGAGCTTCAGTGACGACGACCTCCTGAAGCCGCGCGAAGTCGCCGAGTTCTTCGGCGTACGCCCGACGACGATCGCCCGCTGGGCGCGCGAAGGGAAACTCACTCCGCTGTACACGCCCGGCGGCCACCGCCGCTACCACCGGGCGACACTCCTCGCGATCCTCGCCCCGGAGACCCCAGAACAGCCGATGGCCGAGGACGCCGCACGCCTGTACGACCAGGGCTCGACCATCCGCCAGGTCGCGCAGAAGTTCGGGACCAGCTACGGCGTCATGCGCCGGCTCCTTCACGAGAACACGACTTTGCGCCGTCGCGGCGGACTACCGTCACACCGCTCATGACACTCCCGCGCCACCCGGGGGGCGCCTGTTCTTCATGCTCGCCGTTGCCGCATGTGGCCAAACGGCTACGTAACGCTCACAGGCCGCCATCCTTTCTCTTCGTATTCGCGTCATCACAGAGCGACGAAAGGACACGCCATGGCGACCCAGTACCAGCCGCCCGCCTACCAGCCGGCCCCCCGCAGGAGGCGGACCGGTCTCATCATCTTCCTGGTCATCCTCGGCCTCTTCGTTCTCCTGTTCGCCGGCTGCGCCGCGCTGTTCGTCTCCGGCGCCAAGGAGGTCGGCAAGAACCCCGAGGTGAACGCGCCGAAGAAGGCGTACGCGATGAACCAGCCCGCCGGGGACGGCCGGTTCACGTTCGTCGTCACGAAGATGCGGCGGACCGGGCACGTCGGCGACTCGTCGATCACCCGGACCGACGCGCAGGGCGAGTTCGTCGTGCTGACGGTCACCGTGACGAACCACGGCAAGACCGCCCAGCTGCTCGACGCGTCGAACCAGAAGCTGCTGGCGGGTGGGAAGACCTATGACGCCGACACCAACGTCTTCGCCGACTCCAAGGCGTTCCTGAACAACATCAACCCCGGGAACAGCGTGACGGCGTCGATCGCGTTCGACGTGCCGAAGGGCACCCGGCCGACACAGGTCGTCCTGCACGACTCGGCGTTCTCCAACGGCGTCCGCGTCGCCCTGGCCTAGGCACCGACCACCGCGCACCGGACGAACGGAACGCAAGCCATGCACGCCTGCCCCGTACCGCCCCCGACCTACGCCACGCCCCTCCGGCGACGGCGCAGGACGGCGATCCCCGTGATCGTGCTCGTGATCCTCGCGGGCGCCGGCGCCGCCTTCTACTGGGCCGGCCGGCCCAGCCCCGTGACCGTCTCCGGGACGATGACGATCGTCGGGGACGTCGCCGGCGGCAGGGCGTGCACGGGCGACGGGGGCTTCGAGGACCTCCAGGACGGTACGTCCGTCGTCGTCCACGACGCCGCGGGAAAGGTCATCGGCACCGGGCGCCTCGGCGAAGGCGCCGGCGAGCAGCTGGTCGCCGACACCGCCCTGCGGTGCCGGTTCGCGTTCCGCGTGCCGGACGTGCCGCGGCAGAGGTTCTACGGGATCGAGGTGAGCCATCGCGGAATCGTGCAGTTCACCGCCGCGGAGGTGGACCGGGAGGACGTCGAGCTCTCCCTCGGGCCGTGACCCGCGCGGTCAGCGTTTGCTGATCACGCCGCAGGCGATCCGGGCACCCGAGTCGCCGGTCCTGAGGGTTTCCGCGTCCGGCTTGCCGTAGCGCTTCGGGACGTTGGCCTGGTTGTCCGGCAGCGCGTGGATGATGATCGCGCTGCCGTCGCCGTCGAGCAGTTGCCGCAGGCGGAAGCGCTCGGTGACGATCGTCGTGCGGCCGGTGCCGTCCGCGGAGATCAGCAGGGGCGGCAGGTCGCCCGAGTGGTTCGGATGGGGGTGCGCGCCGAGGTCGAAGTGCGGGCCGGCACTGAAGAACGGGCTGCCCGTCTTCGGGTCGATCGACGTGGCGTCACAGACGCCCTTCTTGTGGATGTGGAAGCCGTGGTAGCCGGGCGGCAGGCCCTTCGCCGTCACGGTGATCTTGGACTTGCGCCGGCCCTGGTCCTCGACGCGCAGGGAGCCGACCGTTCTGCCCTCGACGTCCTTGATGACGGCACCGGCGGGGAGGCCGGGCTGGCCGAGGATCTTGTCGGACGCGGCGGCGCCGAGGGCGGTCACGCCGGCGCCCAGGCCGATGATCGCGAACAGGTGGTACTTGCCAGGCATGAGAAGGTCCCCGATGAGCGAACATGTCCGGACCGTTCTCATACCCCCGAATAATGACGGACAGTCACCTGAGTGCTACACCGGGCGGTCCATGGGCGTACGGCCGCGGGCCAGCAGCCAGACCATCGCGGCCAGGGCGGCGACCTGCAGCGGCCAGCCCATGACGACCTTCGCCGCGCCGAGCCACGCCACGTGGCCCGCGAGGTAGAGGGGGTACTGCACGGCGACGCGGATCAGGCACGGGATCAGCAGCAGCCACGTCAGCCGCGAGCACAGGCGTACGATCTCGCGGTCGCGGTGCCAGGCGGTCGGGTCGCCGGTGACCGAGCCGATGATGAAGCCGACCAGCGGCCAGCGGACCACGATCGACAACAGCATCGCGGCGGCGTACCCCGCGTTGTAGAGGATGCCGGGCAGGAAGGCGTCCTCGGCCTTGCCCGAGCGCAGCGCGAACAGGGCCGCGATGCCGATGCCGAAGATGCTGTTGAGCACGAACTGGACGGTGGACCGCTGCGCCAGGCGCACGGCCAGCAGGACCACCGCGAGCCCCGCGCCGATGCCCAGCGACAGCCGCAGCTCCTTGGTCACGATCCACGAGACGGTGAAGCCGATCGTCGGGATGGCCGCCTCGACCACGCCGCGCGCGCCGCCCAGCGCCTTGGTGAGCTGGACGCGGACCGCCTCCTCGACGGTGTCGTACGCGGCCTTCTCCGGGACCTCGCCGTCTTCCGCGGGCGCCTCGGCGCTCGCGGAGTCGGGCCCGGTCGGGTCGTTCACCTGGCCTCCTCGCGGGCGCCCGGGACATCGATCACGAGCTGCCCCGCAGCTCGTATCGCGGGTTGAACATGACCTTGCGGCCGTCCTGAACGCTGACGAGACCCTCCGCCCGCATGAGACGGCCGGGCTCGATGCCGGCGATCCGCCGTCGGCCGAGCCAGACGAGATCGATCACGTCGGACCCGTCGTACAGCTCCGCCTCGAGCGCGGGCGCGCCGCCCCGCGGTCGCAGTGTCACAGTGCGTAGCGTACCCGCTACACAGGCGCGGCGCCGCGCGGTGCAGCGCTTGATCGGAGTGGCGCCCTCCGAGTCGCTGGTCCTCTGGAGTTCCTGGGCCTCGAGCTCTGCCTTGGTCGACGTCAGCCTGCGAATGAACCCGCGCAGGCCTCGTGATCCCGAACCGTCGTCAGGCACGTCATCCATGATTGGCAAGACTAGGCCATCCCTCTAAGAAACAAACCGGCAGGAATAGTTACATCATGCTGCTCCCGACCGCACCTGCTTGCGAACGGCAAAACCGGCATCCTCCTGGCGTCGCGCGAGGGCCGCCTCGGCCGAGCCGAGCTGCCACGGGACACTCGTCACCATGACTCCGGGACGGAACAGCAGACGCGCCTTCAGCCGGAACGCGCTCTGGTTGTGCAGCAGGTGCTCCCACCATCGCCCCACGACGTACTCGGGGATGAAGACGCACACCACGTCGCGCGGGCTCCTCATCCGCATGCGTCCGACGTAGTCGAGCACGGGGCCGGTGATGTCGCGGTACGGGGAGTCGAGGATCTTCAGCGACACCGGGATGTCGCGCTCGCCCCACTCCCGCTGGAGCCGCGCCGCCTCCTCCTCGCTGGTCGCGACCGACAGCGCGGTCAGAGTGCTCGGCCGCGTGGCGCGCGCGAACGCCAGCGCGCGCAGCGTCGGCGTGTGCAGCCTGGAGACGAGAACGATGGCGTGGATGCGGCTGGGCAGCGCGACGCCCTCCTCGCCCGGTTGCAGCTCGGCGGCGACCCGCCGGTAGTGGCGCTGGATCGCCTTCATCATGAGGAACACCAGTGGCATCGTGACGACGACGATCCACGCGCCGTGCGTGAACTTGGTGAGCAGCACGATGACCAGGACGAGGCCGGTGAGAACGGCGCCGACGAGGTTGATCGCGCGGGAACGGTGGATCTGGCGCCGCCGTCCCGGGTCGAGGACACCGCGTAGCTCGTCGCCCCAGTGCCGCACCATCCCGGTCTGGCTGAGGGTGAACGAGACGAACACTCCGATGATGTACAGCTGGATGAGCCGGGTGGTGCTGGCGTCGAACGCCCAGACCAGCGCGCCGGCCAGCAGCGACAGGATCACGATGCCGTTGCTGAAGACGAGCCGGTCGCCCCTGCGGGCGAACTGCCGCGGCAGGTACCCGTCGCCGCCCAGGATCGAGGCGAGGATCGGGAAGCCGTTGAACGCCGTGTTGGCCGCCAGCACGAGGATCGCCGCGGTGAACGCCTGGATCAGGAAGAACAGGATCGACCCGTGCCCGAACACCGCGCCGCCGAGCTGGGCGATCACGGTCTTCTGCTCGTAGCCGCGCGGCGCGCCGCCGAGCCGGCCCGGGGAGCCGGCGATGTGGACGTGCGCGATCGCGGCGAGCGCGGTGATGCCGGCGAACATCGTCACCGCCAGCAGGCCCATGACCGTCAGCGTGGTCGCGGCGTTCCGGCTCTTGGGCCGCTTGAAGTTGGGGACGCCGTTGCTGACCGCCTCCACGCCGGTCAGCGCCGTACAGCCCTGCGCGAAGGCGCGCAGGGCGAGCAGCAGCACCGCGGCGCCGGCCGTCCCGTGCGTGCCGTGGACGGTCAGCGACGCCGACTCCGCCGTCGGCGCGTGCCCGGACAGCGTGCGCCACAGCCCGACGCCCACCATGAGGAAGACACTCACCACGAAGCCGTACGTGGGGATCGCGAACGCGCGGCCGGACTCCTTCACGCCGCGCAGGTTCGTCACCGCGATCCCCGTGATCGCCGCGATCGAGAGCCCGACCGCGTGCGGCCCGAGCGCCGGGACGGCCGAGACGATGTTGGCGACGCCGGCCGCGACCGAGACCGCCACCGTCATCACGTAGTCGATGAGCAGCGCGCTCGCCGCGATCAGTGAGGCGTTCTCCCCGAGGTTGGCCCGGCTGACCGCGTACGCGCCGCCGCCGTTCGGATAGGCGTGACAGGTCTGCCGGTACGACGCGGTCACCACGAGCAGCAGGAACACGACGCCCGCGCCGACCCACCACGAGAGGTAGAACATCGCCAGCCCGCCGAGGCTGAGCGCGAGCAGGATCTCCTCGGTCGCGTACGCCACGGAGGACAATGGGTCGCTGCAGAAGACCGGCAGCGCCAGCCTCTTCGGCAGCAGCGTCTCCCCCATCTGCCCGGTCCGCAACGGACGGCCGACGAGGAATCGCTTGGGGAGCTTCAGGGCGTCTTGTCTCACAATCGCCAGCAAATAACCCGAAGGCCCCCTGAACAGGCATCCCTAACGCCCTCTTAACGCCCCCGCTTCCCTTATTAACGCCTCCCTAACGCACGCGTTCTTAACGCTCGAAGCGGTAGCCCATGCCCGGCTCGGTGATCAAGTGCGTGGGGCGGGACGGGTCGGCCTCCAGCTTGCGGCGGAGCTGGGCGAGGTAGACGCGCAGGTAGCCGGTCTCGTTCGCGTACGACGGGCCCCACACCTCGCGGAGCAACTGCTGCTGGCTGACCAGCCGTCCCGCGTTGCGGACCAGGACCTCCAGGACGTGCCACTCGGTCGGGGTCAGGCGTACGTCGGCGCCGTCGCGGGTGGCCTTCTTGGCGGCCAGATCCACGGTGAAGTCGGCCGTGGCGATCACGGCGTCCTCCTCCGGCGGCGCGGCACGGCGGACCGCGGCGCGCAGGCGGGCCAGGAGCTCGTCCATGCCGAACGGCTTGGTCACGTAGTCGTCGGCGCCCACGTCGAGCGTGTCGACCTTCTCCTCCGAGGCGTGCCGGGCGGTCAGCACGATGATCGGCACGCTCGTCCAGCCGCGCAGGCCCTTGATCACCTCCGCGCCCTCCATGTCGGGCAGGCCGAGGTCCAGCACGATCACGTCCGGGTGGCGGCGGGCGGCAAGGTCCAGGGCGGTACGGCCGTCCGGCGCGGCGTCCACCTCATAGCCGCGGGCACGCAGGTTGATGCGGAGCGCGCGGACGATCTGCGGTTCGTCGTCGACCACGAGTACGCGCGTCATCGGGGATCCACCGGCAACGTGAAGATCATCGTCAGGCCACCTCCGGGAGTGTCCTCGGCGTGCAGGTCGCCGCCGACCGCCTCGGCGAAGCCGCGGGCGACCGCGAGGCCGAGGCCCACGCCGTCGCCGCGCGGGCGGTCGCCGAGCCGCTGGAACGGCTCGAACATCTGGCTCTTGGCGGAGTCCGGCACGCCCGGGCCGCGATCGGTGACGCGCAGCTCGACGGCCCCGCCGACCTCGCGCGCCGAGATGCGGACCGGTTCGGCGCCCCCGTGCCGTACGGCGTTCTCCACCACGTTGGCCAGCGACCGCTCCAGGAGCCCCGGGTCGGCCACGACGGGCGGGAGGTTGTCCGGTACCTCGATCTTGACCTGGTCTCCGGGCACGTTCACCAGCGACGGCTGGAGGACCTCATCGATCGAGACCGGCCGGGCGAGCGGGGTGACGACACCGGTCTGCAGACGGCTCATGTCGAGCAGGTTGGCGACGAGGCGGTCCAGCCGGTCGGCCGACTCCTCGATCGTGGCGAGCAGTTCGGCCTCGTCCGCGGGGTCCCACTGGACGTCGTCGGACCGCAGGCTGCTGACGCTCGCCTTGATCGAGGCCAGCGGGGTGCGCAGGTCGTGGGAGACGGCGGCGAGCAGAGCCGTACGGATCTTGTTGCCTTCGGCCAGCCGCCCGGCCTGCCGAGCCTGTTCGGCGAGCCGCTGGCGGTCCAGCGCCGCGGCGGCCTGGTAGGCGAAGGCGGCGAGCACGCGCTGGTCGGCGGCGGGCAACACCCGGCCGCGCAGGGCGAGGATCAGCACGTCGCTGACCTGGACCCGTACGTCGGCCTCGCCCGGCCGGTCGCAGGGGCCCACGCCCGCCGAGGCGACCCCGGTCCAGCCGTCGCCGGCGCGTTCCAGCAGTGCCACGGAGTCCAGGCCGAACGTCTCCCGTACGCGTTCGAGCAGCTCCGGCAGGGCGTCCTCGCCGCGCAGCACGCTCGTGGCGAGCATACTCAGCGTCGTCGCCTCCGAGCGGGCCCGCGCCGCCTGGGAGCTGCGCCGGGCGGCGAGGTCGACCACGGTGGCCACCGCGACCGCCACCGCGACGAAGACGAGCAGCGCGAAGGCGTTCTCCAGCTCGGCCACCGTCAGTGTGTGCAGCGGCGGGGTGAAGAACCAGTTGGCCAGCAGGAACCCGGCGACGGCCGCCACGACGGCGGGCCACAGGCCGCCGACCAGCGCCACGGCGACGGTCAGGGCGAGGTAGAACAGCAGCTCGGTCGGGAGCCCGAGCCTCTCACCCCGGATCGAGAGCAGACCGGTGAGCGCCGGTGGCGCGAACACGGCGAACAACCAGCCGGCCGTCAGGCGCCGCCGGCCCAGCGAGTTGCGGCCCACGACGGCCGGCGCGCGGCCCTTACCGGCGTAGTCGTGGGTGACGATGTGCACGTCGACGTCGCCGGAGCGGCCCGCCACGGTCGCGCCGACCCCGGGGCCTGAGACGTACTGCCACCGGCTGCGGCGGCTCGATCCGAGCACGATCTGCGTGGCGTTCACGCCCTGCGCGAACTCGATCAGCGCGTCCGGCACGTCGTCGCCGGTCACCTGGTGGTACGAGCCGCCCATGCCCTCGACCAGCGCCCGCTGGCGCGCCAGGGCCTCCGGCGAACCGTCGGCGAGCCCCTCGGCACGGGCCACGTGCACGGCCACCAGGTCGCCGCGCCCGGCTCGCGCCGCGATCCGGGCGGCCCGCCGGATGAGCGTGTCGCCCTCCGGTCCGCCGGTCAGCGCCACGACGATGCGCTCACGGGCCTCCCAGGTCCGCTTGATGCCTTTTTCGTCCCGGTAGCGCGCGAGGGCGTCGTCCACGCGGTCGGCGACCCACAGGAGGGCCAGTTCACGCAGGGCGGTGAGGTTGCCGACGCGGAAGTAGTCCGACAGCTCGGCGTCGGAGCGTTCGGGCGGGTAGACGTCGCCGTGCGCGAGGCGGCGGCGCAGCGACTCCGGGGACATGTCGACCAGCTCGATCTGGTCGGCCCGCCGTACGACCTCGTCGGGCACCGTCTCGCCGCGCCGTACGCCCGTGATGCGCTCGACCACGTCGGCGAGCGACTCCAGGTGCTGGACGTTGACGGTGGAGACCACGTCTACGCCGGCGGCGAGCAGTTCCTCGACGTCCTGCCAGCGCTTCTCGTTGCGGGTCCCGGGCGCGTTGGTGTGCGCCAGCTCGTCGACGAAGGCGACCTGGGGCGCGCGGGCGATCACCGCGTCGACGTCCACCTCCGCGTGCCGCAGGGGCACGACCTCCAGACCGTCCAGGAGCGCGGCGGTACGGGGCCGGCCGTAGGTCTCGGCGAAGCCCACGACCAAGCGGGTACCCCGCTCCTGACGCCGGAGGGCCTCGCTCAGCATCGCGTACGTCTTGCCGACCCCCGGCGCCGAACCGAAGTAGATCTTTAGTCTGCCGCGCTCGACGATCGCGTTCACCCCCCACTACGCATTGTGTCCCGCCTGGCGGCCGGACACCTCATCGAGGCGGAAGCGCAGCCGGCAGACGACCGCGTCGGTGTCGCGGCGCAGGGCGTGGGCGAGCACCGCCCCGCGCTGGTTCTGCAGGACGCGCTGCCAGACATGGGCCGGTTCGACCTCGGGGATGAGCACGAAGACGTGCGCCTCGCCGACGCCGCGGACGTAGTTCACGATCGGGTCCACGAGCCGCCGATGCCCGTCGCTGACCAGTGCGAGGTTGATGTCCGGCGCCCAGCGCTCCCACGCGTCGATGAACTCCGCGGTCTCCTCGGGCTCGTCGGGATGGGTCACCCGCACCGCGACGACCCGGTCGCCGAGCGAGAGTGCGGCCGAGATCGCCTCCTCGGTCAGCCGGTTCACGCCGCCGACCGGCACGATCGCCAGGGACCGGCGAGGGCGGGGCCGCGCCGGGGTCCGGCCCAGCTCCAGCCGCTCCCCGATCCGCCCGTACGCCCGGTGGACGCCGGACATCAGCCAGACGATGAGCGGCATGGTCACGGCGATCAGCCAGCCGCCCTCGGGGAACTTCGTGACCGTGACGACGACCGCGGCCAGCCCGGTCAGCAGCGCGCCGACGCCGTTGAGTGCCGCGCGCGGGCGCCAGCCGTACGGACGGTCGGTCCACCAGTGCCGCACCATGCCGGCCTGGGAGAGGGTGAAGCCGACGAACACGCCGATGGCGAACAGCGGCACGAGGGTGTTCATGTCGCCACCGGTGCCGATGAGCAGCAGGCCACCGGTGACGGCGAGGAAGAGGATGCCGTACCGGTGCACCTGGCGTTCGGCCCGCAGCGCGAACAGGTGTGGCAGGTTGTTGTCCCTGGCCAGCAGCCGTGCCAGCACGGGCATGCCGCCGAAGGAGGTGTTGGCGGCCAGGGCCAGCAGCACGACGGTGGCGAACTGCACGACGTAGTAGCCGACCCCGCGGCCCAGCGACCCCTCCGTCACCTGGGACAGCACGGTGATCCCGGCCACCGGGCGTACGTGGAAGCGGACGATCAGCGCCGAGACGCCGATCAGCATGACGCCGAGCAGCGCCCCGAGCGCGACCTCCGCACGCTGCGCCCGCCGCACCCGCGGTCGCCGGAAGGACGGCACCGCGTTCGCGATCGCCTCGACCCCGGTCAGCGCCGCGCACCCGTTGGCGAACGCCCGCAGCAGGAGGAACAGGCCGACCGTCTGAAGCCCGCGCGCCTGCGCCACCGGCGACTCGGCCACGACGGGCCGGTCGCGGAACAGGCCGACGACGATCACGGCGAGGATCACCAGCACGAAGATCGCGGTCGGCACGATGAACAGCCGCGCGCTGTGCGCGATTCCGCGCAGGTTGACGGCGGTGACCAGGACGAGGACGGCAAGGCACAGCCAGACGGTGTACGGCAGCAGCGCGGGCGCCGCCGAGGTGAGCGCGGCCACCCCGGCGGCGATCGACACCGCGACGTTCAGCACGTAGTCGACGACGAGGGAGGCCGCGGCGACCAGGGAGGCGCGCCGGCCGAGGTAGGTCCTGGCCACGCCGTACGCCCCGCCGCCCTGGGGGAACGCGGCGATCACCTGGCGGTAGGACAGGGTCAGGACGCCGAGCAGCGCGGCGATGGCCAGCGTGACGGGGAGCGTGTAGCCGAGCGCCGCTCCCCCGCCGGCGACCAGCACGATGACGATGGCCTCCGGGCCGTACGCCACCGAGGCCATGGCGTCCAGAGACAGCGCGGCGAGGCCGCCGGGCACGGACAGGCGGTCGCGTTCGGCCGCGTCGTCGCGGTCCGTGCTCCGCCGTGCGGAGATCACACTCATCGGACGCCGACCTTCCTACGGCTGGAACCGGTGGCCCATGCCGGGCACGGTCAGCAGATGGCGGGGACGGCCCGGGTCGCGCTCCAGCTTGCGGCGCAACTGGGCCATGTACTGACGCAGGTAGTGCGTACGGCGCACGTACGACGGGCCCCAGACCTCGGTGAGCAGGTGCCGCTGGCTGACGAGCCGGCCCGGGTTGGCCAGCAGGATCTCCAGCAGCCGCCACTGGGTGGGCGTCAGGTGCACCGGCGGGATGACCGTCTTGGCCTCCAGGTCGATGAGGTGGTCGCCGAGCCGGACCACCGGCGGCGGATCGGGCGGGCCTGCGCGGCGGCCGATGGCGCGGATGCGGGCGAGCAGTTCGCCGAGGCCGAACGGCTTGGTCACGTAGTCGTCGGCACCGGCGTCCAGCGCCGCGATCTTGTCCGCCGAGCCGGTACGGCCGGACAGCACGATGATCGGCACGCGGCTCCAGCCACGCAGTCCGCGGATCACCTCGACGCCGTCGACGTCCGGCAGGCCGAGGTCCAGCACGACGAGGTCCGGATGCCAGTCGGCGGCCTGCCTCAGGGCCTCTGCTCCGTCGCGCGCGACGGAGACCTCGTACCGGCGCGCCCGCAGGTTGAGGTCCAGCGTCCGGGCGGTGAGGGGCTCGTCGTCGACGACCAGCACGCGGATCACCGCCCCCGCCTTTCCTGTACGGAGTCAAGGTGGGACATCAAGGACGGCTCAGGGATGTACGCCGGCAGAGTGACGAGCATGGTCAGCCCGCCGCCGGGTGTGTCCTCGGGGTCCAGGGCGCCTCCCATGGCCTCAACGAGCCCGCGTGACAGGGCCAGGCCGAGTCCGACGCCGGTGTCGTTGTCGCGGTCGCCGAGCCGCTGGAAGGGCAGGAAGACATGGTCGCGCTCGACCTCGGGGATGCCCGGCCCGCGGTCCACGACCCGCAGCTCGACCCGGTCCGCGTGCACGCTGGCCGTGATGAGGACCGGCTGCTCGGCCGAGCCGTACCGGACCGCGTTGGAGATCAGGTTGACGAGCACCCGTTCGAGCAGCGCCGGATCGGCGAGCACGTCGGGCAGTCCGGCGGGAAGCCGGACGCGGACGCCGGCGCCGGTCTCGGAAAGGTCGTCGATCGCGTGGGGGACCAGCTCGGCGACGGCGACCGGCTCGGCCGTGACGCCGAGCAGGCCGGCCTGCAGGCGGCTCATGTCGAGCAGGTTGGCGACCAGCCTGGCGAGGCGGTCCAGCGACTCGTCGGCGGTGGCGAGCAGTTCGTCGCGTTCGCCCTCGGTCCAGGTGACCTCGGCGGTGCGCAGGCTCTCCACCGCGGCCTTGGCCGAGGCCAGAGGCGAGCGCAGCTCGTGGCTCACGGCGGCGAGAAGGGCGGTGCGCATCCGGTCCGCGGCGGCGAGCGGGCGCACCTGCTCGGCCTCTTCGGCCAGGCGGTGCTGCCGCAGCGCCAAGGCGGCCTGGGCGGCGAACGCCTCCAGGACGCGCTGGTCCGCGGCGGAGGGGGTACGGCCGCGCAGCGCGAGCGTGAGGTCGTCGTCGACGGCGACCTCGGCGGCCCCTTCGTCGGGACTGCAGCAGGGCGCGCCGCCGACGGTGGCCACGATCCGCCAGCAGCCCGGATCGCCTTGGCGGCCCGGAGTCATCGGGGCGCCAGGGCGCCGTTCGAGCAGCGTCACCGAGTCCAGCCCGAATGCCGTCCGCAGGCGTTCGAGCAGGTCGCCGGGGGTGCTCTCGCCACGCAGCACGCTGCCCGCCAGGTTGGAGACCATCTCTGCGTCCGCGCTGGCTCGGGCGGCCTCCCGTGTACGCCGGGCGGCGAGGTCGACCACCACGCTCACCGCTATCGCGACCACGACGAACGCGCCCAGCGCGAGGGCGTTCTCCCACTCGCTGATGGTGAACTCATGGATCGGCGGGGTGAAGTAGTAGTTGAGCAGGAGCGAGCCGGCGACGGCCGCGAACAGCGCCGCGTACAGGCCGCCGGTCAGCGCCACCGCGACGACCGCCACGAGGAACAGCAGGATCTGGCTCGCCAGGGAGAGCTGCCCGCGCAGGTTCGCGAGGAGCAGGGTGAGCAGCGGCAACCCGACGATGGCCAGGCCGAAGGCGATGCCTTTGCGGGTCCCGGTCAGGCCGCCGGCGCGCACCGAGCGCCGGCGCCCCTGGCTGACCTCCTCGTGCGTGACCATGTGAACGTCGATCGCGCCGGACAGCGCGGTGGTGGTCACGCCGACGCCGCGGGAGAAGAGCTGGGCGAAACGTCCGCGACGCGAGGCGCCGAGCACGAGCTGGGTCGCGTTGACGCCGCGCGCGAAGTCGAGGAGGGCCTGGGGGATGTCGTCACCGACCACCTGATGGTAGGTGCCGCCGAGACTCTCGACGAGGGCGCGCTGGCGGGCGAGATCGGCGGGGCTGGCGCCGGTGAGGCCGTCGCCGACGGTGACGTGCACGGCGAACAGGTCTGAGCCTTTGGCGCGGTCGGCGATGCGTGCGGCCCGGCGGATGAGGGTGTCGCCCTCGGGGCCGCCGGTGAGTGCGACGACGACGCGTTCGCGTGCCTCCCAGGTCTTGTCGATGCGATGGTCGGCGCGGTACCGGTCGAGTTGATCGTCGACCTTGTCGGCGAGCCAGAGGAGGGCGAGTTCGCGCAGGGCGGTGAGGTTCCCGACGCGGAAGTAGTTGGACAGGGCCGCGTCGATCTTCTCGGCCTGGTAAACGTTGCCGTGCGCCATCCGGCGGCGCAGTGCCTCGGGGGTCATGTCGACGAGCTCGACCTGGTCGGCTCGCCGTACGACCTCATCCGGCACGGTCTCGCGTTGCGGCACGCCGGTGATCTGCTCGACGACGTCGTTGACGGAGTCGAGGTGCTGGACGTTCATGGTCGTGATGACGTCGACGCCGGCCGCGAGGACCTCTTCGATGTCCTGCCAGCGCTTGGCGTTCCGCGACCCCGGGACGTTGGTGTGCGCCAGCTCGTCGATCAGCACCACCCGCGGCGCCCGTGCGATGACGGCGTCCATGTCAAGCTCGGTGAACGTCGTGCCGCGGTACTCCATCGTCTTGCGGGGGACCGTCTCCAGCCCGTCGAGGAGCTCGATCGTCCGGGGCCGGTCGTGGCACTCCACGAATCCGATCACCACGTCGGTGCCGCGCTCATGCCGGCGACGGCCCTCGCCGAGCATGGCGTAGGTCTTCCCCACGCCGGGAGCGGCCCCCAGGTAGACGCGCAGCCGCCCGCGTGTCATGGCCACATCACTCCTCCGATGAGGTGCGGCGCGCGCTCCGGTGAACGGCGCGCCGCACCCCGGTCCTCATCCGCGGAACGGATACTTCCGGTCGAGTTCGATGTTGAGTTTCAGGACGTTGACGCGGGGTTCGCCCAGGAAGCCGAGCACCCTGCCGTCCTCGTTGTCCTTGATGGCCAGCAGTACCCGCTGTTCGGGGACGCCGCGCGCCTTGGCGACACGCGGCGCCTGGAGCCGTGCGTACGCCGGGGAGATGTGCGGGTCCAGGCCGCTGCCGCTCGCGGTCACCGCGTCGGCGGGCACCTCCGGATGGGCCGGGGCGGTACCGCGGACGGGCACGACCTCGCCGTCCGCGTAGTCCGTGCCGTACTTGGCGCACTGGACGACGACGCCCTGGTAAGCCGCGACGAACGGCGTGTTCACGACGCCGCACTCCTCGTTGAGGCTGACCACCTCGGTCGGGTGCGTGACGTGCCCGGCCGCGTCGCGCGGGCCGATGAGCGCGAGCACCGCGCCGACGCCGCCAGGGGTGCAGAACGGACGGGAGCCGTCCACGCCCTCGATCGCGCCGACGGCCTTGCTGCGGGTGCAGACGTCCGTGAGCAGGCTCGTCCTGGCGTTCTCGTCCTCCTTGCCGGCCGCGACGAGACTCGGGTCCGGCAGCGTGTCGACGATGCTCTCGGGGCCGAGGTTGCCGGCCGCCGTCGCGGTCGGGTCGTAGCCGTCGCCGGCGTCGGAGGGACGGCTTTGGACGTACTGCTTGAGGGGGTCGCCGCCGGAGTCGGTGAAGGCCTGGCCGATGATGCCGCTGCCGGCGACTCTGCCGTCGGCGGTCTTGACCATCGAGCCTTCGGCGTCGTGGTGCAGGCCGGGCAGAAAGGCCACGACCCAGATCGCGACGGGATAGAGGATTCCGAGGATCACGGTCATGACCAGCAGTGCGCGCAGGGCGGCGAGGTGCTGGCGGATCCAGATGGGCAGTCGCATGTCACATTCCCGGAAGGAACTGGATGAGCAGGTCGATGAGCTTGATGCCGATGAACGGGGCGATGATGCCGCCCAGGCCGTAGATGTAGAGGTTGCGGGACAGCAGTTTCGAGGCGCTGGAGGGCCGGTACTTCACCCCGCGCAGGGCCAGCGGGATCAGCGCGATGATGACGATCGCGTTGAAGACGACCGCGGACAGGATCGCCGACTGCGGGCTGTGCAGCCGCATGACGTTGAGCGTGTCCAGGCCCGGGTAGACGACGGCGAACATCGCCGGAATGATCGCGAAGTACTTGGCGATGTCGTTGGCGATCGAGAACGTCGTCAGCGCGCCCCGGGTGATCAGCAGTTGCTTGCCGATCTCCACGATCTCGATGAGCTTGGTGGGGTTGGAGTCCAGGTCCACCATGTTCCCGGCCTCTTTGGCGGCCGAGGTGCCGGTGTTCATCGCCACCCCGACATCGGCCTGGGCGAGCGCCGGGGCGTCGTTGGTTCCATCGCCCGTCATCGCGACGAGCTTGCCGCCCTCCTGCTCTCGTCTGATCAGCGCCATCTTGTCCTCGGGCTTGGCCTCGGCGAGGAAGTCGTCCACGCCCGCCTCGTCCGCGATGGCCTTGGCCGTCAACGGGTTGTCCCCGGTGATCATCACGGTCCGGATGCCCATGGCGCGCATCTCGTCGAACCGCTCGCGCATGCCGGCCTTGACCACGTCCTTGAGGTGGATGACACCGAGTACATGGGCGGTGGCACCACCGTGCTCGCGGATGACCTCGCCGACCACGAGCGGGGTTCCGCCGCCGGCCGAGATGCCGTCGACGATGTGGCCGACCTCGTCGGTGGGGTGACCGCCGTTGTCGCGGACCCACTTCATCACCGCGGTCGCGGCGCCCTTGCGCAGCGAGCGGCCCTCCTGGCCCTCTTCCAGGTCCACACCGGACATGCGGGTCTGGGCGGTGAACTCCACCCAGGACGCATGGCCGAGCTCGCCGGGCGTGCGCTCGCGTAGCCCGTACTCCGTCTTGGCGAACACCACGATGGAGCGGCCTTCGGGTGTCTCGTCCGCGAGACTGGACAGTTGCGCCGCGTCGGCGAGCCGCTGGGCGGTCACGCCGTCCACCGGGGTGAACTCCGCGGCCTGCCGGTTGCCCAGCGTGATGGTGCCGGTCTTGTCCAGCAACAGGGTGTTGACGTCCCCGGCCGCCTCGACCGCCCGGCCGCTCATCGCCAGCACGTTGCGCTGGACGAGGCGGTCCATGCCGGCGATGCCGATGGCGGACAGCAGCGCGCCGATCGTGGTCGGGATCAGGCAGACCAGCAGGGAGACCATCACGATGCCGGTCACGCCGTGGGCGTTCAGGGCCAGTGAGTCCGGGACGCCCGGTTGGTTCGCCTTGGAGAAGATCGCCAGCGGCTGAAGCGTGGCCACCGCCATCACGAAGATGATCGTCAGTGAGGCCAGCAGGATGTTCAGCGCGATCTCGTTCGGAGTCTTCTGCCGGTTCGCGCCCTCCACCAGCGCGATCATCTTGTCGATGAAGCTCTCGCCCGGCCTTTGGGTGATCTTGACGACGATCCGGTCCGACAGCACCTTGGTGCCGCCGGTGACCGCGGACCGGTCACCGCCCGACTCACGGATCACCGGCGCCGACTCACCCGTGATCGCCGACTCGTCCACACTCGCGATGCCCTCGACCACGTCACCGTCGCCGGGGATGATCTGGCCGGCCTCGACCACCACGTGGTCGCCCTGACGGAGCTCCGGCGCGGGCACGGCCTCTTCCGGGACGGCACGGCCGGGCGCCCAGCCGGACAGCCGGCGCGCCACCGTGTCGGTCTTGGCCCGGCGAAGCGCGTCGGCCTGGGCCTTGCCACGTCCTTCGGCGACGGCCTCGGCCAGATTGGCGAAGACGACGGTCAGCCAGAGCCACACCACGATGAGCCAGGCGAACCAGCTCGGCTCGGCCACGGCCAGGACCGTGCTCCACACCGCGCCGATCTCCACGATGAACATGACGGGGTTGCGCCACATCGTCCGCGGGTCGAGCTTCTTCACCGCGTCCGGTAGCGATCTCAGAAGCTGCTTCGGGTCGAGCAGGCCGCCCTGAACCCGGCCCCCCGGAGATTTCGGGGGCTCGGGGACGAAGGTCTGCGGGTCCATGAGTTCGGTCGACATTTAGTGGATTCCTTCGGCCAACGGCCCGAGCGCGAGCGCGGGGAGGAACGTGAGAGCGACGAGGATCACCGTGACGCCCGCGACCATGCCGACGAACTGCGGACGATGAGTGGGCAGCGTGCCCTCCGACGCGGGCGTGTGACCCTGACGTGCCAGCGACCCGGCCAGCGCCAGCGCGAAGATGATCGGCAGGAACCGCCCGAACACCATCGCCAGCCCCAGCGCCGTGTCGTACCAGGCCGTGTTGACGGTGATACCCGCGAACGCCGACCCGTTGTTGTTCGACGCCGACGTGAACGCGTACAACACCTCCGACAACCCGTGCGGGCCGCCGTTCAGCATGCCCGCGCGCTCGCCCGGGAGCGCCATCGCGAACGCGGTCCCGACCAGCACGCAGATCGGCGTGATCAGGAAGTAGGTCGCGGCGAACTTGATCTCGCGGCTGCTGATCTTCTTGCCCAGGTACTCCGGCGTACGGCCCACCATCAGACCGGCCACGAACACGGTGATCACCGCGAGGATCAACATCCCGTACAGGCCCGAACCCGTACCGCCCGGCGCGACCTCGCCCAGCATCATGTTGAACAGCGCCATCATGCCGCCGAGGCTCGTGTAGGAGTCATGGAAGGAGTTCACGGCCCCGGTCGAGGTGAGCGTGGTCGCGTCGGCGAACGTCGCCGAGTTGGCCACCCCGAACCGGGTCTCGACCCCCTCCATCGACGAGCCGATCGCGGTCGGAACGGTCCCGTGGTGCGTGAGCTGGAACGACATGATCAGCGTCATGCTCACGATCGCCAGACTCGCCATCACCGAGACGATCGCGTAGCCCTGCTTGTTGCTGCCGACCATCCGGCCGAACGTCCGGGGCAGGCTGAAGCTGATGACCAGCAGCAGGAGGATCTCGAACCAGTTCGTCCACGTCGTCGGGTTCTCGAACGGGTGGGCGGAGTTGGCGTTGTAGAACCCGCCGCCGTTCGTGCCGAGCTCCTTGATCGCCTCCTGGCTCGCCACCGGTCCGCCGGTGATCGACTGCTTCGTCCCGGCCAGCGTCTGGATCGTGTGCGGGTCGTGGAAGTTCTGCACGGCCCCACCCGCGATCAGCACGATCGCGCTGAGGGCGGCGAGGGGAAGCAGGATCCTCAGGCTGCCACGCACCAGGTCCACCCAGAAGTTCCCCAGATGCTCGGTCCGCTTACGGGCGAACCCCCGCACCAGGGCGATCGCGACGGCGATGCCGACCGCCGCGGAGACGAAGTTCTGCACCGCCAGCCCGGCCATCTGCACCAGGTGGCCCATGGTCGACTCACCCGAGTAGGACTGCCAGTTCGTGTTCGTGGTGAAACTGATCGCGGTGTTCCACGCCTGATGCGTCATCACCGGCTTGAAGCCCAGACTCAGCATCAAGTGGTTCTGCAGCCGCTGGAACCCGTACAGGAACAGGATGGACACCGCCGAGAAGGCCAGGACGCTGCGGGCGTAGACACCCCACGTCTGCTCGACGTCCGGCTTCACCCCGATCAACCGGTAGATCAGCCTCTCGGGACGTGAATGACGCACGCCCGAATACACCCGGTACATGTAATCGCCCAGCGGCCGGTACACCACGGCCAGAGCGAGCACGAGGGATCCCGCGAACAGGACCCCCGCGAACGTGGTGCTCATCTCAGAAACGCTCCGGGAAGAGTAGGGCGGCGATCAGAAAGACGAACAACACGATGGAGAGGATGAGCCCGATCAGGTTCTCGATGCTCACAACCGTTCCACCGCCTTCACGATCAGGCCGAACACGGCGAAGATCGCCACGGTCAGCAGGATGAATACCAGGTCAGCCATCTCTCGGTTCCTTCAGATGTACGAAGAGTCGCTGCTCGACCGGACCGCGTTGGCGCGGCACTTCGGCAGAGCCCTCCGTTGTTACGTTCGGCCCAAGGCCGGTCTCGTGGAACTCCGCCCAGAGCGGATCCGTGGGCCGGCCACCACTCGTGACCTCGGCGAGAGCGTGCGCGGACGCCGTGAGGACTCCTGCGAGGACGAGCACCACCGCACGCAGGACGTCGTCGCGCCCGGTGATCCTCACGTCGCCGAGCCGGTGCACGTCGAAGCCGGTTACGCACAGCCAGGCGACACCGCCGATGGCCGCCGCCCCGATGACGGGGCTCAGCCACCCCCAGGTGAGTACGGCCACGGCGACCGCCGCGAACCCCACCTGCCACGGCAGCCCGCCGAGCACGACGGCGAGCGCGAAGACGCAGGCGCTGCCACCGGCCAGCGACCAAGCGCAAGATTCCAGGCGCGTCATCGCGGTCCTCCTCGGCCCATCGCCCCCCTTCACCAGGGGCCACGTCAGGAGTTAACGCCGGAAATCAGGCGTAAAGACGGTCGTTGACGCCGTCTTAGCGCCCCAGCCGACGGCCTTAACGCGTTCCTAACGCTCGCCGCGCAGAGCCAGGAGGAGAGCGAGCAGCGCCCCGCCGAGGAGATAGCCCCCGACGACGTCGGTGAGCCAGTGGACGCCGAGGTAGACGCGGGAAATGCCGATCAGGGCGATCACCAGTCCGGCGGCACCGAGGAGGAGGGCGCGGGCGCGGCGGCCGCGTCCCGCCACGGCGAGGGCGGCCAGCAGGCCCCAGACGGCGACCGCCTGGGTGGCGTGCCCCGACGGGTAGGCGTAACCGCCGGGGTGGGTGATCATCTGGGCGACCGGCGGGCGTGCCCGGCCGATCGTGACCTTGAGGACCTGGTAGAGGACCATGGCGCCGCCGAGCGCGGCCCACAGGCTCGCGACGGTGTAGAGGTCGCGGCGGCGCCACCAAAGCAGGACGCCGGCGGCCAGCAGCACGGGGACGAGGACGGTCGTGGAGCCGAGCCGGGTCCAGGCCTCCAGCAGGACGTTGAGCCAGGGCGTACGGTGAGCGACCGCGTACGCCTGCACCCGGCGATCCGGCCCGGTCACCGGGGCGTCGGCCAGGACGAACGAGGTCAGCCCGGCGAAGGTACCGGCGCAGACCGCCCCGATCGTGGCCATGCGCCCGGCACGGGTCATCCGCGCACGGCCCGGCGGATCCTGGCGCGCCACCGGGCGCGGTGCCGCTCTCTGCGGCGGGCGCGGCGCCCGGCGGCGAGGTCGGCGAAGAGCGCCTCGTAGGTGCGGGCGATGGGAGCGGGGTCGAACCGGCGGGACGAGACGCGCGCGGCCTCGCCCATGCGGAGGCGCGCGGCGCGGTCGCCGATGAGGTCGAGCAGGGCGGCGGCGATCGCCTCGCCGTCGCCGACCGGGACGAGCAGGCCGTCGACGCCGTGCTCGATGATCTCGGCCGGGCCGAGCGGGCAGTCGGTGCTCACCACCGGGACGCCGCAGCGCATGGCCTCGACCAGGGTCATGCCGAACGACTCGGCGGCCGACGCGGACACGACGATGGACGACTGGGCGAACTCGGCGTCGATCGGTGAGCGCGAGCCCATCAGGGTCACCCGTTCGCCGAGGCCGCGCTCCTCGATGAGCCGGTGCAGGCGTTCCTTGTCGGGGCCGCCTCCGTAGAGGCGCAGGGACCAGTCTGGATACTTGGCGACGACGTCGGCGAAGGCGTCGATCAGCAGGTCGAAGCGTTTGCCGCGCACCAGCCGCCCGGCACCGGCGACGATCGGCGCGGTGCCGTCGGAGGGCGGTACGGCGGGTTCGGGCACGCTGTTCGGGACCGCAAGCACCCGTACGCCCGGCAGGCGCATCCGCGCCCGGTAGACGGCGGCGTCCGCCTCGGTGGTGGTGACCACGGCGTCCAGGCCGGCGTAGTGGCGGGCGAGTTCGGCGCGCAGCCTCGTGCCGTGAGCGTCGTGGGTCAGGTGCTCCTGGGCGATGCGCACCGCGCGGCGGGGGGCGAACCGGGCGAGGTAGACGTTGACGCCTGGCCGTGTACCGATGATCACGTCGGCGTCGGAGCCGCGGAGGTACGCCTCGGCCCGGTCGTCGGTGAGGCGGCTGTACTGCGCATAGCGCCGCTCGGCGGACGGGAAGACGAGGGCGGGCTCGTGCAGGCGCGGGTCGGTCGCATCGGTGGCATCCTCGCGGAGGTCGACGAGCGGTACGAGCGTCACACGCGGGTCGACCGTGAAGCGTGACCTCTCGCGGTGCCGGAGCATGGAGACGACCTCGACCTGGTGGCGCCCGGCGAGCGCGGCGGCCATGTTCAGGGTCGTCCGTACGGTCCCGCCGATGCCGTAGGCGTTGTGCAGCAGGAAGACGACCTTCACCGGGTCCCTCACAGAGTTGTACTTCTACAGTGCCGTAAAACTTCTACAACACTGTAGAAGATGAACTCAGAGAAGGCCAACCCGGGGTGTTCCGGGCGGAACGGTCAGCGTTCTACAGGGGTCCCGGCGCTCGCACCTCGCGCGTGTGCGACCAGGTCACCGAGGAGGTCGTCGGAGGTGTACGCCGTGCACAGCAGCAGCGCGAGGGCCGCGGCGACGAGACCGAGGCCGCGGCGGGGCGGCGGGCGCAGCAGCGCGGCGACCCGGCGCGGAACCGGTCCCGGGCGGGCCGCGCCGATGCCCATGCGCCCGGCGGCCCGCGGTCCGTACGCGAGGGCCATCGCGCCGATCACGCGCGCCGTCATGACGCGGTCGCCGACGGCGGCCGCCGCCCGCTCGTCGGCCCAGCGCTCGGTGGTGTACCAGAGCGCGCCCTCCAACGGCCACAGCAGCGGGTTGGCCGCCGCCGCGACGCGGACGACGGCGCGGAAGACGTGGTGCCGACCGGTCAGGTGGGCGAACTCATGGGCGAACAGCACCCGGCGCCCGGCCGGGTCGAGCGCGGCGAGCATGCCCGTCGACACGACCACCCGGCCGGGCACGGCGTACGCGTCGGCGCGGTCGTCGGCGACCACCGCGATCGTGCCGCCGCCGGGCAGTTCGCGTACCTCGCGCGCGGTCGCGCGCAGGGCGCGCACCTGCCCGGCCGCGGTGTAGCCGGCGCCGGCCAGGCCGAGCCCGAGCAACGCGGCGAAGGCCGGCCCCTCGCCGGCGAGCGCGAGCAGCGTGCCCATCGAACACAGGGCCAGCCCCGCCGCGAGCACGGTGAGCAGCCAGGAGGCCGTACGGGGCGGGAGATGCTCGGCGAGCGGGCGTGCGGCGAGCGCCGCGACCATCGGCGAGACCAGCGGGAGGTAGCCGTCCACGTCCACCATCGCTCAGCGGCCGTCCAGGAGCTCGCGCAGCAGACGTTCGTCCTGGTCGGACAGGGAGTCGACGAAGCGGGCGAGGACCGCTTCGCGGTCGGCCTCCCCCGCCATGGTCCGGTGCATGCGGCGGGCCACCAGGCCCGGCTCGTCACTCACCGGCGCGTAGGAGTAGGCCCGGCCCTCCTTGACGCGCGTCAACACGCTCTTGCCGTACATGCGCGAAAGGATCGTCACCACGGTGGTGTACGCGAGGTCGCTGGTCAGCAGGGACTGGACCTCGGAGGCGTTCAGTGGACGCCCGGCCCCCTGGAGGACCGCCATGACCTCGGCTTCGAGCGCACCCGCGGCCCGTCGCCCGCCCTCAGCCATGCCGACCTCCACGTTCCCGATGACCGATCCTCAGTGTGCCACGATCCGCCCGCCGGATCGCCGGACGGGGAGCCGCCCAGGCGGGACAGGGCGTGGCCCAGCACCCACCGGCCGGGCCGCCCGCCCGGCCAGGCGACGAGGGCGCCGCACAGCAGGCCCGCCGCCACGTCGTGCGGATAGTGCACGCCGATGTAGACCCGCGCCACCGCGATCACCAGCGCGTTCACCGCCGCGACGACGCCGAGGCGCCGGTCGAGGGCCCACACCGCCGCGGCACCGGCGCCGGCGAGCACCGCGTGGTTGCTGGGGAACGCGTAGTCCCCGAGCGGCGGGCAGGCCGCCACGAGGTGGCCGGCCGGCAGCGTCCGGCACGGACGCCGCTCGCCGACCGCGAGCTTGAGCAGGGTGCCGAGCACGGCCGCCACCGCCATCGCGGCCGGTACCCACAGTGCCCGCGGCAGCGACCTGGTCCGCCACAGCCCGGCCGCCGCGAGCACGAGGAAGAGCACCAGCCCGTAGTCGCTCCACCCGCTCGCGGCTCCGTTGAGCCAGGTCGTGTGCCGTGCCAGCGCGACCATGTCGCGATAGACGGCGTCGTCGAAACCCACATAGACCTCTCAAGACGCCCGGTCCTATGCCAGGAACAAAAATCTACATTAGTGTAGTTTTTGCTTGGAGAGTCAGCCGCGGGTGACGCGGAGGAGATGGAGGGCCGCGTCGGGGAGTTCACGGCCGCGGGGCCAGACCGCGCGCAGGACGCGGTCGAGGGGAAGTTCGGACGGGACCTCCACCAGGCGGCCCGCCGCGATCTCGTCCGCCACGGCCAGGGCGCTCAGCACGGCCGGGGCGGTCCCCGAGATCGCCGCCAAGCGCAGCGGCGCGGTCGCGCCGAGTTCGAGGGCGGGCTCGGCCACTCCCCCGTACGGCATGAGCGCCGCCTCCAACGTCTCACGGGTGCCCGACCCCGCCTCGCGCAGCAGCAGCGGCGTCGCCGCCAGTTCGACCGGGCGCAGCGCGCGGCGCTTGCGGGACCACGGATGGGACGGCGCGACCACGACGACGAGACGGTCCCGTGCGACGGCGCGGCTGTGCAGGTCGCGCGGCGCGCCCCGGCCCTCGATGAAGCCGAGGTCGGCCTCGCCCCCGCGCAGGCGCTCGATCACGTGCGCGCTGTTGGCGACGTTCAGCTCGACGTGCACACCCGGGTCGACCTCCCGCAGCGTGACGAGCCAGCCGGGCATGAGGTGCTCGGCGATGGTCAGGCTCGCCGTCACGCGCAGCCGGCCGTGCTGGCGGGCGCGGAGCGCGGCGGCCCCTTCGACCAGCGCGTACGCCTGTTCGAGCACGGTCCTGGACCAGTCGGTCACGACGAGCCCGGCGGAGGTGAGCCGCGAGCCGCTGGGCGAGCGCAGGAGCAGCTTCACGCCCAGCCGCCGCTCCAGCGTGCCCATCCGGGCGCTCGCCGACGGCTGGCTGATGCCCTGGCGCGCCGCCGCCTGGCCGAGGCTGCCGGTCTCGGCGACCGCGACGAGGAGTTCGAGCGCCTCCAGGTCCGGCAGACGTTGAGTCATAGGGCGACCCTATGACCTCCCAGTGGAACACCTGCTAGTCCGGGCTCCGGACGGGCCTGATGCTGGAGATCATGACCACCTCGACCACCCGGCCGCACGCGCTCCCCCGGCCGCGGACCGTCGCGGTCCGTACGGGCCGCCGGACGGCCCGGTTCCGCCGGGCGCGCGAGCTCGGGCCGGGGCTGGCGGTGTGCGCGGCCGCGGTGATCGTCGCCTGGGGCGTGCACCGCCTGGCCGGCGCGGTCCCGATGCTCACGGCCGCCCTGCTCCTGGGCGTCGTCGCGGTCAACACCGGCGTCCTGCCGGAGTCCACGCGGGCGGGCTCGCGCTACGCGGCCACCACGCTGATGCGGGCGGGCGTCGTGCTGCTCGGCCTGCAGGTCGCGCTGCGCGACATCGCCGGGCTGGGCTGGCAGACCATCGTCATGACCGTGTTCGTGCTGCTCGCGACGCTGCTCGGCACCCGCTGGCTGGGCCGCCGGATGGGGCTGCCGCCGCGGATGTCGCTGCTGGTCGCCTCCGGGTTCGCGATCTGCGGCGCGTCGGCCGTCGCCGCGGTCGACGGCGTCCTCGGCTCCGGTGAGGACGCCGCCGACCACGAGCGCGACGCCGCGACCGCGGTCGCCCTGGTCACCCTCTGCGGCACCCTCGCGATCGCGGTGATGCCCGCCGCCGGTCACCTGCTCGGCCTGTCCCCGTACGACACCGGCCGGTGGGTGGGCGCGAGCGTGCACGACGTCGGGCAGGTCGTCGCCACCGCCACGGTCGTCGGCCCGGCGGCGCTCGTCCCGGCGATCGCGGTCAAGCTCGTCCGGGTCGCCATGCTGGCCCCGGTCACCGCGGTGACCGCGCTGCGCGTACGGCGGACCGGGACGTCGGCGCGGCGGCCGCCGGTGCTGCCGGTGTTCCTGGTCACCTTCCTGGCCATGGTGGTGATCCGCTCGACCGGGGCGCTGCCGCAGGGCGTGCTGGATGGGGCGGGCACCGCGAAGGACCTGCTGTTCGCCGCCGCGCTCTTCGGCCTGGGCAGCGCCGTACGGCTGCGGGTGCTGGTCCGCACCGGCCACCGCGCCCTGCTCCTCGGCCTCACGTCGTGGGTCCTGATCGCCGGGATCTCCTACGCGGGCGTGCTGCTCACCCGCTGACGAGAACGCGGAGCCCGCCGCCGGCGACACTCAGCGGCGGCGGGCTCCGAACCAGGCTCAGCGGACCTCGGTGATCTCCGGGCCGCGCTCAAAAGGGTTCAGCGGAGGGCGGTCCTCGCCTTCCTCGCCCTCGGCCTCGGCCGCCATGGCCTGCTGGGCCTCGGCGGGCAGGGTCAGCTCGAGGAGCTCCCGCGGCGGCATCGGCGCGTCGCCGCGCGCGACGACGATCTGCTGGAAGACCTGCTCCATGACGGCGGCCTGCTCCGAGTCCTCCAGAGCGGCGCCGCTGAGCACGCCCCGCAGGAACCAGCGCGGGCCGTCGACGCCGATGAAGCGGACCGGCTGCCAGCCGAAGCCCTGCTCGGCGATGTCGGCGGGAACCTGGTCGCGCATCTCCTCGGGGATGGCCACCGGGACCATGCCGTGCAGCTCGGTGCCGAACGGACCCTCGGCCTCCTGGGTCTCCCCTTCGGCCTGCTTGATCTCGTCGGCGGTCTCCTTGCGGACCTCGTCCCAGATGCCGTTCTTCTTCGGCGCCGCGAAGGGCTGCACCTGAAGGCCGCTCTCACCGTGCACGATCGTGATCGCGACGATGCGGCCCCCGACGGGGTTGCCCTCGGCGTCCTGCTCGACGGCCTCGACGTTCACCTGGATCTCGATACCCTCGCCGATCGGCACCTGGATCGCGCCGAAGTCGACCCGTTCCATCTCGGGTACGGACTCGGCCTCGGAGTCCCACGGGCCGCCGTGCGTCACTACCGCGGGCTCGTCACTGTCGATCTCCTCGTCCGCGACGGTCTCCTCGTCGGTCGGCTCGAGGTCGTTCTCGGGCTCATCGTCCCGACGACGGCGTCGAAACACGACTCACGCTCCTTCACTCCTGTGCTGGGCGGACGCGCCTGCGACGCGACCTGCTTGGACGTTCCCCGTGTACCCGCCGGTGGAACCGAACCCGCCGTCTCCGCGGGCCGAGCCGGGCAGGGTCTCGACCTCATGGAAGACCGCCCGCTCCACACGCTGGATGACCAGCTGTGCGATGCGGTCGCCGCGCTGGAGACGCACGGTGTTGCGGATGTCGGTGTTCAGCAGGGTGACCTTGATCTCTCCCCGGTAGCCCGCGTCGACCGTGCCCGGGGCGTTGACGATCGTCACTCCCAATCTAGCCGCCAGTCCGGACCGCGGATGCACGAAGGCCGCGTAGCCGTCGGGCATCGCGATCGCGATGCCGGTCGGCACCACCACGCGCTCGCCCGGTGCCAGCTCCACGTCCTCGCCGGCGACGAGGTCGGCGCCCGCGTCGCCGGGGTGCGCGTACACCGGCGCCGGCAGGTCCGGATCGAGCCGCCGGATGAGTACGTCCACTGTCACGGGTTCACCTCTTCGTTCATGGGCACTGGCACGTCACCTGGCGCGACACTATCGCCTGCCGGACCATTCTCCGGTGACCTGGGCCTGGAGCCACATCGCGCTCACGGCGAGCGCGGCTCCTCCGGCTCCTCGTCGGACGGGGAATCGCGCTCGGAGGGTTCGGCGTCACGGCCGCGGGCGAGCGAGGGCGGTTTGGCCGGCGCCTCGGCGGGCGTCGGCTCGGGTGAGCCGCGCAGCGCCGGCACCGCGCGGTAGATGACCGCGGCCGTCGGCACCGCGACCGCGGCGCCCGGAATGCCGGCGACCACACCGCCGACCGTGATCGCCAAGATGATCGCGAGCGGGTGGAACCGCACCCAGCGCCCGACCACGAGCGGCTGCAGGACGTGCCCTTCGAGCTGCTGTTCGAGCACCAGGATGCCGAGGAAGATGAGCGCCGCGATGCCGCCCTTGACGCTGAACACCACGAGGACGGCGATCGCCCCGGCGATGAGGATGCCGACGATCGGGATGAAGCTGCCGAAGAAGATGATGACGGCGAGCGGTGCGACGAGCGGCACGCCCATCACGGCCAGCACGACCGCCATGACGACCGCGTGGATGGCCGCCACGATCACCGTGCCGTGGACGTACTGGGACAGCGTCTCCCACGAGGCCCGCCCGGCTCGGTCGAAGCGGTCGCGGTAGGGGCCGAGGCCGCTGATGAGCCAGTTCCAGATCCCGCGCCCGTCCTTGAGCAGGAAGAACGTCACGAAGAACAGGAAGACGATCGAGGCGATCACCTCGCCCGCGACGGTGGCGCCGGTGAAGACCGTGCCGACCACCTTGCCGCGCTGCTGCTCCAGCTGCTTGAGGAGCTCGTCCGCGACCGACTGGAGCTGGGAGTTCTTCAGGTGGAACGGCCCGGTGACCAGCCAGTTCTGCGCCTGCTTGACGGTGTACTGGATCCGGTCGACGAGGAAGGGGAACTGGTCGTTGGCCTGGATGCCGACGAAGGTGCCGACGCCGCCGAGCACCCCGAGCGCCAGGAGGAGGGTCAGCCAGGTGGCGGCGAGCGAGGGCATCCACCGGCGCAGCCGCTCGGTGACCGGATGGAGCAGGGCGCACAGCAGGAGGGCGACCGCGCACGGGAGCACGACCAGGCGCAACTTGTCGATGATGTGGGCGAACGCGTAGAGGACGATGCCGATAACGATCAGCCGCCAGCACCACGCCGCCGCGCCGGCAAGTGCCGCGGGCACTCGCGGGTCCTTTTCGGTCACGTGTCGCCTCCGTCCTCCGGCCCGTCCCGACGTCCTGTGTTCATCCGGTCGCCCATCGTGTCACGCCTTCCATCTCATGGCACGACGCCCCGGTGGCCCTGGATGTTGTCCTCGCTGCGGAGTTGGCCACATACGGGCAACGACGATTCGCAGGTCACACGCTTGGGGAGCAGAGGTGTATACGGACATATGCCCGATCGATGCTTTTCTCGGGCGGCCGTAAACGGGAGGCACACTTCATGGCCAAGAGCGTTGTTCACCGAGCCCTCGACGGGTATCGCTTCCACATCTCCGGCGACCTCGACCTCACCCATCCGTTCAGCTCCGTGGCGCGCTACGCGGTCGACGGCAGGCTCTACGAGCTCACCTCCGGAGTCCACGACGTCGCCGGCGGCTGGGCCGGTGACCTGGGCATCCGGAAGTTCGACGACGAGTTCTCCCTGCCGCACGGGCGATTGCGGACCACCCGGGTCACCGACTACGACAAGCGGTCCGGGCTGGAGGACCAGTTGCTCGCCGTCGTGTGGCAGGGCAAGCGGTACTCGCTGTTCGTCCCGATGTACAACGCCAAGCCCGCCGACGCCGTACGGGTCTTCCAGCTCCTCGGCGTGACCGAGCACGACGACGGCCTCACCGTCGCCTCGCGCAACCCCAGGCGCGCCGGCCTCGCCGAGCCCTCCGAGCTCGCCAAGGAGGTGCCCGGGATCGGCCTGCTGGAGATGACGGCGCTGAACAAGACGACCGCGCGGCGGCTGCCCTCCTGGCACGGCGCCCGTCTCCCGCACGGTGAGCTGTTCCGCGACACACTCGACGACGACAGCACCTACTTCCTGCTCGCCACCCCGACCGCGATGGTCACCGTGCTGCCGCACGAGGGCGAGGCCCCCAAGGTGGCGTCGCGCCTCGGCGCGCTCAAGGTCGAGACCGTCTCCTGATGGCGGAGCTGCTCACGGGCGTCTGCGCGGGAACCGTCGCACTCGTCCTCCTCGCGGCGTTCGCCGGGCACCTGCGCGCCCCGCGTACGCTGCCGGCCGCACTGGCCGCCCACCGTGTCGTGCCGGGTCCGCTGCGGTGGGCGGTCGCGGTCGCCGCCGCGGTGCTCGAAGGGGTGCTCGGGGCGGGTACCGGCTACGCGCTGGTCGCCGGGCGCGCGCACCTTCTCACCCTCGCGGCGAGCGGCGCCGCGGTCCTGCTCGCGCTGTACGCGGCGTACGCCCTGTACGTCCTGCGCACCCGGCCGAGCGTGCCGTGCGGATGCGCGACCGGGCCGGGCGGCGACGCGCCGATGACCGGCTGGGTGCCCGGACGCGCCACCGCGCTCGCGCTGGCCTCGGTGGCCGCGGCCGCCGGGTCGGGGCCCGCGACGGGCTCCCACGGCACGCACGTCGCCGTCCTCCTCCTGTCCTCCGTCGTGTTCGCGGTGCTGCTCTCGCTGCTGCCGCAGGCCATGTTCGACCCTGAAAGGCGGCCCGCCTGATGAGCTTCGAGACCACCGCACTGCTGGTGACCTGGGTGGCCCTCGTGCTGCTCGCGCTGGTCGTGGCCGGGCTGGTGCGCCAGGTGCACCAGCTCACGCAGGGGCCCCGCACGCGGGAGCTCGGGCTGCCGGCCGGCGCCCCCGCGCCCGCCCCGGACGTGCTCGGGATCGAACCGGGCCGGGCGACCCTCCTGCTGTTCCTGAGCGAGGACTGCCCGGTCTGCCACGACGTCTTCGAGGAGGCGCTCGGCATCGACGGCGGCCCGGCGACCAGGGCGGTCTTCGCCGGGGCGGCGATCGAGGCCGTGCCGCCCGACGGCATGCGCGTCCTGACCGGCCGCCAGGAACTCTTCACCGACTACCAGGTGCCGGCCACGCCGTACGGGGTGATCGTCGGGGCGGACGGCCGGGTGCGCACGGCCGAGCCGGTCGGCTCCGTACGCGGTCTGCGCGAGCTGGTCGCCCAGATGGGCGGGCGGCTGCGCGACGACGCCGAGCTCGGCAGCGCGCGATGACAGGGCACGGGCGAACCGCAGGTCCGCCGGAGGAACCAGGAGGGGACATGCTCGAACTCGACCAGATACCGCCACTGCGCGGGCCCCGGCCCGAAGGCGCGGAGCGGGTGCGCCGACGCGCCCCCGCGGCGACCGCCGTGGGCGTCGGCCGCCGGTCCATGCTCGGCGGCGCGGTCGCCGCGGGCACGACGGCCGGGCTGGCCGCCATCGGGGTCTTCACCCCGGCGCGCAAGGCCCTGGCCTCGGGGTACGGCACCAAGGGCTGGACTCCGGGTCCCTACACGAAGGGGCTGACGCCGGGCTACTACGACATCTACCCCACGTGCCCGTCGTACGCCTCGGATCACAACTGCTCCCCCGGCTGCGGGCCCAGCACGGTCGTGTCCACCGCCTGCCGGACGAGCGGGACGTACAAGGGCTACCACAAGTCCGGTGTCTCGAACCCGGGCCAGTACAAGCTGCGGCCGAACGAGTGCTACGGGAGCAAGTACGACGGCTGGATCTGGCACTACGCGAATCCCTGCGGCAACTGCGCGACCTCGGTGACCTGGCGGTGCCACGACGGCTGGACGAAGAGCGCGGCCGGAAGCTGGTACAAGTCCATCTGCCGGTGGGCGTATGCCTGCAGCTGAGACCAGGCCCGCGGGGCGCCTGCGCCGGGGGCTGACCGAGCCGTTGCTGCCGTTCGCCGTGCTGGCCCTGCTGGCCGTCGCGGCGGCGGCGGCCGGCCAGGTCGTCCTGTGCTGGGCCTCGGTCGGCGCGCTCGCGGGCTACTCGCTCTCCGGCTCGGTTTGAACGCGTAACAGCGATTTCGTGCTGTTCTCGCCAGGTTGGCGGGCACCCGTACGGCAGGGCGAGGTCCTGGCCGTCTTCACCCTCGGGCTGCTGCTCGGGGGCACGCTCAGCGCGACCGTGCTGTGGCTGCTGTCCGGCTTCGCCGCACCCGTACCCGGGCCCGTGCGCACCGGCGCGATCCTTGCCGTCGCGGTCCTCGGCGTCGCGCGCGAGGCCGGCTGGGTGCGCATCCCGATGCCGCAGAACGCCCGGCAGATCCCGCAGGAGGTGCTGCAGTACAAGATCCGGCGGGGCGCCCTGCAGTTCGGCTTCGAACTCGGCACCGGCGTGCGAACCTTCGTCTCCGCCAGCGCCCCGTACGTCGTGGCGCTCGGATTGCTGCTCGGCCACCAGGGGCCGGCCACCACGATCCTGACGGGCACCGGTTTCGGGGTGGGCCGCGCGGTGACGGCGACGGTCCGGTACGCGAGCCGCCACGACGAATGGGACGACCGCCGCCTGATCCGGATGCCCCTGGTGACCAACGCGATCGGCGTGACCGTGCTGGCCGCCCTGGCGCTCCTCCTGCTGGGCTGATCCCTCGTCAGGCGCGGCGCGTGAGCCGGAGCACACGCAAAGGCCCCCACCCGCGGACCGCGACCACGCCGGGGGCGCTCATCTACATCATCACTGTCAGTCGTCGATCGCGGCGTAGGCCGAGGTCCAGAAGTCCTGGAACACGCGCGGGTGTCTCGGTGAGGTCATGGCGCCCTGCGTCATCAGGACGCCGACCAGGCCCTCCGACGGGTCGGTGTAGGCGGTCGTGCCCAGGCCTCCGGTCCAGCCGAACCGGCCCGGCCGGGTGGCGAGGGTGTCGCGGCCTCCGTCGACGGCGATGCCGAAGCCCCAGCCGCCCGAGCCGAAGAAGATCTCGTTGCCGGCCTTCTGCTCCGGCGTGAGGTGGTCGGTGGTCATCAGCTCGACCGCCGGGCGCGACAGGATCCGGCCGTCGTCGTACCGGCCGCCGTTCAGCAGCATCCGGCAGAAGGCCAGGTAGTCGCCGGCCGTCGAGAGCAGGCCCGGCCCGCCGCCGCCGGAGACGAAGGCCGGCGGGCGGTCCCATGCGCCGTCGCGCGGGTCCTCGCGGCGTACCAGCGTCCCGGTCTCCGGGTCGGCCGCGTAGCTCACCGCGAGCCGGCCGAGACTCTCGGCCGGCAGGTGGTATCCGGTGTCGTCCATCCCGAGCGGCGCGAGGACGCGTTCGCGCAGGAACTCGTCGTACGGGCGGCCGGTGGCACGCGCGACGAGCACGCCGAGCACGTCCGCCGAGGTGTGGTACATCCAGCCCGTTCCCGGCTGGTGGACCAGCGGCAGCTCGCCGAGCCGTTTCAGCCACTCGTCGGGGCCGCAGTCCGGGCCGTCCGGGCCGAAGTCGACGGTGGCCAGGGCCCGCTGGATCGGGTACGTGCCGGGAGGCGCGAGGATCGGGCCGAGGCCGAGCCGGAAGGTGAGCAGGTCGCGTACGGTGACCGGGCGTTCGGCGGGCACCGTGTCGTCCAGCGGCGCGTCGATCCGCCGCAGGACGCGGCGGCCGGCCAGCTCGGGGAGCAGGCCGTCCACCGGATCGTCCAGGCGCAGCCGGCACTCCTCGATGAGGATCATGGCCGCGACGGCGGTGACCGGCTTGGTCAGCGACGCGATGCGGAAGATCGTGTCGGCGGCCATCGGCCGGTCCCCGCCGACCTCCGTCGTGCCGAGCGCGACCACGTGCGTCTGCCCGTGCCGGTGGACCAGGGCGACCAGTCCGGGCACCTCGCCGCGCTCGACCGCGCGGCCCAGCACGTCGCGCATGCGCTCGAGTCCCGTACGGGACAGCCCACCGCTCACTCGGCCGGCGCCAGGGTGACGTCGACGGTGAAGCCCTCTTCCGGCACCGTCGCCAGCTCCAGGTCGGCGATGCGACCGGCGGCCCGCAGGTCCGGCTCGGCGAGCCTGGCCACGTCGGCGCCGCGGACCGCGGCGCGTTCGACCTCGGCCCGCATCGAGACCTTCGCCGCGGACTTGGCGCGGCGGACCTGGCGCAGGACGTCGGAGGTGGCGGCCAGCACCGCCGGATCGCCGCCCGCGGGCAGCGCGCCGGCGTCCGGCCAGGCGGCGCGGTGCACCGAGCCCTCCTGCCACCACGACCAGACCTCTTCGGTGACGTAGGGCAGGATCGGCGCGAAGAGCCGCAGCACGACCGACAGCGCCTCACGCAGGGCCGCGCGCGCCGACGCCGCCGCGCTCTGGTCGGCGCCGTCCTCGCCATCCTCGCCATCCTCGCCATCCTCGCCATCCTCGCCATCCTCGCCATACGCCCGTGCCTTGACGAGTTCGAGGTAGTCGTCGCAGAGGTTCCAGAAGAACCTCTCGGTGCGCTCCAGCGAGCGGGTGTAGTCGTTGGCCTCGAACGCCGTCGTGGCCTCGCGGACCACCTCGGCGAGCGTGGCGAGCATCGCGAGGTCGAGCGGCTCGGTGACCGGCGTGCCGTCCGGCACCTCGCCGAGCCCCAGCACGAACTTGGAGGCGTTGAGGATCTTGATGGCGAGCCGGCGGCCGACCTTGATCTGCCCGGTGTCGAAGGCCGTGTCGGTGCCGAGCCGCCCGCTGGCCGCCCAGTAGCGGACCGCGTCGGAGCCGTGCTGGGTCAGCAGGTCCATGGGCGTGACGACGTTGCCCTTGGACTTGGACATCTTCTTGCGGTCCGGGTCGAGGATCCATCCCGACAGCGCGGCGCCGGCCCACGGCAGCGAGTCGTGCTCGAGGTGCGCCCGCACGACCGTGGAGAACAGCCAGGTACGGATGATGTCGTGCGCCTGCGGACGCAGGTCGTACGGGAAGACCGCCGCGAACAGCTCCGGGTCGCGCTCCCAGCCGCCCGCGATCTGCGGGGTCAGGGACGAGGTCGCCCAGGTGTCCATGACGTCCGGATCGCCGATGAAGCCGTCCGGTTTGCCGCGCTGGTCCTCGGTGTAGCCGGGCGGGACGTCGGAGGACGGGTCGACCGGCAGCGTCTCCTCCGACGGTGTGATCGGCCGGCCGTGGACCGGCTCGCCGTCGGCGCCGACGGGGTACCAGACCGGGATCGGCACGCCGAAGAACCGCTGCCGCGAGATCAGCCAGTCGCCCGCCAGGCCCGCGACCCAGTTGTCGTAGCGGGCCTTCATGTAGTGGGGGTACCAGGCCAGCTCGGCGCCGCGCGCCAGCAGGCGTTCGCGCAGCTCGGCGTCGCGCCCGCCGTTGCGGATGTACCACTGGCGGGTCGTGACGATCTCGAGCGGTTTGGTGCCCTTCTCGTAGAACTTCACCGGCCGGCTGATGGGACGGGGGTCGCCGTCCAGGTCGCCGGACTCGCGCAGGAGCTCGGTGACGCGCTCGCGCGCCGAGTGCACGGTCTTGCCGGCCAGCTCGGCGTACGGGCCGGACGCGACGCCGTCCGGCGGCTCGGGCAGGATCCGGCCCTGCCAGTCGAGGATCGCGCGGGTCGGGAGGTTCAGCTCACGCCACCAGGTCACGTCGGTGAGGTCGCCGAAGGTGCAGATCATGGCGATACCGGAGCCCTTGTCGGGCTCGGCGAGATGGTGGGCGACGACGGGCACCTCGACGCCGAACAGCGGCGTACGGACGGTCGTGCCGACCAGCTCGCGGTAGCGGTCGTCGTCAGGGTGGGCGACCAGCGCGACGCAGGCCGGCAGCAGCTCGGGCCGGGTGGTCTCGATGTAGACCGGCCGGTCGTCCGCGTGGAAGCGGATGCGGTGGTAGGCGCCCGGCTGCTCGCGGTCCTCCAGCTCGGCCTGGGCGACCGCGGTGCGGAAGGTGACGTCCCACAGCGTCGGCGCCTCGGAGACGTACGCCTCACCGCGGGCGAGGTTGCGCAGGAACGCCCGCTGCGCCGTGGCGCGGGCGCTCTCGCCGATCGTCGTGTAGAGCAGCGACCAGTCGACCGAGAGCCCGACGCGCCGCCAGACGTCCTCGAAGGCCTCCTCGTCGATCTCGGTGAGCCGGTTGCAGAGCTCGACGAAGTTGCGGCGCGAGACCGGGATCTGCTTGCCCTGCTTGCCCGGCTTGTCCGGCGGCTCGAAGGAGGGGTCGTACGGGAGCGAGGGGTCGCAGCGGACGCCGAAGTAGTTCTGCACACGGCGCTCGGTCGGCAGGCCGTTGTCGTCCCAGCCGATGGGATAGAAGACCTCGCGGCCGCGCATCCGCTGGAACCGGGCGACGGCGTCCGTGTGGGTGTAGGAGAAGACGTGCCCGACGTGAAGAGATCCGCTGACCGTCGGCGGCGGGGTGTCGATCGAATAGATCGCCGCCCGCCCCTTCGTACGGTCGAAGCGGTAGGTGCCGCGCTCGTCCCAGAGGTGTACCCACTTGGCCTCGAGTCCGTCGAGGGTGGGTTTCTCCGGTGCGCGCGGCTTTTCTGTCATGCCGCCAATGGTATTGGGCAACCATGGCAGGTCCGTCGTCATTAAGTGATCGCCTGTGAGAGGGTCGGTGCAGGAACATGGCCGGGAAACACTTGAGAGGGACGGGCATGGCTGACAAGGGCGATCTGGGCTGGCGGCTGCTGGCCGGGGCGGCGGCTTTCGGCGCCGGCTTCGTGGCGCGTAAGGCGATCACGGTCGGCTGGAAGCAGATCACCGGCAAGGAGCCCCCGACCAACCCCGAGTCGCCGGACGTAGCGATCGCCGAGGCCATCGGCTGGGCGGTCGTCACGGGCGTGGGGATGGAGGTCGCCCGGTTGCTGGCGACCCGCGCCGCCGCCAAACGCTGGCACAACAGCACCGGCGAACTCCCCGCCGCACTGCGCACGGCCACCGACAAGATCAAGAACGTTGCGTCCTGAGCGAGTCCGGCGGGTGCGGGCGGCCGATCTTCGGCCGGCCTGACGCCCGCTCCGCGTGACGGCGCGTTTCCTGCGAGGGGCCTGGGAATCACGCGACGGCCTGGGCTCGGGATTTACGGGGAGGCTCGGGACCAACGTGAGGGTCTGTACCTCGCGACGGGGTAGGCGTTCGGGGGGTCGGTTCCTCCGCCGCGTGGCCGACCTCTTTGGTCGCACAGAGCGCCCCAGATCGCACCGCTTTGCCGCGCGTGGGGCTGGGCCGCCGACCCTGTCGGCAGCCTGGAGCACCCACGGCATCGCGGCCTGGTACGGCGCGACGGTCCGCGTCGCATGAAGGTTGGGGCCGGGTGACGTTCACCGCGTGACGATCCGCGCCACAGCCCGCGCCGTGTGACGGCCTGCACACCGGGTCGCCCAAGGCCGAAGCCACCGACCGCCCTGCAACCGTGCGCCGGTGCGGTCGGCGCTGCTGAAGGTCATGGTGGAGCGCCACGGCGGCACCCTCGGACGAGCGGTTCGGCAGGCCGCGCACGACGCCGACGGCGGTCCGCGGAAGCCTCACGCAGGATTTCCGGCCGGCCGGTCGAAGCGCAGAGCGCCCGCCAACGCCGACGAGGCGAGTCCCACCCGTCGCTGAGGACGCGATCCGTCCGGTGTTGGCCAATCAGCGATGGCCCGACGGGCGCGGACAGGAATACGAAACGTACCGTTTCAGTAGCCGTCGGTCGCGGCGCAGGACGCTCGCAACGCGGCTGTACCGCCCGGGCAAACGACAAAACAGGCGCTAATGGCCGCCTTCGACCGAAGGACGCTGCCGGCCCGTCTCGATGTGATATCCACGCAGGTCATCACGGATCTTGTCGGCCAAGCGCTTGGTCGCCGCGCGGTTCAGCGCGCCGCCCGCCACGGCGCCGGTCAGGAACGGCCCCAGCGTGGTGAAGTGGCGGCCGAACGTCCGAAGCAGGCGTTTACGCAGGCCCGTCTTGGCCGCCACGCCCAGGGCCGCCGTCACGCTGCCCGGCGCCATCGGGTCGAAGCCGCGCTGCTGGGCCCATGACTGCAGGAAGATCGCGCCGCGGGCCGTGCCGGTGCCCGGGACCTTCACCCCGTACACCTCGTGCAGTTCGGCGATCAGTTTGACCTCGATGGTCGCGACGACCACGGTCTCCGCGACGATCTGCGCCGGCGCGCTGAGCAGGAGCGGCGGCGCCGCGAACTCGATCGCGGCGAGTGCCCCGCCCGCCGCGCCGACTCCGGTCGTGGCGCGCTGCGCGGCCCGTACGAGCAGATCGGCCAGGGCCTCGCCCGTCTCGCCGTCGTGGTGGGCGCGCAGCGTCTCCAGGTCGCGGACCGGGACGTGCGGTGCGATCTCCATGACGGTGTCGGTGAGCCAGCGTCCCCGTCCGACGCCCGCGGCCCCGGCTCGGCGCGCGCTCGCGGCCATCAGGCGCGCGATACGGCCGAGCACGCGGCCGCGGGTCTCGCGGTCCATGTCGTCCTCGACGGACAGCCGGCCGACCAGCTCCGCCATCTCATGACCGAGCCGGTCCTCGCCGTCTTCCCAGCGTTCGACCTCGTTTTCCGGCACGAGCGCTCCCGGCCTCAGGCCGCGCACTCGCGGCAGATCAGCTGGCCGTTCCTCTCTTCGGCCAGTTGGCTGCGGTGATGCACGAGGAAGCAGCGCGCGCACGTGAACTCATCGGCCTGCCGGGGCAGAACGCGGAGGCTCAGCTCCTCGTTCGAAAGGTCCGCCCCGGGCAGCTCGGTGACCTCACCGGCGTCGAGATCCTCATCTATGACGCCGGTGCTCTTGTCGGCACGGCGCGCCTGCAGCTCCTGCAGGCTGTCCTCACTGAGGTCGTCGTCTGTCTTTCGTGGACTGTCGTAGTCGGTGGCCATCTTCTATCTCCATCCCCCTCGGTCCATAGTTATGCGCCCCGTCGCGCGGGTCTAACGCTCGGGAAGCCCATCTTGTGCCCGATCCGGGCGGGAAATTCTGTCACGGGATTTGCCCCAGAACACGCAAGCCACGTCGCGTCACACGGCCTCTTCCCGTGCCCGCGTCGTGGATGTCCGATGTGTCGGACATCACAGCAGCAGCCGGACGTCAACTCCCCTCCTCACAACCATGAACCGGATAAGCGCGACGAGCGTCTCAGGTAACGCGATATCGTTCCCGCCGGGATAGACCTGGCGGGTCGAAAGAATAAGGGTTGCTGGAGGGGGTCACATGCCGGATGCCGCTCCCCTGGAGCCGGGCGATCCGGCCTCGCTGGGGCAGTACGAGGTCGTCGGGAAGCTGGGTGAAGGCGGCCAGGGGGCCGTCTATCTCGGCCGGTCGCCATCGGGTCAGCACGTCGCGATCAAACTTCTGCATGCGCAGATGAACTCCGACTCGTCTGCCCGTACGAGGTTCGCGCGCGAGGTCGAAGCGGCACAGAAGGTGTCACCTTTCTGTACCGCGCAGGTCCTGGATTATGACCTTCACGGTCGTCCTCCTTACATCATCAGCGAGTTCATCGACGGACCGCCGCTCTACGACGTCGTCATCCAGGAGGGTGCCTTCCAGGGCGCGTCGCTCGAGCGCCTGGCCATCGGTACCGCGACGGCGCTAGCCGCCATCCACGAGGCCGGCATCGTCCACCGCGACTTCAAACCCAACAACGTGCTGCTGGCCTCCGACGGCCCGCGGGTCGTCGACTTCGGCATCGCCCGCTCGGTCGACTCCCAGCAGAGCTCCGTCACCGCCACCGGCATGGTCGTCGGCACTCCCGGCTACCTCGCCCCCGAGCAGCTCACCGGTGAGCCCCTGACGGCCGCGGTGGACATCTTCGCCTGGGGCGCGACGATGGTCTTCGCGGCGACGGGCCACTCCCCGTTCGAGGCCGAGACGCTGCCGGTGATCATCAACCGGATCCTCAACGAGCAGCCGGACCTCTCCCGTCTCACGGGCACCATGCGTGAGCTCGTCGGCATGGCGCTGGACAAGGACCCGCGCCGCCGGCCGGCCGCCCACCAGCTCCTGCTGCGCCTGCTCGGCCAGGTCGGCGCGACGCCGAGCCCCTCGGCCGACCGGGACGACCTGCTCGGCAAGGGCACCCGGATCGCGGCCGAGATGCCTCCGCCGCCGCCGATCGTCAACACGCCGCCGCCCGCGCCGTACGTCAACACGCCGACGCCGATGATGCACGGCCAGGCGACGCCGAACCCGATGATGATGCCGGGCCCGCAGACGCCGCCGCCCTGGCAGCAACATCAGCACACGGCGCCCATGCCGCCGCGGTTCACGCCTCCGCCGCCACGGCGCAAGTCCAGCAACGCGCCGATCTTCGTCGGCATCGGCTGCGTGGTCTTCCTGCTGCTGGTCGTGGGCCTGCCGATCGCGCTGGCCGCGGGCTTCATGCAGAACGCCCACCACAACCTGAACAACCTGCCGACCTACACCCCCTCGCACTACGGCGTGCCGGACGACTACGTCGGCACCTGGAAGGGCTCGGGGCACAACACCGACGCGAAGGCCGACACCCGGCCGTTCGACATCACCATCACGCTCAACAACGGGTCGCGGGTCGGCCACGCCGACTACGGCAACTGCACCGGCTCGGTGTTCATGGAGCCGGACAGCTCCAACGACTCACGGGTGGTGTTCAGCCAGACCCTGTTCAATCAGAGCGGCGGCACCTGCCCGACGTCCTCGTACATCACGATGACGCTGAGCGGCTCCTCCATGACCTGGGCGATGAGCAAGACCTCGTACGGAAGCTCGTACGCGAACGGCACCCTCAACAAGCAGTGACCGCTGGGAGGCACCCTCATGCCGGAGACCGCTCCTCTCCGGGCGAACGATCCTGAGCAACTGGGCTCGTACCGCCTGACCGGTCGTCTCGGCGAGGGCGGGCAGGGTGTCGTCTACCTCGGCGAGGACCCGGAAGGCGAAAGGGTCGCCGTCAAGCTGCTGCACGCGCAGTTCAGCGGCGACACCAAGGCACGGGCGAGGTTCGCGGGAGAGCTCGCCAGCGCCAAACGCGTCGCGCCGTTCTGTACGGCCCAGATCCTCGACGCCGACGTGGAGGGCGACACGCCCTACCTCGTGAGCGAGTTCATCGAGGGCCCGTCGCTGCGCCAGGTCGTCGACGCGGAGGGCCCCCGTACGGGCGGGGTCCTGCAGCGCCTGGCCATCGGCACGGCGACCGCCCTCGCGGCCATCCACGAGGCCGGCATCGTCCACCGCGACTTCAAGCCGACGAACGTCCTGCTCGCCTCCGACGGGCCGCGCGTGATCGACTTCGGCATCGCGCGTGCCCTCGACGCCGGCGGGACGCTGACGAGCACGACCGTGGGCACGCCGTCGTACATGTCGCCGGAGCAGATCTCCGGGAACACCGCCGGTCCGCCCACCGACGTCTTCGCCTGGGCCTGCACGATCGTGTACGCCGCGACCGGCAGCCCGCCGTTCGGCCAGGACTCGATCCCGGCGGTGATGAACCGCATCCTGTCCCAGGAGCCGTCCCTCGGGATGCTCATGGGCCCGCTGCGGGAGATCGTCACGGCGTGCCTGGCCAAGGACGCACGGCTCCGGCCGACCGCGCAGCAGATCCTCCTCCGGCTGCTCAGCAACGACGGAGTCTCGCTCCCTGGCGCGCGGCCCGCCGCGGCCACCGAGGTGCTGAACAAGGGCGCCCAGGTCGCCGCGCAGAACACCCCGCCTCCGCAGTGGACGCCGCCGAGCGGCCCGTACGGGGCCGGCGACTCCCGGCCGTGGGCGGCCTACCCGACCGGTCACGACACGCCTCCGCCCGGCATGTACTACCCCGGGCCGGACACCCCGCCGTCCGGTCACCATCCCCCGGGCGCCGACACGCCGCCGCCCGGGGCGGGGATGATGACGCGGGGCTACACGGGAGACGGCTACAAGACCCCGCGGCGCGGCCTCCGGCCCGGCGTCGTGGCCGCCGCCGCGGCCGCGATGGTGCTACTCGTCTCGGCCGGGACGTACGCCGGCGTGAAGCTGGCCGGCAACCACAAGAAGGCCAAGCCCGTACCCGTCGCCGGCAAGACCGGCGGGACCTTCCGCATGGCGATGTCCGCGCCGAGCTCCATCGACCCGTCGAACGCCATCACCACCGCCGACTTCTTCGTCGTGGAGAACCTCTACACCGGGCTGAGCCAGGTCAAGCCGGACGGCACCATCGTCAACGCCCTGGCCACCCAGATGAGCTCCGACAGCGGCTGTACGAACTGGAAGTTCACCCTGCGGCCGGGCACGAAGTTCAGCAACGGCGAGCCCGTCGACGCCGCCGCCTTCGTACGCAGCTGGAACCGCACCGCGGGCAACAAGACCGGTGGCGAGGGCTACCTGATGGATGACATCAAGGGCTACGACGACGTGTACTCGGGCGGTTCGCGGACGATGTCGGGCCTCACGACGAGCGGCCCGGACATCCTGCAGGTGGCGCTCACCGAGGCCGACTGCGACTTCGGCAAACGCGTGTCCGCGCCGGTGTTCGTCCCCGTCCCCTCGGTGGCCGGCGACGCGTCCGACGCCACCTACAACAAGCAGCCGATCGGCAACGGGCCGTTCAAGGTCGGCAGTTACACCGCGAACAGCAGGCTCACGCTGGTTCGCAACGACTCCTCCGCCCTCACCAAGCCCAAGCTGGACGAGGTCGACGTCACCTTCGCCGGCGACCTGGCCAGCGCGGTGACCGGGTTCGACGCGGGCCAGTACGACTGGGCGGAGCTGAACGCCGCCTCCGTGCCGACCGCCGTCTCCCGCCACTCCTCGGACGGCGAGCTGCTGAAGGGGGCCATCGGCGGCATGACGTTCCTGCTGCCGATCAACGACAAGGGCCCGATGAAGTCCAAGGAGGCGCGGCTGGCGGTGTCGTACGCGCTGGACCGCAAGGCGCTGATCCAGAGCGCCTACGGCGGGATCTACACGCCGGCCAGCTCCCTGGTGCCGCCCGGCGTCCCCGGCGGGCTGACCAACGGCTGCACCGCGTGCGTCCACGACTCGGTGAAGGCCAAGTCGATGGCCCAGCTCGCGGGCCTCGGCCCGGGGTCGAAGGTGACGCTGACCGTCGGCTCGACGAGCTCGTACTCCGCGCTGGTCACCGCGGCGCAGCAGCAGCTTCAGACCGAACTCGGCTGGAAGGTCGACATCCGCAAGATCGACCTCACGAAGTTCTACCAGGACGAGGCGGGCAAGGACGCCGAGGGCCTGTACCCGTTCGGCTGGGTCGCGGACTATCCGACGGCCGAGAGCTTCCTCGGCCCGCTGCTGTCCAGCTCCTCGATCGCGCGCAAGGACGACGGGTCGGTGGGCGGGAGCAACTACGCGCGCTACAGCAGCCCCGCCTTCGACGCCGCGATGAAGGCCGCCCGCTCGACCGCCGACGCGGGACAGCGGACCAAGGAGCTGCAGAGCGCCGAGAAGATCGCGCTGGATGACATGGCGCTCATCCCGCTGTACTCGAACGTGCAGTACCGGGTGGGGAACACCAAGTCGTTCGTCAACATCGGCATGGACTATCTGGGCTATCCGGTCCTGACGACGACGGCGCGCAAGTGACCGGCGGGCTTGACCGTCTCGGTCAGATCACGGTAGAAATTAATAGGAAAGCTTACTAATAGCTTTCACGGGGGCCCTCCATTCCTCTCCCCGCCAGGAGTGTGACGTGAGACGCCTGTTCAAGAAGCTCGCCGTGATGGCCGTGCCGGCCGGTCTGCTGATCGGTCCCGCCGTCGCCGCGCCCGCCACCGCCGCCACGGGCAACTGGCCCGCCGTCTCGCCGTACGTGGACATGGGCGCCTGGCCCACGCCCTCGCTCAGCGCGATGTCGCAGGCCTCCGGGATCAAGGGGTTCACCCTCGGGTTCGTCACCGGCGCGGGTTGCAAGGCCAGCTGGTTCAACGCCTACGACCCGCGTACGGCATGGCAGAAGGACGAGATCGACAAGCTGCGGACGGCCGGCGGCGACGTCAGGATCTCCTTCGGCGGCGCGTCCGGCATCGAGCTCGCCCAGGCCTGCGGTGACGCGAACACCCTCTACACCGAGTACGCCGCGGTCGTGGACGCCTACGGCGCGACCTACGCCGACTTCGACATCGAGGGCGCCGCGACCGCCGACCCCGCCTCGATCGGCCGGCGCTCGCAGGCGCTGGCGCGGCTCAAGCAGACCCACCCCAACCTCAAGATCAGTCTCACCCTGCCGGTGCTGCCGGAGGGCCTGACCAGCGACGGGCTGAACATCGTACGGTCGGCCAAGAACGCCGGGGCCGGTCCCGACTCGGTCAACGTCATGGCCATGGACTACTACCGCAGCGGTACGGACGACGGCGACGCGGCGACGAAGGCCGCCCAGGCCACGCACGACCAGCTGGCGTCGATCCTCACCGGCCGGTCCGACGCGCAGATCTGGTCGATGGTCGGCGTCACGCCGATGCTCGGGAAGAACGACGACGGCAGCGTCTATGACCAGAACGACGCGCGGCAGCTCGTGTCCTTCGCGCGCCAGCACCACGTGGGCTCGCTGGGCTTCTGGGAGACGACGCGCGACCGCAACGCCTGCAACGGCGCGCTCTACCAGTGCACGAACATCCCGCAGCAGCCGTACGAGTTCTCGAAGATCTTCGCCCAGTACACCGGCTGACCGAGCCGGGAGCCCGTGATCGCGTGGCGCCACTCGGGGTGCGTCACGCGGTCACGCGGTCTTTCTCAGCCCTTCGGCAGGCGGACCGTGACGATCAGGCCGCCGCCCTCGCGCGGCGTCGCGACCACCGAACCACCGTGCACGCCGGCCACCGAGCGCACGATCGACAGGCCGAGCCCGGCGCCCTTGGCCGACTCGATCCGGTCGGTGTTGAGCCGGCGGAACGGCTCGAAGAGGTTCTGCACCTCATAGGCGGGCACCACCGGGCCGGTGTTCTCCACCTGGCAGGTGGCCCATCCGTCCAGGACCCCGGTACGGACGACGACCGTGCCGTCGTCGACGTTGTGCCGGACCGCGTTGTCGATGAGGTTGGAGACCAGGTGCTCCAGCAGGACCGGGTCCCCGGTCGTGGGGCCGGACGTGAGCTCGGTGGTGATCTCGATGTCCGGCCGGTCCTCGCGTACGGCCGTCTTGAGCACGATCGTGGCGACCTCGCTCAGGTCGACGGCGGTGCGGGTGGTCAGCTCGCGTTCGCTGCGGGCCAGCAGGAGCAGCCCCTCGATGAGCCGCTCGTGCCGGGCGTTGTTGGCGAGGAGCGTGCGCCCGACCGTGCGCAGGTCCTCTGACACCTCGGGGTCGGTGAGCGCGACCTCGAGCAGGGTGCGGTTGATGGCCAGCGGCGTGCGCAGCTCGTGGGAGGCGTTGCCGACGAACCTCCGCTGCGCGTCGAAGGCCTCGTTGAGGCGCTCCAGCATCGCGTCGAAGGTGTCGGCCAGCTCCTTGATCTCGTCCTCGGGCCCCTGCAGCGCGATGCGCTCGTGCAGCGTGCTCTCCGACAGCTTGCGGGCCGTCGCCGTGACCTTCTGCAGCGGCGCGAGCGCCCGGTCGGCCACGAACCAGCCGAGCGCGAGCGCGATCAGTCCCACGCCGACCAGCGCGAAGGCCGACTGCGTGATCAGCCGGTGCTGGGCGTTGTCGATGAAGCTCTGCCGGATCGCCTGCTGTTCCTGCTGGGAGATGCCGAACGGGTCGTTGGTGCGGACCTCGATCGGCAGGCCCTCCAGGATGTTGGTCACCAGGACGTACGCGACCGTGAGCAGGAGGAACCCCGCGGCGAAGAACAGGCCGCCGTACAGCAGGGTCAGCCGCAGGCGTACGGTCATGCGGCGGGTCACGGCGCCTGGCGAGGGGCTCAAAGGCGGTACCCCGCGCCGGGCACGGTCTCGATGACCTGCGGCTCACCGAGTTTCTTGCGAAGTGTCATCATCGTCACCCGCACCACGTTGGTGAAGGGGTCGATGTTCTCGTCCCAGGCCTTCTCCAGCAGGTGCTCGGCGCTGACGACGGTGCCCTGCCCCCGCATCAGCACCTCCAGCACCGCGAACTCCTTGGGCGTCAGCTCCACCGGGCGGCCGCTCCGGGTGACGGCGCGGCGCGCCGGATCGAGGCGGACGCCCGCGCGTTCGAGCACGGGCGGCAGCGGCGGCGCGGAACGCCGGCCGAGGGCGCGGATGCGGGCGATCAGCTCGGCGAACGCGAACGGCTTCGCGAGGTAGTCGTCGGCCCCGATCGACAGGCCCTCCACCTTGTCGTCCAGCTCCCCCGCCGCGGTGAGCATGAGGACGCGGGCGGCGACGCCGTCGGCGACGAGCCGCCGGCACACCTCGTCCCCGTGCACCCGCGGCAGGTCACGGTCGAGCACGACCACGTCGTAGTCGTTGACGCTGGTCCGCTCCAGCGCGGCGGCGCCGTCGTACGCGACGTCGACGGCCATCGCCTCCCGTCGCAAACCGGTGGCGATGGTGTCCGCGAGCACGCGTTCGTCCTCGACGACCAGAACCCTCACTCTGTCTCCACCCCCTGGAAAGCCGCGCGCTGGACCGGCGGTATCAGTTATGTCACACCGTGCGTAAGTGTCCGATAAGCACGCCCAGGGTATTCGGAGGTTTAGCGGCGACCATGCCTTGGGTAGACCGCACTTCACCTCTTCTGGAAGGGAGACCGTTGTGGGCGAGTTGACGACGACGATCCACCAGCGTCTGACCGACGCGTACGAGTCGCTGCGGGTGGCCCACGACACCGGCGACGATCTGCTGGTCGAGGCTCAGCGAGCCGAGATCGACGATCTTCGGCGGACGGCCGCGAGCCACGGCATCGACGTTCCACGCTGCGCCTGAACGCGCGGCGAAGGAGCACCTGACGGTAAGCAGTCACGGCGAACCAGACATACAACCGGCCCTGCACCACTCACGGTGCGGGGCCGTCGTGCGTCAGTCGCGCTCGGGTGACAGCGGCGCGAGCAGGTCGTGCAGCGCCTCGTACAGCCCGGGGCCGGCCGAGATCGTCATCTCCGCGCTGGCGGGCCGGCCGTTCAGTCCGCCCATGAAGCCGCCGGCCTCCCGGACGATCAGCCCGCCGGCCGCGACGTCCCACTCCTGCGGGCCCCGCTCGAAGTAGCCGTCGACGCGTCCCGAGGCGACCGAGCACAGGTCGACGGCGGCCGAACCGCCCCGCCGGATGTCGCGGACCCGCGGGAGCACGCCGAGGAGCACCTCGGCCTGCCGGGCGCGGCGCTGGGCGAAGTAGCCGAAGCCCGTCGCGATCAGCGCCCGCTCCAGCGGAATGCCGGTGTTGCAGCTCAGTTTCTCGGTGGAGCCGTCGCGGTGGACGAGGTAGGAGCCCTCGCCGCGCGCGGCGGTGTAGAGCTCGCCGCGCGTCGGCACGGTGACCACGCCGGCGACGATCTCGCCGTCGACCTCGGCCGCGATGCTGACCGCCCAGTCCGGCAGGCCGTACAGGTAGTTGACGGTGCCGTCGATCGGGTCGATGATCCAGCGCACGCCGCTGCCTCCGCTGGAGGCGCCGCCCTCCTCGCCGAGGAACGCGTCGCCGGGCCGCGAGGCGCGGATCCGCTCGATGATGAGCTTCTCGGCCGCCCGGTCCATCTCGGTGACCACGTCGGTGGGGCTGGACTTGGTCGCCGCGACGCGTACGTCGGCCGGGCGCTGGTCGACGAGCATGGCGCCGGCGGCGTCCGCCGTGGTGATCGCGAGCTCGAGCAGGTCGTGCACGTTGCCCCTTCCGGTCTGCGCGCCCGCCGCGAAGCGGGCCGTCACGCCGGCCTGCGGCAGCAGGTCACGGCGCAGGTGTCGGGGCGTGGCCCCAGTCTCCCCAGCGCCGGGCGCTCGGTCCCGTCGCGTTCGAGGAGGAGTTCGCGGACCATGGCGACGAACCTCGGGTGTGTGCCCGGCGTGGCCGCCCGCTCGATCCGGAGGCCGAGACGCCCGGCCAGCTCGGCCGCCTCGACGTCGAGGTCGTACTTGACCTCCATGTGGTCGGAGACGAAACCGACGGGCACGATCACCGCCGCCTCCGCGCCCTCGGAGTGGAGCTTCTTCAGGTGGTCGCCGATGTCGGGCTCCAGCCACGGCACACTCGGCGGCCCGCTGCGGCTCTGGTAGGCCAGCGACCACGGCCGGCCTCCGGCGACGACCTCGGCGACGTCGTTCAGCTCGGCGACGTAGCTCGCGCGACCGGGCTGGGCCATCGGGACGCTGTGCGCGGTGAAGACCAGGCGCGCGTCCGGCCGCAGGTCCGGCGGAAGCCGGTCGAACGCCGCGCGGGTGTTCTCGATCACCGGCTCGACGAAGCCCGGGTGGTTGAAGTAGATGCGCAGCTTGTCGATCTCGGGCGCGTCCCCGACCTCGGCGCGCGCCCGGTCGATGTCCTCGAGGTACTGCCGGCAGCAGGAGTAGCCGCTGTAGGCGGAGGTCGCGAACGCCGCCGCGCGGCGTACGCCGTCGGCCTTCATCTGACGCAGGGTGTCGGCCAGGAAGGGGCGCCAGTTGCGGTTACCCCAGTAAACCGGCAGGTCGAGGCCGTGGTCCGCGAAGTCGGCCTCGATCGCCGCCTTGAGGTCGCGGCACTGCCGGTTGATCGGGCTGACCCCGCCGAAGAGGTGGTAGTGCTCGGCGACGCTCTCCAGCCGCGCCCTGGGCACACCGCGCCCGCGCGTGACGTTCTCCAGGAACGGCATCACCTCGTCGGGACCTTCCGGACCTCCGAAGGACAGCAGGAGCAAGGCGTCGTACCGCATGCCTCCATCAAACCAGCAGCGCGCGCGTACCCGCTCCGCGGCTCACGGGAAACGGCGCGCGTACGCCCGGGCCAGTGACAGGACGCCGTTGACGTAGTCCTGGGAGTGGTTGTAGTGCCAGATGGCGTCGGACAGCGAGGACCCGCCCCGGCCGGCGCCGGTGGCGCAGAGGTACTTGGCCGCCGCGGGCACGGCGTCGAAGGGGTCCATGATGTCGGCCTTGCCGTCACCGTCGCCGTCCACGCCGTAGGACTTCCAGGTGGCCGGCATGAACTGCATCGGGCCCAGCGCGCCCGCGCTGGAGGGGCCGACGTTGCGCCCGTGGCCGCTCTCGATCTGCCCGATCGCGGCGAGGACGGTCCACGACAGGCCCGAGCAGGTCGCCGCGGCCTGCTGGTACAGCTCGAGGTAGCTGCCGGCCTTGCCGCGCGGCGCGCCCTTGCTCGCCTTCGGCTGGTACGCCTTGTCGTGCAGGTTGATGATCTGGCTCTGCGCGCCGATCGCGTGGCGCAGGCCGGTCTGCAGGGTGTTCAGGTCGGCGCCGGGCGCGTTGACGAGCAGGCCGATGCCGGGGAGCAGGCCGATGCGGCGTCCGGTGTCGCGGCCGACGAGGACGTTGATGCCGGGCAGGCCCAGCGATCCGGCGCCGCCCATCGTGGCCATCAGCTGCGTCTTGCCCTGGATGGCGTACTGCATGCCGGTACGGAGGCCGAGCCGGCCCTGCACGTCGTCGGAGACGACGAACTGGTTCTTGCCGAGCGCGGTCCACAGGCCGTCGTCGGTGGCGGTGCCGGGCGGCGTCCAGGACCGGAAGCGCACCGGGTCGACGGCGAACACGTTCGCCCGACCGCCCTGCAGGCTCACCGCGCCCGCGTCCACCGTGATGAGGTCACGGACGTGCTTGAGCCTCTCGACCCGGCCGAGCTGCCGGCTGGTTACCGGTTTGCCGGAGATGACCAGGAAGTCCGGCGGCACGACGCGCTTGAGCGCGGACGGCTTCTCGGAGGCGGGGACGACCGAGGTCGCGGCGGGGACGGCCTTCTTCGCCGCGGCCTGCGGCGTGGGCGCGGCCTTCGGCGCGGAGGTCATGACGTACGCCGCGCCGCTCGCGGCGGTGGCGGTGGCCGCCACCGCGATGGCCACGACCGCGGCCGGAACTCCTCTGCGAACGAAACGTCTCATCAACCGTCCCAACGAATCAGCCCGCACGCTAGTTACCCTCGAGGAGGCCGGTCCCGGCCACGTGCGGCTCCAGGAAGCACAAAGGTCGAGGGTAGGGCGAGGGCCCGTACGCGACAACGTGCCTGCGAGTGAGGGTTGCCGATACCTGGGGAAACGTGAGTACATTTCGTGTTATGCCTGAAACCAGCCCTCTCGTGTGGCGAAACTGGGCCGGCAACCAGTACGCCACCCCACGCCGCGCCGTCACTCCGCGTTCCGCCGACGAGGTCGCCGCCGCGGTGACGGCGGCCGCCGGCGAGGGCCTGACCGTCCGCATGGCGGGCACCGGCCACTCCTTCACCGGCGCCGCGCTCACCGAAGGCGTGCTCCTGCGGCCGGAGGGGCTCACCGCCCTCCGTACGGTCGACGCCGAGAAGTCGCTGGTCACCGCCGAGGCGGGCATGACGCTCAAGGCGTTCAACGAGGTGCTCGCCGGCCACGGGCTCGCCCTGGCGAACATGGGCGACATCCAGGAGCAGACCCTCGCCGGGGCGACCCAGACCGGGACGCACGGCACCGGGCGGGAGGCCGCCGGCCTCGTCTCCCAGATCGCCGGGCTGGAGCTGGTGCTGGCCGACGGCACGATCGTGACCTGCTCGCGCTCGGAGCGGCCGGACCTGTTCGACGCGGCCCGCGCGGGCCTCGGCGCGCTCGGCGTCGTGACGGCGGTCACCTGGCATGTCGTCCCCGCGTTCGTGCTGCAGGCGCGCGAGGAGCCGATGCGGTGGGACGACGTGCTCGACGGCCTCGATGAGATGGCGGCGGCCAACGACCACTTCGAGTTCTACTGGTTCCCGCACACCGATGGGTGCCTGACCAAGCGCAACAACCGCGTCGAGGGGCCGGCCGAGCCGCTGTCGGCGTTCCGGCACTGGCTGGATGACGAGTTCCTGTCCAACTCCGTCTTCTCCCTCACCAACCAGATCGGCTCGCGGTTCCCGGGCGCGGTGCCGGCGATCAACGGGGTCTCGGCGCGCGCGCTCGGCGCCCGCACGTACAGCGACCGGTCCGACCGGGTCTTCACCAGCCCCCGCCGCGTGCGCTTCAAGGAGCAGGAGTACGCGATCCCACGCGAGGAACTGCCCGGCGCGCTGCGCGAGGTGCGGTCGCTGATCGAGCGGAGCGGCTGGCGCATCGGGTTCCCGATCGAGGTACGGCTGCTGCCGGCGGAGGACGCCTGGCTGTCGATGGCGTACGGGAGGGACACCGCGTTCATCGCGATCCACGTGTTCCACGCGACCGACCACGATGAGTACTTCCGGGGCGTCGAGGAGATTCTGACGGCACTGGGGGGCCGCCCGCACTGGGGCAAGCTGCACACGCGTGACGCCGCGTACCTTGAGGGTGTCTACCCACGCTTCGGGGAGTTTCTGGCCTTGCGCGACCAGATCGACCCCGGCAGGCGCTTTGCTAACGCATATACGACTCGTATCTTCGGTAAATGAGCGGCGGGGACGCCGCCGCTCATTTGCCGGAGGACATCGCCTGGAAAAGGATGCACAAGAATCGTTAAGCCCTCCACCCTGCACCCCGGTGAACAGGCAAGCTGGGACGACGCTGCGGGAACTTGACAGGATCACGTCGACGAGACCGCGATGTTCGGACATGCCGGGTACGGTGCTGGCGGGCAGGTGCGTCCTGACGAGAGACTCATGGGACCGGGGGAAGGGCACGCATGCGCCCCGAGCCACGATGGACAGGGCACGAAAGGACACGCATGCAGGAGCTGCGCCTCGTCGCGGTCAGCGAGGACGGTTCGTACCTCGTCCTGGCCACCGCGGGCCGAGGCACCCGGTTCACGCTGCCCGTCGACGACCGGCTTCGCGCCGCGGTCCGTGGGCACTTCTCCCGCCTCGGCCAGTACGAGATCGAAGTGGAGAGTCCCTTGCGTCCCAAGGAGATCCAAGCTCGTATCCGCGCTGGAGAGACCGCGGAGGAGATCGCCGAGACCGCCGGCATCCCCGTAGAACGGGTCCGCTGGTTCGAGGGACCGGTCCTCCAAGAGCGCGAGTACATGGCACAGCAGGCACAGCGCGTGACGATACGCCGTCAGGGCGAGTCCGCGCCCGCCCCCGCGCTCGGTGAGATCGTGGAAGAGCGGCTCGGCAAGCGGGGCATCGACCTCGAAGAGGTCGAGTGGGACTCTCGGAAGTGCGAGGACTCGACGTGGCGCGTACGCCTGTCGTTCTCCTACGACGGCCGCCCGTTCGCCGCGGAGTGGGCCTACGACCCGCGCCGCCGGCACATCTCGGCGGTCAACGAGGAGGCCGCCCGGCTGTCCTCGCTCGACCTGGACGAACCGCAGGACGACACGGTGACCCCGTTCCTGCCCCGGCGTGCGATGAAGGTCGTGACCGAGCCGGTACGCGAGGAGCCGCCCGCGCGCGCCCCGTCGCCGCCGCCGGTGCCGCGCCAGGAGCCGGTCGCGGAGGAGCCCGCGTTCGTACGCGAGGTGCCCCGGCCGGCGCCGAGGGCGCCTGAGCCGGCGCGCGAGGTGGCGCCGTCGCGGGAGTCTCTGTCGCCGCGTGAACCTGTGTCGCCGCCTGAGGCTGCGCCGTCGCGGGAAGCTGCGCCGTCGCGGGAGGCCGTGTCGCCGCGGGACGAGGAGTTCGCGCGGGAGGCGTCGCCCGTACGGGAGTCCGAGCAACCCCGCGAGCCCGAGCCGCGCGAGGAGGAGCCCCGCGAGGCCGTGTCCGCACGCGAGCCGATCGCGCCGGCCGAGGAGCCGCCGGCCCGCGAGACCGCCGCGCCCCGCGAGGCCGCACCGCCGCGCCCGCACGAGCCCGAGGAGCCGGCGGAGCAGCCGGCCGCCAAGCCGGCGCCGCCACCGGCCGCCACCCAGCGCCCGGCCCCGGCACCGCCGCGCCCGGCCAGGTCCGAACCGGCCCGCCCGGCCGCCAAGCGCGAACCGGCCGGCCGCAAGCCGGTACCCCCGAAGCAGGCCGAGCCGAAGCAGGCCCCGGCCAAGCCGGCCGCGCAGAAGCCGGTCGAACGCCCCGCGGAGACCGAGCAGCCCGCCGCCGCGGCGGCGGCCGGTGGCGGCAAGGCCGCCACTCCACCGCCGGCGCAGGAGAAGCGCCCGGCCGCCCGCAAGAAGTCCCGCGGCAAGCGCGCCTCGGTCCCGTCCTGGGACGAGATCATGTTCGGCGCCCGCCGCCCGGAGTAACCGCCGGCGGCCCCCGGCCACAACCGGGGGCCGCCCGCCCTCTGGAGAGGGCGGCGGACACCACGCCGCCCTGGCCACTCGCGACCCGCGCCGACTGACGACTCGCCCGACCCGCCCGACCCCGCGAGTGCGCCGCGGATCCCCGCCGTCCGGCCCCAGAAGGGCCACGAACGCCGACCCTGCCGATCTCCGCCCACACCATCTCGCCCAACCCCCTTACGCACACGCCATGTCGCATTACGCCGCCCGAGACGGCCAGGCGGCGAATACCGGGCTCAAGGCTCGTGTGCCACAGAGCGCCGGAGGCCGGGGTCCGGCGGCCCACCCGGCAGGGGTGGGTGGCAGGCATTCGGGTCGATGGCGCGGTCCGCGGGGGCGGGGGGTTCGGGTCGATGGCACGCGGGCTGCGATCGGTCGGACCTGCGTTCGCCACCCTCCATGAGCCGGCAGCGACGACATCGCCGCCCCATCTACGGTCTCCCGGCGCCGGCAAAGGCCGTTCTCGCAGCTCCGAGAGGCGCGGGCAGGACACGTACGCGAGATCTCAGGGGGCTGTCAGCCCGTGTCAGGCGGATGTGCGCGAAATGACAGTGGCCTCGTGGACAGTAAGTCCCGACAACAAAGGACGTTTAACGGGGAGAGCCCATGACTTACGCCATCCAGGCAGAGGGCCTGGTGAAGCGCTTCGGCGACACCGTCGCCCTGGACGGGGTCGACCTCCAGGCGCGTACGGGTAGCGTGCTCGGAGTTCTCGGGCCCAACGGGGCCGGAAAGACCACCGCGGTGCGGATTCTCGCGACCCTTCTGCGGCCCGACGAGGGCCGGGCCACCGTCGACGGCTACGACGTCGTACGCGACGCGCACCAGGTTCGGCAGCTCATCGGGCTGACCGGACAGTACGCGTCCGTGGACGAGATGCTCACCGGCACCGAGAACCTTGTGATGATCGGCCGGCTGCTCGAGATGCCCCGGCGGGAGGCCAAGGCGCGCGCCGCCGAGTTGCTGGAGCGGTTCGAGCTCTGGGACGCGCGTGACCGGGCGGCCAAGACCTACTCGGGCGGCATGCGGCGCAGGCTCGACCTCGCGGCCAGTCTCGTGGGGCGGCCCTCGATCCTGTTCCTGGACGAGCCGACCACCGGGCTGGACCCGCACGCCCGCGGCGGGCTGTGGGAGACCATCGGCGGGCTCGTCCACGACGGCGTGACCGTTCTGCTCACCACGCAGTATTTGGAAGAGGCCGACCGGTTCGCCGACGACATCGCGGTCATCGACCACGGCAAGGTCATCGCGCACGGCACGCCCGACGAGTTGAAGAGCCAGGTCGGCGGCCAGGTCCTGCAGGTGCGCCCGATCGACGAGCGCGACCGTGAGACGGTCGCCGGACTGGTCAGCATGGTCGTCGGCGACGGCATCAAGATCGACGGAGATCTGGTCACCGCGCCGGTCGCCGACCCCGGGGTGCTCCCGAAGGTCGTCCGTCACCTTGACGACGCCGGCGTCCTCGTGGCCGAGCTGACGTTGCGCAGGTCCAGCCTTGATGAGGTCTTCCTGTCCCTGACCGGCCACCGCGCCGAGGAACCCGTACTCGAAGGGAGCCCCGCATGACCACCGCGTCTCTTCCCTCGTCTCGGGCGACGTCCAGGCGCGTCAGCCCGCAGTCGACCGTGCGCCACACCATGACGCTCGCCTGGCGCACGCTCGTGCAGATCAAGCACAACCCGATGGAACTGCTCGACCTCAGCGTCCAGCCGATCATGTTCGTGCTGCTGTTCACGTACGTGTTCGGCGGCCAGATGGCGCACGGGGACCCGACGGCCTACCTGCAGTACGCGCTGCCCGGCATCATCGCGCAGAACGCCCTGTTCGCCACGCTCAACACCGGCGTCGGGCTGAACACCGACATCACCAAGGGCGTCTTCGACCGGCTGCGCGCGCTGCCGATCTCGCGGTTCTCGCCGCTGGCCGGCCGGATCCTCGCGGACACGGTGAAGCAGGCCTGGTCGATGGCGATCCTGCTGGCCATGGGCGTCATCATCGGGTTCCGCATCAAGACCGACGCCGCCGGGGTGATCGGCGCGCTGCTGCTCCTGGTCGTGATGTCCTTCGCGGTCTCCTGGGTGTCGGTGCTGATCGGCGTCCTGGTGAGCGAGCCGGACAAGGTGCAGATCTTCGGGTTCACCACGATCTTCCCGCTGAGCTTCTCCAGCAGCGCGTTCGTGGACGTGCACACGATGCCGGGCTGGCTGCAGGCGTGGGCCAAGGTCAACCCGGTGTCCTTCCTGGCCGACTCCACCCGCGGGCTGATCAACGGCGGCCCGGTCGCGGGCCCGGTGACCAAGACCCTGATCTCGGCCGTGATCCTCGCGGTCGTCTTCGCCCCCCTCGCGGTGCGCGGTCTGCGCCGCCGCGTGTGACGCGCACAACGCCCGGTCTCTCGCGAGGCCGGGCGTCGTCGTGCCCGGCGTCGAACAGGGTCAGTCCATCCCGACGTACGCCGTGGCGCTCCCGGTGTCCATCATGAGCCCCTGGGAGTACGCCTCGTCGTACCGCACGTCGCCCAGCTCCCCACGTGCCGCCCGCTCGATGCGCGGCGGGTCGCCCAGCGACCGGTCCTCCATGCCGCGTACGGCGACGGCCGCGCCGAGGAGCGTCGCCGCTCGCTCCGGCTCTTCCGCGCACAGGGCCACGTCGGCGAAGCCGATGAGGGTCTGCGCGATGGCCGGCGCGTCGTGCGCGGTCGTCGCCAGCGCGAGGGCCTCGGTGTGGCGGATGAGCGCGGTGGCCGTGTCGCCCTCCAGCGTGTGGACGAGCCCGAGCTGTGAGTGGACCATGGCGGCGAACTGCGGCGGGCCGCCCCGCTCGCCGAGATACCCGACGGCCTCTTCGAGATGCCCGCGAGCGCCCGCGAGGTCACCGTCGCGGCGGGCGAACTCACCGAGGGTGAAGCAGACGAAGGCGAGGTCCTCGGGCGCGCTGCGCCGCCGGGCCCCGCGTATGGCGTTCTCCAGCTCGACGCGCGCCCGCGCCTCGTCACCGGCCGCCGTGTAGGCGTTGGCGAGGCGGATGCGCAGGAAGCTCGAATCGTCCTCGCTGCCGAACTCGACGGAGTAGCCGAGGGCCTCCTCGATGCAGGACTTGGCCTTCTCCGGCTCGCCCTTCCAGAGCGCGATCTCGGCGATCCCGATCAGCGTCATCGACAGTCCCCAGCGCTCGCCGAGCTCCTGGAACGCCGCCAGCGCGGCGCCGAAGATCTTCTCGACGTCCTTCACCAGGCCGATGTTGATCACGGCGTGCCCGCGCAGAGTGTCGCCGGTCGCGCGCAGCCAGGGGTCGCGGGCCGAGCGCAGCATCTCCAGCTCGGTGAGCGCCTCGTCGAGCTGGCCGTCGAAGATGCGCAGGCCCATCGGCGCGATGCGGAGGACGGGGTGCAGCGCGTCGCGGTCGAGCCCGTCGATGGTCTCCAGGGCCGTCGAGAGGCGAGTGCGCAGCGCCCCCCGTTCGACCGGGTTCTCGTCGCCGCCGATGGAGCCGAGCAGCCAGTACATGCAGGCGAGCGCCCGCGCCTGGGCCGGCCCCTCGCCGGGCACGGCCACCGCCTCGGCGGCGAGCTGCTCCCCCTCGATCCGCCGGCCGCGCAGGAACCAGTACCAGCCGAGCGCGGCGACGTAACGGACCGCGAGCGCCGCGTCGCGGACGTCGATGGCCCAGCGCAGCGCCGAGTGCAGGTTGTCGTACTCGGTGGCCAGCCGGTGGATCCACCGCAGCTGCTCGCGCGTGCGCAGCATCGGCTCGGCGGTCTCGGCGAGTTCGAGGAAGTGATGGGCGTGTGCGCGCCGGATGCTCCTGGCCTCTCCGGCGCGGGAGAGGCGGTCGGCGCTGTAGGCGCGGATGGTCTCCAGCATCCGGTAGCGGCCGGCCCCGTCCACGATGACCAGTGACTTTTCCACCAGGCCGATGAGGGCGTCGAAGACGTCGCAGCCGCAGACCTCCTCGATGCTCTCGAGCGTGGCCCCGCCGGAGAAGACCGACATGCGACGCAGCAGTACGTGTTCGGGCTCGTCGAGGAGGTCCCAGCTCCAGTCGACCACCGCGCGCAGCGTCTGGTGGCGCGGCAGCGCCGTACGGCTGCCGCCGGTGAGCAGCCGGAACCGGTCGTCCAGGCGGCCGGCGATCTGCGTGGCGGTCATCGTTCGCAGGCGGGCGGCGGCCAGCTCGATCGCCAGGGGCATGCCGTCGAGGCGGCGGCAGATGGCCAGCACCGCGTCGAGGTCGGTGTCGACGGTGAAGCCGGGCCGTACGGCGGCGGCGCGCTCGGCCAGCAGGCGTACGGCCGGATAGTCGAGCACGTCCTCGACCGTGCCGGCGGCGGGAAAGCCCAGCGGCGGCACGGGACAGAGGGTCTCCCCCGTGATGCCGAGCGCCTCCCGGCTCGTGGCGAGGACGCGCACGCCCGGACAGTGGGCCAGGATGCGGTCGGCGATGCGGGCGCACGCGTCGATCAGGTGCTCGCAGTTGTCCAGCACGATCAGGAGACGCTCGCCGGCCAGCGCGGCCAGGAGACGCCCGACCGGGTCGGTGACGGCCGGCGCCGTACCCCGGATGTTGCCCATCAGCGCCCGCTCGCGCAGGCCGAGCGCGCTGAGCAGGGCCTGCGGCACCTCCGCCGGGTCGCCGAGCGGGGCCAGCTCGGCGAGCCAGACGCCGCCGGGCATGCGCTCGGCGAGCCGGTCGGCGGACTCGACGGCGAGCCGGGTCTTGCCGGCGCCGCCCGGTCCGGTGAGCGTGACGAGGCGGTTCTGGTCCAGGAGCTTGGCGACCCGGTCGATCTCCTCCTCGCGGCCGATGAAGCTCGTGAGCCGGGCGCGCAGGTTGGTGCGCGCGGCCGGCCGCGCTCTGGACGGCGCGCCGCGCAGGACGGACAGGTGCGCCTCGCGCAGCTCCGGCGACGGGTCGACGCCGAGCTCGTCGGCGAGCGTACGGCGGGCGTCCTCGTAGGTGGCGAGCGCGTCGGCCTGCCGCCCGGCGGCGCACAGGCCGCGCATGTACTGCCCGCGCAGGCGCTCGCGCAGCGGGTGCGCCGCGACGAGCGCCTGCAGCTCGGCGACGTCCGCGCGGCCGAGCGTCAGCCGCGCCTCGATGTGGTCCTCGATCACGGCCAGGCGACGTTCGGTGAGGCGGGAGACGTGACCGCGGGCGAAGTCGGCCTCGGCGACGTCGGTGAGCGCCGAGCCGCGCCACAGCCGCAGCGCCGCGGCGAACTCGTCGGCGGCCCGCGCGGGATCGTCGGCCAGCAGCGCCTGCCCGCGGGCGGCGAGGCGGTCGAACTCGGCGACGTCGACGGTGTCTCCGGACTCGGCCAGAACCAGCCGGTATCCGGCCGGATGCGACTCGATCACGAGCCCCGGCAGCGCGCGCCGGAGGCGGGAGACCAGGGATTGCAGGGCGTTCGGCGCCCCGGAGGGCGGGTCGTCGCCCCAGACCCCGTCGACGAGCCGTTCGGCGGTGACGACGCGGCCGGCGTCGAGGGTCAGCAGGATGAGCAGCGCGCGCAGGCGGGCGCCGCCGACCTCGACCGCCCGCCCGGCGTCGTCGGCCACCTCGAGAGGTCCCAGCAGCCCGATGCGCACGAGCCATCCTCCCTTGCGTGTGCCCGCCCGGGAATCGCCGCCCCGGGAAGTCTGCCGTTCCTGACGACAAACCACGATATATCTCGATGCGCCCCATGTCCCGGGTGATCGCCAGAACGTCGCGGCCGATCTTCCACCGCCGCCCCTCCGCGCCCGTACGAGCGCGGCCGGACTCATCCTGCATGAGGCACGGGCCGGCGTCACGCGGATATCCACCGGCCGCGCCGTACGGGTGCCACGGAGGACGATGGCTACTCTGAGCAGGTGGAACGTTCGCTGCTCGACAGCCCGTCGTACCACTTGATCCGCTCGCTCGGGCGTTACAGGGCCCTCGTCGCCGACGGTCTGGACCGGCACGGCCTGCACGTGGGTCAGGAGTACTACCTCGCCCAGCTCTGGCGCGAGGACGGCGTCACCTCCGCCGACCTCGCGGCCCGTACGGGCGTCTCGGCGCCCGCGGTGACCAAGGTCGTGAGCGGCCTGGAGCGGGCCGGCCTCGTCCACCGGGAGCGCGACGCCGCCGACGCGCGGCTCGTACGCGTCTGGCTGACCGACGCCGGCCGCGCGCTGCGCGAGCCGATCACCGGGATCTGGTACGAGTCCGAGCGCGCGTTCTGGGGCGGGCTGACCGAGGACGAGCGCGCCCGGGTGCGCGCGGCCATCGGCGATCTGCTCGAGTGATCGACCGGGAGTTCGCGGGTTCTCGTGTGGCGTCGGCGCCGAGGGCTTAGCGTGGACGCCGTCCGGACCGGCCATCGACGACCTCGGAGCAACCTGGACTCAGCCGTTCGGCCCTAAGGTTAGGCCGAGCGCCCGTCGCCGCGGACACCCGCTGATGCGAGGCCACCGGCCGGGCGCGGCGTACGATCGTCCCCCGGGAGCTATGGATCGATGATGACCACGTTGTGGCGGCCGGTCTGCCTTGCCGCCGTCGGATTGCTGTCGCTCAGTGGATGCGGCTTGGTCGGCCAGACCAAGATCGTACGCGGTAGCGTGCCGGATTCGATCACCGTGACGAGCCCGGCGTTCCGCGAAGGTGCGCCGATCCCCGTACGGTTCGCGTGCAAGGGCGCGGGCGGCCAGGGCAAGACGCCCCCGCTGCGCTGGTCGGTCGCCTCGACCGGCGTCGGCGCGCAGGCGCTGGTCGTCGACGATCCGGACGCGCCCAGCGGCGCGTACGTCCACTGGGTGCTCTTCAACATCGACGCGACCGCCAACGAGATCCTCGAAGGCGTCATCCCGCGCCACGCGGAGCAGGCGCTGAGCACCGCGGACAAGGTCGGGTACGCCCCGCCGTGCCCGCCGAAGGGCGAGCTCCACCGCTACCGCTTCACGGTGTACGCCCTGCGGGACAGGGTGCCGCTGGCGAACGGAGCCAAACTGAACCAGGTGCTGTCGGAGATCGCCGAGCGCACGGTCGCCCGAGGCCGTATGACGGTGCGCTTCGGGGGCCAGTGAGCATGATGTCGCCGCCGGTGACCCGCGAGGGTCCGAGTGACGAAAAGCATGAGATGACGGCCACTGACCCGAGTGGCCATTTGCGGCAAGTAGTGTGAGAGTAGATGTCCGCGAACCGTGTGACAAGGGTCATAGCGGTCGGCAACAATCGGTCTAGGTCCCTGGGGGCCCGGATGCCGGTGATTAGGGAAACGGTCTCCGCGTCGGCGTCGACCGATAGACCATGGCGTTGGGTGGTGCTATGTGGGGTCTGATCGTTGTCCTCGGACTCGTCGCGGTGGTCGTCCTCGTCGGGGTGCTCGTCGCTCTCGGCATGAGGGCGAGCCGCGCCGGAGGCGATGACGACTGGATGGCCGAGGACGAGCAGCCCCGTGGCCGCCGTGGAGGACGCTCCCGCGGCCGCCGTGGTGAGCCCGAGGAGTACGAATACGAGGAGGAGCCGTACGGCGACATGCGTGTCGCGGGCGCTCCCATCGGTGCTCCACCTCAGCCTCAGCAGTTGCCGGCCGCTCCGATGGCGGGCCCGATGGCAGGACCGATCGCCGGGCCACCGCCCGGGGGTCACGCGTCGCTGCCCGCGGCCCCTGCCGGTCCGGGCATCGGCCCGGGACCGGGTCCCGCGCCCGCGCCGTCCGGCCGGTCCAACGAAGAGATGGACGACGACGAGTACTGGTCGACCATCACCTTCGACAAGCCCCGGTTCCCCGGGCGGCAGAACCCCGAACAGCAGGGCGACCAGCCGCGCGGGAACGACCCTCTCGCCCCGTCGGGCCCGCCGCAGAGCCAGGCGGCGCCGACCGCCGAGTCGCTGCCGGTCGGCCCGATCGACACCCCGGCTCCGCCCACGGCACCGCAGCCCGCGATCCCGGCGAGCCCACTCGACGCCCCGATGGGACGTTCGGGCGAAACCGACCCGGGCGCCGGCTCGTTCGGCTCTCCGGAGCAGAGTGGCGGTTTCGGGTCGTACGGGTCCGAGCCGCCGCGGCAGCAACCGCAGCCGCAGAACAACGGCTACGGCGACGACCCGCTGAACACCGGTGAGCGCCCGACGTACGGGTCTCACCGCTCCCAGCCGCCGGCGCCTCCCGCGCAGTCGACGGCACCGCCCACGACGATCCAGCCCGCGGCGTCGATGAACCCGCCGAGCACCCCGTCACCGGCTCCTGGCGCAGGCGACGAGCCTCGTGTCCCCAGCGTCGACGAGCTGCTGGCCAAGATCCAGTCGGACCGCAAGCGCGCCGCCGCGGCGGAGAGCGACCCTGCCCCGTCGGCCGGCTACGACCCGCTCAACGATCCGTTGAACGACCCGCTGAACACCGGCGAGCGTCCGTCCTACGGTTCCGGCTCCTCGTCGGGCTCGTCGTCCTACGGGTCGTACGGCTCCTCGACGCCGTCGGCGGGCAGCCCCCCGTCGGCCGGCAGCGGGTGGTCGTCCGACTCCTACAACTCCGACCCGCTCTCGGGCGGCTACCCCTCCTCCGGGAGTGGCAGCGGGAGCGGGAGCGGCGGCGGGTACGGCTCGTCGTCCTACGACAGCGGGTACGGCTCGTCGTCGTCCCCGGGCTACTCCGGTGGGGACCCCGCGCCGTACGGCGCGCCCTCCCACCAGGACGACCCGCTGGGCACCGGCTACTCCGGATCCTCCTCCGGCGGCGGGTACGGCTCGTCGTCCTACGACAGCGGCTCGTACGGCAGCGGCTCTCCGTCCTCCTACGGCAGTGGCGGCGGCGAGCCGGGCTACTACAACACGCCGGGCGGCTACGACACGGGCGGCCAGCCGGGTCAGGGCCAGACCCCGGACGACAACTCCACGCAGGCGTACCCCTCCAGCCCGTACGGCAACACGTACGGCACGGACAACGACCGCGACAAGGACAAGCGGCCGGACGACTGGAACACCTACAACGACTACCGCCGCTGACTGAGCGCTTCACCGGAGCCCCGCCCGCCGACCCGGCGAGCGGGGCTCCGCCGTTTCCACGAGAGCCCGCCGAGGACGGCGGAGGGAGGTGTCGTGGATGAGGCGGCTTGTAGGCCGGGTTCGGCGTCCCCGATGCGCTTCTCCGCGCGGCTGGACCTCAGAGATCCAGCAGCTCCAAGACGAGGAGGACCACACCGACCAACTCGGCGAGGGCGCCGGCCAGGGCGGGGTTGAGGAGAGCAAGCAGACACAGACAGCCGATGATCAGCACGAGCAGGATTCGGCCACGGCGGTTGACGTACACGCCGGTTACCCCCGAATGGGTGTACGGGCACCTGGTGTGCCCCAGCACCTCTTCCCTGGTTGAGATCCGCCTTGGACAGCACCCGACAGAACCCCAGGTCAGCGCTCGATCGTGCATCCGTGGACGGCGTCCGCGCCGCCAAAGACCCCGGCTCCGACGATCATTGGTAGCGGCACTGCCGCCGGACAGTCGGTCGACGGCGCGGGCAGGAATGAGACAGAACGGGGAAGCCGAATGGCCGCCCCGATGCAGCTCAGAGGGGTGTGGTGGACGAGTCGGCGTGTAGGCCGGGTTCTGTCTCTCCGCTCGCGCGGAGTGGCGGCCATCCATCTAGGGCTGCCGTTGCCGACAGCCTCCAGCGGTCTACCCGCAGGCCTCGGACCGGCTGCCCTCGATCGCCTGCGCGGGTCCGCTCTCGCGGGCCCTTCTTGACCTTGCTCCGGGTGGGGTTTACCTAGCCGCCCCAGTCACCTGGGGCGCTGGTGGTCTCTTACACCACCGTTTCACCCTTACCCCCGCGAAGAACGCGAAGGCGGTCTGTTTTCTGTGGCACTGTCCCGCGGATCACTCCGGGTCGGCGTTACCGACCACCCTGCCTTGTGGAGCCCGGACCTTCCTCGTCGGAGACATCCCGACGCGACCGCCCGGCCGACTCGTCCACCAAACACGGATTTTACCGTGCGGCACGGTCGCTACGCGAGGTGGTGCGTGTCGTTGAAGAGCTTGAGGACGGCCGGGCCGTCGGCGTACCAGTCGATCTCGGAGATGGAGGACACCTCGAGGTACATGCGGTACAGCGCGGACGGCGGTGCCTCCAGCGCGGAGCGTACGAGCATCTTGATCGGGGTCACGTGCGACACGACCAGGATCGTCTGCTGCCGGAAGCGTACGAGGAGCTTGTCGCGGGCGGTCTGCACGCGGCGGGCGGTGGCGGTGAAGCTCTCCCCGTGCGGCGGGGCCACCGACGGGTCGGCGAGCCAGGCGTCGAGTTCGGCCGGCCAGCGTTCGCGTACCTCGGCGAAGGAGTAGCCCTCCCAGTCGCCGAAGTCGGTCTCGCGGAGGCCGTCCTCGGTACGGACGGCCAGGCCGAGGACGTCGGCGACCTCCTGGGCGGTCTGGCGGGTACGGCCGAGCGGTGAGGACACGATCGCGTCGAAGGAGCGGCCCGCCAGGGCCTTGGCCGCGGCCCGCGCCTGCATCACGCCGGTCTCGGTCAGCGGGATCTCGCCGACGCCGGCGAAGCGCTTGTCCGCGGACAGCGGCGTCTCGCCGTGCCGCAGCAACACCGTGGTCGTGGGCACGCCGGACGGCGCGGCCCACCCCGTCGAGGACGAGGACGGGGCCGGGGCAGGATGGGGCTCCTCGTCGTCCGCGGCCAAGGAGGCGGAGGAGTCCGAGGCGGACCAGGTACGGCCCTTGGCCGCGGCGTCCATCGCCTCGTTCGCGAGCCGGTCCGCGTGCTTGTTGCGCTCGCGCGGGATCCAGGTGAACCGGATCGAGGAGAAGCCGGAGGCGAGGTCGCGCGCCTCCAGGGCCAGCGGCTTCATGTCCGGATGCTTGATGCGCCACCGGCCCGACATCTGCTCCACGACGAGCTTGGAGTCCATCCGGGCCTCGACGTCGGCGTCCGGGGCGATCTCGGCCGCCTTGGTCAGGCCGGCGATCAGGCCGCGGTATTCGGCGACGTTGTTGGTGACCGTGCCGAGCGACTCGGCGGCCTCGGCCAGCACCTCGCCGGAGACGGCGTCGCGTACGACCGCGCCGTAGCCGGCCGGGCCGGGGTTGCCCCGCGACCCGCCGTCCGCCTCGATGACCAGCCTCACAGGCCGGACTCCTTGGTGCGTACGAGGATCCGGCGGCACTCCTCGCAGCGGATGACGTCGTCCTTGTCCGCGGTGCGGATGGCGTTCAGCTCGACGGTGTTGAGCTGCAGGTGGCAGCCCTGGCACTGGCCGCGCAGCAGGGCCGCGGCGGCGACGCCGCGATTTTGGTCGCGCAGCTTGTCGTAGAGCTTCATGAGGTCGTCGGGGATGTCGGCGACGATCCCCGACCGCGCCGACTTGTGCAGCTCGGCCTGGCCGTCGAGCTCGGTGTAGGCGGTGTCGCGGCGTTCGCTCAGCTCGGCCAGGGTCTTCTCGCTGGTCTCCCGGTCGGAATCGACGTCGCGCAGCCGCGTCTCCGCCTCCTCACGGCGCTCCATGACCTCAAGGACGATCTCCTCGAGATCGGACTGGCGGCGCTGGAGCGAGGCGATCTCGGACTGGAGGTTCTCCAGGTCGCGCGCCGAGGAGACCTGGCCGGAGTCGAGCCGCTTCTGGTCGCGGTCCGCGCGGGCGCGGACCTGGTCGACGTCCTGTTCGGCCTTCTTCTGCTCCCGGTCGATGTCGCTGATCTCGGTCTGGGCGGCGACGAGCGCGTCGCTGAACTCGCTTAGGCGTCCTTCGGCATGCTGGATCTCCGCGAGCTCGGGCAACGTACGCTTGCGGTGGTCGAGGCGGTCGAGAGCGGTGTCGAGCTCCTGCAGGTCGAGGAGGCGCAACTGGGCTTCAGGTGCTGCTTTCACGTACTTCCTTCAAGGAGCGAAAGGTCCACGCGTCGGTCACGGCGCTGGAGATCCGGGTCTCTACGTTAGTCTCCCCCAACAGCGACGCCGCGTCGCGAAGCCACGGCCATTCTGTGGCCCAGTGCGCGGCGTCGACGAGGGCGGTGGCGCCCGCCTCACGAAACTCCGAGGCGGGATGGTGGCGAAGGTCGGCGGTGAGGTAGACGTCGGCGCCCGCGGCCCGCGCGGCGGCGAGCAGCGAGTCGCCCGCTCCTCCGCAGACCGCGACCGTACGGACGAGGGCGTCGGGGTCGCCCGCCACCCGCAGGCCGGACGCCGTGGCCGGCAGGCCCTCGGCGGCGTCCGCCGCGAACTCCCGCAGGGTCGCCGGCGCGGGCAGCTCCCCCACCCGTCCCAGGCCCCGCCGGGGGTCCTCGGCCGAGGGGCTGAGCGGGCGCAGCGGCCCGGACAGTCCCACGGCGCGCGCGAGCGCGTCGGAGACGCCCGGGTCGGCCACGTCGGCGTTGGTGTGGGCGGTGAACAGCGCCACCCCGCCGGTGATCAGCCGGTGCACGAGGCGGCCCTTGTGCGTGGTGGCGGGCACGCCGTGCACGGGGCGCAGGAGCAGGGGATGATGGGTGACGATCAGATCGGCGTCCCAGGCCAGCGCCTCGTCCACGACCTCGGCGACGGGGTCGACCGCGAACAGCACCCGGCGTACCTCGGCCTCCGGATCGCCGCAGACCAGGCCCACGGCGTCCCATGACTCCGCCCAGGCCGGATCGTAACGGTCTTCGAAGATCCCGACGAGGTCGGCCAGTATGAGGGACACGCACCGCAGGTTACCGTTCGAGATCACCGCGAGGGCACATACCATTCGGGCGGGTCTCCGTAAGGAATCCTGAGAGTCGACCGAACGTTGGAGGATGCGTGAGATCACCGTTTCGGCGGCGCCGCAAGCGCCCGCGCCGTAGCCGCGCCGCCACGCCTCCGACGCCGGAAGTGGTGGACTGGCCCAAGAACGGCACGGGCGGCGGCGGGCTGATGTCGGCCATCCGCGGCGACTCCGACTCGGGCGCGGGCTTCGGCCCGGGCATGTTCGCCGACCTGCAGGCCGCGTTCGGCGGTGCCGGAAAGCAGATCCAGCTCGAGGAGCAGGAGGCGCAGAAAGAACGCCGCCACGAGCTCCACACCGAGGCCGCGCCCGGCCGCGACGACCTGGAGTCGGGCACCATCCGGATCACGAAGCGCCGCGAGCCGGACGAGCCCGGCGACGACGAGGACTGAGCCCTCTCCTCCGGCGACACATTCATGAGACCCTTTTCGAACACATGTTCGTATCCGGCGTAGTCTGAGGCGTGTGAACGCGTACGTTCCGCCCGGCTGGCCCACCGGGGTGCACCCGCCGGGCACCGAGAGGTTCGAGGACACCGCGGTGACGTGGCTGTTCGAGTTCGTGCCACCCGAATACCGCCGCTACGGCGTGCTGCGCCGCTATCCGGCGGCGCTCTCCCGGATGGCGCGCCAGCACGTCGCCGCCGCGATCGAGGCGGCCCGGCTGGGCTTCCGCACCGCCCGTACGGACCTGTCCGGCACGGTCCCGCCGCACGGCGTGGAGGCGGTGCTCGACATCTACCGCCGCGAGGGCACCCGGCTGGTGGCGATCGCCGAGAGCATCGAGCTGATCGACAGCGCCCTCCACGGCACCACGTTCACCCCGAAACTCTCCGCCCCCGGCGACTGAGGCCGCGGACCCGGCGGCTCACGGCCGGAGCGCCGGGGCACAGGTCTCTATCGAGGTCTTTCCTCTCCGGTCGAAGCCGTGCTATATCTATCGAAAGTCGATAGATTTTCATCGTTAGTCGATCGAAGGAGAGACGATGGGAGCGCTGACAGTGCGCGCGCTGCGCGTCGTGCTCGTAGGGGTGCTCGCCAGCACGGTGTTCGCACAGGTGGCGATGGTGTGGGCGCTGGTCGGCGGGAACGACCCGGAGGACGGGTCGTTCCCGCTGACCCCGGTTCGCGTGATCGTGATCCTGGGCATCGCGACGGGCCAGGTCATCGTGGTCTGCGTATGGCGGCTGGTGACGATGGTGCGACGCGGAACGGTCTTCTCCCACGCCGCCTTCCGGTACGTCGACCTCGTGATCGGCGCGATCACGGCGGCCGCCCTCCTGTGGTTCGTGCTCACGGCCGTCCTGGCGCCGGAGCATTCGGATAACCCGGGCATCACCGTCATCATGGCCGGGATCGGCATGGCCGTCCTGGGCGGCGCGCTCATCGTGCTCGTCCTGCGGATGCTGCTCACCCAGGCGGTCGCGCGCGACGTCGAGGCGACGCAGATGCAGGCCGAGCTGGACGAGGTCATCTGATGCCCATCACCGTCGACATCGACGTGATGCTGGCCAAGCGGAAGCTGTCCGTGGGCGAACTCGCGGACCGCGTCGGGATCACCCCCGCCAACCTGGCGGTGCTCAAGAACGGCCGCGCCAAGGCGGTGCGCTTCGCGACGCTCGCCGCGCTCTGCGAGGCGCTCGACTGCCAGCCGGGAGACCTGCTGCGCTTCGAGGCCGAGGACACCACGAACGGAGGACACCGGCCGCCGGCAGAGGCCGAAGACCGACCCTCGCCGATCGGCTAGTGGCGCTACTAGAGGCCGGCGGTTCCTTCGAAGTCGCGGAAGCGGTGGGCGGCGGCGCCACGGTTGGGGACGCCGAGTTTGTGCAGGATCCGTGAGACGTGCACGCCGACCGTGCGCTCGCTGATGAACAGGGACTCGGCGATCTGCCGGTTCGTCCGGCCGTCGCTCAGCAGGGCGAGGATCTCCCCCTCGCGCGCCGTGAGGCCCGGCACGGACGTCTCCGCGGCGGCCACGGGCTCCAGGCGCGCCCGCCGTACCAGGTCCTCGACCTTCACGCGCAGGTTGTCCGCGCCGAGACGGGTGAGCGCCTCGTGGGCCTCGCGCAGCAGGGCGGCGGCCTCGTCGCGTGAGCCCTTCGCCGCGAGGAGGGCCTCGGCCCCCCGGAACCGGCAGTACGCCGCGTGGTACGGCTCGGAGAGCGCCTCCCAGCCGGCCAGCGCGGCCCGCCACGCGCCCGGGTCCGGGCCGGTGAGACGCGATGCCTCGGCCTCGGCGTGCCGGCCGTACGCCTCGGGTTCGGGCGTTCCCGTCATGCCGCCGAGGAACTCCCGGCACTCCTTCAGCAGCGCCTCCGAGTCGCCGCCCAGCGCCGCCTCGGCGCACAGGCCGATCGAGCAGAGCTGCGGGCCGACCCGGGTGTACTCCGAGTCCCGGATCACCTCGAGGCCGGCCCGTACGTGCTCGCGGCACTCCTCGTAGTCGCCCACGGAGACCGCCAGCCAGGCCGCGCAGACGTGGTACGAGCTGACGATCTCCTTGCCGTCGGAGCGCGCGACCGCCCCGGCGACGGCGGCCAGGTGGTGCCGGACGCCCTCCAGGCGGCCCCGGCGCAGCTCCAGCTCGGCCATCGCCAGGGTGACGCCCCAGCGCTGGCCGGGCGGCGCGTCGATGTCGTTGACCTCGTCGACGAGCCGGTCCGCGTCCGGCCACCGGCCGAGCCGTACGAGCGCCGCCAGCGTGTTGCCGGCGGCGCACATGCACGTCGTACGGCCGTAGCCCAGGCTGCGGCAGACGTTCACGCCCTCCATGCCGACCTCGGCGGCCTCCGCCCAGCGGCCCGCCCACAGCAGCGCGTCGGAGAAGTTCACGTACGTACGGCCGAGCTCCCACGTGTCGTCGCGCGCCTTGGCGATGCGCAGCGCGTCGGCGAGCTCGGCCAGGCCGTCGTCGGACCGGCCCAGCATGGTGAGGCCGACGCCGAGGGTGTTGCGGGCGTGACCCTCCAGGTCGCGCGCGCCCACGGCGACCGCGACGGCGATGGCCTCGCGGCAGCAGACGACCGCGTCGGTGTAGCGGCTCTGCAGCATGAAGGCGTGGCCCTGCAGGGCGCGTACCTGGGCGCGCTCGCGCGTGGACGCCTCGGCGGGCAGCAGCGCGACCGCCTCGTCGTAGGAGCGGCACGCCGCCGCCACGTCGCCGGCCACCCAGTGGACCCGGCCCATGAGGATGCGCAGGCCCGCCGCGCGCAGCGGCCGTTCCCTGGGGTTCACCTCGGCGATCGCGGCCTCGGTGAGCGCGACGGCGCGGTCGGTCTCCCCTTCGACCATCGCGGCCTCGGCCGCGCGCGAGAGGAGTTCGGCGTGGGAGAGGCCGCAGCGCGCCTCCGCGTCCGGCACGTCCGGCCACAGCCGCAGCGCCCGCTCGTAGTGGGCGAGCGCGATGGCCCAGGCGTTCGTCGCCTGGGCGGCGGCCGCGGCCTGCACGAAGCCGCCGAGCGCTCGCGGCCGGTTCCCCGCGGCATACCAGTGGCGGGCCGACTCGGCGGGTACGTCCTTGCCCTCCAGCGCCTCCGCGACCGCCGAGTGGAGGCGGTTGCGCTGGCCAGGGAGCAGGTCGGCGTGGAGCACCTCGCGCAGCAGCGCGTGCCGGGTGTCGTACCCGTCGCCGGAGACGACGAGCAGCCGGTGGGCGACCGCCTCGCGCAGCGCGAACTCCAGCTCGCCCGGCGGCAGGCCGGTGACGGTGGCGATCAGTTCCTCGTCGCCACCGCGGCCGATGGTGGCCACGGCGCGCAGTACGGCCCGCGTCCCCGGGCCGAGCCGTTCGACGCGGGTCAGCAGGACGTCGCGCAGGCTGGCGGTGAGCTCGGTGCTCGTCGGCCCGGCGGCCAGCAGCTCCTCGACGAAGAACGGGTTACCCTCCGAGCGGTCGAACAGCGACCGCGTCTGCCACGTCGCCGGCTCCGTACCCAGGATGCCGGTGATCTGGGCGGTCACCTCGTGGCCCGACAGGCCGGTGAGCTCGACGCGCTCGGCCCGGCCCGAGCGTTCCAGCTCCAGCGCGGTGGTGTGCAGCGGGTGGTCCCGCGGCACCTCGTCGCTACGGTACGTCCCGATGATCACGAGGCCGGCGCGTCGCAGGTTGCTCCCGAGCATCGCCAGCAGGTCGGCGGAGGCCGGGTCGATCCAGTGGAGGTCCTCGAGGATCAGTACGGCGGGGTACAGCGCGGCCATACGCCGGAACAGGCCCAGGGCCAGCTCGTACAGCCGTCCCCGCTCGGTGCCGTCGCGGGGGTCCGGCGGGCGCCCGCACAGCTCGGGCAGCAGGGCGCCGAGCTCGCGCGGCGACTCGCCGAGGACGCGGGCGAGCTCGTCGCCGTCGAGTTCGTCGGCCAGCGGCCGCAGCGCGGCGACGAACGGGGCGTACGGCGCGGCACCCTCGGCGAGGTCGAGGCAGGCGCCGGAGAAGACGATCGCGTCGCGCTCCCTGGCCCGGCGGGCGAACGTCTCGACCAGGCGCGACTTGCCGATGCCTGCGTCGCCGGAGACGAAGAGCAGCACGGAGGAGCCGTTCTGCGCCTGAGCCAGGGCGGCGTCGAGCCGGGCCAGCTCCGCAGTCCGGCCGATGAGCGTAGGGCATGACACCCGGCGGGCCACATCACGGAGTATGGATCACATATGCCGTATCGGACCAACAAAGCCCGTAAATAAGTAAATATGCGGATGCAGAACCTCAGACCTTGTAGTGATCATGTCTCCCAGAACCGACCGACTACCCGGAGGACGCGATGGTGGGTCCGGTACAGGTCCATCCGCAGAACGGAGTGGCCTTCACAGACGTGTGCGAGGCGCAGTTGCGCCCGCTGTACGTCGCCTCGGTCGGCGCCCTCGACCCGGGTCCCGGGACGCGGCTCCTGCACGTGGGCTGCGGCACCGGTACGGCCCTGGAACTCGCCGCCCAGCAGGGCGCCGAGGTCGCCGGGCTGGACGCCTCGGTGGAGCTGTTGAAGATCGCCCGGGACCGGCTGCCCGACGCCGACCTGCGCGTGGCCGACGCCGCCGAGCTGCCCTATGACCGCGGCTGCTTCGACCAGGTGATGGCCTTCGACGCGATCCAGTACACCGAGCCCCCGGCGGTGGCCGTGGCCGAGCTGGCCCGCGTCACGCGGCCCGGCGGCTCCGTGGTGATCGGCCTGTGGCACAACTGGTCCGGCCGCGAGGCGAGCGCCTTCCTCAACGCCGTACGCGGGCTGGTGCCCGCCGACGACTCGCAGTCGCAGCCGGTCCGCGACCTGTACCGCCTGCGCGAGGTGATGGTCGAGGGCGGACTCGACGTGTACGCCTTCGCCGAGGTCACCCGCCGGTACGACTTCAGCTCGCTCGACGACGCCTGGCGGTCGATGACGTCCTCGCCCAACGTGGCCCGGGCGATCGACGTCGTCGGCATGGACGCGGCGCACGAGGTCTTCATGACCAACTTCGGCAACCAGCGGCGTCCCGACGGGTCGATCCAGCAGGACAACCTCTTCCAGTACGCGGTCGGCCGCGCGACGACCTGAACGGACGCCACCGGCCTGACCCGATGGCGGTATCCGCGGTCCGATCCGGCGCTATCGTTTGACGAACTGTGAACGATGGCTTGACCGGGAGGACACGCGCATGCCCGACGGGCTTCCGCTGCGGCCGGGCGACCCTGCCGAGCTCGGCGGCCATCGCCTCCTCCGGCGGCTCGGCGAGGGCAACCAGGGGGTCGTCTTCCTCGGCCGCGGCCCGTTGGGCGAGCAGGTCGCGATCAAGCTGCTCCACGCGCGGATGGCGAACGACACCGGCGCGCGCGAGCGCTTCATGCGCGAGCTGTCGGCCGCCAAGAAGGTCGCGCGCTTCTGCACCGCGCAGGTGCTCGACGCCGACGTCGCGGGCGACCATCCCTACATCGTCAGCGAGTACGTCGAGGGCCGCTCGCTGCGGTCCCACATCATCGCCGAGGGCCCGCGCGCGGACGGCGCGCTCGAACGCCTGGCGATCGGCACGCTGACCGCGCTCGCCGCGATCCACCGGGCGGGCATCGTCCACCGCGACTTCAACCCGCACAACGTCCTGCTGGGCCCGGACGGCCCGCGCGTCATCGACTTCGGCATCGCCCGCGCGCTCGGCGCCACGGGCAACCAGGAGTCCAACCGCGCCGGCACGCCGTCGTACATGGCGCCGGAGCAGATCACCGACGGCGAGATCGGCCCGCCGGCGGACATGTTCGCGTGGGGCTCGACGATCCTGTTCGCGGCCACCGGCCGCCCGCCGTTCGGCAACGAGGCCGTGCACGCCGTGATGCAGCGGATCGTGCACGACGACGCGGACGTCTCCGCGCTGCCCGAGCCGCTGCGCTCGGTCGTGGCCGCCTGCCTGGACAAGGACCCGGCCCAGCGCCCGACCGCCCAGCAGGCCCAGGCCGGCCTGCTCGGCCACGAGGCCACCGAGTCCCTGATGCCGCCTCCGGCCTTCGGCGCCACCACCCCGCACCCGGCCGCCCAGACCGGCCCCCACCATCCGGCCGAGTCACCGGCTCACGGCTTCCCCCCGCCCGGCTCCGTGCTGCCGGCCCCGACCGGCGCCGCCGCCCCACGACAGGACGGCGTGGCTTCCGCGCCGCCGGCACCCGGATCCGTGGAGCGGGCGACGGCCGTGCGGTCGCTCGCCGATCCCGCCCTACCGTCCGCCGCCCCGTCCACCTCGCATCCCACCGGGGCCGAGGCGCCGCACGACCGTGCGGTGGCCGGGGCGCCGCTGCACGCTCGCCCGGAACCGCCCGCCGCCGACGGTCCCGCGGTCTCCGGTGAGCGGCGTACGACCGGTCCCGGCGGATCCGCGGGCGGCAGGACGCCCGCGCGGTCCGCGCTGACGCCCGCCGCGAGCGCCGTCGTCGCGCGGCGGCGGCCCCGGGTCGGCTGGGCGCTCGGGGCGGCCGTGGCCGTCGTCGCCGCCGCGGCCGCCGTGGCGATCCCCCTGTGGCCGCACGGTGGTGACGCGGCCACCGAGCCGAAGGTACGCGTGGCCGCGGCCACCCCCGCCTCGCCCACGCCGCAGGCCACCGTCACCCACCGGCCGCAGTTCAACGGCGTGCGGTCCGGCGTGCCGAAGCCGACCCCGAAGAAGCACACGAAGCGCCCCGCCAAGGGCTGCCGCGACTACGACCGCACGTACGGCGTGACCGGCGCGGGCTCCGCCCACCTCAAGGGCTCGGTCTGCCGTGACCACTACAGCGGCACCGTGGTCCTGACCGACACCGCGCCGAAGGACGGCTGGAGCGTCTGCCTGCAGCTACGCGGCCACATCACCGGCACCGCTCCCACGTACGTCAGCACGATCGTGTCCTCCAAGGACGGCCGGGTGCGCGCCTTCGACAACGGCCCGAAGGCCCGGTTCGGCGCCAAGACCAAACGCACCGAGGACACGGTCACGGTCAACGTCGGCCGCTGCCGTGGGTCCGGCGCCGCCATCCAGACGTCCTGGCAGACCCAGCAGCAACTGGCCGCCGGATAGCCGGCGCCGCTTCCCGGACCGCCGGACGCGGCGTCGCCGGGAGCAGCAGGCCCACGAGCGCCCCGGCCAGCGCCAGCCCGGCGGCCGTGCCCACCGCCGGGGAGAACCCGTCGGTGAACGCCGCGGCCGACGCGTACCCGCCGGTCGCGCCGAACACGGCGGCCGGGACCGCCACGCCGAACGCGCCGCCGAGCTGGCGCATCGTGCTGTACGCGCCGGACGCCCGGCCGATGTCGGCCGGGGCGCTCGTGCTGACCGCCGCCTTGGTCACGGCCGGGATCGCGAGCGCGAACCCGATCCCGGCGATGCTCATCGGCGTGACCAGCGCCGCGTACGACAGGTCAGGCGAGGCGACCAGCGCGATCCAGCCCATGCCCGCGGTCTGCAGGACGAGGCCGGCGACGACCAGCGGGCGTACGCCGAGGCGGTCGGCGAGCGCGCCGGCGCGCGGCGCGATCAGGAACGGCGCGATCCCCCACGGCAGCATGCGCAGCCCGGCGCCCAGCGGCCCCAACCCCATGGCGACCTGCAGGTACTGCGTCATGAAGAAGATCGCGCCCATCATCGACCCGTTGAGCAGGAAGATCACCGCGTTGCCGGCCGAGAACGCGCGGGAGCCGAACAGCCGTAGCGGCAGCATCGGCGTACGGGCGCGCGACTGCCAGACGACGAAGGCCAGGGCGAGTACCGCGCTCCCGGCGAGCGGCCCCGCCACGGTGAGGGCGCCCCAGCCGGCGGAGTTCGCCCGTACCAGGCCCCAGACGAGCCCGAACGCGGCCAGCGTGAACAGGACGAGGCCGGGCAGGTCGACCGACGCGCCCTGGCCGAAGCCCTCCTTGACCCGGCTCAGGACGAACGGGATCGCGAGCAGGCCGATCGGCACGTTGAGCCAGAAGATCCACTGCCAGGCCAGTCCCTCGGTGATCACGCCACCGAGCACCGGTCCGAGCAGCGCGGCCAGCCCGGTGACGCTTCCGTAGACGCCGAGCGCCCAGCCGCGCCGCTCCGGCGGGAAGGCCGCGTTCAGCAGGCCGAGCGCCAGCGGCATGGTGATCGCCGCGCCGGCTCCCTGCACGACGCGGGCCGCGATCAGTGCGCCCGTGCTCGGCGCGAGCGCACACGCGACCGACGCCGCGGCGAACAGCGCGAGGCCCGCGACGTACAACCGCCTGCGCCCGAACCGGTCCCCCAGCGAGGCGCTGGTCATCAGCAGCACCGCGAAGCTCAAGGTGTAGGCGTTGACGGTCCACTCCAGGTCCTCGATCGACGCGTGCAGATCGCGCTGGATCGCGGTCAGCGCGGTGGCCACGATCAGCGCGTCGAGCACGACCATGAACGAGCCCACCGACGCCAGGACCAGCGCCCACCGCTGCTCGGCGGTCGCCCGGCCGTTATTCGTACGACTCACGGATTTTCTCCCATCACTTCGGTCGTACGTTGGGACACCGGGTGGCGGAGAGTCTGGGCGGTGACCACTTTCGGGCGTGGCCGGTGTCAGTACGGACGTGAACCGCACTGTGAAAGGTGACCCGATGCCGGGCGAAGACACTCTTCAGCGGGCGCAGGCCGGCGACGGGCAGGCGTTCCGCGAGCTGACCGAGCCCTACCGGCGTGAGCTGCAGGTGCACTGCTACCGCATCCTCGGCTCGATCCAGGACGCCGAGGACCTGCTCCAGGAGACCCTGCTGGCCGCCTGGCGCGGGCTCGACGGGTTCGAGGGGCGTTCGTCGCTGCGCTCGTGGCTGTACCGGATCGCGACGAACCGCTGCCTGAACGCGCTGCGGAACGGCGCCCGCCGCCCCGAACGCCCGGTGTTCGTCCCGGAGGTCACGTTGCCCGAGCCCACCCGCCACGGCGATCCGAGCTGGCTGGAGCCGTACCCGGACGTCCTGCTCGACGGGCTGCCCGACGGGGAGCTCGGGCCGGAGGCGCGCTATGAGAGCAAGGAGTCGGTCTCGCTGGCGTTCCTGGTCGCCCTGCAGCATCTGCCGCCGCGGCAGCGGGCGGTGCTGGTGCTGCGCGACGTGCTCGGCTTCCGCGCGGCCGAGGTGGCCGGCATGCTCGACAGCAGCGAGGACTCCGTCACCAGCGCGCTGAAGCGGGCGCGCGCGACGCTGACGGCCCGCATGCCCGAGACCGATCGCGAACGGGCGCCGCTGCCGCGGTCATCCCGCGAGCGCAAGATCGTCGAGGACTTCTCCCGCGCGTTCGAGAGCGGCGACGTGGACGCGATCCTCGCGCTGCTCACCGAGGACGTGTGGCTGACCATGCCGCCGCTGCCGCTGGAGTACCAGGGTCACGCGGCCACCGGCCACTTCCTGGCGACGATCGCGCTGCGCGACGGCCGGAGGTACCACCTGATCCCGACGTACGCGAACGGCCAGCCCGCGTTCGGCGCCTATCTGATCGATCCGGGGACGCCGATCCTGCGCGCCCACGGTGTGCTCGTGCTCACGCTGTCGGGCGACCGGATCTCCGCGCTGACCAGGTTCATGGACAACAGCCTGCTGCCGTACTTCGGCCTGCCCCGGACGCTGCGTTCGTGAGGTCACCGCCTGCCCGCCCGGACGGCCGGGCGGGCAGGCGGGAGATCGTCAGAGCAGCCAGACGGCGGTGTCCGCCGGCAGCAGGCCGCCGTCGACCGGGCCGCTCGCGAGGCAGATCTGCTGGTGCTCCGGCAGGCGTACGGGCTCGGTTCCGAGGTTGACCACGCAGGTCAGGCCGGACTCGCGGGTGAAGGCGAGCACCTCGTCGCCGAGCGGGACCCACGTGATCGTCCCGTCGCCGAGCTTCTCGTGGCGGATCCGCAGCGCCGTGCGGTACAGGTTGAGCATCGAGGTCGCGTCCGGCTCCTGGGCCTCCACGGTGAGCGGTCCCCAGTCGGCCGGCTGCGGCAGCCAGGGCTCCCCGCCGTACCCGTACGGCGGGGCGTCGCCGGACCACGGCACCGGCACCCGGCAGCCGTCGCGGCCGCGGTCGGTGTTGCCCGACCGGGCCCAGATCGGGTCCTGGAGCAGGTTGTCCGGGATGTCCTCGACCTCGGGCAGGCCCAGTTCTTCGCCCTGGTAGACGTAGACGCCGCCGGGCAGGGCCATGGCCAGCAGCGCCGCGGCCCGCGCCCGCCGGATGCCGAGGTCGCGGTCCGAGACCATGCCGTGCTTGCGGTCGTCGTGGGCGAACGAGGTGTCCGGGCGGCCGTACCTGGTGACCGGGCGGGTGACGTCGTGGTTGGACAGCACCCAGGTGGGCGGGGCGCCGATCGGCACGTGGGTGGCGAGCGTGGTGTCGATCACGCGGCGCAGCGCGGACGCGTCCCACGGGCAGGCCAGGAAGTCGAAGTTGAACGCCGTGTGCAGCTCGTCCGGCCGCAGGTAGCGGGCGAACCGCTCCTGGTCGGGCAGCCAGACCTCGCCGATCAGGAACCGGCCGGGGTAGGTGTCGGAGACCTGCCGCCACTCGCGGTAGATCTCGTGGACGCCGTCGCGGTCGGTGTAGGGGTCCAGGCCGTCCGGCTCGGCGTCCGGGTCCTTGATCAGCACGGCCGCGGAGTCGATGCGGATGCCGTCGACGCCGCGGTCGAACCAGAAGCGCAGGACGTCGAGGAACTCCTCGCGTACGGCGTCGCTGTTCCAGTTGAAGTCGGGCTGTTCGGGCGCGAACAGGTGGAGGTACCACTCGCCGTCGGCGACCTGCGTCCAGGCGGGGCCACCGAAGATCGACTGCCAGTCGTTGGGCGGGCCGCCGTCCTTGCCGGGGCGGAACCAGAACCGCTCCCGCGCCGCCGAGCCGGGCCCGGCCGCGAGCGCCTCCTGGAACCAGGCGTTCTGGTCGGAGGAGTGGTTCGGCACGACGTCAATGATGATCTTGATGTTGAGGTCGTGGGCCTCCTGGATCAGCTTCTCGGCCTCGGCGAGGGTGCCGAAGACCGGTTCGATGCTCCGGTAGTCCGCGACGTCGTAGCCACCGTCCGACATCGGCGAGGGGTACCACGGATTGAGCCAGATGGCGTCGATCCCGAGGTCTGACAGGTAGGCCAGGCGGCTGCGCAGCCCGGCCAGATCGCCGAGCCCGTCTCCATTGCCGTCGGCGAAACTCCGCAGGTAGACCTGGTAGATCGCGGCTCCCCGCCACCACGTTTCACGCATGCTGGGCTACTCCTTCTCAGGCGAAGTGTTCGTGATCGATCCGCGGCCTGCCGAGGGACGCACTCGGGCCCGCTAGGGCGGATCAGCCCTTGAGGCCACCGGCGGTGAGGCCGGCCATGATGTTGCGCTGGAAGAGGAAGAAGATCGCGACAGCTGGAATGCTCGCGATCACCAACGCGGCGATGAGTACGTTCTGCGGCATCTCCTGGGAGAGCTGCGAGATGGCGACACTGACCGGCATCCGGTTGGTGTCGGGTATCACCAGCAGTGGCCAGACGAAGTCCTTCCATACGTTGACCACGGCGAAGATCGACACGACACCGAGAATCGGCCGGGAGACCGGCAGGATGATCGACCACAACATACGTGGTGCCGAGGCCCCGTCGATGGCCGCCGCCTCCAGCAGCTCCGACGGGATGGAGTCGAAGAATCTCTTGAGCAAGAAGATGTTGAACCCGTTGGCGGCGGCCGGCAGCCAGATCGCCCACGGGGTGTTCAACAGGTTGAGGTGCAGGATCGGGATGTCCCGTACGGTCAGGTACGCGGGCAGGAGCAGGACGGTCGGCGGGATCATCAGGGTGAGCAGCATGCCGCCGAGCACGAGCTTGCCGAACATCGGCCGCAGCTTGGACAGCGCGAAGGCGGCCGAGACGTCGACCGCCAGCTGGAGGAGCCAGGCCCCCAGCGCGTAGATGAACGTGTTCAGCATGTAGCGGCCCAGGTCCATCTGGCTCCAGGCCTTCTTGTACACCTCCGGGTGCGGATGCTCGGGGAAGAGCGTCGGCGGCAGCCGTACGAGCTCGCTGGAGGACTTCATCGCGCCGGTGACCATCCAGTAGAGCGGGAAGACGAACACCAGCGTGAAGATCAGGATGGTGAGCGTCAGCACGGTCCAGTAGACGATCCGGCCGCGCCGACTCCGCAGGCTGTGCGGGGAGACCAGGGTCCGCTGCGACGGCTCGATCCGCCGCGGCCTCCTGGCCCGCCGGACGGCGGGAGGGGCGGGCGCCGCGGGGACCGGGTGGTCCAGGACGTTCGACATCGATGCTCCTAACCTCAGACCCGGGCCGCCCGGCCGTCATGGTCGTCGCGGGAGAGCCGCAGGTAGACGGCGGAGAAGATGACGAGAACGAGCATCAGCATCAGGCCGAGCGCGCCACCGCTGCCGTAGTTGTTGAAGTTGAAGGCGTACTGGTACATGAGGTACACGACGCTCACCGTGGCGTTGTCCGGTCCGCCTCCGGTGAGCAGGAAGGGTTCGATGAACACCTGCATCGTCGCGATGATCTGCAGCAGGAGCATGACCAGCAGGATCAGCTTGGTCTGCGGGATCGTGATGTGACGGATGCGGCGAATGAGCCCGGCGCCGTCCAGCTCCGCCGCCTCGTACAGCTCGGCGGGCACGGTCTGCAGCGCGGCGAGGTAGATGAGCGTGCCGCTGCCCATGTTCGTCCAGGTCGCGACGATGACCAGCGAGATCAGCGCCGTCTTTCCGGAGTCGAGCCAGGCGAGCGTCGGCAGGTGCACGAACCTCAGGATCTCGTTGAACAGGCCCGGTCCCGGGTTGTAGAACCACTTGAAGAGCAGCACCGAGACCGCCGGCGGCAGCATGACCGGCAGGTAGACCACGAACCTCAGGTAGCCGCGCGCGTGGCGCAGCTCGTTCAGCAGCAGGGCGGTCACGAACGGCACCACGTAGCCGCAGACGAGCGCGAGCAGCGTGAAGATCGCGGTGTTCTTCCAGGCGGCGCTGAACGAGGGGTCCTGGAAGATCCGGTGGAAGTTCTTCAGCCCGACCCACTTGGTGTTGCCCACGAAGTTGGTCTTCTGGAAGCTGAGGATGACCTCGCGGACGATGGGGTACCAGGAGAAGACCGCGAAGCACACCAGAGCGGCGCAGAGGAACCCGTACGCGGTCAGGTTGCGCCGAACGGCGCGACCGCGGCGGGGGCGTGGTCCCCACCGCGTCCTTCTCGAGAGCGAGATGTCCATGTGTCTCCGTTCGCCTCCGTTCTCCCCTGGCCCCGTACGGGCTGGTCGTTCAGGTGGGAGCGGGGGCCGGTGCGCACGGTGACCGGCCCCCGCAGCTTTGTCACTCGGCGTTGGCGAGGATGCCGTTGACCTTCGTCTCGGCCTTGGAGAGCAGGCTGTTGATGTCGGCGTTCTTGTTGGTGAGCACCGAGGAGACCACACCGTCCAGGACCGCGTAGATCTGCTGGGCCTGCGGCGGCTCGAGGCGGTACTTCACCTTCGGGTCACCGTCGGCGAAGGCCTTGTAGTTGTCGACCGGCATGTTGGAGTTCTGCTTGCGGATCCCGAGCTCCTCGGCCGCCGGGGCGCCGGTGAAGATGTTCGGCTGCGGCAGCCCGACCGGCTGCTTGTCGATCTTCTTCTGGGCCCAGTCGAACTGCCCCTTGCCGGGCGTGAGGTTCTCGAACTCCAGCCAGAGGATGCCGGCCTTGATCTGGTCCGGGGAGGACTTGGGGTTGAACATGTACCCGTCGCCGCCGATCAGGGTGCCCTGCGCGCCCGGCATCGGGGCCAGCCCGTAGTCGGCGTAGTTGCCCTGGAACTGGTCCTTGATCGTGGGGATGTTGTCCGGCGCGGAGAGGTACATGCCGAGCTTGCCGGAGGCCATCATCGGCTGGACGTCGGGGATCTGCAGGAGCTGCTTGGCGCCCATGCTGTTGTCGGTCCAGCGCATCTGCTGGAGGTTCTGGAGTACGGCGTGGCCCTGCGGGCTGTTGAACGCCGCCTTCTTTCCGTCGGGCGTCACGATGTCGCCGCCCTGGGAGTACATCTCGGCGGTGAAGTGCCAGCCGCCCTGGTTGCCGGCGCTGTAGTCGGCGTAACCGACGATGCCGTTGCCGAGCGCGGAGATCTTCTTGGCGTCCGCCTGCACCTCGGCCCACGTCGTGGGCGGCTGGTCGGGGTTGAGCCCGGCCTGCGTGAACAGCTTGCGGCTGTAGAGCAGGCCCATCGAGTAGTTGGTCTTGGGCAGGCCCCAGAGCTTGCCGCCGCCCTTGAAGACGTTCAGCAGCTGCGGCTGCAGGCTCGCGTAGTTCTTGACCCCGGAGACGTACTTGGTGATGTCGGCGGCCTGGCCGTTGGCGATGATGTTCTTGGCGTCGGTGAGGTAGACGTAGTAGACGTTCTCCATCTGACCGCCGGCCAGCTTGGCCGTGAAGGTCTTGGGGTCCTCACACGGGAACGCGTCCTTGCTCACGATCGTGATGTTCGGGTGCAGCTTCTCGAACGCCGCGACGTCGTTGTTCCACTCGGTCCGCAGCACCTTGGAGCTCTTCGGCGGCTGACAGCCCACCGTGATCGACACCTTGGTGTTCGGGTCCAGCGGTGCGACGTTCGCGGCCTTGGAGCCGCTCTTGTCGCCATCGTCACTGCTACTGCCACACGCGGCGACGTTGGCCAGGGCGGTTACCCCGGCCAGCGCGACCACGAGATGACGGGCTTTCATCAAAGGACTTCCCTCCTGGAGTGGCACCACGAAGACCATCCGGCCGGACGTCCCGCGCGCGGCCGGCGTCCTGACGTGTTCACGTACGGACGACGAACGCGCTTCGTGCACCCGGTTGCCAGGAACATACAGAGATGTGCAGCATGGAGCAAGAGGCAGTCATATCAATGAAAAAACTAGACAGATGACCGATTGAAGTCGCGGACCCTGAGTGGTTGGGGTCCCCCGAAGTCGCTCTACCTGCGGATATTTCGTGACGTGGGTCACTTGGCCGCCGCGTACAGCAGCGGGGAGCGGCGCGTGAGTGCGCAGCTCGTGACGGGATCGTGATCCGGCGAGTCCGAACCGTGCTCGTGTGCGTCGCGTTCTTACGCGAACCGCGACCGGATCCGGCCGCCACCGACCGGGTAGCAGGGGGTCAGATGCGCCGGGTACAGGAGCCGGGGCAGGTCATGCCCGGCCGAGACGGCGGACCACCGGCACGAGACCCGCTGAAGCGCGGGAACCGCCGAGGCTCCCGGGGGCTGCGAAGGCTCAGGCCATGGCCTCGCGCTGGGGGGCGCGGGCGGGGGCGGTCGAGCCGCGGACGACGAGCTCCGGCTCGTACAGGAGCTCCTCCGCCGTGAAGGCGGTGCGGTCGATCTGGTTCACCAGCATCGTCACCGCCGCCCGGCCCATCGACTCGATGGGCTGGCGGACGGTCGTCAGCGGCGGGTGGGTGCAGTTGATGAAGGCCGAGTCGTCGAAGCCGACCACCGACACGTCGTCGGGCACCGAGAGCCCGGCCCGGCGTACGGCGCGGATCGCACCCAGCGCCTGGGGGTCGCTCGCGCAGATGATGCCGGTGAAGCCGTTCGCCACCAGCCGGCGCGTGACCGCCTGGCCGCCCTCCAGGGAGAACAGCGCGTGCTCGACCGCGCTGTCCGGGAGCTCCAGCCCGGCCGCGGCCGCCGCCGCGGTGAAGGCGGCGAGCTTGCGGCGGGACGGCATGTGGTCCTCCGGGCCGAGGACGAGGCCGATGCGCTCGTGGCCCAGGGAGAGGAGATGCCCGAACGCCTGGTCCACCGCGACCATGTCGTCGGTGGAGACGCGCGGGAAGGTCAGCTCGTCGACGGCCGCGTTGACGAGGACGACGGGCAGCCGCAGGTCGAACAGCCGGTGGTAGTGCTCGTGCGGGGAGTTGGCCTCCGCGTAGTGGCCGCCCGCGAACACCACGCCCGAGACCTGCTGTTCGATCAGCATCTCGATGTAGTCGGCCTCCGACAGGCCACCGGCCGTACGAGTGCAGAGGACGGGCGTGAAGCCCTGCTGGGCCAGCGCTCCCCCGATGACCTCGGCCAGCGCCGGGAAGATCGGGTTGCCGAGCTCGGGGAGCACGAGGCCGACGAGGCGGGCGCGTTCGCCGCGCAACTGCGTCGGGCGTTCGTAGCCGAGGACGTCGAGGGCGGTGAGCACCGCGGCGCGCGTCGCGTCCGAGACGCCCGGTTTGCCGTTGAGGACCCGGCTGACCGTCGCCTCGCTGACCCCGACCTTCTTGGCCACCTCGGCGAGCCGTCGGGTCTTGTTCGCTTCCCCCGGTGCGCGTGTCACGTTCGCAAGCATACGGCCATAACGCGCAATTGACTTGCATCGGGGCTTGCATGGATGTGGCCCGCGGACGCAAGGCTCTCATCCACCTTGAAAGCCTTGCGTCCGCGGGTGCCCGGACGTCCGGAGGAGGATGCGTCCAGTCCTCCTCCGGACGCGTCTGTGGGTTAGGAGGAGTAGACCTCGAACTCGGACAGCTGACCGGCCGGCCAGCCCGTGTTGGCGGTGATCTCCACGCGGACGTAGCGCGTGGAGGCCGGGCTGAACGTCACGGTGGCGGTGTTGCCGCTGGAGGGGTTGAAGGTGACCCCGCGCGAGCCCGCCAGCGTGCTGAACGCCGAGCCGTCGGCCGAGCCCAGCACCGAGAGGGTCTGCGTCCGCGTGGCCCAGGCGGTCGCCGGAGGCAGCTTGAGCACGACCCGCCCGACGTTGGTCTTGGCGCACAGGTCGACCGTGATGCGCTGCGGGAACGCGTTGTTCGCACTCTCCCAGTAGCTGTTCGCGTCACCGTCGACGGCGCGGGTCTCGGCGTAGTCCTGGGTGTGGCCGGTGGCGGTGACCGTCTTGCCGGCCGCCATGTTGCCGCTGCCCGGAGTGCAGGTGGGCGGCGGGTCGGTCGGCGGCGGGGTGGTGCCTCCGCCGCCGCCTCCGGGGTAGATGTAGTTCGGGTCGGGCCACTGGCCGGTGCAGGTGGTCGAGCCCAGGCTCCAGCCGGTGTTGCCGCTGCCGTACGTCGGGGCGAACGAGGTGCCGACGCAGTTGTGGATGTCGACGCCCGCGCCGATGTAGGACGCCTTGACGCCGGTGAACGTCGCGGTCGCCCCGGCCTGCGCCTGGATCATGTACGTCCCGGTGCCGGCCACGTTGACGTTGCTGAAGTTGACCGTGTGCGTGGCGCCGCCCTCGATGAACTGGATCGCCTCGTACGAGCTGTCGACGATGTCGGAGTCGCTGACGTTCACCGTGGCGTTGATCGCCCCGTTGAGCCCGTCGAACCAGATCGCGCCGACGCCGAAGTGCCAGTTGTAGTCGGAGTTGCCCGCGCGCAGCAGGGCGTTGCGCGCCACGGTGATGGTCCCCTGCACGTCGGTGCCGCTGCCGGCGTTGACGCCGGGGTAGCGGTTGGCGACGTGGATGCCGCCGCCGTTGGTGACGGTGTCGGTGACGACGTTGTCGGTGATGGTGAAGTTCCTGCCGCCGTACGTGACGATGTTGTTCGCCAGGACCGGGGCGACCACGGTGTTGTGGGTGAAGGAGTCGTTCACGTTCGGCTGGTTCTCGGGCCAGCTCGCCAGGCCGTCGTCGCCGGTGTTCCGTACGAAGGTGTTGGTCACCGTCGAGTCGGTCACGCCGATGTGGAAGTTCACACCGTCGGCGGTCTGGTCGAGGATCCGGCTGTTCTTGATGGTGAAGTGGTTCATCGGGCCGTCCATCCAGGCCCCGACCTTCGTGTGCTGGATCCACAGGTCATCGACGGTGGAGTTGCTCATCGCCCCGCCGAGGCCGTTGACCTGGTCGGCGTCGACCCGCTCGGTGATCTCGCCGATGATGGCGAAGTCCTTGAGGCTGACGTTCTGGCTCGGCCCGCCGTCCGCGACGTACTTGCCGTAGATGCCGGCGGCGCGGCTGCGGTTGTTCGGGTCGCGGCCGGTGAGCACGCTGTACCACGGGCCCGCGCCGGCGAGCGTGACGCCGTCGACGATCACGTGCCCGTACAGCGTGTACGTGCCCTGCGGGATGTAGACGACCTTGCCCTGGGCCTTGCCCGCGTCCACGGCGGCCTGGAAGGCGGCGGTGGAGTCGGTCGCGCTGTTCTTGACCGCGCCGTAGGAGTCCACCGAGAGCGAGCCGGCGGGCTGGGCGATCGCCCCGGGCACCGCCTCGAAGTCGGCCAGGTCCACGGTCACCGCGGCCGTCGTGGCACCGGAGGTCTGGATCCGCACCTTGGTGCCCTGGGCCAGCGTCGAGCCGAACATCGTCCGTGTCTCGTCGTAGAAGTGGTGCGGGCTCCCGTCACCGGGGTTGTTGCTGAACGGGTAGCCGCCGTAGTACCAGTCGTACTTCGAGGTGAGGGACAGGTCCTTGAGCTTGGAGCCGTTCACGAGCAGGTCGACCGGGGTGGTCAGCCCGGTCCCGTTCCCGCTGTCGGGCACGCTGTAGCGCACCGACATGGCGTTCGCGGCCTTGGGGAGCGTGAACTCCACGTACTTGCCGGACCCGCTGAGGGTGACGGCGCGGCGGCCGGACGCCTCCGACGGGAGGTGCGTGTAGACGCGGTCCGGGCCGATCGCCGTGCCGTTGGTGGCGGCGTCCTCGGCCTCGACCTCGGCGAACGGGACGGTCGCGCCGCGTCCGGGGAACGACCAGGGCGACTCGGCGGCGGTCGCGGCGGAGGCGCCGGAGGACCACAGGGGAATCGCGAGAACGCTCCCGGCGAAGACCAGCGCGGAGGTCACGGCGAGAGCCGCCGCCTTGAGTGCGCCCGGGAACCGGGAGCGGCGTGGAGTGGGGGGATGACCTGACGTCACCATTGCTCGACCCTTCTGGCGCGCGAAAGCCGCGCCTGCACGAACCCCGGCGGGGGTGGGGATCTCGCCGCCTCACGGACGGCGTTGGGCTGAGCACACAGTAGGACGACGGAAGATTTCATGCAATAAACGAACGGAAGGTTGCAAAAATCTCTCTAACACGTACAGTTCGCGACGTGGGAGAACGGTGTCATGAGGCGGCCACACGATGTTGTCCGGCGCGTCAGCGTCACGTTCCGTGACCGGAAGGCGCGCGTTCTGAACTGGCAGTGTGCAACTCACACGCCGGAACCTGCTGATCGGAGCCGCCGGGCTGGCCGTCGCGCCTCGCGGCCCCCGTCGTCCCGGAGACCCCTTCACCCTGGGCGTCGCCTCGGGTGACCCGACCCCCGACGGCGTGGTCCTGTGGACCCGCCTGGCACCGCACCCCCTCGCCGAGGACGGGCACGGCGGAATGCCGTCCCGCGACGTCGACGTCGAGTGGCAGCTCGCCGAGGACGAGAGGTTCACCCGCCTCGTACGGACCGGCACGGTCACCGCGCGCCGCTCGTGGGCGCACAGCGTCCACGCCGAGCCGGCCGGCCTCCAGCCGGGCCGGGAGTACTTCTACCGGTTCCGCACCGCCGGTCACGTCTCGCCGGCCGGCCGGACCCGTACCGCGCCCGCGCCCGGCACGGCGCCGGACCTGATGTTCGCGACCGTGTCCTGCTCCAACTACGAGCAGGGCTACTTCACCGGCTACCGCCGGGTCACCGAGCTGCAGCCCGACGCCGTGCTGCACCTGGGCGACTACATCTACGAGTACGCGCCCGGCGGCTACAAGGCGGCCGACGGCATGGTCGTCCGCCCGCACACCGAGGGCCGGTGCCAGACGCTGACCGACTACCGGCGGCGGCACGCGCAGTACAAGACCGACGGCGACCTGCGGGCACTGCACGCCATGGCGCCCTGGATCACGGTCAACGACGACCACGAGGTGGAGAACAACTGGGCCGGTACGCACGCGGGCACCTCCCACGCGCCCGGGTTCGCCGAGCGCAAGCGCGCCGGTTACCGCGCGTACTACGAGCACATGCCGCTGCGCCGGACCTCGGTGCCGCGCGGGTCCCGGATCCAGCTCTACCGGCGGCTCTCCTGGGGCTCCCTGGCCACCATCCACGTGCTCGACACCCGGCAGGTGCGCGACGACCAGCCGTGCGACGACGGCGTACGGCTCGACTGCGACGAGCGCCTCGACGCCGGGCGCGTCCTGGCCGGTCCGGAGCAGCGGCGCTGGCTGGCCTCCGGCCTCCGCTCGTCCGGCGCACGCTGGAACCTCCTCGCCCAGCAGATCTTCATGGCCCAGCACGACTACCACCTCGGGCCGGGCAAGGAGCTGCTGGTCGACACGTGGGACGGCTACGCGGCCGAGCGCGACCGGGTGCTCGGCGACGTCGTCGCCTCCGGCGCGCGCAACCCCGTCGTGCTCACGGGCGACGTCCACGCGCACTACGCCAGCGACCTGCTCACGAACTTCGACGACCCGGACTCCCGGCGCGTCGGCGTCGAGCTGGTCACCACCTCGATCACGAGCGACGGCGACGGGTACGACGACGCGGCCGGGCGCGCGGTGGAGCTGGCGGAGAACCCGCACATCGCCTACGCCGACCAGCGCCGCGGCTTCGTCATGTGCCGGCTGACCCCGCGCGAGCTGCGCGCCGACTTCCACACCATGCCCTACGTCTCGAAGCGGAACGCCCCGGACACGGTCGCGGCGAGCTTCACCGTCGCCGACGGCGCCCATCGGCTCTCCCGGTCCGCGGTGTCCCCCAGGCGGCAGCAGGCCGCGGTCGCCGAGGCACCCCGCTGAGACCGCTCAGATCACGGCGTAGCCGAGGAGTTCGCCGGCTACGCCGTTCTGGAGCGGCGTACGCGTCCTCCCGTGGACCCGGTAGACCGCACCGCCGAAACCGTGGGCGCCCGGGGCGCCGACGAACAGGTCCCGGCCGCGGATCGAGAGCGTCCACCCGAACTGTGCCGTACGGCCCGCCGGCGAGGCGATGACCCTGCCGCGGGTCAGGCCGCGGCCCCGGTGGCCGTTCAGCACCTGGACGACGCCGCTGCCGGTCGCGCTCACCACGAGGTCGGCGGTGCCGTTCCCGTCGAGGTCGGCGGCCGCCAGCGTGGTGCCGAACCGGTCGTAGTGGCCGGCCCTGCGTGGCGTCCACACCTCGTCCCGGCCGGAGGCGTACAGGACGTGGACCGCACCCGTCGCGAAGTTCTCGGGGATCTTGGTCTGGTCCTCGCCGGGCGCGCCGACCGCGAGTTCGTCGACCCCGTCGTGGTCGACGTCGACGGCGGCGACCGCCGCGCCGAACTTGTCGTACCGCTCGGAGACCCCGCGGACGCCACCGCTCTCCTGGGTGACACGCCGGGACCGGTGGGCGGCCGGGTCCAGGACGGTGACCGCGCCCGACGCCTCGTCGCCGTCGCCCGGTGCGCCCACCGCGAGCTCCCGGCCACGGCCGCCGCCGAACCGGCCGATGGCCAGCGCCGACCCGAAGCCGTCGGTCTGGCTCGTACGCTGGCCGACCCACGAGGTGCGCTGGGTGACGAGCCGCCGGGTTCGCAGGCCGTGGGTGAACACGCCGACGCCGCCGCCCCCGGACAGGCCCGGCGCGCCGACCACGAGGTCGTCGCGGCCGTCCCGGTCCAGGTCGCCGGCCACGAGGGCCGCGCCGAACCGGTCGCTGCCCGGCTCGCGGCCCAGGTCGCGGGTGCCGAGCACACGGCCGGGGCGGAGTCCGGCAGGCGATCCGTAGTACAGGTACACCGCGCCCGTGCCGTCGGCGCCGGACCGCGCCGAGCCGTGGTCGGGCACCCCCACGGCGAGGTCGTCGCAGTGGTCACCGTTGAAGTCGCCGGTGGCGAGGGTCGCGCCGAAGCCCGCGTCCCGCTCGGGCGACGGCGCGGCCAGCCGGCTCACATGCCCGCCGTACCCGACGGCGACCGCGCCGGCCCGCACGCGGCCGGAGACGGTGGCGTACGGCGCGCCGGCGGCGTTGTCGCTCCGGCCGTCCCCGTCGAAGTCGGCGGAGGCGTGGCCGTGGCAGGGCTCGGCCCGTACGAAGGCGGCGCCGAGAACCGCGTGCCCGGCGGCGTGGGGAGACCGCGCCGCCGGGCCGACGGCGGAACCACAGGTCAGCAGGATCACGGTGGCGGTGGCACCCATCCGCACGGTGGTCTTCACATCCGACAGGCTGCCCCTGTCATGGAACGTCCGGATTCACGGACAGTGTCCATTGCCTGACTTCTTGGCTGTCTGTGGGTCAGTGGCGCAGTGCGCTCCCGTGGAGCCACTTGTTCCACGACATCTGGTAGAAGGACCAGCCGTTGTCCGGCTCCACCTGGCGGTCGGTGCCGGTGATGTCGACCGGGTCGCCGGGCTGGGACTGCTTGAAGTACCAGATCGCGTCCGTGGCCGGCTGGCGGATGCAGCCGTGGCTGCAGTTGCTGTTCCCGAGGCAGCCCTCGTCGCCGGGCGTCTGGTGGAGGTACTCACCGGCGTTGGAGACGCGGACCGCGTAATGGATGAGCTCGCTGTAGTAGCCGGCGTCACCGGGGCCGCGGCCGGGCGAGGTCATCGTGACGTCCTCGTCCTTCTCCATGTTGAGATGGATGCCGCTGGTCGTGGTGTACTCCGTGCTGCCGCCCATGCCCGCGCTGATCGGGACGTGGCGCACCGTCTTGCCGTCCCACTCGACCCGCATCTGGTGCCGGGCGATGTCGAGGTACGAGACGTGCGCCGCACCGATCTTGTAGGTGCGGACCAGGTCCTTGGTGCCGTAGACGCCGTCGCCGCCCTTCACCCCGCTGAGGTGGGCGACCAGCATGATCTTCTGATGGGCCGGCCAGTACGTCTTTGCGCGGTAGATGACCTGCTTGTCGCCGAACCAGTGCCACGCGCCCAGGACCGGCTTCTCCGCGACCACCTGGAGGGCCTTCTCCACCGCCGCGCGGTCGTGTACTTCTTTGTCGAAGTTGAGGATCAGCGGCAGGCCGACGCCGTACGTCTCGCCCCTGCGGCTCTCGAGGACCTCGTCCTGGCTGGCGGAGAACGTGCCGGCCGCGGTCTTGGTGGCGAAGCTGCTGGCCGCCGTCGCCAGCCGGCCGCCGGCGTTCGCGGCGCTGGCCCGTACGTTGATCGTGGCGCCCGGTCTGAGGGTCCAGCGGGACTGCCACTGGGTGCGGTCCTTGTTGTACTCCCCCAGGACGCGTTTGCCGCCGCTGGTGAGGACGACGTCGGCGAGACGCCCGCCCGTGGCGCGGACGACGACCGGGTCGTCCGGCCGCACGCCGGCGGTGCCGTTGGCGGGGGTGATCACCACCCTCGCCGCCGCGGCCTCGCCTTTCTTGTTCGCGTTTCCGCCCGCGGAACTGCCACCGCCGCCGCACCCCGCACTAATGATGACCGCGACGCCGGTGGTCGTAATGACGAGCGCTCTCAGACCACTGGCAGTGACGTGCATTCGCAACCCTTCCTGCGGCTTGAACCGTTAGGCGCAAAGCGTGATCGACCATGAGATACCCACACTGAGCGGCGGGGATGCCCGAAACGATCACCCTTTGGGAGGCAGCGGGAAAGAGCACGCGTGGCATATCGTCGTACGCCAGATGTCGCCTATTCCGACATCAGGTGAAACTTGGAGCGAAGTCCGTCGGATTTGACGGATTGTTCACCTTCACATTACCCAACCCGGTGATAACTCGCGTCGAATGCGCGCCGGAAGAGTTCGAGCGAACGGCGCGTGGCCGACTCGACCTTCGCGTGCTCGGCCTCGTCCCGTACGGTGATCTTGATCAGCTCGAACGCCTCGCGCGGGTGGGCGTCGTCGTACTCGGCGTGCTCGCTGAGCCAGAGCAGCCCCTTACTGTCATCGCCGTACCGCTTCTGGAAGGCCGGCAGGACGAGCCGCGTCCACTCCCCGGTGGTGCCCTCGATCGCGTAGTTGACGGCGCCGAACGCCTCGGCGAGCGTGCCCCGATAGCTGATGGACCACAGGTAGTCGCACAGGGCGCCCACCTCGGGACATGGACGGTGGGAGACGATCTCGTCGTACTCGACGCCGTGAAGGACGCCCCAGTCGGCGAACCACTGGGCGTGCAGCGCCTCGGTCCGGATGTTGCCGATCAGCCAGTCACGGGCGAGGTAGTCACCAGGCGTCTGGCCGAATGTGGTCTTGGCCAGGTAGACGCCCATGTACTTCGGGAAAGCCTCGACCACGCAGAAGAAGTCCAGCAGGACCCGCCGCCAGGCCTTGTCGGGGAACTCCCCGGCGGCGGTCTCGGTGAACAGCGGCGACTCGAGCACCGCCGACCAATCGGGACGGAGCGAATCGACCATGGTCAGAGCCCACTCGGGGTGGGGGGTTTCGGTCAGCTCGCGCTTGACCGTCCGGTGATGCTGTGTGCGGGAAGTGGGACGAGAGGTCGGACCGCTGGCAGTAGTCATCGCGTTACTCCTCGCTCGGGTTCTCCAGTATCCGCGTCCTTCACAGACGGTCAATATGCCTGTTTCATAGGGGCACATAACGCCCTGAACCTTTTGTCACTCCTGCCGCGACCGAGAGGCTCCAGGTGAATCGTGATCATGCCGTCGTCGTCGGCGGAAGCATGGCCGGACTGCTGGCCGTCCGCGTCCTGACCGATCATTTCGACCGCGTCACACTCGTCGAACGGGACCGGTTTCCGGCCGGGGCGGCCTTCCGGCCCGGCGTCGCGCAGTCCCGCCACCTCCACGTGCTCTGGACCCGCGGTCTCGAGCTTATGGAAGACCTTTTCCCCGGTTTGGAGCAGACGCTGCTCGGCGCCGGGGCCGAGGACATCGGCGTCCCCTCCGACCTGCTGTGGCTGACCTCGGCCGGCTGGCGCAAGCGGTTCGAGGTGACGCGGCTCCTGACGTTCAGCCGCCCGCTGCTCGACTGGGCCGTGCACTCCCGGCTCGCCGGGGACGCCGCGCTGTCGCTCGACGTCCTGGAGGACAACGAGGTGACCGGGCTCCTCACACGCGGGCCGGACGTCGCGGGGGTCGCGTTACGGTCGGGCGAGACGATCGCCGCCGACCTGGTGGTCGACACGACCGGCCGGGGTTCGCGCGCGCCGGCGTGGCTGGCCGCGCTCGGCTATCCGGCACCACCGGAGACGCTGGTCGACCCGCTGCTGGGGTACGCCAGCCGCTACTACGCCGTCCCGGACGGCTTCGACCCGGGCTGGAAGGCGCTCTACCTCCAGGCCGACCCGCCGGCGACGCGCCGTACGGGAGGGTTGTTCCCCCAGGAGGGCGGGCGCTGGATCTGCAGCCTGTCCGGAGCGGGCCGCGACTACGGCCCGACCGAGGAGAACGCCTTCCTGGACTTCGCCAAGGGACTGCGCGACCCGGTGCTGTACGAGGCGATCCGCGACGCCGAGCCGCTCAGCCCGATCACCGGCTTCCGGCGTACGGCGAACCACCGGCGGCACTACGAGCGGCTGCCCGCGTGGCCGCGCGGTTTCGTGGTGATGGGCGACGCCACGTGCGCCTTCAACCCGATCTACGGCCAGGGCATGAGCGTCGCGGCCCTGTCGGCGATGGCGCTGGACCGGTGCCTGCGGGAGGACCGCGACGACGCCGAGCGGAGATTCCAGCGGCGGGCGGCCCGGAGCGCGGCGGGAGCCTGGCTGGTCGCGACCGGCGAGGACCTGCGCTACCGCGAGACGGAGGCGGCCCCGACCCGGCTGACCACCCGCGTGATCAACGCCTACGTGGACCGCGTGGTGGCGGCGGCCAACGTCGACCGCCACGTCTGCGCGAGCCTGCTGGACGTCCTGGCGCTCACCTCGGCCCCCGCCTCGCTCTTCTCCCCCGCGGTACTGGCCAGAGTCGCCGCGAGCGGCCTCCGCCGCCCGACCGAACGCTGAGCCGGGATCACTCCTCCGGAGGAGGGAGGAAACGGCCCCGGCGGAACGACTCCGGCGGCCCCGTCACGCCGCCGAGGTCGTGGCCCGGCGGGAGATCGTGGCCGGACGGCAGGTCCGGGGACTGCGGCGAGCCCGGGAACGGCGGGAAGCGGCTCGGCGACGTCCCGTCGGCCGGCTGGCCGCCGAACTCCGCGGGGCGCGCGTGCCGGGAGCCCCGCGGGACGCTGTTCGCCAGCCGTTCGAGCTCCAGCTTCGTCTCGTCGGCCTCGGCACGCGCGGCGTCGCGTTCGGAGATCATCGTGGCCAGGGCTCCGCGTAGCTGGTCGACCATCTGGGAGTGCTCGCGCGAGCGCAGCTGCTGTTCGAGCAGGCGTGACTGCTGCTGCTCCAGGTCCTTCCGTGCGGTCTCCAGCTCGGTGGCGAGGTGCTCGCCGGCCGCCAGGCGGGGCGCGGCGGACTCCAGTTCCATCCGCAGGGACTTCAGGTCCTCGGCGAGCGAGTCGCGCTCGGCGATGATCTCGTCGCGCTCTCCGCTCATCTCCTCGGCGTGGGCCCGTGCCTCCAGGGCCTGCCGGTCGGCCTCCGCGCACGCCTGTTCGGCGGCGGCGCGGGCCTTCTGGGCGATCTCCGCCGTGGTCCGCATCTTGTCCAGCTCGGACTCGGTGGCGCGCAGCTGCGTACGCGTCTCCTCCAGTGCCATCGACCGCCGGTGGGCCTCCTTGGCGTCCGCCAGCTCGCCGTGTGCGAGGTCCAGCGCCGAGGTGAGCTCCACGACCCGGCCCATCAGGCGGTCGCGCTCCTCCCTCAGGGCGGTGACGGCCTCGTTGGCGGCCTCGGCCGTACGGGTCGCCTGGTCGCCCATGTCGCGGGCCGTGTCGCGCTCGGTCCGGGCCGACTCCAGCTGCGCGGTCAGCTCGGCGGCCGAGACCTCGGCCGCCCGCAGCTGGTCCCGTACGCCGCCGAGCTGCGCGAACGCACCCTCGGACTCCAGGCGGGCCGCCTCACGCTCGCGATGCGCGTCGGCCAGGGCGGTGGCGGCCTCGGCCCGCGCCTCGGCCAGCCGGCGGTCGATGCCGGCCACGCTCAGCCCGGTCGTGAGGGAGATCGCCAGCAGCTCCGCGACGTCCTCGAGACGTTCGACCATGTCCCAGGTCCGCGCCACCTGACCGGCGAGGCCGGCCGTGTCCTGGTCGCGGCGTCTTCGCTCGGCCGCCGCCTGCGCGCACGCGCCGCCGTTGTCCGGGCAGTAGCGCATCGCGGGAGACGAGTCGCCCGGCTGATCGAGGGGGCGCCCGCAGTAGGCGCAGGGCCGGGTTCGGGGATCGGCGTCTTCGGGAATGTCTTCCGCGTCTCTCGTGGAGGGCGATTCGTCCTGCTCCGGCGGTGCTTCATCGCCGGCGGTGAGTACGGCGGAGCCGGGTACGGGTGCGTTCTCGTCCGTCAATCCGGACACGCTCATCCCCCCCTGGTATCGGGATGATCTGGACTGTCAGCCCAAAGACCGTATCTGGTTCCAGTCGTGCCGGGAGCCAACAACCGCAACGATTCAGGTACCGATCGCCCGAACCACCCAGCGGACCGCCGAACGCGGACCCGGGCGATGCCGCGCACAAAAAACAGAGTGGCGACCCGTACGCCCCGAATGCCGCCGTCGAGCCCGAGCGGGCAACGCCTTTCCTCCTTTGCCTGAATCCGCCATAACGCGGCGCCGCGGCACGGGACCGGCGACCGGCGGGTAACCACCCCAGGGCCGCCGGTTGCGGGCCGTCCGGCGGCCGGGCCGCCGACGTCCCCGCCGGGCGCGTCGCCCGCCCCCACCTCCCTCCAACGCGTCCAAAATGTCGCAATTTGAGCCTTTAAATACTGATTAATCCCCGCCTCTGTACGCTCTCAAAAAGCCGGACAGCACGGCAGCGCAAAATAATGGGCGACCCTTATAAAAGCGACGACTGGCAGCAACTCGGACGGGCGGCCCGGGGAATATGGCCACGTGAGGGTTATTGATCCCAGCCCCGGAGTAGGCGGGGCCACGTCCGGAGGAGGAACCGTGAACTACGGCGGGAAGATCAACGCGGATGCGCAGAAGTCCATCGACGCCTGCATCGAGGCCTACAGCTGTTGCGAGCAGACGATCGCGCACTGCCTGCAGCAGGGCAAACAGCACGTCGACATGACGATGATGGGCCCGCTCATGGACTGCGTCGACGTCGCACGTGCCTGCGCGGACATGATGATGCGCCAGTCTCCGCACGCGGTGGAGATGTCCGCCACGTGCGCTCGCGTGGCGGACATGTGCGCCGAAGCGTGCATGACGATGAACAGCGACCCGGTCATGAAGCGCTGTGCCGGGATCTGCCGGACGTGCGCCGAGGCGTGCCGGAGTCTGGCCGGCGTCCGGGCCTGACGACCCGTCCGGCCCCTGCTCATGACGGGCAGGGGCCGTACGGCCGATTTTCCGTACGCTGAGGCGTACGGCTTTCTCCCGTTATGCCGCTGAATCTCTTGAAATCCTTCGCAGCAGCTTACTAACCTCTCGCTCCGTGGCTCACGGCTCCCCCGACTCCCCCGACGCCCCCGATCCCCCCGACGACGTCCTCGCCGCCTTCTTGGGCGCGACCGGCCTGGCGCAGCGGATGCGCGCCGAACGGCCACGCGACGGCACGACCCTGTCGATGATCAGTGTGCTCAGCCACCTCGACCGCGAGGGGCACGCGACCGCAGGCCGCCTCGCCGACCTCCAGCGCTCCAAGCCGCAGACCCTCACCCGTACGCTCGCCGCCCTGGAGGAACGGGGCTGGATCGAGCGCGACGCCAGCGACGACGACCGGCGCAAGGTGCTGATCCGCCTGACCGAACGGGGCGCCGACCGGCTCACCGAGGACGTACGCGCCCGCGCGCGGTGGCTCGCCCGTGCCATGGAGTCGCTGTCGCCCACCGAACGCGAGGTCCTCCGCCTGGCCGGCACGCTCATGTCCGCCCTCGCGACCTGGCAGGACATCGACGCCGAGGAGGAACGTTGAGGTCATCGCCGCGCTATCGCGTCCTGCGCGCGTTCGCCGAGGCCGCCCCCGGCCTGCTGGCGGCCGCCCTGTGCTTCATGGTGGTCGAGGCGCTGCTGCCCAACCTCGTCCTCATCGCGATGGGCCGTACGGTCGGCGACATCCCGGCCGCGATCAGGTCCGGGCTCGGCTCGTCCGACGGGCACCGGATGCTCCTCCGGCTCGCCGTCGCCGGAGCCCTGTACGCGGTCTCCCTGCTGCGCGGGCCGGTCGAGGAGGCCCTGGGAGCCGTGGCGCAGGCGCGGATGGCCCTCGTGTCGCGGCGCCGGCTCATCGAGGCCGTGTCCACCCCGGCCGGCATCGCCCACCTGGAGGACCCGGCCGTACTCGACCGGCTGTCCTCGGCGCAGGGCGAGCTGATGAACTACGAGCCCTCGGGTGCCGCGATGACCCTCATCGGCCGGATCGGCGAGCGGATCTCGGGGTGCTGGCCTGCGTGGTGCTCGCGACGTTCCACTGGTGGCTGGGGCTCGGCGTCCTGGCGACCTGGCTCGTCGTACGGCGGCCGCTGCGGGACCTGGTCCGGTCACGGGTCGGCACCTTCCGGCGGGCGACCGAGGCGCTGCGGCGCAGCTGGTACTTCGCCGCCCTCACCTGGCGGCCCGGGCCCGCCAAGGAGGTCCGGGTGTTCGGCCTCGGCGACTGGCTCATCGGCAACCACCGGAGCCTGCACGAGGAGGCGATGGGCCCGTCGTGGGCAGAGGCGCGGCGGCTCAACCGCCGGATCGCGCTGCTCGGCCTGCTCGTGCTCGCCGCGTACTCCGCGAGCACCGCGACGCTCGGCTGGGCCGCGTACCACCACACGATCTCGCTCGGCACGCTCGTGGTGATGCTGACGATGCTGCCCGCGAGCATGCAGGCGGGCGGCGTGAACGCGACCGACTTCGCGCTGGAGGGCATGCTGTCCTCGGTGCCCGACCTGGACGCGCTGACGGCCTCGCTCGCCGCCACCGAGCCCGGCGGCGACGCGCCCGCCGCCGCGGGGCTGCCGGCGCGCGACGTCACCTTCGCGGCGGTGTCGTTCCGCTATCCCGGGACCGGCCACGACGTCCTGAGCGAGCTCGACCTCGTCCTGGAGGCCGGGCGGTCCACCGCGATCGTCGGCGTGAACGGCGCCGGGAAGACCACGCTCGTCACGCTGCTCGCACGCCTGCGCGACCCCACCGGCGGGAAGATCCTCATCGACGGCCGGCCGCTCACCGAGCTGCCCGCACGCGAGTGGCAGCGGCAGGTGGCCGTGGTCTACCAGGACTTCACGAGGTTCCCGCTGACCGCGCGCGAGAACGTCGCCCTCGACCTGCTCGGCGAGCCCGTGGACCCGGACGTGCTCGCGCGGGTGGCCGGCCGGGCCGGCGCGGCCGGCCTCGTCGCGGGGCTGGCCGACGGCTGGGACACGGTGCTGTCGGCGGAGTACGCGGGCGGGCAGGACCTGTCGGGCGGCCAGTGGCAGCGCGTGGCGCTCGCCCGCGCGCTGTACGCGGTCGAACGTGGCGCACGCCTCCTCGTCCTCGACGAGCCCACGGCGCAGCTCGACGTACGGGCCGAGGCGAGCTTCTACGAACGGTTCCTGGAGATCACCGAGGGAGTGACGAGTGTGGTGATATCGCACCGGTTCTCCACCGTACGGCGGGCCGACCGGATCGCGGTCCTCGACGGCGGCCGGATCACCGAGCTCGGCGCGCACGACGAACTGCTGCGGGCCGACGGGACGTACGCGGAGATGTTCCGGCTCCAGGTCGCCCGCTTCGCCGAGGGAGGCCGGCGATGAGGGGCCTGGTGGGGCCGGCCTGGCGTGCCGCGCCCGGAATGCTGGTCTGGGCGTTCGCCGCGACCACGGTGGCGGCGCTGGCGTCGGCGACGTTCCCGATCGGGTTCCACCTCATCGTGGACGGCGCGCTGGCCCACGACGAGGCACGCGTGGTGACCGGCGCGTGCGTGGTCGCGGTCCTGTTCTCGCTCTCGTGGACGCTCTCGACGATGTCGGCGAGCCGCAACTCCACGCTCACCGACCGGGTCAGCGAGTACCTCGTCCGGCGCATCGCCCGCCTCGTCACCGCGGTGCCCGGCCTCGAACACTTCGAGACCCCGGACCTGCTGAGCCGGATCGACCAGTTGCGCGAGGGCCGCCGTACGCTCGCGGGCGCGGCGCGGCAGCTCCTCAGCGGCTGGCAGGTGGTCATCCGCGGCGGGGCGATCATGATCCTGCTCGCGACCGTGTACCCGCCGGTCATGGTCGTCCCGCTCATCGCCCTGGCCCCGATGCTGGCCGACCGGCGGGCGAGCCGCATCCAGCAGCGGTCGGGCGACGACCTGGCCGCCGACCGCAGGCTCGCCGACCGGCTGTTCACACTGGCGACGACCGCCGGCACCGCCGCGGAACTCCGCACGTACGGGCTCACGGGCGCTCTGGCCGCCCGGCACACCGAGATCGCCGAGGGGATACGCGCGCGTTCGGTCCGCAGCGCGCTACGCGCTGCGGTCTGGGAGGGCCTCGGCCGGCTGTGCTACGCCGCCGGGTTCGTCGTCGTGATCATCGTGCTGGTGCTGCGGGCGGTCCACGGGCACGCCTCCCCCGGCCAGGTGGTCATGGCGGTGAGCCTGATGCGCCGCGCCCAGGTGCAGGTCTCCAGCGTCTCGGACACGGCGGGCTCGCTGTCCGCCGCGGTCCGTACGGCCAGGCGGTTGCGGTGGCTCGAGTCGTACGCCGCCGGCTCTGCTTCCGCCGCCGGACCGGCCCCGGACGCACTCCGTACGGGCATCCGGCTGGAGTCGGTCACCTTCGCCTATCCGGGCAGTGACGCCCCCGTGCTGCACGAGGTCGACCTGACCCTGCCGGCGGGTTCGACCGTGGCGATCGTCGGCGAGAACGGCGCGGGCAAGACGACCATGGCCAAGCTGCTGACCAGGATGTACGCCCCGAGCTCGGGCCGCGTACTGGCCGACGACACGGACCTGACCACGATGGCGCCCGACGCGTGGCGCTCGCGTACGACGGCGGTCTTCCAGGACTTCCTGCGCCCGAGCCTGACCGCCCGCGAGGTCGTGGGCGTGGGCGACCTGCCGCGGATCTCGGACGAGGCCGCCGTTTCCTCCGCCGTGACCCGCGCGGGAGCGGGCCGCGTCGTGGCCAAGCTGCCGGAGGGCCTCCGTACGCCGCTGGGACGGTGGTTCACGGGCGGCCACGAGCTGTCGGGAGGCCAGTGGCAGCGCCTGGCCCTGGCCCGCGGCTCGATGCGGCCCGCGCCGCTGCTGACCGTCCTGGACGAGCCGACGGCGAGCCTGGACCCGATGGCGGAGGCGAAACTGTTCGCCCGCTTCACGGAACTGTCCCGCGCGGGCCGCTCGTACGGCGGCGTGACATTGTTGATCTCCCACCGCTTCTCGACGGCCCGCATGGCCGACCTGATCGTGGTCCTGGAGAACGGCCGCGTGGCGGAGGCCGGCAGCCACGAGGCTCTCATGGCGGCCGACGGCACGTACGCCCAGCTGTTCACCCTCCAGGCCCGCGCCTATCTTGAGGAGAGCTGAGGGGCGTTCTCCCTCGCGGATGGAGCTTGGTTTGGCAGGCATACCACTGATCCCGGTAGTCTTTCCCGGTCGCCGGACGTCCGGCCGCACGGGCGCATAGCTCAGTGGTTAGAGCACTGGTCTTACAAACCAGGAGTCGCTGGTTCGAATCCAGCTGTGCCCACAGTGTCTTCCCGGGGGGCGACCCCCCGGAGCCCCCCGGTGTGGGGGCTCCGCCCCCACAGCCCCCCTGCGGGCCGGGGTCGGCGGATGGCTTCTTCTCAGCGGTGGTGCCGTCCAGAGTCATGCAGACTCTCGGCATCCGGCCTGCAGATCTGCGGGCGGACACTGTTCGCTCGGTGTCCGTTTGTCCCTGGCCGTACGCCTGATGGCGAGGAAGCCGTGCCGAATACGTGCTGAAGACAGGTCGGCCGAACGCGAGGTCGGGCTGAATGGCGGACGGCTCCGAGACGCCGACGGGGCCCTGCCGGGACCGAGCCGCGCCGACGACCGGGTCGCGCTGGGCACGTAGCTCGGCAAGGGTGACGCCGATGGCCGGACGAGGTACTGCCCCGGCGACCCGGTACACCCTACTCTCCTGTCGAGAGCCCGATCGCGACGATCTCGCGGCGGGTAACCGCGTCGGGGCGGTCCGGACGGATGTCGCGGGAGACACTCCGCAGCGGCGGCTTCTCGTACGGGTCAGCTCCAACGTAGGTCGTTTCGCAGTCGGAGAGGTCTGCGAAGCGCGGATCGCCTGGACGCGGCGACGCAGCTCGCTCTCATCGCGGATCGTGTCGGCGTGGTCGTGCTTCAGCAGGCACACGAATGCGGCGAAGGGGATGACGGCGGCCTCCGGTGCATTGTCGTCACCGAAGACGCCGCGGGGCTGGTGAGGGATCTCGGGCACGAACGTGCCGCGTTCGGTGCGCCTGGTGGTCACCGGGACGCCACTTCCGAGTCCGTGGAGGACCCGAGCGAGCCTCATTGAGCGAGGCTCCTGGAGGCTCTGGCGTTCGGCGGAAGATCGTATTAATTTCCGACATAGATGGACACACCAAAGTTAAGAACTTACGACGAGGCGACGTTCGATCGCGTACCCGTCGCCGCGTACCGCCGTGCGCGTGGCCCGCCGTGGGGCGCGGTTCGCCTGATCCCGCCCGGGTTCGCCACCTGCTCGAAGTGGCGTCACTCGCGGCTGCGAGCCGACCGTCTTGATCGAGCACGCACCCCTTGACCCCATCCGGTGTAGCGGAGGTGTCATCGCCTCCGCTCAGCTCTCCTGAGCCGAGGTTTCCATGAAATCGATGGTCGTGAACCATCGGGCCGCTAGGCCACTGCTGGTGGCGCTCGCCGCGGCGGCCGCGCTGGTCGTCCTCCCGGCCCCCGCGCACGCGGACGCGGACGCGGGTCAGCCTCTGCCGGTCACCGGCGGGCTTCCCCTGGTCGACACGACCGAGAGGATCGGGCCGGGGATCGACCTGCAGCACGTGCAGGCGCTCGACCAGAACGGCTGGTACAACGGGCGGTTCCTGACCGTGAACCTGTCCGACAGCGCGGTCAGCACGGACCTGCTGACCGCCGGACCCGTCGCGTCCGGCGGGCCGCTCAGCGAGGCCGCCGACAAGGCCGGCGCCGTCGCGGGCGTCAACGGCGACTTCTACGACCTGGGCAACTCCACCGCGGCGCACGGTGCCGAGATCCAGAACGGGAAGCTGCTCAAGACCTCCAACCTCGGCGGCCCGGAGGCCGCCCAGACGCAGCCGCACGTCGGCGTCAGCGAAGACGGTATCGCCCAGCTCGTGAACGCCACGGTCAGCGCGTCCGCGAACTTCTCGGGCACGGACCACAAGATCCTCACGGTCAACGCCGCGGACCCCGGACCCCACCCGGTACCCGCGGGCGGCATGGTCGCGTTCACGTCCGCGTGGGGCACCTACAGCCGCAACCGCCCGTTCATCGGCGTGGACGGCGACCTCGCCGAGGTCCTGGTCGAGAACGACAAGGTCGTCTCGGTCACGCCGAACGGTCCCGCGGGCTCGGGGACGATCCCGGATGACGGGTTCTACCTGGTCGGACGCGACGCCTCGGCGGCCGCGATCCGCGCGCTGCGGCCCGGTGACCCGGTGACGCTCAGCTGGGCGCTCGCCGACCCGGTCGCCAAGACGATGAAGTTCGCGCTCGGTCACGGCGGCACCGGTGAGGGCGTCATCGTCTCAGGCGGTAAGCCCCGCGCCGGCCTGGACAACACCGCGATCTCACCGCGTACCTCGTTCGGCTTCAAGGACGGCGGGCACACGCTCGTGCTCGGCGAATGGAACGGCCCGGGCGGCACCGGCTACGGCGGCGTCACGGTCGCCAAGATCGCCCATGACATGGTCGCAATGGGCGTGCAGACCGCGGTCGTCCTCGACAGCGGGGGCTCGAGCGAGATGGTCGCCCGCGCGCTCGGCGAGGGCTCCGTGAGCATTCGCAACACCCCGTCCGACGGCCAGGAACGGCACAACACGAACGGCGTGGGCATCTTCGTCTCCAAGGGCGACGGCAGGCTGCACCAGCTCCTCGTCGAACCCGCGCCGGGTGCCGCGGCGGCCGACGGCGGCGTGAAGGTCTTCCCGGGACTGCACCGTACGCTCGTCGCGGTGGGCATCGACGACCACCAGACGCCGGTGACGGTCGACCCGACGTCCGTACGGTGGTCCGGAGCCTCCGTCGAGGGCGGTGTTCTCAGGGCTCCGGACGGGCAGCGCGGCTCGATCGGCGTCAAGGCCGAGGTGGGTCACGAGCACGCGCGTGAGAAGGTCGCCGTCCTGGGCCCGCTCGACGGCGTCGAGCTGTCGTCGCAGCGCCTGTCGATCGCCGACGCGACGCCCGAGAACGCGGTCACCGTCTCGGTGACCGGCCGCGACGCCCAGGGTTACACCGCCCCGATCGACCCGCGGGACCTCTCGCTCGACTACGACCACAGCGTCGTCTCCATCCAGCCGGCCGACGGGCGACTGAAGGTCACTCCGCTCACCGACGCGGGCACGATCCTCAAGGTCTCGGCCGGAGGGAAGTCGGTCCAGCTCCCGATCACGGTCGGCGTTCAGACCAAGACGGTCTATGACTTCGACGACGACGTGCTCGCCCGCTGGCACAACAACAGCACCGCCGCCACCACCTTCTCGACCGACCCCGACGGCCTGCGGATCGACTTCAACGCGATGCGCAACGTCGGCATCGCGGCGACGTCGGCGGCCCGGCGCGTCCCGGTGCCCGGTCAGCCGCTGCGCCTGCGGGTGCGGATCAAGTCCAGCATCAGCGTGCCGAACGGCCTGACCTACCTGCTCTTCTACGACGCGAACGGCAAGAGCACCGGCGTCTACGGCACCGGCCTGAACGCGAGCGACGACTGGCAGAACGCGACGTTCACGCTGCCGGCCAACACCGCGTTCCCGATCACGATCAACAGCTTCCAGGGCATCAACACGAGCATCACCCAGCAAAAGCCCGGCACGTTCGTCCTGGACCGCATCGAGGCCGACATCCCGACCTCGATCGACCTGCCCGCCCAGCCCGACCTGCGGCCCGATCCGCTCATCTCCGACGACGGTTCGCTGCTGTCGGGCCACGACACGTGGCGGTTCGCCACGCTGTCGGACGTGCAGTTCACCGCCGACAACCCGGCGCTGACCCAGGTCGCGACGACCGCCATCAGGCGGATCCGCCAGACCAGGCCGGACCTGCTCGTGCTCAACGGTGACGTCACCGACCGCGGCCTGCCGCAGGACCTCGCGCTGGCCCGCCAGGTGCTCACCGACGCCGGTTGCGACCTCATCCCGGTCGGCGAGGAGCCGCCGGCGAACAGCACGCCGGACCCGGAGACCGGCACGATCCCCTGCTACTACGTGCCGGGCAACCACGAGTCGTACGGTCTCAACAACACCCAGTCCGACCTGACCAACTTCACCAACGAGTTCGGCCGGCCGTACCGGACGTTCGACCACAAGGACACGCGGTTCATCCTGCTGGCCAGTTCCCTCGGGTCGCTGCGCGGCACGACGTGGGACCAGCTGCCGATGTTGCAGAAGGCGCTCGACGACGCCAGGAACGACAGGTCGGTGCACAACGTGATGGTGTTCGCCCACCACCCGGTGGACGACCCCGCCGAGACGAAGTCCAGCCAGCTCGGCGACCGTGACGAGGCCGCGCTCATCGAGAACATGCTCACGAACTTCCGTGACTCCACGGGCAAGGGCGCCGCCATGGTCGGATCCCACGCCCAGATCGCCAACGTCCACCGCGTCGAAGGTGTCCCGTACACGGTGCTGCCGTCCTCCGGCAAGGACCCGTACGGCACGCCGGACCGCGGCGGTTTCACCGGCTGGGTCGACTGGTCGGTCGACCCGAAGGCGAACGCGGACCGGCAGTGGCTCGAGGCCGACGTACGCGCCTTCGCACAGGGCATCACGCTCAACACGCCGGACTCGGTTCAGGCCGGCAGGACCGCACAGCTATCGGGCAGCATCGTCCAGCCCCAGGGCGTGTCCACGGGCACGCGTGTCGTGCCGCTGCGCTATCCGATGTCGGTCCACTGGAGCGGCTCGCCCAACCTGGCGATCGGCAGCGGCAAGGACGCCATCGACAGGGCCCGCAGGTCACGCAGGTTCGCCGCGATCCTCGACCCGCGGACCCGGACGCTCACCGCGCTGCGTACGGGCTCGGTCACCGTGTCGGTCACCAACGACTCGATGCGCGCCTACACCGACGACGGCTCGCTCGCACCGATCACGACCTCGAAGACCATCCAGATCATGCGGTGACCGTCGCCGTGGCGGTCTCCCTCCTCTGCGAGCCGGGGGTCGGCGGATCGCTTCACCTCAGCGGCGGTGCCGTCCTACCGGGCGGTGCCGCCGCTGCCGACCAGGAGTCCTGCCCCATCGAAGAGCCACTGATCGGGGATGGCGTCACCCGGGGCATCGTGCGGATCGGCGACACCGTCCGCCGCCCGGTCAGGCCGTTCACCGCCACCGTCCAGGCTTACCTCAGGCACCTGCACCAGGCCGGGTTCTCAGCCGCGCCAGTACCTTTCGGCATCGACGGACAAGGCAGGGAGGTGCTGTCCTTCGTTCCCGGCGATGCTCCACGAGAACCCTTGCCGCCGGAGGCGACAGGCGAGGATGTCCTCATCGCGCTCGCCGGGCTCATCCGCCGGCTGCACGATGCCGCGCAGGGCTGGACCCCGCCCGCGGACGCGGCCTGGGGAGGCGTTCCCGGGGCCGAGACGGTACGAATTTCGCCCGTCGATGGCGAGGCCGAGTTGGTCGGCCATCGTGACTACTGCCCCGGCAACGTCGTCTTCCGGGACGGGCTCCCCGCCGCCCTCATCGACTTCGACCTCGCCAAACCCACCACCAGGCTCTACGACATCGCGAACGCTCTGTACTGGTGGGCGCCGTTGCTGCACCCGGCGGACGCGCGCCCTCCCTCGCCGACGCCGACATCCCCCACCGCGCCGCGGTCTTCGCCGACGCCTACGGCATGACCGGACGGCAGCGCCGCGACCTGGTGCCCCTGGCGACGCGGATGGTCCATCGGTTCCGCCTCACCACTCGCGCCGCGGCCGACGCCGATCCGGTGTTCCGACGCCTCTGGGAAAACGGCGTGAAGGACCGGATGCCCCGGGCCGAGACCTGGCTCCGGCGACACGGCCCGGCGATCGCCTCTCGGCTCACCGGCGGATGAGCGCCGCACCAAGTCCCGCACGCCTCTGAGTGAGTGATCCGCGCCACGACCATTCGGGACCTGGGGAACGCACTTCCGGCCGGGGCGACTGCACGCGGTGACCAGGTCGGTAGCTTGGTTTCAGGAGTCCTGCCCACGCGGCCGAGGTGTGGCCCGCCGCCGTCATCCGTGAAGGAGTTTCGCCGATGAGGACCGTCACGCACTGGATCGGTGGCAAGCCGTTCGGAGACGCCTCGAGCCCCTCTGGCACCTGGGGTCCGGTGACCGACCCCGCGACCGGGGAGGTCACCACGCGGGTGGCGCTGGCCGGGGCCGAGGAGGCCGGTGCCGCGGTCGCGGCGGCCAAGGCGGCCTACGCCACCTGGCGTACGTCCCCGCTCACTCGGCGGATCGCGATCCTCTTCCGTTACCGCGCCCTGCTGGACGCCCGGCGCGACGACATCGCCGCGCTGATCACGGCCGAGCAGGGCAAGGTCCACGCCGACGCGCTGGCCGAGGTGGGCCGGGGGCTGGAGATCGTCGAGCTCGCCTGCGGGCTCGGCATGGCGCTCAAGGGTGACACCTCGACCGAGGTGTCCAGCCGGGTCGACGTGGCGTCGATCCGCCAGCCGCTCGGTGTGGTCGTCGGCGTCTCACCGTTCAACTTTCCCGCGATGATCAGCATGTGGATGTTCCCCATGGCGATCGCCTGCGGGAACACCTTCATCCACAAGCCGAGCAGCAAGGCCCCGTCCGCGTCGATTCTTCTCGCGGAACTCGCGGCCGAGGCCGGCGTGCCCGACGGTGTGCTCAACATCCTGCACGGCGACGAGGTCGCGGTGAACGCGCTGCTCGACCATCCGGACGTGGCGGCCGTGTCGTTCGTGGGCTCCACGCCGGTCGCCCGCCACGTCTACGGCAGGGCGTCCGCGAGCGGCAAGCGCGTCCAGGCCCTCGGCGGCGCGAAGAACCACATGCTGGTGCTGCCCGACGCCGACCTCGACGCGGCGGCCGACGCCGCCGTGGCCGCCGCCTACGGCTCCGCGGGCCAGCGCTGCATGGCGATCTCCGTGGTGGTCGCGGTCGGCGCTGCGGGCGACGCCCTCGTGTCCCGGATCACCGAGCGCGCCGCGAAGATCAAGATCGGCCCGGGCAGCGACCCTGCGTCCGAGATGGGCCCGCTCGTCACCAGGGCGCACCGCGACGAGGTCGCGGACTACGTCGCGGGCGCGGCCGCCCAGGGAGCCGACGTGGTACTCGACGGCAGGGGCTTCACCGTCGAGGGCCTGGAGAACGGCCACTGGATGGGCATGTCACTCCTCGACAAGGTCCGTACGGACTCGGACGCCTACCGGAACGAGATCTTCGGTCCCGTCCTGTGCGTGGTCCGCGCGGAGACCTACGAGGAGGCCGTGGAGATCGTCAACGGCTGCCCGTACGGCAACGCCAGTGCGATCTTCACCCGCGACGGCGCCGCGGCCCGCCGCTTCCAGTTGGAGGTCGAGACCGGCATGGTCGGCGTGAACGTGCCGATGCCGGTACCGGCGGGCTACCACTCCTTCGGCGGCTGGAAGGATTCGGCCTTCGGTGACCACCGCATGTACGGCAGCGAGGCCGTGCACTTCTACACACGCGGCAAGGTCATCACGAGCCTCTGGCCGGACCCGGCCGAGACGGTGACGGGCGTCCCCGCATCCCGCTGACCACCGCAGAGCCGCACGCGGCCGCATCGCGGTGCCGGTCCGGCCGCGGCGGTCAGCGCTGCGTGCGACCCGGCGGAGGACGGTGGGCCGTGGAGCCGATCGGCCGTCCGTCCGTCCGCCGGTCAGGTCCTCACTGCTCCGCGCGGTCAAGAGCGGCGATCTCGGTCACGGCTCCGGCGATGGACCGGAAGTCCTTCTTGAGGATCGCACCGTGGTTGCTGGCGACCTTCGCGCCGATCTTGATGTTCGGGTTGCGGGCGGTCACCGCGTCGAGGCCGCTGCGGATCTGCTCCTGCTCGTCGCCGCGGCTTCCCAGGGAGGTCCCCGACGCGACCACGTACCGGACCGGCACGGTGATGTCGTCCAGCACGGGACCCAGTTCGCTTTCGCGGGAGAGCCGGCCGAGCTCGATGTTGCTGTCCGCCTGCTGCTCGGCGGTCATCCGCGGGGCCAGGCCCGTCGGGCGGAGCAGTGGCAGGAACCAGCTCATCCGCCGGAACAGCTTCCGGATCCGCCGTTCCATGGCCTCGTCGAGCCAGTCGTAGGGAAACGCGCCGTCGACCAGGACCACGCCCAGGGTACGGCCGGGGTTCCGGCCGGCCCAGTGCGCCGCGACGACGGCTCCGTAGGACCAGCCCACCACGAGCGCCCGGTCCACTCCTCGGGCCGCGAGAACGGCGTCGACGTCCCGTACGGCGACCTCGAAGGAGTAGTCCGCCGAGCGCTTCGACTTCCCGCGGGCCCGCTCGTCGTAGGTGATGTGCCGCCAGTCCGTCCCGAGCTCGGTGATGACCCGCCGCCAGTACCCCTGAGTGGCGAACTGGCCGTTGAGGTAGACCACCGGGATGCCGGAACCGCCGGTGTCGGTGACCGCGAGGGCCGTGTCGTCGACCGGGACCATGCCGGTCCACTTGGTGTTCGTCATGGTGGTGCTCCTCAGAGGCTGCGGGCGGCGATGTCGCCGTGGGAGGTGGTGGCGTGGATGTCGAGTTCGGTGGTGCCGTTGTTCTTGAGGGCGTTGGTGACGCGGCCGTGGCCGGTGGAGGCGTCGAGGGAGGCCGAGACGCCGGATGCCGCGCCGACGGAGATGTCGCCGGATCGGGTGCGGAGCGCGAGCGTGCCGTGTGCGGCTTCGGTGATGCGGATGTGGCCTCGTGCGGTGGTGATCTGGGCGGGGCCGTTCAGGTGGCCGATCTCGATGTCGGCGTCGGTGGCGGTGAGGTGGGCGCTTGTGGTCTCGTCGAGTTTGATCTGGCGGTAGGCGCCTTCGAAGGTGACGTCGCCGAGTCGTCCGACGCCGCGGAGTTCGGTGGCGGCGGCCGTGGCCTGGACGTGGGATCCGGCGGGCAGCTGGACCGTCACCTCGACGGAACCGGAGGAGCCGAGGTGGGTGGTCTTCGCCGGGACCGTGATCCGCAGGACGCCGTCGGTGTAGGTGACCTCGGTCCGCTCCGCCGCTTTCACGTCACGGCCTTTGGAGGCGTCGGCGGGCAGGACCTCGATCGTGGTGTCGGGCCGGTCGGCGGCGATGAACCGCACGCGCCCGGCGGGGACGTTCACGACGGTGGTGATCGGGGTGGGGGTGTCGAACTTTCGCATCGCGCTTCTCCTTGACGGGTTCGTTGTTTCCAACACTGGAAAAGCTACGTTGCATTCAAGGATCACACAACAAGATCTTTGCACTGCATCAACATAGAGGCAGGTCAGAGCCAGGTATTCGTTGCAGTGGTCGTGAGGGGTAATGCAACAAGGATCGCCCAAGCGTTGCAACAGATTGAGAGTGAACGCTAAGATGAAGGCCGCAAAGCAACACGAGGGAGACCGCGATGCCCGGAGGCAGACTCACCCAGCAGGACCGTCAGCAGATCGCGCTGGGGCTGGCGGACGGCCTCGCGTACGCGGAGATCGCCCGGCGTCTCGATCGCCCGACCTCGACGATCACGCGTGAGGTGATGCGCAACGGCGGCCCCACCGCCTACCGCGCCGAGCTGGCCCACCGCGCCACCGAACGCCGCACCCACCGGCGCCGGCAGGCCGCGCCCCGGGGGCCGGACGCGTCCCCGCAGCCCCACGGACGCGACGCCGAGGCCGTACGCGAGTACGAGGAGACGCTCACCACCGACTTCATGCACTCGGGCCTGCCCAAGATGATGGCCCGGGTGCTGGGCTGCCTCTACACCACCGACTCGGGCAGCCTCACCGCCGCCGAGCTCACCCGGCGCCTCCAGGTCAGCCCGGCCTCCATCTCCAAGGCGATCACGTCCCTGGAGAGCCTGGACCTCATCCGCCGCGAACGCGACGAACGCCGCCGCGAGCGCTACGCCGTCGACGACGACCTCTGGTACCAGTCGATGATCCGCAGTGCCCGCGACAACGCCCGGCTCGTCGAGACCGCGCGCAAGGGCGTCGGCGTCCTCGGCCCCGACAGCCCGGCCGCCGTACGCCTGGAGAACATCGCCCGCTTCCTCGACTTCGTCAGCGAGAGCCTCACCCGCGCCGCGGAACAGGCCCGCGAGGTCCTCCACACCAGACCGGAGACCCAGGAGCCATGACCCGCGGGCCTCAGAAACGCCGGGCGAACGGCTGCGGGGCGCGCATCCGGATCAGCAGCAGGAGCGGCACCAGCACGTAGGGCAGGTTGAACGCGAGGAACTTCGCCGGGTTGCCGGTGCGCATGGCCGGGTCGCCGAAGAACTCGACGCCGAACACCACGATCCCGGTCAGGGTGACGATCATCGTGGCGTACATCACCGCCGGCAGCTGGATCCAGTTCAGCCCTCTCACCAGGGCGAACACCAGCACCACGTAGAACGGCATGTACACGAACGCCGACAGCCCGGTGACGATCCGCATCCAGTCCGGTGGGTGCATGAACAGCGGGTCGGCGTCGTGGGCGTACCAGTAGTTGGAATCGACGAAGGGCGGCCACGGGCTCAGCGGCTCACAACGGTCTCCCGCTCGACCCGCGACAGCTTGTCGGGGTTGCGCACGACGTAGAGCCCGGTGATCAAGCCGTCGTCGATCCGTACCGCCACGACATCGTCGATCTCCCCGTCGATCCGTACGACCAGAGCCGGGCCGCCGTTGATCTGCACCGGCTCGGCCGACACCTCGCCGATGGTGATGGGCAGGCCGACGGTCAGCACGCGCGCCACCCGGTCGGCGCCCACGATGGGCCGCGGCACGGCCTGCCTGACTCCACCGCCGTCCCCCAGGAGGACCACGTCCGGCGCGAGCAGGTCGAGCAGGCCCTGCAGATCGCCCGTCTCGACCGCCCGCTTGAACGCCTGGAGCGCGCCTTGGGTCTCGGCGGCGGAGACCTCCCCGCGCGGCCGGCGGTCCGCGACGTGCTCCCGTGCCCGGTGCGCGATCTGGCGGACCGCGGCCGGGCTCTTGCCGACGGCCTCGGCGATCTCCTCGTACGGCACGTCGAACACCTCGCGCAGCACGAACACCGCCCGCTCGGTCGGCCTGAGCGTCTCCAGCACGAGCAGCATCGCCATCGAGACGCTGTCGGCCAGCTCGACGTCCTCGGCCACGTCCGGCGCGGTCAGCAGCGGCTCGGGCAGCCAGGGGCCGACGTAGGACTCCCTGCGCCGGCCGAGCGTACGCAGCCGGGTGAGCGCCTGCCGGGCGGTGATCCGGACGAGGTACGCGCGCCGGTCCCGTACCGTGCCGAGATCGACGTTCGCCCACCGCAGCCAGGTCTCCTGGAGGACGTCCTCGGCGTCGGCGGCCGAGCCGAGCATCTCGTACGCGACGGTGAACAGCAGGTTGCGATGGGTGACGAACACCTCGGTCGCCGCGTCCGCGGTCATGTCCGGCTCCTGTTCGCTCGGGGCGGTGCCGCACACAAGACGCCGGTCCCCGCCGCTCCGTGACATCCGCGGCCGGTGGCGCACGTCACAGTCGCGGCGCTGTCACAGACGCCGGCCGGCCGGCATCTGGTGTACGTCAGGACGCCACATACGGCTCCACGAGAGAGGACCACGTCATGGATCCCCGAATCGACCTGCTCGCCAACACCGTCGGCTCCAAGATCGCCAAGCGGATGTTCAACGTCCACCTGGCCATCGAGCAGTCGCCGCTGCCCGAGGCCATCCGGAGCCTGGTGATGCTGCGCGTCAGCCAGATCAACGGCTGCGGTCTCTGCCTCGACATCCACACCAAGGAGGCCGCGGCCGCCGGCGAGACACCGCTCCGGCTCGGCCTGGTCGCCGCCTGGCGCGAGACCACCGTGTTCACCGAGGCCGAGCGGGCCGCACTGGCGCTCGCCGAGGAGGGCACCCGGCTCGCCGACACCCACCACGGCGTGTCCGACGAGACGTGGGCGCAGGCGCGTAAGCACTACGACGACGACCAGATCGCCACGCTGGTCTCCCTGATCGCCATGATCAACGCGGCCAACCGGCTCAACGTGATCGTGCGCGCCCAGGGCGGCGCCTACGAGGCCGGCACCGCCGCCGCCATGGTGAGCTGACCGGCGGCACACTCCGGGCCCCTGGGAGGCCCTGCGTAACGTCCGGCACGATGCGAGAAACCGCCCGCACATTGCGAGAAGGAGGTCTCAGGTCGTCGCACCCCGGCGTCTGAGGACGCGGCCCAGGGCCGCCTCGACCTCCTCGGACAGGCCCGGGGTGCCGCCTGAGGCGACCAGCGTGTCGCCTCCCGGCTCGGCCGTGCGTACGTGGCCGCAGTCACGGCATTCGATCTCGCCGAGACGGCAGACGAGGCTCGCCGAACGGCAGGCCGCGCACTGGTCCAGGGCGGCCGCCCACTCGGTGGTCTCCTGGCAGTCGGGACAGACCAGGACCTGCCGCTCTTCGCGTACCCCGCGCTTCCATGGGCTCGCGCCGCGGATCGGGTCGGTCTGCCGGGCCCCGCAGCGATAGCAGGGCATGGCCCCCTCCGAGGTGTCCGTGGGCCGGGCCCGCCGAGGCGGGCCCGGCCACAGGAGACTATGAGATATCGGCGAGCGCCTTGCGGTACTCGTCGAGGTCACGGGCGTCCGGGATGGCGTTCTCGACCTTCCAGCGGACCACACCGCCCTTGTCGATGATGTAGGTGCCGCGCGTGGCGAGACCCGCATCCTCGTTGAAGATTCCGTACGCCTTGGCCACGTCGCCGTGCGGCCAGAAGTCGGACAGGAGAGGGAACTGGTAGTTCTCCTGCTCGGCCCAGGCCCGGTGGGCGAACACCGAGTCGACGGAGACGGCCAGAACCTGGACGTCGTCACCGCCGAGGGTCGGGAGTTCGTCGCGGATCGAGCACAGCTCACCCGTGCAGATGCCGCTGAACGCCAGCGGATAGAAGACCAGGACGACAGTCTTCTCGCCCTGGTAGTCCGAAAGTTTGACCGGCGTGCCGTGCTGGTCCTTCAGCTCGAAGTCCGGTGCGGCGTCGCCAACCTCAATCGCCATGTTCTGTAACCTCTCAACGGATTTTCGGACGCGGATGACAGTCTGCCATCCGGGGCCGACGAGGTCGTCGCGAGACGCTCCGCCGCGCGCGGTGGTCTCACGACATGACGATCCCCCCGTACGGGGTGGGTCAACGTCGCGCCTTGGGCGTCACCAGGCGTGTGCCGGACCATTCGCCCGCCGCGCTGATGCTGCTCGTCTGCGACAGGCCCGCCGTCTGCGCGGCCTCGCCGATGTCGCTCGGCTCCACGTGGCCGTCGCGCCCGGCCTTCGGCGTCAGCAGCCAGATGTGGCCACCCGCCGCCAGCGCGGTGAGCGCGTCGGACAGGGCGTCGAACAGATCACCGTCGTCGTCGCGCCACCACATCAGCACGACGTCGACCACGTCGTCGTAGTCCTCGTCGACCAGCTCGTTCTCCGAGACCGATTCGATGGAGCTGCGCAGCTCCTCGTCGCAGTCGTCGTCATAGCCGATCTCCTGCACCACCTGGCTCGGTTTGATGCCGAGCCGTTCGGCCAGGCTGCTCTGCGCCTGACCCGCGGTCGCGCTCACGAACGTCCTCCCTGTGTCGGGGCCGCATTGTCGGGCCACGATGATCTTTGCCGGTCACCCTTGGAGGTGCGGCTTGCCGGACAGTTCACACGCCGGACCACCTCGTGCGCAAGTGTCTTGCCCGCATGGGAGCAAACCCGTCCACCTGTGTCAACCGCCGTCGACGAAGCTCAGCCGTACTTTGCGCACGACATTGTCCACGTTGAGGTCCACCACGGCCACTGATTGCCACGTCCCCAGCGCCATGCTGCCCTCGATCACGGGGAGGGTGGCGTGCGGCGGAACGATGGCCGGCATGACATGTGACCTGCCATGTCCGGGCGACCCGTGGGAATGGGTCCACCGGTCGTCGCGGGGAAGCAGGGTGCGCATGGCGTCCAGGAGGTCGGTGTCGCTGCCGGCGCCGAGCTCGATCAGGGCGATGCCGGCGGTCGCGTGCGGGACGAAGACGTTCAGCAGGCCGTCCCGCGCCTCGATCCGCTCCAGGAACGCGTGGCACTCGCCCGTGATGTCGTGCACCGTCTCCCTGCTACCGGTGGCCACACGGATCACTTCAGTTCGCATGCGCCCTATCTCTACCGTCGGCCGCGCCCGGCGCATAGCCACCACGGCTCCTTCGTGCCGCCGCATATTCCGTTTCACCCCCTGACGGCGGGTATCCCCTGTGTACGGGCTCCGCACACGGCGCCACCCCGAGTACGGGGATCGATCACTGCGGTTACCCAACGGTAGAGATGCGTTAATGGTCACGACGTACGACGATGGTCTAGACAACGAACGATCCAGACCTGCACCTGGGTGAGTAAGAAGGGGAACCCGTGGCTTCCGGACGCCAGCGCTTTTCGATCATCAGCGACGGCCTCCCCAGTCAGCTTCCGGACATCGACCCCGATGAGACCCGGGAGTGGCTGGAGTCGCTCGACACCGTCATCAAGACGGAGGGCCGTTCACGCGCCCGCTATCTCATGCTGCGGCTGTTGGAGCGCGCGCGAGAGCAGCAGGTGGGCGTGCCCGGCCTGCGCAGCACCGACTACATCAACACGATCTCGCCTGAGCGCGAGCCCTGGTTCCCCGGCGACGAGTACGTCGAGCGCCGCATCCGCGCGTACATCCGGTGGAATGCCGCGATCATGGTCTCCCGGGCGAACCGCCCGGAGCTGTCGGTCGGCGGGCACATCGCTACGTACGCCTCGGCGGCCTCTCTGTACGAGGTGGGCTTCAACCACTTCTTCCGCGGCAAGGACCACGGCGAGTCCGGCGACCAGGTCTTCATCCAGGGTCACGCCGCGCCGGGCATCTACGCGCGCGCGTTCCTCGAAGGGCGCCTGCAGCAGGAGAGCCTGGACGGGTTCCGGCAGGAGATCTCCCACCCGGGCGGTGGCCTGTCCTCCTACCCGCACCCGCGGCTGATGCCGGACTTCTGGGAGTTTCCCACGGTGTCCATGGGCCTCACCGCGATCAACTCGATCTACCAGGCGCGGTTCAACCGCTACCTCTACAACCGCAAGATCAAGGACACCTCGCGCTCGCACGTGTGGGCGTTCCTCGGCGACGGCGAGATGGCCGAGCCCGAGTCCCTCGGCGCGATCGGCGTCGCGGCCCGCGAAGAGCTCGACAACCTGACCTTCGTCATCAACTGCAACCTCCAGCAGCTCGACGGCCCCGTACGCGGCAACGGCAAGATCATCCAGGAGCTGGAGTCGTACTTCCGCGGCGCCGGTTGGAACGTCATCAAGGTCATCTGGGGCCGCGACTGGGACCCGCTGCTCGCCCAGGACGTCGACGGCGTTCTCGTCAACAAGATGAACACCACGCCCGACGGCCAGTTCCAGACGTACTCCGTCGAGACCGGGGAGTACATCCGGGAGAACTTCTTCGGCGACGACCCGCGGCTGCGCAAGATGGTCGAGCACATGACGGGCGACGACATCAGCAAGCTGTCGCGCGGCGGGCACGACTACCGCAAGGTGTACGCGGCGTTCAAGTCCGCCCGCGAGCACGTCGGCCAGCCGACCGTCATCCTCACGCACACCATCAAGGGCTGGACGCTCGGGCCGGACTTCGAGGCCCGCAACGCCACGCACCAGATGAAGAAGCTGACCAAGGCCGAGCTCAAGGAGTTCCGCGACCGGCTCTACCTCGAGATCCCCGACTCGGCGCTGGAGGCGGACCTCCCGCCGTACTACCACCCGGGCGAGGACTCCGACGAGATCCAGTACATGCGCGAGCGGCGCATGGCGCTCGGCGGCTACCTGCCGAAGCGGCACAACCGGGCCAAGGCCCTCAAGCTGCCCGGCGAGCCGGTGTACGCCGAGCTCAAGAAGGGCTCGGGCAAGCAGAACGTCGCCACGACGATGGCGTTCGTACGGCTGCTCAAGGACCTGATCAAGGACAAGGAGATCGGCGCCCGGTTCGTACCGATCGCGCCGGACGAGTACCGCACGTTCGGCATGGACTCGCTGTTCCCGTCCGCGAAGATCTACTCTCCGCACGGCCAGACGTACGAGGCGGTCGACCGCAAGCTGCTGCTGTCGTACAAGGAGTCCGAGCAGGGCCAGATGCTGCACGAGGGAATCAGCGAGGCCGGCGCGATGGGCTCGGCGATCGCGGCGGGCACGGCGTACGCCACGCACGGCGAGCACATGATCCCGGTGTACATCTTCTACTCGATGTTCGGCTTCCAGCGGACCGGCGACAGCATCTGGGCGTTCGGCGACCAGATGGGCCGCGGCTTCCTCCTGGGCGCCACGGCCGGCCGTACGACGCTGACGGGCGAGGGCCTGCAGCACAACGACGGCCACTCGCCGCTGCTGGCCGCGACCAACCCGGCGTGCGTGTACTACGACCCGGCGTGGGCGTTCGAGCTGACGTACATCATTCAGGACGCGCTCCGGCGGATGTATGAGACCAGCGAGGAGCACCCGCAGGGCGAGAACATCTTCTACTACCTCACGTTGTACAACGAGCCCTACCAGCAGCCGGCGCAGCCTGAGAACCTCAACGTGGAGGGCCTGCTCAAGGGCCTCTACCGCTACGCGGAGGCGCCAGAGGTCGAGGGCGAGGCGCCGGGCGCCCAGATCCTCGCCTCGGGCGTCGGGGTCCGCTGGGCGCTGGAGGCGCAGCGGATGCTGGCCGAGGAGTGGGGGGTGGCCGCCGACGTGTGGTCGGCCACGTCCTGGACCGAACTCCGCCGCGAGGCCATCGCCTGCGAGGAGTGGAACCTCCTGCACCCGGAGGGCGACCAGCGAGTGCCGTACGTCACCCAGACGCTGGACGGCCAGCCGGGCCCGGTCGTGGCGGTGAGCGACTTCATGCGCGCCGTCCCGGACCAGATCTCCCAGTGGGTCCCGGCGGACTACTCGTCGCTGGGCACGGACGGCTACGGCTTCAGCGACACCCGCGCGGCGGCCCGCCGGTTCTTCCACGTGGACGCGGCCTCGATCACCCTGGCGGTGCTCACGAGGCTGGCCCGCGTCGGCGAGATCAAGCCGGAGGTGCTGCAGCGCGCCATCGAGCAGTACCAGCTGGGCGAGGGCGCAGAGGTCGTCGTCGGCGCGGACAAGACCCCGCCGGAGAGCTCCACGGGGACGATGTCGGTCGGCTGACCTTCCGGCTTCGGCAGAACGAGCGAGGGCGCCCTACGGGGCGCCTTCGTCCGTTTCCGGGCAACACGCGTGTCAGCGGACGAACACGACGGCGACATTCACGCATCGGCCGATGCTGTGCGGTGAGCTCCGCCAGGACAGGCCATCGGATGCTTGCCTGGCAGGCCGGCTGGTGGCTTCCTCAAGCCATTGCCTGAAAAGCGAGTCCAGGTCATTCATATCGTCATAGCCCCATGAGCGCATCGCGGCTTCGGCTTCGGCGAGCCGACGCCTGCCGACTCCAGCAGCTCTTCCCATTTCCGGGCGTCCACCCGCAATGCCTTCAGCATCAAGATACCGCTGGCCGTTTCGGCACTTTCGTCGAAAGGCGAGTCATGGGCACCTCGTACGATCTCATCGGGAAAGAGACCGTCGACAGCGACATTTCGGCGGAGCTCCTCCTCCGCCGGCGTTCCCAATGATCGATATCGACGCCAGTCATCCGTGTATTCCAGCCCGTACTTACCGCCGTGCTGGGCGTCCCACAGGGCAGCGCCTCGCATGATCTCATGGACCGTATGGTTTCCGACCGAGACCATAGCGCCGATCAAGCCGGCCCGCACCAACTCCCAATCGACCGGGAAGCGGCGCTCCCTAGAAAGATCAAGCACGTTCTGCAGAATCAAATGTGTCGTACCGGATGTTCCGGTGGAGATCAATGCGTGCGCATTCTGACCTTCTTGATGCAATGGGGAGCTCAGCGGAAATGACGTGTGCAGCTCACCGCGGACCCATCGGAGTTTTCCATTTTTGACCGAATGGGATCGCTCGCGGTCGCTGAGCGGTGGCCTGACGTCCGACGGGAGTTGCCGCGTCCGGTGATTCCCTTGTTCCGACGCTCCCGGGCCCGTGGGACCCGTCGAAGCCCAGCTTCAGTGCGGCCTCGCGTCCACCTATCTTGAGCGTCAGTCTCCACGCGTGTCGTGTGATCTTTTGGATCTCTGCCACCACGGCGGCATGCTCGACAAGGTATCGGCCAAGCCTGTATTCGAAATCTTCGGTGTCCGATGGGACCAGCACCGAGCCGTTGGACCCCGTGAACGACCCGTCGGGAGACAGCGCCCCCGCGAGGACCTGCACACACGCCACCCCATGCCCGGCCAGGCGCGGCACGGCCGTGCTGTGCCGTGACGTGCGCCACCCGACCGCCGCCTGAACACTGTCCTTGATCGACACGGCCCCACCCCTCCCACGGGCCATAAAAAACCCGACCTCGTACACCGAAGATTGGTACGCAGCCAAACACGGATGTTACGGCCAGTCGGACCCTCGACGAGTGGGGCTGGGCGGGCCAGGCCCGGTTCGTGGGTGGACGCGTCGGTCCGGTGCGTCCACCCACCCGGTGGTCAGGCCTTCTGCGGTGGGGTGAAGATGCCGAAGTGGTTGCCCGTCGCGTCCTGGAGCTGGGCGAAGACGAGGCCGTCCGGGCTCGTGGTCGCAGGGACCAAGACCTTGGCGCCCAGCGCCTCGGCCTTCGACAGCGTCGCCGCCACGTCCTCCACCGTCACGTAGAAGATCGCATAACTCGGGAAAGCACCCTGAGAGTCGAAGACACCACCCGACACGTGGTCCGAACCCGGCGTCGTGATCTCGCTGTACTGCCCGGCGCCGGTGAACGTCCAGCCGAAGAGCTCCCCGTAGAACTTCTTCACGTCCTCCGGCCGGTCCGTCCCGACCTCGAACCACTCCACCGCGTTGTACCGCTGCGCGCTCACTATGCCTCCTGAAGAATCCACCAAGGTCACCAACGACGCCCACTCTCCCGTCCCGGCGCGACAGCCCTATGTCGGTGTTTCGAAACGATCAGCCGAGTTCGAGCGCATGCGCGACCAGATCGGGGATTCTCGGGGCCATGTCGTGGAAGTCGCGCGACGGGGCGGTCTCCTCCAGCAGGGCGGCCCGCCGGATGCGGTCGACGCGGAACAGCCGCGGGCCCTCGCGCAGGCGGCACCAGCCGATCAGGTACCAGTCGCGTACGCCCGACACGAACGCCACCGGCTCGACGTCGCGGTCGGTCTCCGCGCCGTTGCGGTCGACGTACGCCAGGCGGATCACCTGACGTGTGGCCACCGCCTCCTCCACCACCGCCGGGACCGAGGCACGGTCGTCCGGGGACTCCGGCACGAGGAACTGGATCCGCTCGGCCAGCCTGCGCGCCTCGGCGCCGTCGGCGGCGGACATCGCGGCGACGATCTTCAGCAGGGCCGTACGCGCGGAGCGGGCGAAGGGGGCCTCGCCGGTCCGGCTCAGGGCGATGCCGACGGCCACCGCCTCGGACGGGGTGAAGTTCATCGGGGGCAGCGTGCGGGTCTTGTCCAGGGCGTAGCCGCCGCCACGGCCCGTGTCGGCGTAGATCGGCACGCCGGCCTGCTGGAGCGCGTTCACGTCACGCTCGATGGTGCGCACGCTGACCTCGAAGCGTTCGGCCAGGGCGCGGGCGCTACGGCGGCCCGGGGCGGTCGCGCGGAGTTCCTCGACGATTGCGTAGAGCCGGTCGGTACGGTTCACGCCCACGGACGTTAGGCCGCGACACCGACATTCCGCCCCCCGGTTCGCTATCTCTTCGGGAAGGGGTCTCCGTTGCCGTACCGGCCGTACCGTGCCATGACCCGGTCACGCAGGCCCGAGTCGTCGCGCGGGACGGGTTCGAGGAAGATCTCGTACACCTCGAGGTACTTCTCGTGCAACTCGCCGTCGAGGCGCGCGCAGGCGCGCTCGACGTCGGCGGCGCCCAGTCCGTCGTCGAAGTCCAGCCGGGCGCACACGAGGATCTGGTCGGTGCCGACGTTCATCGTCATGAGGTCGACCACCTCCTCCACCTCGGGCGCGGCGGCCAGCATGTCGCGAATGCCATCGAGCACCGCCGGCCGGGCCTGGCGGCCGATGAGGAGCTCCCGGTTCGTACGGCCCAGCAGGAACGCCACCAGCGTCAGCATGAGGCCGATCATCAGCGACGCGATGCCGTCGCCGACCGCGGAGCCGGTGAGCTGGTGCGTGGCGAGGCCGCCGGCCGCGAACGCGATGCCGAGCAGCGCCGCCGAGTCCTCGAACAGCACCGACTTGGCGGTCGGGTCGTCGGTCGTCCGCAGGAACTCCAGGAAGCCCTGGCCGCGCTCACGCGAGTGCCGCCGGGTCTCACGGAACGCCTGCCGCCACGAGATGGTCTCCAGGACGGCCGAGACGGCGAGCACGACGTAGCCGATGAGCGGGCTGGCCTCCTCGGCCCCCTTGCCGAGGAGTGCGCCGAAGCCCTGCAGGAACGCGAAGAGCGCGCCCATGCCGAAGATGCAGACCGCGACGAGCAGGGACCAGAAGTAGCGTTCGTTCCCGTGCCCGAACGGGTGCCGCTGGTCGGCGGGGCGCTCGCTGCGCCGCAGCGCGGTGAGCAGGAGCACCTCGTTGATCGTGTCGACGTAGGAGTGTCCGGCCTCGGCGGCCATGGACGCCGAGCCGGTGATGATCGCGGCGACCGTCTTGGCGAGGGCGATGCCCAGATTGGCGGCAAGCGCCAGCAGAACGGTCAGCCGGCCTTTCTGTTCCTTTTCCTTCGCCACGCGCCTTAGCGTGTCATGCCGCAGCTGAAACACCCAATACGGCCTCAGCCGCGGTCGCGAGCTGGATGAGCCGTTCGATCTCGGTCCGGTGGAACGGCGGGGCCGCCACACGAGCCAGGAGCAGCAGCTGGGCGTCGTTGCCGACCGGCACGCAGGCGTACCGGACCCCGTCCTCGCCGGTGAAGGCGCGTCCGGCGGACGCGGTCAGCGACGGCGGGGTCAGCGGGTCGGGCGCCTGCCAGCTCGCGTGGATCACCGTGCCCCGGGCGCTCAGCATCGCCGCCCAGTCCGCGCCGAAGATCTTGGGCACCGCCTCGACCAGTGCGACGACCCCATTCGGCGGGTTGGCCGCCATCTGGCCCACGACCTCGACGTCGGCGAAGACGCCGGGGGCCTCGTTCGTACGCCAGACACCGTCGACCACGACACCGCGCACGGAGCACAGGGCGTCGCACAGGACGTCGAGCGACACGCCGTCCGGCCAGTTGACCGTGACGTCGTCGACCGCGCGCCCGGCGGTGCGTTCGAGGACCACCACCTGGACGATGTCGGCACCGGCGGCACCGAGCGTACGGGCGACCGTTCCGAGCGATCCGGGCCGGTCCGGTAGCTTGATTCGGATGCGCAAAAGCGTCATCGCGCTCACCTCCCTGCCGGACAGGGTGCCGCACAGGTATTTCCGAGATGTTGCTTATGTGTATCCGCGGCGCTACCGTCCGGAAAGTCCGGGTTCACCTGCGGTGACGACCTGCCCACGCGAGCAGGTCCCCGGCCTCCATGGTGTTCACGACGTCGTCCGGGCCGACGCCGCAGCGGGCGGCGCGCTCGCAGCCGAACGGCTGCCAGTCGAGCTGCCCCGGGGCGTGCGCGTCGGAGTCGATCGAGAACCGGCAGCCCGCCTCCAGGGCGCGCCGCACGAGCCGCTTGGGCGGGTCGAGACGGTCCGGCCGGGAGTTGATCTCCACGGCGACCTCGTGTTGCGCGCAGGCGGCGAAGACCCGCTCCGCGTCGAACTCCGATTCCGGCCGCGTGCCGCCGCGCCGTCCTCCGGCCTTCACGATCCGGCCCGTGCAGTGGCCGAGGACGTTGACCCGGGGGTTCTCGACGGCGCGCAGCATCCGGCCGGTCATGTCGGCGGACGGCATGCGCAGCTTGGAGTGCACGCTCGCCACGACGACGTCGAGCTCGGCCAGCAGGCCGGGGTCCTGGTCGAGCGAGCCGTCCTCCAGGATGTCGACCTCGATGCCGGTGAGGATGCGGAACGGCGCGAGCGCCTGGTTGAAGCCGGCCACCAGCTCGAGCTGCGAGCGGAGCCGCTCGGCCGACAGGCCGCCTGCGACCTTGAGGCGGGGCGAGTGGTCGGTCAGCGCGATGTAGTCGTGGCCCAGGCCGATCGCGGTCGCCGCCATCTCCTCGATCGGCGCACCCCCGTCCGACCAGTCCGAATGGGTGTGCAGGTCGCCGCGGAGCGCCTCGCGCAGCGTCTCGGCCGCCTCGTCGAGCGGCTGCCCCTCCGTGGCCTCCAGCCGCCGGAGGTAGACCGGGGTCTCGCCGTCGAGCGCCTCCTTGATCGCCAGCGCGGTGACCTTGCCGACGCCGGGCAGCGCCTCCAGCGTGCCGTCGCGCGCCCGCCCGGCGAGCTCGGCCGCCGGGGTCGTGGCCGCCGTGTCCGCCGCGCGGCGGAAGGCGCGTACGCGATAGGTCGCCTCGCCCGCCCGCTCCAGCAGGAACGCGATGCGCTTGAGTGCCTCGACCGGCTCCATGCCTCCTTTTCTACACGTCCCCGCCGACACCCCCTACCGAGGTAGCACCTCAGGGATCACTCCTGCGGCGTATGCCCTCATTAGCGGCAAAGCCCTAGGCTCGGGCCCGTGACCGGCGACTTCGGCGACCCGCGGCCCGCGCGGCGCGGCCGTATCCGGGCGCGCCTGCGCGTCGGCCCGGTCGACCTGGTCGTCGCGCTCGACGTGCTCATCACCTTCATCGTGTTCGCCGCCGACAACGCGTGGCTGCGGTCGCAGAAGCACACGCTGAACGGCCGGCGCGACGACTTCCTGCTCCTCCTGGTCGCGTTCATCACGGCGCTGCCGCTGCTCCTGCGCGACCGGCGGCCGCTCGCCGCCTGGCTGTGCTCGGCGTCCGCCATCACGGTGGGCGCGTTGATCGTCGTACCTCGCCACGACATCTCGACCCCGTACGTCCCCGGCTCGGTCGTGGTCTACGTGCTGTGCCTGTACGCGGTCGCCGTCCGCGGCGGGAACCGCGTCACGGTCACCGCCGCCGCCGTGACGGTCTTCGGCGCCGCCAGCCTCGACGCCACGTCCATGGCGATCTCGCTGCCGGCGATGATCCCGATCGTGCTGGGCCATCTCGTCCGCACGCGCCGCTCCACCCGGCAGGCCCTCGCCGAGCAGGAGGAACGGCACGAGGCCGAGACCGCCGTGCTGGAGGAGCGCCAGCGGATCGCCCGCGAGCTGCACGACGTCGTCGCCCACCACATGTCGGTCATCGCGATCCAGGCCGAGGCCGCGCCGTACAAGGTGCCCGATCCCCCGCCTGAGCTGGCGGAGAGCTTCGCCGAGATCCGCGTCAGCGCCCTGGAGGGGCTGACCGAGCTCCGCCGGGTCCTCGGTGTGCTCCGCACCGGCGACGAGCCCCAGACCGCGCCGCAGCCCGGGATCGAACGCCTCGAGGAGGTGCTCACCTCGGCGCGGGCCGGTGGCCTGACCATCGAGGTCTCCTCGACCGGCGAACCGTCGACGCTGCCCCAGGGCGTGGCGCTGTCGGCGCACCGCATCCTGCAGGAGGCGCTGAGCAACGCCATGAAGCACGCGCCCGGCGCGACGGTGGCCGTCGGCATCACCTATCGCACGGACGAGCTCCGGCTGCGGGTGGTCAACGGGCCCGGCACGGAACCACGGCCGGTGGCCGAGAGCGGCGGCGGTCACGGTCTCGTCGGCATGCGGGAACGTGTGATCATGCTCGGTGGCAGCCTCTCCGCCGGCCCCGAACCCGGCGGCGGCTTCGCCGTCACCGCCGTCCTCCCGTTCCAGAAGGCCGTCACATGATCCGCGTGCTCATCGCCGACGACCAGGGCATGGTCCGCTCCGGCTTCTCCATCCTCCTGAACGCCCAGCCCGACATCCAGGTCGTCGGCGAGGCCGTCAACGGCGAGGAGGCGGTCACCCGTGCGGCCGAGCTGCGCCCGGACGTCGTGCTGATGGACGTCCGGATGCCGGTGATGGACGGCCTGGCGGCCACGCGGCTCATCACCGCCGGCGAGGATCCGGCGAGGGTACTGGTCCTCACGACGTTCGACCTCGACGACCATGTCTACGAGGCGCTGCGGAGCGGTGCCAGCGGGTTCCTGCTGAAGGACGCCTCCGCGCGCGAGCTGTCCGACGCCGTACGCGTGGTGGCGGCGGGCGACGCGCTGCTCTCACCGGGCGTGACCCGCCGGCTGATCGCCGAGTTCGCCCGCATGGGCGCCCCGCGCGGCCCGGACGGTCGGCGCGCCGAGGGCCTCACCGAGCGCGAGACCGAGGTGCTCGGCCTGGTGGCGCGCGGCATGTCCAACGGCGAGATCGCCGCCGAGCTCGTCGTCGCCGACCAGACGGTCAAGACGCACGTCGGGCGCATCCTCATGAAGCTGGGGCTGCGCGACCGTACGCAGGCGGTCGTCTTCGCGTACGAGACCGGCCTGATCCGCCCCGGCGGGTAGCCCCGCAGGGGTACGCGCCGATGCGCTCTCGCGGGTGACGCGGACGACGGCCTCTCATTCGTAACTTCCTGTCCTGCCGACCGGCTGAACAGCCCGGTCAGGAAGGACAGCGCGATGAGAGCCGGCCGTACAGCCCTTGCGGTGCTCACCTGCACCACCGTCGCCGTCTGCACCGCGGGGGCGGCGGAGGCGGCACCGCGGCCGATCCCGCCGCGGCCCCTGCCGGGCCTCACCCGGCAGGCCCTCGCGGCCCGGTACGCGGCCGACCGCGCGGCGATCGGGGTCGCCGCGAGCGCCACCGGGGACGCCCGCGCGTCGGAGCGGCTGCGCGCCCTCGCCGCGCCCGGCCGTACGTTCCTCGACTTCGACCCGCGGGGACGCGCGGTCGAGGTGATCGGTGACCTGGCCACCGCGCGGCGCGTCGCCGTGGTCGTGCCCGGCGCGGACACGACGCTGAGCACCTTCGACTCCCGTGGCACCGCCTCACCGGGCGGCGGGGCGCGCGCCCTGTACGCCGAGGCCCGCCGCCTCTCGCCCGGCGCGCACCTGGCCGTCCTCGCCTGGCTCGGGTACGACACCCCGGACATGGTGAGCCTGGACCTGCTGACCGCCGGGCGCGCCGACCAGGGCGCCCGCGCGCTGCGGCCGCTGGTCTCGTGGCTGGGCACGGGCGGCGCCGGCGTCGCGCTGCTGTGCCACAGCTACGGCACCGTGGTGTGCGGGCGGGCGGCGCGGAAGGGCGGGCTCAGCGGTGCCGTGAGCGACATCGCGGTGTTCGGCAGCCCGGGCCTGACCGTCTCCTCGGCGGCGGGCCTGCGCACCGGCGCCCGGCTGTGGGCGGGCCGGGGAGCGGGCGACTGGATCCGGTACGTGCCCGGCATCCGCGTCCTGGGCGTCGGCGTCGGCTTCGGCGCCGACCCGGCCGCGCCCGGATTCGGCGCCCGTCCGTTCACCGCCGGGTCCGGCGGGCACGGCGACTACCTGTCCCCCGGCGGTGTCTCACTGCGCAACCTCGCTTTGATCGCCCTCGGGCGTACCGTCCAGGTAACCCCCTGACCTGCCTCTTCCCGCCCCAGCGGGGGTCGCGTACGCCGGTGTCCGCCCTGTCCGATGCCCTGTTCGGCCGGTCAGATGGGAGGGTGGACGGTGTGAAGAACGACCGCGACATCCGCGAACAGACCACCGAGCGACTCGAGCAGGCCATGGGATCCCTCGGGACCGCCGCCACGGCCAGCATGGAGGAACGCCTCCCGTGGTTCCGCGCGATGTCCGCCGAATACCGATCGTGGGTCGGCCTGGTGGCACAGGCCGGCATCGCCGGATTCGTGGAGTGGTTCAAGCATGAGGAAAAGATCCGGCCGGCCATAGCGGGCGAGGTCTTCGGCACCGCGCCCCGCGAACTGATGCGCGCCGTACGCCTGCAGCAGACCGTTGAAATAGTGCGAGTGGTCATCGACGTGGTCGAGGCGCAGGTCAACGAGCTCGCCGTCTCTGGCGGGGAGACCCAGCTGCGCGAGGCGATCCTCCGCTACACCCGGGAGGTCGCGTTCGGCGCCGCGCAGGTGTACGCGCGGGCGGCCGAGACCCGCGGGGCCTGGGACGCGCGGCTCGAGGCGCTGATCGTGGACGCGCTGCTGCGCGGCGAGGTCGACGAGTCGCTGCACTCGTGGGCCGCCGCGCTCGGCTGGGCCTCGACCTCGGTGGCGGTCATGGCGGGGCACACCCCCGACGACGAGCCCGAGGCGATCATCGACGACATCCGCATCGCCTCCCGCCGCGCGCGGGTCGACGTGCTCGCGGGCGTCCAGGGCAGCCGGCTCATCATCATCGTCGGCGGCGTCGAGGAGGACCCGCTCGCCGCCGCGAAGCCGTTCACGGCCAAGTTCGGATCCGGCCCGGTCGTCGTCGGCCCGCGCGTCGAGGACCTGTACGCCGCGACGGGCTCGGCCCGCGCGGCGCTCGCCGGGCTGCAGGCCGTGGCCGGGTGGCCGGACGCGCCCCGGCCGGTGCTCGCGGGCGCCCTGCTCGCCGAGCGCGCCCTCGACGGCGATCAAGACGCACGGGGGTTTCTTGTAGAGGAGGTCTACGAACCGCTGCGCGCGGCCGGTGCTCCGCTGCTCGACACCCTCACCACGTATCTGGAGCAGGGCTCGTCGCTGGAGGCCACCGCGCGACTGCTGTTCGTCCACCCCAACACCGTGCGCTACCGGCTAAGACGGGTCACCGAGCTCACCGGTTACGTCCCCGCCGACGGCCGCGCGGCGTTCACCTTGCGCATCGCGCTCGTCCTCGGCCGATTCGGGTCACGTCCCGTCAACTTGTAGGACTCTCACAAGCCACGCCGCCCCAAGTTCGTACCTCCCCGCATGAACATGGCGGACCCCTACAGGGCACTGTTGGATGCGTGCTCGTCATCGCCGCGCCCGGACAGGGCGCCCAGACACCCGGATTCCTCGAAGCCTGGCTCGAGCTCCCGGGAGTGGCCGAACGCCTCGAATGGTGGTCGGCCGTCACCGGGCTCGACCTGATCCGCTACGGGACGACCGCCGACGCGGACGAGATTCGCGACACCGCCGTCGCGCAGCCGCTGCTGGTCAGCGCCGCCCTCGTCACGTACGAGCTGCTGGGCGTCACCCCCGACCTGACGACCGGGCACAGTGTGGGCGAACTCGCCGCCGCGGCGATCGCCGGTGTCCTCTCCCCCGAGGCGGCGCTCGTCCTCGCGCGTGAGCGCGGCAAGGCGATGGCCAAGGCCGCCTCCGTCACCGAGACCGGTATGACGGCGGTGCTCGGCGGCGACGCCGACGAGGTACAGGCCGTCCTCAAGGAACACGGCCTGACGCCGGCCAACATGAACGGGGCCGGCCAGGTGGTGGCCGCGGGCACGATGGAACAGCTCGCGGCGCTGGCCGACAGGCCGCCCGCGGGCGCGCGGCTGCGCAGCCTGAAGGTGGCCGGAGCGTTCCACACCGAGCACATGGCCCCCGCGGTCGACACGCTCCTGCGGATCACGCCGGGCATGCCCGTCGCCGACCCGGGTATACAGGTGCTGTCCAACCGCGACGGCGCCGTCGTGGAGCGTGGTGGGGACTTCGTCGCCCGTCTCGCAGAGCAGGTCAGCACCCCGGTGCGCTGGGACTCCTGCATGGAGACGATGACGGATCTCGGCGTCACGGCGATCATCGAGCTTCCGCCGGCCGGCACGCTGGCCGGTATCGCCCGGCGCGCGCTGCCCGGCGTCGAGGTGGTCGCGCTCAAGACACCGGACAAACTCGACAGCGCGCGTGCGCTCGCCGGGTCCGACGCAAGTCCCAGTGATGACTCTTTGGAGAACGCGTGACGTCCTTCCAGCTCCGTACCGGCGCGCCCGGCGCGCGCATCCTCGCGTTCGGTCACTACCAGCCGTCCAACGTCGTCACCAATGACGACCTCGCCAAGACAGTCGAGACCAACGACGAGTGGATCCAGAGTCGCGTCGGCATCAAGCAGCGCCGGATCGCCGGTCCGGACGAGTCGGTCGTCGACATGGCCGTGCAGGCGGGCGGCAAGGCCCTCGCCAACAGCGGGCTGTCGCCCGCCGACATCGACCTGGTCGTCGTCGCCACCTGCACGCAGGAGGCGACGATCCCGAACGCCTCCGCGCAGGTCGCCCACCGGCTCGGCATCGTCTCGCCCGGCGCGTACGACGTGAACGCCGCCTGCGCGGGCTTCTGCTACGCACTGAACAACGCCTCCGACGCGATCCGCGGCGGCTCGGCGCGCAACGTGCTCGTCATCGGCGCGGAGAAGCTGTCGCAGTGGGTGGACTGGACGGACCGTTCCACCTGCATCATCTTCGCCGACGGCGCGGGCGCCGCGGTCCTCGGCCCCTCCGAGGAGACCTCGGTCGGGCCGGTAGTGTGGGGAAGCGCCGGCGACATGGCCGAGCGGATCTACATCAAGGACCGCAACAGCTTCCTCTTCCAGGAGGGCCAGAGCGTCTTCCGCTGGACCACCACCAACCTCCACACGGTGGCCAAGGAGGCCTGCGAACTCGCCGGCGTCAAGCCGTCGGAGCTGACGGCCTTCGTCCCGCACCAGGCCAACCTACGGATCATCGAGGCGATCGCCCGCAAGCTCAAGGCGGAGAACGCGGTCGTCGCGGACGACATCGTCGAGGCCGGCAACACCTCGGCGGCCTCCATCCCGCTCGCCCTTTCCCGCATGATCGAGCGGGGTGACGTGCCGTCCGGCACGCCGGCCCTGCTCATCGGGTTCGGCGCAGGTATGACGTACGCGGCCCAGGTGGTCGAGATCCCGTAGCCCCCGGCTCCGGACTCGCCCTCCCGGGGTACACGTACGGCCAACGCAGTACAGCATCACCCAACAACAGAGGAGAAAAAGCACCATGGCATCGTCCGACCAGGAGATTCTCAGCGGCCTCGGCGACATCATCGAGGAGATCGCGGGTGTCCCCGCTGCCGACGTCACCCCCGAGAAGTCCTTCGTCGACGACCTCGACATCGACTCGCTGTCGATGGTCGAGATCGCCGTCGCCGCCCAGGACAAGTTCGGCGTCGAGATCCCCGACGACGAGCTCAAGAACCTCAAGACGGTCAAGGACGTCGTCGTCTACGTGCAGGGCCACGACGTATCAGTCTGAAACCGACGCATACCGCAGCCAGCAAAGGAGAGCGTGACCACATGAGTACCTCCGTCGTCGTAACCGGACTCGGCGCGACCACGCCACTCGGCGGCGACGTGGCGTCGACCTGGTCCGCTCTGCTCGCGGGCCGCTCCGGCGTCAAGTCTCTCGACGTTGACTGGGCCAAGGACCTGCCGGTGAGAATCGCCGCGACGATCGCGGTGGAGCCTTCGGAGGTCCTGCCCAGGCATCGGCTGCGTCGTCTCGACCGGTGCCAGCAGTTCGCGCTCATCGCCGCGCACGAGGCTTGGCGCGACGCGGGTTTCGCGTACGGCGAGGAGGAGTCCGCCGAGGGCTTCCGCGTCGACTCCGACCGGCTCGGGGCCGTCATCTCGACCGGTATCGGGGGCATCATCACGACCCTCGAGAACTACGACACGCTGCGGGAGCGCGGCTGGAAGCGCGTCTCGCCGTTCGCCGTGCCGATGCTGATGCCCAACGCGGCCGCAGGCCAGGTCAGCATCGAGTTCGGCGCGCGCGCCGGCGCGCACGCGCTGGCGAGCGCCTGCGCCTCCAGCGCCGAGGCCATCGGCTACGCCATCGACATGATCCGCGCCGGCCGTGCCGACGTCGTCATCGCCGGTGGCACGGAGGCGGCGATCCACGCGCTCAACCTGGCCGCCTTCGCGTCGATGCGCGCCATGTCGACGCGCAACGACGAGCCGGAGCGGGCCTCGCGGCCGTACGACAAGAACCGCGACGGGTTCGTGCTCGGCGAGGGTTCGGGGATCGTCATCCTCGAGTCCGAGGAGCACGCGCGGGCCCGTGGCGCGCGGATCTACGGTGTCGCTGCCGGTGTGGGCTACTCCGCCGACGCCAACGACATCGTGCAGAACGACGCGGCCGGCATGGCCAAGGCGATGGGCCGCGCGCTCACCGACGCCGACCTCCAGCCGTCGGACATCGTCCACATCAACGCCCACGGCACGTCCACCCCGATCGGCGACGTCGGCGAGATCAAGGCGATCAAGAAGGCCCTCGGCGACGCCGCGGGCCAGGTCGTCGTGACCAGCACCAAGTCGATGACCGGTCACCTGCTCGGCGGCACGGGCGCGGTCGAGTCCATCGCCACCCTGCTCGCACTCCGGGACGGCCTCGTACCTCCGACCATCAACCTCGACGATCTCGACGACGAAGTCGACCTCGACATCGCTCAAGGGGAGCCGCGCAAGCTCGCCGGCGGCCCGGCCGCCGCTCTGAACAACTCGTTCGGCTTCGGTGGCCACAACGTCTGCGTCGCCTTTAGGAGGCATGAGTCGTGACCGTTGTCGACAGTCGCACCGCCACCGAACCCGCCCCTGAGGAAGAGGTCGTACCACCCGATCCCCGGGACCCCCGGGTCCGCCTCGAAGCGCTCTTCGACGAGGGGTCGCTGCGTCCTTTGACCGAGGAGGACGACAGTGGTGCCCTGGCGGGTGTGGGCCGGATCGAGGGGATGCCGGTGGTGGCGTTCGCCAGTGATCCGCGTTTTCAGGGTGGGGCGATGGGTTCGGCGGGGTGTGAGCACATCGTTCACGCTTATGACCACGCGGTGCGTGAGCGGTTGGCGATCATCGGTTTGTGGCATTCGGGCGGGGCGCGTCTGGCCGAGGGTGTGGAGTCGCTGCACGGTGTGGGGCGGATCTTCAAGGCGATGACGCACGCCT
>NZ_JAUEQY010000102.1 GCF_030406325.1 Actinomadura sp. DC4 | reverse complement strand
TGAGGGCGGCGCGGTGTTGGTGGTGGGCGCGTGCGGTGGCGAGTGTGTAGGCGACGTCGGCGGGTTCGGCGTCGTGCCGGGCGAGGTGGTCGCGGAGCCGCCGCGCCTGGTCCCGCAGCGCCTGCGGGCTGCGGCCCGACAGCAGGTACGGCGCCACCACCTCGATCCGCTCGGTCTCGGGCTCCGGATCGGGTTCCGGGGCCTCGATGATGGTGTGCGCGTTGGTTCCGGAGATGCCGAACGAGGAGACGGCGGCCCGGCGCGGACGGTCGCTCTCGGGCCACGGCACCGGCTCGGCGAGGAGCGAGACCGCACCCGCCTGCCAGTCGACGTGAGTGGACGGCCGGTCCACGTGCAGGGTCCGCGGCAGCGTCCCGTGCCGCATGGCCTGGACCATTTTGATGATCCCGGCGATGCCGGCGGCGGCCTGGGTGTGGCCGATGTTGGATTTGATCGAGCCGAGCCGCAGTGGCCGGTCGGACGGCCGGTCCTTCCCGTACGTGGCGAGTAGTGCCTGGGCCTCGATGGGGTCGCCGAGGGTG
>NZ_JAUEQY010000101.1 GCF_030406325.1 Actinomadura sp. DC4 | reverse complement strand
TCGAGACGATCGCCTCCAACAGCGCGTGCACCCGGTCACGAGTGGTCAGGACGGTCGCGAGCCGGCTCTGCAGCTCCGCGAGCAGGTCGTCGAGCCGCAGCTGGGGAAGCACCAGGCGAGCACGGTCCTCACCCGGGTGATTGTCAGGGGCCACGGGGGCTGAGTCCTCTCCGGCGTACGCGGATCTCCATCCTTGTCCAACCCGCCCGGTAATGACACACCTGCGGCTCACCACGTGCGGATACAGGCACGAACACCGACGCGGCCTATCGGAGGCGATGACGGTCTGGGTACGGTCTTGCCCATGACCACCCCCATCAAGGTCTTTCTCCTCGACGACCACGAGGTCGTACGCCGTGGGGTCGCCGCCCTCCTGGAGTCCGAGCCGGACATCGAGGTCATCGGCGAGGCCGGTACGGCCTCACAAGCCATCGCGCGCGTGCCGGCGCTGCGCCCCGACGTCGCCGTGCTGGACGTACGCCTCCCGGACGGCGACGGGGTGACCGTCTGCCGCGAACTCCGCTCCCGCATGCCCGAGCTCGCCT
>NZ_JAUEQY010000100.1 GCF_030406325.1 Actinomadura sp. DC4 | reverse complement strand
GATCGGTGAGATGATCGCCGAGGCGATGGACAAGGTCGGTAAGGAAGGCGTGATCACGGTCGAGGAGAGCCAGACCTTTGGTCTGGAGCTCGAGCTGACCGAGGGCATGCGCTTCGACAAGGGCTACCTCGCCCCGCATTTCATGACCGATACCAATCGGCTCGAAGCGGTCATGGACGACCCCTACCTCCTGCTGGTCCCCGCCAAGATCTCGGCAAACAAGGACCTGCTCCCGGTCATGGAGGCCGTGAAGCAGACCGGCAGGCCGCTGGTGGTCATCGCCGAGGACGTCGAGACCGAGGCGCTCGCCACGCTGCTGGTGAACAAGGTCCACGGGGTCTTCAAGTCCGTGGCGGTCAAGGCTCCGGGTTTCGGTGACCGTCGTAAGGCCATGCTTCAGGACATCGCGATCTTGACCGGTGGCCGGGTGGTGTCGGAGGACATCGGCCTGAAGCTGGAGAACACCACTCTGGACATGCTCGGTCAGGCCAAGCGTGTCGTGGTGACCAAGGACGAGACCACGATCGTCGATGGCGCGGGTAACACCGATGAC
>NZ_JAUEQY010000099.1 GCF_030406325.1 Actinomadura sp. DC4 | reverse complement strand
GATCGGTGAGATGATCGCCGAGGCGATGGACAAGGTCGGTAAGGAAGGCGTGATCACGGTCGAGGAGAGCCAGACCTTTGGTCTGGAGCTCGAGCTGACCGAGGGCATGCGCTTCGACAAGGGCTACGTCTCGCACTACTTCGTGACCGACCCGGAGCGTATGGAGGCCGTCTTCGACGACCCGTACATCCTGATCGCCAGCTCGAAGATCTCGGCGAACAAGGACCTGGTTCCGGTTCTCGAGCAGGTCATGCAGAGCGGCAAGCCGCTCGTCATGATCGCCGAGGACGTCGAGGGCGAGGCCCTGGCGACCCTGGTCGTCAACAAGATCCGCGGCGTCTTCAAGTCCGTGGCGGTCAAGGCTCCGGGTTTCGGTGACCGTCGTAAGGCCATGCTGCAGGACATCGCGATCTTGACCGGTGGCCAGGTGGTGTCGGAGGACATCGGCCTGAAGCTGGAGAACACCACTCTGGACATGCTCGGTCAGGCCAAGCGTGTCGTGGTGACCAAGGACGAGACCACGATCGTCGATGGCGCGGGTAACACCGATGAC
>NZ_JAUEQY010000011.1 GCF_030406325.1 Actinomadura sp. DC4 | reverse complement strand
TGCCCTCAGGACCGGTCGCCCTGTCGATGACCTGGTCCGCCTGAGTCAGCGGGTCAGAGTGGCCTTCCTTGGCGGCGGGCTTGGGCGCCGGACGCGACGGACGCGGCTGCAACAGCTCGTGCGCCTTGGCCCGCGCCGCCTTCAGACCATCCGTACGGATCGTCCGCGCGATCTCATTGCGCACCGAGACGTAGTCCGTGTTCGACGGCGGCCGACGCGTGCCCTCAGGACCGGTCGCCCTGTCGATGACCTGGTCCGCCTGAGTCAGCGGGTCAGAGTGGCCTTCCTTGGCGGCGGGCTTGGGCGCCGGACGCGACGGACGCGGCTGCAACAGCTCGTGCGCCTTCGCCTGCGCCGCCTTCAAACCGTCCGTACGGATCGTCCGCGCGATCTCATTGCGCACCGAGACGTAGTCCGTGTTCGACGGCGGCTGATGCGTGCCGTCCAACCTCGTCGCCTGATCGATGACCCGGTCGGCCTGGGCGATCGGGTCAGGATGTTCTTCCTTCGGGGCGGGCTTGGGCGCCGGGCGCGGCGGACGCGGCTGCAACAGCTCCTGCGCCTTCGCCCCCCCGGCCTCCAGACCATCGGAGCGGATCGTCCGCGCGATCTCGTTACGGACCGAGACGTAGTCCGTGTTCGACGGCGGCCGGCGCGTGCCTCCCAGACCGGTCGCCTTGTCGATGACCTGGTCCGCCTGGGTGAGCGGGTCAGGGCGTCCGTTCCTGGCGGCCGGCTTGGGCGCCGCATGCGCCGGACGCGGCTGCAACAGCTCGTGCGCCTTGGCCCGCCCGGCCTCCAAACCGTCCGTACGGATCGTCCGCGCGATCTGATTGCGAACGGAGATGTAGTTCGTGTTCGACGGCGGCTGATGGGTGCCGTCCAGCCTGGTGGCCTTGTCGATGACCTGGTCGGCCTGGGTGATCGAGTTGGAGCTGTCGTTCTTGGCTGCCGGTTTGGGCGCCGGGCGCGGCGGACGCGGCTGCAACAGTTCGTGCGCCTTGGCTCGCCCGGCCTCCAGGCCGTCCGTACGGATCGTCCGCGCGATCTGGCTACGAATGGAGACGTAGTTCGTGTTGGACGGCACCTCGTGCGTGCCGCCCAGTCTGGTCGCCTGGTCGATGACGCGGTCGGCCTCACCGAGCGGGTCGACCCGCTCGGCCGGCTTCTTCTGACCGCCTCGCGGGGCCGCGCCGTCTTGGGAACCGGCCGACGGACGTTCGCCGCCCGACGGGCGCGACGTCTGCTTCGGCGCCGGCACGGCCTCACCGGAACCCCGCGCACCGGCCGCCGGCGACGCCGTCTCGCCGGGCGTGGGTGGACCTTCGCCGGAGTTCCGCGTGCCGCCCTCGGAGAGCTCGGTCCGTACGGGCCTCGGTGTCTCGGTCACCGTCCTCGAACCGCCGTCGCCACGCGTACGGGTGCCCGTGCTCCCGGCGGGAGACGTCCCCGAGCCGGCGCTGCCGGCCGGCTGCTCCTTGGGTGGAGACGCCTGGGCGGGCGCGTCGTCGGCGCCCTCGCCCTCGGGCGGACCCTTCTTCCCGGGCTGCTCTGGACCGTCGCCTTCCGGCGACCGGGGCGAGGGCTTGGCGGCGTCCGTCACGCTGTCGTCGGTGAACGTCCTGGTCGTGGTCTGTGTCTGTGTCTGGGTCTGAGAGCCGCCACCCTTGGGGCGGGTCTCCGTACCCCCCGCTCCGCCGCCCGACGTACCCGGATCATGACCGGGACCGCCGCCGCCCCCGGGCCCCGCCGAGTCCGGCTCCTCGAAGGTGAGCCGGCCGGTGTCCTTGTCATAACGCAGGTCGCTCGCCGAGATCTTCGGCCGTGAGGACGGGGTGAGTATTCCGTTCCTCCCGATGACCAGGGTCGGGCTGCCTTCGCCCGAAGGAGAGAAGTTCGTACGCGCGACCTTGCCGCCGGGGGACACCCCGATGACCTGGATCTTCTCGCTGCGGACCCCGACCGGCCGCAGGTCGCCGTCGGAACCGAACTGGAAGTAGCTTCGTCCTCCGGGGGCGGGCTTGCCGCCCGTCTCGGGCCTGCCGCCGGACGAGACCGGCGTGACCTTCTCGTACAGGCCGGTGTGCTGGTCGCGTACGAGGATCGCGGGCGGTTCGGTGTTCTCGACCGGCTTGCCGTCCAGCCGGGACCCGCCGGGCGCGCTGCTGACCCGGTCGACGGTCTTCGGAGTCCCGAAGGGATTCCCGTCGTGCCAGCCTTGCGGGTCGCCCCCGTCGAGAGAGTGGTACTTGTAACCGTCGTTCCCGCCCCCCTTCGGTCCCGGTACGTCCGCCGGGCGGCCTTCGAAGGTCAGCAGGTCGACGTTGCCGTCGCCATCCTTCCGGAGCACCTGGTACGACTCGGGCTTACCCTCGGATGACGCGGGCGGGCGGCCCGGGGGGGCTTCGTGCGGCGCGTCCGGCCTGACGCCGACGGTCTCGACGTCCCATCGGCCCTTGCCATGGTCGTAGACGGGCAGCCGCCGCTGCGGCTCGCCGACCGGGATCCGCTTGCCGCCCTTGAACGCCGACGACTGCGTCGGCACCTCCCCGCCGGCGGGCTTGGCGCTCACCACCACTTCGTCGGGACCGACATGCGTCTCGGTCCTGACGCCGGTGCCCGGGTCGACCTCGTGGTAGCTGTAATGGTCGGCGGCTGCCGGCTCGCCGGCGCCCGCCCGGTCCGGCGCGGGCCTGAGGCTCGGGGGCGGCTCTCCCGCGGGAGGTCCGCCCAGCCGCCGGCCGCCTCGCGTGGCGAGCTCGACCAGTTCCGAGTCACCGGTTCTCTCGTCCGTACGGAAGACCTGCCGCGTCTCTCCCGCGGGCGGCACGTCGCCCGGCACCGTCCGCTGGGGCCGTACCGGCTCGGCGGCCTCCGGTTTCGGGTCGGTGGGCTCCTTGGTCCGCGGCTCTGCGGGGCCGGTCGCCGCCGGGGTGTCCGCCGGGTGGTTCGCCGGAGGTTCGTCGGTGGCCTTGGGGTCGTCCGGCTTGGCTGGAGCCGGTTTCGTCTCAGGCGGCTTGCTCTCGGAGGAGGAGACCCCGGTCCTCGGCTCCTCCGACCCGTTGCCCTGCGAAACGGGAGGGTCGGTCTCCGGGTGCGCCTTGGGGGACTCGGCGGCCGGCTTGGGAGAAGGCCCTTCCGGCGTACTGCCGGATTCCTTCATCCGGGCCTCGGCGGCGTCGGCGTACGTCTTGGTCTCGAGGGTCCTGCTCACGTCACCGGGACGCGGTTTGGCCTCCGCGGAGGAGACCCCGGTCGTCGGCGTCTCCGACCCCGAACGCGCCTTCGGAGGCCCGGCGGCGGGCTTGAGAGGAACATCCGCCGGAGCGCTACCGGAATCCTTCAACCGCGCCTCGGCCGCATCCGCGTACGCCTTGGTCTCAGGGCTCCTGCTCACGTCGCCGGGACGTGGCCCGCCCGCCGATGAGGCCGGTGACGGCTCGGCGGTCTTGGCGCCGGGTGTCGCGGGGTGGCCGTTCGCCGGGGGCTTCGCCGCGCCGGACGGCGGGGCGGGCTCCTTGCCGCCCGAGGGCTCGGCCGCACCGGGCCTGGCTCCCGTGTCCTGATGCGGCCGGCCTGGCGTCTGGGCCCCGGGCTGGGGGCCGGTGTTCGTACGTCCGGGCTCCGGGCCGGGCACCGGTGAGGACTGCCCCTCCCCGCTGGGGACCAGGGTGCGAGGCTCACCGCCACCCTGCGCGGTGGGAGCGGCGCCCACCGGCGCCACCGTCCCGTCGCCTGGGTCGGCCCTGACGTTCTCCGGCCTTCCCGGCTCGGGCTTGGGCGGCTCGGCTCTGCCGGGCCCGGACCTGGACACCTCGGGCCGCGCCGTCGTCTCGGGCCTTGGCGCTTCGGGCTTGGGCGGCTCGGCCCTCCCGGGCTCGGGCCTGGCCGCTCCCGGCCGTACCGCGTCAGGCGCGGGCGCGCCGGCCAACGGCGCGTCGGCCTTCGGCGGTTCGGCCCCGCCAGGATCGGGCCTGGCCGCCCCCGGCCGCACCGCGTCAGGCGTAGGCGCCGCCGCGCCGCCGGGATCGGGCTTGGGCGCCTCCGGCCGCACGGCGTCAGGCGCGGGTGCCGCCGCGCCGCCGGGCTCAGGCCTCGGCGCCGCCGGTCGTACCGCCTCAGGATTGGGGGTTCCCGGCGCAGGTGTCACCGCACCGCCGGGGTCGGGCTTGGGTACCTCCGGCTGTGGCCTGGGTGTGTCGGGAGTCCCCTGCTGCGGCGTGGCGACAGGCCGCGGGTCGGCGGCGGCCGGCGCGCCGACGCGTTGCGACGGGCCCTCGGCCGGTCGGCCTTCCGGCCGGGCGGCGGTCGGTCCCGAGGAGGTCGGCGGGGTCGTGTCCGGGCCCGGCCGGGCCCCCGAACCCGTGTCCGGCACCGGCGTCTCGCGCCCCGGCGTCGGCTGGGCCGCCGGTGGTGTCCGCTCGTTCGGCGGCGGGGCGCCCACCGCGGCGTTCGGCTTCGCGTTCTCGGCAGGAGGCGGCTTGGTGTTCGCGCCGTCGCCGCGAGGCCCGCCGCCCGGCGCCGCGGCCGTACCCTCGCTCAGGGGCGGGTTCGCTCGAGCCGAAGGACCGTCGCCCATCGCCTCCGCGTCGGCACGAGGTTCGGCTGCCGGTGGCCGCGGGTTCGTCGCGTCACCGCGAGGACCGTTGCCCACCCCCTGCGCGCCCGCAGGCGGAGCCGGGGCGGGCTTCGGTGTGGCCGCGGGCGCGGGCGCCTCGCCGGTGACACCGTTCGGGCGCTCGCCCTGGGCGGAGTTCGGACGGGGCTCCCCCGTCCCGCTGTGCGGCAGGCCTTCGCCGGTCACGACGGGTGCGGCCCCCACCACCTCGGGCTTGCCCGGGTCGCCTCCCGCCGGGCGGCCGTTCGGCTCCCCCGTCGGCGCGAACGTCGAGCCCTTCGGCGTGACCGCGCCCGGCCGTGCGCCGGGGGCGGCGCCAGGGAGGGCCGAGTCTCGCGGAGAACCCCCCTTGGGAGTGGGGGGACCGCCGGGAGTGCCCGTCGCGAAGGGAGCGTCGGGACCGGGCTGCGGCTTGGCCGCGTCGGCCGTGCCGACCGCTCCGAAGATTCCGCCGAGGGCGGCGCCGAGCCCCATGTTGCCGGCCTCGGACTTCCAGTCGACGTGGAAGGGGTTGTGCGCCGCCAGGTCGCCCAGGCCCATGGCCACCATGTCGAAGCCGAGGGACGCGGCGGCCCCGGTGGCCGCCCCGGCGGTGAACCCGAAGAGCGACGCGCCCAGCGTGCCGACCCGGGTCGCGATGGCGCTCATGACGTTGACGAGGCTGCCGATGATCCGGGCGAGGAGGGGGATGAGAGACGCGAGCTCGCTGAAGATGGCGGTGAAGGCGCCCAGGATGAAGCCGAAGATCGTCGCGAGGGTCTGCGCGTTGTCCTGCTTGGCCATCTTCTGGGCCTGGTCCTTGATGCCGTCGGCGTAGGCGTTTATGGCCTCGCCGACCTTCCACGCCGTGTCGGCGGCGTTGAACATCACCTTGGCGATGTTGTTGGCCCAGGTGTCCCACGCGGCGGTGCCGGCCTCGCCGTTCCACCCGAGGCTCGCGACCTTGTCGTCGAGCGTCTCCTGCTCGGAGTAGAGCGAGTCGCCCATCCGGATCCACTGGTTGCCCAGGTCGTAGATGGCGTTGATGTCCAGGTTGCCGAGATAGTCCTGCCAGGTGGTGAGAGTACCGCCGGGACCGCTCATGGCCGCGCCGGTTCCGCGGGTGGACGAGGCTCGTACGTCAGCTGCTCCGTCTCCTCGTCGAGCGCGGTGTGGATCAGCTCCGGATCCTGTCTCCTGCGGACGAGCACGCCGCGGCCCGGGACGCGCTGCGCCGCGCGCTGGTCGCCGACGAGCACCCCTTCGCGGTGGTCGCCGGACAGGATCAGCCCGTCGGCGCCGAACTCGCGCAGGCGGCCGAGCAGCGGGTCGGCCATCAGTGCCCGCGATGCTCCGCCGACCCGGCGTGCCAGCACGATGTGGAACCCGAGCTCCTCGCCCTGGGTGATGAACGGGGCGAGGGGCGCGAGCGGTCCGCGGTCCGGGCCGTTCGCCACCAGGTCGTAGTCGTCGATGACGACGTAGAACTCCGGTCCCTCCCACCAGTCGCGGTCGCGCAGGCGGCTGGAGGTGATGCCGGCCGGCGGCATCCTCTCCTTCAGTTTCTCGGCGACCTGGGCGACGAAGGTGGCGGCCAGCTCCGGGTTGCCGGCCTCGGCGCCGATGTACGGCGTGGGCAGCACGTCGAGGAGGCTGCGCCGGTAGTCGATGACGATCAGGCGTACGTCCCACGGCGAGTGGCGGCGGGCCAGCCCGCGCATCCAGGCGCGCAGGAAGACGGTCTTGCCCGCGCCCGAGTCGCCGAAGACGAGGAAATGCGGCTGCCCCTGGTTCAGGTCCAGGCCGACCGGCCGCAGATCGGTCTGGGCCAGGCCGATGGGAACCTCGGTCCCGGACAGGTCGCCGCCGTCGCGATCCCAGGGGTCCGGTGTGCCCGCTCCCCCGGCGAGGACCGCGTCGAGCTCCGACGCGGTGAGCCGCTGCGGCAGCACCTTCAGCGGCGGGGCCGCCGGCCCGTGCCAGGCCTCGGCGACGGCGGTGACGAGGTTCTTCTGGGCCTCGGTGAGGTCGTCGAGGCCGTCGCCGCCGTCCAGCCGCGGCAGGGCCACGTGAAACGCGAGCCCCGGGGACATCAGGCCGCGACCGGCCGGTATCCGGCCGAGCCGGCGGGCCTCCTGCCGGTTGATCTCCGATTCGGCGGGATCGTTCAGCCGGAGTTCGAGACGGCCGCCGATGTTGTCGCGCAGCCCCATCCGTACCTCGGCCCAGCGGTTGGCCGTCAGCATCAGGTGCACGCCGACGCCGAGACCGCGGGTGGCGATGTCGGTGGCGATCGCGGTGGCGTCCTCCATCTCGGCGTGCAGCGCGCCCCAGTTGTCGACGACCAGGACGACGTCGGCGGCGCGTACGCCCGGCGGCAGCTCTCCGCTCTCACGCAGCCTGCGGAAGTCGGCGGCGGACTGGATGCCCAGATCACGGAACATCCGCTCGCGTATCGCCACCAGGCGGGTCACCTCGGCCAGCACGCGCTGGACACGTTCGGTGTCCCGCCGGCCGGCCACCCCGGCCACGTGCGGGGCGCCCTCCAGGCCGTACAGCGCGCCGCCCCCGTGGTCGATGCAGTAGAACTGCAGCTCCTCCGGGGTGTGGGTGAGCATCGCGCTGATCAGGGCCGTACGCAGGAAGATGCTCTTGCCGGTCTGCGGGGCGCCGACCAGGGCCAGGTGCCCGTGGATTCCGGCAAGGTCCAGGATGAGCGGGCGCTGCTCCTGCCGGGCGGGCAGGTCCGCCACCGCGACAGGGAACTTCAGCTCTCCGTACGAGGGCCAGCCCGCGCTCTGCAGGCCCCGCCCCTCCGTCTCCGCCAGGGGCGCCAGCAGCAGGTCGAGCGAGAAGCCCCCCGGCAGCGGCGCGAGCCAGACCTGGTGGGTCGGCGCGCTGCTCTGGGCGAGGCGTTCGACGACGATCTGCAGCTCGGTCGTGTCGGTCTCCGGCGCCCACCTGCGAGGACCGGCCGGTACGAGGTCCACCGGCTCCGGCCGGGTGCGGAGCGTGAACGGGCTCGGCGCGATCGGCTCGTCCGCGGCGTCCTCGTCCGACGCCCGTTCGTACAGCCGCGAGACGTGCGCCACCCGGAACCGCTCGTAGACCGACTCGTCGACCTTGAGGTACGCCGAGCCGGGGATCGCCGGCAGCATGTACGCGTCTTGCGTGCCGATCACCGCACGGCTCTCGGCGGCGCTGAAGGTCCGCAGGCAGATGCGGTAGGACAGGTGGGACTCCAGGCCCCGTAGCCGGCCTTCCTCCAGCCGCTGCGTGGCCAGTAGCAGATGCATGCCCAGGGACCGGCCCACCCGCCCGATCTGCACGAACAGGTCGATGAAGTCCGAACGCTGGGACAGCAGCTCGCCGAACTCGTCGACCACGATCATGAGGTACGGCAGCGGCGGCAACGGCGCGCCGTCGACGTCGGTGCCGCCGGCCGCCTGCTTCAACTGGTACTCACGGATCGAGTCGACGTTGCCCGCCTGGCGCAGCAGTTGCTGCCGCCGCTGCTGCTCGCCCACGAGTGCGACCCGTACGCGCTCGACCAGGGACAGGTCGTCGGCGAGGTTGGTGATCAGACCGGCGACGTGCGGCAGGCGGGTCACGCCCGCGAAGGTCGCGCCGCCCTTGAAGTCGACGAGGACGAAGCCGAGGTGCTCCGGCGAGTGGGTCAGCGCCAGGCCGGTGACCAGGGTGCGCAGCAGCTCGCTCTTGCCGGAGCCGGTCGCGCCGACGATGAGCCCGTGCGGGCCGATGCCGCCCTGCGCGGACTCCTTCAGGTCCAGGACGAGCGTCTCTCCGCCGCCACCCACGCCGACCGGCGCCCGCAGCATGGCCTCGTCGTCCGGCGCCCGCCACAGGGTGCTCGGGTCGAGCGTCGTCAGGTCGGCCATGCCGAGCATGCCCGGCAGCGACACCGCTTCGGCGAGGACCTGGTCGCGCTCGCCCGACAGGCGCAGCGGCGCGAGCGAACGCGCGATCCGCTCCTGGAGAGCGGCCGGCGTACGGTCCATGGTCGCGTTCTCCACGACGCTGCGGAGGGAGACGTCGGGTCCCTCCAGCGACAGCCCGCCGCGGGCGTCGACGCGGACCCGTACGTCCACGCGTCCCGGCTCGTGGGCCTCCTCGGTGACGAGGCAGATCACCGTGATGCCGAGCGCCGGCCCCGCCTCGGACAGCAGGCGCAGGACGAGGGCCGACCTGGCCCAGTTCTCCCCCGGGTCGTAGCCGTCGAGGATCACCACGAGCCGCTGCCGTGACGCCTCTTGAGCGAGCGTGGCCACGAGACGGGTGCCGCGCTCGGTACGGGCCGTCACGGCGCGTTCGAGCTCGTCCTCCAGATGGTCGGAGAGGTCGTCGAGCTTGGCCGCGACCAGCGGCACCACCTCGACGCCACGTTCGCGCGTGTCCGGTTCGTGCGTGTGGGGCAGCCACTTGGCCCACTCCCACTCCTGGTGCCCGCCGGTGACCACCGCGACCCGTACGTCGTCCGGGGCGTGCAGGACGGCGAGCTGGCACAGCAGCGCGGTGCCGGCCGCCCGCGTCTCCTCGTCCGGCCCCAGGAGGCTCACGACCCCGGCCCGGCCGACGTCGACCCAGGCCGGCTGGTCCTCCACGGTGCCGTGCACGCGGACGAGTTCCTCCGACGCGTGCACGGAGCGCGGGTCGTAGTCCACCGCCGGGTCGGTGCGCCGGGAGACCGTGAGGCTGCTGGCGAGAGGGCCGTCGCCACTGCCGACCCGTACGCGCAGGAAGTCGATGTCGGCGGGACGGCGCTCCCACACGCGGCGCCGGCGGGTCGCGATCGCCCACAGCCGCTGCGGGCTCGGGTGCACCCAGGCGGCGGCGAACCGCTGGATCTGGGCGATCTGCCGCGCCTGCTTGCGGATGCCGGCCAGGTAGTCGAGGTACCTCTCGCGGTGCTTCTCCTGCTGCCGGCGGTTCTTGTTGCGCATCTGCACCCGGATGCCGATCGTGAACCCCGTCGACGACAGCACGAACACCACGCCGAGCACGAACATCCACGGCCGGCCGGTGGACATGAGGTACGCCGCCATGCTGACGCTCGTCAGGAGCGGCAGGACCATCATGGCCATGCCGTACTGACCGTTCTGGGACGGCAGCTGCGGCGGTGAGGCCAGGGAGATCTTCTCCGCCGGCACCGGTGGTGGCGCCATCCGGGCGGGACGGTGAAAAGCGGTCCTGCTCAACGGTTTCCCTGCCTAAGGATGTGAAGTCCCTCGGCGGCGGCCCGACAACGGGGTCCGCCGCCGCGTCCGCGATCCCGGTCCCGCGTCAGTAGTCGGCCGTGATCGCGGTCTTGTTCGTGTCCATCTGGTCCGCGGGCTTGTCCTTCTGCTCGTCGCTGCCGTCACCCGTGCCCACGTTGGCGGCGAACTTGTGCCAGATGTTGACCAGGCCGATCTCGGCCTTGTTGTAGTTGTCGCCCGCGATGCCGATGCCGTCCGCCACGGCGTTCAGCACGCCGTCGTTCGGCGTGTCCTCGCTGCCGAACAGGTTGTAGGAGACGTCGAGCCACCGGTCCGCCATGTCGTCCACCTCTTGCTGCGTCTCGCCCTTCCAGCTGTCGAAGGTCAGAGAGCCCAAGGTGTCGGAGATGCGGCCGAGGGAGTCGGCGATGTCCTGTGCGAGCTGCACGATCGTCTTCGCGGTGTCGTGCAGCCCCCACGGCGAGATGGCGAGCGTCTGCAGGCCGTCGTAGTCCGCGAAGGGCGCGATGCGGAGCGGGGAGGTGGGCTCCGTACGGTTGCCGCCGTCGTCGGTCAGGTTGTCAGGCATTCTGAGCACCGCCCTGACCGGCCGGCGCCACCGGCCGCTCGACCACCTGTCCCGTGACGGGCAGGTGGTGGTCCACGTTGGCGTAGTTCGTGGACTCGGCCTCGTGGTAGTTGTCGTACGCCTTCTGCAGTCGGTTGATGATCTCGTCGAGCATGTCCGTCAGGTCGTCCGACGCCTGTCTGAACCAGTTGCGGACGTCGTCGAAGCTGTCGTAGGCGGGACTGTGCCAGTAGGCGGACAGGTGCCGCATCTTCGTATCGAGCTGGTCCAGCGAACTCGAGATGCCGCCGGACTCGCGGGTGACGCTGTCAATGGCGTTCGACAGAGCGTTCAGGTCTATCTTGAAGTCCTCCACCACGCACCTCCTCCACCCGACACCGAAACAGTTCCGGCCGAAGTAGCTCAGCTAGGTAAAGATACCGTCAGCCTAGGTATTGTCAACACGGACCGCAGAAACGAAGATGTCCCTGTCATCGAGTCCCGGCGACAGGTCAGGAGAGAAATGTCCGACCCGATCAAGTCCCAATACGACCAGCATCCACTGGACCCGAATGACCACAGCCACGACGACGACAAGGTCGATCTGGGAAATACCCAGTCTCCTGAGCTCAACGTCGCCTGGACCAAGCATCCGTCGTTCAACAACGATCCTCGCGACATCGACGAGGGCCCCGACTCAGGCGCGGCCAACAACAGCCCGGCGACCGACGCGCAGGAGTTCAGCATCGACCTGCAGTCCGTTGGAACGCAGGTGGAGAGCATGTTGACCACGGCTCGCGGTCTCGTGAGCCAGTACGAGGCCCTCCGGTCCAAGGTCCTCGCGTCGGAAGGGACGGTCTTCGGCCAAAAGTCGCTGGAAGACCCGGACGAAGGATTCTTCGACTTCTCTGATGGCGTGTACACCCCTCCTGCGGACTCGACTCCCCAGCCGACCGTTTGGGCGGAGCCGGCGCAGAAATTCGCGACGACGATGAATCCGGCCCAGGAAAAGGCGCTACAAAACATTGGTAACACCCTTGAGCGTGTCGGTGAGTACATCGCTCTGGTGAACCATTCGGGTCAGGTATATGCGCAGACCGACCGGCAGTCTATTTTCCCCGCGCCGCCTTCCAAGGGCGTCCTCGGTTAGCTCATATGGCCTCCGGCGACGGCAGGTCTCCAGGCAGAAGATCGGTCAGATCGCCGGGGCCCGCCGTCGCGAGCTGGTCGGCGATCCGCTGCGCGTGCCGTTCGGTCATCAGCTGGAACACCTGCCGGGCGGTGCGGCCGTTCCCGAACCGCTCCCCCTTCGGCAGCTCGTCGAAGAACCGGCGCAGCTCCTCGACGGTCTCGGGAGGGCACTCGTACTGGTGCCGGTCACCGAGGTGCCGCACGATCCGCACGAGCTCCTCGGTCGCGTAGTCGTCGAAGGTCAGCGTGCGGCTGAACCTTGAAGCGAGCCCCGCGTTGGAGTCCAGGAAACGCCGCATCTCGACCGGATAGCCGGCGACGATCACCACGACCTCGTCGCGGTGGTCCTCCATCAGCTTCATCAGCGTGGAGATGGCCTCCTGGCCGAAGTCGTTGCTCTGGCCGTGCGGCACCAGGGCGTACGCCTCGTCGATGAACAGCACGCCGCCGAGCGCGCGGCGGAACACCGCCTGGGTCTTGGGCGCCGTGTGGCCGACGTACTCCCCGACCAGGTCACCCCGGTCGGCCTCGACGAGGTGGCCGCGCTCCAGCAGGCCGAGCGTGTGCAGGAAGCCGCCGTAGAGCCGGGCGACGGTGGTCTTGCCGGTGCCCGGATTGCCGGCGAACACCAGATGCCGGTTCAGCGGCGGGGGCGCGAGTCCCGCCTCCTCGCGGGCCTTCACCATCCGCATCAGCTTCGTCAGGCCGACGACGTCGCGTTTGACGCTGTCCAGGCCCACCAGCCGGTCGAGCTCGGCACGCAGTTCCGCGAGCCGGTCCTCGACCGTCTCGGCGCCGTCGTCGCGCGGGCCGCGTACGGCGCCGCGGGAGGCCGCGGCGGCCTTGCCCTCGGCCGGGAGGACGCTCTCGCGCACGCCCTCCGAGCGGCAGTCCTCGATGACCGGCTCGGCGCCGTCGCAGACGACGACGTCGTGGTCGGTGCCGGAGACGACGCAGCGGCGCAGGACCGGGGCGGCCTCCGCCTCGACGTAGATGCCAGGGAATCCGGAGCCGGAGATCCGGCAGTCCTCGAACAGGCCTTTCGCCCGGCCGGCGACGAACACTCCGTTGCGCCCCGCCTTGTCCACGCTCAGCCCGCGGACGCGCGGCCGCGCCCCGGCGCCCACGGACAGCGCGCTGCCCTCGACCTCGCTGACCTCGCACTCGTCGACGCGTACGGTGCTGCCGGTGTCGAGGAAGATCCCGGTCGAGCCGGTACGCCGGATGCGGCAGCTCTCGACGAGACCACCGGTGTCCGGGCCGGCCTCCAGGCCGACGCCGCTCACGTCGGAGATCTCACAGTCGGCCAGCAGCGGCCGGTGCGTCGTGCGCAGCGCCACCCCGCACCGCGCGCGGGCGATCCGGCAGCCGTGCAGGGTCGCGTCCCCGCCGTCCACGAACACCCCGGTCATCGCGGTGTCGTTCACGTGGGTGTCCCGCGCGGTCAGCTCCGCCTGGTCGCACACCCGGACGCCGTGCTCCGGCGTGTCGTGTACGCGGCAGCCGGTCAGCGTCAGGCGGGCTCCCCCGGCCAGGTGGACCGCGGTGTAGACGGTGTCCCGCACCTCGCAGGCGGTCAGCGCGATCTCCGCGTCGCCCGCCACGTACACGCCGTTCCCGGCGACGCGGGCGAACGTGGTCTCACGCGCGCGCACCGAGGCCGTACCGGAGACGGCCAGGCCGCTGTCGGCGATGTCGACGGCCCGCACGCCCTCCAGCTCCAGCGCGCTCGACCCGGCGGCGATGATCGCCGCGCGGCCGGTGTCGTGGATGTGGCATCCGTCCAGGACGGCGGCCGCCTGCTCCTCCGCGAGGACGCCGGCCGCGCCGGTGTCGAAGATCTCGCAGCGGGCGAGCAGGATCGCGTGCGACCGTGATGTCTCGGGCTCCTCGGCGGAGGCGGCGTCGCGACGGCGTTCGCGGTCTTCGGCCGTACGGCGGCCGGCGCCGCCGCCGAGCCGTACGCCCTGGGCGCCGGCGTCGTGCAGGCGGCACTCGGTGAGCACCAGTCCGGACCCGCCCTCGGCGTGCACGGCCGCGGCCCGGGTGTCGCGCATCTCGCACCGCGTGAACCGCCCGCGCGCCGCGCCGGAGATGTGGACGCCACGGGCGCCGGCGCCGTGGACGACGGTCCCGGTGCACTCGGCGCGCGCCTCGTCGTCCGCGACGATCCCGTCCTCGCCGGCGGACCGTGCCGTGCAGTCGTTCAGCACCGTACGGCTGGTGCCCGTCAGGCGGAAGGCCGCGCGCTGGGCGCCGGTGACCGAGCAGTTCGCCAGGACCGCGACCGCGTCACCGGTGACCTCGACGCCGCCGTCCGTGATCTCACAGTCCCGCAGCGCCGGGCTTCCCGCGCGGATGAGCACGGCCGGCTCGGCCGGCTCGGCGGCCTCGAAGGTGAGCTCCCGTACGGTCGCCTCGCCGCCGTGCACGGTCAGCGCCGGGCCGCGTACCGGGACGACGCGCACCGTGCCCGCGCCCTTCTCCGCCACGATCGTGACGTCCCGGTCGATCACCAGGGACTCCCGGTAGACCCCGGGCTGCACCGACACGACGGCACCGGGCCCGGCGGCCCGTACGGCGTCGCCGATGGTGGCGTGCGCGCCCCAGCTCCCGGGCGCGACGCGCTCGCGGTGGGACTTCTTGGTCAGCACGGCGTCACAGCTTTCCGCCGGCCCGCATCAGGTCGCCGAACACTCCGAAGACGCCCGCGGCCAGCGGCACGCTGACCGCGCTCAGGAAGGTGGCGACCCCACCCGGCCAGCTCCACCGCTCGTCGAAGTCGGCCTGCTGCAGAGAGCTGCGGAAACACATGACCAGCCCGCTCCAGACCACGATGGCACCGGCTACGAGCACCGCGAGCGGGCCGGCCCAGCCGGGCACGTCCACGGCCTCGATCAGCCCGGGTGCCCGGAGTGCCAGTGCCACGAGGCCGGCGGCGCCGGTCAGCAGGAGCGCTCCGACGACGGTCCGCGGCCGCCACGCGCCCGCGCGGCACAGCAGGGCCAGGCTCAGGCACAGCGCGAGGCCGAGCGCGAACCAGTCGCGCGAGGTGCTCAGCACCACGAGGCAGGCCCCGAGTACGACGCAGCACACGGCCGTGAGGAAGCCCAGCAGGCGCCGGACGCGCACCACCGCCGCCTCGACGTCATCCGCCTCGACGGGGCCCGGCGGCAGGGCGGCGACCTGCGCCGCGGTCCTCGGCAGTACGGTGAGGATCAGAAAGAGGACCACGCCGACGACCGCCGACGCCTCGACCGGGTCGGCCCGCAGCGCGGCGAGCGGCACGACGAGCACCATCGCGAGACCGCAGGCGATCTGGAGCACCATCGTCGCGATGGCCGGGGCGGCGAGGTACGCGGCGAACGCGCCGATCGAGGCGGTGATCGAGACCGCGACGAGCTGGGCGGTGACACCGGACAGCGGCAGCGCAAGCGCCGCGAGACCCAGGATCGGGCAGGTCGCGATGGCCAGCGCCAGGCGCAGCACCGCGGGTACCGGCCAGCTCTGGGCGCCCGCGACCCAGGCGACCACCGCGAAGACGAGGCCGGTGGCGAACAGCAGCGGGCCCGGCCCCGCGGCGCCGTCCGCGCCGGTGCTCAGGGCCACGGCCCCGACCAGGACGATGAGCAGCCCGAGACCGAGCGTCGTACGCGCGCGTGCACGCGCGTTCCACGTGACTCCGTCGTCGTCGATCTCGGCGACCCGCTCGTCGACGTCGGCGACGACCGGCCCGTCGAACCCACCTTCGAGAACGTCACGGAGGTACAGCGTGTCGCCGTCGAGCACGCCTACGGCTTCGAGTGAGGTCTCGGGCTCGAACGGCCGCCCGCCGGCGGGCGCCAGCGACCATGCCGCGGGCATCGCGTCGGAGTCGGCCTGACCGCACATGCCGGCCAGCATGGGGACGTATTCGGCGATCGGGGCCCGTGCGGGCACGGCGAGATCGACTCGCCCGCGCTCGCCCACGACCGTGATCCGGCACCGCTCATCGGACACCGGCGGGGCCTCGCTTCCTCGGGCGCACGCCCATTCTCAGTGCTTCCAGGTGGAGACGTTCGACCACTCGGCGTCGGAGTAGTTACCCCAGTTGACGTTCATCGCCTGGGCGATCTCGGCGAGCACACCGCCGGGCCCGAACAGGCCCTCGGCGGCGACGTCCCACTCGGTCTGCATGTCCTGGTAGTAGGTGGCCGCCTGGCTCAGCGTCCACGCCTCCTGCAGCGGCGCGAGCTTGGCCTTCAGCGTCTCCAGCTCGCCCGCGATCTCCCCGGCCTGCGCGTTGATCCGGCCGCCGGCCGCGCCCAGCCCCTCGCCGACGTAGATCGGGGTGCCGTCGATGTCAGCCATGGTGTCTCCCGTACGTCGCGGTTCAGGTCAGGTTGGCGCTCGGCATGCCCGCCTCGATCTTGGCGAGGTTGCTGAGGTTCTGTTCTTCGGACTGCTTGTAGTTGACGTAGTTTCCGTGCAGTCCGCCGGCGATGCCCGTCAGCGCGTCGTTCAGCATGCGGGCGAGAATGTCGTACTCGGCCATCAGCGCCACGAAGCGGTTGTGCGCCACGCCCTGCCAGCTCGCCTCGAGGCTGGTGACGTACGTCTTGAGCGCGGCCAGCTGGTCCGCGATCTCGGTCGCGGTGTTCGTCGTGTCGCTCGCCGCGCCCGCCAGGTACTCAGGCGTCACCCGGTAGGTCACGCCGCCCGCGGTCACGGTCGGATCGTTCGCCATGACGGCCGCCTCTCTCAGAAGTTCAGTCCTCAGAGCCGGCCTGCGGTCGGCCGCTCGGTCACGCCGGGCACTCCACACGCGTCGCGTCTCGCGGTCCGCCGATCGGCCGCCGACTCCGCACGAGTCGCCACCGAGGACGGCGACCGGGCCAGGTGCCGTACCTGCCGGGATGACCCGCGTTCGCCGGAAGATGGCGACTGCCGCCCTTCCGACACCTGGTCAATGCAAGCTTTGACGAGGCGGGTCACACCCACTGCCCGAGTTTCACGTCCCTCTGTCCCCGCCCGTATCGGCGAGAATTACCTATCTTTCCCATTTCGACGTCTTCGCATGATGTTGGTTCATGTGGGCATCGCACCCGAGTCACGCGCTTTCATGTTTGGAGACGACCAGTTGATCACGGTACGATGATCGACACTCCGCACAGGGCGCCGGGAGCGGTGATCATGGCCGACAGTCCGTCACCGGTCCGGCGCGAGCACCTGTTGAGGACCGCCGATCTCGCGACGGTCGAGCACCTGCTGCGCGCCACCTTGACCGGCCAGGGCGGAACGATCGTCGTCCGCGGTGAGGCCGGCATCGGCAAGACCCACCTGCTGGAGCACGCGCTGGACCGGGTCCCGGACCTGCAACGACGGCGCGCCATCGGCAAGGAGTTCGAGAGCCGCCTCCCGTTCACGGCCCTGCACGAGCTGTGCGAGCCGATGCTGGGCGACCTCCGGTCGCTGCCGGATCCGCAGCGGGCCGCTCTCGAGGTCGTCTTCGCCCAACGCGAGGGGACGGTGCCGGACCGGTTCCGCGTGGGGCTCGCCGTCCTCGGGCTGCTCACCAGGTCGGCCCGGCAGCGGCCGGTCGTCTGCGTCGTCGACGACGCGCAGTGGCTGGACGACGCCTCGGCCCAGATCCTCGCCTTCGTCGCGCGCCGTGTCGAGGGCGAGCCGGTGGCGTTCCTGTTCGCGCTGCGTGAGCCCGCCGAGCCCGGGCTCTTCGACGGGCTGCCCGCACAATCGCTCGCCGGCCTCCGCAACGAGGACGCGCTCGCGCTGCTGTCCTCCCGGTTCCGTGCCCCCCTCGACGAGCGGATCCGTGACCAGATCATCGCCGAGGCTCGCGGCAACCCGCTGGCACTGCTCGAACTGCCGAGGCGCGTCGGACCGGCCGATCTCGCCGGCGGGTTCGGCCTGCCGGACTCGCCGCCGGTGCCCGAACGCATCGAGGCCGGTTATCGCGAGCGGCTGGCCGGCCTTCCGTCGCAGACCCAGCGGCTGGTCCTGGTCGCGGCGGCCGAACCACTCGGCGAGCCGGTGCTGCTGTGGCGCGCGGCCGAGCGCCTCGGCATCGGGGCCGAGGCGGCGGCGCCGGCGGAGGCCGCGGGCCTGCTGGACCTCGGCGTCCGGGTGCGCTTCCGTCATCCGCTCGTACGGTCCGCCGTCTACCAGGCCGCGTCCCGGGAGGAGCGCCGCGCCGTACACCGCGCGCTGGCGGAGGTGACCGACCCGCAGGTCGACCCGGACCGCCGCGCCTGGCATCGCGCCCAGTCGGTGTTCGTCCCGGACGAGGCCGTCGCGGAGGAGCTCGAACGCTCGGCGGACCGGGTGTGCGCGCGCGGCGGCATGGCCGCCGCCGCCGTCTTTCTCGAACGGGCCACGGCCCTGACCCCCGACCCCGCGCGCCGGGCGGCACGCGCCCTGGCGGCGGCGGAGTTCAAGCATCGGGCGGGCGCGCCGGAGGCGGCGACCGGCCTGCTGGCCACCGCTCGTGCGGGTCCGCTGGACGCGCGGCAGCGCGCGCTGGCCGAGCTGGTGTCCGCCCAGATCGCCGCGCGTACCGGGGCGGGCAGCGCGGCCCCGTCGGTGCTGCTCGCCGCGGCGAAGGGGCTCGAACCGCACGATCGGCCGCGCGCCCTCACGACCTACCTCGAGGCGTTCGCGGCGGCCGCGCGGGCCGGCCGGTGCGGCGACCGCGGACTCCTCGCCGAGACCGCCCGCACCGTACGCGCCGCTCTGACCGTGTCCCCGGTGCGCCCCGTCGACCTGCTGCTGGACGCGCTCACCGCGCAGGTCACGGACGGCCACACGGCGGCGGTGCCGCTGATCCGTACGGCGATCCGCGCCTTCCTGGACGGCACCGACGACGAGTACGACGGCCAGAGCCTCTGGCTCGTCAGCGGCGCGGCGACCGACGCGTGGGACGAGGACGGGTGGCTCACGCTCGCCCAGCGGCACGTGCGGTGCGCCCGCCGGTCGGGCGCGCTCGACGCGCTGCCGAGCGCCCTGTGCTACCTCGCGCTCGCGCGGATCCACACCGGTGAGTTCGCCGAGGCGGAGATGCTGATCGACGACGCGTCCGCGATCCTCGGAAGCCCCGCGGCGTGGGCCGGCACGCTGCTCGCCGCGTGGCGCGGCGAGCCCGAACGCCTCTCCGAGCTGACCGCCATGAGCACCCGTACGGCGCGCGACCGCGACCACGGCCGGGTGCTGTCGATGGTCGACTACGCGAACGCCGTCCTGCACAACGGCACCGGCCGCTACGACGTCGCCCTGCGCGCCGCCCGTACCGCGTACGACCACGACGAACCGGGCACCTCCTCCGTCCTCTCGCCGGAGCTGGTGGAGGCGGCCGCCCGCAGCGGCCGGCCGGAGCTTGCCGAACCGGTGCTGGAAAAGCTCATCGAACGGACCGAGGCGTGCGGCACGGACTGGGCCCTGGGCGTCCAGCTGCGCTCCCGCGCCCTGCTGAGCGAAGGCCCCGGAACCGAGGACCTCTACCGGGAGGCGATCGACCGGCTGCAGCGCACCCGGGCCGTGGCCCAGGTCGCCCGCGCGCACCTCATCTACGGTGAATGGCTGCGCCGGGAGGCCCGGCGCGCCGACGCACGGACCCATCTCCGCACGGCCCACGAGCAGCTGACCGCGATCGGCGCCGAGGCGTTCGCGGCCCGGGCGGCGCGAGAGCTGTCGGCCTGCGGCGAACGCGCCCGCAAGCCCGCGTCGACCCCACTCGACCTGCTCACCGCGCAGGAACGCCAGATCGCGCTGCTCGTCGCGGACGGGGCCACGTCGAAGGAGGCGGCCGCCCAGCTGTTCCTGAGCCCGCGTACGGTCGACGCGCACCTGCGCAACATTTTCCAGAAGCTGGGACTGACCTCCCGCCGGCAACTCCGCGACCTGCGCCCCCACCGCCCGGAGGACTTCCACCCGGCGACCCGCCCGGACTGAGCCCCCGCCGATGGGGTGGTGCCAGTGACACCCTGAATCCTCCCGGGTACCTCATCGTGCCCGGGGCCTGCTCTTTCTAGCGTTTCTCCCACGCACCGGGTCTACCGAGGAGAAACGATGAAGAAGCTGCTGTGGTCGGCCGCGGCGGTCGCCGCGAGCGCCGGACTGGTGAGCGCGCTGCCCCACATGGCGACGGCGGCCGACCGAACGCGGGCGATCGTCTGGGGCGCCTGTCCCGCGCCGCCGGCCGGTACCCAGGTCGATCCGCGGCAGACCTGTGGCACGCTCAGTGTCCCGCTGGACTACCGGCATCCCGGCGGACGGCAGATCACGCTCGCCGTGTCGCGTATCCCGGCGGCCGATCCGGCGAAGCGGCGCGGCGTCATGCTGCTCAACCCCGGCGGCCCGGGCGGCGAGGGGCTGAACACCCCGAGCGCCTTCGGCGGTCTCGCGAGCGAACCCGTGCTCGCCGCGTACGACAGGATCGGCGTCGACCCGCGCGGTGTCGGCCGGAGCAACCCGGTGACCTGCGGTCTCTCGGCCTCGGAGATCATGCCTCCCTACCCGTACCCGGCGGCCGACGGTTCGATCGAGGGCGACGTCGCGTTCGCGCGAAGTGCCGCGGCCCGCTGCACCGCCGCCTCCGGTGACGTGCTGCCGTTCATCACGACCGCCAACACGGCGCGCGACATGGACCGGATCCGGCAGGCGCTCGGCGAGCGGCGGATCTCGTACTGGGGCGGTTCCTACGGCACGTACCTCGGCGCGGCGTACGCCTCGCTGTTCCCGCGGCGTACCGACCGGATGGTGCTCGACAGCGCCGTCGATCCCGCACGAGTCTGGTACGGCGAGTTCCGGCTGCAGAGCAAGGGCATCGCGATCCGTTTCCCGGACGCCGCGCGGTACGCCGCGGACCGCGACGGCGAGGTCGGTTTCGGATCCACGCCCAAGGCCGTCACCACGTCCTACCTCGCGCTGGCGGCACGCCTCGACGCCCGGCCCGCGACCATCCCGGGTACCTCGACCGTGCTGTCCGGCAACCTGTTCCGCTACCTGACCACCGCCCTGCTCAGCCAGGACGCGGCGTTTCCGCAGCTGGCTCAGACGTGGCACGCCGTGGCCGACCTGGCCGCAGGCCACGCCAGGGCCGAGGAGGCGGGCGCGCTCCAGCAGACCCTCGCCATGGTCGATCCGAGTGGCGGTACCTCGCCGGGCGTCCCGGCGGACAACGCCGTCGCGGCGGCGTACGCGATCGCCTGCGACGACGTCCGCTGGCCGCGCGACGTGCGCGAATACGCCCACAATGTGGCCGAGGACCGCGCGTCGTTCCCGCTGTCGGCCGGCGCCCCGGCGAACATCTGGCCCTGTGCCTTCTGGCCCACCGCGCCCGTCGAGCCCGCCGTGACGATCTCCGGCCACGGCCCGCGCGACATCTTGATCCTGCAGAACGAGCGCGACCCGTCGACCGCGCTGGACTCGGGCCGGGGCATGCACAAGGCCCTCGGCGCGCGGTCGGCGCTCGTCACGGTCGACGCGGGCGGCCACGGCGTCTACGGCATGCAGGGCCCGCAGGCGTGCGCCACCAAGGCGGCGGACGCCTTCCTGCTCGACGGGACGATGCCGCGCCAGGACGTCCACTGCCGCTGATCGTCGAGACTCGTCCAGGCCCGTCGCGGACCTGGACGAGTCACCGCGATTTCACTGTGTAACCGTACGACCACGGACAGAATGGGCCGCATGGGTTTTCCTTTGATGCGCGGGTACGACCGCATCAATCTGTCGGCCGAGCTGGACCCGGTCGCGGCACTGCGGGACAAGGATCTCGGCGACCGGATGCGGGCCTATCCCCGGATCATCACCGGCGGCACGCCCGACTTCGGGTTCGCGATCCAGACCGGGTCCACGTGGAAGATCGGCGTCGCGGGGCGAGGCGATCCCCGGTCGACCCGGATCAGCCTGGCCAGTCACTTACGCACAAAGGCGCGCGGCCACGACGCCGAGCCGGAGCTCCAGCGCGCGCTGGTGGCGGCGGCCGCCCGCCTCGACCCCGAAGAGGGCGAGCAGCTCACCAAGGACGAGTGGGAGATCGGAGACCACCGCTACCGGGTCATCCGCGTCGAGAAGTTCGTCCTCATCGGCGACCGCGTCATGGAACCACCCCGGCCCACCGACACCGATCCGCCCTCCTTCGACGCCGCTCTCCTGCGCGACCACCCCATCGACCCGCTCGCGCCGGCGGGGCAGTGGGAGACGCAGATGCGGCTGAACCTCGCCGGCTGGATCCCGCCGTTCTACCGGCCCGTGCCGCAGGCGGCGGTGACGCAGGCCGAACACGCGGTCCGCACTCACCCGGGAGTGACCCTGCTCCCGCCCACCTTCGAGGTGGTGCAGTTCGACGGCGAGTCCTTCCGCTCGATCACGGGCGCGGACGGTCCTCGTAAGGCCAAGGCCAATCTGGCGTTTCACTTCACCGAGTACCTGCCTCGGATGCGCGAATTCGCGGACGACCCGGCCACGGCCGCCGAACTCGCCGAATGGAACAGGGCCGCCGAGCAGGTCACGGCCTCCCCCGGGCCGGACTTCGAGGTGCTGGGGCACAAGTACGGCATCGTCCGCTTCTCCCGGATGCTGCGCCTCGGCCGGGACGGACCGGAGAGCCAGCGCCCGTGCGACCAGGACATCTGCGGCTATCCGGGGCCCTCGTAGCCGTCCTCCGCCGCACGGAGCTCCGCGCGGGAGAGCGGCAGCCGGACGGCCGGCGGAAGCGGCGCCGGGACGGGGTTCGCCTCGAACGACTGGATCAGCAGGGCGGCGAAGCGGCGCGACGCCGCCACTCTCATCTCGGGCGACTCGGCGCGGATGCCCTCGTTCGCCATCAGTACCAGGCTGATGTCCTCCAGCACGAAGTCTCTCCGCAGGGAGCCGGTCACCTTCGCGCGTCGCACGAGTTCGAGCAGCAGGCGCAACGTACGGTCGCGTTCCGCAGCGAAGGCGGCCACCTGGGGACGGTGCGAGGTGAACGCGCGGGCGAAGCCCCTGTCGAGGGCGTGCACCTCCATGAGCTTCTCGATCACCAGCCGGAATCCGCGCCACGGGTCGCTCGCCGCCAGTCCCTCCTCCACGATCACCGAGCACGAGACCATCTGCTCCGCGAAGGCGTCGGCCAGCAGCGCTTCCTTGGTCGGGAAGTGGCGGTAGACGGTCGCGACGCCGAGCTCCGCGCGCCGCGCGATCTCCCGGATCGGCACGTCGAGACCCTCGGCGGCGAAGGCCGCGCGGGCGACCTCCAGGATGCGCCCGCGGTTGTCGCGGGCGTCCGAACGCAGCTTCGCTCCCACTTCGGCCGTCACCACTCTCACTTTAACCAAACGGACGGGGTGTTCCGTTACGGTCCGGCGCATGAGAGCGATCGAGTTCACCGAGTACGGCCCGCCCGGCGTCCTGCACGTCGCCGAGGTCGAGGCCCCGCACGCCGGCCCAGGCCGGATCCGCGTCGCCGTACGCGCCTCCGGGCTGTCGCCCGGCGAGACCTACATCCGCTCGGGGAGGATGCGGGACGTGGTGCCCGTCGCGTTCCCGTACCGGACCGGGTTCGACGCCGCGGGCGTGGTGGACGAGGTCGGCGACGGCGTCACGGGTGTGGGCGTGGGTGACGAGGTGTTCGGCATGACCGACATGTACGCGCGCGGCGCCAACGCCGACTTCGCGGTCCTGTCCGCCTGGGCGCCCAAGCCGGCCGCGTGGAGCTGGGAGGAGGCCGGCGGTGCCGCGGGTGGCGTCGAGACGGCCACCCGGGTCCTCGACCGGCTCAAGGTCGGCGCCGGGCAGACCGTGCTCCTCCAGGGCGCGGCCGGTGGGGCGGGCACGATCGCGGTCCAGTTCGCGGTCGCCCGCGGCGCCACCGTCATCGGCACGGCGAGCGAGCGCAACCACGACTTCCTGCGTTCTCTCGGCGCGGAGCCGACGACATACGGGCCCGGACTGGCCGAACGGGTGCGCGCGCTGGCACCGGCCGGCGTGGACGCGGTGTTCGACTGCGCCGGTGGCGCGCTGCCGGACCTCGTCGCCCTCGCCGGCGACCCGGCGCGCGTGGTCACGATCGCCCCCGACCTCACCGCGGCGGCCCTCGGCGTGCACCTGTCGCACGGAGCACCGGCCGACGAGACGGGCGCGGCCGTGGGTGCCTCCGCCGATCCGCTGGCGCTGCACGGCCTGGCGACCGCGGTCACTCTGGCCGCCGAGGGACGGCTGCGGATACCGGTCGCGGCGGCGTTCCCCCTGGCCGAGGCCGCGGCCGCACACGAACTGAGCGAGACCCGCCACGCCCGAGGAAAGATCGTCCTGGTGCACTGATCTACCGGTGTGTCTCCCTGCGGTCTCGGGACCGGCCGGGCGCCGTCCAGGGGAGCAGGCGGAAGGCGCGGGTGCTGGCTCGGGGCGGGGCGTACAACGCGGTGACGACGACGGTGACCGTCAGGACGGCCTCCAGCAGCGTGATCACTACGGCCAGAGTCGGGGCGGTCAGCCACATGCCGGTGTGCATCAGGCCGACCGTGGTCCAGGCCGTCCGGTGGTAACGAGGTTCGAGCGCCATGCCCGCACGGTGCCGTAGGAGAAACGCTGTCCGGTACGGGGCCGGACAAGATCGGACTTGTACCGGTTCTGGCCAGCCGGCCGCGTGTGGTGTCCGAAGACGAAAGGATCGGGAGGGTTCGGACGGCGAAGGGGGCGGGGTGGCGCGAGGTCCCGGCGATTTCGGGAAGGCGTTCACCGCGCTGCTGCGCGCGGCCGGCACGAACCCCGACGGCGTAAGGCGGGCGCTGCCCGGCCTGGTGGCCCGCAGCGTGCTCTACGACTGGAAGAACGGCGAGCACCTGCCCAACGAGACCGGCCCTCTCGTACGGGTGGTGGAGCTGTGCCTCGAACGCGCCGGCGACGACCTGGGCGACGCGCCGGGCGACGTGGACGGATGGCTGGAGCTGCTGGCCGAGGCCAAGCAGACCCGTGACGGTGAGGCGGAGCGGCCGGTCGCGCGGACGATCGAGCAGTGGGGGCCGCTGCGCCTCGGCGTGCACCAGGTGGTCAGGGGCGGACCGCTCCCGGCGTACACGCGCCGGGCGCACGACCATCTCCTGTACGCGGTGCTGGACCCGCAGGTCGCGGCCAACCGGCTGGTCGTGCTGCGCGGGGGCTCCTCGACCGGCAAGTCCCGCGCGGCCTATGAGGCGGTACGGGCGCGGCTGCCGCGCGTACCCGTGTTCTACCCGCCGACCGCCGCCGCCCTGGACGCGCTGCTCGGCGAGGGGATACCGGCCCGGTCGGTGCTGTGGCTGAACGAGTTGCGGCACTACGCCGACGACTCCGGCGGGCAGGCGGTGCTGGCGAAGCTGGCCGGGCTGCTGCCCGGCCGCGATCGCCAGGTGGTCATCACCAGCGTGTGGCCGGAGTACTGGGCCGCCTACACCGTCGACCCGGACTCCGGCCCGGGCGCCCCCGACCCGGCCCGCGCCTCCCGCGCCCTGCTCACCGCGCTGCCCGAGCTGACCGGGATCGACGTGGACCCGGCGCTGGGCGGGGTCGTCGACGTGCCCGAGGCGTTCACCTACGACGACCTGGGCCGGGCCCGGCGCCACGGCGACCCGCTGCTGCACGAGGCCATGGCGGCGGCCGAACGCGCCGGGTCTCCCGGGCAGGTGGCGCAGTACCTCGCCGGCGTTCCGGCGCTGCTCGCGCAGTACGACGGGCCCGGCGCCGACCCGTACGGGCATGCCCTGATCACGGCGGCCATGGACGCGGTCCGGCTCGGCCACGACCACCCGCTCGGCCGCGAACTCCTGCAGGACGCGGCCGTGGGCTACCTGGCCGACCGCGACCGGGCCCTGCCCGCCGAGGCGTGGCGGCGGGCGATGGAGCGTGCGTGGGACCACGCCACGCGCGTCCTCAGGGGCGCGGTCCGCGCGCTGGAGCCGGTCCCGCCCGAGCGCGGCATCGGCGTGGCCGGGTACCGCCTCACCGACTACCTGGACCAGTACGGCCGTACCCACCGGAAGGAACGGATCCCCCCGCCCTCCTTCTGGGCCGCGATCGCCGACCACGGTCATCCCGACGACGTGGGCGAGCTCGGCGGCGCCGCGTGGAGGTACGGCCTGTACCGCGACGCCGCCCGGCTCGACAGGAAGGCCACCGCCCACGGGGACCTCTGGGCCGCAGGGTCTCTCGTCGAGCACCTGCGGGAACTGCGCCCGGCCGACCGTCGCCCGGCTCTGTGGGCCGCCGCCCATGCCGCCGCCGAGCATCCCTCGGCTTGGCCGGTCGCGATGGCGAGGCTGCTCGAACAGCTGCGGAAGGCCGGCGAGCACGAGCACGCCGCCGCATTCGCCGCGCGAGCCGCCTTCCTTCCCTTCGACCACGTCTCGCTCGGCCTGGACGGGCTGCTGAAGCAGCTGTGGGAGATCGGCGGGCGGGACCACATCACCACACTGCTGGACCGCGTCGCCCGTCACGACGTGTCCGCCCTGACTCTCCTGATGCAGTACGGGACGGGCACACGCGAGCAGGTCGGCGTCGTGGCCGAGCGTGCCGCGATCCGCCTGCCTCTCGACGATCCGCGTGCCGTGGCGAGGCTGCTGGGCGATCTGGAACTGGCCGGAAGGCGGGAGGAGATCGGCCTCCTGCTGGACCGCGGCCCCGCCGCCCACGTCGCCCTCGACGACCCGGACGCGGTGGCCACCCTGCTGTACGAGCTGGCGAGGATCAGGGCGAACGACCAGGTCGCCGCCCTGCTGGATCGCGATCCGGCCGCCCGCGTCGCGCTCGACGACCCGAAGGCCGTGGTCCGTCTGCTGAACGAGCTACGGAGAGCCGGGGCGCACGAGCAGGTCGGTGCCCTGCTGGACCGCGACCCCGCGGCCCACGCCGGCATCGGCGACCTCGCGGCCGTGGCGGACCTTCTGGCGACTCTGCGGCAGGCCGGAGCCGACGACCAGGTCACCGCGCTGCTGCGCCGCGATCCGGCTGCGCGGATCGCGCATGACGCGCCGCCCGCCGACGCGTTCGGCGTGACGATGCTGCTGTTCGAGCTGGGGTCCGCGGAGGCGCATGAGCAGCTCACGGCGCTGCTGGACCGCGACCCCGCCGCCCACGTCTCTCTCGACAAGCCCTACGACGTGGCCGGCCTGCTGTTCGCCCTGCGGGAGGTCAAGGCACCGGCCGGGCTGTCCGCCGCGCTGGAGGCTCAGCTCTCCGCCCTGGCCCGGCGGGCCGGCGCTCACGTCCGCCTCCGCGACGGGCGCGACCTGTCCGAACTGCTCCACGAACTCGATCTGCTGGGCCGGATGGGGGTGCCGGGCGCGGGTGAACAGGTTCCGGTGCTGCTGGATCGCATCGCCTCGGCCGACGCGGGCACCGTCGCACACCTGCTGGAGGTGCTCCGAGGGAGAGGCACGTTGGAGGAGCGCCTGATGGCGGCGCTGCTGGACCGCGACCTCGCCGCCCACGTCACGTTCTCCGATCCCCGCGCCGTGGCACGCCTGCTGGCCGAGCTGGAGACCGCCGGGGCAGGCGATCAGTTCTCCGCGCTCGCCGGGCGGGCCGCCGCCCGCATCCCCCTCGACAGTCCTCGCCCGGTCATCGGGCTCCTCCGGCTCCTGTGGAGCGGCGGAGCGAATGACCAGGCGGACGTACTGGCCGGGCGGGCCGCCGCGAGCCTCCCGCTCACCGACTCCGGTGCCGTCGCCGAGCTCCTCGACTGCCTGGGGGCGGCGGCCACCGTACTCCTGGACCGCGACCCCGCCGCGCACGTCGATCTCGACGACCGGTTCGACGATGATCCGGATGACCGCCCGTACCCCGTCTCGGACGGCGTACGGCGACTGCTGCGCCGGCTCGCGAAGGCCGGGGCGAACGACCAGGTCGCCGCGCTGCTCGAACGCCTGCCCGCCGCGGGCCGCTTCTACGACTTCGTCGAGGTCGTCGAGGACCCGGAGCGGTTCCGTTTCGGGCGGGAGCGGGACGGGACTCCCGCCGCCCCCTGGGGCTGGGACGACCTGGACTGACGGTCAGGGACGGATGATCGGGTGTTCGGGGGGAACCTCGTGCGGGTCGTCGCGAGGGCGGACGGGGCGCTGGCAGCCCGCGCAGGGGCCGGTCCCCTCCTGGAGGTAGCGCGCCTGGTTGGCCAGGTCCACCGACGCGTCGATGGGCGATTCCTCCGGCGGGGACGTGATGGGCAGCAGTTGTTTCCTGCGTTCTTCGTTCAGGGTGAGCGACGCGGCCAGCTCCAGGCCCTGCGGGTTGGGTACGACCAGCCGTTCGGTGGCCGGTGGCTCGCCGGCGGCCCGCTCGGCCCAGGAGGTGAAGAAGTCCTTGATCGGGCCGTTCTCGACGAGCCCGCCCAGGTACTCGGTGAGGAGCTGGACGACCTCGGTCCTACCCAGGTCCGGTGCCTGCAGGAGGTTCGCGACCGCGACCGCGGCCAGTTCGCCGGCCCGGCTCGCGCGGTGCCCGGCCCGCTCGGCGTTCTGCCGCATCGTGGCGAGCCCGCGCAGACGCCGGCGCAGCCCGGTCTCGCGGCTGAAGCCGAACAGGATGTGGTCGGCCGGACGGCTCGCCCGCCATCCCCGCGCGTCGCCGAACGACTGCGTACGGGCCTGGAGGCCGCCGAGGCGCGCGGCGAGATGTCGTTCGGTCTCCGTGGCGTCATCGGAGCCCCGCGGCGGCGGGCCGACGGTGTGGATCTTGGTGAGCATGTCGGCCAGTGGACGGATGCTCGACCGTGGCGGGGGCAGGTCGTGGATCCGCTCGTACGCGGCCCGCTCGCCGGCCGCCTCCAGCTCGTTCCGCAGGGCGACCGTGTACTCCGACCGTGTCCGGCCCTCGATGGTCGCGCGCAGCGCGGCGGGTGCGGCCAGCCCGATGAGCACGGCGATCAGCAGGGCGAGGTGCGCGACGGTGAGCAGCCGGCGGGCCGCGCCCACGACCGGGACGACCCGCAGGCGGTGCGCGACCCGGCCGAGCCGGGCCGGCCGTACGGGCCAGACGGCGAGCGCCACACCGGCCACGGCCAGCAGCGCGTACAGCGCGGCCCACGACCACCACGGGAATCCGGAGGCCGACCCCACCGCCGCCAGGACCCCGCGCAGCGCCGACACCTCGCGTGGCGACAGGTGGAACAGGTCGGCCGCCCAGACGAACAGCAGCAGCAGACCCGTGCCCAAGAGGACCGAGAACACGACGTCGGCTCCCGCGCGTACCGTCAGGCGCGTGGAACGGCCCATCGCCCGCCACAGCCGGAGGACCGGCGCGACGCCGGGCGGGAACAGCAGGCCGGCCGCCGCGAGCCGTTCGGTCCGGAAGACCACGACGAGCGCGGCCGCGACCACGCCGACGACGAGGAGGTCGGCCGCGTAGCGCGGCCACCGGACGATCTCCCCCCGCGACCGCGTCAGCAGGCAGAGCCACAGGCCGAACAGCAGCACCGATACGACGGGCAGCACATATCGCGCGAAGAGGGCGCCGATCGCCGAGGACCCCGGGACGAATAACCCGAACAGCAGGACGATCACGCCGACGACGGCCCCCGACCGCCACCACACGCTCTTTTCCGCGGTGGCGGCCGCGGCCAGGACCAGCACCGCCCCGACGGCGCCGATGATCAGCGCCGTCAGCCCGGACCCGATGAACGCCACCCCGGCCGGGGCCTGCCACGAGGCCCTGCTCTCCGGCGAGCTGAGCCGCCACATGCCGTAGGCGGCCGCGATGCCCGACCCGAGCCCCAGGTCGACGCTCGCCCGTACGATCGGGACGGGCAGGACCGTACGGGCTCCGCTCACACCGACCGCCTCCGTCCGCGAACACCGTCGAGGGTAGCCCGGAGCGCCGCGTCAGACCCTCTGGCCGGCGGTCACCGCGAGGAGCCGGAGTTTCTCGTCGCTCTCGCTGCCGGGCTCGGCGGTGAAGACCTGCAGCGACTGGGACCGGCCGGGGTCGAGGAGGACCTGGCAGTGGAGTTCGAGCAGCCCGAGGTGCGGATGCTGAATGCGCTTCGGCGCGCAGTACGGCCCGGTCACGGGATGTTCGCGCCAGATGCCGGCGAACTCCGGACTGCCGGCGAGGAGGGCGTCGACGATGGTTCCGGCGCGGGAGTCCCTTCCGTCGCGGGTGTACGTCCGGTGCAGGTCCGCCGCGATGAGGCGGCTGTGCCGGGGATGGTCGTCCTCGGGATAGACGCGCCGTGCGCCCGGATCGGTGAACCAGCGATAGTGCAGGCTGCGCGCCATTCCGGTGTGGGCGGTTTCGTCGCCCAGCAGGGCGCTCGCGAGCCGGGTCTGCCTCAGCGTCTCGCCGAGGTCGCTCACGACCTGGGCGGCCGCCTCCTCCAGGCCGTCGAAGATGCGCATCAAACCCGGGTCGAGGTGATCGGCACGTACCGCCCTCCGCGGAGTGGGGTACCCGCCCAGCCGGAACAGGTGGTCCCGTTCCTCGAGGGTGAGCCGGAGGCCGCGGGCGATCGCGGCGAGCATCTGCTCGGACGGGCGCGGCCCGCGCCGCTGCTCGATCCGGCTGTAGTAGTCGGTCGACATGTCGCTGATCGCGGCGACCTCCTCGCGGCGCAGCCCCGCCGTACGCCGCCGGCGGCCCCGCGGCAGCCCGACGTCCTCGGGCTGCAGTGCCTCCCGGCGGGTCCGGAGGAACGCGGCGAGACGAGCGCGGTCCATGACATTCCTTTCATCTCGGGCATAGAGGTGAACAACACGCTGGTCAGCGCTGCTTCCCGACGGGCGTATCCGCGGATCGACCGTCCCTGGTTACGCCGATCCGCGGCTCCAAGACTTCAGAGCATGACCGAACACACACCTTCTGGACATTGGATCGACGGCGAGGTCGCTTCCGCCGAATCCCCCGAGACCATCGCCGTCGTGAACCCCGCGAACGAGAAGGTCGTCGCCGCGACGCCGGCGGGCACCGCCGCGGACGTCGACCGCGCCGTCGCCGCCGCGCGGGCCGCCTTCCCCGGCTGGGCCGCGACGCCGCCGGCCGACCGCGCCGCCGTCGTGGGGCGCATCGCCGACGGCCTGCAGGCCCGGGTGGAGGAGATCGCCGACGTGATCACCGCCGAGATGGGCGCCCCGCTCACCCTGTCCCGCGCCGCCCAGGCCACACTGCCGATCGTCGTCACGCGGTCCTTCGCGGGGCTCGCCGTCGACTGGACCGAGGAGATCGGCCCCTCCCTGGTCGTCCACGAACCGATCGGAGTGGTCGGCGCGATCACTCCGTGGAACTTCCCGCTTCAGCAGATCATGTCGAAGCTGGCCCCCGCCCTCGTCGCGGGCAACGCCGTGGTGCTGAAGCCGTCCGAGGTAGCGCCGCTGACGGCACGGATCCTCGCCGAGGTCACCGCCGAGGCGGGCCTGCCGGCGGGCGTCTTCAACGTCGTGTACGGCACCGGCCCGGTCGCCGGTGAGGCGATGTCCGCCCATCCGGACATCGACATGATCTCCTTCACCGGCTCCACCCGGGCCGGCCGGCGGATCTTCGCGGTCGCCGCCGGGACGGTGAAGCGCGTGGCGCTCGAACTCGGCGGCAAGGGCGCCAACGTGATCCTCGACGACGCCGACCTGCCTTCGGCGGTCGAGGCGGGGTTGGCGCGGGTCTTCATCAACGGCGGGCAGGTCTGCGGCGCGTGGCCGCGGATGCTCGTCCCGGCGGCGCGGCACGAGGAGATCGTGGAGATGGCGGTCGCGGGCGCCGCCGCGTACACCGTGGGCGATCCGCGCGACGCGACCACCCGGATCGGCCCGCTGGCCTCCGAGGCCCACCGGCAGAGGGTCGACGGCTTCATCAGGCGCGGCATCGCCGACGGCGCGAAACCGGTGTCCGGCGGCCCGGGACGGCCGGAGGGCCTGAAGATCGGCGCGTACGCCCGCCCGACGATCTTCACCGAGGTCGACCCGGACTCCGCGATCGCGCAGGAGGAGATCTTCGGCCCGGTCCTGACGATCATCCCGTACGGGGACGAGGACGAGGCGGTCCGCCTCGCCAACGGAACGATCTACGGCCTCACCGGCGGCGTCTTCGGAGAGCCCGAGCACGCGCTGGCGGTCGCCCGGCGGCTGCGCGCCGGCCAGGTCGACGTGAACGGCGGCGAGTGGAACCCGCTCGCCCCGTTCGGCGGCTACCGGCAGTCCGGCAACGGCCGGGAGTTCGGCCGCCTTGGTCTCCAGGAGTTCCTGGAGACCAAGGCCATCCAGCGCTGACGGCACGCGAGCCGCCGTCAGTCGTCCTCGAGCCGCCGCACGGCACCGAGCAGACTCCGCAGCCCGGTCCGCTCACGCTCGGCGTCCGCCGGGTCGAACAGCCACTCTCCGACCGGCAGGCCGGCGGCCTCCTCCACGCCGCTGGACTCGGTCAGGGTCAGCTCCTCCCTGACCTCGACCTCCAGCTCGTACAGGAATCCGTCCTCGCCCTTCACCGGCGTCCCTCCGGCCGGGGAGCGCGGCGGTCCGCGAGCCGGGTGAGCTCCTCGTCGCTCACCAGGGTGAGCATCGGCGTTCCGGGCTCGCACAGCATCGTGACGGTGAAACGGAGCGGGACGTCGTCGCGGTTGTTGCCGTCCTGGTAGTGGATGACGTCGCCGCCCGTCTCCCAGAACGCCTCACCCGCGCGTACGACCCGCTCCGGCTCGCCTTCGAGTTCCAGCAGCATCTCGCCCTCCAGCACGTACCCGAAGGCCGGGCCGGAGTGGCGGTGCGGCGGCGTGCCGGGGTCGCCGGGCGGGTACTCGATGACCACGGTCATCGCGTGCGCCCCTGCCGGGATGAACGGTGGCACGACCTCCTGCAGTGTGGTGAGGGCCGTCTGCCATGCGGTCGATCCGCTGCCTGCCATGAGAGGTCCCTCCGTGACGTCAGCTGCCTGCGGGGACACGATCCGGCCAGTCGCCGTACGAGATCGTGCCGAGGAGCGCGCCCTCGTCCGGTACCAGGGAGCGCTCGGTCAGCTCGGTGCCGAAGTAGCGGGCGCGCGGGTCGGTGACGACCTCGCGCGGGTCGTTCCAGGCGGCCAGGGCGTTCCGGAAGAACTCGTCCATCCGGTACCGGTCCGGGCCGCCGATCTCCACCCGGCCGTTCAGCGGCGCCCCCACGGCGACCTTGCCGACCTCCGCGGCAACGTCGTCGCTCGCGATGGGCTGGAAGGCCACCGGGGCCACCCGGAACGTGCCGTTCTCGGTGCCCGTGTCGGCGATTCCGCGGACGAACTCGAAGAACTGCGTCGCGTGCACGATCGAGAAGGGGATCGACGAGCCCTCGATCAGCTTCTCCTGCGCGACCTTGGCCCGCAGGTAGCCGCTGTCGGGCAGCCGCTCGGCCCCCACCACCGACAGCGCGACGTGGTGCCCGACGCCGGCCGCCGCCTCGGCGGTCAGCAGATTGCGGGTGGAGGTCTCGAAGAACTCCAGCACCGGACCGTCCTCGAACGACGGGGAGTTCGACACGTCGACCACCACGGACGCGCCGGCCAGAACGCCGGCCAGCCCTTCCCCGGTGAGGGTGTCGACGCCGGTGCTCGGCGCCGCCGCCACCGCCTCGTGGCCGCGCGCGGACAGAATCGCCACGAGCTTGGACCCGATGAGGCCGGTACCCCCGATGACCACGAACTTCATGCCATGCCTTCCTGTTGACGCCGGGGCCTCGCTCGCCACCGGTCACCAGCTAGGACAAGGCAGCCCCCCGATCTGTGACAGTCCCCGAAAACGGCCTCGGTAAGCTGAGAGGGCCAGCGACGAGACGGCGGTGTATGCACGCGGAACAGGGAAAAGACGGCGGACTGGACCAGGCCGCCTCTGCCTTCCTGGCGTTGCGTCCCCGCCTCTTCGGCATCGGCTACCGCATGCTCGGCAGCGTGGCCGAGGCCGAGGACCTCCTCCAGGAGGTCTGGCTGCGCTGGCAGAAGACCGACCGCAGCGTCGTGACCGACCCCCCGGCCTTCCTCGCGCGGACCACCACCCGCCTGGCCATCAACGTCAGCCGGTCCGCCCGGGCCCGGCGCGAGACGTACGTCGGGCCCTGGCTGCCCGAGCCCGTCGACACCGGCGCCGACCCGGCGGTGGGGGCCGAGCGCGGAGAGGCGCTGGAACTCGCCGTCCTGCTCCTGCTGGAGAAACTCGGCCCGGCCGAACGCGCCGCGTACGTCCTCCGCGAGGCGTTCGACTATCCGTACGGCGAGATCGCCGACATCCTGCAGGTCAGCGCCGTCAACACCCGCCAGATGGTCAGCCGCGCCCGCAAACGCCTGTCCGCCGGGCGACGCGAGGCCGTGGACGTGGCCGAGCACCGGCGGCTCCTGGAGGTGTTCCTCGCCGCCGCCCGCGCCGGCGACGTCGGCGCCCTGGAGGACCTCTTCGCCGAGGACGTCGTCAGCTACACCGACGGCGACGGCATCAGGGGCGCCGCGAGGATCCCCGTCGAGGGCGACACGCGCGTGGCGAAGTTCATCGTCGCCTTCGGACCACGCTTCTGGCCGGGCACACATCTCGAATGGGTGGAGGCGAACGGCCGCCCCGGCGTACTGATCTCCCGCGACGGCACCGACCTCGCACTGCTGACCATCGAGGCCGCGGCCCAGGGCATCGGCACGCTCCTGTGGTTCATGAACCCGGCGAAACTCCAGACGTTCGCCCGCTCACGCGGCCTCTCCTAGGGCCGGGCCTGCGGCACTCCGTGGAACGCCATGGAACGCCTCCTGAGTGAGGCGCCGGTCACCGAGAACGGCGCCGGATCTTCAGCCAGGGGGCAGGTCAGCGGTGAATCCGTTCGAGGACGAGAAAAGCACCTACCGCGTACTCATCAACGACGAACGCCAGTACTCGCTGTGGCCCGCCTCGATAGAAGTTCCCGACGGCTGGTCGATCGCGGTCGATGAGAGTACGCGCGCGGCGTGTCTGGACTACATCGACCGGCACTGGGGCGACATGCGTCCGCAGAGCCTGCGTGAGGCCATGGAGCGTGGCGCGTGAGCGGCGAAGTCGAGGGCACGCTGCCCGAGCTGTTCGAGCGGCAGGCCGGCGCCACGCCCGGTGCCGAGGCCGTCATCTCCGGTGACACGATCCTGACGTACGCCGAGCTCAACGTCCGCGCCAACCGGCTCGCGCACCACCTCATCGGGCTCGGCGTCGGCGCGGAGAAGATCGTCGCCCTCGCGCTCCCCCGTTCGATCGAGCTCGTCACCGCCGTGCTCGCCGTCGCCAAGACCGGCGCGGCGTACCTCCCGGTCGACCTCGACCACCCTGCCGGCCGGGTCGCGCAGATGATCGACGGCGCCTGCGCGCTGCTGGTCAGCGTGGAAGGTACCGTCGAGGCACCGGCCGGGACACCGTTGCTGCTCCTCGACGATCCCCGCGTCGTCCGGACGCTGGACGCGTGCCCGCAGGCGGACGTCGCCGGGCGGCACCTGCCGCCCCAGCACCCGGCGTACGTCGTCTACACCTCCGGCTCCACAGGGCGGCCCAAGGGCGTCATGGTGCCGCACGACGCGATCGTGAGCCGGCTGTCGTGGATGCAGGGCGAGTACGCGCTCCGTCCCAGTGATCGCGTCCTGCACAAGGCCTCCATCAGCGTGGACGTCGCGGTCTGGGAGATCTTCTGGCCACTGCTGACCGGCGCCGCCGTCGTGGTCGCCGAACCCGGAGGGCACAAGGACCCCGTCTACCTCGCCTCCCTCATCCGCGAGAAACGCGTGACGACGGCCCACTTCGTCCCCTCCATGCTGGAGGTCTTCGTCAGGACGCCCGAGATCGCCGGATGCCGCAGCCTCCGCCGCGTCCTGTGCGGCGGCGAGTCCCTGCCGGGTGAGCTCGCGGACCGGTTCCGCGCCGTGTCGGACGCCGAGCTCCACCACCTGTACGGCCTGACCGAAACGGTGGTGGACGTCACGTCGTGGCGGTGCACGCCCGGCGACGGTCCTCGTGTGCCGATCGGCCGGCCCGTCTGGGGCACGCGCGTGTACGTGCTGGACGACCGTCTGCGGCCGGTGCGGCCCGGGGCGGCCGGCGAGCTGTACGTCGCCGGCGCCGGGCTCGCCCGCGGCTACCTCGACCGCCCCGCCCTGACCGCCGAGCGGTTCGTCGCCTGCCCCTGCGAAGGACCCGGCGAACGCATGTACCGTACGGGCGACCTCGTACGGCGGAGCGCCGCCGGCAACCTGGAATACATCGGGCGTACCGACCACCAGGTCAAGATCCGCGGCTACCGGGTCGAGCTCCGCGAGATCGAGACCGCGCTGACCGACCAGCCTGGCGTCGCCCGGGCCGCGGTCGTCGTCCGCGAGGACCACCCCGGCGACCGGCGGCTCGTCGCCTATGCCGTCGCCAACAGAGACGCCGACCCGGCGCGGCTACGGCAGGCCCTCGCCCAGACGCTGCCCGACCACATGACGCCCGCCGCCGTCGTGGTCCTGGACGCCTTTCCGCTGACGCCGAACGGCAAGCTCGACCGCGCGGCGCTCCCCGAGCCCGAGTTCGCCACGACCGACCGCTCCTCGCGTACGCCGGTCGAAGAGATCCTTGCCCGGCTGTTCGCCGAGACGCTCCACCTCGGCCGCGTCGGCATCGACGACGACTTCTTCGACCTCGGCGGCCACTCGCTCCTGGCCACCCGCCTCATCAGCCGGATCCGTACGACCCTCGGCGTCGAGCTCCCGATACGCGCGCTCTTCGAGACGCCCACGGTCGCCGGCCTCGCCCGCGACCTCGGCCGCCACGGCGCCGCCCGCCCCGTACTGTCCGCCGGTGACCGGCCGGACGTCGTCCCGCTGTCCTCGGCGCAGCGACGGCTATGGTTCCTCAACCGGCTGGAAGGGCCGGGCGCCACGTACAACATGCCCGTCGCGCTGCGGCTCGGCGGCGACCTCGACGTCGACGCGCTCACCGCGGCGCTGGCCGACGTGGCCGGACGGCACGAGACCCTGCGTACGGTGTTCCCCGAGACGGGCGGCGCCCCGCGTCAGGTCGTCCTGCCTCCGGAGATGGCCCGCCCCCGGCTGCACCGGGCCTGCGTCGCCGAGGCCGAGCTGTCCACGGCGCTGGCCGAGGCCGCCGCGCAGGGGTTCGACCTGACCCGCGAGCCGCCGCTGCGCGCACACCTGCTGACGCTCACCACCGAAGGCGAACCGGAGTACGTCCTGCTGCTCGTCCTCCACCACATCGCCGCCGACGGCTGGTCGATGACCCCGCTCACCCGCGATCTCACCACCGCGTACGGCGCACGCCTCATGGGCCGCGCGCCCGGGTGGGACCCGCTCCCGGTCCACTACGCCGACTACACGCTCTGGCAGCGCCGCCTCCTCGGCTACCGGGCCGACCCGGCCAGCGTTCTCAGCGAGCAGCTCGGCCACTGGACGGCCGCCCTCGACGGCATCCCCGACCAGCTCCAGCTGCCGGCCGACCGCCCGCGCCCGGCCGTCGCGACCCACCGCGGCGCGACCGTGCCCTTCGCCATCTCACCGCACCTGCACGACCGGCTCCTCAAGCTGGCCCGGGGCTGCAACGCCACCGTGTTCATGGTCCTGCACGCCGCCTACGCGGCCCTGCTCACCCGCCTCGGCGCGGGGACCGACCTCCCCGTCGGCACTCCCATCGCCGGGCGCACCGACGAGGCCCTCGACCACCTCGTCGGCTTCTTCGTCAACACCCTGGTCCTGCGCACCAGCACCGCCGGAAACCCCACCTTCGCCCGGCTCGTCCACCGCACCCGCGAGACCACGCTCCGCGCGTACCAGAACCAGGACCTTCCCTTCGAACGGCTCGTCGAGGCGGTCGGCCCGGCCCGGTCGGCCGCCTACAACCCGCTGTTCCAGGTGATGATCGCCCTGGACAACAACGCGGCCGCGCGCTTCGAGCTGCCCGGTCTCCGCGTCGCCGAAGAGCGGGTGGACCTCGGCATCGCCAAGTTCGACCTGTTCCTCAACCTCACCGAAGAGCCGCGTCGTGACGGGTCCCCGGCCGGGATCGGCGGCGTGATCGAGTACGCCACGGACCTGTTCGACCGCAGCACCGTCGAGGCCGTGGCCGAGCGGCTGGAACGGATACTGGAGCAGGTCGTCGCCGACCCCGACGTCCCGATCGGCGACCTCGACGTGCTCACCCCGCCCGAGCGCCACCGGCTCCTCCACGAGTGGAACGACACCACCCGGCCCGTCGCGAACGCCGCCCTTCCCCGCCTGTTCGAAGCCCAGGCCGCTCGTACGCCGGACGCCCCCGCCGTCGTCTCCGACGACGTCACCCTGACGTACGCCGAGCTGAGCGCCCGCGCCAACCGGCTCGCCCACCACCTGATCGAACGCGGCGCGGGCCCCGAGAAGGTCGTCGCCCTCGCGCTTCCCCGCTCGGCCGAGCTCGTCGTCGCCGTACTCGCGATCACCAAGACCGGCGCCGCGTACCTCCCGATCGACCTGCGGTATCCGGAGGCCCGGATGCGGCTGGTCATGGAGCAGACCGACGCGCGGTTGCTGGTGACCGACCGGGACACCATCGCGCGCGTGCCGACCGACCGCGCCGAGGCGGTTCTGGTCGACGAGCCCGGCGCGGGCGCGGAGTCCGACCCCGGCGTCACCGTCCACGGCGACCAGCTGGCCTACGTGGTGTTCACGTCGGGGTCGACGGGCGCGCCGAAGGGGGTCGCGGCGACGCACGCCGACGTGGTCGCCCTGGCCGCCGACCGGTCCTGGCGCAACGGAGCCCACGAGCGGATCCTGCTGCACTCCCCGCTCAACTTCGACGCCTCGACGTACGAGCTGTGGGTGCCGCTGCTGTCGGGCGGGCAGGTCGTCGTCGCGCCGCCGGGCGACCTGGAGCCGGCGACGCTGGCGCGCGTCGTCCGGCGGCACGGAGTGACGGCGCTGTGGCTGACCGCCGGGCTGTTCATGCTCATGGCCGAGCGGCCCGAGTGCCTCGCGGGCGTACGGGAGGCGTGGATCGGCGGCGACGTCGTGCCGCCCCCGACCGTGCGCCGGGTGATGGACGCGTGCCCGGACACGACGATCGTCGACGTGTACGGGCCGACGGAGATCACGGCGTTCGCCACGCGCCACCGCGTACGCCACACCGACTACCTGCGCGGCGCGCTGCCGATCGGGCGGCCGCTGGACAACACGCGGGTCTACGTACTGGACGATCGTCTGCGGCCCGTGCCGCCCGGCGTGGCCGGTGAGCTGTACATCGCCGGTGCCGGGCTCGCCCGCGGCTACTTCGGCCGCCCCGCGCTGTCCGCGGAACGGTTCGTCGCCTGCCCGTACGGCGGGCCCGGCGAGCGCATGTACCGTACGGGCGACCTCGCCCGGTGGAACGCCGGGGCGAACCTGGAGTTCGTCGGGCGTACGGACCACCAGGTCAAGGTCCGCGGTTACCGTATCGAGCTCGGCGAGATCCAGACCGCGCTCACCGCCCAGCCGAGCGTCGCCCAGGCCGTGGTGGTCGTCCGCGAGGACCAGCCCGGCGACCAGCGGCTCACCGCGTACGTCGTCCCCGACGAGAACGTCACCGCCGACCCGGTACGGCTGCGCCAAGAGCTCTCGCGGCTGCTCCCCGACTACATGACGCCCGCCGCCGTCGTGGTCCTCGACGCCTTTCCGCTCACCCCCAACGGGAAGATCGACCGCACGGCGCTGCCCGCACCGGAGTTCGCGGTCACCGACCGGCACTCACGCACTCCGCACGAGGAGACCCTCGCCCACCTCTTCGCCGAGGCGCTCCACCTCGACCGCATCGGCATCGACGACGACTTCTTCGACCTCGGCGGCCACTCGCTCCTGGCCACCCGCCTCATCAGCCGGATCCGCGCCACTCTCGGCATCGACCTCCCGATACGCGCGCTGTTCGAGACCCCGACCATCGCCGGCCTCGCCCGCAACCTGTCAGACACGGGGTCCAAGGAGGCGCTGGGCGCCGTCCTCCCGCTGCAGTCGCGCGGCACCCGCCCCCCGCTCTTCTGCGTCCATCCGGCGGGTGGCCTGAGCTGGGGCTACGCGGGCCTCATCCAGCACCTCGGCGCCGACCAGCCCATCGTCGGGCTGCAGGCGCCCAGCGTGAACGGCGGCCCGGACCTGTCGGTACGGCGGCTGGCGGCGGAGCACCTGGAGCGGATCCGGGCGATCCAGCCGACCGGCCCGTACGCCCTGCTCGGCTGGTCGATCGGCGGGCTGCTCGTCCATGAGATCGCGGCCGAACTCCAGGAACTCGGCGAGCAGGTCTCTCTGCTCGGTCTGCTCGACGCCTTTCCCGGCCACCGGCCGGGGCAGGCGAGGAGCGAAGAGGAGATCCTCGCGCAGTTCGCCGAGCAATTCGGCCTGTCCGGTACGGAACCGGACCGCGACGCCATTCTCAAGGCGACCGGCGGGTCGCTGGCGCATTTCGACCGGCCCACCGCCGAGGCGATTCTCGATACGTACACCCACTTGTCGCGTATGGCGTTCGACCATGTTCCGCGGCCTTTCCACGGCGACGCTCTGCTGTTCGTCGCGGAGCTCGAAGAAGAACAGGAGCCGCGGGTCGCGGCGACGCGTCCGTACATCACCGGAGAGGTCGTCCGGCACGACGTCAACGCTCGGCACGCGTCGATGACGGACCCCGGTCCGCTGCGGGAAATCGGACGTGTTCTCGCCCGGCGCCTCGGGCTCTGACGTAGGGGAAAACTCATGTCGATCGTTGATATCTGCCTGCGGGAAAGCCTCTCGCGTGCCCCCGTGATGGTCCTGCCGCGCGGGGTGTCGCCCAACCTCGCACTGGACCAGCGGCTGTCCCGCCGGATCGCCGCCGGGGAACGCGTCGTGCACCTCGGGCTCGGGGAGTCGCGGCTTCCGGTGCACCCCGCGCTGGTCGACCGGCTGGCCACCGCGGCGGAGGCCCATTCGTACGGGCCCGTCGCGGGCGGGGAGAGCGTGCTGCGGGCGGGCGCCGGATACTTCGGCCGCCGCCGGCTGCCCACCGCGCCGGACCAGATCGTGATCGCGCCCGGGAGCAAGGCCGCGCTGTTCGCGCTGATCGCCGCCCTGCCCGGTGACGTGGTCCTGCCGCAGCCGTGCTGGGTGAGCTACGCGGCACAGACGCTCTTCGCCGGGCGCCGGGTGATCGGCGTACCCGTACCGGCCGACTGCGGCGGCGTCCCCGACCCGTCGCTTCTCCGCGAGAGGATCACCGAGGCCCGCCGGCGCGGCGAAGACCCGAGGATCGTCATCCTGACCGTGCCGGACAACCCGACCGGTACGACGGCCGCGCCGGAGACGGTACGCCGCGTCTGCGCGGTGGCCGAGGCCGAGGGCCTGGTCGTCCTGTCCGACGAGATCTACCGCGACATCAGGCACGACCCGGCGGTCCCGTACCTCAGCGCGGCCGAGGTGCTGCCCGCCCGTACGGTCGTCGTGACCGGGCTGAGCAAGAACCTCGCGCTGGGCGGCTGGCGCATCGGGGTGGCGCGGTTCCCCCCGGGCGCGTGGGGTCATGATCTTCGCGCCAAGGTGCTCGCGGTCGGCAGCGAGGTGTGGTCGACGGTCGCCGCGCCCATGCAGGAGGTCGCGGCGTACGCGTTCTCCGAGCCACCGGAGATCGTCGAGCACCTGGAGGCGAGCGCCCGCCTGCACGGAACGGTGGCCGCCGCCGTACACCGCGCGGTCGTCGCGGCCGGTGCCCGCTGCAACCCGCCGCAGGGTGGTTTCTACGTCTATCCGGACTTCGAGCCGGTCCGCGCGGTCCTGGCGGCCAAGGGCATCGTCGACGCGGCGGGCCTGCAGTCCTACCTTCTCGACCGCTGGGGGATCGGGGTCCTGGGCGGGCACCACTTCGGCGACGAGCCCGGCGGCCTGCGGTTTCGCGCCGCGACCAGCCAGCTCTACGGGCTCACCGCGGACGAGCAGTGGGCCTCGCTGCGTTCCGCGGACCCGACGGGGCTGCCGCATGTCGCCGGGCAGCTCGCGCGCCTGCGGGAGGCGTTCACCGCGCTCACGAGGGGCGCGGAGTGAGCCTCACGTACCGGGAGGTCATGGCCGTTCCACGTCTGCCCGGCCTGCTGCTGTCGGCCTGCGTCGCGCGGCTGGCCGGGCGGATGTTCGGACTGGCGATCGTCCTGTACGTCCTCGCCCACTTTCACTCGGCGGTCCTGGCCGGCTGGGTGGCGTTCGCCTCGATCGCCCCGGGCTTCGCCATCAGCCCCATCGCGGGAGCCTTGCTCGACCGTACGGGCGAGGCGGTGGCGATCACGATCGACCTGGCGGCGAGCGCGATGCTGCTGTCCTTGCTGGTCGTGTTCAGCCGGATGGGAGTGATGGGCGCGCCGCTGCTGCTGACGCTGACGGTCGCGTACTCCCTGACGAGCCCGCTGAGCGCCGCGGGCATCCGCGCGCTCATCCCGCGGCTGGTGCCCGCCAACGCCCTCGACCAGGCCAACGCCCTCGACACGGGCAGCTACGCGCTGATCAACGTGCTGGGGCCGTTCCTGGTCGGCCCGTTGTTCGCGCTGACCGGGGCGGACCCGACCATGGTGGTCATCGCCGCGCTGTACGGGGCCGGCGCGCTGAGCCTGCTCGCGGTGGGGAGCCTGACGTGGCCCGCCGTCTCCGCGCCGTCCGGGACGCTGCTGCGCGAGGCGGCGGCGGGGCTGGGGTACCTGGTACGCCACCGTACGCTGCGCGGCCTGGCCGTCGCGTACTCCCTGTACCAGGCGAGCTGGGGGGTGCTGGTCGTCGCCGTACCGGTCTACGTGGTCAGGCACCCGGTCGGCGGGGCGTCCACCGACGCGGTCACCGGCCTGCTGTGGGCCTCTGCGGGACTGGCCGGGGTGGTCGGCGCCCTGGTGACGGGCCGCGTACGGACCCTGGGCCGCGAACGCCTGGTGATCGGCGCGAGCGCGCTGGCCACCGGCGTCGTGATCTTTCCGGTGAGCGCCGCGTTCGGGGTGGCCGGTCTGGCGGCAGGGCTGGCGGTGGTCGGGCTTCTCGAAGGGCCTCTCGACGTGGGGGTGCTCACGCTGCGGCAACGCCGCGCCGACCCGGGCTGGCTGGGCCGCATCCTCGCCGTGTCGTTCAGCCTGAACATGGCCGGCCTGCCCATCGGCTCGGCCATCGGCGGCCTGCTCGTCAGCTGGTCCCTGTCCGCCGCCTTCGTGGTGGCGGCCGCCACGTCCCTGCTCTCCGCGTTGGCCACATATGCCTTGATCCCGAGAAAAGAGGCGAAGCGCGACCTTTCTTATGAGCCCGCCGATCCCCCGAACGCGAAGGCGACGAGCAGTCGATGACAATCGCCCGCTCCCGTACGCTGCCGGCGTGGAGTGGGTCGAGCGCGTCACGCACGTCCGGCAATGGTCGCGTGGTGGGGAGCGGGCGTCGCACAAGCCCCTCCTCCTGCTGTACGCGCTCGGGCACTTCCAGCGGAACGGCGACTCTTCGATTCTCTACAGCGAGGCCGAGGAACATCTCGCCGGCCTGCTGCGAGAGTTCGGGCCGCCCCGTACGACCAGCCCCGCCTATCCCTTCCACCACCTCACCAGTGACGGGCTGTGGGAGGTGCGCACCGCCGCTGGAGGGGAGAGCCCCGGACCTCGCGTCGGGGCGCTGCGGAGTCAGGCCGCGCGGGGCCGCCTGACGACTGAGCTGGTCGCGGCGCTGCGCCACGATCCACACCTGTTGTCGCAGCTCGGCCGCGCCATTCTCGACGTCAACTTCGAACCGTCCCTGCATGAGGACATCTGCACGGCGGCCGGGCTCGATCTGGAGGCGGTCGAGCTCGCCGGAGCGCGGTTCCCGCGTCGGCGCGACCCCGCCTTCCGTGCGCAGGTGATGGTCGCCTATGAGTACCAGTGCGCGTTCTGCGGGTACGACGGCTGGCTGAACGGGAGCGCGGTCGGGCTCGACGCCGCGCACGTGCGGTGGTGGGCGTTCGAGGGGCCCGATGAGGTCACGAACGGCATCTGTCTGTGTGCGCTGCACCACAAGCTCTTCGACAAGGGTGTACTCGGGATGACCGGTGACCGGCGGGTGAACGTCTCGGCGCACTACGTCGGCCGCGGGCCGGCCGCTCGCGACCAGGTTCACACGCTCGCCGGTCGGCGGGTCTTCTCGCCGCAGGCCGCGTTCCCCGGGCTCGACGACGCGCACATCGCCTGGCACGCGCGTGAGGTGTTTCGTGCGCCCGCTCGCGCGGCCTGACGACGGGTCAGGCGATCGCCGGGCTCTGGCGGCCTCGGTCGGAGACGGCTTCGGTCACCGATCTGGCGATGTGCCGGCCGGTCAGTCCGGCGTCTTCCAGGATGCCGGACCTCGTGTCGTGGGTCAGGAACTCCTGGGCGAGACCGAAGGGCAGTACGGGGGTACGGACTCCGGCCTCGCGTAGCGCTCGGGTGACCGCCTCGCCGAAGCCGCCCGCGATGCCGTTGTCCTCGACCGTCACCACCAGCCGTACGCCGCTCGCCGCCGAGGCCAACGCCGGGTCCACCGGTTTCACCCACCTGGGGTCGACGGCGAGGGCGCCGATGCCCTGGTCGGCCAGGCGGGACGCCGCGTCCACGCACACACCCGCCATCACGCCCGCGCCGACCAGGAGTACGTCCACCGGCAGGTCCTCGCGGGGCGAGGCCACCACGTCCATTTCGCCGAGTCTCCCGACGCCCGGGATCTCGTCGCCGGCCGGTGCCTTCGGGTAGCGGAGCATCGTCGGGCCGGTGGAGTCGGCCAGCGCCTCGGCGAGGAGCTCGGCCAGGCGCGTGGCGTCCCTCGGGGCGGCGACCCGCAGGCCCGGGACGAGCTGGCTGATCGAGCCGTCCCACATGCCGTGGTGGCTCGCGCCGTCCGGGCCGGTCACTCCCGCGCGGTCCAGTACGAACGTCACCGGCAGCCGGTGCAGGGCCACGTCCATCAGCATCTGGTCGAACGCGCGGTTCAGGAAGGTGGAGTACAGCGCCACCACCGGGTGCAGGCCGCCCATCGCCATCCCGGCGGCGCTCGTCACCGCGTGCTGCTCCGCGATGCCCACGTCGAAGACCCGGTCCGGATGGGCCGCGGCGAACGGCGCGAGGCCGGTCGGGTGCAGCATCGCCGCGGTGATCGCGACCACGTTCTCCTGCAGGCCGCCGAGCCGCAGGAGCTCGTCGGCGAACACGTGGGACCAGGTACGTGCGGGCGCCTTCACCGGGGCCCCGGTCAGCGGGTCCGTACCCGCCGCGACCTGGTGCAGGCGGTCCTCGTCATTGTTCTCCGCCGGCGCGTACCCGTGGCCCTTGCGGGTCAGTACGTGCACGATCACCGGGCCGCCGAAGCCCCGCGCCTGCCGGAGCGCCTGCTCCACGGCGGTCTCGTCGCAGCCGTCGATCGGGCCGACGTACTTCAGGCCCAGGTCCTCGAACATCATCTGCGGCGCGAGCATGTCCTTCAGCCCCTTCTTGATCCCGTGCAGCGCCTCGTACAGCGGCGCGCCGATCAACGGGGCCGGTGACAGTGTCGTCCTGATGGCGTCGAGGACGCTCTCGTACCGCTGCGTCGTCCGTACCTGGGCCAGGTGCGTGGCGATCGCCCCGTGAGTCGGCGAGTACGAACGGCCGTTGTCGTTGACGACGACCACGACGCGGTTCGTCCTGGACGCCGCGATGTTGTTCAGCGCCTCCCACGCCATCCCCCCGGTCAGCCCGCCGTCGCCGATGACGGCCACCGCCGTACGGTCCCGCTCCCCCCGCAGCCGGAACGCCTTCGCCAGCCCGTCCGCGTAGGACAACGACGTCGACGCGTGGGAGTTCTCCACGTGGTCGTGCGGCGACTCGGCGCGGCTCGGGTATCCCGACATGCCACCCGGCCGGCGCAGCGTGGCGAACTCGGCCTGCCGGCCGGTCAGGAGCTTGTGCACGTACGACTGATGGCCCGTGTCGAAGACGAACGGATCGCGTGGCGAGTCGAAGACACGGTGCAGGGCGATGGTCAGCTCGACCACCCCGAGGTTCGGCCCCAGGTGGCCGCTGTTCGCCGACACCGTCGAGATCAGCCGCTCCCGGATCTCCGCCGCCAGGGCGACCAGGTCACCCGGCGCCAGGTTCTTCAGATCCTGCGGGCCACGGAGTGAATCAAGGAGTGTCATACGGCAACGCTCCTGGTCCCGGCCGAATGGGGCAAGTAGGCGCCGGGGACAAAATATTGCCCATAGTCAAATGGATTGTCAGCCTCGTCTACCGCACGTGAGCGTCCCGACTCGCAGCGTACAAGACATTAGCGAGGCTAAAGGGATAGCGATTGACAAGATCCATCTACGATGTTCAAATCGCGAGATAGCAACTAGCTGTCCGCCCGTACGGCCGAAACTCCGATGAGATCGAGTGGCATTCAACGGGGCTTTGCGAAATGGAACCAGTCGACGGACCAACCGCCCTTCGAGCCGCACGGCGCCGGATCCACCGGCCGGGAACCGCAGATGCGCGACGCATCGCCGAACTGGAACGTGAAGTTCTGGAACTCCGGCGCGCCAACGACGAACTCAAACTGTATTTCGTCAAAGAACGAAACCCCCCGGACGCCGCCGGACGGCGGCCCACGGCGGAGTTCCGGGCACTGGGCCCCTTGGAGGCGGTGGCCGGCGGCCGGCTCCTCGACCTGGGAGCGCCCAAACAGCGTGCGCTGCTCGCGCTCCTGGTCAGCCAGGCGGGCCGGCCGGTGCCGGCCGACGTGATCGTGGAAGGGCTGTGGGCCGGGAGTCCGCCACCGTCGGCGAGGACGTCACTGCAGGCGTACGTGGCCAATCTGCGGAGGGTGCTCGAACCCTGCCGGGCGCCGCGGACGCCGGCGAAGGTGCTGCGTACCAGCGGCCGCGGCTACCTGCTGGACCGCCGGGTCGTCGAGGTCGACACCCAGCGCTTCGACGAGCGCACCACGGCGGGCTGGCGGGCGATGGAGCGCGGCGACACGCAGCGCGCGCTGGCCGAGTTCGAGAGGGGACTGGCGCTGTGGCGGGGCCCGGCCTACGCGGAGGTCGCCGACGCCACGCTCGTGGCGCCGGAGGTGGCGCGGCTGGAGGAGCTGCGCCTGTCGGTGGTCGAGGGGCGCTGCGCGGCGTTGCTGGACACGGGCGCCCACGAGCTCGCCGCGGCCGAACTCGAGGCCTTCACGAAGGTCCATCCACTACGTGAGTACGGCTGCGAGCTGTTGAGCCTGGCCTTGTACCGAGGCGGGCGGCAGGCCGACGCGCTGGCGGTCCTGCGGACCAATCAGAAGCGGCTGGCGGAAGAGCTGGGAATCGACCCCAGGCCCGCACTTCAACAGCTCGAGAGCAGAATTCTCAACCACGCTCCGGCACTTGACTGGCGGCCACCTCCGCGCGGCGGTTGATTTACCGGCGCGAAGTACTCGAAAAAGCAGGAATCGGGCATGCGATGAGTAGACAATATCTTGCCCATTACCCTCTCTTGACCTTGTCTCTTCGATTAGCCACCATTCCCGATATGGCGACCGCGCTGAAAAATAGCCAGCAATCGGGTGGCAAGAGAATAGTTCTGGCAGAACCGCACGGCTTCTGTGCCGGTGTGCGCCGGGCCATCGAGATAGTGGAACGCGCACTGGAGATCCACGGCGCGCCGGTCTACGTGCGCAAGGAGATCGTGCACAACGAGCACGTGGTGCGAGGGTTCGAGGAGCGGGGCGTCGTTTTCGTCGACTCCGAGACGGAGGTACCCGACGGGGCCGTCTGCATCTTCTCCGCGCACGGAGTGTCGCCGCAGGTGCGCCGCAACGCCGCCGAGCGCCACCTCGCGGTCATCGACGCAACCTGCCCGCTCGTCGCCAAGGTGCACCAGGAGGCCCGCCGGTTCGCCCGCGACGGGCGGACCGTGATCCTCATCGGCCATGCCGACCACGAGGAGATCGAGGGCACGTACGGGGAGGCGCCGGACCGTACGGTCATCGTGCAGAACGTCGAGGAGGCCGGGCGGCTCGAGCTCCCGCCGGACGCGCCCGCCGCCTACCTCACGCAGACCACGCTGTCGGTGGACGAGACGGCCGAGATCGTGTCCGTTCTCCGCGAGCGGTTCCCCGGGCTGAGCGGCCCCGGCAGCGAGGACATCTGCTACGCCAGCCAAAACCGCCAGAACGCGGTCAAGGCGGTCGCCGGGCGCAGCGAGCTCGTACTGGTCATCGGGTCGGCCAACTCCAGCAACACGATCCGGATGGTGGAGGTCGCGCGGGACAGCGGGGCCCAGGCCCGGCTGCTGCCCGACGCGGCCCACCTGGACCCCGGCTGGCTGACCGGCGTCCGCACCGTGGGGGTGAGCGCCGGCGCGAGCGCGCCCGAGGAGCTGGTCGAGCAGGTCGTCGAGCGGCTCGGGACGCTCGGGTACACCGGCCTCGACACCGAGGTCGCCGCCAGCGAGACCGTCGTGTTCTCGCCGCCGTCAGGACTAGGCCTGCCGCCACGCGGCGACGCCCGGACCGCGTTACTCGACCAGGCCGGCGCCCGCATCGAGGACCTGCTCGGCACCGAGCGCGCACGCTGGGCCGCCGTCGACGCCCGCGCGGCCGTACCCATCGAGGCGATCGAGGAGCTCGTCGCGGCCGGGGGCAAGCGGCTGCGCCCGGCGTTCTGCGTCAGCGGTTACCTCGCCGCGGGTGGCACGGCTGACCAGGACGCGGTCGTCGCCGCGGCCGCCGGCCTCGAACTGCTGCACGCCTTCGCCCTCATCCACGACGACATCCTGGACAACTCCCCCACCCGGCGCGGAGCGCCGACCGTACACGCCAGGCACGCCGGCATCCACGCGGCGCGGGGCTGGGCCGGTGAGCCGCGACGGTACGGCGAGGGCGTCGCCATCCTGGTCGGCGACCTGGCCTTCGGCTACGCCAATCGCCTCGCCGGCGGGCTGACCGGCGCCGCGATGGAGATCTGGACGGAGCTGGGCACCGAGATGCTCATCGGCCAGCACCTCGACATCGCCCTCGCCGCCGAGCTGGTGCCGGACCCGGACCTCAGCCGCTGGGTCGCCGTCTCCAAGTCCGGCCGCTACACCATCCACCGGCCCCTCGCCCTCGGCGCGGCGATCGCCGGGCGCCCGGACCTGCAGGCGGCGTTCGAGGCGTACGGAATCGCGGCGGGCGAGGCGTTCCAGCTGCGCGACGACCTGCTCGACGCCTTCGGCGACTCCGCGGCGACCGGCAAGCCGGCCGGCCTGGACGTCAGCGAGCACAAGATGACCCTGCTGCTCGCCCTGGCGGCCGCCGAAGACGCCCGGGTGGCCCGCCTGGTGGAGGACGGCCGGAACTGGGACCCGGCCCGGCTGCACGCCGCGCTGCTCGCCTCCGGCGTACGGGAGGAGATCGAGCAGCGGATCGACCGGCTCGTCGCGGACGCGCGTACGGCGCTCGCCACGGCGCCGCTGGCGGACGGCTGGCGGGAGCGCCTGGGCGAGATGGCGGCCCAGGTGGCCTATCGCGACCGCTGACGGGGCGCCCTGATCGTTTGGCACCGACCGGAGAGGATGATCACAGATGGTGGATCTGGGCATGCCCAAGGTTCCGCGGACGCTCGCCAAGCGGCGGGTGAGCCGGCAGCTGAGGCTGGGCCAGGGTGACAAGGCCGTGCTGACGGGCGGTGGAGCGCCCGTGAGCGTCCAGTCGATGACGACCACGGTGACGGCGGACGTGAACGCGACGTTGCAGCAGATCGCGCAGCTGACGGCGTCGGGATGTCAGATCGTACGGGTGGCGGTGCCGTCCGCCGATGACGCGGAGGCGCTGCCCGAGATCGCCCGTAAGTCGCAGATCCCGGTGATCGCGGACATCCACTTCCAGCCGCGGTACGTGTTCGCCGCGATCGACGCGGGGTGCGCGGCGGTGCGGGTGAACCCGGGCAACATCAAGGCGTTCGACGACAAGGTCGCCGAGATCGCGAAGGCCGCGTCCGGGGCGGGGGTGCCGATCCGGATCGGAGTGAACGCCGGGTCCCTGGACAAGCGGTTGCTGGCCAAGTACGGCAGCGCGACGCCGGACGCGCTGGTGGAGTCGGCGCTGTGGGAGTGCTCGCTGTTCGAGGAGCACGGCTTCCAGGATCTGAAGATCTCGGTCAAGCACCACGACCCGGTCGTGATGATCGCCGCGTACCGGAAGCTGGCGGCGGCGTGCGACTATCCGCTGCACCTGGGGGTGACCGAGGCGGGCCCGGAGTTCCAGGGGACCGTGAAGTCGGCGGTCGCGTTCGGCGCGCTGCTGTCGGAGGGGATCGGGGACACGATCCGGGTGTCACTGTCGGCGCCACCGGCCGAGGAGGTCAAGGTCGGGATCGCGATCCTGGAGGCCCTGGGACTGCGGGAGCGGGGCCTGGAGATCGTTTCGTGTCCGTCGTGCGGCCGGGCCCAGGTGGACGTGTACAAGCTGGCGAACGAGGTCACCGCGGGCCTGGACGGCCTGGAGGTGCCGCTGCGGGTCGCGGTCATGGGCTGCGTCGTCAACGGGCCGGGCGAGGCTCGCGAGGCCGACCTGGGCGTCGCCTCGGGCAACGGCAAGGGACAGATCTTCGTCAAGGGCGAGATCGTCGCCACCGTCCCCGAGTCCAAGATCGTCGAAACCCTCATCGACGAGGCCATGCGCCTCGCCGAGCAGACCGACGCCGGGACCGCCACCGGAAAACCACAGGTCACCGTGGCCTGACCCGCAGCGCCGAACGACAGCCGACGCTCGCCACCGTGGGCCGGCACCCCGCAACAGCCCCCGCCGCGAACGCAGGCAGGTCCCGGTCAGCGGGTGGCAAGGCGGCGGGTCACGTGGACGCGGGACTGGCAGTCGAGCTTGCGCATCACCCTGCGGAGGTGGTTCACCACGGTCCATTCGGCGATGCCGAGCCTGCGTGCGATGACCCGGTTGGTCAGCCCCTCGGACACCAGGAGGGCCACCTCCAGCTCCCGCTTCGTCAGCAGGTCCGCGACGTCGGCCGGCGCGTCGGTGTCCGCCGGCGGGTCGGCGCCCGGCACCAGCCGCAGCGCCGCCTCCCAGGACGGCTCGGCCCGCCAGTGACCGTCGTACTCCTCCGCCGTGAGCGCCTCGCTCGCGGCGGCCAGGATCGGCGTGACCAAGGCGTCCAGCGGCTTCGGCCGTGGCGGCCCCAGCCGCCGGCGCAGCCGGTCGGCCAGCCCCAAGACCTCCGTCAGCCCCGGCCAGTCGGTGATCCGGCGCCACTTCCACAAACTGATCGCCAGCATCTCCAGGCACTCCGCCGCCTCCGGAAGCCCGCCCAGCCGCGTGGCGGCGTCGGCGAACAGCGCCCGCGCCTCCGCCGTGTCCTGCTCCAGCCAGCCGACGGTCGCGAGCACGTACCTGGCGAGCACCGCGCCGCCGGCGTCCCCCCGGCCCAGCGACACCGCCAGGGCCGACCGCGCCCGTTCGCCGGCCCGGCTCGGTTCGCCCGAGTCCCGGAGCACCACCGCGAGCCGCCGTTCGAGAAGGCCCTCCTCCCGGCCGGCCCCCGTGAGGCCCTCCTCGAGAAGCCTCCGCGCCCGGCCGAGGTCCCCGGCCGCGTACGCCTCGTCGCCGAGCAGCCGCAGGCACCGCGCCACGCCGTCCTCGTCGTGCGCCGCCGCGTAGGCGTCCCGCGCGTCGTCGAGGTGGCCGCGTGCCGCCGCAGACCCCAGCCGTACCGCCAACTCGCCCGCCGCCTCCAGCGCCTGAGCATGCAGTGACGGGTCCGCGACGCCGGTCCGCAGCACCTCCTCGGTCAGCCGCAGGCACTGCCGGGCCTGTTCGGTCCCGGCGCACCGCTCCCGCAGGGCGTTCGCGATCACGGCCATGGCCGGGCCGTCGCCGGCCTCCCGCCAGTAGCCGAAGGCCGCCAGCAGGTCCGGCCGTACGGCCGGGGAGGACCGGCTCGCGACCGTACGGAAGTAGTCGCCGTGCGCCCGCCGGAGGGCCGGGCGGCACGGGAGCCGGGCGAGCGACCGGGCCGCGGCGAGCCGCAGGACCGCCGGAACGCTCACGCTCGGCTCGCCGCCGGGCCCCGGCTCGGGGACCAGCGCGCTCTTGTCGATCAGGCGTTCCACGGTCCGGTGGACGCCGCCGTCGAACCGGCCCACCACGTCGGCCGCCGCACGCATCGTGAACGGGCCGGCGAAGATCGCGAGCTGGTCCAGCAGCGTGCGCTCGTCGGCGCGGAGGCGGGCGAACACCCACGAGACCAGGTCGCCGATGCTGGAATGCCGTGAATAGGGGTGGTGCCCCACTCCGCGCAGGTCGCCGAACTCACCCTTGAAGCGTTCCAGGATCAGCGCGGGCTCGGCCAGCTCGACCTGTGAGGCGGCCAGCTCGATCGCGAGCGGCAGGCCGCCGGCGAGGTGGCACAGCGCCAGCACCGCGGAGGAGTTCTCCGCGGTCAGCGTGAACTCCGGCCGTACCGACCGCGCGCACCGCACGAACAGCTCCACCGACGGGATACGGGCGACGTCCGCCGCGTCTCCGGTCGCCAGCGGCCGGAGACGGAGGACCCGCTCCCCGTACATGCCGAGCCGGGTGGTTCCGACGGAGACGATCCGTACGTGCGGGCAGCACCGCCGGAACTCGGCGAGCAGGGGCACGAGCTCGGCGGCGACGTCCTCGACGTGGTCGAGCACGACGATCTCCCGGTCCGCCCCGAGCCGCTCGATGGCCGCCCGTACGGCCGGGGAGCCCTCGCCGACCTGCTCGCCGGCCTGCCGCAGCAGCCGGCGGCACGCGGCGACGTCCGCCATCCGCTCGAAGTCGAACACCTCGGCCACGGACCCGTACCGGCGGAAGAACTCCATCACCAGGCGGCTCTTGCCCACCCCGGCGGGGCCGGTCACCGTCACCAGCCGGGCGTCGGGGGCCGCGAGCACGGCGTCGAGCCGTTCCAGGTCGTGGGCGCGGCCGATGAGTTCCGTCGGTGTCGTACCCATGTAGCCGTCCGGGCCGATCAGCCGGCCGGAGATGAAGTCCAGCGCATCCTCGTACCCCACGCGCTCCAGGCTCGGCCACGCGGCTTGGCCCGGACTGTTCGCCGGCTTGGCGTGGACTTGGCGACGCACCCGGAGACCGGCTTGCTCATCAGCCTCAAGAGGAACATCCCCAGGCCCGGCCGTCACCCGGAGGTAATGTGACAGTGTCCCTAATCCCAATTTCGGCTGACACCTTGATCCTCTGATGGGAACACGGCCCCCGCGCCTCGGCGTGCGGCGCGAACTCCGGCGGGTTCTGGACGCCGCGGCGACCCTCGTACGGGCGAGGCACCCCGTATCCGCCAGGACCCGGCTCCGTACCGCCCTGACGAAGCAGGAAGCGCTCCGGCGCGTGGCGACGCTCGTCGCGCGCGGCGCCTCGCCGTCGGAGACCTTCTGGACGGTCTGCCGCGAGGCCGGCGGACTCCTCGACGCCGACTATGTCGCCATCGGCCGGTTCGAGCACGATCGAATGGTCTGTCACCTGGCCGAGTGGCACGATCCGCACGTGCCCCCGATGGACGTGCCCTTCGGCGGGCGCTGGCCGATGGGAGACACGGCCGCCGCGGCGGTGTACGACACCTGCCGGTCGGCGCGGCGCATGTCGACGTCCGTCGCGAGCGAACTCGGCGACTGGCTACGAGCGCACGGCGTCAGCCAGGTGGTTGCCTGCCCGGTCATCGTGCACGGCCGGCTCTGGGGTGAGATGGCACTGCGGTTCCTCGGCTCCCGGCCGCCGCCGCCGGACTGCGAGGAGCGGATGCAGGACTTCGTCGAGCTCGTCGCCTGCACCATCGCGCAGGCGGAGTACCGCGCGGAGCTCATCGCCTCCCGCGCCCGCCTGGTCACCGAGGCCGACACGGCGCGGCGCCGCATCGAGCGCGACCTGCACGATGGCGCGCAGCAGCGCCTCGTCGCGCTCGGGCTCTACCTGCGCGAGGCGGAGGCGAACGCCTCCGGCGAGAACGAGGCGCTGCGACGGTCACTGTCGGACGCCACCCGGTGCCAGTCGGACGTCGTCACCCAGATCCAGCAGATCTCCCGTGGGATCTACCCCACGATCCTGACGCAGAAGGGGCTCAGATCGGCGATCAAGGCACTCATCCGCCAGAGCCCCGTACGGACCGACCTGTGCCTCGGCGTCGACCGCCGCCTGCCCGAGCCGATCGAGATCACCGTCTACTACGTCGTCTCCGAGGCGCTGGCGAACGTGCTCAAACACGCGCACGCCTCCGCCGCGCACATCGAGCTGACCATCGCCACGGAGAAGGACTCCGTCCGGCTCACCGTCCGCGACGACGGCGTCGGCGGCGCCGACCTGCGGCGCGGCTCGGGCCTGATCGGTCTGAAGGACCGCGTGGAGGCCGTCGGGGGCACGATCGAGGTGGCCAGCCCGGTCAGCGGCGGTACGACGCTGACGGTCGACATCCCGGCTCCCGAAAACCCGTGACCCGGAACGCGGTGTCCGCGACGCCGGCGTCGGCCAGCGTGATGACGCGGGCGTGCGGATAGGCGCCCCGGGCGAGGTGGGTGAGGACATGGCCGGGCGGCGTCTGGACGAACACCGACGTGCCGAGCTCGGCCAGGAGGGCGAGGGAGTCGCGCCACCGCAGCGTGGTCGCGACGCTCCGGGCGAGGTCGTCGAGGACGGCGCCGGCGTCCCGGAGGAGACGGCCCGTGCCGCCGACGCAGGGGACTCCGAGGCGCCGTCGCGGGATCGCGGCGAGGTGGTCCGCCATCGCGCCGGCGACGCCGTCGAGCAGCGGGCAGTGCGAGGGGACGGCGACGTCCAGGCGCCGTACGCGGCGGGCCCCGGCACGCGCGGCGGCCGGGGTCAGGCGGTCCAGGGCGCGGACACTGCCGGCGACGACGGTCTGCTGGTCGGCGTCGACGACGGCCAGGTACGCCGGATCCTCGCCGGTGGTGATCGACTCGACCGCGCGCCGGACCTGCGGGACGCTCAGCCCGAGGACGGCGGCCATGCCGTACCCCGAGGGGAACGCGTCGCGCATGAGCTCGCCTCGACGGCGTACGGCCACGAGCGCTTCGGCGAAGGTCAGTGCCCCGGCCGCGACGGCGGCGGGGAACGCTCCCGCGGACTGCCCGGCGACGGCGTCGGGAGCCGCGCCCTCGGCGGCGAGGGCCCGGGTGGCGGCGACCCCGGCGACGCACAGCGCGACCTGCGCGGTGACGGTCGATCTCAGCTCCTCCGCGCCGTCCTGCCGGGACAAGCCGGGCAGGATCCGCTCGGCCTCGGCCAGCGTCGCGGCGACGGCGGGGTGGTCGGGCAGGTCGTGGAGCATCCGGGGACGCTGGGCGCCCTGACCGGGGTACAGGAACGCGACTCTCACGCGGGGGCCCACGGATCGTCCACGAGTTCCGGGCCGTGGTCGGTACGGGCCAGGACCGGGCCGCCGCCGGCCCAGTCGGTGAGGCCGACCCCGCCGCGAGGCGTCTCCAGCTGGCAGTCGACCCGGGCGGGAAGACCGGCGAAGGCCGCCGCCAGCCGCGCCGCTCGCGCGCGTTCCAGCCGGCGCGGAGTCCGTATCAGCAGGTCCAGGTCGCTTTCGGGATGGGTGACCGGGTGCGCGCTGGCCAGTTCGAAGCCGACGCTCCCGGTCGGCCCCCAGGCGACGCCCCTCAGCTCGGCGGCGACGGCCGTCAGGGTCACGGCCAGGCGTGAACGGCCGGGCCGGAGTTCCCGCAGCTCTTCGGGCGGCACCGGACGGCCGACCGCGCCGGCGTGGACGACGGTCGCGTGGCGCTGCCACCGCTCCGGGCCCCGTACGCCGATCAAGATGAGCCCGGGCGTGTGGGGCGCCCGCCGTACGACACCCCACGGGCAGGCGGCGAGCGACGCGGAGGCCCAGCCGGGCGGCACGGTCCCGAGCGCGGCGCTCGCGTCGATCCGCAACAGGTCGTGGGGGCGCGCCGTCACTCCCACTGGGCCGCCAGCGCCTCGTGGACCCGGCGGGAGGCGGCCCGCGTCCGCCGGGCACCGGGTGAGGTGAGGCGGTTGCTCAGGTCGCGGGGACCGCGGCGGGCCCGTTCGACGGCGGCGGTCAGCGCGCCCTTCACCTTCCGTACGTCCTCGGCGGTCGGGTCACCGGCGTTCTCGACCGCCAGGAGCTCGTCGCACAGGCCGAGCTCCGCCCAGTCGCCGACGTCGTACGAGAGCGGAGGAACGCGCCGGGCCAGTTCGTCGAGCTCGTCGACGGTCCGGCGGGTCACCCGCGCCGCGGCCGCCTTGTGCATGGCGTGCACCACCACGCCGGGATCGTCGAGCGCCAGGATCTGGTTCGCCTGGCAGCCGTGGGCGAGGAAACCGCCGGACAGCGCGGTACCGACGATGAGCGTGATCACCGGATGCCCGGCCGTACGGGCGGAGGCGTAGGCGTCGACGGCGGCGGCCAGGGCGTGGTGGAGGCCGAGCAGCTCCTCGACGCGCCCGTACGCCTGGCTGGGGACGTCGACGACCGCGACGATCGGCCGCATCGCGTCCTCGGAGACGACCGCGGTCACCGCCTCCGCGAGACCGAGTCCCTCAAGGAGGCCGACCTCGCCCCGGCGGGCCCGGTGGTAGGGGCTGTGGGGGTCCGGTACGACGGCGACCAGGCGGGCGACGTCGTCGCCCAGGGTGGCGTCGGCCGTGATCACGGACGGGACCACGTGTTCCACCTCGCCGTCGGCGAGTGCCCGCGTCCAGGCCAGGCCGCGGCTCATCGCGGCGGCGCCCACACGGCCGCGAGATCGGCCGGGTCCGGCGGGTCGGCCGGGTCGACGGCCTCCAGGCGGGCTCGCAGCTCGGCGAGCCGCCCGGAACGGTGTTCGCGGGGCACGCCGCGTCCCACCGCCTCGATCACCGCGGAGCGTACGGCGGTGACGTCGTCCAGGACCAACGCGTCCGCGAGACCGGTGCTCGTACGTTGCGTGCCCCCGTTGATCGACCAGATCAGCGTGTGGTCGGAGGCGTCGAACTCCGCCGCCCCGGCCTCGGACTCGATCACCTGCGGCCCGTCGAGGCCGAGACGGCCCTCCCTGGTCATGATCAACGTCGTGCAGAGCCCCGCGGCGATGCTCATGCCGCCGAAACAGCCCAGCGCCCCGGCGATGACGCCGACGACGGGCTGGATGGCGCGCAGTTCGAGCAGCGCGGAACACACCTCGGCGACCGTCGCCAGGCCCAGGTTGGCCTCCTGCAGGCGTACGCCTCCGGTCTCCAGCAGCAGGACCGCGGCGGCGGGGACCCTGTCACGGGCGGCCAAGGAAAGGGCAGTGGCGATCTTCACGCCGGAGACCTCGCCGACGCCGCCGCCCTGGAAGGCCTGCTCGATGGCGATCACGACCGTGGGCCGTCCGCCGAGCCTCCCCTTGACCACGACCACGCCGTCGTCGGACCCGGGGACGACGCCCTGCGGCTCCAGCCAGGGCGACTCGATGCGGTCGAAGGGCCCGCACAGCTCACGACCGGTGCCGTCGTCGAGCAGACCGGCGGCACGCGCCCGCGCGTCCAGCTCGATGAAACTCCTGCGGGCGAGCAGCGCGGCCCAGTCGGTGTGCTCTTCTTCCGGAGTCACGACGCACTCTCCTCGATGGCCTGCCGCAGGCGCAGGGTGACCACGCCGGGCGTCGCGCCGAAGTCGTTCAGCTCGAAGCGCGCGGCCACGCGGTGGCGGGCGAAGAAGCGTTCGAGCACGACGCGCCACACCGTGTCGAACCCGTCGACGCTGGTCCGCACCCGTACCCGCGCGACGCCGGCCGGCTCGGGGGTCATCAGGATCTCCAGGTCCCCCGAGCCGACCACCCCGACATGGACCCGCCGGGCCGGCGGCTCGCCGGCGGGGAACTCATAGTTCAGCGTCCGCACGCGACGGCCTCCCGTACGGACCCGGCACCGGACGCCCGCCACCGGACCATGTCGAGGAAGAGCGCGGCGGCCAGCAGGTCACCGCTCCCGCCCGGCGACAGCCGCCGTACGCGGAGCCGGTCGTCCAGGTCGAGGAGTGCGGCATGGCCGGGCTCCGTGCCCGGCCCTCCCTCGGCCAGGACCCGCGTGGCGCCGAGCCGTACGGTGCGCAGGCCCTCGGTGCCGCCCCGGTGCAGTACGCAGGTGTCCTCGAGGAGGCTCATGATCCCCATGAGCGCGTCGAGGCGGGCGATCTCCTCGGTGAGCCCGGCCGCCCGGGCCCGGCGCAGCCGCGGCAGGGCGATCTCGACGGCGTGGGGGAAGCCCGCCTCGGCCTCCCCCCGGGCGCCGCGCACCCCGTACCTCCGCCGTACGCGCTCGCCGTGGGAGGCCGCCCCCGCAGGGGCGTGCCGGTCGGGAAGGGCGGCCAGCCGGGCCGCGCGGCGGACGGCCCGCCGTTCGTCTCCGGCGCCGGACGCGCCGGCGACCAGCAGCCCGAGCGCCCACAGTGCCCCGCGATGGGTGTTCACCCCTCGCGTCGCCCGCAGCATGGCGTGATCGCCCGCGCGGCCGAGCCGGCCGAGCTCCTCCCGGAGGCCGAGCCCGACGGCCGTGTGCCGCGCCGCGTCGGCGATGGAACAGAAGGCGGGGCGCAGCGCCTCGGCCGAGGCCAGGAGCAGCGGCAGGTCCATGTCGTCGTGCGCGCCGCTCCCCCGCGGGTCGACCAGGCCCGGTTTGGGTCCCAGGAGCGCCTCCTCGCGCAGCGCCCGTACGGCCAGGTCGGCGAGCGACGCCGACGTGCACCGCCCCGTCCGAGGTCCGCCGCCGGCCATCACCACGTCCGGAACCGGGCCGGCGGGTCGTACAGGCCTCCGGACCAGGCGATGAGGTCCTCGATGCAACGCGCCGCCAGCAGGGAGCGTTCCGCCCGGCGGACGTCCACGCCGAGGTCTTCGGGCAGCGCGACCAGACCGTCGCGGCGCAGCCCTTCGACACGCCGCTCGTCCATGTCACGGCCGACCGGGGTGGCCCCCGCGACCGCGGCCAGCGCCTCGCGGCGGTCGGCCAGGCCGGTCGCCTTGTAGAGGTAGGCCACGCCCTCCTCGGTGACCACATGGCTGACGTCGTCGCCGTAGATCATGATCGGCGGGATGGGCATGCCGGCGTCCTCGCCCACCTGGATCGCGTCGAGCGACTCGACGAAGGCGGGCGTGCCCCCCGTACGGAACGTCTGCGTGATCTGCACGACGAGCTTGCGTCCCCGCAGTGCGGGAGCCTCGCCGGTCAGCAGGCTCAGCCAGGCCGGGGAGGCGTGCCGCCGGCCGTGGGGGTCGTGTCCCATGTTGGGCGCTCCGCCGAAACCGGTCAGCCGGCCCTCGGTGACCGTCGAGGAGTTCGCGCAGGCGTCGATCTGCAGCGACGACCCGATGAACAGGTCGACGGCGTACTGACCGGCGAGCTGGCACAGCACCCGGTTCGACCGCAGCGACCCGTCGTGGCCGGTGAAGAAGACGTCCGGGCGGGCGGCGACGTACCGCTCCGTGCCGGGTTCGCCCCCGAAGCAGTGCACCGACTCGACCCAGCCGCTCTCGATGGCCGGGATGAGGGTCGGATGCGGGTTGAGCGTCCAGTGCCTGCAGATCTTCCCGCGCAGGCCGAGTTCCTCGCCGTACGTGGGCAGGATGAGCTCGATCGCCGCGGTGTCGAAGCCGATCCCGTGGTTCAGCGTCGTCACCCCGTGCCGCTCGTAGACCCCGCGCAGCGCCAGCATGGCCATCGCGATCTCCACCCGGCCGATGTGGCGGGGGTCCCGGGTGAACAGCGGCTCCAGCAGGAACGGGCGGGGGCTCTCCACGACGAGGTCCACCCAGTCGCCGGGGATGTCCACGCGGCGGACCGTGTCCACCAGTTCGTTGACCTGGACCAGCACCAGCCCGCTGCGGAACGCCGCCGCCTCGGCGATGGTCGGGGTGTCCTCGGTGCCGGGACCGGTGTACAGGTTGCCGTCGCGGTCGGCCTGCTCGGCGCACAGCAGGACGACGTCGGGCGTGAGGTCGACGAACATCCGCGCGTACAGCTCGACGTAGGTGTGGATCGCCCCGACCTCGACCTTGCCGTCGGCGAGCAGCTGCGCCATGCGCACGCTCTGCGGACCGGCGTAGGCGAAGTCGAGGCGGCGGGCCACGCCGCGCTCGAACACGTCCAGATGCTCGGGCAGGCTGATCGAGGAGATCAGCAGGTGCAGGTCGTGCACGACGTCCGGGTCGCAGCCGGCCAGTGCCTCGGCGAGGAAGTCCGCCTGCTTCTGGTTGTCGCCTTCGAGCGCCACCCGGTCGCCCGGACGCAGCAGGGCCTCCAGCGCCTCGCGCGTCCGGCCGGCATCGAGCACCCGGCCCGAGGTGAAGGACCGGACCGCGTCGAGCCGCTCGAGCTTCGCGGTCCGCCGCCGGTTCCAGGCGGCCTTCGCAGGCGGCATTGCCGTCACCCGACACTCATGCTCCGAAGAGCCCGACGGTTAACTCAACGGCGCCGCAGCATCGCGTCAGTGTTTGGCCACCGCCTCGCAGGTCTTCGCCTGCTGCCCCGAGGTCGCGGTGATCTGCGGGTAGCCGGCGTGCGGGATCGCAGGGAAGTGCAGGCTGCGGACCCGCTGGCCCTGGGCCAGGGTGAACTGCTTGTGCGCCTCCGGCGGCGGCTCCGACTCGTCGGTGATGGTCAGGTCGACGCTGACGGCCGCCGGGCCCGGATACTCGATGTGCACGTTCGTGCCCGAGCTCGACTTGGTGTACCAGGAGTGCAGGCACCGGCCGTACAGGTGCGCGACCGGGCCGGAGAAGCCCGGGATGTCGGCCTTGGCCGCCGCCGGCGTGCTCGCGGTCGCTGCCGGAGCCTTCGACTTGGCGGCGCCGGACGAGCCCGTCGAGTGGTCGCCTGACGAACCGCAGGCCGATGTGGCCGCGAGCGCGGCGATAGAGATGATCGTGACGAGACGCATGCGCATATCATCGAGCACGCCCCGCGCGGCTGTCCGATCGACCCGCTCGGGGCGCCGGCTCCGCTACCAGTCCCGGGTCCCGACCAGGTCCTCGTGGTCCGCCTCCGGGAAGCCGTACGCCGAGGCGACGAACGAGAAGTCCTCCGCGATCACCTCACGGGCGACGGTCTCGATCTCGCTGTCGGCCTCCTCGAAGTCCGCTTGGAGCGCGTTGAACTCCTCCGTCGCGGCCTCGGTGAGCGCGTACAGCGCGGGCAGGTCGCCCGGCCGCTCGGCCTCGATCCGCTCGCACAGTCTCAACAGGATCGCCTTCCCCTTGTCCACGACGCGATCCGGGAAGTACCCGTCTTGGTACATCCCCTCCAAGAACACATGGTCGACGACCTGCTGATTCGTCACAGTCAAGACAATCTCCCTTTTCCCACCGAGCCTACCGGAAAAGTGTTATCACTCGTGCAGATTGCAAATGCCGGATATGCGGGGGAACCTGGCACAGGGGTCGGGGCCGACCTCGACTTGACAGAACCCTTGCACCGCAGGAGGAGCGATGTCCCCCCGGCCTCTGGTCTTTGTCGTCGGCACTGGACGAACCGGATCCACCGCGCTGTCGAGAATATTCTCCCTACATCCGGATATTCTCAGCATCAACGAACTTTTCGTCTCCGTTGATGGGGCGAACGCTCTTCCGAAAGAGCCACTGGACGGCGGCGGCTTCTGGCGCGTCCTCGCCACGCCCAACGTCATCTTCGATGCGATGACCGCCAACGGGACCCCGTTGCCCGAGTTCCTCTACCCACGGGTTCCCAGCCGGCGGTTCACGGCGGACGGCACCGGCATCCCGGCGCTCAGCCTCATGGTGCTGCCCCATCTCACCGACGATCCGGACGAACTGCTCGACGCCCTCGAACCCGAGGTCACCTCGTGGCCGGCGCGCCCGGTCGCGCGGCACTACGAGGCGCTGTTCGACCTTCTCGCCGCCCGGTTCGGCGGGCGGGTGGCCGTCGAACGCTCGGGACACTCCCTCGAGTGGGTTCCGCAGCTACGGGAGACGTTCCCGCAGGCCAGGTTCTTGCACATGTTCCGCGACGGTCCCGACTGCGCGCTGTCCATGAGCCGTCATCTCGGCTTTCGCAGCTCGGCGCTCGTCCGCGAGATCCTGGAGAGCGCCGGAGTCGAGTCGGTGCTCGAACTGACCCCCGAGCGTCTCCAGAACCTGCCGCCGGACCTGGCGGCCCTCTTGGGCGGCTTCAACTTCGACGCGGTACGCGACCGCGCCGTCCCGGTCGCGCGGTTCGGCGCGCTGTGGTCGGAGATGATCGTCGAAGGGGTCGAGCATCTCGCCAGGATTCCGACGGAATACCAGATGTCCGTCAAGTACGAAGAGCTGCTTTCCTCGCGGCATTCCGAACTCACGCGCCTCGCGGAATTCATCGGCGTTCATCCCGATCCGGAATGGCTCCGGGCCGGCGCCGCACTGCTGGACGACAGCAAACAGGGCGCCGCGCTGCAACTGGCCCCGGATGAGCTGGCCGAACTGCGCGAATCGTGCAAGCCGGGCATTGTCGCACTGGAAAACCACTATTGACCGGCAAGCCACCGCGTCATCTCGGCCGGGTGTGATTTCCTTCCCTCGGGGAAACGGATGTCCTCCCACCCGGCAACCGAGATTCCGGAGCTCGCCATCGAACCCACATCCGAGATCGAGGCCGCACGCCGCGCGGACGGCCCAGGGCTGGAAGAGCTGCTGGCCCGTACGCGGCGAAGAGACCTGCGGGCGTTCGAGCAGATCTACACGCGGGTGAGCGCACCCGTCTACGGACTGGTCCTCCGCATCGCCGGAGACCCCGCGCTCGCCGACGCGATGACGGGCGAGGTCTTCACACAGCTCTGGCACGACGCCGGCGACTACCCGCCGGGCACCGACCCGCTCTGCTGGATCGTGGCACGGGCACACCGCCACGCCGTGGGGATGGTCCGCGCCACCCGTACGCCCGCCGAGCGGCCACGGCCGCCCGCCGAGGCGCCCGGCGGCCTGAGCGAGACGCAGCGCCGCACAATGGACCTCGCCTACTGGGACGGGTTCACCTACCGCCAGATCGCGGCGGTGCTGAACCTCCCGGCCGAGCAGGTCGCGACGCTCATGGCGGACGCGCTGGACTCCCTCCGTTCGGCCGCGCCGTGAGCCGTCCGGCGGTCACAGCAGCCGGCTGACCACGGAGGCGAACCTCGTACGGGGCGCGAGGGCCGCGACGCGGATCGCGTCCTCCATCGTGTCCACGTCGGACAGCACCGGCAGGGTGGCGATCCGGAACCCCTTGTGGCGCAGCGCCTGGACGACGCGCACGCAGGTGTCGGGCCGTGACGTCTCCACGGCGGCGATCGCGTACGCCGCCGACGGGTCGCGGAGCCCGAGTGCCCAGCAGCCGCCGTCGCTGGCCGGCCCCAGCACGACGTCCACCTCCGGCTGCCACAGCCGGCTTCGGCAGATGTCCAGCAGATAGTGGTTGAGCTGCGGTGTGTCCATGCCCATCAGCAGAATCGGCAGGCCGGGGACTAACGCCGCCGTGTCCTCGTACGCCGCGGCGATCCGCTCACCCAGCTTCTCGCCGCGCTGTTCGATCACCGGTACGTCCCGGAGTGCCGACGCCAGCTCGGCCGCACGCTCGGCGTGCGCCAGGCCCCCGGTCAGCGCGACCACGGGCCGGCCGCCGGGCAGCAGGCGGACGACCTCCAGGGTGTCCAGCAGCGCGGCCGCCGCGATGTCGGCGGCCTGCGCCGGAGTCGCCGGTGGGCACAGCCGGGTCTTCACCCGGCCGGCGACCGGCGCCCTTGCCAGGATCAGGACGACCAGTTCCAGTGCGGGGGCGGTTTCCTGCGTCACCGGCAGATCACCCGTGCCATGTCGCGTACGGCGCGCAGCGCGGCCGCGTCGGCATTGGCGTCCGCGTCCAGGATGGCGATCCGGGCGATGCCGTTGTCGGCCATCAGGGCGGTGAAACCGGCCGGAAGCGCACCTATCGCCGTGGGCAGTGCGTCGGCCTCGTTCAGACACGGCAGGACCACGTCAATGCACATGCTCATGCAGGTGGTTCGAAGCCGCCCCACCTGCGGATTGCCCCGCTCCGAAAGAAATGGCGCGTTCCAATGACCCCGCCGTGTCCGCCGACGCGTAGTTCCCTGGCAGGGGGTAGAGCTGAGGAGAGAAAGCAGCGCCCTGGGGAGAATGCATGTTCAAGATCGAGGACATCCGCGAGTGGCGCGGCCACGACGTGATCGACGTCGACGGAAACAAGATCGGCGAGCTGGAGGCCATCTACGTCGACACCGAGACCGACCAGCCGTCCTTCGCCACCGTCAAGGTCGGCCTGCCGACCCGCTACCGGCTGGTCTTCACACCACTGACCGACGCGACGGTCGGCCCCGGCCACGTACGGGTCGCCTACCCGAAGAAGCAGGTGAAGGATTCTCCCTCGATCGAGACGGACGGAGAGCTGATCGCGCGCGACGAAGAGGCCGTCTTCGCCCACTACGAGCTGCCCTACCAGGCCACCACGAACCAGCGACGGCTCGCGCGCCGCTGATCACGCCGTCCGGTCCGACAAGGAGTCCTCGCCATGGCACTGTTCCTGTTCCTCATCATCGTGGCGATCGCGCTGGGAATCACCGGCGTCGCGGTGAAGGGGTTGTTCTTTCTGCTGATCATCGGCATCATCCTGTTCCTCGCCGACCTGGTCCTCGGCGGAATCCGGATGGGCCGCCGCAAGGGCACCCGCCCGGCCCGCTGACCGGGCGCGGCGGCGAAGCCGTGTTTCCCGAGGCCTGAAACTGGGCAGGTCCGCGAAGTTCTTCCAGGCGCTGGGCTTCGAGCTGCAGGTCTCGGCCGGCGACGGCTCCCGGGGTGGTCCGGCGCGGCGCGCGCGGTCGGCGCCGTCTCGCGCCTCCTGATACGCCGCCGGCCCGCGCGGCACCCCACCGCCGCCGACGTCGGCGCCTCGGTCTAGGGCATGCCTTTGTCCCTGAGATACTTCCCGACCTTGCCGGCCCGGCTCGAGTCGATCGAGTAGAAGGTCACCATCTGCCCGTTCGTCCAGTCCCACACGGCCATCGTGACGGTCCTCTCAGGGTCGCCCGTGTAGTCGTGGAAGATGACGTGGTTCGGCTGCCGCTTCTCGACGAACCACCGGCGGCTGTTGGCCCGCGCGAACTTGTACGCCTCCTCCGGCGCGATGTCGTGCTTCTCGGCCTTGCGGTCGGCCGCGCCGCCGCCCATCTCGTCACCCTTGCCGCGCCAGTAGAAGTCGACGTTGGCCCTGATCTCCCGGTCGCTCGGCAACACGATGTTCGTGCCCGGCGCCGGAGCCTTCCCTAGCTTGTACGACCTGCTCGTGACCCTCGTCTGAGTCCTTATCGGCGATGACGGGCGTTCCTGCTCGGCGAGATCGCGTTCTCTGTTGGCCGGGTCGAACCCCGCCTCGACGGGTTCGATCCGTTCCTCCGGATACACGAGGTTCCAGTTGTCGAGCATCGTCCAGCCGTGCTCCTTGCTGACGTATCTGGCAGCTTGGATCAGTCGGAACGCGGTGCTCCGCGACGTGGCGAAATTCGCCTCCAGCCAGGCGGCCGCGGCCTGGTGTTCGACTGTGACGGGCGGAGCCGTGCGCTGGTAGAAGGTTCCGTCGTAGAGATAGTGGCCGCTGCCGTCGTCGGCGAGGTACGCGCCGTTGTCGACGGTGAAAGTGCGGCCGGCGACAGGGTCCCACCAGCGGTAGTCGGCCAGGGAGTACTGCGCCGTCTGGGGATAGTACGTCACCAGGGTCCCGTCCTCCAGGCGATACCAGTCCTGGCTGACCGGCTCGAACCACCAGTAAGTCGTCCTGGTGTCCTGGTAGAGCTCCCGGTTCCCCGAATCGGTGGTCGTGACCCGGACGAGCTGACGCTGGATCACAGGGCTCGACGTGCGTTGCTGCGTCACGTGGGTCAGTTCGTGGGCAAGGGTCCGCAGCCCCTCTGGGCTGCCCGGGTCGTACGCGTCCCGGGCGAAGTGGACGTCCGTCCCGGCGGTGAACGCGCTCGCCTGGAGAGCACCGCCGAGCCGGTCGGCCCGGTCGCCGAGGTGGATCCGCACGTCGCCGAAGTCCGCGCCGAAGGCCTGCTCCAGCGGCGCCCGCACGTCGTCGGGAAGCCGGCCGGGCACCGCCGGGCCGGGGCCGACGGTGCCGATCTTGGCGGCCACCCGCTCCGCCGTACGGTCGGCCTCCTGCTCACGGCGGTCGCCGGCGCCGCCCACGGCCGACGGCAAGCCCTCCTGCGCGAGCAACTGGCCCATGCCGCGGTTGCCGACGAGCCGCGGCGCGCGGGCCGCCGCCGTACGGTCCACCGCTCCGCGCCCGCTCGCGACCTGGCGGAGGAGCCCGAGGGGCCGCGGCGTCGGTGACGGCGCTCGCTCGCCCGGCGAACGGCGTACCTCCGTGGCGGACCGCACGGCGGTTCTCAGCATGAGCGTCCTCCTTTCTCCGAGGAGGTCAGTCCGGTTCGACGGGGGTCAGTTCGGAGCGGAGGTCGTCGATCGCCTGGATCGCGCCGCGGAGCATGAGGAGGCGTTCGCGCAGGTAGGTCTCCTGTCGCTCGACCTCGACCAGCCGCGTCTGGGCCGTCTCGTACTCAGCGTGCAGCGCCTCGAGCCGCTGTTCGAGGACCGCCTTCGTACGGTCGTCGAGGGTCTCGCCGGTCTGCGTCATGCGTTCCGTCCTTCGGAGAGCCGGCCGCGGAGGTCCTCGACCTCGGCCGCGAGTTCCTTGACCGCCTCGACGAGCACCGCGGTGATCCCCTGGTAGTCCACCCCCAGATAGTCGTCGCGTCCAGAGGTGAACACCAGCTCCGGGCAGGTCTCCTGGACCTCCTGCGCCACGACGCCCAGCCGCCGGCGGTCAGGGTCGGTACGGGGCAGGTACGACACGCCCCGCAGGCCGGCCAGGCGGTCCATCGCTCCGGCCACCGTCGTCACGTCGGACTTGAGCCGTACATCCGACGTCGTGACCAAGGCGTTGCCGACGTACAGCTGGCCGCCGCTCATGCAAACATAGGTGTTGCCGTCCGCGTGGATGGCCGCGCGCGGCAGGCCGCCTCGCTGGTCGTAACTCCAGATCTCGTAGGCGTTGGGCTGCACGCCGTGCCCGCCACCGATCGGAGCGGTGTAGGTCTTCCAGGTGAACTCGATGCCGTTGCGCCCTCGGGACGCCAGGCTCAGCGCGGCGAGCGCCTGGGTCTGGTCGTCGGCGGGGAAGTTCCTGGCCATCACCTCGCCGTGCGTCTTCACCAACGTCTCGTGCCCGTCGCTCCCGATCTGCACCATCTTGTCGTTGTTCCAGTTCAGGATGAGCACGTCCGGGCTGTCGTCGCCGGCGGACTTGCCGTTGACGTGCCGGGTCCGCAGGGCGACGTTGTAACCGCTGCCCAGCGTCACCGTGTCCTCGCCCGGGGACATCGTGACCATCGTCTTGGCCGTCGAGAAGTCGCCCGCCGCGGCGGTGTTGGCCTCCCACTTCAGGGTGGAGTTCTGCACCGAGGCCCGCCAGACGCCGCCCGACGCCGGCGCGCCGGTCTGGCGCAGCACCAGCGGCACCTGCGGGTGCTCCACGGTGAGGGCTCCGGGCAGCGGGCCGGAGGTGCCGATGCCGACGCGGCCCGTGGCGGAGATCCGCATGCGTTCGGCCGGCGGCGACCCCGCCGTGAACAGGATGTCGCCCGTGCCGGGATCGGCGCCGATCCCCGGGTAGCCGCTCTCCGGATGGCCGGACCTCCGCAGCAGGACCTTGTCGAACGCCGCGACGCCGATCACCGAGCCGGCGGCGGTCCGCACGCTGTTGTCGGGTACGACCGTGAGCGCGCCGCCGTCGAGGCTGACGGCGGCCAGCAGGATGCCGGGGACCGGGCGGTCTCCGGCGGAGGCCGGCACCGGGTCCCCGTCGTCGCCGAGGCGGCGCACCGCCAGCGAGGGGATCTCACGGATCCGGGTGAACCCGCTCACGCCGGGGTCGGTGCTGGGGTCGTCGAAGGCCTCCTCGTAGAGCAGGTAGATCTCCGCGTTGCTCACGTCCTCGGGGAGCGTGACCGCGGGCATCGACGTCAGCGCGACGATCTCCCGGCCGATCGCGTCGACGGCCGTTCCCGCGTCCACCGTCACCGACTTCGCGCCGACCTCACCGCCGACCGTCAGGCCCTCGGCCACACCCGGCGTGTGCATCGTACGGACGTGGCGGCGATGCCGGTCGATCGCGTAGTCGTCGGCGTCCACGAGATCCTGGGCGCGGATGAACTGGCGGTCGAACCAGTTCGCCCGTTTGTCCAGGTTCCGGTTCCTGCTGACCATCCAGTGTCCTCCTAGATTCCATCACTGTCCGAACTCATCCGCCGAACACCCAGGGCTCGTCCCACAGCAGGGCCGTGCCGGTGACGGGCGGGTCCGCGGCGCGGTCCTCGAGCTGGGCGTAGATCTCGCCGGGCCGGTCCCCTGCCGGGTCGGCGGGGGCGAGCTGCATCGACGAGCCGCGTACGCGCAGCTCGTAGTGGCTGTGCGCGGGTTTCTCCGCGTCGAGGAGGGTCCGCGCCGAGCGCTGCAGCGCGTCGAGCCCGACCGGGTCGCGCAGGTCGCGTACGTCGGGCGCGACGATCAGGTCCGCGACGAAGAAGTGCGCGGGCGGCTCCCCGAGCACGGTGTGCACTCCGAGCAGGCTCTGCACGCCGAGCTGGAAGGGGCTGTCGACGCCGTTCACCGGCGAGGCGAGGTCGGTGATGACGAGCGGCTCGGAGCCCGGCGAGGAGAGAAGGTCGCCCTCCAGCCACGCGCGGAGCAACCCGTCGACGCCGGCGAGGGTGCCGCGTACGCCGGCCAGCGCGATCGCGCGCGCGAGGTAACGGCGGTTCCACTCGACCGGTTTCTCCGGGCGCAGCGGGATCGCCTGCCAGGAGGCCAGGTAGTCGAGGAAGGCGAAGTCGTCTCCCCCGTGATGCAGCAGCTCAGCCGGCGGCGTCGTGGCCGGGTCGAACAGCTCGGGCAGCCCTCCGGTGCCGTCGCCCGGGCCGCTGATCGAGGCGCGCAGCTCGTCGAAGACCGCCTGGACCGGCCCGAGGAACGCGCCGAGCAGCTCGTCGGTCCGGTACGCCTCCGGCAGGTAGCGGAGGATCCACGGTTCGGTCACCACGCCTCCGCGCCCGGGTCAAGGACGGTCACGGTCAGGTCGTCGAGGTCGGCCAGCGTCTCCGCGGCCGCCGCCGGATCGGCGGCCAGCGGCAGCGCGGCCAGGGACTCGTCGCCGTCGAGCAGCAGGGTCACGACGTGGTCGACTCCTCTGACGTCTTCGAGCAGCGCGTACAGCTCGGAGCGGTAGACGGCGCGGCCGAACTCCCAGCCCTGCCCGGCCGCGCCGCCGCGCAGCGGGCTGAGAAAGGTGACGAGCGCGTTCTCCACGGCCGCCTGCACGGTGTCCTTGCGGAGCTGCGTGGCGACGTCGCGGACGACGGTGACCGCGATCCCCACCGGCCGGTACGCCGGCGGCACCGTCCGGATGCGCGTGGTCAGCGGCGTACCGTTCCTCACCAGGTCATAGGCCTGCTGCAGCAGGGGTTCGGCGGGTACGGGACGGCCGCCGGAGCCCGCCGGCACGAGGACGACGCGGACCACGTCCGGCTCCCCGGCCGGCGCGACCGCGGTCACCGACACCCGGGCCACGGCCGGGCGGGCCGCCGCGTACGAGACGGCGCCGTCCTCGCCGGTGAACCGCAGCACACCCGCCGTCCAGGCGTCTCCGGGCACGATCGCGACCGTCGCCGCGCCGGCCGGGGCGAGCGCCGCCAGCCGGGTGCCGGGCGGCCCGGACGTGAGCGGGGCCACCGGCGCGCCGGCGTCGTGGGCCAGGCTCGCGGGCTCCTCCAGAGTCACCACGGACTGGTCCACGGACCGCGCCGTGACCACCTCGAACGCCTCGTCGCCGGCCGGCGGTCCGACCGCGAGCAGGTCGCCCGGCCGGGGTACGGGGCCCGCGGTCAGGGTCAGCGCGGCGGCGCCGGCCGGCGTCGCCTCCGCGAGCGACGCGCCGGAGGACGCCACGGTGAGCAGGCCGGCCTCGGTCCCGGCCGGCAGCGCCGTCGCGGGCGGCGGCTTCACCTGGAACAGGCCGTTCAGCGCGAGCGCCACGACGTCGTCGGCGGTCACCGCGCAGGCCGGGGTGGACAGCCTCGCCGCGGCCCGCGCGAGCAGGTCCTGGGGCGTGTCGCCGGCCCGGGGCTCGACGCCCGCGAGCCGGGCGAGGTTGACCAGCGTACGGTCGGTCACCCGGTCGGCCTGGTAGACCAGCGACTCGACGAGGAAGGCGAACAGCTCCATGAGCGTGACGCCCGGGTCGGACTCGTTGTGGTCCGTCCAGGCCGGGAAGACACGCGGGATGAACGCGTGGCCCTCCGCGGTGAGGTCGTCGAAGCTCTTGTCGTCGAGCGACCGTATCGGCAGTGGCACCAGAACCCCCCTATACCGCTCGTATCCGGATGCGGTGCCCGGCCGAGTACGCGAAGACGTACGGGTCGAGATGGACGTGGTCCGACACGGTGGCGACGCGCTCGGCCACCGCGGTCAGCGATCCTCCGACCGTGATCGTCTGCCCGTCCGCGAAGTCGCCCACGGTCAGCCTGGTGATCGCCGTCTCCCCCGGGGCGGACGAGGCCGCGACCAGCGGCGCGCGTACCTGACCGCCCAGGGTGCTCACGATCGCTCCGTCGCCCGGCGGCGCCTCGATCGGGGCGACGGTGAGCTCCACCTGACCGCTCGTGCCGGCGTCCACGGCCGAGACCGTGGCGGGGAACGGGTGGAGCACGGTGAGCGACTCGCCCACCGTCACCGGCGACGCGTCCTCCGGGACGACCGTGAGGGTCGCGGTGGTCCCCGGGGCGATGCCGCCGCGCAGCCGGCTCCGGTAGCCGCCCGGACCGACGATCGTGCTGCCGCGCGGAAGGCCGGCCGCCAGCGAGCCGCGGACGAGCCGGGCGTGGACCCGTCCGCCGGAGTCGGTCGCCTCCACGACGAGGTCCGCGGCGAAGGTCACCTGGTCGCCTTCGCGGAACCCGGTCACGTCGATCCGCCGTACCTGCGTGCCGGCCGCGATCGCCAGCGCCAGCGGCCCGGCGCACCGGCCGTCCACGGCGGCGACGCGGGTTCCCGCCGGGTAGGCGGCGGGCGCGACGGCCACCGGAGCGGAGGCGAGGGTCAGCCGCCGCTGCGCGAGGTTCGGCCGGAGTGAGAGCGTCTGGACGTGGCTGACGCCGTCGACGTTCTCCAGCAGCTGGGCGACCTCGGAGGCGTACACCGGGCGGCCCAGCGTCCAGCCGGTTCCGCCGGGGCCGCCGGTGACCGGATGGAAGAAGGCGCCGAGCGCGGCCACGGCGCGGCGCGTGACCTGGTCGGCGTCGGCGAGAACACGTGGGACGAGGTCGGCGTCGACGGTCACCCGTACGTAGGCGGGGCCGATGACGCTGATCCGGCCGGGCGCCGGGCCGGTCAGGGAGACGGATGCGCGCGCGGCCAGGTAGTCGCCGACCTCGCGGACCAGCTCGGGTGCCGGTTCGGGCGTCGGGCCCGTGTCGTCGGGGACGACGAGCACCGTCACCCATCCGGGAGCGAAGGCCATGTCACCGCCGGTGTTCGGCAGGCAGACGGCACGGGCCACCCGTCCGCCCGTGGCCTGCCGTACGAGCCACTCGACGTCCTCCGCGGTGACCGCGCGGTCGCGGTGGCGCAGGGTGTGGGCGCCGCGCTCGCGTACCTGGTCGAGCGGTTCGCCGTCGGAGCCGCCGTCGGCGGCCGAGGGGTTCGTGACCGTCGCGATGCCGGGCACCGGCGTACGCAGCTGGCCGGCACTCGCCGCCGGGACGTTGCCGGAGGCCCCGCCTCCCGCTCGGTAGGTCATCGTCAGGTTGGACGTGCCGCGCGGCGGGATCAGCCCGCGGACGCCGTCGCCGAACCGTACGGTGCCGGTGCTCCGGTCCAGCGTGTAGTGGCGGTCCGCGGGGGCCGACCGGCCGAAGTCGGGGACCTCGTGCCAGCGCGCCTGGACGCCGGCCAAGGTGGCCGGGGCGACCGCGCCGGGCCCCTCCTCCGCGGCGAGGGTCTCGGCCTCGTCCGCGGGCAGGGTCTCCGACTCGGCCACGAACAGCTCCTGGCCCGGCTGCACGTCGCGGCGCGCGGTCGTGAACACCTGGCCCTGCTGTCCGCTGCTCGAACCGAGCACCTCGCCGGAGACGGTGACCGCGGCCGCCGCGAGGACCGCGTTGGCGTACAGGGCCGAGATCCGCCGCGATCCGGCCGGGTCGTCGGCGGCCGACCGTACCCGCAGCCACACCCGCGTGACGGGGTCGAACCGGGCCAGCCCGGCCAGTTCGACGGGCGTCACCAGGCTGATGGAACCCGACACCGTGAATCCCGAAGTGCCGTCGAAGACGGTGAGTTCCTGCCAGCGGCGGCCGTCGAAGTACTCCCAGCGGGTACCGGCGGGATCGGCGCCGCCCGGGGGATCGCCGCCCGGCCGCGTGAGTTCTCGCGCCGGCACCTCGGCGTACAGGGTGAGCGCCTGCTGGGCGGACAGGCCGTCGAAACCGAGGTACAGCGCGGGGCCCGGATCGGCGTACGGCGCGGGCAGGTCGGCGAGCCCGGGGAACGGCGCGAAGCCTGTTTCGTCGGAGGGCACGGCCTCCTCGAAGTGGTCGCCGGCCTGGACGACGCAGTGCGGCACGGTCCTGGTCACGTATGACAGCGTCACGGACCGCAGCCGGGGCGGCGCGAGGTTGCCCGTGCCCGGCTTCACCTGGAAGCCGCGGCTCGGGTCGGACGTGTTGACCGGCACGTACTCCACCGGCGTGCCGTAGCCGCCCTTCGTGATCCGGGCCCTGACCCAGCGGCCGGATCTGCCCGCGACCTCGCGGATCGGCACCGGCGGCAGGGCGAGGGTCACCGCTCCGTCCGCGGTGAGCGTGCCGGCGCCGGCCGGGGAGGCAGTGGCACCGACGGCGGTCCAGCCGTCCGTCCCGAGATACTCCCAGGTCAGAGCGAGGTCCGCGGTAGCCGTCCCCCCTCCGGCCTTGATGATCAACGACACCGTCATGGGCTGTGCGAACGCCTGGTCGGCGCGCAGGTACATGACATCGCCGACCTGTGGCCGGTCGCCGAACGGGAGGAAGTCCCTGGTCGGGTCGGCAAGGGCGGTGCCGGCGAGGACGGTGTCGGGGACCAGGGCGCCGACCTCCACGTCGAGCGTCGGATCGTGCAGCCGCAGGCCGCCGGGGACCGCGGCGTCGGGGTGGGGCACCGGCAGCGCGAGGTGCAGCCAGCGACCGGAGACCGCCAGGCCCACGCCGGTGACCTCCTCGGTGTCGAGCAACGGCAGCCTGCCCTGCAGGGACACGGTGCCGTTCCCCTGCATGCTCACGGTCGGCGACAGGGTCCGCGTCGTGCCGGAGGTGCGGCAGGACACCACGAGTGAGTCGAACAGCGCGCGTACCGAGTCCTCCGAGGCGTAGGTCGTGTAGCGGAACGTCAGCGCGTACACGGCGAGCCCGGACGGCCCGGTCAGCAGGTCGTCGCCGGCGTGCAGGACGTGCGCGAGCGGAGTGTCCCCGGCGAAGACCGGTCCGGCGCGGCCGGTGAGATCGCTCGCGCGGTCCCAGACGGGGTCCACCACCCGGGCCGCCGCCAGCGTGGCGGGCAGCACCATCAGGTCCTGCTCGGTCTCGAACACGACCTCGGGCCGGGCGGCCGCCGCCGGCGCGCTCACCTGGGTCCCGGCCGGGACGAGCGTCGCGTCGCTGCCGGGGGCGAGCCCGAAGACGAGCGGCGTACGGGCCGCCGAGGCCGGCAGCGGGCTGACTCCCATCGCGTCGAGGAAGGTCAGCAGCGTCTTGTCCGGCACCCCGTTCAGCCGCGTCAGCCCGATCTCCACGAACCGAGCGAAGATCCGGTGCAGCGCCGTGCCGGCGTCTCCCTCGGGCGGCGGGGTCCAGGCGGGAAGGGTCTGGCGGGCCTCCTCGCTCAGCCGCGCGAGCACGTCGGCGAGCGTCCGCGCGTCCAGCGGCGGCGACGGCATCAGAGGCCTCCCCGGTCGAGGTAGAAGGGGTAGACCAGGTTGAGCCGCGTGTCGGTGCGCCGCACCCGGTAGTCCAGCGTGATCACCAGTCGCTCGGGCACGTCGGGATCGGCGGAGACGTCGAGCGCGAGGATGTCGATGCGCGGCTCGTACCTCGTGAGCGCCTCCCGCACCTCGTGGCCGACCAGCGTCATCGTGGCCGCCGACATCGGCGCGAAGACCAGGTCGGACAGGCCCGCCCCGAAGTCCGGGCGCATGATCCGCTCGCCCTTGCCGGTCGCGAGGATGAGCCCGATCGCCTGCCGTACGTGCGCGTTCATGTCGTTGAGGGCGAAGTGCCCGTTCTCGTCCAGACGCAGAGGAAAGGCCAGGCCCGTGCCGAGGTACGGCGTCGGCGCGCCCTCGGTCTCGGGGCCCGGCGGGCTCACGCCGGGGATCGGCTGGGTCATCCGCGTCAGCCGATCCGGACCGTGCCGGCGCCGGTGATCTGCCCGGCGGGCAGGTCGGCCGGGTCGTTGCAGGTGACCACCCGGTCGCCGACGCGGGCGGCCGGGCGGCCGCCGATCCGTACGGTGGGGCTGCCCTGCTGGACGGTCCCGCGGTTCAGGGGAGGGCGCTGGAACGTGCCCCCCGCCGGTACGTGCGGGGGCAGGTTGGTGGCCGTGCTCCCGAGCGTCGCGGCGGGCCGGCCCTCGATGCGGACCGTCGGGCTGAGACCGCCGTCGAGACTCCCGACGAACGGGTGCGGCAGGGGCACCGGTGTCCCGGCGGGGAGGATCACGACGTGCAGATCGGTCGCCACCACCTGGTCGCCGCCTTTGGCCGCAGGCTGCCCCATCTCGGGTCTCCTTCTCATCCGCTCAGTTGATGTCGACGGTCGCGCCGCGGAGGGTGGCCGGGCCGTCGCCGGTCAGGTCCAGCGACCCCTTCGCCCGGACCGCGATGCTCGCGTCCGCGTCCAGCACGATCCGGCTGCCGCGAAGCCGTAGCTCGCCCTCCGGCGCCTCGACGGTGACGTCGCCGCTCCCGTGCACGGTGATCGCGCCGGTCGCGGAGTCCAGGACGACGCTGCTCCGGCCGTTCTTCTCCACCAGCTCGATCTTCTCGGCGCCGTCGGTGTCGTCGAGCCGGACCATGTGACCGCTCCGGGACTTCACGACCCGTACGTCGGGGGTGGCGGCCGGTGGGGTGTCCTTGCCGTTCCACAGCGAGCCCACGACGTAGGGCCGGTCCGCGTGGCCGTGCTCGAAGGCGAGCAGCACCTCGTCGCCCGGCTCGGGCGGGAAGTACGCGCCGCGGTCCTTGCCCGCCGACGGCGCCGCGAGCCGGGCCCACAGCCCGTCCTCCCCTCCGGCGGCCAGGCGCACCTTGACCCGCCCCTGGCCGCGCGGGTCGCGGTTGTCGGTGACCACTCCGACGGCGACGCCGGTCGCCGAGCCCGTCCATTCGCCGTCGGCGTGCGCGCCGTTGAGGCTGAACTCGGTGAGGTAGCCGCTCTCGGAGACGACGTGCGTGGCCTCGGTGACGACGTACTTGCCGCCGTCGAACCGGCCCGTCCCATGCAGTTTCACGACCGTGCCGACGTCCAGCTCGGGCCGTCCGGACGTGACGCCGCCGCCGACGACCAGCGACTTCGCCTGCTCCGCGAGCACCGCCTTCGCCAGGGACTCGGCCTCGTTCGCACCCGAGACGCGGGCGTGCATGATGACCAGGGTCCGGTCGGACCCGGCGGTGGGTGCCGGGGACAGCTCCGGCCCGATCGAGGCGCGCGTCGCGCTCCCGGTGAACGCCTGCTTCTGCGCCGGATCCCAGCCGTGCACGACGACCTTGGCGACCTGGCCCGTCGTGCTCAGGCGGAGGCGCAGCGAGGTGACGTCCTCACCGCGCCGCAGGTCCACCGCGCGCGCGGCCGGGCGCTCGCCGCGTACGTGGAGCGTCCGGCGGTCCACCCAGATCGCGTAGCCGTTCACGGCCGCGAGCTCGCGCAGGAACGCCAGGTCGCTGACCTCGTTCTGCACTCGTGGGGTACCGCCCGGCACGCCGGTGGCGGCGTCGGAGGCCAGCCCCGCTTCGCCGGCGATCCTCGACACGACGTCGGCGTCGCTCGGGCCCGCGTCCCCCTGCCCGGGGAACACCCGGTAGGACGCGCCGCGGCCGAGCCCGTGCAGCGTGTCGAAGCCGTCCACCCGGACCACGGGGTTCCCCTCCGCGGGGAACTCCACGGCCGCGGCGGTGATCGTCCCGCTCACGGCGATCTTCACTCCGCCGAGGAACCCCACCGCGACGGTGATCTCGGCGCCCTCGCGGAAGGGCCCCAGCGGGGGTGTGATCAGCTCGAGCCCGGGGTCGTACAGGTCGATGGAGAAGTGGTCGGGAGGGTCGATCCGGCGCGTGAGGCTGATCTGCGTCACCCGGTCCAGGACCAGGGCGGGCAGCGGCCTGCCGTCGATGGTGATCGCGTAGTCCGGGACGAGCACCGCCCGGTCGCCGTTCGTCGTCATCCGCGCCCCGTCACCGTAGCGCCGGGATCGTGAGCCGTTGCCCGAGACTGAGCGCGAGCGGGTCGTCGATCCCGCTGGCCCGCGCGATCACCCGCCACTGCCGGGGGTCGTCGTACTCCTCGGCGGCGATGCGCGCCAGCGTGTCGCCCGCCCTGACCACGCGTCCCTTGGCGCGGTCGGGCGACTGGAGCGGCGTCGAGGCGACCAGCGTCGTCAGGCTCTCCGCGCCGCGGAGCGTGACCGAGAGCTGGGCCCGCAGCGGCAGCCCGGCCGCGTCGAAGTAGAGGAAGTGCTGGCTGACACTCTCCAGTACGCACGGGAAGACCAGCGAACCCCACAGGAACAGGAGCTGCGGCGGCGCGTGCGTCTCGGGATCGACGTCCGCGAGCCCGACGACGATGTCGGTGTGCAGGCGTACGTCGAGGCCGATGGACGTGGTGTCGAAGAACAGGTCCGTGGTGAGGGACCTGGCGTTGCCGCGCACGAACTGCACCATCGAGGACCCCAGCCCGGGCACCGCGATCTCGGCGTACTCGTTGCTGCGCGTGAGCTGGTACTCCGGCGGGTTGAACATGACCGGGACCAGCATCGGTCCCCGCGGATACCTCGCCACGATCAAGGCCTTGGACAGTGCCATCTCTCAACCTCCGTTCCGCTCGCGCTCGATCTCCTGCCGGCGCAGCAGCATCTCGCCGACCTGGTCGGCGATCCGCCGCACCTCACTCGCCCGCAGGCCGGGGCGCGGGACGTCGGCCGGTGACCGCCGGTCGTCCGTGGCGGGTGCCGTGCCGTGTCGTCCCGCCGCCGTTCCGGCCGGGGGCTCGTGGGCGTCGGGCGGTACGGGACCGGGGGGCTCCGGCCGGCGCCTGGCGGCCTGGGGCTCGTCGGCCGCGCGCAGGGTGAAGGCGGGCATCTCTCTGGGGGTGGTCACGGCGTCGAACAGCGTTCCCAGCAGGTCGGCGGTACCGCCTGCCTGCGACGCGGCGGCGCTCCACCCGGCCGGCGGACCTGCGGCGGGCGGCGGACCTGGGGCGGAGAGGGGGCTAACGACAGGCAGTGGGCTCGCGGCGGACAGCGGCCCGGCGGCGGGCACCGCGCCGGCCCGTCCGCCGCGCGCTTCGCGACGAGCAGCCCCGGCCGCCTCGGCCCCGCCCATCCCGCCACCACCTGCTCCGGCACCGCCCGCCTCGACGCCGGCCGCCCGAGCACCACCGATCCCGGCACCGCCCGCCTGGGCTCCGGCCGTCCAGGTGCCGCCCATCTCGGAACCACCGGCCATCCCGGCTCCGCCCGACCCCGAATCGCCCGCCATCCCGGCTCCGGCCGTCCCGGAACCGCCCGGCTTCTCGGCCCCCGGTCTCCCTACCTCCACGCTGCCCGCCCCGGCGTACACGTCCGGTCCGGCCGCCGTCGCCACCGGAGACACGACCGGCACGGCCCGGACGGTCCCCACACCCGCCGAGGGCAGACCGGTACGTGACATCGCCGCCCCGGACGCGGCATCACCAAGCTCACCGCCGGCGTCAGGCGCCGCCGTCGCCCCGGACACCGGCGAGCCCGCAAGCGGAGAGGCAGGGATCGGCGACCCGGCCCACGCGCCGGATGCCGTCGGCCGATGACCAGGCGAAGCAGTGTCGGCCGAGGTGCCAGGCGACCCGAGGTCCGCCGCCGTACCGGCCGGCGCCACCCCATCCGCCATGCCGGGCGGCGCGAGTCCCGCCACACCGCCAGGCGACACGGGGTCCGTCGCACCGGGCACCGCCTCCGTACCGGACGGCGCGGATCCCGCCGGCCGCCCGGGCAGCGCGGGTTCCGCCGGCCGGCCGGGAACACGCCGGCCGACCCGCCCGCGCAACGTGGCGGGCCACGTCGCCGCGTCGACGGGCCTGCCGACCATGCCCTCGTACCGCCGGCTGATCCCGGCGACGGTCCGCTCCGCCGTACGCGCCGCCCCCGGCCGCCACCCCGACCGGGCGTACGCCGCCAGCAGCGGTGAAGCGTCCTCCTCCGGCGCCGCCGCGCCGGACACGCTCTCGTCGGTCACGTCACCCCCACCAGCGCATCACGACCGATCGCCACTTCAGCCGGGGCCGACACCGCGCCGGCCACGTCCTCTCCGCTCCCGGCTCTCCCACCGACGCACCGCGACCGGCCGACACCACCGGCCGGGGCGTACGGTGCCGCCGCGTCAGGCACTCTCTCGTCGGTCATGTCTCCTCCGTCAGCGCGCCGGGCCGGACGGCGCGCCCGCACCCGGATGTGGGCGCGTCGTCCCGTACAGACGGTCGACCTCCGCCACCCAGCGGCGGCGTTCCGTGTGGTCCAGGGCGAGCAGCTCCGCGCGGGCCCAGTGGAAGTGGGAGGCGATGACGGCTACCTCCTCGTGGAGGAGATCGAGGGGGTAGCCGTGGATTCCCCCGGTTGGTCGATGTCCACCTCGAAGCTCTGCTCGCAGTGCGGGCAGGCCACCGCGACGAGCCGGCTGCCGCTGTTGAGGCGGTTGTAGAGATGCTGCAGGTACGCCAGGTCCGAGGCGTACAGCCCCTCGACCACCTTGGGGTTGATCGCCTCGACCGTGCCGAGCCGCGTCACCACCCGCGACAGCAGGATCACCACGAGGTACGCCGGGTTGGCCTGCACGCGCGGGTCGCGGAGGGGCAGGATCTCGTCGGCGGCCGTGGCGAGCCGCATGCGGCCGCTGCGGTGGAGTTCGCCGGAGGAGTCGAGGTACCCCATCGGCAGGGTGAACTCGCACTCCCCGGGCAGGTCGGTCACGCCGGCTCCACCCGCTCGCACGTCACCGTGAGCGTGTAGATCGCGACGTCGTTGCCCTTCGCGCTCAGCGCGGGACCGTCCCACCCGCTCGGCCACGCCTGGAAGAAGTTCCAGCGCAGTTTCTCCTGGCCGTCGTCGGCGAGCAGCACGATCGAGCCGTTCTTGCGTTCGATCCGCCCGGCGGTCGCGGCGAGGTGCCAGTCGAGCAGCTCGTGGGAGTCGGTCACGCCCCACTTGAGGGTGATGTCCGGATAGCTGACCTTGCCGGGCAGCTTGCGGACGGTGGCCGCGTCGCCGCCCTCGCGGTACTCCACCACCTCGACCTTGGAGCCGAAGCCGGAGACGTCGGAGAACCCGGCCTGGACGATGCCATCGATCTCGACCAGGTACCGGAAGTCGGCGTAGGGATCAACCCGAGGCATGGACCTGCCCTTCTCTGCGCGGCGAGCGGATCATCCGCCGACCGTCTGCTGGACCCTGAAGATGACGAACTCGGCCGGCTTGACGATCGCGACCCCGATCTCCGTGACGACATGCCCGAGCTCGCGGACGTCGGAGGGGTTGGTGGTCTCGTCGCACCGGACCTGGAATGCCTGCGCCGGAGTGGCGCCGAACAACGCGCCGTCGCGCCACTGCCCGAGCAGGAAGTCGCTGACGTTGCGGACGATCCGCTGCCAGAGGGCCGGGGTGTTCGGCTCGAACACGACCCACTGGGTGCCGTCGAGCACCGACTCGCGCAGGAAGTTCATGTAGCGCCGGGTGCTGACGTACCGGAACTCCGAGTGCGCCTCGTCCACGCGTGTCCGCGCTCCCCACACCATGACCGGGCCGTTCATCACCCGCAGGACGTTGACGCCCTCGGGGTTCAGCCCGTCCTGCTGGGCGGTGCTGACCCGGAGGGTCACGTCGAGCGCCCCGCGGATCGCCTCGTTCGCTGGAGCCTTGAACACACCTCGGGTCGCGTCGGTGCGCGCGTAGATGCCGGCCACGTGACCCGCGGGCGGTACGGCCGCGGGGGCCTGCGTCACCGGGTCGAAGACCTGGATCCACGGGTAGTAGAGGGCGGCGTAGCCGGCGTCCTCGCTGCGGGGGGCGGGCGCGATCGTGCCCGGTACGGCGAGCTTGTCCGAGGAGGCGCCGTCGAGGACGGCCACCCGGTCGCGCATCCGCGCGCAGTGCGCGACCAGCGCCGCCTGCTGCGTCTGTGTGACCGCTCCGGGGATCGCCACGATCGCGATCTCGTCGATCGCCTCCTGCTCGGCCAGCGCGGCGGTCGGATCCTTCAGCGCGTTCGCCGTGGCCACCCGCTGCACCCAGCAGCGCGTGCCGCCGTTGTTGAAGAAGCCGTACACCGCGTGCGCGAGAATGGAGTTCGCCGCGCTGAAGTCGCCGAAGTTCTGCCGGAACATCTCCCAGTCCGTGATGAGCTGGGACTTCCCGGCCGGAGCCACCTGGTAGTAGTCCTCCGCCGCGGGCTTCTGGTCCGCCACGATGGTCCGTCCCGGCCGAAGCGGCATGACCACGTCATCGGGGACGACTCCGATGAACGCCGCGGTGCTGGTGCCGACGCCCGCGATCGGACGCGCGGTCGGCGGCACCTCTTCGACGTAGACGCCCGGCGAGAAATAGTTCGACATCCCGGCTCCTCACAACCCGATGACGGTCGGCATGGGTGATCTGTTGTTCACGACTTGGCCCTCTTCTTCCGTACGGGCGGTGGGTCGCCGGGCAGCCGCACGTCGATGCCGGCCACCGGCGGTCCGAGGTCGGCGGCGGGTGCCACGTCGAGCGACAGGGTGACCAGCAGCCCGAGCGCGGGGCGCGGCGGGATCTGCAGCGCGGTCCAGAACTGGCCCGGCTCCTCGCCCGGCGCGTGCGGCCTGGCCACCACGACCGGCGGCGGGAACTCCTGCGTCGCGCAGGCGCCCTGCAGGTACGCGGCGGGAATCGCCGAAAAGCCCGACAGCCACGCCAGCGCCGCGCCGAGGAGCCGGTGCTCCTGCGCGACGCGTACGGCCGATCCGGCGGCCAGGTCGGACCAGGCGGTGACCAGGTAACCGCAGTCCACGCGCAGCGGCGGGCGGCGGCTCAGGACGCTCGGGCCGGACCGGTCGGCGAACGGCGCGGCCTCGCGCAGCGTCTGGTTCTCGGTGACCTGGTGCAGGAACAGGTTGAGGGTGGGGCGGCTCGGCGCGTACGTCCGGGCGGGCGTCTCGAAGCTGACGTCGGCGTCCCGTACGGCCTCGGGCGCCCGGGCGTCGCCCAGCAGGCGCAGCAGGCTGGCGTCGAGGTCGTCGATCATGAGACGGCCCCGCGTTCCATGGCCGGGAGCGTGATCGCGTCGCCGTCCAGCAGCGCGGGCGGCATCTTGCCGAGCTTGGCGTACTCCCGCCGCGCCGCGGCCAGCACGTCGGCCATGCCGATCGTGTCCCCCCGGCCCGCCGCCATGTGCGCCGCGGCGAGGGCGATGTTCCGCAGGTGCCCGCCGGGCAGCATCAGCTCGGTGGCGAGCGCGTCGAGGTCCACGTCGCCGGCCAGCGGCGCCGCCTCCGGCCACAGGCGCTGCCAGATCGACCGGCGGCTCGCGACGTCGGGGAAGGGGAAGGAGACCACGAACGTGAGACGGCGCATGAACGCCGGGTCGAGGTTGTCGCGGAGGTTCGTGGCGAGCACCGCGACGCCGTCGAACTCCTCCATCTTCTGCAGCAGGTACGCGACCTCGAGGTTCGCGTAGCGGTCATGGGCGTCCTGTACGGCCGAACGCTTGCCGAAGAGGGCGTCGGCCTCGTCGAACAGCAGGACCACGCCGGCGTCTCTGGCCGCGGTGAAGACCGCGTCGAGGTTCTTCTCGGTCTCGCCGATGTACTTGCTCACCACTCGTGCGAGGTCGACGCGGTACAGGTCGTAGCCGAGCCTGCGGGCGATCAGCCCGGCGGCGAGGGTCTTGCCGGTGCCCGAAGGCCCGCTGAACAGCGCGGTGATGCCGCCTCCCGCCTGCGCGTGACGGGCGAAGCCCCACGTGTCGAGCACGGTCTCCCGGCGGTCGACCGAGTCGGCGAGGTCGTGCAGCTGGGCGAGCTCGCCGGCCGGCAGGACGAGGTCGGACCACTCGTGCCGGCAGGGGACGCGCTGGGCGAGCCGGCCGAGGGAGGTGCCCGCCTGCGACCGTGCCGCCTCCGCCAGGACCTGATAGAGGCTTTCGGAGCCGGCCGGGACCGCGCGTACGACCGCGGCGATCTGCTCGGCGCCGAGCCGGAAGCGTGCCGCCAGCGCGTCGCGGGCCTCGGCCGGCAGCGCGACGCCGGCGCGTTCGGCCGCCTCCTGCCACAGGCGCCGGCGGACCGGCGCGGCGGGGACGTCGACGGCCACGCTCACCACGGCGAGCGGGGTCTCGTGCTCGGGCACCCATTCGGTGGCGCCGGCCATGACCACGGGGCCGGGGTGCCCGGCCAGGGTCGCGAGTACCCGATGACGGGCCGCCGAGCCGACGTCGCCGGCCGCCTCGAACGAGGTGAGGCCGAGGACGGCGTCGCGGAGGGCGGCCTCGCGTACGGCCAGCCTGACCAGCGTGTCCGCGGAGTCCGTCCGGTTCAGGTCGACATTCAGCAGGGGTCTCCCCCAGGCCGCGGCCAGCGCCTCGGCCGCGGCGCGCCGGCCGCCGGCCGGGCCGTGGAGGTACACCCGCGGCGGGTCGAGCGGGGCGGTCACCGCCGGCAGGAGCTCCGGCGGGAGCTCGCCGTCCGGAGTCGTGAGGACGGCGGCGCCGTCGAGCCGGGGGTCGAGGCCCGGCTCGCCGAGCAGGAAGCCGGCCAGGTGCTCGTCGGGGACCAGCTGGCGGGCGAGGAACGGCGGCCGGGGCGACGCGTCACCCGCGTCGAGCGTCAGCAGGCCGTGCCTGAGGAGTGGCGCGCCGGCCGCGAGGTGCGACCGCCGCCGGAACTTCTCGGCTGGTAACCCGCACAGCAGGTCGAGGGCGAGTTCGACGGTCGGGCGCCGCTTGCCGAGGTCGTCGTGCAGGAAGCCGAAGATCCGCTCGTAGCGGAGATCGATCTCGGGAGCGAGCGCGAGCACCAGCAGGTCGAGGTCGAACCCGGAGAGCCCGAAGGTGTCCCGCAGACGCCTCAGCGGGTCCGCGGGCGGCGCGGCCTCGGCCGGTGCGGAGTCGAGCACCGGTGACGTCGCTGGGGGCTGGGCGAGCAGCCGCGTGACGTCCTCCGGCCCGACGTACAGCCCGCGGAACCGGTCGGCCGCCCGTCCTGGATCGCTCTCCTCGGTACGCGCCACCGCAGCCTCGATCAGCCGGTCGAGACGGGCCAGGGCGGCCAGCAGGTCCTCCGCCGCGCCAGGAGGGCCATCACCTGCAAGCACGTCTCTCACCAGGGGAAACGACATGGCGCCGAGCCCTCAAGAGGAACAACGATGGGCATGGCACTCCCCTGGAAACCGCCCCGCAACGGTTACGGCGAGTCTCGCCGAGGTGCTCAGACAGTAGCCCCCACCGCGCCCGAAATCCATGCGACCGTAGGACTAAATGATCATCGTTCGCCGACCGCCGGATTCTCGTCCGCGCGGCGTGTCGGGGTACGACCAGGGAGGGTTCAGATGCGCGCTCGAGCACGCCGGGCCGAGGCCGGACGCACACCGGATCTCGGACCACATCCGGCCACCGCGGCCCGCGGTCCCGGCGCCGTTCCGGCCCTTGACGCCATGGCCGCGGCGGCGGCCTCGGAGGGGACGTGGGCGGTGGGCCCGGCGGCGGCCGCCCTGCAGCGCCGGGCCGGCAACCGGGCGACGGCCGCCGTGCTCGCCCCCTCGTCCGCGTCGCGGCCTGAGGTGATCCAGCGCGCTCCGGGCCGGCCGCTCGACCCTCCGGTACGCGCGCGGCTGGAGTCGCGGTTCGGCGCCGACCTGTCCGCCGTACGGGTCCACACGGACGAGGCGGCCCAGCGCTCGGCGGAGTCGCTGGGCGCCGACGCCTACACGGTCGGCTCGCACATCGCCTTCGCGCGCGGGCGGTTCGCGCCGGGCTCCGCCGGCGGGCTCCACCTGCTGGCCCACGAGACCGCGCATGTCCTGCAGCAACGCGCGCACCGGGCCACCGGCACCGACCGGGGCGACGGACTCCGGGTCAGCCGGCCCGGCGACCCGCTCGAACGGGAGGCCGACGCCGCGGCCGGTGCGGTGGCCTCGGGCGGCGCGTTCTCGCCACCCGCGTCTGGCGGCGGTGCGAGCGGCACCACGGTGCAGCGCTCGGTCGGCCTGGAGATGGAGCACAGCGTGCCGATCTACCAGAACCTGGGCGACCAGGAGAAGAGCCTGCGGCAGGGCTCGTACGAATACGACAACGACACACCGATCTACACCAAGGGCGACGTCGTGGTGAAGGTCGACAACCCTCAGTACAGCATCGAACTGAAGACCTATCTGAAAAGGCACTCCTCTTCAAAATACAAGAACAAGATACCGGAAAAGGGGGTGAGCTGTCCCGAGTACACCACCAAGGCACCAGGTCTCGACGAACTGGAGAAGAATGCGGCGGACAATTTCAGGGCACACACCAAACGGGTCACGGACGAAATCAAGGCCAACAACGAAGGGAGAACCGAATCACATTATTACGTCGGCCTGCCACAAGGATTTCCTCAAGGAATCACCTATGGTAACTGCGCGGTACAGTTCACCGTAGGAGTATTCCCCTCCAAGCTGGATAAACTGCACCGGATCAGCATCAAACAGGGACTCGTGTCGCGCAACCTTCGTACCATCCAAGAGGACATCAACACAGTCATCGAGCGCCTCAGTGGCACTATATCCTCCATCGTCGAGCACCTCCAAGGCGAGATCGATCCGGAGGGGGGCCTCGGCGCGGCCGACAGAGATTTCCTTGAAAGCCAGCCTTTGACAGCTGAAGAGATTGAGCTGGACACAGAAGAATGGGAGACCTACGACAAGCTCCGATCCGACTCCCGCGCGGCCCTTCTCGCAAAGATAGTCGAGGACTCGGTGTACAGCGTCTTCAGGGTGGCCCTCTCCTATTACCTGGGCGCACGCCAGAAGGTACAAGAGGGCACGAGCGATAAGAATTCGGTGGCTCTGCTGGCGCGCATGCACCTCCTTGACGTCTTCCCGAAGGCGGGGCTTCCGCCGCATCTCCAGGCGGCCTTCCTCACCCTTTTCAGCGAGCTGCTTCACGCAGAGGAGGAGGAGATCAACGACGCCGTCGAACTGCCCGCGTACACCGGAGCCGCCAACGAAGACGTCCTCGACCACAAGGGGTCGATAGTCGACCTTATGATCGACATCGTCCGAGGCAGAAACAGTGAGGGCAAAAAGTTCTTCTCGACCAGGCCGGGGACACTCCTCACGAAACCCGACCCGCTGGCCATCAGCCCCGTGCATGAGCCGATCCGGCTGGAGGCCGGCGGCGCCCAGTTCGAATACCGGATGGTGGAGACCGGAGGCTGGGATGACAAGTTCATGGCGCTGGGGCGGATGGCGTTCGACCTCAACACCGAGCACCTGCCGCCCGAGGCCCGGGAGGAGCTCCGCGAGGAGACCGGCTGGACGGACAACAGATGACTCCTCCGGAGCGCCGGATGGGGCCGCCGGGCCCCATCGCGGCGAATACGTCCGGCTGAGGCTAGGCGGGGATCACGCCGAGCTGCCGCATCTGCGCGAGCACGTCGACGACTCCCCACGTCTCGGCGATCCGGCCGCCGGCGAAGCGGAAGATGAAGATCTCGTTGTACGTGACGGGCCTGCCGGTCGGCGGACGCCCCATGTACTCGCCCCGGTTCGTCCCGGTGACCGTGTTCCTGGACACGACCCTGTCCCCCTCCGCGATCAGGTCCTCGACCGCGACGTGCAGGTCCGGGAACGCGCGGAGGAGCACCGTCCACACCTGCTTGAGCGCCTCCGCCCCTGTCGCGCCGATCGGCAGCGGCGTACGGATCAGTACGTCCGGCGCGACGACCTCGTCGATCGTCTTCGCCATGACCTCCACGTCGCCGGAGTTCATGGCGTCGTGCAGGCGCATGAAGGCCGCCTTGTTCTCCTGTGCCTGTGACATGCGTTTCTCCTCGCTCATTTCTGAAGGACGGCCTCGATCTCGAGGCTGATCGAGATCTTGTCTCCGACCACCACACCGCCGCCGTCCATCGGGATGGCGAGGTCGACGCCGAAGTCGTGCCGGTTGATCTGCGTGGTCGCGGAGAAGCCGGCACGCTGCCCGCCGAACGGGTCCGGGCGGAACCCGTTCGCCTCGACGGCCAGCGGCACCTGCCGGGTGACGCCGTGCAACGTCAGGTCGCCGTCGACGACCCAGCCGTCGCCGGTCTGACGGATGCCCGTCGAGCGGTAGGTCATCGTCGGGTACGACTCGACGTCGAGGTAGTCGGCGGAGCGGAGGTGTTCGTCACGGGGTTCGTTGCCGGTGTCGATGGACGCGAGATCGATCGTCGCGGTGACCGTCGAGGCCCGCGGGTCCTCGCCCGTTACGAGCGTGACGTCGTACGCGGTGAACCGGCCGCGTGCCTTGCTGACCATGAGGTGGCGTACGGAGAAGGCGATCTCAGAGTGCACCGGGTCGGCCTTCCAGGTGCCGGTCAGGTAGCCCGGGACGGCCGGGACGTTCAGGGAAAGGTTGTCGCTCATGTCCAGGTGACGAACGAGCACCTTCCCGGGGGACGCGCCGGGTCAGCCCCCTTCGAGCCGCCGGGTCAGGAAGCGCCGTTCGGGCGTCGAGGTGGCCAGGTCGAGCGCCCGCCGGTACGCCGCCCGCGCCTCCTCCTCACGGCCCAGACGCCGCAACAGCTCACCCCGGGTCGAGTGAAAGTACAGGTAACCGTCCAGGTCCAGGCGGTCGACGGCACGCAGCGCCCCGTCCGGGTCACCGGCCTGAGCGACCGCCACGGCACGGTTGAGCTCGACCACCGGCGAGCCGGTCAGCTCGACCAGGCGCTGGTACATCCCGGCGACCTGCGGCCAGTCGATCCGCTCCTGTGTCTGCAGCGACGCGATCGCGGCCTGGACGACGTACGCGCCGCGGCCGCCCATCGCGATCGCGCGGTCGAGCACCGCCCGGCCGTCCGCGATCTGGCGCACGTCCCACAGCGAACGGTCCTGGTCGTCGAGCAGCACGAGGTCCTCACCGGAGAAGCGCGCCCGGCGCCGGGCGTGATGGATCATCATCAGCGCGAGCAGCCCGCGCGCCTCCGGCTCGTCCGGCATGAGCCTGGCCAGCACGTGACCGAGACGGAGGGCCTCGGCGCCGAGGTCGACCCGGCCGCGGTAACCCTCGTTGTAGATCAGGTAGATGACGGCCAGCACCGCGTCGAGACGGTCGGGCAGCAGGTGCGCGCCGGGAACCGCGAACGGGATCCCGGCCGCCTTGATCTTCGCCTTGGCGCGGGACAGCCGGCGCTTCATGGTCTCCTCCGAGACCAGGAACGCCTGGGCGATCTCGGCGGTCTGCAGGCCGCCGAGGGCCCGCAGCGTGAGCGCCACCTGGCCCTCCAGCGCCAGCGCCGGATGGCAGCACGTGAAGATCAGCTCAAGCCGTTCGTCCTTGATCGCGGTGTCGTCGAACTCGTCCACGATGGCCTCCGGCCCCGGCAGCAGATGGATCTTCCCGGCCAGGGTGCGCTCCCGGCGGATCCGGTCGATCGCCCGGTTGCGGGCCGTCGTCACCAGCCACGCGCCCGGGTTGTCCGGCGTCCCCGACCGGGGCCAGCGCTCCGCCGCGATCGCGAACGCCTCCTGCGCGGCCTCCTCGGCCCGGTCGAAGTCACGGAGGAACCCGACCAGCGAGGCCAGCACCCGGCTCCACTCGTCGCGGAACACCTCCTCGAGCGCGGTCAGGGCCGCACCACCGGCCGGATCTCAACGACGCCGCCGAATCGGGCGGCCGGAATGCCCGACGCGATCTCGACCGCCTCGTCCAGGTCGGCCGCCTCGACCAGGCAGAGCCCGCCGAGCACCTCCTTGGTGTCGGCGAACGGCCCGTCGGTCATCAGCGTCCGGCCGCCGACCACACGCACGCTGGTCGCCGTCTCGACGGGCTGCAGCCGCGCGGCCTCGACGCACCGGGGGTCGTCGGCGAGCGCGGAGTAGTCGGCGTACGCCGTCTCACGGTCCGTCTCCGGCAGCGTCTCGATGTAGGCGGGCTCGGTGTAGATCAGAAAGGCGTACTGCATCGCGACCTCCAGGACAGTGGGCTCTCACCTGCAAGACGAACGAGCGACCGTACGGGGGACACCCCCCTTACAGCATTTCCCGCCCGGCTCCCGCGCGACCGGCCCGCCGCCCGCGCCGTCTCCGTGGCGAGGAACTCGGTGACGCCCTTCTCCTGTACGAGCGCCGGCTCCGAGTCGTACAACGGGTCGAGCTGAACGAGGTTGCTCTCGCCGTCCGGCAGTTCGACGTGGGCGACGTCCGGGTCCAGGCCGGTGACCGCGAAGAGGAGCACGGCCGACATCTTCGACTCCTCCGGCTGATGGGGGCACCGAGGTCGAGGATCTCACCCGCGCTGGAGGCCCTCTCGCCTCGCCACGCGGAGGCGACGTGGCGGGCGGCGAGCACCCGTTCGATGTGCTCGGACTCCATGGCGATGAAGCGCTCGGGGCGGCCGAACCGCCAGTCCGGATGGGGGACCAGCGAGAGACCGTAGGTGAAACCCGCGATGGTGTCGTCGCCGAGCTTTTCCCGGTAGGCGAAGGTGAGGGACGGGACGAACCGGCGCGCCAAGGTAAGGCGAATTCCGGCCATTCCACCGGAAATTACCTCTAAGCTCTCCCGCGTGATCGGGAAGATACTCTCGGTGCCGACGCGGGTCCGGCCGGTCAGGGCCTGGTGGCAGGGACGCGGCCTGGCCTTACGCGACGGCGCGGTGGGGGCGGTGTTCCTCCTGCTGGCGTTCACGCCCGGCGTGGCGCACGAAGGCCTCAACCTGGCCGAGCTCGCGCGGCGGCCGCTCGACCCGCTCGGGTCGGCGTTGCTGCTGGCCCAGTGCCTGCCGCTGGTGGCACGCCGGAGCCGGCCGGTCTGGTGCCTGGCCGGGATCGCCGCCGCGTACGCGGTCCACGAGCTTCTCGGCTACCCGTCCACCTTCGCCAGTGAGAGCCTGCTCGTCGCGCTGTACAGCGTCGGGGCGTACCAGGAGCGCCACCGGCGTACGCTCGCCGTGGTCGGCACGACCGGGTACGCCGCCCTCGCCGTCGTGTTCGACGCCCAGGGATCGCCCGAGCAGCCGATCCAGTTCGTCACGTTCTACCTGGTGGTCATCCTCGGCTGCTGGGCGGCGGGCACCTGGATGCGGTCGCGTACCCGGCAGGAGGCCGAGCGCCGGCGGCACACCGCCGAGTCGGCGATCACGCGGGAGCGGGCACGCATCGCCCGGGAGCTGCACGACGTGGTGACGCACCACGTGACCGCGATGGTGATCCAGGCGGACGCCGCGCAGTTCCTCGTCGCCGGCGAGCCGGAACAGGCGGTGAGCAACCTGTCCGCGATCAGCGACACCGGCCGCCGTACGCTGGCCGAGCTGCGGTACTTCCTCGGTGTGCTGGACCCCGTGCCCGAGGCGGATCGGGCCCCGGCCGTCGGACGGCTGGAGGACCTTGTGGAGCAGACCCGCTCGGCGGGCCAGCCGGTCGAGCTGAACGAGGTCGGCGAACGGCGGCCGATGACGCACGGCGCCGAACTGGCGGCGTACCGGGTGGTCCAGGAGTCGCTGACCAACGCGCTCAAGCACGCCCCCGGGCGCCGTACGGTGGTCCGCGTCCGTCACGACGCCGCCCAGGTCGACATCGAGGTGAGCACGGACGGCACCGGGAACGCCGTGTCCCCCACCGCCCACGGGCGCGGGCTGACCGGGCTGCGTGAGCGGGTCAGCGTGGTCGGCGGCGAACTGCTCGCCGACGGCCGTCCGGACGGCGGCTTCACCGTACGCGCCCGCATTCCCGCGGAGAGCGGACAGTGACGCGGGCCGAGCCGCCGATCAGGGTGCTGGTCTGCGACGACCAGGGTCTCGTACGAGCCGGTTACGTCACCATCTTCGCGGCCCAGCCCGACCTCACGGTGGTCGGCGAGGCCGGCGACGGCGAGGCCGCGGTGGAGCTGGCCCGCCGGCTGCGCCCGGACGTGGTCGTGATGGACATCCGGATGCCGGTGCTGGACGGTATCGCGGCCACCCGGCTGCTGGCCGGACCGGACGTCGCCGAACCGGTGAAGGTGCTGGTCGTGACAACGTTCAACCTGGACGAATATGTGTACGAGGCGCTGCGCGCCGGGGCCAGCGGCTTCCTGCTGAAGGACTCACCGCCCGCCGACCTGGTGGCGGGGGTACGCACCGTCGCCGCCGGGGAGGCGCTGCTGGCGCCTGCCGTGACGCGCGAGCTGATCGGCAGGTTCGGCTCGCGGGTGCGTACGGCGGACCGGGCGACGCCGGAGCCGGCCCAGCCGCTGACCGCTCGGGAGCGGGAGGTCCTGACGCTGATCGCGGCCGGGCTCTCCAACTCCGAGATCGCCGCCGCCCTGGTGATCAGCCACGAGACCGTCAAGACGTACGTCTCACGCATCCTGACAAAGCTCGACCTGCGCGACCGGGTCCAGGCGGTGGTCTTCGCGTACCGGACCGGCATCGTCAGCACCGACGGCTGACCTGTCCCCCGTGCGAGCTACGTGAGGTGTCCACTCCAGCGCGATGATCTTCGCTCGCCTTTTCTCTAGCGTTTCCGGCAGGCGGTCCGGCGTACGAGCCGCGGCCGGTGAGCAGGGAGGCGATCGTGACGGAACGCGACAGCGTGGCGGAGCAGGCGGAGGCCGCGCCGGCGTCCCCGAAGTGGTCGCGGCCGGCCTGGATCCGCCTGGTGGTGCTGCTCGTACTCTTCGTGCTGGTCGACGGCGTGATCGGCGCGGTGTACTCGGCGCTCAAGGACCACGCGGTCCTGGGCCTGCTGTGCGGGCTCGTCCTCACGGCGCTGGTGCTGCTGGCGTACGCGAAGGCGGTGCGCTTCCTCGAAGGCCGCGACGTGGTCGAGCTGGCCAGGGACGGCGCGGTCGCTCGTGTACGCCGCGGGCTGCTGATCGGGCTCGTGCTGTTCGCCGTCGCCATCGGGATCATCGCGATGTTCGGCGGGTACGGGATCGACGGCTGGGGTTCCGTCGGCGGCGTCATCGCCTCCGTGGGCCTGATGTCCGCGGCGGCGGTCGCCGAGGAAGTCCTCTTCCGCGGTGTGCTGTTCCGCATCGTCGAGGAGATGGCCGGCACCTGGGGCGCGATGGCCGTCTCCGCGGTGGTCTTCGGGGCGCTGCACCTGGTCAACCCGCACGCCACGATCTGGGGCGCGATCGCCATCATGATCGAGGCCGGCCTGATGCTCGGCGCGGCGTACGCCGCCACCCGTACCCTCTGGCTGCCGATCGGGCTGCACCTCGCCTGGAACTTCGCCGAGGGCGCCATCTTCGGAGTCACCGTCTCGGGCTCGGGCGACGGGCCGCAGGGCCTGGTCAAGGGCACGCTGTCCGGTTCGGCGGTGCTGACCGGCGGGACCTTCGGACCGGAGGCGAGCGTCGTGGCGATCCTGGTCTGCGGGGTCCCGACGGTCCTGTTCCTGCGGCTGGCGAAGCAGCGCGGGAACATCCGCTCCCGCAAGGCCTCGCGACCGAGTGCCGGTTGAGCCGTACGCCACTAGGGTTGGATCGTGGCCCCTGACGACCCGCTGTCGCCGATCGGCGAACCCGATCGCGACGCGGCCGTAAGGCGCCTGCAGGAGGCGTACGCCGAGGGGCACCTCTCGCACGAGGAGATGGATTCACGCCTCGACCAGGTGCTCACCGCGAAGACGCACGGCGAGGTCGCGACCGCGCTGGCCTCGCTCCCTGCGGAGAAGGCGGGCACCACCTCGACGGTCGCCGCCATCAGCGGACGGATCCGGCGAAGCGGTGCGTGGCGGGTGCCGCGGACGTTCACGGTCGAGTCCGCGCTGGGGAAGGTCCGCCTGGACCTGTCCCGTGCGATCATCGAGCATCCGGTGGTCGACATCGAACTGCGGCTCGGCACCGGCGGGGCCACGATCACCGTGCCCCGCGACGCGATCGTCGACTTCGAAGGTCTGGGCACCGTGTTCAAGGCCCCGCGCTACAAGCCCCGGCCACGCTCCGGCCCCGGTGGCCCGACCATCCGAATCTCCGGCGCCATGGGAATGGGCCGCCTGAAGATCCGCCACGCCCGCCGTTAGGGCTTCGCCCGGCCGGGCCGGCGGTGGACGAAAGGCATCATCGGTCGCCGATCCCCCATCGACGATTTATCACCATTCATACGACCCGCCGTAAGTTACCCATGCGTAACCTACTGGTGAGTTACTTGCGGTGACAGGCGCTGTTAGCTTGCACGCACCCGCGCATCAGAGCGAGGAGTGCCCCTGTGAATCGCACGAGCCCCCACCTCCGTTCCCCCGCCGACTCCACACCCCCGACGGCCGCCCGGCGGAGGCCGGGCATGACGCGACTACCGACCGTCGCGGCGGCCGTCGCGGCATGCGTCGGCCTGGCCGTCGCACCCGCCTCCGCCTCCGTCGCCTCCCCCGGCGAGGTCTCCCGCGGGGTCACGATCCCCGCCTTCTACGACCCGCCCGCCACGCTCCCGTCCGCCAACGGCGCGCTGATCCGTACCGAGCCGCTGCCTCTCGGCCTGAGCCTTCCGGGCCTGGACGGCCGCCCGATGCCGGGCACGGCGACAAGGCTGATGTACCGGTCCACCGACTCCAACGGGCAGCCCGTCGCGGTCACCGGCTCGTACATCGAACCCTCGGCCACCTGGAGAGGCGGAGGACCCCGCCCGCTGGTGGCGCTCGCCTCGGGCACCATGGGCCAGGGCGACCAGTGCGCACCCTCGATGGCACTGCAGTACCCGCTGAGCCTGACCGGCGAGACGGTGTCGATCGGTTACGAGAACCTCGCCATCTACCGCCTGCTCTCCACCGGTGCGGCGGTGGTCGTCACCGACTACGTCGGCCTCGGCGCGACCGACCGGCTGCACACCTACGTCAACCGCCTCGACCAGGGGCACGCCCTGCTCGACGCGGCCCGCGCGGCGCACGCCGTACCGGGCGCGTCGATCACCACCGCCTCACGCGTCGGCCTCTACGGCTACAGCCAGGGTGGCGGCGCCAGCGCCTCGGCCGCCGAGCTGCAACCCTCGTACGCGCCGGACGTCCAGCTCGCCGGCACCTACTCCGGCGCGCCGCCCGCCGACCTGACCTCGGTCATGAAGGGCATCGACGGCAGCGCCCTCGCCGGCGCGCTCGGCTGGTCGATCAACGGTTTCGCCCAGTCCGACCCGGACGTACGGACCCTCGTGGACGCCAACATCAACGACGCGGGCCGGGCGGCGCTGCGGGACCTGTCGACCATGTGCGTCGGCGACGCCATCTTCGGCTACGGCTTCGCCACGAGCACCACATGGACCAAGAGCGGCACGTCCCTCGCCGACATCATCGCGGCCAACCCCGCGGCGCAGGCCGTCCTCGACAGGCAGCTGATCGGCACGCTCAAGCCCGCCGGCCCCGTACGGCTGGCGACGGGGGTCCAGGACGACATCGTCCCGCACGGCCAGGCCCGGCGACTGGCCGTGGACTGGTGCCACAAGGGCGGCGACATCACGTACCAGCCCGTCATCCTGCCGAACCTCGGCGACAAGATCCTCACCAACCACCTCACGCCGCTGATCACCGACCAGGGCGACGCGGTGTCCTGGCTGACCGACCGCCTGGCGGGCAGGAGCACCGTCTCCAACTGCTGGACCATGCCCGTCCAGCCCTGACCGGAGTGAACAATTTTCACCATTGATTCGCGGCAAATACGAAATAGGGATTAAGGAAGCGAAGTCGCGACCGAATCCAGAATTCTCGACGCGTCGATCCCCATTTCGAACAGGCTATGACCTGCACAGTAAGAAATACTCCACCGACTACCGCAGATCACCCTCACCCCCAACGACAGGAGTGGCATATTGGACGCCGACGCCAGCAGTACAGGAGGGTAAGGCCGGAGGTTTTAATGCCTATAGATCACCGTGCGCCGAATATCAACGCGCGGCGCCTGGGGCTTTACTTGCGGACGATACGAGAATTTCTCGGGTTGTCTTACGAGCAGGCCGCTGGGCAGCTCGGATGCCAGTCCGACTGGCTCGTACGGGTGGAGACCGGATTCGCGTGGCCCTCGCCCGTCGAAGTGGAGCGGATGATGGACCGTTATCAGGTCCGCGGCTCCGAAGTGGCCAAGGCCGTCATCGACATCTCGACCAGACCAGAAGGACCGGCATGGCTGAGCGACCACGCCGACCGGCTCAAGCCGTCCGACCGTGACGTCCTCATCATGGAGTCCGAGGCCTCCGTCATCCACACCTACGGCGTGCTGACCGTCCCCCAGCTCGTACGGTCCGAGCCCTACGTCCGGCACCTCGCGCCCCGCATGAATCCCGGCTGTGACGTCGACGCCGAATGGGACCTGCTCGACAGCCGCCAGCGCTACCGCGTGTGCGGCCGCCGCCGCGTCCTCGACGTGATCATCGACGAGGGCGCGCTGACGCTGCAGCTCTCCGAGCCCGAGGTGATGGTCGCCCAGCTCCAGCACCTGCTCGACCTCAGCGTCCATCCGGACATGACGATCCGGGTGATCCCCAGCGGCGCGCGGTTCTACGAGGCGCGGGCGAACGCCTTCGACGTGCTGGAGTTCCCCGAGGTCAGCGACCGGCTCACGCTGGCGCACAGCGCCCTCGGCACCCATTTCGTGCCCAGCGACCTCAGCGAGACCTGGAGCCTGATCGAGCAGGGCGAGACGCTCGCGCCGGACGCCAGCCGCGGCCTGATCCGGCGCCTCATGGCCACCACCTGAGTCACTGCTCGGCCAGGACGATGACGCGGTCGTCGGCGGACAGGGTCAGCGGGGCGGCCTTGTCCGGGTTCAGCACGACGCCGTACGCCGGCGGCCGGTGGAACGCCTCTCGCCGGCGGTAGCCCAGGGCCGTCTGGCCGCGCCGGCGGGCGGCCTCGACGATCGTCGCGAAGTTCGCCGGGGTGTCCGGCAGCAGATAGTCGGTGGCGGGCTTGAGGTAGATCTCCGAACCCATCGGGTCCAGCAGGGTCGCGAACACGTCCCGCAGATGGTGGTTCTCCGTCAGCTGGGTCAGCAGCAGGCTGATGAGCCGGGTGCTGACCACGAAGTCGTCGGCCTGTGTGACCTGGGCGACCTCGCGGTTCCCCTCGTCGTTGATCTCGCTGACGATGGAGTACGGGTCGCCGATGCGCTCTTCCATGTCCCGCAGGTGCAGGAGGGTGACGAGCGTACGGGCGTCGGCGTGCTGCGGGGCGTGGGCGTCGTCGGACAGCACGACGACGTGCTGGTACGACCCGACGTCCAGGGTCTCCAGCGCGGCGCGGTCGGTGGGATCGCAGCGGGTGAAGCCCATCGTGAGGTTGGCCGGGTCGGCGAGCTGGTCGCGCGGGTCGTCTCTCGGCGCGGCGACGTCCAGCGTCGATCCGGGCTCGGCGAACGCGTCCAGCAGGCTGACGATCTTCGGGGCGCGCTGGTTCCAGCCGATCAGCAGCGTACGGGCGGGCTTGGCGGGCTCCGGCGCGGTCGTGCTGATCGCGTCGGAGACGACCTGCGGCGGGGTGTCGGCGAGCCGGATCAGCAGGTCGTCCTCGGCCAGCATGATGACCTGGTCGTCGGCCTCGATGACGGTGTCCATGGGCGGGTTCACCGTCACGACGCCGTCCGCGCGGCGCAGCCCGACCGCGATGCCCTCCGCGTACGCGTCCAGCGCTTCGCCGTACGTCTTTCCCGTCAGCGCCGGCTCGGGCCGCAGGTAGAACTCGTTGCCGGAGAAGTCCAGCAGGTCGGTGCAGACCGTGGACAGCCCGGACTGGCGGTGGGACTGCACGACGAGCCGGACCCCGATGTCGTCGGCGTCGACCACGTGCGCGCCCTCGCCGCCGGCGAGCCGCGCGGCGGAGAGGTTCGCCGAGTTGGTCACGGCGGCCACGACCGGCGGCCGGTGCGCCTCCCAGTCCCGCGCGCCGAGGGAGAGCAGCACCTTGATCACGTGGGTGTCGGCGTCGCCGGCGGGCGGCGTGATGACCATGATGGACCGGGCGGTTCCGGGGCTGACGAGCTCCATGTCAGTGGGCTTCAGCGGGTCGCCGCGGCGGCAGACCACCCGCGTGTTGCCGAGGTCGCCGACGTTGTGGCGGATCGCCTCCTCCATGTCGACCTTGTCCTGGTCGGCGAGGACCGCCACGCAGGCGCGGCGCTGGCTCTGGTTGGCCTTCACGAGCTCGGAGATCACCGTGAAGACCTGGTCCGACCAGCCCAGCAGCACGGTGTGGTTCCGCTCGATGATCTTCGAGTGACCCTTGCGCAGGTCGGCGATCTTGGCTTCGAGGCCGGTGGTGAGCACACCGATCAGGGCGCTCACGATGAAGATGCCGCCGACCGTGACCGCCAGCATGAGCGCCAGGAAGGTGTGGCTGCCGGTGTCGCCGCCCACGGTCCCGGGGTCGATGGCACGCATCAGGGTGCGCCACAGCATCCCGGGCCAGTGCCCGTTGTGGCCCGCGTCGCCCGGGGTGAGCACCACCGTCACCGAGGCGATGAGGATGATCAGGAGCGCCGAGGCCAGGCCCAGCCAGCCGATCAGCGCCGGGGTGCCCCGCGACATGGTGTTGTCGAACGCGTACCGCGCACGATCCCGCAACCGCACTTGAGCCACCAGAACCCCCCCGAATCCACCTGCACACCGCGCTTCGCGCCGGACGAAGCTACCAGCAGGAAGGGGCGAGGTAGGCGTATCCGTGGCAACCGGGCGCCGGCGGACGGTACGGGACCGCGAGCGGAGCCGGAATGCCGCCCGCCGCAAGGCGTCCCAGACGCCGACATGTCAGCAAATCTGCTCTACGTCGCCACCGCCGTACGGGAGAGGATCCTGTCGGGAGATCTGGAGCCCGGGCGGCACCTGACCGAGGCGGAGGTGGCGGCCCGGGGTGAGCGCGGGGACCGTACGCGCGGGCTTCCACACGCTCCGAGCCGAACCGCGGCGTCTTCGTCGCCACCATGACGGCGCAGGACGCCTTCGAGATCCACAGCCTCCGCGACCACCTCGAAGCGCTGGCCTCCCGGCTCGCCGCCGAACACATCGACGACGCCGGGCGGCAGCGGCTGAGCGGGGCGATGTCGGCCTTGGTCACGGCCGTACGCCGCGAAGGCCGCTCCGAGATCGTCCATGCCGACATGAACCTGCACGACGTGATCGTCGAGCTGAGCGGGCACCGGAGGCTGCGGGAGATGTACGCCGGAATCCGCGACCGGTCACTCCTCTTCATGAACCTCACGGAGCATTTCCACCCCGATCAGGAGGAGATCATCACCATGCACGAGTCCCTGGTCGGCGCCATCGCGTGCGGCGACCCCGAGCGTGCGGAAGAGCACGCCATCGTCCACGACACGACCGACGGCGAGACGCTTCGCCGCCTTCTCGGAACCGTCGAGGGGGAACAGCCGTGAACGACCTCGTCAAGCCGCGCGCTCTTCCCCGGGGCGGCACGGTCGGCCTCGTCGCTCCCGCCAGTCCCGCCCCGGACTCCCTGGTGCACCGCGGCGGGGAGGGGCCGCTGCCGCGGCGTCCGGACTTTCCCCACGTCCGCACCCTCGGCCACGGCCGGCCCACGGCGCGCCTGATCGGAGGCGACGTGTACGAGCTGCGCGCGAGCCTCGGCACGCCGTTCGAGACCGACACCGACGAGAGTGTCGTGTTCTTCGAGGACGAGGGCAATCGCCCTGGCAGGTCGACGGCATCTTGGACCAGCTTCTTCAGGCCGGGAAGTCCGAGCACGCCCGCGGCCTGGCCATCGGGTTGTTCGTGAACTGCGACTGGACCGAGGAGAAGCGCAAGTGGGCCGCGACGAAGACCCTGGAGCAGGTACTCGACCACTACCTGACCGACCTTGGCATCCCGGCGATCTACTGGGTGCGCGGCCCGCGGCGCCGGCGTCACGCGTGAGTACGACCTGACCTGGCGGCTCGACGTCGGGGACGGATGGCGGACCCGGCTCCTGGTCGTGGAGCGCCGTTCGCGGTCCGGAGAGCACACGAGACTCACGCTCGAACGGATGCCGAGCGGTGCCTGGTCCGGTGACCGTACCGAGGCCGGCGCCGGCCGTCGGACTCCCCTGCCGGCGACGACCCTGCGGTCACTGGACGACGCGCTCGACTGCGACCTTGGGAAGTGCCCGTTCACCAACGTCATGCCGATCCGGCGGCTGGTGCGCGACGGGCCGGTGGGCGAATGGGTCGGCCACGACATCGCGTGTGTGAAGGTCCCGTCGCTGAAGGTCGTCCCGATCGTCCAGCACTACCGGGTGGTCGAGGCCGGCGCGGCGAGGGGCGACCGTGCTCTACCGGGGATCGACGGGTCAGACCCGCGAGCTCAGGACGGACGCGGACTTCGTCGTCCTCGACTATCCGTCCCTGGCCGAACGAATCGGGTGCTGAGCCCGGCCGGACAGGGCCAAAGCATGGGCGACAAGCTGGTGGACCACTTTGGCAAACAAATTATTGACAATCCTGTGCATCATTCTTAGCATCATCGTCACACCAGCGGTGCCATCGGGGAGGAGTGGCCATCGGTTGACCTGCGGATTCCCGGGTTCAGCCGGGCGATCGAGGCCGTCTCGCGCCGGTGGACCGGCCGACGGCACGCCGTGCCGAACGCCGACGCCATGTCCCACTCCCCCGCGACCGACGTCCTGGAGAAGCACCGTGACAAGAATCCGCGCGGCCATGGCCGCCGCCTCCGTACTCCTCCTCGCCTCGTGCGGAAGCGGAGGAGGAGAGTCCAAAGCGTCCGACACGGGCCCCACCTCGGTGAAGGTCAGCGTGATCCCGATCGTGGACGTCGCCCCGCTCTACCTGGGGAACCAGCAGGGCTTCTTCGCCGAGCAGGGGCTGAAGCTGCAGATCCAGACGGCCCAGGGCGGCGCGGCGATCGTGTCCGCCGTCGTCAGCGGCCAGGTCGACTTCGGGTTCAGCAACTACACCTCGCTGATCATCGCCAGGTCCAAGAACCTGCCGCTGAAGGTCGTCGCGCCCGGCAACGCCTCGACCGGGGTCCAGGGCAAGGACTTCGGCGGGGTGGTTGTCAAGGACGGCAGCCCGATCAAGACGGCCAAGGACCTCACCGGCAAACGCGTCGCGGTCAACACCCTGAACAACATCAACGACACCACGGTCCGCGCCTCCATCCGGAAGGCCGGGGGTGACCCTAAGAACGTCAAGTTCACCGAGCTGGCCTTCCCCGACATGCTCGCCGCCCTCGACAAGGGCAACGTCGACGCGGTCCAGGTCGTCGAGCCCTTCCTCACCACCGCGCTGAAGGGCGGCGGCCGGCTCGTCGCGTCCAACTACGTGGACACCGCCCCGAGCCTCACCATCGCCGGGTACTTCACCTCGCAGAAGACCGCCTCGTCAAAGCCGAACCTGGTCAAGCGGTTCAGCACGGCGATGCAGAAGTCGCTGAGGTACGCGAACGACAACCCTGACGCGGTGCGCAAGGTCCTGGGCACCTACACGAAGATCGACCCGTCGGTGACCGCGGCGCTCAAGCTCCCGGCGTATCCGACGGAGGTCAACAGCGCGTCGCTGCAGACCCTGGAGGACCTCGCCGTACAGGACGGGCTGATCAAGCAGGCTCCCGACGTGAAGGACCTGCTTCCGTGACGGCGGCGGTGACGGCGGACGCGACGGAAGACGGCCCGGGCGAACGCCGTCACCGCCACCTGCCCCCCTGGGTCCTCGGCCTGATCGGCCTCGCCGGGCTGATGGCGGTGGTCGAACTGCTGCCGCGGACGGGGCTGGCCGAGAAGCGGTTCCTGCCGCCGTTCAGCTCCATGGTCTCCGCCCTGTCCGACGAGGTCCGCACGGAGGCGTTCTGGCGGGCCCTGCTGGAGACGCTGCGCGGCTGGGCGATCGGCCTGGCGATCGCGACCGTCGCGGGGATGGTCCTGGGGATCGTCATCGGCGGCCTGCCCGTCGTACGGGCGGCGATGACCTCGACGATCGAGTTCCTGCGCCCGATCCCGTCGGTGGCGCTGATCCCGCTGGCCGTGCTCCTGTACGGCACCGGCATGCGCTCCACCCTCCTGCTCGTCGTGTACGCCTCGTTCTGGCAGGTGATGGTCCAGGTCCTGTACGGCGTGCGGGACGTCGACCCGGTGGCCCGGGAGACCGCCCGCTCCTACCGGTTCCGTCCGCTGTCGCTGGTGAGCACGGTCATCTGGCCGACGGCTCTGCCGTACGTGATGACGGGGTTTCGGCTGGGGGCGGCGGTCGCGCTGATCTTGGAGATCACCGGTGAGCTCGTCATCGGGTCGCCCGGCCTCGGCAAGCAGATCGCGGTGGCGCAGACCTCCGGCGCGGTGCCGGCGATGTACGCCCTGGTGATCGTGGTCGGCCTGATCGGAGTGATCGTCAACGTGATCGTGCGCTTCGTCGAACGCCGGGTGCTGCGGTGGCACCCCTCCGTACGCCGGGAGGTCCTCTCATGAGCGTGCTGAGCGTGGTTCGGCGGATCGTCCTGCTGCTCGCCGTGCCCGCCCTGCTGGTCGCGGCGTGGTGGGTGGCGACGGCGAACAGCACCGACTTCTTCTGGCCTCCGCTGAGCCAGATCCTGGGCACGTTCGACGACACGTGGTTGGGCGGCCGCTTCACGAATGACGTGCTGCCCAGCCTGGCCCGGCTGCTCACGGGTTACGTTCTGGCCCTGGTGCTGGGCGTGGGCCTCGGCGTCGCGATCGGCTCCGTACGCGTGCTGCGCGCCCTGCTGGAGCCGGTCCTGGAGTTCTTCCGCGCGATCCCGTCGCCGGTGCTCGTGCCGATCCTCATGCTGTTCGCCGGCATCGGCAGCGGGATGAAGATCCTGGTGATCGTCTCCGGCTGCGTCTGGCCGATCCTGCTGAACACGGTCGAGGGCGTGCGCGCGCTGGACGAGGTGCTGCGCGACACCGCCCGCTGCTACCGGCTGCGCCCGCACTCGCGGCTCGTCCATCTGGTACTGCGGGGGGCGAGCCCGCAGATCGCCGCCGGCGCGCGGCAGGCGCTGTCCATCGGGATCATCCTGATGGTGATCAGCGAGATGTTCGCCGCGAGCAACGGCGTCGGCTTCACCATCATCCAGTTCCAGCGCAGCTTCTCGATCCCGCAGATGTGGAGCGGAATCATCCTGCTCGGGCTGATCGGCATCGCCCTGTCGGTCGTGTTCCAGCTCGTGGAGGCCTGGGTGCTGCGCTGGTACACCGGCTTGCGCCGATCACAGCGAGAGGGCTGAGATGACCACCACACCGATCGGCGCCGAGAGCCCGGCGCTGCTGGACGTCCGCGGGCTGAAGAAGGTCTACCAGGGCAACGGCCGCAGCGTCGAGGCGGTCCGCGACCTGACCTTCACCGTGGGCGGAGGCGAGATGGTCTGCATCGTCGGCCCCTCCGGCGCGGGCAAGACCACCCTGCTGAAGTGCGTCGCCGGCCTGCTGACCTGCACCTCCGGGGAGGTGGTGCTCGAAGGGGAGAAGGTCACCGGCCCGCCCCGGGGAATGGCCGTGGTCTTCCAGGAGTACGGCCGCAGCCTGTTCCCCTGGATGACGGTGCGCCAGAACGTCGAGCGCCCGCTGAAGGAGAAGAAGGTCCCCAAGACCGAGCGGCGGCGGCTCGTGCGGGAGGCGCTGGAGGCCGTCGGCCTGGCCGGGGTCCAGGACGCGCACCCCTGGCAGCTTTCGGGCGGCATGCAGCAGCGGGTGGCCATCGCCCGCGCGGTCGCGTACGAGCCGCACATCCTGCTGATGGATGAGCCCTTCGCCGCCGTCGACGCCCAGACCCGCGCCGACCTCGAAGACCTCGTCCGCGCCCTCTGGAAACGCCTCGGCGTCACCATCCTGTTCGTCACCCACGACATCGACGAGTCGGTCTACCTCGGCCAGCGCGTCATCGTCTTGTCCAACTCGCCGACGGTCGTGCTGGAGGAGGTCGCCATCGACCTGCCGGACGAGCGCGACCAGCTCACCACCCGGTCCGCGCCCCGCTTCGCCGAACTGCGGGCCCACGTCTACAAGCTCATCCAGCAGGCCAAGGAGGGCGACCGCCCGGCAGTCGGCGACCTGCGGTAAGGGAGGGACGGGTCCCGAGAATCAGTCCGCCACAGCAGCCCGCGAGCGAGGAAGCATGCCAGCGCACGAGCAGACCACGGCCGGAACCCCCGACGTCGCCACCGCGATCCGCGAGGCGATCACCCGCGGGGACTTCGCGCCCAACCAGCGTCTGGTCGAGGCCGACCTGTCCGAGCAGTTCGGCGTCGGCCGGGGCGGTGTGCGGGCGGCGCTGTTCGAGCTGGCCAACGAGGGTCTGGTCGAGCGGATCCAGCACCGCGGCGCCCGTGTACGCGCGGTGACGCTGGACGAGGCGATCGAGATCTCCGAGGTCCGCATGGTGGTCGAGGGGCTGTGCGCCGCCAAGGCCGCCGAGCGCGTCACCGACGAGGAGATCGCCGAGCTCCGGGCCCTCGGCGCGACCATGCGCTCCGCGGTCACGGACGGGCACGTGCTGAAGTACTCCGAGCTGAACAAGGCCCTGCACCAGCGGGTCGTCGAGATCAGCGGCCAGGAGACCGCCGCCGGCGTGCTGCGGCGGCTGCGCGCGCAGAACGTCCGGCACCAGTTCCGGCTCGCCCTGGTCCCCGGCCGGCCGAACGTCTCCCTCCCCGAGCACCTAGCGATCATCGACGGCATCTGCGCCCGCGATCCGGAGGCGGCCGAGCGGGCGGCCCGTACGCACCTGGTCAGCGTCATGGAGGCGCTCACGTCCGTACGGGCCTGACGCTCAGGCTTCCTTCCTCCGGGTGAGCCAGGTCCGGGACGGCCGGCAGACCAAGTCGGTACCCGAGGCCGTGCACCAGGTCTGGTAGTCGCCGGAGAACAGTCGCTCACCGAGCCAGTGGTAGTCCGGGCCCGGCTCCTGGCGCGGCGTGTACGGGACGAAGTTCGCCGCGTCGTCGGCGCTGCCGCTGCCGTCGTAGCGCGCGACCGTGGGGTAGGGGAACACCGGCCGCGTACGCGTGACGGTGCCGTTCGTGACGTTCGACGCGGTGATCCTGCCCGGCTGCCTGCCGCTCTCGGTCCACGCCATCACGGGGGTGAGGACGTCGAAGGTGTTCGGTCCCTCGCCGCCGCCGCAGTGCGCGACGCCGGGGAAGAGGTAGAGCTTGGCGAACCTGTCGACGGTGCCGCCGCCCATGGACTTCCGCATCGCGTCGTAGTACGCCAGGGTGCCCTGCGGTGAGATGTGCTGGTCGCCCCAGCCGTGCCAGAGCAGGAGCTTGCCGCCGGAGCGCTCGAAGCGGCGGAGGTCGGGGTCCATGGCGGACAGGTAGCCGGAGGACTGCACGGTGTTCCAGAACGAGGCGACGGTGAACTTCAGGTCCGACAGCTTCCAGTCGGGCTTCACCTCGTTCGTGTAGCCGAGGTAGCGCGCGAAGGCGAGGACGAAGTTCTCGCTGCCCACCGTCTGCCCCTGCGCCGAGGGGACGAACAGGGTCCAGTCGAGTTCGGAGCCCCACTCGTGGGCGATCGCGGGTTCGAGCCGGCGGCCGGCCGCGTCGACCGCGCCGTCGTGCAGCCGGCGGACCACGCCGGCCTCGGCGCCGGTCAGGCACGTCGTGGGGTCCTGGCCGGACCTGCAGATCAGCGTCGCCGGGTCGAAGTCGCAACGGCGCGGATCGTCGATCAGGCCGTCCTTCAGCCCGTCCCGCCTGTCGCAGGCGGACAGGACGGCGTTGTGGATCAGTGGCAGCCGGCCGGCGAGCAGGATGTAGTGGCCGCTGTCGTCGAGGTTGGTCAGGACGTTCCAGGCGTGGTGGAAGGTGTTCTGCACGACCATGTCGTTGGCGGGCGCGCCGGCGGCGATGCCGTCGAAGTCGCCGGGGTAGCGCTGGGCCTCCATCAGCGCCTCACGGCCTCCGTCGGAGCAGCCGTCGAAGTAGGAGTAGACCGGCGACCGGCCGTAGAACCTCGCGATGATCGCCTTGGCGACCTGGGACGTCACGTGGACGCCACGGTAGGAGAAGTCGATCTGCGCCTGCGGGTCGTCCGCCGCCCAGGACCCGTCGTTCTGCCCCTGGTGCCCCATGTCGGTCGTCGCGCCGGCGACCGTGCCGTCGGCGACGACCGGGCAGGCCGACGCCTGCGTGTAGTTGATGCCGGCGGAACCGCACTCGCCGCCGCAGCCGGTCTGCACGTAGCGCTGCGTCCAGCCGTCGACGGGCAGGCGCATGACGATGGTGTCGGCCGGGGCGATGGTCCCCCGCACGTCGCAGTACGGCGCCGGCGCGCCCGCGGTCGAGACGGCCGCGGACGTGATCGTGACGTTCTCGAGGTGGAGGCCGGTGACGTCGGCGCAGTCCATCTTCGGGTGCAGCGCGGGCAGGTCGGCCAGGCCCGCCGCCGTGACCGGGCGGTGCGCGGGCTGTGCCCCGGCGGCACCGGTCAGGCCCCCGGCGGAGGCGAAGGCCGCCAGAGTCGCGAGGGTGATGAGACCGGCCTTCCACCGGGTACGCGGTCCCTTCGGCCGGGACCTCCCGGCGCGGGTGAACATCCTGCGCATGGGCAACCGCCTCCCTCAGAAGTGTTAACAATATGAGAGACGATATTATCTGCGCTATCTACGCCAATTTATGGACAGATGTGGCCAAATCGGTCTTTCAGGCGTGAGCGATGAGTTCGGGCGGCGGATCAGGTCTGTCCCGGCATGACCCGAATCACGATGACCACTGTCAATGCCGATGAGATCGCCCTGGGCATCGAGTCGTTCGGCGACGACGGCGCGCCACTCGTCCTGCTCGCGGGCGGGACGACGATGCTCTCCTGGCCCGACGCGCTCTGCGAGCACCTCGCCGCCGGCGGGCGCCGTGTGGTGCGCTACGACCTGCGCGACAGCGGGGAGTCGACGACGACGGATCCGGAGGCGCCCGCCTACACTCTGCGCGGCCTCGCCGCCGACGCGGCGGCCCTCGCCGACGCGCTCGGCGGGCGGCCCGCGCATCTCGCGGGGATCGGCGTCGGCGGGATGGTCGCCCAGGTGGCCGTTCTCGAGCATCCGGGCGCGTTCTCGGCGCTCACCCTGGTCGGCACCCGCGCGGTCGCCCCCGGCCCGGCCGACGACGACCTCCCCGACCATGACCAGGCGACGATGAGCCGGCTGTTCGCGCACCCGATGCCCGATTGGGCCGACCGCGAGGCGGTCGCGGAGTTCGCCGCCGCCGGCGCGGAGATCCTCGGCGACGACCCCGTCGCCGCGCGCGCGATCGCCGCGCGCGTCTGGGACCGCACGCCCGGCACCGCACCTGCAGTCCAGCTGGCCAACCAGCTGGGTGTGGTGTTCTCCAGGCTCGACTGCGAACCCCGCTGGCGCGAGCGCCTGCCCGAGATCGAGGTCCCCACGCTCGTCGTCCACGGCCGCCGCGACCGGTTCTTCCCCGTCGGCAACGGCGAGGCGATCGCGCGCGAGATCCCCGGGGCACGGCTGCTCGTCCTGGAGGAGGCCGCCACCGCGATCCCCGATGCGGCGGCCGGCGAGGTCGCCGAGGCGATGCTCACGCTCGGGTAGAGGATGCGCGGGTCCGGCGCCTGCGGCTGGAGTATCAGCCGACGGGCGGCGTGCCGTGGGTGTGGAAGGACTCGATGGTCTTCAGGCCCCACGCCTGGCCCTTGGCGCGTTCGGCCTCGGTCCAGGTGACGGTCTTCCAGTCGGGTGCCAGGACGAGCCGCGCGCACGGGTTGCACAGCTCGATCCGGTTGCCTCCGGGCTCGTAGACGTACAGGAAGAAGGTCTGCTGGATGGCGTGCTTGTGCGGGCCGGTCTCGATGAACACGTCGTTGTCGAGGAAGATGTCGGCGGCGCGGAGGATGTCCTCGCGGGTGTCGGTGGCGAACGCGATGTGGTGCAGGCGCCCGTTACTGCGCGTCCAGTCACGCGTGTACACCAGGTCGTAGGACTTGTTGGTGAAGGTGACCCAGCGCCCGCCGATCGTGCCGTCGTTCAGCTGGATCTGCTCGGTCGGGTGCCCGCCCAGCACGTCACGCAGGAAGTCGGTGCTCGGCTCGACCTCGGCGGCCAGGAAGTTGACGTGGTCGAGGCGGCGGACGCAGACGCCCATCGCCGGATAGGCCTGCGCCTGGTTCTTCAGCGCCGGCTTCAGCTCCGGCGGCGCCTCGTACCACTCGCTCTCCCAGTAGATCTCCAGTTCGTGGCCGTCGGGGTCGCGGAAGACGTACGTCGGCCCGAGGCCCGGGTCGCCGTCGCGCCAGCCGACGCCGAGGCCCGCCTCCTCGATCGCCTTCACCCGCCGGTCGAGCGCCTCCTGAGACGACGTGCGCAGCCCCGTACGGCGGATCCCGGACGTGCCGTTCGCGGTCAGCTTGAGGGTGTGGTGCTCGTAGTCGTCCCAGGTCCGCAGGTACACCGAGTCGCCCTCGGCGCCGACCTGGGTCAGGCCCATGATGCGGGTGAAGAACCACAGGCTTCTGTCGGGCTCAGGCGTCAGCAGCTCGACGTGAGCGACGTGCGCGATCTCATGCTTGATGCTCATGGCTGGCTCCCGGGACGGGCGAAGACGGTTCCGTCGGACAGTTTCCGCGCGGTGCGGACGATGCTCGAACGCCGGATCGCCGGCCGGCCGGCCGACTCGTCCAGCTCGACCTGGACGTCCAGGCGGCCGGTCGGGTGCTCGATGCTCATCGGGACACCCGGGTCCGGCAGCGTGGCCAGGTCGTGGCCGACCGCGCCCTCCATCAGCAGCGCCGTGGCCGTGGTGACCGCGCCGAGCACGCCGATCGAGGCGTGCACGCGCAGCGGGATGAACGTACGGGTGCAGATCGCCCCGCCCTCGCGGGCCGGCGCGACCAGCGTCGTCTTGGGCACCGACGTGCCGGACACGTCGCCGAGGCCCATCAGCCTGCCCGCCTGGAGCCGCAGCGACTGGACGCGCTCGCGCAGCGCCTCGTCGGCGGCCAGGGCGGCGACGTCCTCGTACCCGGTGAGACCGAGGCCAGAGGCGGCGGCGACCACGACCGGCATTCCGTTGTCGAGGCAGGTCACCGGCACGCCGTCGATGACGTCGCGGACGTTGCCGGTGGGCAGCAGCGCGCCGCACGCCGAGCCTTCGGTGCCCTCGAAGTCCAGGACGACCGGCGCGGCGGTCCCGGGCACCCCGGAGATGGCCGTGTCGCCGTCGTAGTCGACCACGCCGCCCGGCGTCGGGAACGTCGCGGTGGCCACGCTGTCGGAGTTGACCATCCGGATCCGTACGCTGGTGCGCTCCGGTCCGGCGGTGACCAGGCCGCGCTCGACCGCGAACGGCCCGATCCCGGCCAGGAGGTTGCCGCAGTTCTGCCGGTCGGAGACGGTCGCCTCCTCGACGCCGAGCTGCAGGAAGAGGTATTCCACGTCGACGTCCGTACGGCCGGAGGGCGAGACCACCGCGACCTTGCTGGTCAGCGGGTCCGCGCCGCCGATCCCGTCGATCTGCCGGGGATCGGGCGACCCCATGATCCGCAGGAGCAGGTCGTCGCGCTCGCGCGTGCCCGGGGGCAGGTCGCCGGCCAGGAAGTACGCGCCCTTGGACGTCCCTCCGCGCATCACCATGCAGCGGGTGCCGCCGCTCATGAGCCGTCGCGGTAAGGGACGTACTCGATGCCCAGCTCGAGCAGGCGGTCGCGCAGCCCGTAGCGGTCGAGGCCGAGCTCGCCCGTGCGGAACGCCGTCCGGGTCGCCTCCTCTTTCTCCTCCCGCGCCCGCGCGGCCTTCACCGTGTCCGCGACGGTCTCGCGCGGGACGCGCACCACGCCGTCGTCGTCGGCGAGGATCGCGTCGCCCGGCCGGATGACCTGGCCACCGATGCTCACCGGGACGTTCACGGCGCCGGGCGTGGCCTTCACCGTGCCCTGGGCGCTGACCGCGGCCGACCACACGGGGAAGCCCATCGCGTGGAGGTCGGCCACGTCGCGTACGCCGGCGTCGATGACCAGCCCGCGTACCCCCCGGTGCTGCAGCGCGGTCGCGAACAGCTCGCCGAACATCCCGTCCGTGGACGGCGACGTCGTCGCCACCACCAGCAGATCGCCCGGACGGCACTGCTCCACCGCGACATGGATCATCAGGTTGTCGCCGGGCCAGGACAGCACGGTCACCGCCGTACCGGCGACGCGCGACCCCAGGTGCACCGGGCGGATGCCCGGCCCGAGGAACCCGGCGCGGCCCATCGCCTCGTGCACGGTCGCGACGCCGAAACCGGCGAGCGCGTCGACCGCGCCGGGGTCGGCGCGCGGCGGGTCGGTGACCACCACCGTCCTCACGCCAGCTCCCCCGTCGTCTGCGGGTACACCCGCACGTACGCCTCGGCCATCGTGTCGTGCTGGAGCCCGAGGTTGGGGCCGGCGTTCCGCTTGAGCTGTACGCCACGCCGCTTGGCCAGGTCGGTGTAGTACTCCCACATGTGCACCTGCGCCGGCAGGCACTCCATCGCCTTGCGCTTGCGCTCGAACACCGGCGTGATGTCCAGCAGCACGTCCGGCTTGAAGTCGCACTGCTCCGGCTGATGCGGCTCGAAGAGGAACACCGGCGGCGCGCCCAGCGGCTCACCCGGCGCGTCGTACCCGATGGCCTGCGCCAGCACCCGCGCCTGCAGCGCCATCCGCGCCGCCGCCGGGTGGTCGCCGTTGTACGGGTCGATCAGCGTGTGCGTCAGCACCACGGCCGGCTCGAAGGCGCGGTAGACCCGTACGAGCCGGTCCACCAGCTCCGGCGTCTCCCGCAGCGGATAGTCCCCGGCGTCCAGGAACTCGATCTCGGCGCCCAGCTCGGCCGCCGCGGCTTCGGCCTCCCCCTGCCGCAGCGCCTTGATCTCCTCCAGACTCTTGCCCTCACGCCATGCCCGCGCCGACTCGCCGCGCTCTCCGAAGCTGAGGCACACGACCTTCGCGCGGTCCCCGCGTTCGGCCGCCAGCGCGATGGCACCCGCGGCACGCCACACGAAGTCACCCGCGTGGGCGCTCACCACGAGCAGCGGACCAGCGGACCGGGACTCACCACTCATCGGAACCCTTCCTCGACGTAGGGCTGACGGGTTGGGAGGGTGTGCAGCCCCAGCCGCCATAGTGCCGCCACATCCGAGTGATTGTCAACAATCTTGGCTCAGATTTTGTCGCGGCGAAGTGGCACAATAGCGCTCTGTGACCTCTGTTGCGTGAATCGACCTCACGGCGGAGCGCAGGGCTTCGGTCAGCCCTGGGCGCGGCGGGCGACCACGAGGACCGGGCCACCGGGGACGGCCGGGAACCGGCGTACGTCCTCCAGACCGGACGACGCCGGCGTGGCCGTCATCCGGTCCGCGGCGTCGTGCGCCGCCCTAGTGGCCGGCGGGGAGTGGCTGGGAGCGTACGGTCGCCGGCTCCTCGGTTTCGGCGGGCGTGCGGCGGCCCCAGGGCATGGCGAGGATGAGCAGGGCGATGACGGCGACGGAGCTGCGGGACCACCACTGGTGGTTCTGCCACCAGCCGGCGTCGTCGAAGTGGGTCAGGTAGATGTAGCCCAGCCCGGCCCACAGCGCGGCCAGCCAGAGCGCCGGCCGGCTGAAGCGCGTCGGCCGGGCGACGAGGAACGGCACGACCCACAGGAGATACTGCGCGCCCATGCGCGGGGTGACGATCAGGAACGCCAGCAAGATGGCCGAGGTCATGTCGACGCGGTCGGCGCGCCGCCACAGCCACATCACCGCGAGCAGCGTGAGGTACAGGACCACCTGCCCGATCCCGGCGGCGGTCGGGGCCAGCGCCCAGTTGCCGCCGGTCATCCAGGCCGTCCATCCCCACTCGCCGACGACGGGCCTCACGCCGCCTAGGTAGCGGGCGACGTGCAGCAGGTCCACCCAGCCGACGTGCACCACGAGCGGCATGGTGACCAGGAAGAACACCGGGACGACACCGGTCATGACCACACTGTGGACGCGTTCGCGCCAGTTCGGGAGCATCGCCAGCAGGGGCGGAAGCAGGATGACCGGCCACGTACCGGCCGACAGCGCGAACCCGAACAGCGCCCCCGCCCAGCCGCCGCGGCCGGAGCGCGCCATGACGTACGCGGCGACCAGGAAGACCAGCGCGACCGGTTCGATCTGCCCGTGGATGACGGCGACCATCAGCGCGATCGGGCTGCAGGCGTACGCGAACCGGGCCGCGGCGGCGTTCTTCTCACCGGCCAGCCTCCCCACCAGGGGGATGAGGGCGATGTCGGCGGCCACGGTGACCAGGCGTCCGGCGATCTCCCAGGGCAGGCCCGCCCGCAGCCCGAGGGCGTACAGGTACGGGATCATCGGCAGGAAGTGCCACGACCCATGGGTGGCCAGAACCGGGTCCTGATGCGCCAGGATCGCCTGCCCGGCGGGCTTGAAGCCGTCGACGAAGTCGAGCGGCTGCCACGAGTCCGCGGCGGCGTTGATGAGCAGGAACAGCCGCAGCGCGATCCCGACCGCCAGCGCCGTGCGAAGCGACGGCCGCCAGCCGCGCCACAGCGCGACGACGGACAGCAGAAGCCCGGCGAGCAGCAGGAATGTGGTGTAAAAGGGGTGGTCCATCGTCCGACAGACTGCCATACGCCTGCTGGGGCATCGCCACTGACCTGCGGATTCGCAGCCAACTGTCAGCAGGCACTCGGGCTTCCCGCAGCCGGCCGCGGGTCAGACCGACTCCGCCGTACGGTCCCGCAGGGCGATCGCGAGCAGGGTGTCGAGCGTCTGCTGGGACGAGCGCAGCTCGGTGATCTCTTCGGCGATGCGACGGCTCTCACGCCGCAGGCTGGTGACCATCTCCGGGCACGGGGCGGGGATGACCCGCTCGCCGTCGTCGTGGACGCAGTGCAGCACTCGTGAGATGACCGCGGTGGGCAGGCCGGCGGCCAGCAGGACGCGGATGTGGCGAACGGCGGCCACGTCCGACTCGGCGTACTCCCGATAGCCGTTGGTCAGCCGTACCGGCCGGAGCAGGCCCTGCTCCTCGTAGTAGCGCAGCAGCCGCCGGCTGACTCCCGTCCGGTGGGCCAGGGCACCGATCCGCATGTGATCCCTCGCTTGACCTTCACATTGATGTCACACCTTAACGTCCTGGATGTCAGGCATCATCCAGACGAAGGAGCCCCTGATGGCAGGAGCGGTGGTCATCGGAGCCGGTCCGGGAATCGGCGGGTCGGTCGCCCGGAGGTTCGCGCGCGAGGGCCTGCCGATCGCCCTCATCGCGCGGGACGCCGGAAAGCTCGCCGGCCTGGCCGCGGCCCTCTCCCCCTTCGGCGTGCCGGTCGTCACGCCGACCGCCGACAGCGGCGACGAGACGGAGCTGGTCGCCGCCCTCGACGCGGCGGCGGGCGAGCTCGGTCCCCCGGACGTCGTGGTCTACAACGCGGCGATCATCCAGGCGGACGCGCCCGGGCGGTTGTCGGTACGCGCCCAGCTGGACGCCTGGGCGGTCAACGTGGTCGGGGCGCTCACCGCCGCCGCCCACGTCGCGCCGGAGATGGCGCGGCGCGGGAGCGGTTCGTACCTCATCACCGGCGGGATGCCCGAACCGAAGCCGGACTACGTCAGCCTGTCGCTCGGCAAGGCCGGCGTACGCACACTGGTGACCCTGCTCGACCAGGAGTACGGAGCATCGGGCGTCCACGTGGCCAGCGTGACCGTGGGCGGGGCGGTCGCCCCGGGCACGGCCTTCGACCCGGACGAGATCGCCGAACACTACTGGCGGCTGCACACCCAGCCGCGGGACGCGTGGCAGCGGGAGGTGCTCCTCAGCGGGGCGGTCACTCCCGGGTAGCGTCCAGAAGCGCCATCCGCGCCTCGAAGCGGTTCTCGACCGTGGCCCACCACGGATGGTCCCCGATCGCCTCGGTGAGCCGCTGCGCCTCCCGGTACGCCTGCTCCGCCGCCTCGCCCTCACCCGCACGAGCCGCGTCGGCCCGCAGGAAGTCACGACGGAGCTGTACCAGGTCAGGCGGAACATCGAACGTCATACAGCGACATTACGCCCGATTGCCGTCAATTCGGCACGATGCACCTGCTCGTGCACTTCGTCGTCCAAATCTCTCGGACGGAGAACCCCCTGACCAGCCACGTCGTCTCGGCCGCCGCTTAACGGCCGGGCCCCGCCGGCCTAAAGGACCTCCGGCCCCACGCTCTGACCTTGACCGGCACCCGTACGGCCCGGTTCTGATGAACCCACGCACATAACGGGGCGAAAAGGGGAGACATGGGCCGACCGCTCAGCAAGGACGAGACAGTGGTGCTGAAGACGCTGTCCGCCAAGATCAAGACCATCGTGGACGCCGCCGACCAGCCGGCGCTGACGGCGACCGGCGTCCTCGACGGTTACGTGGCCCAGGACCACGCGGGCTTCCACCAGCGGTTCACGCTGCTGCACGACCGGCTGGAAGACCTGATCGGCCGGCAGAAGATCGTCGTGAACGGGGACCTGCCGCCGTCGATGGGGGCCAACGCCGCCGTCGGCAAGGAGGATGACGGCACTCTCGTGGACGGCGTGGACATCCGGCCGGACCTGGTGGACAAGAACTCCCCCCGCACGGTCACCGACCGGGCGATCATGCTCCTGCACGAGGTCGCGCACAACCTGTACGAGGACCCGGTGTTCCCGGTCCGCGACTACGCCTACCGCGGCGCGTGGGGGCTGGAGTACCTCCCCCCGCAGGCAGGGCTGTTCAACGCCGACACCTACGCCGAGGCCGCCGCCCGCATCGCCGAGCGGCTGGAGGGCGCCGCGACGGGCCACTACCGCGCGACGGGCCGGCTCGTCGCGTCACGCCGCGCGCTGAAGGCGCTGCACACCCCGGCGCTGGCCGTGGGGCCCGCCCTGGCCTGGGTGGACATCAAGGTCAACCGAGCCTGGATCCGCAGCGAGGACTACCGCGCCTTCGCCCGGATCGAGACCGGCAGCCGTGGCTGGGACAAGACCCTGGCGCTCTGGAAGGCCGCCAACCCCGACCAGCTGCGCCTCCTCGAACTCGAAACGGCTCTCCAGGGCCGGGAGAAACTCATCGGCGACCGCCACACCGGCTGGACGGGCATCTGGTACGGCCTGGACAAGGAACACTTCGACACGGCCGACCGGATGAGCGCCTACCTCGCCACGCTCAAGGAGACCGTCGGCAAGGTCCGCCCGCTGCTCGCCGACGCCGGCCAGACCGTCGGCTACGACGCCCAGACCCGGCGGCTGACCATCCCGTACGCCCTGGCCGGCGTGCCCGCGCTCAAACTCGCCGACATGATCCTCGACGTCCTGGTCGAGGCGTCGCCCTATGCCGCCGGCGGTTCGCCGCTGCTCGACAAGTACCGGCACGCGCTCGTCGACCTCTTCTACGACCACGACCGGCTCTTCGAGACCCCGACGGTCGCCGCGATCAGGAACCAGATCAACGCGCTCGCCGCGACGGCGCCCACCGCCGCCGAGTGGGCCCAGGCCCGCGACGTCCTCGACCTGGCCGTCCTCGGAGGCATCACGGAGAACTGGCTCAGCATCGACTACGGCATCACGCACATCCCGCCGGCCGCGAAGCCGTTCCTGGAGACCCTCGACGACACCCTCCGGCCCGAGGTCGACACCGCCGTGGAGATCGGCGGGCGCCACCAGGGCGACCACACCCGCGGCGTCTTCGGCCCGGCCTTCACGGCCCTGCTCGACGCGCTCACCCGCATCTCGGGCAACGTCACCACGGACTTCTCGGCGCGCGGCAAGAACTTCCAGAAGTACGCCACCGAGCTCCAGCCCTTCCTGAAGGTCTGACCGCCCGCCGAGCGGCGTACGCCCGCCGTTCGCCGCTCCTCAATCCGGCGGCGTGCCGTCCCCGAAGGGCCGTCCGCCGAGCTCCTCCCGGCCGTGCGGGGTGAGCCAGCCGGACGTGTCCGGTCCGAGCGGTACGACGCCGGTGGGGTTCACGTCGCGGTGGACGACGTAGTAATGCTCCTTGATCTGCGGAAAGTCGATCGTGTCGCCGAAGCCGGGGGTCTGATAGAGATCGCGGGAGTACGCCCACAGCACCGGCATCTCGGTCAGCTTGCTGCGATTGCACTTGAAGTGCCCGTGGTAGACGGCGTCGAAGCGGACGAGCGTCGTGAACAGCCGGATGTCGGCCTCGGTGATCGTGTCGCCGACGAGGTACCGGCGGGTCGCGAGGTGCTCCTCCAGGACGTCGAGGCGGTGGAACAGCTTCCGGTACGCGCGTTCGTACGCATCCTGGGCCGGGGCGAAACCGGCCTCGTACACGGCGTTGTTGACATCGCGGTAGACGTCGGCGTTGATCACGTCGATCGCGTCCCGGTGCCGCTCGGGGTACAGGTCCGGGGCTCCGGCCCGGTGGTACCGCCGCCACTCCGAGGACAGGTCGAGCGTCATCTGCGCGAAGTCGTTGGTCACGACCTTGCCGGTCGGGATGTCCACGATGGCCGGCACGGTGATCCCGAGCGGATAGTCCGGATCGCGGGCGAGGAACGCCTCCTGGAGCCTCTCGATCTTGAGTACGGGGTCGCGTCCCCCAGGGTCGAGGTCGAAGGTCCAGCTCCGCTCGTCATGGGTCGGCCCGCAGACCCCCATGGAGAGCACGGGTTCGAGGCCCAGCAGCCGCCGCACGATGATGCTGCGGTTCGCCCAGGGACAGGCGCGGCTCACGACGAGCCGATAGCGCCCCGGCTCGACGGGATGGCCGTCTCGCCCGTCGGCGGTGATCCGGGTGGTCAGATACCGCTGGTCTCGTACGTATTCGGTGCCGTCCGTACTCATGTGACCCCGTCCGCTCGGAAGGTCGGCCACGTTCAGTGTGACACCCGGGCGGCCGTGCGACGTCCGGCATGGTCACCGGCGATATCGTCGGGTATCCGCCGTGCCTCGTCGCGGCGCGTCGGCCACCTGAGTGTGAAAGCGGAGATTCATGGCCCCCGAACCCACGGCGTCACCGGTCGCCGAGATCGACGGCGGCGACGCCGAAGAGAAGGCGGACGCCGTCGTGCCGCCCCCGGCCTTCGGTCGCTGGACGACCCGGCGATGGCTGCAGCTGGGCGTCAGCGTCGCGCTGGCGGTGCTGGCCGCTCTCGGCCTCCTCGGGGTCTGGGCCCTCCATCACGCCGGTACGGTGACGGACCGGCTGGTCGACCGCGAGTCGTCGATGCTGATCGCCTCGATCCGATTCGAGGCCGCCATGCTCGACCAGGAGACCGGCATCCGCGGCTACGGGATGACCGGCCGCGCGGACTTTCTCCAGCCCTACCTCGAAGGCAAGGCACAGCAGCAGGCCGCTCTCCGCGTGCTCAACCCGCTGGTCGAGGCGCCGCGTGAACGCGCGGACCTGGCCCTGGTCCTGCGGCACGCCACGGCCTGGCAGGACCAGGTCGCCACGCCGATCGCCGCCGCCAAGGGCGCCGCGGCGACACGTGTCGCGGACGAGCGGGCCGGTGCGGGCAAGACCGACTTCGACGCCCTGCGCGCCGCGATGGCCGCGCAGCAACAGCACCTGACGCAGGACCGCGCCGCCGGCCGCGCCGACCTCGACACCGTCCGCAACGAGCGCAACGCGATCTTCTTCGGCATCGCCGCGCTGATCCTGGTGATCGCCGGGCTGGTCTTCACCGGACTGCGCCGCGGCGTCACCACTCCGCTCGAACGCCTCGGCACCGACACCGCGCAGGTCGCCGCCGGTGACTTCGCCCACCCCATCGTCCCGCGCGGACCGGCCGACCTGCGCAGCGTGGCCGCGAGCGTCGAGGCCATGCGGCGACGGCTCACCGCGGAGCTCGCCGTCTCCGGGCGTGCCCGCGACCGGCTGGCCGACCAGACCGGCGAGCTGCGACGCTCCAACGCCGAGCTGGAGCAGTTCGCGTACGTCGCCTCCCACGACCTGCAGGAGCCCCTGCGCAAGGTCGCGAGCTTCAGTCAGATGCTGCGGCGCCGTTACGGCGACCAGCTGGACGAGCGCGCCAACCAGTACATCGACTTCGCGATCGACGGCGCCAACCGCATGCAGACGCTCATCAACGACCTTCTGCAGTTCTCCCGCGTCGGCCGCTTCCACGAGTCGCGCGCCGACGTCGACCTGGAGGAGGTGTACACGACGACCGAGAACACCCTCAGCGTCGCGATCGAGGAGGCCGGCGCGCACGTCGAGCACGACCCGCTCCCGACCGTCACCGGAGATCCGGGTCAGCTCGCGCTGCTGCTGCAGAACCTGCTGTCCAACGCGATCAAGTTCCGGTCGCCCGACCGGACCCCGGAGATCCGGGTGTCCGCGGCGCGGCAGGGCGACATGTGGCAGTTCGCGGTCGCCGACAACGGCATCGGAATCGGTGAGGAGTACGCCGAGCGGGTCTTCGTCATCTTCCAGCGCCTGCACACCCGCGAGTCCTATCCCGGTACGGGCATCGGCCTGGCCATGTGCAAGAAGATCGTGGAGTTCCACGGCGGCACGATCGGCGTCGACACGACTCACACGCCGGGGACGAAGATCGCCTTCACGCTCCCCGCCGAGGCCGAAGGGGTCTAGTCGTTCGGGGGGTGCTCGGCGAACTCCCGGTAGAACGTGTCGATGTTGCGCACCGCGCTGATGAAGTCGTCGAGGTTGACCGGCTTGACGACGTACGCGCTGGCGTAGGTGGCGTACGCGGCCGAGACGTCCTGGCTCGCGGCCGAGGTGGTGAGGATCACCGTGGGGATGGACTTGAGGGCCTCGTCCTCCTTGAGGGCCTTGAGCGTCTCGGCGCCGTTCATCCGCGGCATGTTGAGGTCGAGCACGATGAGGTCGGGCCGGGGCTGCGCGGTGTCGCGTAGGTATTCGAGCGCCGCGACGCCATCGGATACCTGGACGACGCTGCGGTCCTCGGCGCCGTCGAGCAGGGCCTCCTCGACGAGCATCGCGTCCCCGGGGTCGTCTTCGACCAGCAGGATGCGATAGGGGTGTGCGGGCGCCATGGCGGCCATCGCGACTCCTGTCATGGTGGGCTCACATCAGGAGCTCAAACGGTTACGGGGCGTCACACCTGATGGCGTCCGCCGCAGCGGCACGGTCAGGTTCGATTGTAGGGCGGGTCGCCGATCCCCAGAACTCCGCTTCCCTTTGCGCGGTCGCATGTGGTTCGGACCCGCCTAGGCAACGTACCAGGACAAGACCCCCCTGGACGGCGGTACGGGGGACGTCTGTTGTCGGGCGGCAACCGGCTCGGTATCGTGACACTCGGTGGCAGAGTGGCGGGCTTCCCGCTTCAGGGTGGGAGTGTGCAGGCGGTTGCGATGTCATGAGCGAACGACGCCGTATCGGACGTATGGTGCTAAGACGCGATCGCGCGCCCTGCGCTCCGCTTCCTCACTCAGCCTTCCCCCCGCCGCACGCCCGCGGCCGAACCCAGCTTGCCATGAGAGGCCCGATACCGGTGAGGACCGCCGATCTCTTTGATCCCTCCCGCGTCCCGGTCGCGGGGCGCGACGCGCTCGACATCCTGCTGATCGAGGACGATCTGGGCGACGCGCTGCTGGTGCAGGAGTTCCTCGACGAGGGCGAACTCGACGCCCAGCTCGTCGTGGCGCGCAGCTTCGCGGAGGCCCGAGGCTTCCTGGGCCCTGGCGGACCCGGCTTCCACTGCGTCCTGGTCGATCTGTCACTGCCGGACGCGAACGGCCTGGACATGTTGCGCGAGGTGCTCCGCCTGGCGCCGCACACGGCCGTACTCGTGCTGACCGGGCTCAACGACGCCCAGGTCGGCGTGGCCGCGGTCGGGGCCGGCGCGCAGGACTACCTGGTCAAGCAGGAGGTCGAGCCCCCGCTGCTGACCCGCGCGGTCCGATACGCGATCGAGCGGAAGCGTGCCGACGAGTCCGAGCGCGAACTCGGCGAGGCGCGCCTCCTCAGCTCGGAGAACAACCGCCTGGCGCGCGGCCTGCTGCCCGTGCCCCAGCTCGACGACGTTCTGCTGCGTCACCACACCCGCTACAGCCCGGGCCGGCGACGCGCGCTGCTCGGCGGCGACTTCTACGACACCATCCAGACGCCCGACGGGGCGGTCCACCTGATGATCGGGGACGTCAGCGGGCACGGCCCGGACGAGGCGTCCCTCGGCGTACGGCTGCGCATGGCCTGGCGCACGCTGGTCCTGGCGGGCCAGCGGGGCGAGGCACTGCTCGTCACGCTGGACCGCGTCCTGACGCTCGAACGGTGGACCGAGGAGATCTTCACCACCCTGTGCATGGTGACGGTCCACCCCGACCGCCGGCACGCCACGATGTACCGCGCCGGGCATCCCCGCCCGCTGCTGTTCAGCGGCTCCGGCGTACGGGCGATGCCGGAGGAGGCGTGCGGCCCGGCCATCGGGCTGTTCACCGACGGCGAGTGGCCGGCCGCGGAGATCGAGCTCCCGGACTCCTGGGGGCTGATGCTCTACACCGACGGCCTGATCGAGGGCCGCGTCGGGCATGGCTCGCGGCGGCTCGACACCGAGGGCCTGGTGGACCTCGCCGCCCAGGCTCTGCGGCGAGGCATGACCGGACAGGACCTCATCGACGCGCTGGTCGCCGACGCCGAGGACCTCAACGGCGGCGTGCTGACCGACGACCTGGCGATCCTGCTGCTCGCCGGCTGATCCGCCACGCGTTCGCAAAATCCGACCTGCGGTGAGTCACGCCGAGGTGGCCGTCCCGGTACCTGGGTATTCAGACACGAAACGTCAGTCCGCAGCTCATCGGGGGGATTTCGTGATCAAGCTCTTGCGCAAGGCCGGCATTTCGTCGTCGATGCTCTACACCGCGGGGCTCGCGTCCATCGGTCTGTCGATCGCGTCGTGGTTCACCTCACGCAACCTGGAGTCGAAGGGCATCGCCCGCGCCGACCGTTGGGGGATCTTCGTCGGGCAGTGGGCCCCGGCCTTCTTCGCCCTGGGCAACGGGATGCGGCTGGAAGAGGAGATGGGCGAGACCCGTCCGTCCGAGAAGGTCGAGGAGATGAAGGCCCGGGCACGAGAGAAGATGCCGACGGGCTGAGAGACGCCTTCGCCTGGACCGCGGCCTGAAGATGCCGACGGGCCGGGGCACCGGCGGGCCGAGCGCCCGCGACCACCGCGGGTCCGGCCTGGCTCTGGGGCGGAGCGCCCATTTACCGCCGCCTGTCCGCAGGCGGCGGTCATCTTCGCGGCGAGACGGCCGGCGACCAGGGCGACGAGACGTCACCCCCCGGCCACCACCTCTATGACCTCGCCGGCCGGCCCGGCTCCGTCGCCGCGAGGGCCGGCGCCGCGACGTGCGGCGGCTCGGGGCCCGCCGCCGAACTGCCGTCTTTACCTGTTTTTTGCCTCTCCTTTGCCTGGCCTTGTGTGGTGCGTCATGAGGCACTGGTGGCGTGTGCTTGCTGCCATAGATCGTTCCCCCGCAGAGGAGAATTTGCCGTATGACCTCAAAGTCGAGGCTGATCCGCCGTGGCGTGGTCGCGGTGGCCGCGATCGGGCTGCTGACCGGGGCGGCCGTGCCGACTCTGGCCTCCAACGGCGACCGGACCAGCAGTGTCCGGTCCGCGATCAAGGGCGGCACCGCCCGCAACGTCATCCTGTTGATCGGCGACGGGATGGGCGACTCGGAGATCACGATCGCCCGCAACTACTCCAAGGGCGCCGCCGGCCGGCTGGCCCTCGACACGCTCCCGCTGACCGGTGAGTACACCACGTACGCGCTGACCAAGGCCGACCCGAGCAAGCCGGACTATGTCACCGACTCGGCCGCCAGCGGCAGCGGATGGTCGACCGGGCACAAGACCTACAACGGCGCGATCTCGGTGACCCCGGACGGCAAGCCGCAGCCGACGGTGCTCGAGCTGGCCAAGAAGGCCGGCTTCCGTACCGGCGACGTCACCACGGCCGAACTCGGCGACGCCACCCCCGCGGTGCTCTCCGCGCACGTCGCCGACCGCTCCTGTGAGGGCCCGGCCGACATGGCCAACTGCCCGCTGCAGGACAAGGTGAACGGCGGCCCCGGCTCGATCTCCGAGCAGCAGGTCCAGACCGGCGCCGACGTCTACCTCGGCGGCGGCAAGGCCCGCTTCGCTCAGACGATCAAGGCCGGGCCGTACAAGAACAAGACCGTGATCGACCAGGCCGCCGCCGCCGGCTACAACGTCGTCACCGACGCTCCCGGGCTCGCCGCCGCCAAGCCGGGCAAAAGGCTCCTCGGCCTGTTCGCCGACTCGAACCTGCCGCTGGAGCAGACCGGCCCGCTCGCCAAGGTCGGCGGCACCGAGCCGGCCCGGTGCACGCCCAACACCGCGTTCACCGGCCCGCACCTGACGGACATGGCCGGCAAGGCGATCAGCCTCCTCGACGCCCAGTCCGCGCACAGCCGCAAGGGCTTCTTCCTTCAGATCGAGGGCGCCTCGATCGACAAGCAGGACCACGCCGCCAACCCGTGTGGCCAGATCGGCGAGAACGTGGAGTTCGACAAGGCCGTGAAGGCCTCGCTCGACTACGCCCGCCACCACTCCGACACTCTCGTCGTCGTCACCGCCGACCACGGCCACACCAGCCAGATCGTCCCGCCGACCACGGACAGCCCCGGGCAGACCGCCACGCTCATCACCGCGGACGGCGCCCAGATGAAGATCAACTACGCCACCACCAAGCCCGGCGTCTCGCAGGAGCACACCGGGACGGAGGTGCGGATCGCCGCCCAGGGTCCCCAGGCCGCCAACGTCGTGGGCGTCACGGACCAGACCGACCTGTTCCGTACGCTCACCCGCGCTCTCGGCGTCGTCCACTGACGACCCGCCTCGACGGCAGAACGAGGGCACGCACTCCACACCGGAGTGCGTGCCCTCGAACATTTCCGCCATTTCCCATAACCCATACATCTAAGCGATCGGTTTATTACCGCTAAAGCCTCCCTGTACGCCCGCGAGTACGCGCCGCCGTCACGCATGGAGCTCCCGCGCTCACTCGCCGATATCTCCAGCCGAAAAGGTCGCCCACTGTAGATATCCATTGCGCCCACAGCAATGTGTTCCATGTCACACCGTGGAGGTCATAGGCGTCATGCAATACTCTTTTCGACCCGTGGGACGCCCGTGATGTCAAGGAGGACATACACATGGCGGAATCAGCGGAAGCGCCAATAGTCGATCATGACGCTAATCGCTTTCATACCTCGGGCGACCACCTTCTGAGGTAGCGCGCGGTAACGGCCACGCACATCTGCGTCTTCGGCCACATTGAATCGTCGGCTCAAAATAACGGCCCATGCGCGCGCGGCTCGACGGCTCGCCATGGCCTGACCGTGGGACGAGGGCCCCGATGAGAGCTCACCCGCCGCACGCCCACCCTGCGCCAAAGTCCGACATAGGCGCACGTCAACTCACATGCCGCCGACTGCGGCTCCATCGGCGTGCCGCTACGGGCGCAGCTCCGCGAGAAGCGGCTCGCCATGCCGCGAAAAACGCCGGCCGAGTCATTCCGGGAACACATCAGGACCGAAGACGATCCACTCCGGGCGAAGCGATGGAAGGGAATACTTTATGAGCAGCTCAGAAACCGCGCGAGCCGAGCGGGAAATCGGCGCCACAGACGTCGACGACCTGCTGCGGGAGCATTTCGCGACCGGCTTCACCGAAGAAAAACGAGCCTCCCTCCGCAAGCTTTTCCGGGACGAGCATGTCGTTGCCCTGCGCAACCTTTGCCCGAAGGGGCTCCTCGAAGAGGTCAGGGCCGAGGCCGCCGGCATCATGGACCGCTTCGGCGTGGTGCACGACTTCGACATGGAGATAACCGACGGGACTCCGCGGCACATGGCCTCGGTCGGCCAGCCGGTCATCAAGGACAACGGGCCGCTCATCCACTCCGTCTACTTCTCCCCCACCCTGCGTAGCCTGCTCGCCGACATCGTCGGCGAAGAGCTGTTCATCTGCCCGTACCCCGGCGAGCACTACGTCATCAGCAGGCTCGCCCGCGACGGCGACACGCACGGCTGGCACTGGGACGACTACACCTATGGGTTCATTCTGGTCCTCGAGGCCCCGGACCACCGCGACGGCGGGTTCGTCCAGGCCGTGCCGCACACGTCGTGGGACAAGGAGAACCCGGACGTGCACGGCGCGCTGCTGAAGAGCGTCGTGCGCTCGTACGCCTTCGAGGCCGGCGACGCGTACCTCATCAAGACCGACACCACGATGCACCGCGTCTACCCGATCCGCGGCGACGGGCGCCGCCTGATCGTGAACACGACGTTCGCCAACGGGCACGACCTCGTACGGCCGATGAGCCACGAGACGAACGACACCCTCTTCGGCGGCGCCGCGGCCGACCCGGCCGCCCGGAGATCATGATGGCCATCGACACCTCGTGGCGGGCGCCGGAGACGGTGACGCATCCGCGTGAGAGCATGCGCGGCCTGTGGCGGGTCGTCCAGCCGTTCCTTACCTGGGTGACGGGCGTTCCTCTCGAGGGCGACCGGCCCCGGGTGAAGTGGCGGCCCGTGCTGGCGAGCCTGGCCGGGGTGGCGCAGACCGCCATCGGTGTGGCCATCGGCTCCGTCTTCTTCTTTTTCCCCAGCCTGTGGACCGTGCCACTGCTCGCCGTCTCGTGGCTCACGACCGCGGGCGGGATGCGGCGGCTCGACGTCGTCGTCGTGCACCAGACCCTGCACCGGATGTTCGCCAGGACGGCCCGGGGAAACCGGGTCGTCAGCGAGGTGGTCACGACGTTCCTGTGGCGCCGGCCGTACGACCCCAACCGGAGGGAGCACCTGCTCCACCACGCGTTCCCGTGCTCGCTGCGCGACGAGGACACCCTCTACCTGCGGAGCACCGGGGCCCGGCCGGGGATGACGGCCCAGGAGTTCAACCGCTACCTGTGGCGGGCGACGGTCTCCCCCAAGCATCACTGGGGCTTCTTCTGGTCGCGCCTCAAGGGCAACTACACGCCGCGCCAGCGGCCGTACCGGTTCGCGATGTCCCTGGTCTTCCTGGCGGGGACCGTCGCCGTGCTGGCCGCCACCGGCCTGTGGATCCCATGGCTGGTGCTGTGGGTGGTCCCGGCCTCGGTGTTCTTCCAGGCGCACACCTTCCTCTACACGCTCAGCGAGCACCGCTGGTGGCTGTTCGACAACGCCGAGGGCCTCGTCAAGGCCGAGCGCGACCAGCTCACCTTCGGCCGCTTCTGCGGCGAGCCCGCGCCGGGCCGTGGATCGGGCGCCCGCGCCTGGGCGCGATGGTGGCTGCGGATGGTGTTCGTGCACGCGCCGTACCGCCTGCTCGTGCTGGTCGGCGACACCGTCCAGCACGACCTGCACCACGTACGGCCGAAGTGCGAATGGGCGAACTCCTCCTTCGTCCGCAACCAGGACATCATGGATGGTTCCGACCGGTACTACGAGGTCTGGGGCACCCTCCTGGACCACGTACGCGCCGCCAACGCCGTGCTCGACACGAGCGTGCGCAGGTCCGAGAGGGTGCAGGTACGGTGACGGCCGTCCTCGTCGTCGACGGCACCGGCCGGGGCCACGCCATCTGCGACCTCATGACCCGTACGAACCCCGCCGTCACGGTCTACTACGGCCCTGGATGCGACGTGATCGGCGACGAACGCGTCGTGCCGGTGCCCTCCATCGCGTTCGACGACCCGGGTACGGCACTGGCGTTCCTGCGTACGACGCCGGTCGAGTTCGTGCTGGTCGGCAACATCGACGCGCTGTCGCGGGGGTACGTCGACGTGCTCCGCGCCCACGGCCACCAGGTGATCGGCCCGGCCCGCGCCGCCGCCGAGCTGGAGGCCAGCAAGGAGCGCGGCAAGCTCTTCTGCGACCGCCACGGCGTGCCGGTTCCCGCGTACGGGGTCTTCACGGACCCGCAGGAGGCCCGGTCCCACATCCGGTCCCGCCCGTACACCTGTGTGGTCAAGACCGACGGGCTGACCGTGGACGGCGACGGTTCGATCGTCTGTGAGACGACCGGCGAGGCCGAGGCCGCGGTCGAGCGCTTCGCCCGCGAGCACGGCGACGACTTCCGCGTCGTCGTCGAGGAGCGGCTGCGCGGCACGGAGATCTCGATCTTCGCGCTGATCGGCGGTGACGAGTACCTCATGTTCCCCTCGGCCGTCGACTTCAAGCGGGCGCTCGACGGCGACTCCGGGAAGAACTGCGACGGCATGGGGTCGGTCGCGCCGCACCCCGCCGACAGCCCCGCGCTGCGCGAACGCGTCCGCGCGGCGATCCTGGACCCGTTCGTACGGGGGCTGCGCCGCGACGGCCTGGACTACTCGGGCTTCGTCTACATCGGGGCGATGCTCACCGACGCCGGGCCCGTCGTCATCGAGGTCAACGCCCGTTTCGGCGACTCCGAGGCGGAGGTCGTGCTGCCGTCCGTGCACAGCGACTTCGTGGCGCTGTGCCGGTCGGTCCTCGCGGGCGGCCTTGGCCGGCAGCGGCTCATCACCGACGACCTGGTGCGGTGCTCGGTCGCGCTCACGCAGGGCTGCTTGGACCCCCTCGACCCGGACGCCCTGCCGGGGTGGCCGTTCGGCGCGTTCGCACAGGGACAGCCGGTGAGCGGGCTGGAGGACGTCGACGTCGCCTTCTACGCCAACCTCCGGCGCGACGCGGCCGGGGTCCCCGTGACGTGCGGGGGCCGGGTCCTGCACGTCGTCGGAGCGGGCCACGGTTACCGGGAGGCGCGCGAGAACGCCTACCGGCAGGTACGCCGCGTGTCCTTCCCCGGGATGCGCCACCGCGACGACATCGCCATCGGCCTCGTGCCATCCGGTACGGGGGAGAAGGCACCCACCCTCGCCGGCAACGTACCGAGCCGTTAGGAGGCCGGGATGAGCGTTTCCGACACAACGATTTCCGACACAACGATTTCCGACACAGCGTTTTCCGATACGACGAGCACCATCTTCGACACCACCGAGTCGGCGGTCCGGTCCTACGCGCGGTCCTTCCCCACGGTCTTCACCCGGGCCAAGGGAGAGTGGCTGTACGCCGCCGACGGCACCCGCTACCTCGACTTCCTGTCCGGCGCCGGGTCGCTGAACTACGGGCACAACCCCGAGGTGATCACGCGCGAGGTGATCGGCCACCTGGCGAACGACGGGCTCGTCCACGGGCTGGACCTGGCGACGTCCGCGAAGGCGGAGTTCCTCGACGCCTTCCGCCGGTACGTGCTCGAACCCCGCGACCTGACGTACCGGGTCCAGTTCTGCAGTCCTTCCGGCGCCAGCGCGGTCGAGGCCGCGCTGGCGCTGGCGTGCCTCGTGACCCGCCGGGGCACCATCGTCGCCTTCGGCGGTGGCTTCCACGGAGTCACCTCCGGCGCCCTCGCCGCGACCGCCGACGGCTTCTTCAAGGAGGGTCTGCGCCACCGGCTCCCCGCCGTCACCCACCTGCCCTATCCGGACTCCCCGCTGGGCGCGTTCGACACCATGGACCTGCTCCGCAGGCTCGTGGAGGACCCGGGCTCCGGCGTCGAGACGCCGGCGGCGGTCCTCCTCGAGACGGTCCAGGGCGAGGGCGGCGTCTACTCCGCGCCGGATTCCTTCCTCCGGGACCTGCGCGCCTTCTGCGACCGGCACGAGATCCTGCTCATCGTCGACGACATCCAGGCCGGCTGCGGCCGTACGGGACACTTCTTCTCCTTCGAGCCGGCCGGGATCCGGCCCGACCTGGTGACCCTCGCCAAGTCGATCGGCGGCTCCGGGCTGCCGATGGCCCTTCTCCTCATCGCGCCCGAGCTCGACGTCTGGAAGCCCGGCCAGCACAGCGGCACGTTCCGCGGGAACCAGCTCGCCTTCACCGCGGGCGCGGCCGCGCTGCGGCACTACTGGGCCGACGACGCCCTGGCGGCACGCGTGCGCGAGCACGACGTGGCCGTGGGCGGGTTCCTGCGCCGGCGCGTGCGCCGGCCGGTGCGCGGAAAGGGCCTGATGTGGGGCGTCGAGCTGAATGAGGCCGCGGCCGCGACCTCGCGACTGTGCTTCGAGCGCGGACTCATCGTCGAGACCTGCGGGCGCGGGCGCGGCGTGCTGAAGCTCCTGCCTCCCCTGACCATCGAACCCGACGCCCTCATGACCGGGCTGGAGATCATCGCCGACGCCGCCGAGGAGACCCTCCGCTGAGTCAGGCCGGCGCGTCGCGCAGGGTGAGTGCGATCAGGGGCCGGGTCAGCGCGCCCACGACCAGGAACGCGAGCCCCAGTCCGATCACGCCTCCCACGCCGATGCTCAGGCCGACCCCGACGATGGCCGGCGCCAGCGACGTCGCCAGGCCCTGGCCGAGGCCGAACACGCCGCTGTACTGGCCCTGGGCCTCGGCGGGCGCCAGCCCGAACTGGTACTCCATCGACGCCGCGGCGTGCCACAGCTCGCCGAGCGTGTAGACGACGACCCCGCCGAGCACCAGCGCCACGGCGACGCCCGACGGCATGCCGGCCGCCAGCGCGACCAGGGTCAGCCCGCCGGCGATGGCGATCCCGGCCCACAGCATGCGCTGCGCGGCCGAGCGGTTGTCATCCACTCCCTTGCTGGCGCGCACCTGGAGAAGGACGATCAGCACCGTGTTCAGGATGAACGCGCCCGAGACGATCGAGCGCGGGGCGTGCGTACGGTCGGCGATCCACAGCGGCAGCAGCACCGTCGGCACCGCGAAGTGTACCGACATCAGGCTGTTGAACGCGGTCGCCGTGAGGTACTGCCGGTCGCGCAGGGCCTGCCACCGCCGGGCCGGTCCCGACCCGCGAGCCGGGACCAGGCGCGGGACGCGGAGCAGCGCGAGGGCACAGCCGACGTAGAGCGCCGCCCTGATCCACAGCAGCGCGTCGTATGCGGACCTGGTGCCGATCCCGATGGCGACACCGGCCACCAGCGCGCCCAGCGCGAGGGACAGGTTGGTCAACGACCGCTGGTAGGCGCGGAACCGCACCGGGTTCTCACCGCCGTACGCCCGGATGAGGGGCGCCTGGCACGGACCGTGCGCGTTGGTCGTCACACCGATCAGCGAGGAGACGAGCACCCACTGCCAGAAGTCGCCGACGAACAGGCACGCGACCATCGCGACGGCCCCGGAGAGCTTCACCGCGATCTGCGTCTCGCGCGCGCCCGCCTGGTCGGCGAGCCGGCCGGCGAAGAGCCCGACGACCAGGCCCGCCATCGAACCCACGAGGAGCCCGGTGGTGTAGCCCGACATGGACAGGCCGACGATCTGGGTGAAGAACAGCGCGCTGCTCGTCATGAACATCCCGCTGCCGAAGGTGTTCACGAACGTGGCCAGCGAGATGGCGCGCTGGGGGCCGGTCGCGGGGACGAGGCTCCGCACCCAGGACCCCGCCGCGGGGAGCGGACGGCGGCGGGTGGGCTGCTCGGTCAGGCCCATGACATGTCGCCGTAGTCGGCCTCCGGCCAGGTGTCGCGCCGCCACTCCCGTAGCTCGCGGGTGGTCACCACGTCCGGGATGACCACGACCTGCTCGTCGAACCAGGCGCGGACCTCATCCAGCAGACTCGCGAACTCCGCCTCAGAGTCCGCGGCGACCAGGCACTGGGCGATCCGCTGGTTGGTGTTGGCCAGCTCGCTGTCCACGTGCGTGCCGAAGGCGCGCTCGACCCGGGTGAACAGCACGCCCGGCCGGACGTTGACCTCGGCCGGGCTCGGGCACTTCACCAGAGTGCCGGGCCGGCCCATCAGGAAGCCGCCGCCGATCACCCGGGGGTCGGTCTTGACCCGCAGCTCCGGCCGCCGCCCGACCGCGCACAGCACGGCGCTCTCGGCGAGGTTCACCTGGAACTTCGCCTGCAGCTCCTCGTGCACCAAGACGCCGCCGCGCCGGGCGGCGCACTCGCTGAACGCCAGCTCGCCGGTGCCGGCGTCGTGGAACAGTTCCATGTGGAAGACGCCGTTACGCAGGCCCAGCGCTTCGAGCGCCGCGCGGACGAACGGCACGCCCTGGTCGAAGGTCGCCTTGTCGCGGTCGGGATCGAATCGGCGGAGCGACAGCGGGCGCCCCGCGCTCACCTGGGTGACGCACGGCTCCCCGTACGTCGCGAGGGAGCAGAACAGCAGCTCGCCGTCGAACAGGACGCCGTCGGCGGTCCACTCGTCCCCGGTGACGAACTCCTCCAGCGCGAAGGTGCGCTGTTTGGTCCGTGCCTTCCGGTACGCCTCGCTGCGGGCCCGCAGCTCGTCCACGCTCTCGACCACCGACGTACGGGTGGTGCCCGCGCCGGCGATGGGTTTGAGCACCGCCTTGGCGTACGGGAGCTCGGTGAGGCCGCTGACGTCGTGCACGTCGTCGATCACCGTGACCCGCGCGGCCTTCAGCCCGGCCGCGCGTACCCGTTTCTTCTGCAGCGACTTGTCGCGGAAGTGGGCCGCCGTGCCGGGGTCGAGGAAGTCGCAGCCGAGGTGGGCGGCCAGCAGACCGGCGGTCACGAGGGAGTACTCGTCGGTGGTCTGGATGCCGTCGAACCGGTGGCCGACGAGGCCGGCGCGGTGCAGCGCCATCATGATCGCCTCGGCGCTGCTGTGGTCGTCGACCGGAAGGACGCGCAGGCCGTCCGGTACGTCCACGAAGCCGTTGTCGCGCCCGCCCGGCCCCCAGACCACCACCGCGTCGATGTCGTGCTCCAGGCATGCCCGCATCGCGTACCGGTCCGTGCCCAGCATCAGGAGACTGGACCGCTCCCGCGTGGTCACCGGGCCTCCTGCCGGTAGGTGATCGGCTGGTAGCCGGCGAGCCGCTCGAAGTCGCGGTACAGCACGTCGTAGTCCTTGTTCCACACGAGGAAGACACCGCCGTTGTCGCCGAGCGACTCGCCCTGACCGAGGACCTGGCCCTCGTGCACCTTCCAGGTGATGCCGAACTCGCTGTCGATGTCCGGGTCGAGCAGTCGCTCGATGACGCCGCGCTGTTTGGGGATCACCGCGTCGAAGCAGTAGACCTGCTCCTCGTCGTACGGGCGGGAGGCGAGCCCGGCCTCGACCTCGAAGGCGAGGTTGACCAGGGCGACGCCGTAGTTGCGCTGCATCGCCGCGACGCCCGCCAGGCCCTTGAAGCGCGCCGCCACCTCGAGGAAGACCAGCTCGTCGTCGGCGGTGAGGAAGAGCTCCAGGTGCGAGGCGCCGTCGGGCCGGCCGAGCGCGTCGAGCACGTCCTCCGCGAAGGCGATCATGCGGGGCACGCGCGGGTCGGTGTCGATCAGGTTGATGTCGGCGTTGACCCGGCCCTCGCGTACGGCGCTGGAGTTGACGAGGTACTCGGTGACGCCGGCGGTCAGGCTGGAGCGATGCTGAGAGATGATGTTGACGCTGTAGATCGTCCCGTCGACGAACTCCTCGTACTCGTACGGCCGGCCGAGGTCGGCGGGCACCGCGGCGTAGTCGTCGAACGAGCCGATCTCATAGACGCCGTCGGCCGAGTTGCCGTCGACCGGCTTGAGGATGAACGGCAGGCCGACCTCGTCGGCGATCGCCCGGAAGTAGGCGGCGCGGTCGGCCGCGGCGGCGGTGTCGTACCGGCCGAACCTGGGCACGCGGATGCCCTTGGCGACCAGCCGTTCCTTCATCAGACACTTGTCGCGGAACGGGAGGACGTCCTCGCGGCGCAGGCCGGGGAGGCCGAACTCGGCGCGCAGGTCGGCCGCGAGCAGGAGGTTCCGCTCGTCGAAGCTGTGGAGCGTGACCTCCCCCGCACCCGGGTCGTCCAGGACTCCGGCGATCAGCTCGCGCGCACGCTCCGGGTCGACGTAGGAGGACTCGGCGACCGTCGCGCCGGCCTTGCCGCAGGGCAGGATGTGCACCTCGTCGATGAACTCCCGCAGCGCGGCGGTGACGTTCTTCTCGTCGTGCTCGGAGAACAGGCCGACGAACCGCACCTGCCCCGGATCGACCACCAGATCGTGCCGGAACGCCGCGAACCCCCGCGTGGAGATGACGATGATCGTTTTCAAGGCGTCTCCTCACCCTCTGCCAGCCACGCGGTGAGCATGGCCCGGTCGATCGAGTCGGGACGGCCGAGCCGGCCGGTGGACTCGGCGTAGTCCCGCAGTTCGCCGCGGGTGAACCAGCGCGCCTCGAGGATCTCGGTGCCGTCGACGGACACGGACTCGTCCGCGGCGGTCGCGCGGAAACCGATCATGATCCCGGCGGGGAAGGGCCAGGGCTGCGAGCCGACGTAGCCGACCGTACGCAGCGGGACCCCCACCTCCTCCAGGATCTCCCGGTGTACGGCGTCCTCCAGCGACTCGCCGATCTCAACGAAGCCGGCGAGCATCGAGTAGCCGCCGAGCTTCGAGGCGCGGTGCCGGGCGAGCAGGCACCGGCGCGGCTCGGTGGCCGTCTCGACGAGTGTGATGACCGCCGGCTCGATGCGGGGGAACAGCAGCGTGCCGCAGTCGGGGTTCGTGCAGACCCGCAGGTGGCCCGCGTTCCTCCTCTCGGCGGCGGAGCCGCAGCAGCCGCAGAACCGCTGCCGCCGGTGCCAGAACAGCAGGCCGCGGGCGTAGGCGAGGGTCGCCGCCTCCCCGGCCGGCAGGCCGGCGAACAGGGCGCGGATGTCGGCCGTGCCGTCCGCGCCCACGCGCTCCAGCGCCTCGTCCCGCGAGAGGTCCGAGAGGTCGGCCGCGAAGGTGGGGACGCCGTCGCCCGACCCGAGGAACACCAGGTCCTCCGGGTCGACGCGTTCCGCGGGCACCACCAGCGGAACGGGCGGCTCCCCTGCGGTCAGGCACTGGTCGCGCCACAGCGGGCGTACGACCGCGCGGGGGTCGGCCGCGAGCCCGGCCACCCAGGACGGGTCGGCCCGCTGGTCGCCCCCGCGGTCCAGCCCCAGCCCGGTGTAGCCCACCGGCGCGAGGCCGGGAGCGGTGATCATGACACCGCCGGTTCGGCGGTCAGGCTCGGCGGGCAGGTCAGGGGCGGGGCGTCGCCCATCGGCGCACCATTGAAGATCGTCTCGGCCCGTGCGGACAGGGCCTTGCGGTGCGCCTCCGCGGCGGTCACCCCGGTGACGGAGAACCACGCGACCGAGTCGATCTGGTCGTTGCGGCCGCTGAGCGGCCCGCCGATCTTCTTGTTCACCCGGTGCCGGGTCGTGCCCGGCGCGAAGGTGAGGTCGCGGAACTCGGTCACCCCGGCCGGCGGCATGACGGCCACGTCGACGGCGAAACCGCGCCGTACGAGCCCCGACAGGTCGGGCCGCCGGCCACAGGCGAGGTCGGCCAGGAAACCCCCGAACGGAACGCCGAACGCGTCACTCGCCAAGGCGATCGCGCCGATACCGGCGAACCGCAGGTTGAAGTCGATCAGCTCGATCGGGCCGGTCTCGGGGACCATGACCTCGATGTGGGTGGCGCCCTCGCCGATGTCCAGGCACCGGTGGAATCGCGCGCACACCTCGATGATCTCCGCCGCGCGCGGGTGCTCGTACGGGAAGAACAGGCCCTGCTCGACCACCGGGTCGGCGGCGAGCAGGTAGCGGCCGGTGAGGCCGACGTGCTGGACGTCTCCCCCGCTGACCAGGGACTCGACCGACAGGAGATCTCCGCGCGCGAGCTCCTCGAGCACGAACTCGCCGCGCGCCATGACGTAGTCGTGCATGAGCGCGTTGGGGATCGTCGCGGCCCGCGCGGTCGCCGCGGCCTCGCGCAACTCCTCCAGGGATCCGACGATGAAGCACAGCACGCTGGCCGTGCCGTTGGCCGGCTTGAGCACGGCCGGTCCGGCGAACGGCCACGCGCCCCAGGTCAGCGCCTCGCTCAGGGTCGCGTGGCCCAGCCGGGTCAGCCCCTCGGCGTGGAGGCGCCGGCGCACCCACCCCTTGTCCAGCACGTGGAGGGTGTCCTCGACGGTGTTGTGCGGCAGGCCCAGCCGTTCGCGCAGCTCGATGGCGTACCGCTGGGTCGGCTCGAACGCCGCGTGCACCCCGGCGATGTCATTGTCGCGTTCCACGTCCCTGACCAGGCGGCGTACCGCGTCCTCGTCCGACCACGACGCGACGTGGACGTACTCGTCGATGATGCCGTCGCGTACGGCGAACGGGCCCGTCGTCCGCAGCGCGTCGTGGTTGAGTGCGACCGTGCGGAAGCCGCGGCCCTTGGCCTCTTCGGCGACGAGGACCTGCTGGCCCTGCATCTCGAAGAGCACGAACGTCGATGTCATGCAGGCTCCTTCAACGTCGGGCCGCTCTCCGGCGCCATCGCGGCACGCAGGCGACGGAACGCCGCGGCCAGGTCGGCCGGGCACGCGTCCAGGTGGTCTTCCATGCCGTCGCAGGCGACCCGGGCGGCTCGCAGCAGGTGCCGGTCGCTCGGAGGGTCGAGGTAGTACTGGAAGGTCAGCATCTCCAGCGGGGCGGCGAGCTGCATCAGCGCCTCGCCGGGGACCTCCGTGAGCCACAGGTCGGACCGGTCGGCCTCGACCAGCGCGCGTACGGCGTCGCGTACGCGGCTCATGTCCGGGCGCCCGGCGCGGTTCCTCGTACCGATCATCACGCCTCCTTCGTCACGATGCGCACCTCGCGCGCGAGACTCTCGGCGAGTCCGACCGCGGCGGCCGTGTCCCCGGCGGTGACCAGAACCTCGCCGGACCGGCAGAAGTTGTCCGTGACCGCGGGCACCACGTCGCCCGGTGCGACGTCGATCTCCAGGTCCAGCACGCCCGGGTGGGTCCGCACCTCCTCTGCCCCCTCGATCGCCGCCACGGTCCCGGGCTCGGCGGTCAGGAAACGTACGGCGCCGGCGCCGCGCGCGGACGGCCGGGCGGGGAGCTCGGGGACCAGGCGGAACGGCCAGCCCACTGTGTAACGTTCCAGGTCGATGCCGTACACCGCCTCGACCAGGTCCATGACCCGGCCGCCGGCGACCCGGTTGTGGCCCTCGATGACGCGCGGCCCGCGTGAGGTCATCCTCAGCTCGGTGTGGCTGACCCCGTCGCGCAGCCCCATCGCGTCCAGGAAGCCGGTGACGTACGCGACGATGGCCCGGTCGTCCTCGGCGGTGACCATCGCGGGCTGCGCGTGGCCCATCTCGATGAACCCGTCCTGGGACTTCCCGGTGATGGCGATGACGCTGTGGCGTCCGTCGAAGGAGAACGCCTCGACGCTGTACTCGGCGCCGTCGAGGTACTCCTCGGCGACGAACTCGCTGACCGGGTAGTACGCGGCGAACGGCAGGTCGGCGCGGTCGCGTAACGCGGCGGCGGCCCGCCAGGCCGGTTCGACGTCATCGGCGGAGTCGATCCGGACGACGCCACGGCTGGCGGTGCCGTCGGCCGGCTTGAGCACGAGCGGGAAGCCGTGCCGCGCGCCGAACCGGCGCAGGGCGTCCGCGTCGCCGACGGGCTCGGCGGCGACGTCCTCGAAACCGGTCGCGCGCAGCCACGCGCGCATGGCCGACTTGTCGTTGAACCGGTGCGCCACCGCCTCGGACGTGCCGGGCAGGCCGAGCTCGTCGTTGATCCGCCCGACCAGCTCCATCGCCTGGTCCACCAGGGACACGACGCGGGTGAAGCCGAACGTCTCGTGCGCGGCGCGGACCAGTGGCAGCGCCGCGTCCCAGTCGCGGTAGTTCAGCATGATCACCGCGTCGGCGGGATCGGCCTGCCCGCGCAGCAGCGGCTTTTTCTGCTGGAGCCATACGACTCGTAACCCCAGCTCTTTCGCCTTCGAAAGCGCCTGAGGCCGACCGCCGATGACGAGCAACGCGTCATTCATGCGCATTCCGCTAATTGCATGGACTGCGGAATCGGACTGGCCTTGAAAGGCGACTTTGCCCGGCGACAGGGATTCCGTAGACGGTCACGGAATGCATGCACTGCCCCACGCTACGGCGATACAAGGAATCAAGTCCTCTCGGCGTCTTTGCCCAAAACGAGGTTGATCGCTACGGGACACTACAGTTGCGGAGACGGCTTTTCAATCGATGCTCATCTCCAACTGCCGGGGCGCGGGCTCGTCTAGTTCACGGCGGAGCCGCTCCCCCTCGATGTCGAGGTTCGGCAGCGCCCGGTCGAGCCATCGGGGCAGCCACCAGGCGGCGCGGCCCAGCAGCGACATCACGGCGGGGACCAGGGTCATGCGGACGACGAAGGCGTCGATGAACACCCCGATCGCCAGGGCGAACCCGATGGACTTGATGATCGGGTCGGGCGTGAGCACGAAGCCGGCGAACACCGAGATCATGATGAGGGCCGCGGCGGTGACCACGCGGGCGTTGGCGCCCAGGCCGTTGACGGTGGCCTGGCGGGGCGGGTCGCCGTGGACGAAGTCCTCGCGCATCTTCGAGACCAGGAACACCTCGTAGTCCATGGCCAGGCCGAACAGGATGCCGATCAGGATGATGGGCAGGAAGCTGATCAGCGGTCCGGGGGTGTCGACGCCGATCAGGGAGGCAAGATGGCCGTCCTGGAAGACGGCGGTGGTGATGCCGAAGGTGGAGCCGACGGTCAGCAGGAACCCCGCCGCGGCCTTGAGCGGCACGAGCAGCGAGCGGAAGACCAGCATCAGCAGCAGGATCGACAGGCCCACCACCAGCAGCAGGTAGACCGGCAGGGCGCCGGAGAGCTTCTCGGAGATGTCGATGCCGACCGCGGTGGTGCCGGTCAGCGCGACCCGCGCGCCCTGGACGCCGGCGACCTTGGCGCGGATGGCGTGGACGGTGTCCTCGGTGGCGGCGTCGGCGGGAGCGGTCGTGGGGACGACGGCCACCAGCGCGGTGGTGCCGGCCTGGTTGTACTTGGCGGGCGCGACGGTCCGTACGCCCGGGAGTCCTCCGACGAGCGCGACGGTCCGCTGGGCGGCGGCGCGGGTGGCCGCGGCGTCGCCGCCGGTCACGACGGCGACCAGGCGGCCGTTGAAGCCCTCGCCGAACCCCTCACTGACCAGGTCGTACGCCTGGCGCTCGTCCGAGCCCTTGGCCGCGGTGCCGGCGTCGGGCAGCGCCAGGCGCATGTGGTTCACCGGCAGGGCGAGCGCGCCGAGCACCAGGACCCCGGCCAGCAGGACCGGCAGGCGCAGCCGGGTGACGAGGCGGCCCCACCGGAACCCGAACCCCTCCCTCGACTCGTGGCGGCCGTCCTTGTGAGTGCGATGGCGGCGGGGCAGGACCCGGGCGCCGGCGAACGCCAGCACGGCCGGCAGCAGCGTGAGGGCGACGACCACGGCGACGGCGACGGTCGCGGCGGCGGCCAGGCCCATGGCGGTCAGGAACGGGATGCCCACCACCGACAGCCCGGCCAGCGCGATGACCACGGTGGCCCCGGCGAACACGACCGCCGACCCGGCGGTGCCGAGCGCACGTCCGGCCGCCTCCCGCGCCTCCATGCCATCCAGCAGGTTCTGCCGGTAGCGGGAGGAGATGAACAGCGAGTAGTCGATACCGACGGCCAGGCCCAGCATCAGCGCCAGCACCGGGCTGGTGGAGTTGAGCTCCACCACGCCGGTCAGCGCGTACAGCCCGGCGACGCCCACGCCGACCCCGGCCAGGGCGTTGACCAGCGTCATCCCGGCGGCCACCAAGGAGGAGAAGGTGATGATGAGGACGACGGCGGCGACCAGCACGCCGATCCCCTCGGTGGCCTCGCCGCCGCCCTTGGCCTTGGCGACCTCACCGCCGGCCGCGATCCGGAGCCCCTGGCCGTTCCGAGTGATCTTCGTGTACGCGGCGCGCTGGGCGTCGGTGATGTCCGCGATCTTCTTGGCGAACTGGACCTGGACCAGGGCGTAGCGCCCGTCGGGCGAGACCGACCTTGCCTGGAGGGGGTCGGGTGCCGCGATCACGCCGGGCACCGCGGCCGCCTGCGCGACGACCGGCGCGACCTGCGCCTCGGTCAGCCGCTGCGGAGCGGCGATGACGATGGTGCCGGTGGCGCCGCCCGCCTGGGGGAACTCCTTCGCCAGGGCGTCCATCGCCTGCTGGGACTCGGTTCCCGGCATGCGGAACTCACTCGAGGTCGAGCCGCTGAACGCGGCCGCCGCCCCGCCCATGACACCGAGCAGCAGCAGCCAGATCAGCACGACCGGACCACGGTGCGCGAAGCACCATCGGCCCAGCCGGTAAAGGACGGTCGCCATCAGGGAAAGACCTTTCGTCGGAAAAGACAGCCCGGGTGGAGCAGGGGGCAGCCCGGTCCGGCCGCGCACGGCGGCGAGGAACCGGGGAGAAGTCAGGGAGTGCGGCCCAGCGTCCGCAGCGCGCTCGCGATCATCGCCGCGCGCAGGGTCTCGTCGTCGAAGGGCAGGTCGGCGGCGCTGGTGACGAACAGGCCGCTCAGGGCCATGACCGCGGCCACGCGGTCCTGCGGCTCCGGCGAGCGGCCCGCCATCGCGTCGACCAGGCGGTGCTCGATGCCGTCCATGTCCTCGACGCCCAGGTCGGGCAGGTCGGACAGCGAGGTGGCATCGGTCTCGAACAGCAGCTTCATCTCCCGCCGGAAGCGCAGGGTCAGGTCGACGAATCCGGTGACCGTGGCGACGGCCGCCGCCTGACCGTCCAGCATCGCCGAACGCGCCTCCAGCACGGCGACCTCCTTGCCGACCGGCACCAGCAGCTCGGCCAGGATCGCCTCCTTGTTACTGAAGTGGTAGAGCAGCGACGCCTTCGAGCAGCCGACGTCGGCGGCGATGTCCGCCAGCGACGTCCCGCGGAAGCCGTGCTGGACGAACAACCGCAGCGCGGCGACGAGGAGCCGTTCCTTCAGGTCGGTGGGCGAGCGGGCCATGAGCCCACCTTAACTGTCCGATCGGTCAGATATGACTGATCGGTATGTGTCCTTTGTCACCGGTCTCGGCGTCGCCCGCACCCAGCAGTTCGCGCTGCCACAGCAGGTCACAGACGCGCTGGAGGCCACGGGTCAGGTGCCGGCGGTAGGTGCTGAACGGCAGGCCCAGCCGGTCCGCCGCCGCCTGCTGGGTCGGGGTGTTGTGCATGAACGTCATCGTGATCGCCCGGTGCAGCTTCACCTCGCGCGGGTCGGCGCCGAGCCGCTCGACCGTCTCCCCCAGCACCTTCCGCAGCGCGTCGACCGGTTCGGGACCCGCCTCGGCGACCACACGCGTCGGCACCAGCGGGCTGTTCGCGAGGACGTCCGGCCGGTTCCACGAGCGCAGCGCGCTGCGGACCGCCGCGTCGAACTCGGCGCGCGAGAGGACCGCGTACCTGCGTACGGAGCGGTGGTACGGCGTCGCTCCCTGCGGGGAGGTCCGGCGCGGTTTGAGCTGTTCGAGCCAGACCTCCGGGCTCGCCTCCTGCCAGTTCCGGCAGAGCAGGCCGAACGTCTGGTCGCCGACGGAGACGCGCAGGGCGTCCTGTTCGCCGAAGACGGTGAACCGCTTCCACTTGTCCGGGTCCGACAGCACGAGGCAGATCCAGGCCACGCCTTCGGACCTGATCGCCATGGTCGCGATCCGCGCGGCGATGAGATCGCCGACGCGGGAGGGAAAGGGCTCGCGTGACAGCATGCACCGGACGATCGCGAGATGCTCTCCCTCGCGCAGCGGGCTCATCCGGCGGACGTAGGACCACGCCTCCGCGACGACCGGGTCGGCGGCGTTCTCCTCGTCGTCGGGCTCGGTGAGCCGGAGCGAGACCATGTACCCCACCGGCTCCTCGGTGGCCGAGTCGCGGAAGACCGCGAACGCGTCGGGCCGCCGCTCCAGCCAGAAACCGACGATGGCGGCCGTCTCCTCGTTGGTCTTCTCGGCCGCGATCTCCAGGATCGCGTCCCGGTCGCCCGACCGGAGCACGTCTTCGTGCACGTGGCGGCCCTCGCGCTCGCCGGACGGGCCCGAGCCGTCCCACAGGAGGTAGAGCAGCGCCTCCATCTGGGCGAACCCCATCGGGCCCGAGCCGGCCCGTACCTCGGCGACGAAACGGCGGATGAGCCCGCGGTGCATGTCCTCGTACCGCTGCGGATCGCGCCATGACAGATCGGTGTCGAGGACCTCCCGGATCACGGCGTGCGGACGGATCCCGGAGGAGGCCGGCTCCATGAACGACAACTGCCGCAGCCAGGCGAACAGGGCACCCGCGTCGGCCTCCGGCAGCACGTCGCGCAGCAGCCCCTCGGTGGTCGTACGGACGTGCGCGCTGATGTCCAGGGCCTGCCGGTGGACCGGCGACGGCACCTGGCCGACCAACCGCGTCAGCAGCGCGGCGATCACCTCCTGGGGCGGCGTCCACCCGGCCGCCTCACCCCCGCCGTTCCGCTCCGCCGCCGCGGCCAGCGAGAGGGCCAGCGGATGGCCGCCCGCGAAGGCGAGCAGCGCCGGGTGCAGGGCGGACGGCACCCCGCGCGCGGTCAGCAGCGCGACCGCGTCGTCACGCGGGAGGTCGTCCACGGGGATGACCCGCAGCACGTCCTCCCAGCCGGGATCTGATAACCACATCGCGTCCGGCGGCCGTTTTCCCGCGAGGACCACGAGAGCGCCGGCGGGCAGCCGGGGCAGGAACCGCTCTCTCAGCCAGCCTTCGAGCGGCCGGTACGCCTCGAAGTCATCCACCAGCAGCACCGCGCGGTCGTCGGTGAACATCTTCGCCGCGTCCGCCTCGAACGCCTCCGGAGTGTGCGGGCCCTGGTGTCCGTCGATCTCGACGACGGTCCGCCCGGCCGCGGCGGCCTCCTCGGCGAAACGACGCAGCAGCGTCGACTTGCCGATCCCTCCCAGCCCGGTCAGGAACTGCACCGCGAAGGACTCGGGGGCGCCGTTCAGCGCCGCGCGGAACAGTTCCAGCTCCGCGGCACGCCCGACAAAGGTCCGGTGTCGCGCGGCCCTCAGTCGCTCGCCCAGGCTGGTGAATCGGCGGATCTCAGGCTTCATGTCGGCATCGATCGAGGCGGGTCTTCCCCCGCTTCGCCCCTCCCCTCCTTGATCATCCGTAACGTTATGGCAACCTTGCGTCCCTTGTGAACAATCGGGTGAATAGTCGCCTTTGGCTTATCCCTGTTCAGCGCCTCCCGGCCGTCGGCACCTCCGCAGAATGAACAGCTATCGACCTGTCAGATGGATAGTCAGGAGGTGCACGATGTCCTCGGGGGTCGAAGAACATCGTGGACCCCCCTTCAGCCGCCGGCGGAAACGAGACTCGCGACGTCGTCACATCCACCCTGCGGAAGGCGAACGGTTGAGCGACCATGTCAGGTTCGGGCTGCTGGGCCCGCTTGAGGCATGGTCCGGAAACGTCCGGCTGAACCTCGGGCCGCCCAAACGCCGGGTGCTGCTCCTGCGTCTCCTGGTCGAGAACGGCCATCCGGTCTCGGCCGACCGCCTGTGCGACGACCTCTGGGAAGGGCATCCGCCCGCCGGCGCCGTCTCCTCGATCCACTCCCACATCAGCCGGCTGCGCGACGTGCTCGAACCGGAGCGCGCGCTGCGCGGGCAGGGCACCGTGCTCGTCAGCGGGCCCGCCGGGTACACGCTCGCGGCGCCGCCCGACACCCGCGACTCGAACCGCTTCGAAGAGGCGGTCAACCGTTCCCGCGGGCTGCTGGCCCGCGGGCGGCTCGTGGACGCCCAGTCCGAGGTCGAGCGCGGTCTGAGCCTGTGGCGCGGGACCCCGTTGACCGACGCCGCGGACCACGCGTTCGCGGCTCGCGAGATCGCGCGGCTCGAAGAGATCCGGATGGCCGCCGGCGAGCTCAAGGCCACCGTCCTCCTCCAGCAGGGCGAGCCGGAGAAGGCCGTGCTCGTCGCCGAGGACCTCGCGACGCGGGCTCCGCTGCGCGAGGCCGCCTGGGCCCTGCTGATGCGAGCCCTCTACCTGGCGGGCCGGTCCGCGGAGGCGCTGCGGAGCTTCGAGACGATCCGCATGCTGCTCTCCGAGGAGCTGGGCGCCGTACCCGGTCCCGAGCTGAGCGGCGTCCACATGGGGGTTCTTCGCCAGGACCTGCCCGCCCCGGCCTACTTCCGCTCCCACGCCGCGCCCGCCGCTCCGGCTCCGCAGCCCGCCGGCGCGGCCGGTCCGCTCGTCGGCCGGGCGGACGAGCTGGCCCGCTTCGACGAGCTCCTGAGCGACGCGGCCCAGGGGAACACCCGCTGGGTCCTGCTCTCCGGAGAGGCCGGCATCGGCAAGACCCGCCTCGCCGAGGAGTTCGCGTCGCGCTCCGCGGACGCCGCGTTCCGTGTCGTGTGGGTCCGCTGCGGCCTCGACATCGCGGTGGAGGAGGAAGAAGAAGAGGGCGACGTACGGGTCCATCCGCTCAGCCGGCTGTTGTCGGCGCTCTACCCGCAGATCCGCATCGAGGGAGGGCCCGAGGCGGTCGCCCGCGACCTGGCGGAACGGCTGACCGAGCAGCCCACCATCTGCCTGATCGAGGACCTGCACCGCGCCGGCCCCCGTTTCCGGCGCTCGCTCGGCATGTACGCCAGGCTGCTGCGCGACGTGCCGATGGTCGTGGTCTGCACGACGCAGGACGCCGATGACGTGGGCCTGCGCGAGCTTCTGGCGGTTCTCGTACGGCAGAGCCGCGCCACCCTGCTGCCGCTCGGACCGCTCACCGTCGCCGACGTCCACGAGCTGCTGAAACGTCACTCCACCCCGTTCACCCCGGGGCTCCCGGGCACCGACCTCCACCAGCGCGAGGCGGCGGCGCTGCACCGGCGCGGCGAGGGCAACCCGTTCCTGATCACCGAGATCCTGGAGCTGCCCAGCGACCGGCGCACCGGTCCCGACGCGCAGCTCCCCGCCTCCGTCAGCAGGGTGCTGCGCGCGCGGATGGACCTGCTGGACGACCGGGTGCGCAAGATGCTGGAGGCGGTCGCGGTCACCGGCGGAGAGCTCGACGTCGAACTCCTCCTGCAGATGCGCACGATCACGCGCGAGGAACTGCTGTCCATCCTGGACGCGTCCGTCATCGCCCGCGCGTTGAACTGGGAGGACGACACCGCACCCGGCCGGCCGGGGCGTTACCTCATGCCCGACCTGACCCGCGAGCTGGTGTTGCACGATCTCACCCCCGCCCGCCGCCAGGTCCTGCACGCCGCGGCGGCGCACGGCCTGGGCGAGTTGCGGAAGCGCCACCCCGTGCACATCGCCCGCCACCTGATGGCCGCGGGGCCCCTGGTCGCGCGCGACGAACTGATCGACGCGGCGCTCCGGGCCGGCAACCGCTGCGCCGAGGACGACCAGCACGCCGAGGCGGCGCTCTGGTTCGACCACGCGTCCGCGATGGCGGACGACCCCGGCGTACGCGCGGAGGCCCGGCACGCGGCGGACGCGGCCCGGCGCCAGCTGGCACAGCTCGACCGGCTCCAGCAGTGGACCGGGCATCCGTGCGACCCCGCCGGCCTGCCCGACGACGACACCTGGCCGGAGGACTCCGAGCCCCGGGTCAGCTGACGCCGCGCGCCGCCCGTGGTCATTCACCGCTCGGCCACGACCACTCGTCTCCGCTTCCACACGCGTGGATCTCGAGCTGCTTGTCCCTGGCGTGCGAGCGCCCGGTCGGGCCGAGGCACAGTCCGTGGCTGGAGTAGTTGCGGATGCGGTAGAGGTGGCCGCGGGTGTGCGACCGGTACCAGAGCTGGTTGTCGTTCTTGGGCCGGCAGTAGTACTCCGTCACCTTCGTGCCGGCCGACACGCCGCTGTAGCCTGGAAGGTCCATGCAGTAGTCGTCCGTGGTATTGCGGATCGTGAAGAGGGCGGTGCCGCCCGGGCCCTTCATGTCGCGCATCACGCCGAGCGACCAGACCTGGTTGTCGGCGTCGCCGAGGGCGCAGTAGTACTGCGCGACCGGGCCGTCGGTCGACCCCCTGCCGTAGCCCGGCACATCGGCGCACAGCCCGCTCGCGGAATTCTTCAGCAACACGTTGGAGACGCCCGCGAAGCCGGACTTCTTCGCCGCCGCGACGACCTTCTTCTTCGCGGGCTTCTTGCTCTCCTTGGGCTTGACCTTCTTCTTCGCCGAGGTGGACGGCGACGGGGTGGGGGTCGGCGAGGTGGAGGTGAACGCGCCCGGCGGCACCCCGTCTCCGGGCAGAACCGTCGCCGCCGCGGCGGCGGTCGGATGCTTCTTCCCGTGATGGTTCCCCGTCCCGATCAGCAGGATCGGGATCGCGAGCACCACGGCCCCGCCGATCGCCACCCCCGCCAGAACGGTCTTCTTCGGCCGGTCCGGCGGCATCTCGTCATCCCCGGCGGCGGTATCGCCCGCCGCCGGCGGCACGGCCATCTCAGGGGCCGCGATCGCCTTCGTGTCCTTCTCCGGCGGCGCCGTCGTGTCCGCCGACGACTTCTCGGACGTGCCGGTCCGCCCGGCCTCGTCGGCGGCGGAGGAACCGGCGGCCTCTTCGGCGGGACCGTCGCTCTCCGCCGCGGGCGCCAGGTCTCCGGCCGCGTCGACGTCCGACTCCGGCAGCTCGACCGACCGGCGGATGCCGAGCGACTCCATACGGTCGCCGGACTCTGACTGGGAAGACACGACGATTCTCCTTAGACGTAGATGTCACACCGCGGATGGCACCGGGCGCTCAGTGGAAGGACCAGAGATGGTCGTCCTCGGAGTCGCACGGCCATAGGGTGAGCGCCGCCTTCTTGCCTCCGGAACCAGCGGTCCCGAGCACGTCCAGGCAGTCCTTGTGACTGGCGTAATTGCGAATCCAGAAGTTCTTCTTGGATTTCTTGACGAGGTACCACATCTGGTTGTCCGTACGGCCTGGGGAGCACGCCCACTCGATCACGTGGGTGCCGTGGTCCACCGCTCCGTTGCCGGGCAGGTCCGCGCAGTAGTCGTCCTTGCTGTTGCGGATCGTGAAGAGATCCGCCCCGTGCGGGCCCCCGCCCTTGTCATTCACCACGAGGTCCCACTGCTCGTTGGCACGGCTCGAGCCGTTGCAGGTGAACTGCTGCAGCGGGTCCTGCGGGTCTCCGTCGCCGTTCCCGGGGATGTCCGCGCACAGGCCGGTCATGACGTTCTTCAGAAGAAGACGGGTAGTGGTCGCGAACCGCGGGCCCGTCGGTGGCCCCGCCGCCACGGCGACGTGCCGTTTCGAGGCCGGCGCAGCGGCTTTCGCGTCCTTCTTCTTGGGCTTCTCTTCCTTCTTCTTGGACTTCTTCGCCTCAGGGCTCTTGGAGACCGACGGTGTCGGGGTCACCGCCGGCGAGGCGGACGTGAAGGCGCCCGGCGGTGCCGCGTCATCGGGCAGGACCGTGGCCGCCGCGGCGGCGGTCCGCTGCTTCTCGTGGTCGTGCGAGCCCCTTCCGATCAGCAGGATCGGGATGGCGAGCACCACGGCGCCGCCGATGGCGACGGCGGCCAGGACCGGCTTCTTCGGCCGGTCCGGCGGCATCCCGTCACTCTGGACGCCGCCCGGCGGCACCGGGGCGGCGATGCCCGCGGTGAGCGCCTGCTGTTCTTCCTTCTCCTTCGACGCCGTGGCGCCCTCGGGCCGCGCGTCCTCGGTGCCCGCCGCGGCCGATCCGGTCTCGCCGCCGCCGGTCACCGCCTTGGCCCCCGCATCCGGGGTCGGCGCGAGATCGTCCGGGGCGTCGGTGCTCACCTCGGGGAGCTCGACCTGGCGACGTACACCGAGGGGTTCGGCGTTTCCGCCGGATTCGTTGCTGGGGGCCACGGCCTTCTCCTTGCCCTCCGACCGGCACGCTCGGTCACTGAGTCATCTGTTGGTGCCGGTCGCCCAGATCGGGTGGCCGCCGCTGTCGAGGATCACGACGTTGCCGTCGCTCTGGAGCACCATCGTCGGGTTGTTGTGGCCGAAGCAGCCGGCCGCCCAGACCGCGTGCCGGTCCCCTGCGTAGAGGACCAGGTTGCCGTCGGTCTGGAGCTCGGCGTAGACGCCGGCCGTGTGGGTCCCGGTGGACCAGATGACCTTGTTGCTCTTGTCGCGCAGCACGAGGTTGCCGCCGGCCTGCATGGTCAGCGCGATGCGGTTCGTCCGTACGGTCTTGCCGGGATAGATGTCGCGCGGGGAGTGCAGCCGGAGACTCTTCCACGGCGGGCCGCCCGCCAGCGGCTTCTGGTTCGACACACTCTGCACCCGTACCTTGTGGTCGCCCGCCGCCTTGGAGGACGCCTTGGGAGAGGTCTTGGGTGTGGCGCTCTTCGAGGCCTTCGGCTTGTCCTTCTTCTTCTTCGAGACCGTCGGTGTCGGGGTGACGGTCGGTGAGGCCGAGGTGAACGCACCGGGCTGCTGACCGTCACCGGGCAGGACCGTGGCCGCCGCGGCGGCGGCCGGCTCCTTCTTGTGGTCGTGCGAGCCCCTCCCGATCAGCAGGATCGGGATGGCGAGCACCACGGCGCCGCCGATCGCCACGCCGGCCAGCACGGTCTTCTTCGGCCGGTCCGGCGGCAGCTCGTCGCCGGCGTCGGCGGTGCTGTTCACCGACGGCGGCGTCACGGCGACCTCGGAGACCGTGACGGTCTTCCGCTCTTCCTCTTTCGCCGGCGTCCGGTCCGCCGAGGTGCCGCCGGCCGCGACGGGGCTCGCGCCGCCGGTCTCCTGACCGGAGGACGCGGGCCGTTCGTCCTTCTGCCCCGGCTCTTCCGCCGGGGCCAGGTCTCCGGCCGTGTCGACGTCCGAGTCCGGCAACTCGACCGAACGGCGTACGCCGAGCGACTTCATACGGTCGCCGGGCTCTGATTTGGAAGGCAAACCTTCCTCCTTTGAGGTCCGTATCGAAGCGCTGATGGCGCCGGTGATCCTCCGGGTGCCGGGGCGGCGGCGTATCGCTCCATCTAGCCGCCCAGCGGCTTGGCGCAGCGCGTCGGCCAGGCGGTGGGAGAAGTCCCTCCTGAGGAGGGCACCTGCCGATTCAGCGCTTCATCGAGTCGTTCCAGAGTGGCCCGGTCGGCGTCGTCCAGATCGCCGGACCGGTCGTCGGCGGCCGCGCCGAGCACCTCGCTCAGCAGGATGATCGGCGCGGGGCCCGCGGACCGTACGTCCAGGACGCGAAGACCGGTGCCGGGTGGGAAGACCACCTCATCGGCGGCCAGACCGGGTACGGACCCCAGCAGCGGGCGCACCCGCCGGCCCGTGGAGGACCAGATGACGAAGCCGCCCGCCGCGGCGGACAGGCCGGCGGCGGCCGCGAGCGGGAGCGCGCTGACCGATCCCGGCTCGCGCAGCACGCTGCCCGGCACGAAGCGCCCGAGTGCTCCGTCGGCGGGAAGCCCGCCGCGTACGGCGACCCCCCGGTACGAGGGCAGCCGGCACAGTCCGGAGGCCAGGCAGGCGGTGTAGCAGCCGGGGAGGTCGGCGTCGTCCGGCGTCTTCTCTCCCGGCGGGGTCAGCTCGGAGTGGGAGTCCGACAGGTAGAGGTGCACCGCGACCAGGTCGGTACGTGTGGCGTCCATCTGCGGGCCGCGCAGTGCGGGCATCCTCGTCATCGCCCGGTTGACCGTGGCGCTGTGCCGCTCCCAGACCGGCTGGGCGAGCGACCGGAACTCGGCGCGCTCCTTCTCCGAACTGCGCCGGGCGGGTGCCACGGGCCTGGTCCGAGGGCGCGCCGGGGACGCGGCGACCGGCTCCGGCCGGGCCGGAGCGGGAGGCGTGGCGGGAGGCGCCGGCGGCGGTCCGGCGGGATCGGGCCCGGCGGCCGGGGCTGCGGACGAAGCCGCGTGCGCGGGCGTGGCGGGCCCTGCGGGCTCTGCGGGCGCCGCGGACGGGGACGACGGACGGAGCGCGTGCTCCGCGGCCGTACTGAGCGACGGAGAGGGCTCCGGAGGCCTCCCCGAGACGGGGGTCGGCGGAGTCTTCCCCAGGCCCGGCGGGAGGGGTTCCGCATCGTCTCGGCCGCGGGGCGGCGCGGACGGGCCGGCCTCGTGCGTACGGTCCGGAGGCGTGCCCGGGGCGGCCGGCGGCTCGGCGGGAAACGGCCGGGGCGCGGGACCGGCCGGCTGTGCCGCGGCGGGCTCGTCGGCCCCGGACGCCGAGGAGGCCGGCGCGCCGCCCGGATACGGCCGCGACCCGGCACCCGGCTGCGATCCCGCAGGCTCGTCCGCCGCAGACGCCGAGGAGGCCGGTACCTCACCCGACCACGGCCGAGACCCAGGGCCCGCCGGCTGAGACCCCGCCGGCTCACCCGCCCCAGACGCCGGGAAGGCCGGGGCGCCCGGGTACGGCCGAGACCCGGGACCAGGCTGCGATCCCGCAGGCTCGCCGGTCCTGGGCGCCGGGGACGCCGGTACCTCACCGGACCACGACCACTGTGCGGAGCCCGGCGGCGCCGCGGCGGGCTCGCCGGTCCTGGCCGCCGGCGAAACCGGTGCCTCACCCGGCCACGGCCGGGACGCGGGGCCGGCCGTCTGCGACACCGCGGGCTCGTCGGCTCTCGCCGCCGCCGGGCGCGCGGACGACTCCGCGGTCGCGCTCTGCGGACGCCCGGTCCGCGGGATCGCGACGGTCCGTACGGTCGGCGCGGAAGAAGCGGGAGGCGCCTCGGCGGGCTGCGGCTCGACCAGGGACACGCCGTGTTCGATCGCCAGCCGGAGCAGGCGGAAGTCCTCCTCGCCGGACGCGTGCGCCGGCAGGACCCGGTGGAGGGTGACGAAGCCGCGTACGCCGGAGCCGAGCTCGGCGAGCAGGCGGGACAGGTCGGCGAAGAGCGCGTCGTCGGCCGCCGCACCACGGAGGTTCACCTCGATGGCCAGTTGCTCCGGCGACACGGGCCGCCCCGCGAAGGCGGGAGCCTCCCCGCGCGGCCCCACTGCCAGCCCGGCCCTCGTCACCGAGACCTGCCACCGGTCCGACAGCGCGATGGCGCCCGGCTCCGGATGATCGGCGCCGGCCACGGGCGAGCGCCAGCGGACGAGCTGGGGCGCCGGGACACGGTCCGTCCCGTCGGCGCCGTACGGCCGGCAGACGACGGCCTCGACGAAGGGCACCCAGGTCGGTTCCGCGTCGGCGTCGATCAGGACGGGCCGTACGACGGGCTCGTCGTCGGTGCCGACGACGAGCGGGAGCCCGGTGAGCACCTCCACCTCCGCCCCCAGGATCTCGGCGGTGTCCTGACCGACCGCCAGCAGGTCGGTGGGGCCGCAGGGGGCGAGGCGCGCCGCCGTACGGATCGTCTCCGGCAGCGCGGCGAGCAGGGCGGCGAGGTCCTCGGCCGGGATGCCCGCGCCGCCGTCGCCTTCGGTGGCGCCGACGAGAATGGTCAGGTGGTCGTCGTCGACCGGCACCGCGTAGCAGAGGTTCGCGGCGCGCGACCTCGGTGCCTGCGCGGACCGCACCAGGATCCCGGCGGGGACCTGCTCCACCACGCATCCGCCGACGGTGCCTGCGGGGAGCCGGGCGAGGGCGGACTGCCAGTGCGGCTCGGGGCTGCGCCGGCCGAGCGGCAGGGGTTCCGCGCCGGGGGTGAAGGACCGCCAGCCACGGACGGGCGCGCCGGCGCCGATGGCGAACATCGAGCCGCCGGGCACGATCACCACGCCCGCGTCCGGCGCGATCACCTCGATGCCCCAGGCATCGGCGATCCGCTGTGCCAGGGCGGGCCGGTCCTGGCGCGGGCGGCCCGCGCCCGACAGCGCGAGGCGTACGGCGGTCGCGCCCTGCTCACGTGCGGAGTCGAGCACGGTGCCGAGCCTGGCCCAGAGTTCGGCGGTCGCGCCGTCCGCGCCGACCACCACGGTGAACACGTCGTTCGCCTTGTCGCCGCCGAGAAAGCGTGCCAGCTCGGCGACGCCGTCCGGCTTCGGCGGCGCGTCCGGCGAGGAGCGCAGCAGAGTCAGGCCGTCGTACTCATCGACCACGACCGCGGCTCTGCCGTCGCCGCGGGTTCCGGCGCCGATCGAGGCGGACGCGTCCGACCCGTTCCGCCCCGGCCGACGGTACTGCGCCCTTTTCCACACGATCTAACCTCCGGTGACGGCTTCGGCCCCGGCGAGAGAGTGGCCGGTCGCCGGATCCGGCACCGGTGCACCCCTTCGCGCGACCGCACGGCGGTTCGAACCACTCCTCGGCCGGTACGGGGTGACCCGGCGAGAGGTGGCCACAGTCAGGCATACGCATCCCGTGGCGTTCGGGTTCAACGCCTGGCGGCGTCTTTTCCGATTATCTTTCTTTTGGTGGGTTCCGCAGCCTTTTCGGTGGGTTTCGCCGATGTTGGTGAGATCAGCCGCCGGCCGTCCTAGCCGTCTTCGGCCGTCACGCCGTCCGCGGGAGCCGCCGCGAAGTCCCCGCTGACCGTCGCCGGACGCGGCGCGGCGGCGATGTCGTCTCCGGGGACGACCTGCGGCACGCGCTCCAGGGCCTCGCGGAGCATGTCCGTATCCACAGTCATGCTCACCGGGGCCGAGGGGTTGAGGTAGACGACGTGCTCGGCGGGGATCCGCTCGGCGAGTTCGCGCACGGTCATCAGCACGAACGCCAGCCGGCCCGCGGCGTAGAGATAGCCGGGCGAGGTGAAGACCGGGATCACGCGCGTCGCGCCGTCCGGCGCGGTGGCGGGCAGCAGCTCGCCTTCGGGCGTGACGAAGACCGCCGCCTCCGGGAGGGTGGCCAGAGCGTCGGTCACGGCCTCGCCGGGGCCGTAGCCGGAGGCCGCGAGCTGGACCGCGGCGTCGACGTCATCGGCCGGCTCGGGCCAGCCGAGCGCCGAGGGCGACGGCCGGTACTCCTCGTTGTCGCGCCACTCGACGATCTCGCCCTCCGGGCTCGACCGCCACTGTCCGACCAGCGCCCAGTTCGGCGGGGTGCCGTCGCCGGCCCAGGCGGGGTCGACCATGCCGAGCCAGTGGTCGGGCGCGAGGCGTCCGGCCTCCCGGATCGAGTCCGGTACAGAAGGCGTAAGGGGGGTCGTCCCGTCCACGTCATCGATCGGCTCGCCGGTACGCCCGGCCGGCTCGCCGGCGCTCTCGATCCGCTCGTCCGTGCCCTCGATCGGCTCGTCACCGGCCGCGACCGGCGATCGTCGCAACGCATCGCCCTGTTCGGCAGTCACTTTCCCTCGATCCATGCCCGCCCGACGCGGCGGCTGGGCGGCTAGACGCTCTGATGAGTACAACGGTCCAGTCGCGGTCCGCCGCATAGCGGCTGACCTTCGCTTTCGTCAATGAAGATCACTTTTGAAGCTACCAATGGGGATATGCACTGTCGACCCTGCGTGAGTCCATTTATCTTGATTGTCATGGCCATGTCATGTACCGCTAACGCGGTGCTCGTGTGCCACGGCCGCCGGCCGGACGAAGATCGGATTCCTGCCGCGCAGCAGCCCCGGCAAGCCGCCGGCGAGCAGGCCGGAACCGTACGGTGAGCCCGTGAGGAGACCGGGCGTCGTCCAGGCCGGATCCCCGAAGAAGAGCCTCCGCAGACCGGCCTCGACAAGCCCGCCCGTCGCCGCGTTGCGCAGGTCCGGGCCGGGCCGGACCTGCCGGGCGCTTCCGGCGTCGACGGCACGGCCGGGGACGAGCCGTACGCCCAGCCGCCCGGCGGCGGCGTCCAGCAGCCCGACGACCTCCGCCATCGATTCCGCGGTCGCCCGCGTGGTCTCCAGCGCCAGCCGGAACCGCTGCAGGCGATCGAGCCCCAGCGAACCGACCGTCCGCGCGCTCCGGTCCTCCGGCACAGTGATCCCCGCGCGTTCGAGGTCGTCGAGGCGCACCTGTGCCGCCTCGTCGGCGAGCGGAGCGGAGACGGGAAGGTCCTCCTCTTTCAGGCCCGCGAGGAGCCGCTCGTACGGAGTCGCCGCCGAACCGCCCCGGTCCGCCAGGAGCGCGGCCCCCCGGTCCAGGGCCCGCGCGAGCGTCCGGCCGAGCGGCTCGTTGTCTTCGGGAAGGACCGGCACCTCGACCAGGACACCGCTGCCTTCGGCCGGGGGCAGGGACCGGGGTGCCACGGAGATCCAGCCGGTCTCGCCGCCGTCCGGATCGGGAAATGTATGGGCGCTCACGTCCCCGGTCGACCGGTCGCGGTCGAGGGCGGTCTCCCACTCGGGCAGATGAACGCGGCGTCCCGTCAGCTCGCCGACACGAGAGGCGAACGCCAACGTGGCGGGCCGGTTCACGGCCGGGCCGCTCTGGCACGGCCACACCACGATGTCGGAGAACCCGTCCAGCCAGTTTCCGACCAGATCGACGAACTCGTCGCCGTCCAGTGACCGGCCGTCCGCGCCGTGCACGGCCGCGACGGCCTTGCCCGCCCGGCCGTGGGAGAACCAGTGGAAGGCGGTGACGCCGGACCTGGTGGGCAGCGGACGCGCGACCGGCGCCGGCGCGCCGTCCGTACCGGTGCGCCAGGCCGTGTAGGAGGTGAGCGAACCCGCGCCGGACAGCGAGGGCCCGCGCGCGGCCAGGTCCGTCGCCCGGTAGGAGGCCAGGCCGTGGAACCGCCCGTCCTCGTCGCGCACCTGGTGCAGCACGATGTCGTCGTGCCAGCCGGGGTGTTCGGCGTCGTGGCGGCGGGGCCGGGCGAACAGGTCGGGCAGTGACTCCTCCAGGCCGCCGGCCAGGCGGTACACGCCCACGGGGTTCTCCTCGAGCGGGAGCATCCCGTACAGGCCGCGGGGCGCGCGCACGCGCAGGGTGCCGTGGTGCCCGCTCATGAGGAGGTCGACGGCGAACCGGTAGTGCCGGTACCTGCGGGTGGCCTCCTTGTTCTTCTCCTCGGTCCCGCCCAGCTCGCCGGACAGCTCCTCGGCGTGCTCGCGCGCGTACTCGAAACCGCCGATGCCCAGCGCCCTGGCCGGGCCCATCTCGCCGCCGGCCTCGGGGCCGAAGGAGAGGTGGAACCCTCCGGAGTGCTCGGAGGTGTCCTTGTCCGCCTCCGACTCCTGGGTGTAGTTGCGGCCCTTGAAGCTCGTCCCGTCGACCGGGCCGATCACCTCCGCGGCCACGATCTCCGCGCCGACGATCGTCTTCCGGCCGCCGACCGGCACCTCGTACGCGTTCCGCAGCACGTCCTTGATGTCGGGCCGGATGGTGTTCTGCCCGGTGAAGTGGAGGTACCGCAGGCCCGGCCAGGTGGTGAAGTCCAGGCCCGGGACGAGCCAGGCGCCCGGTGTGTTCAGGTTCTTCGGCCGGCCGAACGGCGAGGAGGGCACCCCGGCCCACCGCTGCACCGCGTCCGCGAACGGGACGCCCCACGGGTGGAGGTTCTCCACGAGCGTGGCGACCGCCGCCGCGTCGCGCCCGTCCCAGAGCGGGCGGGTGTCCCAGGCCGGGTTCTTCCCGAGCACGGGTTCGAGCCCGTCGGGTGGCGTGTCCAGGAGAGCGACGTGGTCGGGGACGAGGAGCCGGACCCGGCCCGTCACGCCGCCCGGACCGGGCTCGACGACGTGGTGCCGGAGGAAGATCCCGTGGGAGTACCAGAGCCTGCCGAGGCTCCGGGCGCGCGTCAGACGGCCGAGGCCGACGGCGGTGAGCCGGAGGCCGCGCGCCGGCACGTTGAGGATCTCCGGGAGCTCACCGCTCAGCCCCATCTCGATGCGGAACGCCAGCCGGTGCCGGTACTCCTGCGAGCCTTCCCGCGTACCCGCGCGGTAGATCTCCAGCGTCTTCCCGGTCTTCTCCACGCCACGGGCGGAGGACCGGTTGAACCCGCCGCTCCCCTCGATCCCGCCGTGGTCGCCCTCGTGCCCTTCCTTCCCGGCGCGGGTCCGCAGGTTGAAACCGCCCCCGTAACCGGAGCCCGACGACTTCGTGACGGTCTTCTTCCGCTGCCCCTCGTCCCGCAGTGTCAGCTTCACCTCGGGCCGCGCCAGTTGCTCGTCGGCGGCGGCGACGCGCGCGGTGACCCGGACCCACACGTAACGAACGGCGCCGAAAGCCCGCGGCAGCGGGATCCAGCGGATCACCCCCGAGCCGGTGAGCGCGACGAACTGGTTGCGCAACGCGTCGGAGGAGTAGGCCCCCTCCAGCTCCCGTGTCACCAGGTTCGGCCGGTCGCCGTGGCCGGGCAGCGGACGCAGCACCTTCTCGTCGCGCAACCAGCTCTCGATCCGGGGCAGGACGTCCTCGGCGTCCATCGTCTCCGGGTACGACATGCCCGGCAGCAGGCCGGGCGGCACGTGACGCGCCGGGGGGCGCGGAACCGGTGGCGTCACGCCGGGCGCGGTCAGCCCGAGGTCGAAGATCCGCCGCTCGGGGACCACGACGTCGAGCGCGTCCGTCGCGCGCAGGTGACGCGACTGCCAGGTGACCGAGTCGCCCTTCCAGCGGATGAGGGTCACCTCGAAGACCGGGTCCATCCGGTACGTGTGCGTCCGCCCGCCGTACGTCGCGCGGGTGATGTCCACCGGGCCCTGCTCCCGGCCGCGCTGGCTCTTGTGCTCCCAGCGCGCCTCACCGTGCACGGTGAGCTGGATCCGCCCGCCCGGCCCGGTGTTCTGCTCGCTCTCCGGCGAGTGGCCGCCGAAGTCGCCGTCCTCCGGGCTCAGCGAGTGAGGGGCGTCCGCCTCGCCTCCCAGGCGGAACTGCGGCCCCGCCGAGAACGTCGGCCCGGCCTCCCAGGTGTGCTTGGTCTCGTCCTTGTACGCGGCGTTGCTCTGGGCGTACTGCTCGATCTCGGTGGCGTCGCCCGCGTACAGGTGACGCGGCCGGTAACCGCGCAGCCGGATGCGCAGCGCCTGCTTACGGCCGTCCTTGCCCCGCGGCAGCGCGACGTACCGCCCGGTCCGGCTCGTCAGGGGCGCGAAGTGGGCGGCGAGTCCACCCGGACGCGTCGCGTTCTTGATGGCCTCAGGCCATTCGCCCGAATCCTCCAGCCAGGCGTCCGGCAGGTCGTTCGCCCGCGCGTACATGCGTGCCGCCAGCCGCCACAGCTCCGGCAGGACGAAGAACGCCGGGTACAGGCCCGAGACTCCGCGCGTGAGGGCGACGCCCGTGCCCTGCGGCCACAGCCCCGACTCGGAGGTCTGCCGCGCCGCCGCGATCTGCTCCGGCGTCGGCGGTATCGCCGGGCGGTGCTCGCGGGGCAGCACGAACCGGCCGGTGACGTCGCCGCGCCGGTCGATCCACCAGATGTCGGTCCGCCCGCCGGGCGACCGCACCGACAGCCCGTAGATCACGTTGTACGGGTGCTCGTCCACCTCACCGGTCGTCTCGGTACGGCGGTAGGACTTCACGCCTCCGGTCAGCTGGCGCTTGGGCGAGTAGGAGTAGCCGCCCTGCAGGCCGACCGCGCCGAGCGCGAACCGCAGCCACGAGAACGCCGTGACCCGCGCGCCGAGCCCGGCCCCCAGCCGGATGCCCAGCTCCGTCGCGCGGTGCCCGTTCGAGGACGCGGCCGCCAGCGCCCGGAGGTTGACGGTCAGGGAGTAGGTGGTGCCGGCGCGCTTCAGCCGCTCCATCACGTACGCCCTGGCGGCCAGGCGGTAGTCCCGGCCGCCGACACGTACGGTGCGTTCGATCCCGGCGATCGTGGTCGACGGGTCCGCCTCCAGCGCCGGCCGGCTGAACCAGGCGGCCAGTTGCAGGTCCGCCTCGGACCAATCGGCCTTCGCGCCCTTCGACAGCGTGTCGTGCCGTCGCTCCATGACCGTACGGAGCTGCTCGTGCACGAGCTCGGCGCCGGGCAGCGTGGCGGCCGTGCCGAAGCCGAGACCCCGGCGCGACGCGAGGGCGAGCGATTCGGCGTCGGCGGGGTTCACGGGCATCGCGCGGCCGAGGCGCGGCGGCCGGCGGTACGCCTCCTCGGGCACGGCCCCGTACGGCGAACGCAGCAGCGTCCGCACCCGGTGCTGCGTGAACGCGCCCCCGGCCGGATGCACGGAGCCGGTCAGCCGGCGTTCGAAGTCGGCCGCCTCGCCCTTGGGCACCCCGACCTCGGACTCGGCGACGCCGGAGACGCGCGGGATGTCGTGCGTGGTCGAGCGGATGTCGACGCTCACCCGCAGCCCGGACCGGTAGCGGGCCTGCGTCATCTTCCGGTTGAGAACGGTGTGGCCGAGGGCCTGCTCGGCCATCCCGTGACCCGCGGCGCGTGAGAAGCCGAGCGTGAGTCCCGGCCCGTGCGCGAACCCCTTGCCGGCGTCGTCGTGGTGGTCGGGATGGGTGAGCCCGGCCGCGTTGAAGCCGAACCCCAGGGACGCCGCGCTGTCCTTGCCCCGCCCCGGCTTGTCCGTCAGGCCGCTGCCGGTGTCCTCACGTACGCTCACCTCGCCGTCGCCGAAGTACTGCAGCGTCTCGATGTCCGCGCTGATGAGGAAGTGCCCCTCGAAGGAGCTCACACGGCCCGCCGGCACCTTGACCTTCTTCGTCGGGACACCGCTGCTGAGCAGCAGCCGGCTGCGGTTGCGCGCCGACTTCTCGGTCAGGTGCTCCAGCGCCTCGCCCATCACGGTCAGCACCGACCCGGCCGGCAGCCCGGCGTCGAGGAGCCGTCTCTGCAGCTCCGCGACGGTCGGGATCAGGTCGACCGCGTTGAGCGACTCCGCGGACTGTGAGGGCCGCCGTCCCGTCCTCGTCTCGCCGACCGTCCGCGCCGTCGTCTTCGGCCGCGGCGCGTCCGGCGTGGTGAGCTCGTTCGGCAGGTCGAGGTCGAACCGCGCGGGGAGCACGGCGTCGTTCGGGCGCTCCCGCCCGTCCACGAACACCCGCACCGCGAGGCCGGCTCGGAAGCGCGCGAACCCGCCCACGAACAGCTTGCGCCCCGCGATGACCTGGACCTCCCACTCCTCCCCCCGCTTGTCCGCGGAGCCCATGCCCAGCGCCGGTACACCGGGGATGAGCGCCGAGACCGTCTTCAGGCCGAGGGAGAAGAACGTCAGCAGCGTGCCGTCCAGCCCGGCCCAGACCTCGCGTTCCTTCTTCCCCCCGGCCGCCATCGAGGCGAAGGACACGTCGTACTCGCGGACCGTCCCCGTCGGCTGCGTTCCGACCGTCACGTCGCGCAGCACGGGCCGCAGCCACACGAGACGGCCGTCGGCCACGAACAGGTGCCCGCGCTGGAGCAGCGTGTCCCATCCGGCCGGGTCGGCGGTCCGCAGCATCTTCCGCAGTCCGCTCTGGATGCCGGTGCTCAGCTCCGAGGTGTCGCCCGTGCGCCGGGAGCCGCTCGCGACGTGGTGGGCCCAGAGCTGGACCTCCTCCTCCGGCCACCGGTCCACCCCGCGTACGGACGCCTCGCCGAGCGCGTCGAACTCCAGGTACCACGGGCTCCGCCGCTCGGCGGGCTCCGGCTCCTCGATGGTCTCGCGGACGACCTCGGGGCCGAGGTCGGTCGCCAGGTCCGCGCCGTCCTCGTCCGCCCACCGCACGCGCCTCCCGGCGACCGCGGCGTTGCGGAGTTCCGGCGAGGGCAGGACGGGCCGGTGGTTCCCGGCGCTCACCGGCTCGCCGAGGACGATCCGCAGGCCCAGGCGGAAGGCGGCGGCCTCCAGAGCGGTCGTCATCGCCGCCCACATCTCCGCCGAGGCCGCCGACTCCATCTCCATCGCGAGCCGGAGCCGTTGCACGCGGTCGAGGTTCAGCGACCCGATCGAGAGCCGGCCCTGCTGAAGGATCGCCTGCGCCTGGATCCCGGCGGACAGCGTGATCCCGGCCTGCCGGAGGACATCGATGCCGACCAGCGCCGACTCCTCGGCGAGCGGCGCGGACTCGGGCAGGTCGTCCTCGGTCAGCGCGGCGAAGAACCGGTCGTACGGGGTGGCGCCGCCCGGCTCGGGCAACGGCGTCCCGCTCCGGTCCAGGGCCCGCGCCAGCGCGCTGCCGAACGTCTCGCCCTCTCCGGGCAGCACCGGCAGCTCGACGAGCACGCCTCCGGGCTCCGACGAGGTCGCGGGACGCGGCGACACGGAGGTCCAGCCGGTCTCCCCGCCCGCCGGGTCGGCGTACGTGTGGGCGCTCGCGTTCTCCGTCTCCGGGTCGCGGTCGAGCGCGGTCTCCCACTCGGGCACGTGCGCGCGGCGGCGGGTCCGCTCGCTCAAGCGGGTGGCGAGTTCGAGAGTGGCGCGGCGGTCGACGGCCGTCTCGGTCTGGCAGGACCACACCACGATGTCGGTGGCGTCCCCCAGGCGGTTCTCGATCAGGTCGACGAGGTCGTCACCGTCCATCGGTCGGGTGCCACCGTCGTGTGTCGCAGCGGTGACCCGGCCGGCGGCGCCGTGGGAGAACCAGTGGAAGGTCTTCTCACCGCTCGGCATGGGCCGCGTGGTCGGCACGGTCTTGCCCTCGGCGTCGACGTGCCAGGCCGTGTAGGTCTTCAGCGAGGAGGCACGTGCGAGGGCGCCGGCGCGGGCCTCCATGTCCTTCGGGCCGTACGAGGCGAGACCGCCGAACCTCCCGTGCTCGTCACGGACCTCGTGCAGGACGATGTCGGCGTGCCACGCGGAGTCCCGCGGCGGCGGGACGGCCGGGCGCGCCCGGCCCTCGTCGTGGCCGTTCCGCTCCTCGACCTGGCCGTTCTCGGCCTCGATCTCCTCGGTACGCGTGACGGCGCCGCCGGGCCGGTCGGCGTCCGGCAGGGGGTGGATCCCATTCAGGTCACGGGACACCTGACGCGGGGCGCCGACGTCCGACTCGGCCTCGGGGGCGGAGCGCTGCAGGTGGAGGGTCGGGACGTCCCGCCCGGCCAGCTCCCGTGCCCTGGTCCTGACCTGACTCGCGGCGCCGGCCGGCTCGGGGGCCGTCGCCTTCCCCGGATCCCCGTCCGGCCGGCCCTGCAGGTCCGACCAGGACCGGAACGCGGCCTTCGGCAGGCCGTCGTAGAACCCCGGCCGTACGGGCCGGTTCTCGTCGCCGAAGTAGGCGTCGCCGACGTCCCGCCCGTCGCCGGTGTGGACCTGACGCCGGTAGGTCTCGTCCGGGTGCGGCGTGATCGCGGCGGCGCCCGGGGCCGGGGATTCCTCGGTCCGGAGCGGCTCGGCGAGCGTGTCCCCAAAAACGATCTTGATGCCCAGCGGCCGGACGGCGGTGGTGAGGACCACCGCCAGCTCCGCCTGCGGCGGCGCGGTGGCGGGTTCGGTCTCCAGGGCCAGCCGCAGCGACTGGACGCGAGTGAGTTCCAGTGTCGCGAGCGGCAGCCGGCCTCCTCGCAGGACCGCCTGGGTCCGCTGCACGGATGTCAGGACCACGCCGGCGCGTTCGAGATCGTGGACATCGACCTCCCGGGCGAGGTCGCCGAACGACTCGGCGGCGGGCAGGTCCTCCTCCGCCAGCGCCGCGAGGAGCCGGTCGTAGCGGGTGGCCGTGTTCCCGGTGCCCTCGACGGTGTCCGGCAGGAGGGACGGGTCGCGGTCCAGTGCCCGCGCGAGCGCCCGCCCGAGCGGTTCGCCCGCCTCCGGCTCGACCGGCAGCTCCACCAGGGAAGGCGCGGACGCGTCTTCCGGCGTGACGCCGTAGTGGTCGACGGTCCCGTCGGGGCGGTGGACCCGCACCTGGGTGGGCCGCCCGTCGGCGTCCGGCAGGAGGTTGATCACACCGGGCGTCGCCGCGACCGCGCCGGTCTCCTCGACGATGGTCAGGCCCGTGTCCCGTGCGACGTCCCGCAGCCCCGCCGACGGTGCCTCCGCCGTGACGGTGGCGCAGCGGACGAGCAGGAGGGTCGTGAAGCCCCGCCGCACGATCTCCTTTGCGGTGAGCGTGGTGAGACGTGGCAGGTCACGCAGCTCCGACCCGTGCCCGGCGAGCACGTACACCCCGCTCCGGTCGCCGAGCGGCACCTCCAGCGGCGCGCTGACCTCCTGGCCCGGTCTGCCCGACCAGGAGCGGAACTCCGCCTTCGCCAGGTCGCCGTAGAACGGCGAGCGCAGCCGCCAGCCCGCGTCGTCGAAGAACGCCTGTCCGACCTCGCGTCCGTCCGACGAGTGAACGTCGTGCCAGCGTGGCCGGGCCGGCGGGAGCGTCGCACCGGCATCGTTGCGCAACCGCGTCTCCAGCGCGGCGTCGACGGCCGGGATCTCCTGCCCGGCCCAGAACTCACGTTGAGCGTCGTATGCCTCGTTCTCGGCCTGCGTCTCGGTGACGGGGTTGGCGCGCTCGGTGATCTGGGGGTTTTGTCCGTAGAGGCGCTCCAGCAGGGGCAGCAGGAGGATCTCCTGCACGCGGGCCCAAGCCGCGCCGTTGTGACGCTCCAGCCCGGTGAACGGGTCGGGCCCGGCGTTCAGGCCGAGGTAGGCGTTGGTCACCTGCGCGAAGTACTCGTCCTCGTCCTGGGCCGAATAGTTGATCCGGCCGGGGCGCTCCGGGTTCGTCCGCGGACCGTCCGGCCACTCCACGGGACGGTTGAAGGAGTCCGCGCGTGCCTTCGCGGTGAACGCCTGCGTGATGAGCAACCGATCTTCGGCGGTCAAAGCATGGTGGTGGATGAGGTGCGCGAACTCGTGCGTGGCGGTGGAATAGCCCTCCGCCATGAACCAGTCCCCGATCAGGGCCGTCTCCCCGAGGAGGTTCTCCTCCGGGACCGCGACCGTCTTCTGGACGCTGCCACCGGCTCCGCGCACGTCGTCCCAGACCCGGACCGCCGGTCCGTGGACCGCCTTGCCGGCCAGGTGACGCCACGGCGCGAGGGACGTCAGCCGCTCGCCCCTCGGCAGGACGATCACTCGCGAGCCGGCGAGGATCAGCTGTTCCGCCACCTTGGGATCGTGCAGCATCGGGGTGAGCAGCGCCTGCAGCCGATGCCGTGCCGTCACCGGCCGTTCGACCTCCGGCGGCATCTGGATCATCAGCTGCGCCACGGCGGACGCGAACTCCGTACGGGACAGGGCGTCGCGGAGGCCGCGGACGAAGTCCGGGTCGGACGCCAGCCGCTCGCGGTCCGCCGCCGGCATGAACGCCAGCTCCGACTCGCGCGCTTCGGCCGGCATCGCCGCCAGCCGCGCCGACTCCTCCGCAGGGGAGGGAACCGAATCCGGCCCGGTACCGAGCTCCTCCACCGGAGAGGACGCGCGGGGAGACGGCGACACCACGGGCGGCGGCTCGGGAGCCGTGGGACCGGCCGGAGTGGTCGTCGACAGTTCGGATCGCACCGACCGGCCCACGGCTCCCCACGCGGAGGATCCACGGTCACCGACCCGCCTCAGCCGGCCCTTCAGCTTGGTCCAGTGGTACCGGATGACCTCCCCGGGCGGTGCGGCGAACGACATGCCGATCGCGCCCGACCCGCCCGCGCTCGTGGTCAACGTGACGCTCGAGGTCACATTGACGGTCTCGTGCTCGTCTCCGTTACCGTTCTCCGTCTCGTGATCGCCGCCCTCGGCATGGCTCTCGGCCGGCGGCGGGGGGACCACGCCCTCGACCATCAGATGGGCGACGGCGGTGACCAGGTATCGGGGGCTCGTGTCCTGAGGCAGGTCGCGCAGCGCCTCCTCGATCTGTCCGCGGTCGACCTCGCCGCCGAGCCAGCGCCCGCCGAAGCCGAGCAGCCGCGCGTTGACGGCCGCGACGAAGCGGTCCGGCACCGGGGTGCCGGGCAGCGCGCCCTGGGCCGGCGCCGGCTGGGCCGAGGAGGCCGGTCGCTGCGGCCCGCCGTACGCGCGGAGCAGGTTCTCCAGCGTCCTGGCCTCGCGGCCCATGATGTCGAGCCGTTCCTGTGCCCGCACGTGCGCCGGCGTGTCACGCAGGCCGTTCTCCGCGAACCCACGGCGGAAGCGGGCGACGATCTGGCCGACCTGGATGTTGAGATCGCGGGCGGCATGCGGGGCGAGCCCGCGCGCGATCGCGTTCAGGTCGGCGACCGCGCGCGCCTGCCGCCGGTCCAGCCATCCGACATGGCGCTCGAACTGCTCACGGGCCGTGGCGACGGACGTCTCCGGCACCGGGACGGAGCGCGCCCTGCTGACCAGCGGCGCGTCGGGGCGCGTGCTCCGTGTCCCCTGGAAATGGCCGGGCCGGCGGATGAAGCTGAGCTCGGCTCCCCCGTCCGGGCCGAGCGTGGTGACGTAACGGTCCTGGATGAGCGTGAGACGCAGGCCGAGTTCGTACCCGGCCAGGTGCGCGACGAGGTCACCCGCCTCGTTGCGCCAGGAGTCCATCCGCCTGATCTGGTCCACCAGCCGGGCCTGCTGTTCCTGGATCGTCGTCCCGTCATCGGCCACGTGGAAGAAGTTCGCGTACCGCGACGGCAGGCCCGCGGCCCCCACCGCGAAGTCGGCCTCCAGCCGGTCCGCCAGCCACTCTCGCAGCGCCTGCACCGCTTCCCTGCGGGTGACGGCACGACGCACGCCGGGAATGTGCCGCTCCAGGTACCGCCCGGCGATGACGATCATGCTGGTGTAGAAACAGTTCCGGTCCGCGGGAACGTCGATCTCCTCGAGGTGGCGGGCGCGGAGGGCCGCCTGCAGGCGGTTCTCGTCGAACGTCAGCGCCTCCCCGAACAGGGCCCTCTCCGCCGCGTCCTCCACGGACGAGTCGCCGGGGTACCGCGCCCGGCCCTTGCCCTTCGCACTCGCGACCGGCCTGGCGAGGACGAAGGTGTGCCGGCCGTCGTCGACGTCCGCCAGGCCGTCCCGGTCCTCCGAGACGCGGATCGTGCCGTCGGCGTCCATCCGGCGGTAACGGCCGCCCCGCAGCACCACCGCGGCACCCGTGTGCTCGGGGCCGGTGAAGTAGATCATCGTGCCGGCGGGCAGCGTCGCGGGAAGCGTGTCCGTCCGCTCGGCCTGACGCCCGAAGTTCGCCGCCAGGATCGAGCGAACCGTCTCCACCGGCTCTCCCAGCACCGCGACCTCGGTGAGGAACGCGATCGCCGCTTCCGGGGCGGTCCGCAGGACGCCGGTCGCGGTCGTGGGCTGCGCCGGTCCGGTGTGGAGCAGCCACGAGACGGGTGCGTACGAGGCGAGCGCGCCCTGGCCGTGCCAGCCCTCCTCGGCCAGGTCGGCGCGGGCGATCCGGTGCCGTCCGGCCGCGTTGACGTACAGGTGCGGATCCGCCAGCGACAAGCTGTCCACGGTGACGTTCCGTAGCCGTACGGGCGGGAGGGTTCCCTCCTTACCCTTGGTGAGCTGCGTCTCCGCGCCCTTGCCCTTGGTGTCCCCGACCGTCTTTCCGACACCGGCGGACTTACCGCTGCCGACGATCTTGGTGGTACGGATCGGCCCCCAGGCCGGGGCCTGTTCGTCGCGGCCCACCGGCGTACGCCCGATGACGATGGTGTGGTGTTCACCTTCCAGCGCCGCCACCAGGTTCCGGCGTGACACACCGAAGGTGGCGCCCTCCCTGGACAGGAAGATGCGGTATCCGTGAGCGGTCGCGAGCGCCGTCCCGGTGCCGGTCGGCCCGGAGAACCAGATCCACGTGTCGGCGGGCAGATCGGCCGGGAGCCGGTCGACCGACTCGACCAGCATTCCGGGGTTCTCGCCGAACGCCGCGCGGACGCGCTCCTCCGGTGTCCGGGCGGACCCGGTCAGGTAACGCACCGCCGCGCCGAGGCCGTCGCGTGCGACGTCCTGGACGGTGGTGGCCCGCCTCGGCCCGCCCGCCATGAGCCAGAGCATCGGGCGGAAGTCCGAGAGCGCGCCCAGCTTGGTCCAGCCCCGTACGGTCAGCCCGTCCGGTCCGATCCCGTGCTGCCCCTCGCTGTTGCGGTAGACCTGCGCGCCGGCCGGCACCTCGCCGCGCTCCGCCGTCGCCAGGCTCACGATGCGCCGCGCCGGCGCCCCCGTCAGCCCGGCCACGACCTGGCCCCGGTCGGTGATCCGGTGCTCGAACGCGAGCACGGACTGGTACAGCGTGGACCGCACACGCGCGTTCGGGTCCCGTACGGCCTGCCTGGCCAGGGCGGGGTCCAGGTGGTGCGCGACGGTGGCGAGCGCCAGGTCGCGTACCTCGCGGAACGACCGCGTCCGCGCGGGCGACGCGACCAGTTCGGCGGGCGGGTGGAGCAGCATGCCGTCGGCGCCCAGGTCCAGCGAGCTCAACCCCGTGGCGTTCTCCGGGGCCGCGACCGGCAGCCCGGTCTCGGACTCGAACCACTGGTTCAGCCACCCGTGGTTCACGACGATGAAGCGCCCGCCGGTACCCGCGCCGTCCGTGGTCACGACGAGCGCGACCGCGCCCTGACCGGCGGTGTCGAGCGTGCGGTGCAGATCGTCGATCGCCTGGCGTGTCGTCGGCGCGGCCCGGGGCCGGTACGCGAGGTCGGTCCGCCGCAGGTCCAGGCGGCCCTCCGAGGCCCACAGGCGCCGATCGGCCCGCTCCACCTCCCGGCGCGTCCACGGCGCCCGCCGGGTGCCCCGCCCCGTGGCGCGCAGCTCGGTGAGCAGGGTCTCCGCCTCACCGGCCCGCCGGCGCGCCTCGCCCAGGGACCGGTCGAGTGGCCGGAGCGCCTGCTCGTGCGGCGTGAGCAGCGCGCGCTGCGCGACCCGCCGCTCCTCCAGAGCCGAGATTCGCGTGCGCACCGAGGCCAACGCGCCCGCGTCCGGCTCCTTGGCCTGGTTCAGGAGGTTCTCCTGTCCCTTCAGCGTGGTCAGCTCGGCCTTGATGCGGTTGATCTCCCCCCGCGGCGCGGTGGTGTTCGCGGTCACCCTCGCGTGCTCGGGCGTGATCCGGGCGATCACCGCCCGCCACGCGGCGGCGGCGCCCACGGCCCGGTCGAACAGGCCGGGCAACGCCGCGTGGGCCGTCGCCATCCGTCCCGACCGTTCGGCGGCCTCGGCCAGCACGGCCTGCTCGAAGGTCTTCTGGTTCGACCAGGAGGTGCGGTACAGCCGGCCCAGGTCGGCGTCGCTGAACGCGTGAGCGGCGGCGAGCTCGCGCACACTGTCCGGCCAGAGCCCGGCGGCCGAGGCGTCGCGAGCGGTCAGCGTGGAGTCGTCGAAGGTCGTGGGATCGAAGGCGTGAATGCGGCCACTCGGGTCGACCCAGTGGCTGCGCACGGTCCCGTCCGGCTGTTCGACGTCCACCCGTACGTGCGAGACCAGCTCGCGCGCGATGTCGCGGGCGAGGTGGACCGGGTCCAGACCGAGCAGCGCCACCTCTGGCGGCAGAGCGGCCGGAGCACCCACCGCGTTGTCCGGGTGCAGCGCGTGCACCTGGTTGACCTCGTTGATGATCTGGGTGATCTCGCGGTCGACGGGGACGCCGCCCAGGTCGGCGAACAGTGTGCTGTCCGGCAGCGCCGCGCGGTTCCGGTACGTCGTGACGCTCCTGGGAGTCGAGGCGCTCATGCCCGCGGCTCTCAGGTCCTCGGTGATGGTCGTGGCCGCCCAGTTGAGAATCGCCCGGTAATTCGCGGCCCGCACGCTCGCACCGTGGGTGAGCACCAGCGGACGACCGGCGTCGCCCTGCGCCCGGAGGTCGCGGACGAGATGGTGGTGGGCGCGGGAGGCGGTGTAGCCGAGCTCCGCCGCCCGGACGAGCAGCGGGGCCAGGTCGCGCCGGGGCGCGGTGCGCAGCCTGGTCCACTCGAGCGGGTCCACCCGGCTCGCCAGCGCCAGCTGGGCCTGCAGCACGTTCTCGCGGTGCTCCTTGAGCCACGTCTCGTACTGCGCCTCATAGATCTTGAAGTACGTGGTGCCGAGAATCGGGGCGTCGCGCGCCGGGTCACCGGCCTTCGTCGGCTTACGCAGGAGGTGATGGTTCATCTTCTGCGTGTGCAGCCAGCTCAGGGTGCGCACGCGGATCTCCAGCAGCGCACCGAGTTCCTTGGCGTCCTGCTCGCGCCGGTAGTTCTCGGTGCCCGCGCTGTTCTGGTTCGCCGACGTGGTGCGGCTGCCGGAGTCCTTGAACTCCCACGTGTGGTCGGGGCGCTGCGGCGGCGGGTTGTCCCCCTCGGGCTTGGGAAGCGGGTTGATCAGGTCGTTGCCGGCTATGGCGTACTCGCCGGTGGTGCGGATCCCGTCCGAGCTGTTGTTCGCGGTGGTGCCGCTCTGGTGTTTGATGTAGCGGCCGGTGCCGGTGTCCTCGACCACCCGTCCGATGATCTGCGGGTCGAAGAGCTCCATCTCGAGCCCCATCGCCGCGCGCTCGCTGGAGTCGCCGAAGCCGAACAGGTCCGGGGGAAGCTCGTACCGGTCGCCGCCCGTCGCCTCGTGCAGGTGGTTCGCCAGGTGCGCTCGCGAGAACACCGTCGACAGCGCGAGGCTCCTCAGCCTGTCGGGATCGCCGGACTTGGCACCTAGCACCTTCTCGTACCACTTCGGGCCGAACTTCTTGGCGATCGCCGCCTTGGCGGCGATCGGCACGTCGTCCGCGAGCACACCGGTGACGTAGACGTTGGAGGGGAGCTTCGGCATCGGGAGGACGTCCGGCAGCTGCTCCGGACCGTGGATCACGCCCGCCTCGCTCAACGGGGCCGGTATCTGGACGTCCAGCTTGCCGTGGAAGGTGGTCTGGGCGGTCTTACCGTGGTTCGTCACGCTCTTGGTCGCGGACAGCAGCAGGTTGTTCAGCGGACGGCCGGACGTCTTGACCCACCGGACGCTCGCCGCCAGGCTCTGCCGGTACCGCACGACGTCGACCTCTTTGAAGTGGAAGACGGTCTGCTCTTTGACCGCGTTCTCCGCGTGCGTCGTGCCACGGTGGTGTCCGTCGGCGGCCTTGAGATCGAGCGGACCGCCGGCCCGGTCGCCGCCCGGGGAGAACTTGGCGTACATCCACGCCTGCGACCCGTCCTTCGAACTGGACTCGGCCGTGCCGATGTAGCCGTGTGAGTAGACCAGCAGACCCCGTTTCCGCCGGCGGAAGAGCACCTTCGGCTGCGAGGTCAGCAGTGCCTTCAGGTTGATCTCGACGTAACCCGTCAGGAGCCAGCCGACGGGGGCGACCAGGTACAGGGACTTCCCGCCGAGCACGTCGTTCCAGATCGCCTGGTCGCGCCCGCGCGCCATGATCGCCTGCAGCGCGTCCACGTTGCCCTGCATCTTGCCGACCCGCCGGCCCCGGCCGTCCCAGATCTCCGCGCCGGCCGCCAGCAGACCCGGTGCCACCTGCTCGACCATGGCCCGGATGTTCTGGTACGTGCTCAGGCCGTTGTCCCAGTCCAGATACTCGATTCCGGAGTGCCCGAGAAGGCGGCCTTCCGGATCCGTCCTGGTGAGGTACTCCGGCAGCACCACCCGGTCCGGGGAGAGCCTCGGGTGGGACAGCTTCTGCTGGAAGGCCGTGTTGAACTCGTCCCGGATCTGAAGGGAGGTGATCGGCACCGCGCCGTCGGCGTGCCGCTCGGCCAGGACGCCCACCAGCGGTGCGCGGTTCACCCGCAGCCCCACCGGCGGCTCGGGGACGTCCCGGTGCCAGCGCATGAGGGCCCGTGCCGCCACGTCGCCGCTCAGCAGCCGGTCGCCGTCCAGCCAAGCCCGGAACACCTCGCCCAGCCGCTCGTCCGTGAGCGGCTCACGGCCCTCGGCGTACGCGACGACGTCCGCCGGCATCGCGGGCGTCGCGTACGTGTCGTGCGGGGCGCCGAGAGTCCTGCCGAACGCGGTGTTGAAGCGATCCCGTACGCCGTCGTCGCGGATCTGGGTCGTGCCGGCGCGGTGCATGCGGGTGAGCGTCTCGGCGAATTTGGCCGGCCGTACCCGTACGTCGGGCACCTGCTCCTGCCGGCGCACCAGGATCTGCGCTATCAGGTCACCGCTGTACCGCTGGTCGCCCTTGCGCCACTCATCCAGCACCTGGGCCAGCCGCCGATCCGGCAGCGCTCCGCCGCGGCCGCCGGCGTACGCGACGATGTCCGCCGGCGCCGCGGGCCGGGCCGGGCCGGCCGTGGCGTCGAGCCGCACCCCGAAGGCCGCGTTGAAGCCGTTCCGTATCCGTCCGGTCCGGACCCGTGCCGCACCGGTGTCGTGCATGCGGGCCAGCGCGCGGACGAACCTGTCCCGCCAGACCCGCATGTTCTTCGGCAGGGTGGGCGCCTCCTCGTGCCAGCGCGTCAGCACCCGCGCCACCACGTCGCCGCGCAGCCGCAGGTCGCCGGCCTGCCACTCCCTCAGCACCTCGACCAGCCGCCGGTCCGTCAGCGACGCGCGGTGCCGGTTGTAGTCGACGATGTCGGCCGGCGCCGCGGGCCAGGCGGACGGGTCGCGCGGGGCGGCGAGCCGCTGCCCGAAGACCCGGTTGAAGTCGTTCCGGATCCGCTGGTCCTGGATCTCGGCCATGCCGGTGCGGTGCGTGTGGGACAGCGTGTCGGCGAACCGGGTGGTCCGGAGCTTCCCGGCGAGCTCTCCGTTCCAGCGCGTCAGGATCCTCGCGACGAGGTTCCCCTCCAGCACGAGGCTGCCGGCCTGCCAGCGGCGCATGGCGTCCCTGAGGTACCGGTCGGACAGCGGCAGGTCGCCGTCCGCGTACTGCTCCATGGCCTCGGTCTCGGGCAGGACGAACGCCATCGTCCGGGGCCCGACGCGCACCGTGCTGTGCTCCGGGCTGCCGGTGGGCACCAGCTTGGCGTGCTTCTCCATGCGGCTGGTGACCTCGAAGGTCGCCTTGGCCAGGAAGATCACCCACCGGTCGAAGCTGAGCTGCAGACGCTCGTCGCCGCCGACAGTGCCCTTCGTACGGGACCGGTTGTGCTGCCAGTGCCGGTTGACGTCGGTCTCTCCGGTCAGGTGGGCGGGCCCCGCGTCGCCGCCCAGGGCGAGGTCGAGCTGGTCCCAGGTCCAGCCGTGCGAGCTGCTGTCGGTGATGCGGCTCTCGGCCAGCCCAAGAGTGATCTTGCCCAGGACGCCCGGGTCGGCCGAGATCCCGCCGAAGGTGACGTCGTTGATCTCACCGCGGATGTCCATCGCGCCGAACCGGTCGCGGAACACTCCGGACTCGAACGGCCGGTCCGTCGTGTACTCGTGGTTGAAGATCTCCTTCGCGTGCGCCCGCATCTCGATGTTGCTCGTGAAGGTGTTCCGGTCCGCGGCCGCCGACCCGGCCGGGTCGACGAGGCGGCCGAGCGCCTGGACGGCGTCGTGCACGCCGGTGGTGTCGAGGAAGTAGACGGTGCCCTGGTCGAGCACGGTGGCCGGCGCCCGGCCGGGCTTCGTGTCGCCCGGCTCGGTGCCGAGCGGCAGCACGTACAGCTCGGCGGTCCCGTTCTTGACCTGGATCGGCGCCGGGTCGCGCTTGCCCTTGCTCACCCGGCCCTGGCGGCCGGAGTGCTGGAACGAGAGGTGGATCGTGTAGTCGCTGTGCGTCCGGGCCACGATGACGCGCTCTCCGGTCTCGCGGAGATCGGGAAGGTTGGTGAGGTAGTTCAACGCGTCCGTGGCACCGACGATCCGCTGATACTCGATGCCCATGACGGCGGCCTTGAGTACCTGGAAGAGCCCCTTCATCTTGACGCCGATGGCGACCTTGCGCGAGTGGCTGACCGACATGCCGGCGCTGTCCATGCCCATCGCGAGGTTGACCGTGTGGAAGTCCTTCGTGGTCCGGAGGAACTCCGGTGTGCGGCCGGCGGTCTGCCGCCCGACGATGCGGACCTCGACGGAGTCGACGTCCCAGTCCACCCCCACGCCACCGCGGCGCTTGCGGAGCGTGAAGGTCATGCCGTCCTGGTGGACCTGGTCGTAGTGAGAGTCCATGCCGCGGCTGGAGACCATCTTGTCGAACAGCCGGAGGTTGTCGACCTGGCTGTCCGTCTTGTTGCCGTGGCCGTACCACGTGTACCCGTCGAAGGGATGGTCGTCGTTCTCCGGCAGGAAGCCCATCTGGCGCAGCGTCGGCCTGATCGCGTCGTCGATGTTCTGGACGGTGTCCAGAGACACGCTCGGCCGGCCCGTGCCGACGAAGTTGCCCTCCATGAGCCACTTCGGCATCTTCCTCTTGGCGGGATCGGTCTCCTGCCTGCTGGTGGTCCGGATCGCGTCGTCGGCGTACTCCTGGGTCCGGCCCTTCTTCGGCGGCTGCTTCAGCGCCGCGCGGTCGACGGGGAGGCCGTGCTCGTACGCCGCCGCCTCCGGCGTCCGGACCAGCGCCTTGCCCCTGATCCGGGGGGTCGACCGGCTCGCCGTCGAGTTCTTGTTGCCCCGCACGCTGACCGTGCCCCGGTGCTCGAACGTCATCTCGTACGCGGCGGTGTTCGAGGTGTCGCGCGGTACGACGACGTTGAGGCCGGTCCTGCCCGCCGAGGTCGTGCTGGCGTTCGTGGACGTGTACGAGAGGGAGCCCATGACGCCGAGGCCGGGGTCGGGGTTCCCCGGCACCGGCATCAGGTCGAACTCCACACTGGGGAGCGTCAGGGTGCTGGTGTTGGTGAGGGTGTGACTGCCGCTGATGCCGTCGATGGCGGTACGTACGTTCTCGATGTGCGACAGGTTGCTCGTGGTGCCGACCCGCGGCGCGGCGGCGAGCCGCCGGGAGCGCACCGTCACCATGGCCACCGGCCGCCCGTACCTGTTGTGCAGCTCGAAGTGGTAGCCGGCCCGCTGGTTGACGGCGGCGTCCAGATGCATGTTCAGGTTCCACAGCTTCTGGAGCAGCTCCCTGCGGGTCAGGCTGCCCATCGGCAGCTTCAGCCCGTTGTTACGGAGCGTCGCGACGATCTCGTCGAACAGGCGGGGCAGGTTGGTCATCCCGGAGGCGAAGAAGAACGCCGGCAGCTTCGTGTCCTTGACCCTGGGTCCGGTCGCGGTGATCTGGTCCGGCGCGTTCTCCAGATAGTGGTCCGGAATCCACAGGAGCAGCCGTTCGCTGGTCGAGGCCTTGATCTTGTGGACCGGCGTCGTCTCCCAGCCCTGCGCCGGGTCGACGCGGACCTTGAACGACCAGCGCCCGGTGTAGGAGATCAGCTTCGACTCGGCCCGGTTGTCCTCGACGCGGCCGCCCTCCGCGTCGGTGATGAGGACGCTGGACCGGTTCGACTGGTTGGTGGTGCCGGACAGAGCCCCGCCGACCTTCACCATCTGGAGGACGAACGGCGTCGCGCCGATGCCGAAGGTCAGTGCGACCGCGCCGCGGGTCGCCCCCGTCTGCCCGGAGTGGACCTGCACGTGCGCGCCGGTCGCGAAGACCGAGTTGACGGTGCCCGTGGCCTTGTGATCGCCCTCGACCTTCGGCAGGGTCGACGGCGCGAGCGTCGAACCCGCCGGATTGTTCACGGTGTGCGGGTCGACGGGATCGAGGGTGACGAGCAGTTCGCCGTTGCCGATCGGTATCTGCAGACCTTGCGTGCCGTCCTCGGCGTCGGTGCCGATCAGGTACGGGTAGTTGGACAGCAGCCGGTGCGGGAGCAGGTTGAAGTCGCTCTCGGTGAAGCGCGCGCCCGCCTGGACCAGCTCCTGCCGGATCCGGCCCATGAGCGCCGCCATCTGGGGCAGGCCCGTGCGCGGCACCCCGATCGAACGGATCATCGGGTTGAGGGCGATCGGCGTCATCGCCTGCGCGGGCGGCTCCGGGACCTCTGGGGGTACGGGCGGGAACGGCGGTTTCTCGTGCTCGGCCGCCGGGTCCGAGACGACGTCGGGCGGCGAGGGGTCCGAGACGGGCTTGGCCTGGTCGCCCGGTGGTGTGGTCTTGTTGTCCGGTGGTGTGGTCTTGTCGCCCGAGACGGGCTTGACCACGTCGCCCGGTGGCGTCTTGCCGTCCGAGGCGGACTTGACCACATCGGCCGGTGGCGTGTCGCGGGGAGCGAACAGCCCGTTGGTGAACGGCCGCGCCTCCTCCTCTCCCGGGGCGTACATGTGGAACCACTCGTCCTCGGGGAGCGGTCCGGTCTCGGTTTCGCCGGGGCGGCGTGGCCGCAGGTCACCGGTCTTCTCGTCCAGCACCGGCTCGTGCCGGGAGGCCACCACGGGCTCGTCCATCGCGTTCGTCAGCGGCTTGGCGACCGACGCGCCGTTCTTCATCCACAGGAACGGCGACAGGCCGGGGGCCTTGCTCGTGACGGCCGCGGCCATCGTGGCCGTCGTGATCTCCCGGTTCTCGTACGTGACCTGGCCGTCCCGCGTGGCGGCGAAGACGAACACGGTGCCGTCGAGGCGCAGCCTGTCCAGATGGAGGAGCATCTCGAGGTCGAGCTTCGGCCCGCTCTCCAGCGCGCCGGGCAGCCAGACCGCCACCACCCGGCCGTCGACGACGCCCACGCCGGTCTTCTCGATCACTTCCTCGACCGGCATCCGGGACAGGGGGCCCGTCGTCGCCGTCTCGTCATGACCGGCCGGGTCCAGCGTGGGCTCCGGCTTGGTCTCGGACCCGGCCTCGGACACGGTTTCGGTCTCGGACTCCAGGTCGGACTCGAAGCCGAGGTCGGACCCCAGGTCGCGCTCTGACATGAGGTCCGACTCGGACATGAGGTCCGACTCCGACACGATGTCGGACTCGGGCTTCTCGTCGGCGGGGAGGTCGTCGGCGAAGCGCACTCGCTTCGGCGCGGCCACGTCGGCCGGGGGCGGCGGTGGCGTGTCCGCGACCAGGCCGCGCGCGAGCTTCTGCCCCGCCGCGGTGCCGGACCGGGCGATCTCGGCGGCGACGAGCCACCGCCACTCGCGCGGTGCCTTCTCGCGTGGCGGCCCGGTGAGCGGGTGGGTGATGGCCTCCCGGACGATGCGATCCGTCTCCGGGAGGAGTTGCTCACGCCGGACGTCGGACAGCAGGCTGAGCGTGAGGCGGGCCCGGTCCGGGTCGTGCCGGGCGAGCTTCGCGAACGCGGCCACGATCCGGGTGTTGGCACCGGGCCGTACCGCACGCGGAACGCCGAGGATGTCGGCGGCGAGCCGCCGGGCGCCCAGGTGCCCGGACCAGGGGATCTCCGCGGCCGTCAGCGTCAGGGCGGCTCGCAGTATCCGGGCCTGCCCCCGCTGGGCGGTCGGCGAGGGAAAGGCTCCGGTCAGTTCGTGGATGATCAGCCGGGCCTCGTCGAGGATCCGCTGGTAGTGGTCGCCTTCGCCGCTCCGCATCGTCTCCAGCGTGGACCGCGCGAGCTCCAGCCGGCTGTTGTCGGTGAGGATGCGCATGTCCGGGTGGAACGGAATGGCCGACGTGTTCAGGTCGGGCGCCAGCCGGCGCGCGAGCGCCTCGCCCGCGGCCCGGCCGGAACGGGAGATCTCGGCCGCCACCAGGTCCCTGGCCTCGGACAGCGGAGTGCCGTGCGGGCCGCTCTCGTGGGCCGAGGGCACCATGCCGACCAGGTCACCCATGATTCCATCCGCCTCGGCCGAGACCTCGCCGCGGCGTTTCTCCGTCAACCCGCCCAGCGTGGTCTGCGCCCGATCGAACGCCGCGTCCGGCCCCAGCCGGAGTACGGGCGCGGCCGGAGCCGGCTCCCGCAGGGCCGGGTCCCGCGCCAGCCGCCGGGCCAGCGCCTCACCCGCCGGCCGTCCCGCCAAGGCGAGTTCGGCCGCCAGCAGCATCCGCGCCCGCCCCAGCGGTGAACCGAGCCGTCCGCCCGCCTCCTCGGACGGCAGCCGCCCGATGAGATCGCCCAGGAGCACGTCCGCGTCCGACATGGCCTTCGCGCGGCGATCCTCCGGCAGCCGGTCCAGCGTCGTCCGTACCCGGCCGGCCACGGTCTCCGGCCGGAGCCGCAGCACCGGCAGCGACCGCGCGCTGCCCGGGTCCCGTACCGCGGGGTCGCGCGCCAGCCGTTCCGCCAGCCGGTACCCCGCCGCCCGGCCCGAGGCGGCGGTCTCGGCCGCGACCAGCACCCGGGCCCGGCCGAGCGGCGTGGCGAGCCGCCCGCCCGGCTCCTCGGACGGCGCGCGGCCGACGATGTGAGCCAGCATGATGTCCGCGTCGCGCATGGCCTGGGTCCGGCGGTCCTCCGGCAGCGCCTCCAGCTCCGTACGCGCCTGGCGGATCGTCTTCGGCGGCGGGGGCGCCGGTGGGGGCGTGGGCCTGGTGACGGGAGTCGTGACGGCACTCTCGTCCTCGACGGGCCGTTCGGTCGCGGGCGAGACGGAGACCGTCTCGTCGACCGGCTCCTTGCCCTCGGTCTCGACGAGAGGCGACTCGGTCGCCGGCCTCTCCTCGGCCGGCTCGATGACCGGCGCTTCGGGCGGGGTCTCGACGGGCGCGGGCGTCTCGGTGGACGTGGTCGTCTCGACCGGCGCGGGCCTCTCGGGCTCGACGCCGGTGGGCTCGGTGGTCGTCACCGACTCGCCGGTGTCCCGTACGGGCTGTTCGAGGAGGGTGGCGGAGCCGTCGCCGGACCGGTTCTGCAGCGTGCCGCCGGATCCGGAGGAGCGGGTGCTCCCGTTGGTGCCATTGGTCCCGTTGGACTCGTCGGTGACCTGGCGGAGGACGACGACCCTGGGCTGCGAACGGGCCACGACGGGCTTGGACTTCGGCGGCCCCAGTTTGGCGCGTGCCGCCCTGGCGGCGTCGCGGTCCTTGTTGGTCAGGCCCCGGATGCCCTCGCCCTTCCCGTTGCCCGCGCCGAGCGTCCGGCCCTGCCGGTCGAACGGCCTCGGGGCCGGCGGACGCTCGGGTGTCCTCGGATCGTCGATGGTCCGCGGGCCGCCGTTCGTCTCCTGGCCCGGGCGGTGCTCATCGCCTCCTCCGGGGACGGTCCAGCTTCCCCCGTCCTCGTCGCCGAGCCGGCGGCCCGGCAGGTCGAACGGGCGGACGACCGGACGCGAAGGAGTCGACGGGTCGTGGATGGTCATCGCGTTGCCGCCGCCGAAGCCCTTGCCGGTGCGCTGGGCGGCCGGCCGGGGTATCGGAGTCGACGGCGCGTTCTTCACCCCATCCGTCCTGTCCGCCCCGTTCTCCTGGCCCTTCTGCGCGTCCTTCCCGTTCGTCTCGGTGTACGCGGTCAGCTTCGGGTCGGTGGACGGGAGGGAGAAGGGCGTGCTCTGCAGCCGTTCGTCCGACCAGTCCCGTACGCCGAACGGGTCGTCGGACGGCGCGAGGGCGAACGACGAGGGCGGGGCGAAGAAGTGTTCACCGACGGGCCGGCCGTCGGAGGTGAGGACGCTGCGTCCCGGCAGGCTCCCGGTCTGCGGCGGAGCCTCCGTGACGGGCTCCGGACGCGGCGCCGGCTCCGACGAGGACTCGCCCGCTTCCTCGCCTGAGACGGTTTCGCTCTCGGCCATCGCACGGTGGGGAGGTACCAGGTCGGAGAGCAGAGCCCGGTCGGTCGTCAGGTCACGTGGCCGGAAGGTCGCGTCGACCCAGTCGTACAGCTCGGCCGCCTCGCCGCCGAGGACCTCGTTGGGCACCGGGTGCGCGGAATCCTCGCCGAGCCCGACGAACGACCACGCCGCGAGGATCTCGAACAGCGGCGCGGTGGAGCTGGCGACCGCGGCGCGCAGGAACAGGGCGCGATCGCCGGGATCGAACTGGAGATACCGGTAGACCCGGAGCATGAACTCCGTCTGAGCGGACGGCCGGCGGCCGACCTGGAAGCCGAGCTCGATCTTCTCGTCGATCCAGGCGTTCCCGCGAAGGGGGAACGGGCGTTTCATGTCCTGCCAGCCGAGCAGGTCACGATGGGTGCTCAGCATCGAGTGGAACGTCGACGCGACCTCCGAGAGCGACCAGGCGGTCTCGTCGGTGAGCCGTTGTTCGAGCTCGGCCGCGGAGAGGAACGCACCCTTCACCATGATGCCCCGGGCGATGGTGTCGGCCGGGATGCTCTGCTTGAGGACCGTGTACAGCCGGTGGAGTCCCCGGAGGAAGGAGCCGGTGAGTCTCTGGTCGGTGGCCAGCGCCGTACGCAGGGCGCGTTCGTACCGGCCACGGGCGATCTCCCAGGCCGGCTTCTCATAAAGCGCGGCGAACCGGGCCGGCCTGATGCCTTCGACGAGCGCGTTGAACTCCCGGAAGGCGCCGTACATCTGGTGGTCGGCCGCGGTCAGGGCGAGCGGGTTGGACGGGAGAACGCCTTCCTCGGCCGATCCGAAGTACGACTCCAGGATCGCCACGAGCCTCGGGTCGTGCGTGCGCAGCTCCGCGGCGCTGTGGAGGCGCTCCAGCCCGGTCTCGTGGTCGGCCCCGGGATTCGCCTCGAAGAAGGTGGCCACCGCCTGGGCGAAATACTCGTCGACGTTGGTCGAGGAGTAGTTCTGCTTCCCCGGATCCTGCGGATGCGCCAGGGGCCCGTCCGGATAGATCGCGTTCGGATCGGCCTTCTTCGCGTTGAAGATCGCGAGGATCTCGTCCCTCTCGCTCTGGCCGAGCCCGTAGGCGAACAGGAGGTGCGCGAACTCGTGCACCAGGGTGCCGTAGCCGTGCAGCATGGTGCCGCCGACGACGCCGACTTCGCCGAGGAGGTTCTCCTCGCTCGCCACCGCGAACGGGCCGCTCTTCACCCCACGGGCGGCCGCCCACAGGCCGCGATCCGAAAGTGTGTGCCGGAGAGCACCCCACGGCTCGTAGCTCGTCAGCAGCTCGTTCCTGGGGATGATCATCATCCGCGCGTCCGCGCGGAGCAGCGCCCGCGCCGCGTCGGGTGCGAACATCAGCATCCGGGCCATGATCCGTACGGCCAGTTCCCGGCTCGTCCCCGGCAGCTCCGCCTCCGCGGGGACCCGCAGCATCAGCCGGGCCGCCGCCTCCGCGAACTCCTCGTCCTTGTCTCTCAGTCCGGTGCCCAGACGGTCCACGAATCCCGCGTTCGAGGCCAGAGTCTCGCGCTGCGGCTGGGACATCGCCTGCAGCTCCGACGCCCGTTCGCTCCGCGACAGGGTTGCCAGCCGGTCCGCCTCGACCTCGAAAGACGCCGGCCAGCCCGTGACGGTCTCGAACCGGTAGCCGGAGTTCACGCCCGTGGTTCCGGCCTGCGCCGGCGCACCCGGCGAGGCCACCGGGCTCGTCGGCGGTGTGCGCATGAGAGCGCCCGTTCCCTCCGGCCGGTCCGTCGAGGCGGCGCCGAGCGAGGTCTGCGTCCGCTCGCTCAGGTGCGGCGGCGTCAGCTGGGCGAGCACGTCCGGATCGGTGATGCCGGTGCGCGGGGCGAAGGTCGCGTCGGCCCATTCGTACAGGGCCGCCGCCTCGCTCTCCAGCACCTCCTCGGGCACCGCGTGCGCGGGATCGTCACCGAGCCCGACGTGACGCCACGCGGTGAGGATCTCATAGAGGGAGCCGCGGTTGCCGTTGGCGATCGCCGCCCGGAGGAACAACGCGCGCTCGCCGGGCCCGAAGTCGAGCTGGCGGAAGACCCGGAACATCCACTCGTGGTTCTCCGACAGCCGGCGGCCCACCTTGTAGCCGCGGTCGAGCCGGTGGTCGATCCAGTCGTCCGGACGGCGCGGGAACGGGCGCTTGTGGTGCTGCCAGCCAAGGTCGTCGCGGAACTTCTGGGTCACCGAGCGGAAGTCGGCCATCAGCTCGTGCAGCGTCCAGCCCGCGTCGTCGGCGAGGCGGCGTTCCAGCTCGTCCGCCGGACGGCCGCCGTTGAAGCTCTTGGCGACCGTCTCGGCGCCCATCCGGCCGCCGAGCCGGGTGAAGAGGCTCTGGTTCACGCGGCGGACGACGCCGGTCAGGCGCGGGTCGTCGGCGAGCGCCGTGGACAGGGCACGCTCGTAGCCGTCCCGGACGATCTCCCACGTCCGCTTGCCGTACGCCTCCTCGTACCGTGCCGAGGTCCCGTTCTCCGCCGCGTTCACGAACTCCCGGAACCGCTTGAGGATCTCGTTGTCCCGGCCGGTCTCATAGAGCGGGTTGGACTCGATCCGATCCCCGGCGGGCCCGAAGACCCGCTCCATGACCGCGAAGATCTCCGGATCTCCGGTACGGAGCTCCTCAGCGCCGTTGAGGCGCGTCAGCCCGGTGTACAGGTCCAGGCCGGCGTTCGCCTTGAAGAAGGCGACCACCGCCTGCGGGAAGTACTCCTCCACCATCGTGGAGGAGTAGTTGGTCCGTCCCGGCCGCTTCGGGTTGTACAGAGCACCGTCCGGCCACGTGGCGGTGGGGTCCTGCCACTTGCGGTCGAAGATGTCCCGGACGTCGGTCCGGACCTGCTCCGTCAGCCCGTGCGCCCAGATGAGGTGCGCGAACTCGTGCGGGAGGGTGCCGTACCCGTCGGGCGAGGTGAAGCCGATGTAGGCCCACTCGCCGATGAGACCCTCCTCGCTCACCGCCGCGACGGGACCGCCCTGGAGCCCCCGGCCGAGCTCGGCGGGCACGCCACTGTTGAACTTGCCGGCCAGGTGCTGCCAGGGTCCGTAGCGCGTCAGCAGTTCGTTCCTCGGGAGGACGAACACTCGCGCGTCCGCGTTCAGCATCATCTCGGCCGCGTCCGGGGCGTTCCTCAGCATCCGGGCCATGGCGGCGTGCGCACGGAACCGGCTCGTCGCCGGCTGCTCCGACTCCGGCGGCACGTGGAGCATCAGCCGCGCCGCGGCGTCGGTGAACTCCTCCGGGGGCACCGACCGACGCAGCCGGGAGACGAACTCACGGTTCGTCGCCAGGGTCTCCCGCTGCAGCTGGGACATCGCCTCCAGCTCCTGCGCCCGCTCCGGAGGCTCCAGCCCGGCCAGCCGGTCGGCCTCGTCGGTGAAGGACGCCGGCCACTCCGACAGCTTCGGGAACCGGTACTCCAGATTCGCCCGGACCGGCTCGGACGTCACCGCCGCCGCGGAGAGCGGGTCCGGCGCCGAGAACAGGCCGGTCGGCGCGTCCGTGTACTGGTCGAGAAGGCTGAACGCGTGCTCGTCGGGGAACATGTGCCCGTAGGCGACGTGCTCGCGCAGCTCGTCCTCGCCGAACGGGGCGAAGTGCCAGTACCGGCGCCAGTCGTCCACGTAGTCCAGGGCGGGGTCCTCGTGCCGCAGCTCCTTCAGGGCGGCGGCGTAGCCCCGCATCACCTCGTGGAAGGTGTGGTGCCGCTGCGACCGCATCGTGGCGAACAGGGCCGCACGCAGGAGCCCGTGGTCGAGCTCCTCCACACCCTGCCACCGGGTGATCCGCTTGAGGTTGTAGGCGAACAGGTAGGCCGAGCCCGACGTGCCGGTGTCGACCAGGCCGCCGGTGAGCTTGGACTGCTGCTGGAAGGCGCTCGTGGCCAGGGGCAGCTCGCTGTTGTGCGTGGCCGGGATCCACGGCAGGCCCTCGCCGTCACCGATCAACGCCCGTTCGGTGTCGCTGAGCGGTGGCCGTACCTGCGAGGCCGGCTGCGTCGTCTGGAGGGCCTTCTGCTCCTCCGCGATGGCCGCGTCCTTCTCCTCCGGAGACAGGTCCGACTCGTTGATCTCCGCGAGCCGTTGCACGAAATGGGCGCGGGCGGCGGTGTCCACGCGCTGATCGCGTTCGGCCTGGATCTCCGGGGGGAGGTCGTTGGTACCCCGCAGGAGCTCGGGGAGCATGCCGCTGCTCACCCCGTTGAACAGGAAGGTCACCCGCTCACGCAGGTTGCCCGACTCGACGACCCGCCTCAGCTGGTCCAGGTCCCTCCCGACCCGGCCGGCGATCCACACGTCGTCCGTGCCGTACATCGGCCGCGAGCCCTCCGACGTACGGTCCCAGAGGATCTTGACGAGCTCGCCGAGGTAGCGGTTGACGCGCTCGTCCTCCGCCACGTGGTCGGCGAGCCGGTTCTCGTACCGGAGTGACTCCTCCAGGTACCGGATGCGGACCATGTCCTCGGCCGACGCGTCCTCGGGCACGAAGGCCGGATCCCCGTCCGGCCTCGCCGGCGGGGTGGGCGCACCGTGGAGGCGCGCCGGATCCTCGGCCGGGCGGCCGAGGGCCGGCGTGGCGGGCGCCTCATCAGAACGACGACCGGTGGATCCGGCCGGCTCATGAACGGTTCTGGCCGCCGTGAGCGGGTCGATCACGATGACGGGACTGTCAAGGTGCGCGGCGAGAACGTCGGCGAAGGAGCGCTCGCCCGCCGGACCGGGCTTCCCGGCGCCGGCCACCATGAGCATCACCTCATCGCCCGGCCGATGGGGGGTGTTGCGGCCGATCCAGCGCGCCGTCTGCCGCGGGTCGCGGGAATGGCCTTCGAAGAAGATCGTCGAGGTGGCGGGATCGAACTCCCCGATGACGAAGGGCGGATCCAGCGGATAAGACGGCCCGGCCGGTTCTTCTCCGGGGTCCCCCATGAACTCCCGCAAGGCCCGGTAGCGCAGTTCCTCCGCGTAGTTCTGCGCGAAGGGATTGGCCTCCTCGATCCCTCCGGCCGGCCCGTAGATCTTTTCCAGCAGGGGCACCATCGGCGCCTCGTGCGCACGGACCCACTCCACCGTGTTGTTCCTCGGCAGGAGCGTGTTGCTGTCGACGCCCTTGTTCACCCCGAGGTAGGCGTTCGTCAGCTGGGCGAAGTACTCCTTCTCGTTCGTGGACGAGTAGTTCGTCAGGCCGGGCTTGTCCGGACGGCTCAGCGGACCGTCCGGCCACTGCACGCCGGCTCCGGCCTTCTTCTTTGCCGCGAAGTGACGCGAGATGAGCTGCTGGTCATCGAGGCCGAGCACGTCGAGATGGATGAGGTGGGCGACCTCGTGAGTGATGCCGGAGTATCCACTGTCCTGGGTGTAGCTCACCAGCCCCGCCTCGCCGAGGATGTTCTCCTCGGGCACCGCGGACACGCTGTACGCGGTGATGCCGCGGTTCCTCGCATACGGCTGGCCGGATGGCGAATGCTCGGGAAGATGCCCGAACTGGTCCAGGGAGGTGAGCGGATCACCGCGCGGGATGATCACCACCCTGCCGCCGACGTTGAGCGTCTTCTCCGCGATGGCCGGGTTGTAGCGGAAGATCCGCGTGAGGACCTTGTGCAGTGCCCACCGCGCCATCGCGGCCCGCTGCACCGTCGGCGGTACCTGGATCATCAGCTGCGCCACCACGGACGCGAACTGCTCTGGGGGCAACGAGCCGCGGAGCTGGTGAACGAACTTCCGGTTGCCCGCCAATGTCTCCCGCTGGCCCGGAGACAGGTACTCCAGCTCCGCGAACCGGTCCTCCGGTGACAATCCCGCCAGTTCCCTCGCCGTCACACCGGCCTGCTGCGACTCCGAGACCGCACTGCGGAATCCGGCCGCCAGATGCCTCCACGTCCGCCGGACCAAGGAGGTCGAGGTTCCCTTGTCGCGCCCCGGAGGGGCCGCCGCGACGGCGTCGTCCGGCGCGAAGGGATCGGTCAGCGGGATGTGGACCGCCTCCGCGCCTTCCTCCCAGGCGGGCCGGAGGTAGATGCCCGACTCTCCCGCGGTGATCGTGTACGGCACCGTCTCCGGCGAATCCAGCAGCTCCCGCAGGGTCTCGATGTTGCGGACCTGGCCGATCCAGCCGCTGTCGCCGCGCAGGAACGCGCCGGTCGGCGTGTGCACGAAGTCGTCGCCGAACCGCACCCAGCCGTCCGCGGACAGCAGCCGGCCGTCCGGGAGCATGATCAGGCCGGTCTCGCTGACCTCGTAGCGCAGCGGCGCGGAGGTCGACTCGAGCGTGCGCGTGTACGTGAGCCAGCGCTCGGCCGCCTTGCCCGTGTAGGAGGGCACCTCGCCGGCGGGGCGCATGATGAGCGCGCCGTCGCCCGGTTCGCCCTGGCGCGGCTCGCCGACGGTCAGCTCGCGGCCGATCGGCCAGTGTGCGGCGAGCGGCTCGATCCCGGTGTCCGGTGAACCGCCGAGGAGACGACCGCTCGGCGGACGGTGCGGCGGAATCAGGTCGGTGAGCAGGGCCGGGTCGTTCGTCAGGCCGCGCGGGGCGAACCGCTCGTCGGCCCAGTCGTGGAGGTCGGCCGCCTCGCCGTCGAGGATCTCCTCGGGTACCTCGTGGCCGGGTTCGTCGCCGAGCCCGGCGAACCGGAACGTGGACAGGGCCCCGTACAGCGACACCGAGCTGGTGGCGATCTCGGCGCGCAGGAAGGAGGCGTTGTCCTCCGGAGTGAGCCCGAGGGAGCCGAGGACCCGGAAGACGAACTCCGTCTGGTCGGACATGCGGCGGCCGGGCCGGTAGCCACGCTCGATCATCTCGTCGAGCCAGCGTTCCTCGTACTTGGGGAACGGACGGACGATCGAGTACCAGCCGAGCAGGTTGCGGTCGGCCGAGACGACCCTGCGGTACGCGGACATGAGCTCGCCGAGCGTCCAGCCGGCGTCATCGTCGAGCCGTCGCCGTACCTCGTCCGGGGAAAGCGTCCCGGACGAGTCGAGCTCCTTCAGGACCGGGGACGTGCCCGCCCTGCCGTTCGGGAGCTTCCGGTCCAGCGCCTGGAGGGCCCGGCGGACGGGGCCGATCAGCCGTCGGTCGGTGGCCAGCGCGGCGGACAGCGCCCGGTGGTAGCGATCGATCGCGACGTCCCACTTCACGTCATCGTAGAAGTGGGAGAACCGGACCTGTCCTCCGTCTTCGGCGAACCGCTGGAACGACCGGAGCCCCTGAAGCGCGGTGTTCTCGGCCTGGGTCTGCTCCAGCGGGTTGCCCGCGAGGCGCTCCGGCTTCCCGAAGTACCTCTCCATGAGCTGCACGATCTCCGGATCGTGCGCCCTCAGGGTCTGCGCGTCGTGGAGACGCTCCAGCCTGGTGTCCGGGTCGACGCCGGGGTTCACCTCGAAGAAGGTGGACACCGCCTGGGCGAAGTACTCGTACACGTCCGTGGAGGAGTAGTTCTGCCGCCCGGGCCGGGCCGGGTTGGTCAGGTTTCCGTCCGGCCAGCCCGTCGGCTCGCCGTACCGCGCGTCGAAGTGGGCCTGGAGCCAGTCCCGGTCCTTCGCGCTCAGCCCGTACGCGTGGAACAGGTGGGTGAACTCGTGCACCACGCCGTTGGTGCCGTGGCCCAGATCGCTCCCGACGAGGACCGCCTCGCCGGTGAGGTTCTCCTCGGGCGACGCGGCGACCGTACCGAACCGCACGCCGCGCTGGATGTCCATGGCCCCGCCGCCGACACGCTCGCCGGCGTCGGCCGTCCAGGGCTCGCGGTTCGTCAGGCTCTCACCCCTCGGGGTGATCATCATGCGCGCACCGTGGTTGAGCATCGTCCGCGCCGACTCCGGGCCGTGCCGCAGCATCCGGGTCATGAACCGTACGGCCAGCTCCCGGCTCGTCCCCGCCATCTGCGTCTCCAGCGGCACCTGGAGCATCAGCCGGGCCGCCGTCTCCGCGAACTCCTCGTCCTTGCCCTTCATCAGGGTGGCCAGCCGGTCCACGAAGTCACTGCTCGAGGCCAGCGTCTCCCGCTGCGGTTGCGTCAGGCCGGCCAGCGCGTCCCTTCGAGCGCTCGCGGACAGGCTCGCCAGCCGGTCCGCCTCGACGGGGAGGGAGGCGGGCCAGTCCGACACCGTGGGGAACCGGTAGCCGGGGTTCGCGGGCGTCGACCCCGGCGGGCCCGACCAGCTCGGCGGCGCCTTGACCGCCGGGGTGCCGGCGCCGGAGCCGGGAGCGAACATGATGCCGCCCTGACCGCCGGCCGTCGCCCAGACCGGAGCCTGGGAGAGGACCGTGTTCTCCGGGCCGTACTCCTCCAGCAACTCCTCGAGCGTGGTCCGCCCCAGGGTGCCGGACGCCTCTCCGTCCGCCGACAGGTCCGGGGTGTTGCTGAGCACCTGCTGCCGGCCGGACTCATCGCGTGTGCCCAGGGCGAAGGCGACGTGGTGAGCATCGCCGATCGACACCCAGTGCCCGCGTGGCACCGGCGGTTCGACCCTCAGGTCCGCGGAGAGACGGTGCTCGGCCGGCTCACCCGCGCTGGTGAGATCCATGAGCGTACGGTCGTAGGCGTCGTTGGCCGCCGCGAGCGCGCCGTCGTCGAGCTCGGCCGCCGTGGCCTCCTCGAACGCGACGCGGGCCGCGTCGGCCGCCGCGACGTCCAGGCCGGCCAGCCACGTACGGCTCACCGCCCCGGCCCGGAACGCGGTGAGCAGTATCGCCTGCTGGAAGTCCATCGACCCGGACGACGTGGGTTCGGGCCCGCCGTGGACGATCCACCGCGCGAAGTCGTTGGTCCTGCCGGAGGCGTCCACCTCGGCGAGACGGAACTCGTTCTCAGGGTCCGGGCCGGAGCTCCGGACGAGCTCGTAGCTCCCGGCGGAGTCCTGCGCGAGGTCCGTCACCTGGGCGATCTCGGCGTCCGGCGGGGTCGCCGTGCTCGGCGTGCCCGACAGCCGCCGCACGGCCACGAGGTCGATCTCGCGCTTGACGCTCTCCTGGAGACGGTCGACGACGGCGCTCCTGGCGCTCGGGAGCCCCTGTTTGGACAGCCGCCACCGCTGGATCGCCGTCAGGATGTTCTGGAGCTGCTGATCGTTCTGGCCGAGCCTGCTCGGGTTCGGGCGGCCTCCCTGCTGCCAGCGGCGGATCGCCATGTCGATGGCCTCCATGGCCACCGAGCGAGGCCGGAACCCGCCCAGGCGCGACTCCGCCTCCCAGTCATCGATGACGTCCCGCTGCAGGTCCGTGGCGTGCGGCTCGGCGTAGTGCCACAGCTTGTCCCAGTAGCCGCTGACGAGGTCCCGTACGGCCTCACCCTCGATGAGGTAGCCGAACTCCGCGAGCTTGTGCGGGTACAGGTTGTCCGACCCGACGTAGTAGACGGTCTCGTCCGCGATGTAGACCTTGGCGTGGTTCGCCGGCTCCGGAACGGTCTTCTTCGAGGTCGCGGTCCAGGAGCCGGGCTTGTACCGGCGCGCGATGGTCTTCTCCGGCGGGTTCGGCCAGGCGTACCCGTGCGCACTGCCGTCGAGTTCGGTGAAGACGAAGGGCGCGACCTTCAGCCGCCCCAGGGCGCCGTCGACGAGGTCGTCGTGGTCTCCCTGCCCTCGGGACTCGGCGACGACGGTGCGGACGAACCGCTTGATCATGGCGTACGTGCCGGGGGCCCCGAAACCCCAGCTGTAGGCCCCGTTCACCGCGCCCGCGTTGGCCGAGGACACGACGATGCTGACCTCGAGCTCCGGGTTCCCCACCAGCGCCTCGGCGATCCACCGGATGACGTGGTGGTCCTTCTCATCGGTGAAGCCGGTGAACGCCAGGTCCTGCTGGCTGATCTTCAAGCTGTGGCGTGCGCCCTTGATGACCGCTTCCTTGGCGACGTCGCTGGCGTCGTCGCCGAGGAATCCGGCGCGGCCGAGCGACAGGGCCCGGCCGGGACGCCACTGAGCCCCCTCGCCTCTCTCCAGTTCCGACGGATCGGGGCGGGGCAGGTCCTCGTCCAGCCGGACCAGGGCGAGCCGGTTCCGCGCCGGGCCGGGCGGCAGGGTCTTCGTCCCGTAGTCCGCGCCGATCTGCCGGACCGTGAGGTCACCGCCGCCGTTCGTCCACAGGTAGTCCGCGAAGGCGTGGGCGTGCTTGACACCCTCGCCGATCATCTCCACGGAGACGTCGTGGACCGGCGGATATCCGCCGTACGTCTCCGCCCAGAGGTTGTGCCCGCCGACCAGGCCGACCGCCCCGTCGGCGGCGACGATCTTCGAGTGGTTCCAGAGGCCCTTGAGGACCTTGGACAACTGCCCGGCGAGGATGGTCATCCGCGCCATCGGCACCTTGTTCTTCTTGAGGAAACTCCCCAGGTCCTTCACGAACTCGGCGAAGGTGTCGCGCATGGGGACGTTGCCGAACAGGAAGCGCACGACGACGGGCTCTGCTCCGTCGTGCGCGGCGACCTCGAGAAGCGCGTTCTTCGTCGCCTCGAGGATGCGCCCGCTCGGCGGCAGGAGGCTGACGACGTCGACCAGCCGCGTACCCCGGCCGATGATCCCGCCCACGGTTCGGGCCAGTTCGTCGACGGCCCGGGTGCCGAACGCCGAGATCTCGTCCTTGTCCATGGAGGCGCCCCACATGTCGGGCGTCTGGACGAGCCGGATCAGGTTGTCGGTGCTCAGCGCGTGCACACGGTCGTCGACGCCCGCCTCCGTGAGCGCCTGCTCCAGCCGGTCGGGCATGGTGCTCATCGACTCATCCGGATCGCGGGTGAGCGCGCCGCCGGACTCGCCCTGGAGAAGGCCCGAGGACTCGGGGACCGGGACGACGGCCTTCCCCTTGCCCTTCTCGCCGCCGGCGGGAGCGGCGGCGGTGACTCTCGTGGCGAGCTCCGAACGGGAGACCGGGGAGGCCGGACCCGCGCTCTCGGTCCAGGGCGCGCGGCCGAGGAGCTTGCTCATCAGGCCGCTGCCGCGTACTTCGTCCAGTGCGCTGTGCGGAATCGTGGATGTCGTCCCGGTGCCCCACTGGCGGCGGAAGTAGCCGAGGCTGTTGTCCAGGTCACGGAGGCCGGCGTCGACCGACGCCGACTCCGGCAGGCGCATGTGCTCGCGCCACAGCCGCACCCGCAGGTCGGCCACGAGCGAGCGTGAGCCGCCCGGGTGGACCATGGCCACCGTCACCTCGGACTCGTCCCCGACCATCGAGCGGTCCCAGAAGTTGGCCGACCCGATGGAGGCGAACTCGTCGTCGATCAGGACGACCTTCGTGTGCACCTTGGTGTCCCGCAAGGTGAACAGGGCGAAGTTCCTTCGCTGTGCCGGGCTCAGCCCCTGCAGCACGAACGTGTCGATCTCCGCCGACACTTTGGGCGTCGCGTCCGCCGACGACTTGGCGCCCCGGCCGGGGAAGCCCTGCGTCACGAAGATCACCTTGACGCCCCTGGCCAGTGCCCTGGAGACCGCCGGGAACAGGATCTCGTGCTTGTTGAAGACGTTCCCGACGTGAGACGGGTTGAGCGTCTGGTCTTCGACGTAGATGTACCTCTTGGCGGTGTCGATCGCCCTCGTCAGGCCGGTGACGACCTCCTTCACCCCGCCGGCCGGCAGCGTGTGCCAGCCGAGCTGGAGGGAGTCGCCCAGAGGAGTGATCCGCTGCGGGCCGTAGCTCCGCCAGACTCGTGTTCCGGCGTCGCCGTAGGACCCGCTCGACGTTCGCACCGGCTTCGGCACGGACGTCGGCACGAGTTCGCCGGGCTTGGCGATGATGGAGGGGTTGTACGGCTTGTTCTGGCCGCCCGACCAGTAGTTCCGGTTCGGCAGTGTCGCGGTCTCGTCCCAGCGCGTCCAGAAGTTCCGCAGCACCTCCTCCGCGGCGCCGCCCTGCAGCTGCACCCCCGCGTCGTGCGTGTAGTTGTGCTCCGGGGCTCCGTCGTGCCGGACGTCGGTGAACCGGTTCGGCGCGTAGTCGATGCCCCCGACGAACGCGTGCAGCTCACCGGTCGACGCGCTGTAGGCGACCGTCGTCTTCTCGTGCCGTGAGTCGAACCCGCCGCCCCAGTCGATGAGGACGCGGTCGGCGAGCGGGGTCCGGCCGTTGCTGCCGGCGCCGCGCAGCGTCTCCACCGAGTGCAGGTTGGTCTTCGCGAAACCGCCGATCATCGTCGCGTACGGCGCGTGCCGGAGGTCCGGATGCGTCAGCGGCCTCGTGGACAGGCCGAGGGAGTGCCGGGGGATCGCGACGACCACCCGTACGTCGACGCCGGCCTCGGCCAGTGCCACCAGCCGCTCGCCCAGGTTCATCTCGCCGGGGCCCGTACGCAGCCGGGTGGCGAGGTTGAAGTACCAGGAGTTGATGTACAGGCGGTCGCCCGGGCCGTGCAGCGTGTCGAGGACCTTGGCGATCGCCCCGAAATACGGGCCGCCGTCGACGTGGGGGGTGATGACGGTGTCGGACAGGTGCGCGGTGCCCAACCCCAGCGTGGGCGGGAAGAACCGGTCCTCCAGCTTGGTGAGGGCGGCCGGATCCTGGCTGCGGACAGCGGCGCCCGAGGAGGGCCGGCTGTCCGGCCCCGGGCGGTTCGATCCGGCGGTGTCCCGGAGGTCGGCCAGATCCGCCTCGACCGCGGACTGGAGCCGCCCGACGTCCGCGTCCCGGCTGCTGGCGCCGGCCTTGGGCGCCCGCCACTCGTCGATCGCGTAGAGCACGGCGCGCATCGCCTTGGCGTTCGTCCGGTCGTTCGCCAGTCTCGCCACCGCGGCATCGAGGTCGCGCAGCGCCGAAGAACGAGACGTGCCGTCGAGCATGGCCCGGTACTGCCAGGTCCCGATGATGTCCGTCCCGTACGCGGGCGCCGACCGGCTCGGGACCAGGGCGCTCTCCGCCTCGGCCGCCCCGTGGTCCGTGCCCCCGGCTCCGAGCCACCGTCCGTGCGGCCACGGCTCCGTACGCGCCACGATCGCCGCGCGCGGGAAGCCTCCGCTGACCGGCAGGAACTGCAGGCTGCGGTACTCGCGCGGCACCTCGGCCTCACCGCGCTTCTGGGTGTCGAGGTAGACCACCCGGCCGTTCCGGTTGACCGCGGCGATGATGTGGTCCACGTCCGTGTCGTGCGGACCGATCAGCACCATTCCGTGCGCGCCGTGTCCGGCCTCGATCAGCGCGTCCTCGATCGCCCAGACGCCGGGAACGTCGATCGGTTCGCCCTTGTCGAGATTGGCCAGGTACTCGTACGGCGACTTGACGTCGGGCGGAGCCTGGAAGTAGGCGGCCAGCTCCGGATCCTCATCCGGGTTCAGCCGCGCCTCTTCCAGCGTGAGGTGCATGGCGATCGCGACGAGCAGGCAGTTCGTCAGGAAGTCCCCGCCCTCTTCGGCGAACGGGTTGATCTTGCTCAGCCACGGGAACGCCTGGCGGGTCTCCTCGGGTCCGAGCTTGAACTGCGACCAGGTCAGCTCCCGATCGGACGACGTGAGACGGGTGACCGGCTCCGGGGCCTCGGCCGGATCGGTCCGCGCGAGCTGCCGCTCCGGCGCCGCGACCTCGGTGACGGGCCGCCGGGTCAGGGCCGGCGGCGCCCACGGCCCGACCGGCGGGACGTTGCCGGCGTCGACCGGGCTGAGCGCCACCTCCTCGTGCTCTCCCAGGTCGGGCGGGGTCAGGGCGGCGAGGAGCTCCGGGTCGCGCGTACGGTCCCACGGGGTGAACTCCGACTCCAGCCAGGAGTACAGGTCCGTCGCCTCGCCGGCCAGGATCTCTTCGGGCACCACGAAGCCCGTGCCGTCGTCCGGCGCCGCCCCGCGCCAGGCCCGCAGCGTGTCGAACACCGGCTGGGACATCGCGGTGCCCCAGGAGATCGCCGCCTGGAGGAACAGCCGGTCCTCCTCCGGCCCGGACCCGAGCTTCCCGTAGACCTGGAACAGCCACTCGGTCTGGTCCGGCGGCAGGAAGTGCACGCGGTAGCCGCGCACGTCGCGCATCTCGGCGAGCCACTCTTCCTCACGCGGGCCCCGGGCCGGGGGATGCACGTCCCACGCGTCGCGCAGTGCCTCCGCGTGCAGGTCGACCGCCCGGTTGAGCGCGGTCATGACCTCGTGAAGGCTCCACTCCCCCTCGCCGTCGAGCCGCCGCGTCAGCTCCTCCGCCGGATACGGCGAGAAACCGGCCGCGGCCTCCTCCTCGCCCATCCGGCCGGCGAGCGTGGTGAACACCCGGCGCGTGACCTCGCGGGCCATCCGCGACACCGCGGGGTCGGTCGCCGCGACCCGTCCCAAGGCGTGCTCGTACGCGGCACGCGTCGCGGGCCAGGAGCCACGTGCGTACACGTGCCTGTGCGTCACCGGCAGCACGGGAGCACCGTCGGCGTGTGGTGCGCTCACCGCCCGCTGCGGCCAGGCCCGTGGTCTGGGCAGCGCCGGCGCCGTCTCCTCCACACCGCCCGGGGCGACCGTCGCCGGGCCGCGGGCCGCCTCCTCGTCCCAGCTGATCATCCGTGCGATACCGGCGAAGTACTCGTCGGTGCCCTCGGCGGCCCGGGAGAGCGGTGTGGGTTCGCCGTCACCGCGCAGGTGGGGCGGGGTCAGCTCGGCGTGCAGGCGCGGGTTCAGGGTGCGGTCGCGCGGGGTGAACTCGGTGTCGATCCAGGTGTGGAGGTCCCTCGCCTCGCCGGTCAGGACGTGCTCCGGCACCGCGAAGCCCTGGTCGCCGAGGCCGGCCGTGTGCCAGGCCCGCACCATGTCGGACAGCGGCCGGGACACCGCCGCGGCCCAGGCCATCGCCGCCTGGAAGAACAGCCGGCTCTTCTCGGGGCCGAGACCGAGTCCTCCGTAGACCCGGAACATCCACTCGGTCTGGTCAAGGTCCGAAGGAGGCTCCTCCACCATCTCGATCAGCGTGTCGTGGTAGTGGTGAACCGCCTGGTGGAACGCCGTCATGACCTCGTGCAGGCCCCACTCCGAGCGCTCGCCGAGCAGCCGCTCCAGCTCCTCGGCCGGGTACGTGGAGAAGCCGGTCGCGGCCTCCTCCGCCCCCAGGCGCGGGGCGAGAGTGGTGTACAGCCGGTGAGCGGCCTCCCGGGCGGCCCGGACCACCTCCGGGTCCGCCGCCGGCACCTGGCCCACGGCACGTTCGTAGGCGCCGCTCTCCGAGGCCAGGGAGTGGACGGAGGACATGAGCGCGTCGGCCGGCTCGTCCCGCACCGGCTCGAACGACAGCCGCCGCAGGAGCTCCTCGTGGTACGCGACGATCTCGTCGCGGCCCTGCTCGCCGCCGTCGACGGCGCGTTCGGGGGGTGCCGGGTCGGTGGACAGCTCCATGGCGTGCGGAGCGGCGCTCTCGGCCAGCGGGATGTGCACCGCGGGTCCGCGTTCGAGTCCGGCCGGCGCGAGGTACAGGCCCGACGGCCCGGCGACGAGGGTGTACGGCGCGATCTCCGCCGGCTCGCGCGGCAGGTCGCGCAGCTGCTCCGCGTTGTCGGCCTGGCCGATCCAGCCGCTGTCGGCCCGCAGGAAGGCGCCGCTCGGCTCGTGGAAGAAGTCGTCGCCGAACCGCCGCCAGCCGTCCGGCGAGAGCGTCCGCCCGTCGGGGAGTCTGACAGAGCCCAGCTCGCTGACCTCGTAGGTGGCCGGCGCGGAGTGGGACTCCAGGGCACGCGAGAAGGTGAACCACCGCTCCACCGACTTGCCCGCCGCCGGCACCGGCACCTCATGGGCCGGCACGGTCGTGACGTCGCCGAAACGGCGGACCCCGACCGTCAGCTCCCGGCCGATCGGCCAGCTCGCGGTCAGCGGGTCGACCCCGGTGTCCCGCGATCCACCACGCAGGCCACCCGGCGGAGCGCCGGACGCCCGGCCCGGTCCTCCCTCGGTGATGGTCGTACGGGCGAGTTCCCTCTCAGGGGAGTGGACCGCGTCCGCCGGACGTTGGTGCGGGAGTGTCAGCGCGTCGAGCATCCGCGCGTTCCGCACCCCGGCCTTGGGCCTCAGGGTCCGGTCGACCCACTCGTAGAGTTCCGTGGCCTCGCTGTTCAGCGCCTCGCGCACCCGCTCGTCGCCGAAGCCCGCCCGCCGCCAGGCGAGCACCACGTCGTAGAACGTGGATCCCTTGGGTATCTGCGTGGCGAGCATCGCGGCGAGGACGCCCAGGTTGTTGTCGCTCTTCGGGGCCAGGGTCCGGTAGGCGGCGAACAGCCGCTCGATCCGGTCGGGCGGCTCCTCGCCCAGCCGGTAGCCGCGCAGTCCATCCATCCGCCCGTGCCACCAGTCGCTCCGCCCGCCGGAGTCGCGGAGCGGGACGATGTTCGCCCCCGCCTCGGCCTGCCGGTCGAGGGCCGTCTCGAAGGCGGTCATCGTCTCGTGCAGGCCCCATTCGGAGCCCCCGGTGAGCAGCTGCTCCAGCTCCTCCGTCGAGCGAACCGGCCGCTCCGGCGTTCCGAACAGCGACGCGGTGTCCCGGCCCACCGCCGCCGACAACCGGTGGTTCAGATCACGGGTGAGAGCGCGCACGAGGAGAAGCGGGCTCTGTGCCCTGGCCAGCCGGACGGCCACGGCCTCCTCGTACGCCTCGCGCAGCGCGGGCCATTCCTCGTCGTAGCGCGAGCCGTGGCCGACCTCCGGGACGGGTAGCTGGACCTCATCGTCACCGCGGGGCGGCGCGAGGCGCCTCAGCTCATCCTTCGCCGCGCTGATCTGGGCGAGCTCGGCCTCCGTGGGATGGCGCAGGCGCTCCGCGACGGGCCGCCACGAACGCACCGTGTCGGTGAGGGCCTTGTGGTTGTCGCGCGAGGTCTCCGCCGTGACCGTTTGTGCCCCGTAGGCCCGCACCTCCACGACCGCCTGGGGGGTCTTGCCCTTTCTGTCCAGATCCCTCAGCACGGTCATGCCCGTGAACTTGTTCTTCACGACCTGGGTGTCACCGACCAGGCCGGCGACCATGTACTGCTGGACGGAGTAGTCGGTCCCCTCACGGGAGAGCGTCAGCAGGCCGCTTTCAGGGACCGGTTCGCCCGTACGCTCTTGGTAGAGCGCGTCGTAGTCCGGCATTCGTTTCCGGAAAGTGGCCTCGGCGATCTTCAGGAACGACGCCTGGTCCTCCGGAAGGAATGCCCTCGCTCGTTCCTGAAGTTCCCGCAGGATGACGAAGGGCGAGTGCCGGTCCAGGACCGCGGCGTTGGCCTTGTCCCATCCTTCGCGCGCGAGTCCGTTCAGCCGCATGGCGCCGACGACATAGAGCAGCGCGGCGTGGAATCGCAACTCCTGCACCGCGAGGTCGGGGACGTCGAGGAATCGGTGCACGACCCGCAGGTCCGCGGGAATGTACCCGAGGTACTCCTGGGCGATGAAGCGGGCCGCGATGTCGTCGGCGAAGTCCAGCGCGTCCGCCAGATGATCACGGGTGAGCCATCCCTGGCTCAGGTCGCGCCAGGTGTTCTCCAGGACGTGCCTCAGGATCGGATGCCCGACCTCCGGCGGCATTCCGACGTTGAGGTGTTCGCGCGCTCCCCACCTCGGAGGCCCGACCAGCCACTGGTCGACCAGCCAGCCCTTCCCCTCCTTGGTGACCGACCAGCCCTTCGGAAGGACGAACTCCAGGGGAATGTCGGCGCTTCTGCCCGGCTCGGCGCGGATCTCGTACAGCGCCGACTCGAGTTCCTGCTCAACGGCGAACGAGCGGGCCGGGTCGATGTAACTGCTCTCTTCGGGATGGTCCCGGAGCAGCCCGAAGATTCCTTCGAGGATCGCCACCATCTTGAGGGTCCCGGTGCCACCCGCCCTGAGCGCCTCGTCCTTGTCCACGTAGTAGTCCGACTTCGGCCCCGAGTAGACCTTCTCGGTCTCGAGGACCAGCTTGGCGTTCTCCGGTCCCGTCGCCAGCAGCAGGCCATGCCGGTTGTTGACCCACGTGATCGTCGGGTGCCGGATGGCCAGGTAGTACTCCTTCTCCTTGCCCGACCCTGCCCCGAGCGCCCCGTGGAGCCCCATCAAGTTCCGCGCCAGCGCCACGCCGGCCGACCGCGCGTGCCTCCGCACTCCGGGAGACAGCTCCCAGAACTTCTCCGACAGCCTGGCCCGCAGCAGCGAGAGATCCGCGTGCTTCTCGGGAGTCCAGTTCGGCCGGCCGGGGGTCCAGCTGTTCCGCTCCAGCTCTCCGCGCACCTCGGTCCACAGCATCTGCCGGTGGTCCGCGTCGAGCTTCACCGTCTCGACGCTCGGACGGGGCTCCGTGCGGCCGGGCACGTCGACGTACGCCGGCAGCGGATAGGAGTCCGGCTCCGCGATCGCCGGGGCGCCGGCCGCGTCTGCGGGCCGCAGGACCGTGCCGTCCGGCAGGTACGTCACCCAGGACGACGGCCGGTCGCCCGCGTCGAACGGCAGGTGGAAGACCGGGCCGCCGCCGCCGTGCCCGGGTGCCAGCGCCAGCGGGGCGGTGTGGATCCGCAGGCCCGACTCCTGGGCCAGGGCCGACAGCGCGCGCGACGCCGACTCCGGGTACGCGACGCCGGCCAGCAGCAGCAGGTCGCTGAATCCCTGCTCCGCCAGCGCCGCCGCGCGCCGGGCGGCGTAGGCCAGCGGTGCACCGGTCGCGTCGGTGTATCCGCCGTACAGGAACGTCCGCGCCGGGTTCGCCAGCGGCGGCGTGAAGCGCGACGTGAGGAGGTCTCCGTCCTCGTCCAGCCTCCAGGACACGACCTCGGCGGACGCCTGCTCGAAGAGCGGCTCCCACCGGGCCCGGTCGCCGGCGGTGAGGTGGAGGCTCCCGTACTGCTCCTCGCCCGCGCGGCGGAGCTCGCTCTCCCTCACCTCGGTATCGTCGGGCCGCCACTCGGCCACCTGGTCGGCCGGCCGGAGGACTCCGCCGCCCGGCAGGTACGTCACCCAGGACGTCGGCCGCCCCTGGGCGTCCAGCGGAAGCGGGAACGCCGCCGGCTCGCCGCCGTGCCCCGGCGGCATCAGCGGGGCGGTGTGGATCCGGACGTCGTGCAGGTCGGCGAGCAACCGCAGCCCGAGCACCGTCGCCTCGGAGTGCCCGTCCGGGGAGAGGATCAGCAGGTCGGTGGCGCCCAGTTCGCCCAGCCGCGGCATGACGTCCGCCGCGAAGCCCTCCGGCGTGCCGAGCCGTGCCAGGTCACCGGCGTAGACGAACGTCCGGCTCGGGTTCGCCAGCGGCAGGGCTCCGGTGGCCGTGAGCAGCTCGCCCTGGGGGCCGAGGCGCCAGGCCACGAACGTCTGCGGCAGGTGGGTGAGCAGCGGTTCCCACTGGGCCCATTCCCGGTCGCTGAGGTCGGCACGGCCGAAGACGAGGTTGCCGGCGCGGACGATGTCGCGGGTCCGCACCTCGTCCGGGTCCCGGAGTTCCTCGTGGGCCGGCTCGTGGTGGTGAGCGAAGACTCCGGTCTCCGTGTCGACGGTCCCGGCGTGTACGGCGGGGGTCTCGAGCGTCAACTCGACGCGCGGCTCGCCGGTGGACGGGTCGGTGACGACGCGGACATCGGCGACCTGGTGCTCCTCGGTGTCCAGGGCGTAGTACAGCTCGCCCTGACCGGACGCCCGCCCGAACGTTCCCGTGGCGTGGACGATCTCGCTGACGCTCGTCAGGACCACCCGGCCGGGCCCCGGGCCGCGTTGGACCTGCGCCAGGGCCTCCTCGGCCGATCCCCAGACGCGCCAGATGCCGGGAGCCGGGAGCTTCTCGCCGGCCGCCGGATCGGCCGTACCCGTGTGCCACCAGGCGGCCCACACCGTCCGCTGCTCCTGCGGAAGCCGTACGACCGCCCGGCGGGCCATCGTCCAGTGCAGGTCGGCCACGGGGTCCGTGCCCTCGGGCGGCAGGTGGGGCAGGGCCAGCAGAGCGGCGGCGCCCCGGGAGGTGAGCCCCGTCTCTTCGGCGGCGGCCCCGAGCTCGGCGGGGAGGGTCCCGGTCAGCCGGTCGTAGGCGAGAAGGTGGGGCGGCGTCAGCTCGGCCGCGTTCTCCGGGTTCGCGGCGTTCTCGACGAGGTCGAAACCGTTGTCGAGCCAGCCGGCCAGCTCCGACGCCTCGGTCGCCAGCGCGTGGCGTACGGGCTCGCCGCCGTAGCCGGCCCGGTGCCAGGCGAGCACGATGTCGTACACCGGCTCGCCCATGGGCACCCGCCAGGCGATCATCGCCGCGAGGAAGTCCTTACCGTCAGAGGCGGGGTTCAGGTCGGCGTGGACGGCGAACATCTTCTCGACGTGGCCGAGGGGAGCCTCCGCCAGGCGATAGCCGCTCGCCTCCATGCGCTGCCGCCACCAGGCCCTGCGCGGTCCGGGGTCGTGGGGCCCGATCCGGTCGATCCTCGTGCCGTACCGCTGGGCCGCCGTCTCCTCGAACAGCCGCATCGTCTCGGCCAGGTTCCGCCCCGAGCCGTCGGCGCCGAGCCTGCCGACCGCGTCCTGGGCGGCGGCGTGGGTGTCCTCATAGCTCGCGAGCAGCGTCGCGACGGCCTCGTCGTAACGGGCGCGCGCCTCGGGCGACGTCTCGCGGTAGAGAAGCTCGAGGGGTGCGGGCGCCGCCGCGGGGAGGGGTTCGCCCGGCGCCGGGGCCTGCGCCCGTAGCGCCGCGATCGCCTCCTCGAACTGCTCGATGTCCTCGGGGGTGGGGCGGTACAGCCGCTCGGCCCGCGGATAGAGCTTCAGCGCCAGGCTCGTGACGTTCTTGTGCAGTTCTCGCGACGTGACCGCGTTGACCTGCGACTTCCCGACGGCACGCGCCTCGACCACGACCTTGCCCAGCGTGCCGCCGCTGGTGTCGAGCCGGTTCACCGTGGTGAGGTCGAGGAACGCGTCCAGACGGACGCTGAGGTCGCCGGTGATCCCGGCGACCAGGTAATCCTTGACGCTGACCGGTTTGTGGTTCGCGACGAGACTCAGCAGATCGCCGTTCGGGACCTCTGCTCCCTGCTGCTGGGCGAAGTGCTCGTAGTAATCCGGGACCCGGGTCAGGTACGACATCTCGAACGCGTCCAGGAACGCCTCCCGGTCGGCGCTCAGGAAGGTGCGGGCACGCTCCGGCAGGTCACGGAAGCCGAGGCCGGGGTCGCGGCGGATCAGGGCGTTGGCGTTGGACTTCTCGTTGCCGGTCCGGATGAAGCCGGTGAGCCGCGCGGCGGTGTGAAGGTAGAGCTTGGCCGCCTGGAACCGGAGTTCCTGCACCGCGACGTCGTTGATGTCCAGCCACGGGTACAGGTCCCTGGGGTTCTCGGCCATGTAGCCCAGGTGGTCCCACGACAGGAAGCGCGCGGTGATGTAGTCGCCGAAGTCCAGTGCGTCGGTCAGGTGGAGGTTGGCGAGGGAACCGACACTCTCGTCCCGCCAGCTCTGCTCGACGAGATCGCTGAGGAACGAGTGGCCCACCGCGGGCGGCACGCCGATGTTGAGATGGTCGTGCGAGCCCGCCGGAGCCCCGATCGGCCGCGGCCCGATCAGCCAGCCCTTCCCCTCCTCGGTGATCTTCCAGTCCTCTGGGAGGGTGTGTTCGAGCGCGCGGTCGGACGGCCCGGCGGATCCGGTGGATCCGCCGGATACCCGGTCGATCGCACTCTCGAGTCTCGCCTCGGACTCGAAGGCCACTTCCGGGTCGGCGTACTCGGTCTCCTGCGGGAGGTCCCGCAGCACTCCGAAGATCACTTCCGGGACCATGATGATCCGCACGGCCGGCTTCGCCCCGCCCGCGGGCGTGTTCGTGAGGGCCGCCTTGGCGTCGTCCTCGGAGACGAAGGAGCGCCCGTCCGGTATCTGGAAGACCTTCTTGGTCTCCACGGTCAGCGCCGCGCCGTCCGGACCCTCCGCCAGCACGACGTTCCGCAGCGGTTTGGTCGCCGTCCAGCTCGCGGGCGGCGAGAGGGTGGCCCAGTACTCCTTCTCCTTGCCCGAGCCTCCACCGCGCGTCCGCACCGGCTCGCCGTTGAGATAGGTCCGGGCGATCTCCGCACCGGCCTGCCCGAGCGTGCGCCGGAACGACGGAGCCAGCCCCTGGTACCGATCCGCCAGCTCCGCCCGCAGCTTCGCCGTCTCCTCACTGGTGAGACGCTGGTCAGGAGGCGCCTTCGCCAGCTCCAGCCGTACCTCGTCCCACAGGTCGTCGTGACGCAGCGACGTGGCGACCGCCGGCGCCGGCCGCTCGTCCACTCCCTCCCAGAACTCACGGAACGGGCCGTAGAAGGAATTCGCCGTGGTGGGATTCGCACCCTCGATCGCAGTGAAGTCCGACTTGAAGACGTCCTTCAAGAGGAAGAACACCGGGCGTTCGTGCTCCCACAGATAACGAGCGCCGTTGTTGCGCCGCAGATGCGTCGTGCCGTCGTGACCCTTGTTCGTCCCCAGATAGACGTTCACCGCCTGGGCGAAGAACTCTTCGGCCTTCGTCGCGGAATAGTTCGGCTGCCCGCGCTTGGCAGGGTCGGCGTGGTGCGGGTTCGTGTACTCACCGTCCGGCCACCGCATGGCATTTCCTTGCGGTTTCTTCGCCTCGAACCAGTGGATGACTCTCTGCCGCTCGGCCGCGGTCAGCCCGTGCCCCCAGATCAGATGTCCGAACTCGTGGGTGAGAGTCGAGTAGCCGTCCGCGTGGGCGCCGACGCCGGGCACCTGCGGCTCCTCGCCGACGATGTTCTCCTCTCCGACGACCGAGACCGCGTTGGTCAGGTCCGTCCTCCCCCGCAGCAGGGGTGCCTTCCAATCTCCGGGGAAGCTACGGATGAGGGTCACAGAGGCGAGCGTCTGGTCACGCGCGACGATGTGGACGTACGCGCCGCGCAGCAGCAGCCGCTCCGCCACGACCGGGTTGGCGAGCATCCGTTCCACGGTCTTGACGGTCGTGTGACGCGCCAGCACCGACTGCTCGAGATGGTCCGGGACATCGACCATCAGATGGGCCGCGACCGATGCGAACTCCGCCGCGTTGAATTCCGTTCGCAGTCGGGCGACGAAGGCCGGATCCCGCGCCATGGCGTTGCGTTCGGAGAACGGGATGCGCGGCAGCTCCAGCGCCCGCTCATCCGGCGTCATCGCCGCCAGACGCGCCGCCATCTCCGTCCGGGGAACGTGGCCTCCCCCGGCGAAACCGGTGAGAGTCGCCACGGGGCCGGTGACGGCGGTCCCGTGGGCCCCGCCGGTCGGGATGGGCGCGTCGAGCAGGCTTCTGCCCAGGGGCGGGCTCGCCTCGTACTCGTCCGGCTCGCTCCACAGCTGCCGGAACCGCCGGTGGATCTCGTTCTCCGCCCGGACCGCCCCGACCGGGTTCACCTCTTCGATGGAGGGGTCCTTGCCGAACAGCTGCCGCATCATCTTGAACAGGAACGGCTTCTCGTTCAGCTCCACATATCGGGGCCCGTTGTTCCGCGGCAGCAGCGTGTCGAAGTCGATGCCCGTGTTGGTGTTGAAATAGGCGTTGACGGTCTCCGCGAAGAATTCGGCGGAGTTCGTCGCCGAGTAGTTGACCAGGTTCCGCTTATCCGGATCGGGATGGTTCGGGTTCCGGTAGGGCCCGTTGGGCCACGCGACGGTCTCCCCGGCCTGCGCCTTCGCCAGCTTCTCGTTGAACCACTTGTCGATCCGGTCCGCCTGCGCACGGGGCACCACGAAGAAGTGGACGAGATGCCCGAACTCGTGCAGGGCCGATCCGTGGCCGTCGGGGTAGTTGCTGCCGACCGAGGCGGCCTCTCCGAGCAGCACCTCCTCACCGACCGCCGCCGCGGCCGTCCTGCGGTCGGTGGTGCCGCGGATGTGGTCCCAGTCGTCCTTCCCGGCGAGGTGACGCCACGGTCGCAGGGAGGTCAGCGGCTGGTCCTTCGGGATCACCCACATCCGCGCACCGGCCAGCAGGAGCCGCTCGGCCAGGACCGGGTTCACCATCGTGCGCCGCAGGATCGCCAGCAACCGCTCACGCGCCGCCGCCGGCCGCCCCACCTCACCTGGCACGTGGGCCACGAATCTGGCCGCCGCGGCCGTGAACTCGCTCGTCGGCAGATTCTCGCGGAGCCCGCGCACGAAGGCGGGGTTCGTCGAGTACGCCTCGCGCGCGGTCTCCGGCATGAGCTGGATCGCGGACGCGCGCTCTTCCGGTGACATCGCCACGAGGCGTGCCACCAGCGCACTCGCCCGCTCCGTGACCACCGCGGTGAGTTCGGCCCGCATCCACAGCATCCGGAAACCGTCAGTGACGATGTCGTCGTGCAGGGTGGCCGCCAGCGGGTTGACGGGATCGGAGAACCGCGGTTGCGCACCGTAGATCCGCTGGAAGACACGGTGGAGCACCGGCTCGTTCTGCTGGACCCACGCGGGATCGTTGTTCCGGGGGAGGCCGGTGTGGACGTCCGCGCCCGCGTTCGCCCGCAGGTAGACGTTGGACGCCTGAGAGAACCACGACGGCTCGGACCGTGAGGAGTAGTTCGTGAGGCCGGGACGTTCCGGGTTGGTCAGCTCCCCGTCGGGCCACGCCACCGCGTGCCCGTCCTCCTGGGCCGTCTTCCTCTGGCTCCACGCCTGAGCCAACTGCTGCTTTTCGGTGGCGCTCAGGCCGAACTGGTGGATCGCGCGTGCGATGTGATGCGTGACCTCGGAGTACCCATCCGGATGAGTCAGTCCATGGACGCCGACCTCCCCGAGGAGGTTCTCCTCGGAGATGAACAGGGTTCTGTCCAGAATGAAGCTGCGCGCCCGGTCCCAGGGACGCGCGCCCGCCTCGGCCGCCTTCGCGGCGAGCGCCTGGAACTGCGGCAGGGCCGTCACCGGAAGATCCTTCGGGACCACCACGACCCGCACGCCGAGGAGCAGAAGCCGCGCGGCCACGTCCCGCGCGTTCAGCATCACCGTCAGGACGTCCTGCAGGACCTGCCGGGCCGTGACCGGGCGCTCCGTCTCCGGAGGTATCTCGGTCAGCAACCGCGCCGCCGTCTCCGCGAACTCTTCCGCGGACGGCAACTCCTGATGGAGCGCCCGGACGAAGTCACGGCTCGTGGCAAGCCGGCCGCGCTGCGACGGCTCCAGGGCGGTCAGTTCGGACGCCCGCTCGTCCCGGGACATCGCCGCCAGCCGTCTCGCCGTGTCGGCGTTCGGCTCGAAGGCCCTGTCCACGATCTCGGTGTGCCCCGCCGGGAGGGGCGCGTCCAGGATCATCGTCTCCGGGCTGGACGTCACGTCTTCGGGGAAGTCGTCCTCACCGATCACCGGCCGCTCGGTGGCGGGTGCCGTCTCGACTGCCACCTCGGTGACCGGCTGAACCTCGGTGACCGGCTCCGGCTCCGGCTCCGGCTCCGGCTCGGTGAGCGTCCGTTCCCCGGCGGCCTCCGCGCGGCCGGCCGAGAACGCGTCGTCGGTGCTCGCCTCGTGCTCCGACCAGGTCGCGGACAGGTCTCGCGGGGCCAGCAGGACGCGGACGTCGTCGAACGCCTCGTCGCGGTACGTCTCGGCGGTGCGGTCCAGCCACCCCTCGTCGTCCGAACGGTGTCCCTGGCTCAGCCCGTCGAACGAGCGGCCCATCCCCTTGAGCGCGCCGGAGGCCGTCGCCTCGAAGTCGAGGTGGGCGGGCAGTTCGGCGGTGAGCCGCTCCATCCGCTCGTCCCACACCTCCACTCGGCCGCCCAGGTCCTCCGGCCTGCGCGCGGCGGAGCCGAAGACCTCGTCGTAGGCGCCGAGCGCGCGCTCCACGAGGCCCGACTGCGCCCGCGCGAGGCCGTCCCCGGACGGCATCCGGTCCGGAGACCGGCGCGCGGTCTCGTCGCGGAAGATCTGCTCGGTCCTGGCGCTCACGCTCTGGCGCCCCGCCTCCACGCCGAACCACACGTGCATCCGGTCCGTACCGACGGTCTCGTCGTACCAGGTGCGCCACTCTTCGAGCCGCTCGGCCAGGGGGCGTTCCTGCTCGCCGGTGAACAGTTCGCCGAACCGGTCGTTGACCGAGCGCCCGATGGCGGTCTGCATCGACGAGCGCGTCCCCTGGGCCAGCGCGGTGCTGTACTGCAGGCCGAACCGCTCGCGGAACCCCTCGCTCAGCCGCGGGTCGGCCTCCCACGAGGTGTACCTCGTCTCGAAGTCCTCCACGACGCGGCTCAGCGCGCCCTCACGCGCGGTCTGCTCCGCGAGACGGGACGGCAGCGCGCCGACCTTCTTCGCGAACGTCTCCTCCCACCGCGCCTCGTGCTCCGGGGTGACCTCCTCACCGCGCGGGAAGTGCTCGTCGAATGCGGTCTCCAGCTCCTTCAGGTTGTCGGTCAGCACCTGCCGGAGCCCCGCCTCGGACGGGTTGCCCTCGCGTGCGGTGAAACCCTCCAGGAGAGCGCCGTCCTCCTCGGAGAGGTGGCTCTTGTACGAGGTCGCCGTGTCCTTGAGGATCTCGGCGAAACGCTCCTGTTCGGGGAGCAGGCGCGCCCGGCGGTCGACGTCCACCCGCATGTCGTCGAGCAGCTCGGTCAACCGGGTCTCGGCCGTACGACGGGTCGCCGCGATGTTCTCGTGGATGTCGGAGGACCGCGTGAAGATGTCTCGTACGGCGTCGTCCCAGCGCCGGGTGAACTCCGTGCGCTCGGCCTCGTACGCATCGTCCGGGACGGGCCGGGTCAGCCCCTGTCCGGAACCCTCCTCCTGGAAGTCGGCCCGGCGGTGCCAGGCGTCGACCCGCCACTGCTCGAATGCGCGATGACCGCGGAAGATCGCGACCTGCCGGGCGGCCTCCAGGTCCAGCTCGGCGGGGAGCTCGTCGATGAGTTCCTGCCGGTCCCGGTCGCCGGCCAGGAGCCGGCGCTCGAACTCCTGGCCCATCCGCTCCTTGATCTCGTTGAAGGAGGGATCGTTCCGCGCCTCGGGGTGCTCCTGCGCCCAGGACTCGACGGTCTCCTCGAAGGCCGCCCGCTCCTCCGGGGTCACCTCGAACTCGGCGAATTCCGCGAGTTCGGCGTCGCGCTGGGCGAACAGTTCCTTGTACCTGCCGTGCTGCCGCGTCTCCGCCGCCCACAGCGCGTGGACGCGCCAGTCGCCGGGCGCGGTCCCCTCCGGCGCGGGGACGAACTCCCGGCCGCTGCTCTCGGCCTCCCGGATGGCGGTGTCGGTGAGCTGTTCGTCGACGTACTTCTGGCGGATCTCCTCGATCCGCCCGTTCGCCCACTCGACCGTCTCACGGGACCTGAGCCGCGCCTGACCGGTCACCTGGCCGGCCGAGACGCGGGCGAACTCCTGCCGGGCGAGGTCCCGGTTGTGGGCGACCTCCTCCAGGGCGGTGAGCCGGCGTTCGTAGTCCGCTTCCAGGCGGGACCTCAGCTGCGTGTCGAACGGCCGGGCACGCGCCAGTTCCATCGTCTGCCGGGTGAGCGTGGTCTGCTCGTCCCGGTACCAGGATTGCGTCTCCTCCGCCCATTCCCGGTCCGGGGCGTGGCTCTCCGCGGCCTGCTCCAGCCTGCGGCCCAGTTCGGCGATCGGCCTGACCTGGGCGTTCAGCCGCAGGGCCTCGTGCCGGACGCTCTCGGTCAGCTGGGCCGCCTCCGGCCCCGTGTCCGTGAGCGCGGCGCGCTCGTCGGCGTAGCGCGTGCGGAGCCGGGTCAGCTCCTCCTCGTGCCAGCGGCGCGTCGCGTTGTCCCACTCGTGCGTGCCCCGGCCCAGGTCGAGGCGGCCCTCGGGCCCTTCGACGGCGAGCGCCGCCTCGAACTCGCGGTTCGCGGCGGCCCGCTGCCGCCACTCCGTACGGGCCTGTACGTACTCCCCGCGCAGCTCCTCGACCAGGCGGGCCCGTTCGGCGTCGCCCCGCGCGGAACCGCTCAGCTCACGGACGAAGCGTTCCCGCAGCGCCACCACGCGGGGGTCGTCGCGGAAGCCGGCGTCCCGCTCCCCGAACAGCGTCCGCCGGGTGCGGATCACCTCACGGTCGAACACCTCGTGCGCGTCGGCGACCGTGTGGGCCTCATCCAGCCACCGGGTGAGCTCCTCGCCCAGGGCGGTCCGGCGGCCGGGTTCGGCGGCCCACCGCTCGGCGAACCGCCGGCGCAGCGCCCCGACGCCGGAGGCGGGAAGGCGGGCGGCGTCACGCGGGTGGTCGGCCACCTGCCGTTCGAACGCGACGTACGCCTCGTCGCGCTGGGCGATCTCGGCGCGCAGCCCGTCGAGCTCCTCCCGCATGCGGCTCTCCGCCTCGACCATCCGGGTCGAGCGGGGCGCGGGAGGAGGCTCGGTCACCGTCTCGATCTCGGGCACGGACACGTGCACGGTTTCGAGGAGCGGCGTCTCGACCGGCTCTCCCTCGTCCGGGACGTCCTCGACGTACGCCCGGCGGTCCTCGGAGTCGCGCGGCGGCCCCTCGGAGACGGTCGAGGGACGCGAGCTCTCCTCCGTCTCCGGCAGACGCCCGTGCTCCTCGGCCGGGGCGCGGGTGACGTCCAGCTTCCCGAAGTCCAGGGTCCATTCGGGGTCCTCGCCCGACCGCTGGTACACCGCGTCCCGCGCCGACACCCGCGCACGCAGCGCGGCGAGGTCGGAGCGCGCGGTACCGAGCAGCGCCGTCTGCTCATCCGGGGTCATCGCCCGGTCCCAGCCGTCGGCCAGGCCCTGCCGGAGCGCCTTGAGCCCCTCCTCGTACTCCTGCCGCGCGCGGAGGGAGGTCAGGGACGGATGACCGGTGTCGTAGTCCGTCTCGGCCCGCGCGCGCAGTCCCGCCACCCGCGTCGCGTCGACCTGGGCGCGGAAGTTCGTCCAGGTCTCCCGCAGCGTGGTGCCGAAGACGTCGCCCTGGGTCCGCTCCTGCTCCAGCATGATGGGAAGGTCGCGCGCCACTCCGTGGGCCTGGTGGAAGATCTCCGCCGACTCCGCCCGGAAGTCCTTCGAGGTCTCCTCGAACGTCTGGTCCGTCATGGCGTACCGCCGGCGTGCGCGGCCGGTGAGCTCACTCACCTCACTGGTCAGGTCGTGGAACCGCTCCGCGCTCTCGCCGAGCACGTGGTCGAGGGCGGCCTCGAACGCCAGCCGGTCGTTCAGGGAGGCCCGGTACGGCTGGAAGTACTCCCGGTCGAAGGCGGCCTCCCGCCGGGCCAGCTCCGCACGGGACCAGACGCCGGTCTCCGGGCGGCCGACCACCGCCTTGTGCGCCTCGGTCATCGCGGCACGGAAGTCCGTACCGACACGTTCGACGTGCCCGTCCGGATGGTCCAGGCCGGTCAGCGCCCGGTCCACCCGGCGCAGCATCTCGGTCCGGCTGACGTGCTCGTCGAACCGCGCGGGCATCTCCTCGGCCAGGCGCTCGTACGCGGCGGTCAGCTCGCTGACGTGGTCGCCCCACTCGTCGGCGGTCAGCTCCCGTGCGTCGCGGTCGCCGAGGAGCCTGGTGCCCTCCGCGCGCAGATCGTCGTGCAGCTCCGTCAGCACCGTGTCGCGGTCGCCGATCTCCGCCCGCCCGGTCCGCTCCCGCCAGGCGCTCTCGTGGCTCCCCATCTCCTCGCCCGCGCGGGCGAGGAGGGCGTTCTCGGCGGTCTTGGCGCGCAGCCGGCCCGCCCAGCGGTCGTCCAGGTCGCGCAGTCCGTCGGTCAGCTCGGAGCGCCGGCTCTCCCAGTCCCGGTGGCTGAGCGTACGTGCCTCGTCGCCGTCCGGCAGGGTCCGCGTACGGGCCGCGAACTCCGCGTCGTATTCCGCTCGCAGGGTCCGGGCGTCGGCGGAGGCGTGGTCCAGGCCCGCCTGGTCCAGGAGACGGCCGAAGGTAAGGTCCGCCTCGCGCTCGAGCTCCATGCGGGTGCGCAGGCCCTGGGTCAGCTCGTTGATCCGGGTGTTGGCCTCGGTGTGGAACCGGTCCCACACGCCCGGGTCGACCCGCTTCCCTCCCATGCCGAGCCGCTCCGCGATCCCGCGTACGTCCGACTCGACCTCGGCGAGGAAGCGTGCGCGCGACCGCGCCTCGGCGGGCGGGGCGGAGCGCTCGCCGAGGTCGCTCGCGTCGAAGGCGTTCCCGGCGCTCTCACGGGCCAGCCGGACCGCGGCCTCCAGCTCCAGCTCGTCGGGCAGCCCGTCGACCAGCTCCTGGAAGCGTTGCCCGAACTCCTGCCGGGAGAGCGTGCCGGCCAGGTGCTCGTCGTGCAGCGGCCGCCAGCGGGAGTCGAACCGCCCCCGCACGTCGTCGGTCCAGGGCCGCGACCCGTCGGTGTCGAGCCGCGCCTGCTCGCGTACCATCCGGTCGGCCAGTACGGAGACGTCCAGGTCGTGGTCGAGCGCCGAGAGCCGTGTCCCCAGCTCCTCGGCCAGCCGGGTGGTGGCGGCCGGGTCGTTCCTCCCGCCGGTCTCGGTGCGGACCGCTCGGTAGCCGTCGGCGACCGGGCCGAGGAGATGGTCCGGGACCCCGGCCCTGCGGGCCAGCGCCTCCGGCTCGAAGCGCTCGTCGGGCCGCAGCAGGACCTCGGCCGTACGGTCCGGCGACCCGGTGTAGCCCGAGTCCGCGAACACCGTCTCCAGCTTGGTGCGCAGCCGCTGGGCCAGGGGCTGCTGCTGCCCCTCGGGCGCGTTGCTCCGGCCGCCCGGAGTGCCCAGGCTCGCCTCGTGCTCGCTGACGGCGGAGTGGTATGCCGAGACGACCGGGCCGCGGAGGTGTTCGGGCAGGTCCGTCTCGCGCACGCGCGCCGACGGGTCGAGCCGCGGCCCCTCGGAGGGAACGCCGTGCGTGTTGGAGGACAGGTGCGCGGCGACCGCGGCGTCGAGGTGCTGGTCGGCCTCCTGCTGCTGCCAGTACCGGCGGTCCTCGGTCTGCAGCCGCTCGGTGAAACGCCTCGCCTGCGCGTCCTGGCCGTTCCGCAGCTGCTGCTGGGTGACGTGGTCGGCGGAGTCGAAGACGAAGTTCGGCGCCGCGTCCTCATGTCCGGACACCAGGTCCACGGGCGGAATCGGGTCGTGTTCGATCGGCGGGACGTCGTGCGAGGCCGGGTCGTGCGTCGTGTCGTGCGAGGTGGTGTCGGGCGGCGGGTCCTGCGACGTCGTGTCGTGCGGGGCCGGGGGCCCCTCGTGCTCGGCCTCCGGCGGCGGGTTCCCGTTCGTTCCCGACTCGGTCCGTACGGGCTGCGCCGGCGTCGTCGGCCGCTCCTGGAACGGAGCCTCGCGGCTGGGGGGCGGGGGCGGTGCGGACTCGATCGGCCGGTTCAGCGGCCCGGGAGGCGTGGACGAACCGATCGGCGGAGGCTCCACGATCGGCATGCCGTGCTCGTCCAGCAGCGGCGGAGCCTCGGTGAACGAGGGGTCGGCCGGCGAGATGTTCTCGCGGACCGTGGAGAGCGGGCTGAGGGGCGGCGGCGTGTTCAGCGCGAGCGGCGGCGGCTCGATCGGCATGCCGTGCTCGTCCAGCAGCGGCGGGACCTCGGTGAACGAGGGGCTGGGCGGCGGGACGTTCTCGCGGAACTGGGCGGCGGGGTTCTCCAGATCCGGGTTGGGAAACGACTCGTTGTCGAACGTCTCGCGCGACGGGTCCGTGAGGCCCGGCCCGGTCCGTACGGGGCCGCCGCCCCGTGGCCGGTTGAGCCCGGGCGGCGGGTGCCCCGGCGGCGGCGGGGCGATCGTCTCCCGCGGGGTGAACGTGTCGATGTTCCTCGCGCCGTTGGAACCGGGCGGGCCATCGCCCGGCCCCCGGCCCGGCGGGTCCGCCAGCAGCTCGGTCTTCTCCAGCGGCCGGATGAGGTCGGGGTTGATGTCCAGCTTCGTCATGCGGTACTTGATGCCGCCCAGAGCGGCGCCCCGTACGGCCGCGCCGAAGACGACGCCGCCGACACCGCCGCCGACGAACATCATCGGCAGGACCTGCCAGTGGTTGTCGATGAGCCCCTGGGTGAAGGTGCCGGCGATCGCGCCGCCGCCGCCCATCTTGATGAAGTCGCCGCCGACGAGCGCCGCCCCGGTGAGGAACGTGTTGTCCAGCTTCTTGATGGGATTGAGGATCGTCCTGTCGAAGACGCCCCCGATCCCCCGGATCCCGAGGTCGGCGAGCGCGCCGCCGAGCGCGCCCTCTCCGACCCACTTCCAGTTGATGTGCGGACCCTCCGGGTCACCGTCGATCGCGCTCGCGATCAGGCTCGCCGCCATCATCAGCAGCGCGCCGATGGCCGCCTGGATCGCCGTCGGCATGACCCACTCGACGAGCTGGAGCAGTCCCCGCATGAGCATCGTGAGACCGAGACGCGTGGTCTCCTTGGCGATCTCCTCCTCGCCGAGCGAGGAGCCGCCGGTGAAGGCCGCCAGCGCCGCCATGATCGCGAGCTGCACCATCAGCGCGATGAGCATCGAGATGATCTGGACCTGGGCCTCAAGGAGGTTCCGGGACCAGCCGCCGACCTGCTCGCTCATGAGCTGGGCGGCTTGCCTGACCTGGTCGATGTGGTTGACGCCGCCGTCGGCGCCGAGCAGCGAGCCGAACGTCTCCTTGAACTGCTGGATGACCTCATCCGGCAGCGCCCCGTCGATGCTGGAGACGGTGTCGTCGTAGTGCATCGGGAGGGTGCTCAGATTCTGATCGAGCGTGTCGAAGGGCTCTTTCAGCGCATAGACCTTCTGGGGAACGGCCTCAGGAGGCTCGGTCCCCATCAGGACCAGGAAGAGCTTCCGTTCGTCCTCGTTGAACGTCAGCCCTTCCGGCGCGTCACCCACGATCGATCACCCCCGTCTACTTGCCGTGCACGCCGCCCTTCCCCGGCAGCCCCTCACCCTGGTACACCCCGAACTCACTGATGGCGCCGATGGCGTCCGTCTGCGCCTTGCCGACCTTCGCCTGCTGCGACCTGAGCATGAGCGGAACCGCGTCGGTGACCTGGCCGAACGCCAGGACCCCTTCGTGGATCTGCGTCGTCTGGTTGAAGAGCTGGCGTCCGGCGGCACGGCCGAACTCGTCGTGGCCGAGGATCTCCGAGGCGTTGTCGAAGCTGTCGAGGAATTGATCACCGAAACCGATGATCAGCTTGCTCAGATCGTCGATCTTGGCCACGGCCGCGTTGGCGCGGGCCGGGTCGGCGCGGAACTTCTCAGACATCGTTACCGTCCTCCACGATCTCGTCGTGCAGTTTCGCGGCCGGCCGGCCGCGATTGGTCTCACGTGGCGCGGCCGCCCGGCCGCCCCGTCCGCCGGCCTTCAGCGCCGACCCGAAGATCTGCTCCCAGTCGGGGGTGTAGCCGGGCACGTCCTCGCCGCCCCGGCCGGCCGAGCTGATCGCCGAGAAGGTGTCCTTGACCCGCCGGGCCATCACCGCCCGCCCCTTCCCCGCGGCCTCGACGATGGCGGCCGAGAGCTGCGCCGGCTCCATCGTCCGGAACTTCTCGTCGAGGAACTTCACCCGCTTCAGCTCGCCCTGCGGACCGACGGTCACCTCGACGGAACGGTCCTTGGACCGTACGGTCGTGGACGCCTCACCGAGCTCGGCTCGCGCCCGGGCCACCGCGGCCTTGGTCGACTCGAGACGCGCCCGCGCCTCGGCGACACGCGCGTCCATCTCTTCGTTCAGATCCATCTCCGCTGCCCTCTCCCTCGTACCGCGTGACCGCCGGGTCCGTCATCCGATGACGGCCGGCGAACCGCCCTCGTCGGTACCCCAGACGTCCTCCTCCTCAGGCGCCCACGCCTCGCGTTCGCGTTCGCCGCTCTCCGTCTGCTCACGCTCGGCTCCCCCGTACGGGTCGTAGCCGGCGGCGGTGGGCGTACGCCGGCCCGCCGCGGTCTCTCTCTCGTACTCCGCGGCGCGGCGGCTCCGGCGGCCGAGCGACCCGCCGTCCGTGGTGACGATCTCGTCGTCGTCATAGACCTGACGGACGCGCTCGCCGCCGCCGCCCTTCTCACCGCCCATGCCGCCGCCCATGCCGCCCATCGGCATACCGCCGCCGCCCATGGGCATACCGCCGGTCGTCGGGGTGCCCGCCGGCGGCATTCCGCCGGTCGTGGTGCCGTCCATGTAGGTGCCCGGCGGGAGGTAGTTCCCGGCGGGGCTGGCCACGCTTCCGGGTATCTGCGCGCCGCCGGGCAGCGAGGCCGAGCCCAGCGATCCCTCGTACGGCAGGTCGTGCAGCTCGGGCTCATAGAGCGAGCCGGCGCCGTTGCCCGTGTACGGGATGTGCGGCAGGGTGGCGCCCCCGCCGAGGTTCGTGGTGATCGTCTGCCCGTCCGGCTCGTGCGTGGTCGCCATACCCGTCTGCGGGTTGACCGTGGTCGTGCTGCCGTCCGGGAAGTGCGTCGTGAGGGTGCCGTCGCCGTTGACCGTCGTGGTGCTGCCGTCGGGGTTCGTGAACGAGTGCCCGGAGTCGATGTGGTGGGCGCTGACGCTTCCGTCGGGGAGGGTCAGCGTCTCCTGACCCGTGTGCGGGTCGAAGGTCGTCGAGCTGCCGTCGCTGAAGTCGGTGGTGACCGACCCGTCGGGGTTGACGTGCGTCTGACTGCCCATCTGGTTGTTCGCCAGGTTCTCCAGCTGATGCTGGAACTGGTCCTGCTGGTGCTGAAGCTGCTGCTCGTACTGCTGCTGCGAGCTGCCGTTGCCGCCACCGCCGCCCGAGAGCTGCTGCTGGTACTGCTTCTCGGCCTGGTCCTGCTGCTGCTTCTGGTCCTCGTACTGCTTCTCGGCCTGGTCCTGCTGCTTCTGCTGCAGCTCCTCCTGCTTCTTCTCCTGCGCCTCCTGGTCCTTTTTCTGCTGCTGGTACTGCTTCTCGGCCTGGTCCTGCTGCTGCTTCTGGTAGTCGGACTGCGTCTGCTGCTGCTGGGCGTACTGCTTCTGCGCCTGCTCCTCCTGTTTCTTCTGCTGCTCTTCCTGCTTCTTCTCCTGCTCCTCTTGGTGCTTCTGCTGCTCCTCGTACTGCTTCTGGGCCTGGTCCTGCTGCTTCTGCTGCAGGTCCTCCTGTTTCTTCTCCTGCTCCTCCTGCTTCTTCTCCTGCTCCTTCTGCAGGGCCGCCTGCGTGGCCATCTGCTCCTGGTACTGCTGCTTGGCCTCTTCTTCCTGTTTCTTCTGCTGCTCTTCCTGCTTCTTCTCCTGCTCCTCCTGCTCCTTTTTCTGCTCCTGGTACTGCTGTTGCTGCTGCGCCTGCTGCTGTGCGTACTGCTCCTCTTGCTTCTTCTGCTGCTCCTCCTGTTTCTTCTCCTGTTCCTCCTGCTGCTTCTCGGCCTTGTCCTCCATCTCCTTCTGGTGCTCTTTCTGCTCCTCTTGCTCCTTCTCTGCCTTGTCCTCCATTTCCTTCTGGTGCGCGAGGTCCTCCTCCCGCTGCTTCTCTGCCTTGTCCTCCATCTCCTTCTGGTGCGCGAGGTCCTCCTCCCGCTGCTTCTCCGCCTTGTCCTCCATCTCCTTCTCGTGCTGTGCCGCGGCCGCCGCGGCCGCGTCCGCCTTGTCCTGTTCGGCGGCTGCCTTGTCCGCCTGGTAGTCGGACTGGAGGCTGATACTCGGAGTGGTCAGCTTCTGCAATATCTTGCTGACGTCGACCCAGGAGTTGTGCGCGTCGATGAGCGCGTTGTGGCCGGCCTTGCCCAGCTTGTCGTCCACGCCCTTCTGCCAGCGTTTGACCGCCTCGGCACCGATGGCGTGCCAGGTGTCCATGCTGTTCAGGTCGCCGAAGACGTTGTTGTTCTTGTCGTGGGCGCCGGTCCGGAACCCGTCGTACTCCACCTTGTTCTCGCTGTAACTGCTGTACTCGGAGTAATAGAAGTGGGTACGGACCTTCGTAATATTGTTGTACCAAATGTCGTCCGTCACTTCGAGCAGGACGTCGTGCAGCACCCGCAGGGGATTGCTCGAAATCGAGTTCACCCAGGTGGTCCACGTCCCGTGCAGGGTCGACAACGCGTTGTACACGGCCGTTTTGACCTGCCGCAGATCCTCCCCCGCCTGAGAGGCGCCGTTCGTGGTCGGGAGAGTGTCGCTGTAGTTCTGGTAGATGACCCCGAGCTGATGGACGATGTCCCAGAACACGCCGGCCGCCTGGCCCCGCCACGCCGCGGCCTCGCTGCCGAGTTCGTCCTCCCAGCCCTGGATCGTCGTCCTGCTGGTGTGGAAGAACGTCGCCGCCCGGTCGAACGCGTTGGCGACGCGGTCGAACCCCGTGAGGTCGACCGCGAACTCGTCCGCGACCTGCACGTCGTCCCAGTTGAACCGCCACGTGGAGTACGGGTCGTTGAGGAGCGCCTCCAGGGCCATGCCGCCGCCGTAGCTGTAGCGGGCCAGCGGCCGGGAGTCCCAGCCGGCGAAGTTGTCGCCCATGAGGTGGCTGCCGTGCTCGGTGAACTGCGCTCCGTAGTTCCACCCGCCGCCTGGAGCGTCGGCGCTTCCGGTGGTGCCCAGGAGGGTGATGCGGGCCCTGCGCATCGTCACCACTGAGCCGACGCTCGTGTCACCGCTGTAGAAGGGCACGACGAAGTCGGTGTTCTGGACGCGCCAGCCGGAGTTCTGCATGCGCCACTGGCCGAGGTCGTTGATGGCCGCGAGTTCCGCGTCCGACGGCTCGACGTCGTAGTCGTCGATCTCCAGCTTCATCAGCGGAATCTTGTTGTTTCCCAGGAGGCTGGGGTCGAACAGGTTCTCACGCTTCGGCGGCTCGTAGCCGGTGAGCTTGGATATGGCGTCCCACCAGTCGTCGCCCGACGAGTTCGCACCAGTGTCGTTCGCCATGTCGCACTCCAGGAAAAAATACTGATGAAGCGGGGGCCAGAGGCTGCTTGGGGGTTAGGAGTTGGAGCCGCCGGTTCCTGTGAAGTCACCGGGCACGGTGCCCAGACCGTCCAGGAAGATCTTCCCGTCGATCTTCTCCAGTGAATCGTGCTGGCCGGTCATGAGCTTGGTGATCGTGTTGTTCAGGTTCGTGTGCAGGTCGCTGAAGAGCTTGATCTGCTTGACGTACACGTCGGAGATGGACGTCGCGGAGTCGTTGATGCCGCTGACGAGGACGTCGCCGCCCCAGTCCTTGTCGATCGCGAGGTGGCCGATCGGCAGCGGCCGCTGCTTCTGGAAGATCGGCCTGTCGTCGGCGTTGATGTGGCCCTTGCCCAGGAGGTTGTCCATCGTCACGCCGTACTGGTCGTCATCGTTCGCGACGTGCTTCAGGGACTTCTCGAAGGGGGCGATCTGGTTGTCCACGAAAGCCTGCAGTCCGGCCTTGTCCATCTTCAGCGGGTCAGCCATTGATTCACGCTCCTCGGTCTGGTCGGCGTCGGCACGCTCACGTCCGCGTACCGGTCATGACGGTCGGCACGACCTCCGGCCGCCGCGGCTGAGGCGGCCGGAGGCACAGAAGATCAACCGATGCGGACTTCGGACCACATCTGGCTGAGGTTGTTCTCGTTGTACTTGTAGCTGCCGGAGATCTCGTCCAGAAGCTGCGAGTGGCTGGTGAGCATGTTCTCCATCGCCTTGATGGCGTTGTCCCATGCCTGCTGCTTCTTGTCGTAGGTCTGGGCGTCCTCACCGACCCAGGTCTTCTTCAGCTCGGAGAGCTCCATCTCCATGTTGGAGATCGTCTGCGCGATGGCCTTGGTCTGGGAGACCAGGTCGTCGGCGGCGTTGTTCATGTGCGAGTAGTCGACGTAGATGTAGCCGTCGGTGAAGTCCTCGCTCATCGGTGTCCTCGTTTCACGTCAGCGGAATGCGCTTGTCGTCAGCCGGATGAAAGGGGGCGTGCTCAGCCGTGCAGGGCGTCGAAGACGGACTGCGACTGGCTGTACGCCTGGTTGATCTGGTCGTTGCTCGACCCCTGCTGCTGATGCTGCGAGGTGAGGGTCTGGTTCAGCTTGTCGATCATGTCCCGCAGGTTCGTGAGAATGACGTCGGCCTGCTGTTCCCAGTTGTTGACGAGGTCACCGAACAACTTCCCGTCCGAGCCCTTGTAGCCGGAGGCGAGGTTGTACCGCGTGGACTCGACGTCCTGCCGGATCTTCGTGATGCCGGTGAACGCCTGTTCGAGGGCGTTGACGCCGTTCTTGGTCGCCGATACTTGCGACTGTTGCATTCCGCTGGCTGCCACCGTTCGCCTTCCTCTCTGGTTCAGTGCACGGGAACGGGGGCAGGACGGGGAGCGCTCTCCGGGCCGGCTCGTTCCACCATCCGATTCTTCGCCCCATGCTCTCTTTCTTCTCTACGGGGTTTGACTTGTCGTGGACTTGTCACCGCCTTGCCTGGGACCGCCGCACGGCTCCGTCGTCGCCGGGGAGGTCCCCGACTCCGCGGCCGCCGAGCTCAGCTCCGGGCCGGACGGCACCATCGCGAGCAGCGGTGACGGCAGCGCCACCGCCTCTCCTGCCGAGTAACCGAGCGCCACGAGGTCGCTGGAGGTGGCCACGCGGAACTTGGTGCCCGTGTCGGTCACCAGATAGGTGGTGGCGGCGCCCGTGCCGCCGTCGGCCGCCAGCGCGCGTACGAGCGTGCCGCCGCCCGGCGGGACGGTGATCCGTTCCACCGGAACGCAGGCGGTGGCGGTGGGCGCCTGGGCGACCAGACCGAGCGAGGCTCGGGTCGCCAGCACCACGCTCACCCGGGGACCCGTGCCGCCCGGCGCGATCCGTACGCAGGCATCCTCGCCCACCCCGCGGTCCACCAGCCGGGGCGGCGTCTCCGGCATCGCGCTCACGGATGACGCCTGGTCCGCCGGGGCGAGGTGCTGGTTCAACGCGTCGGGCGCCAGCGGGACCGCGCTCGTGCTCCGCCCCCCGTACGCGAGGCGGCGGACCTGAGCGTCGGCGAGCAGCATGTCGGCGACCGTCGCACTGACCTCGGTCAGGCCGTTCTGGCGGAGCTGGTAGTAGCGCGGATCGGAACCGATCACGCCGACGCGGAAGACCTGCCCGACCCGGCTCGCGTGCCCGTCGAGGACCGGCCCGGCGGTGCCCATGCCGGGGATGGCGGGCGCGGTCAGGTCCGGACCGGCGGGCAGCGCGTCGAGGAACGCCGCCGAGACCGGAGCCGGGAGCCGCCCCGCGTACCCGAGAGCGGACATCGCGCCGCCCTTCTGGTTCAGCCGCAGTCGGCTGCCCTGCCACACGAGGTACACGGCGGAGTCGGGTCCGATGACGAGCATCCCCTCGCCCGCCGTCAGCGGGGAGTCCTCGGCGCCGCTCACCCCCACCGCGAGCGTGGTGATGGGCGCGTTGGTCCCGGTGTCACCGGTGCCGGAGCACACCGCCCAGGGATTCTGGCTGAGGTCCCCCGGCGACGGCAGGGCGTCGGGCGCGCCGATGATGCCGACCGGCTGCCCGTGCGGCGCGCCGTTCAGCGACTTCGTGCGCACCTTGCGCGTCTTCATCTTGGTGCCGCCGATCAGGCGGGCCGACGCGTAGTTGCGGACCGGACGCAGCCGGCCGTCCACGTAGAGGTACGAGGCGCCGGTGTCCTGGTCGACGATCAGACTCTGGGAGTCGCGCCAGGAGTTGGACTTGCCCGGGGATATCAGCCCCCAGACGAACGCCGCGGCGCACAGCAGCACCGCGACGACGATTCCGGCGACCGTGCCGCGGTTCGTCCGGCCCTGCGGGCTCTCCGGTGCGTCCGGGTCGGCCCGGAGCATCCCGGAGGTGATCCGGCCCATGACGAACAGGTGGGCCTGGACCTGGTCACGACGTGACTGCATCGTCTCCTGCCCCTCCTCTCCTGTCCGAGATCAGCCGATCGCTCGCAAGGTGCCGTAGAGGCCGAGGACCCACAGGGCCAGTGGCAGCAGGCTGACCGCCACGAGGCTGTGCAGGATCTCCGCGGCCCGGCCCCAGTAGGGCACGAGCCGGCGGCCCGGTACGACCCATGCGGCGATGAGGAACGCCGCGCCGGCCGACGCCACCCCCACGGCCGGGAGGACCCGGCCGGCCGGATCGCTCCCGGCGACGTCGAGGGCGACCATCGCGCCCGCGCCCCAGACCCCGGGTGCGACCAGGGACAGGCGCTGCCAGACGTTGCCCATGCCGCGGCTGTGCAGCAGCAGGAGGAGGGACAGCGCCGCGGCCAGAACGACCTTGCTGAGATCGCCGCCCTGCGCCAGCTCCGTCACGCAGAGCGCACAGGTCAGGCCGACCGTCGCGTACAAGGCGGTCATCCAGGTGTCGGCGAGGACCGCGCGGGCGGCGACGGCCGACGGAGAGCGGGGTTCGATGCCCTCCTGGAGTTGTTCGGCGTTGGTCGGCAGCGGTGGTGTCCGCAGCCCCGACAGCCGGAACGACAATGACGGCACGAACGCTCCGAAGGCGACCGCCGCCAGGGCGACGATGGCCGCCGCGTGCTCGGGCGGCATCCCGGCGACCATCACCAGGACGCCGGCGAGCGCGCCTGCGACCGCGAAGATGGTCGTGGCGACGAAGAACGCGGTGTAGGCCGCCACCACCGCCAGCGCGAGCACCGAGCCGCCCGCCTCCGCCGCGGACGCGGCAAGCAGCCGGGCACCGAGCGTCTGATAATGCTCCGGCCCGCTCAGCTTTCCGCCGGGCAGCAGCCAGCCGGCCAGCACGAGGTACGGGCCGACCATCCCGCCCAGGAGGGCGGCCGAGGCGGCGTCTCCGACGGCGCGGCTGGCCGCGGCGGCGCCCGCCAGCAGCAGCATCGCGAACGCGCCCGCCGCGATCTCCCGCTGGGCGGCCGGGCCGCCCGGCAGCGCGAGGATCGCGAGCGCGGCGAGGAGTGCCACCAGCGTCAGCCCGCGCAGCAGCCGCCGGCTCGCGAGCGGGCTCCAGCCGTGGGGGCTGTCCTTCATGGTGGTCGAGATGCCGTGGACGATGTCGTCCAGCCGTACCTCGGGCAGTGCCTCCGTACGCGGCCGCAGGTAGACGGTGTCGCCGTCGCGCAGGCCGAGCGACTCGAGGGTGGCCTCCTGGTCGAGCGGGGCACCGCCCAGGCGCTGGAGCACCCAGCCCTCGTGTTCGAGGCCGGTTTCGCCGAGGTCGTCCCCGCCGTACCCGAGCACGGCGGGAAGCAGGTCGGCGACCGGGACGTCGGCGGGCACCGCGAGGTCGATGGCCTTGGTGGGCGCGCGTACCGTCAGCCGGCACAGTCCCGCCGCCGTGCCGCTGCTCACCGGCCCTCCCCCGCCACGGCGTGGGACCGGCCGATCCGCCCGCTGCGTTCTCTCACGAGCCCTCCCTCATCAGGGAAGAGACCTGAGGCGCTGGGTCATCGATTCGCTCGCTGCGTTCGCTCAAAGGCGTGCTCGTCTTTCCGCGGTTCCGCCCACCTTCGCCGGGCGGTGAGGACGTGAGAGGTCGGCGTGCTCTGTCGTTTCTCAGTGGTTCGGTTCGGTCTCGTCAGTGCTCTCCGCCTAGGCATACGTACGGCGGCCGCTCCGGGTTCACCCGAATTCGAAAGGTTCTGCCGCCGGCCGGCCGCTGTACGATGCGTGTCAGCGAGTTCGCTCGCTCTCCTCGGCTGCTCTCCGCACATCGCCGTTGGTGCCGTGCCGCACACGCCAGGAGGCCTCCGTTGAGTTTTGTGCTTTTCCGCAGGCCGGTGCGCCGACGCGCGCCCGAGATGCCCGACGGCGAGATCAATCTCCAAGAGCCGCCCACGTTGCCCGAGGCCGTGCCGGACTCCTCGGCCGTGTGGACGTACCTGCCGATGGCGCTGATGTCCGCGGCCATGATGATGATGTACATGACGCGCGGCGGTGGCGGCGCCTCCAACGGCTTCCTGCCGCTCGCGATGATCCTCATGGTCTGCTCCGCCGGCGCCATGCTTCTGGGCAACGTGATGCGCCGCGGCGGCGAACGCAAGCAGAAGCTGAAGGGCGCACGCCGCGACTACCTGCGTTACCTCACCCAGACCCGGCGCAAGGTGCGCACGGCAGTGGCCGATCAGCAAAAGTCCCTCGCCTGGCGGCACCCGTCGCCGCACACGCTGTGGTCCATGGTCGGCACCACCCGCATGTGGGAACGCCGCCCCTCCGACCCCGACTTCGCCGAGGCGCGGCTGGCGATCGGCGAGCAGAAGCTGGGGCTGCGGCTGTCGCCGGCGTCCACCAAGCCGGTCGAGGACCTCGAACCCCTCACCGCGCACGCGCTGCGCAGCTTCATCCGTGCCTACGCCACCGTGCCCGAGCAGCCCACCGCCGTCTACCTGCGCTCCTGGGCCCGGCTGCTGATGCGCGGGGACGAGGAGGCCGTTCGCGGGATGGTACGGGCGATGATCGCCCAGCTCGCCGTCTTCCACTGCCCGGACGACCTGTGGCTCGCGCTGTGCGTCGCGCCCGGCCGCCGCGCGGAATGGGAGTGGGTCAAGTGGCTGCCGCACAACCTGAATCCGCACGACACCGACGGCGCCGGGCCGGTCCGCATGATCGCGACCGACTTTCCCGAACTGGAGGGAATGCTCGGCGCGGAGTTCTGGGAGCGCCCGCAGTACGACCCGGAGGCGCAGACCGGCCGCGAGGAGCCGTACACCCTCATCGTGGTGGACGGCGCCACCATCCCGGCCGGCCATCCGCTCGACGGCCCGGGGATGCGCAACGCCACCGTCATCGACCTGAGCGGGGCGCTGACCTGGCGGCCCGGACGTACGACCCTGCGCCTCGACATCGGGGACGGCGAGCTCCGGCTGGTCCGCACCGACCGCGACCGCAAGGAGCAGACGACCCTGCTCGGGCGCCCGGACCACCTGGGCGTACGCGGCGCGACCACGCTGGCCAAACGGCTCGCGCCGTACCGGCTGGGCGTGGGCGGCGACAGCGCCGAGCCGCTGTCGTCCACCATCGACCTGGCCACGCTGCTGGGCATCTCCGACCTGCACCGGCACGACCCGGCCACGCTGTGGCGCAAGCGCACCCCCGCCGACCGGCTGCAGGTGCCGATCGCGGTCGGCGTCGACGGCACGCCGGTTGAGCTGGACATCAAGGAGTCCGCCCAGGGTGGCACCGGACCGCACGGCATGCTGATCGGCGCGACCGGCTCGGGCAAGAGTGAGCTGCTGCGCACGCTCGTGCTGGCGATGGCGCTGACCAACTCCTCCGAGACGCTCAACTTCGTCCTCGTCGACTTCAAGGGCGGCGCCACCTTCCTCGGGCTCGACGAGCTGCCGCACGTCTCCGCGGTGATCACCAACCTGGCCGACGAGGCGTCCCTGGTCTCCCGCATGCGCGACGCGCTGCACGGCGAGCTGATGCGGCGTCAGGAGCTGCTCCGCGCCGCCGGCAACTACGTCTCCGTGCTGGAGTACGAGAAGGCGCGCGCCGCCGGCACGCCACTGGAGCCGCTGCCGAGCCTGTTCGTGGTGGTGGACGAGTTCAGCGAGCTGCTCGCCGCGCACCGCGACTTCATGGAGCTGTTCGTCATGATCGGCCGCCTCGGCCGGTCACTGGGCGTGCACCTGCTGCTCGCCTCGCAGCGGCTCGACGAGGGCAGGATGCACCAGCTCGAGAGCCACCTGTCCTACCGCATCGGCCTGCGCACCTTCTCGGCCATGGAGAGCCGCGGCGTGCTGGGCGTACCCGACGCACACCAGCTGCCGCCACAACCCGGCAGCGGCTTCCTCAAGACCGGTGTCGAGGCGCTGACGAGGTTCCGCGCGGCCTACTCCTCCGGCTCGTACCGCGCGCGCCGGGCCAACCAGGAACGGGTCGCGAGCCAGGTCGTGCCGTGGTCCGCCTCGCGGGTGGCACCGGTCGAGCCGCTGGAGCCCCTGGAGGTCGAGGAGGAGCCGGAGGAGTCCGGCGAGACGCTGCTGTCGGTCGCGGTCGACCGGATGCGCGACGCCGGGCCGCCGGCCCACCAGGTGTGGCTGCCGCCCCTGGACCTGCCGCCGACGCTGGACCAGATCCTCCCGCCGCTCGAACCCGACGACGTTCTCGGCCTGACGACCGTCGACTCTCACCTGCGCGGCGCGCTGACGATCCCGGTGGGCATCGTCGACCGGCCGTTCGAGCAGATCCGCGACCTGCTGGTCATCGACCTTCAGGGCGCCGGCGGGCACGTGGCCATCGCCGGCGGTCCGCAGAGCGGCAAGAGCACGCTCGTCCGCACGATGATCGCCGCGCTGGCGCTCACCCACACCCCGCGTGAGGTGCAGTTCTACTGCCTCGACTTCGGCGGCGGCACGCTGATCGGCCTCGCCGGCCTGCCGCACGTCGCCGGCATCGCCGCGCGCATGGACCCCGAACGCGTCAGCCGTACGATCGCGGAGGTCACCGCGCTGCTCGCCGACCGCGAGCAGTTCTTCCTCAACCACGGCATCGACTCGATGCCGACCTACCGGCGCCGCCGCGCGGCCGGGGAGTTCGCCGACCAGCCCCACGGCGACGTCTTCCTCGTCGTGGACGGGTGGTCGACCCTGCGCCAGGACTTCGACCGGTTCCTTCCGACGTTCAACGCGATCGCCGCCCGGGGCCTCAACTACGGCATCCACCTCATCATCAGCACCGCCCGCTGGGTCGAGCTGTCGGCGGCCGTACGCGACCAGGCCGCGACGCACCTGGAGCTGCGCATGGGCGATCCGATGGACTCAGAGATCGACGCCCGCCGCGCGGCCTCCGTACCCCGCCTCCCCGGGCGTGGCATCACCCGTGACAGCAAGCTGCACTACCTCACCGCGCTGCCGCGCATCGACTCGGTGGAGAACGCCGGCGACCTCGCCGACGGGATCGCCGGGCTGGTCGCGGCCGTGGACGAGAGCTGGGAGGGCCCGTCCGCGCCGCGGGTGCGCATGCTGCCGGCCAGGCTGAGCGCGAACGAGCTGCCCGCCCCCGAGGGCGACCTCCGCGTGCCCCTGGGACTGGAGGAGGAGCGGCTCTCCACGGTGTGGCACGACTTCGGCGAGAACCCCCACATGATCGTGGTGGGCGACACCGAGTGCGGCAAGACGAACCTTCTGCGCCTCATCGCCAAGTCCATCACCACGCGGTACACGCCCGAGGAGGCCCGCATCATGGTGGTGGACTACCGCCGCGAGCTGATCGAGGCGGTGCCCGACGAATATCGGCTCGGGCACGCCGTCGCCATGGACGCGCTGCGCGACCTCGTGGACGGCGCCGGGCGGGCGATCAAGGCCCGCGTGCCCGGACCGGAGATCGCACCGGCCCGGATGCGGCTGTGCGACTGGTGGAGCGGCCCGCGGCTGTTCATCCTGGTCGACGACTACGACATGATCGGCGCGGGTCCGATGCAGCACCCGTTCGACCCGCTGCTGTCACACCTGGCGCTCGGGTACGAGGTCGGCCTGCACATGGTCGTGGCGCGGTCCGCGGCCGGGGCCGGGCGCGGTCTGGGCGAGATCCTGATGCGGCGGCTCCAGGAGGTCAACACGCCGTCCCTGCTGATGTCCTGCCCGCCGGACGAGGGCTTCCTGTTCGGCAACATCAAGGGCCGCATCCTGCCGCCCGGCCGGGCGCTGCGCATCGCCCGGCGCAAGGCGGTCCAGATGCAGACGGCGGTCCTGGAGGACTAGGACCTGTCTGGCCGCAGGCGTCTCATCGGTCCATGTGCTCGGCGGGGAAGACGGTCTCGTGGCGGTCCCGTTCCGCGTGCATGTCCCACAGGATGCCGGCGAGCGCGGCGGGGGCGGCGGCGGCCAGGTCGGGCACGGGTTCGCCCTGGGCCTGGCGCCGCCGGTACTCCGCCTCGAAGGGGGTTCCCAGGATGCGGGCGCCGATGTAGAGCGCGCCGACGTACACGCCCTTGGCGGCGACCTCGCCCGCGAGTGACTGGAAGTAGTTGCGCTGGGCGGCCAGGATCGTGGGCCAGCCGCTCATGTGCGGCCGGCCCTGGACGGCGGCGGCCCCCTGAGCGCTGAGGATGGCGCCGTCGCCGCGCTCGACCATGGCGGGGAGGAACTCCCGCACCAGGGCCAGGAGCGTGTACATCGTGATCGGCATGCGGTCCTGGAGCAGTTCCTCTGTGAGACCGGCGGCGGGGACGAACGGCGGGGCGGCGGGCGCCGGGCCGTAGTAGAGGGCCGTGGGGTCCCCGACACGAGCGCGGATCCGCACGGCGAGCGCCGGCACCTCGTCGGTGCGGTCGAGGTCGGCGGTGATCACATGGGCGGTGACGCCCTCGGCGGACATCTCACGGGCGAGCAGGTCCAGAGGTCCCTGACGACGCGCGACCAGGACGACGTCGTAGCCCTCCTTTCCGTACCGGCGGGCGATGGCCTGGCCCACACCGGGGCCGGTTCCGAACACAGCGATGGACTTCGTCATGCCGTCCAGCCAACCGTTCGCCGCCTGGACGATCCATGGGTGGAGATCCTGATTTCCTTTGTGATCGTCTATGGTGACGGGTGTGGACGTCCTGACCGACCTGCTGCAGCGGGCACGCGCGCAGGACGCGCTGGTCAGGCGGCTGATCCAGTCGCCGCCGTGGGGCGTGACGTACGCCGACGCGCCACCGCTCACGGTCGCGGCCACGCTCGGCGGCCACGCCTGGATCCGGCTCGGCGACTCCGCTCCCGTACGCCTCGCCGCGGGCGACATCGCCCTCGTCACGGCCCCCGGCGGGTACACGGTCACGGACGACCCGGCGACCGCACCGGGGTTCGTGATCCGCGACGGGCGCAAGTACCTCCCCACCGGCGCCCCCGCGGACTCTCCGCCGACGCCGGTCCCCCGGACGTACGGTGACGGCCTCGCCGGGGCCACCGTCATGCTCCGGGGCGCGTACGAGCTGCACGGCGACGCGGCCTCCCGCCTGCTGGAGATGCTCCCGCCGCTGGCCGTCGTGCCCGCGGGGCCGCGCACTCGTACGGCCCTCGATCTGCTCTCCGCCGAGGCGGCCCGCGACGAGCCGGGCCAGGAGGCGATCCTCGCCCGGCTCCTCGATCTGGTCCTGGTGATCGCGCTGCGGACCTGGTGTACGAGGCCGGAGGCGACGCCACCCGCCTGGTACCGCGCGCTGGGCGACCCGGCGGTCGGCGAGGCGCTGCGGCTCCTGCACGAGGATCCCGGCGGCCGGTGGACGGTCGCCTCGCTGGCCGGCGAGGTCGGCATGTCCCGCGCCGCGTTCGCCCAGCGCTTCGCCGCCCTGGTCGGCCGGCCGCCGCTCGGCTACCTCACCGACTGGCGCATGACCCTCGCCGCCGACCTGCTGCGCGACACCCGGCAGAGCGTCGCCACCGTGGCCCGGCAGGTCGGCTACCAGGATCCGTTCGCGTTCAGCGTGGCGTTCAAACGCGCACGCGGGCGTACGCCCTCGGCGTGGCGCGGCTGACCGCTATTCGAGCGAGGTGTCGCCGAGGGACTCCAGCAGGTCGCGCAGCATGGCCGCCAGCCGGTCGCGTTCGTCCGGGCCCAGGGCGGCGAGGAGGAGTGCCTCGTTCTCGGTGTGCGGGCCGACGAGCTCCTCGATCGTCTTCCAGCCCCGCTCGGTCAGCCGTACGCGCACGGAGCGGCGATCCTCCTCGTCGGGCACCCGCTCGACGAGCCCCCGCTTCGCCATCCGGTCGATGCGGTTGGTGATCGCACCCGAGGTGATCATGGCGGCCCGGTTGAGGGCGCCCGCCGTCAGCTCGTACGGGGGCCCTGACCGGCGCAGGGTGGCCAGGACGTCGAACTCCCAGCGCTCCAGCCCGTGCTCGGCGAAGAAGTCCTTCAGCCGGAGGTCCAGCAACCGCGACAGGCGCGAGACCCGCCCGACGATCCCCATCGGCCTCACCCCGCTCGTGTGGGGGTCGACCTACGCGGTCACCACGGAGTTCCTGCCGCCCGGCCGGCCGCTGTTCACCGCACTGATGAGGGCCCTGCCGGCCGGACTGGCCCTCCTGGCCGTGACCCGTACGTTGCCGCGGGGCGCGTGGATCGGGCGGGCGGCGGTGCTGGGCACGCTCAACATCGGCGCCTTCTTCCCGCTGCTGTTCCTGGCGGCGTACCGGCTGCCGGGCGGTGTGGCGGCCGTCCTCGGCGCGGTGGGCCCGCTCTTCGCGCTGGCGTTCGCCACCGTGCTGCTCGCCGAACGCCCCGCCGCCCACCGGGTACTCGCCGGGTTCATGGGAGTGGCGGGGGTGAGCCTGGTCGTGCTGCGCTCCGGCGCGCGGCTCGATCTCCTCGGCGTACTGGCCGGGGTGGCGGGGGCCGCGGCCATGTCGGCGGGCACCGTCCTCACCAAGCGCTGGGGCCGGCCTGAGAGCGTCGGCGCCCTGACCTTCACCGGCTGGCAACTGACGGCGGGCGGCCTCCTGCTCCTGCCGGTGAGCCTGCTGATCGAGGGCGGACCACCGGCGCTGGACGGGCGCGCGGTCGCCGGCTACGTCTACCTGGGCGTCGTCGGCACGGCCGCCGGCTACTGGCTGTGGTTCCGCGGTGTGTCCCGGCTGCCCGCGACGTCGGTCGCGTTCCTGACGCTGCTGAGCCCGCTGTCGGCGGCCGTGATCGGCTGGGCCGCCCTGGGCCAGGCGTTGACCCCGCTCCAGCTACTGGGCATGACCATCGCCTTCGGCGGCACCTTGCTCGCCCAACTCCGGACGAACACCCGCGGCGCCCCCAAGCCCACACCTGCCCCTGCTACGGCCCGCGCCTGCTGAGCGCGCACCGCGCCTCCACCAATCCGATTGTCCAGCAGAGTCTGTGACCAGGAAAGCCATGTGCACACCTGTGGATGACCCGCAGCCGCCCCGCGCGAGCCAAGAGGGTCAGTCCATCACCGCGCGGGCTCGCAGGGACGTGCGGAGGGCGCGCATCGCGTAGTGGGCGCGAGACTTGACCGTGCCCGGGGCGAGGCCGAGGGCGTTCGCGGTCTGTTCGACGCTGTAGCCCAGATAGTGCGTGTAGATGAGGATCTCGCGCTGCTGTTCCGTGAGTTCGGTCATGGTCTCGAAGACCGCTCGCAGCGTGACGACCAGCTCGGCCGGGTCGGGTACGGCGGTCTCGTCCGGCTCGTCGTCGCCGACCTCTTTCGGCCGGGCCTGCTGGGCTCGGTGGTGGTCGATCACGAGCCGGTGCGCGACCGTGAACAGCCAGGTCCGTACGTGGTCCGTCGTCGGGTCCAGGATGCCTCTGTGCTGCCAGGCCCGTACGGCGGTCTCCTGGACGATGTCCTCGGCCCGGTGCCGGTCCCCGTTGCACAGCCGGACGACGAAGCTCAGCAGCACCGTGCCATGCCGCTCGTACAGCGTGCGTGAGAACGCGTCCTCCCGTGCGGCGTCTCGCTGCGGAGCCGGGCGCAGGACGGTACGTCGTGGCGCGGGAACGTTCCTGGCCACGGCCGGTGGACGGTCCAGCACTGTGCTGCGCGTCATGGGGAGGCGACCTCATCACGATTCGTCGTTCGGAACCGGCCGAAAGCCGGTGATGGGGTCCAACAATCGAGGCGTGCTCTTGGTGAGTGCTTGCCGCCGACTTGCCGAGCGCGTCGCGGAGCCTACAGGGAGTGCGTACGCGCTGGTCAGCGCGGGCTTGGAGTGTTGGCCGAGGGCAGGTCCTCGGGCAGCAGCGAACGGAGGTCCGCGACGGCGGGCGAGCGCATCGCGCCGAGACGCCTCGCCTGGCGCGTCATCATCGTCTCCAGCAGTTGCCGGGCCAGGCGCGCGTTGCCGAAGGTGCGGTCCCGCGGCAGCGCGTCGACGTACTCCCGCAGCGCCGTGACCGTCTCCGGGGCGCATTCGTACCCCGATGTCGCGGCCTGCTTGCGCATGATGTCGAGGAGCTCGTCGGTCGAGTAGTCGTCGAACTTCACATAACGCGAGAAGCGCGAGGCCAGGCCGGGGTTGGAGTCGAGGAAGCGCTGCATCTCCTCGGTGTAGCCGGCGACGATGACGACGATCTCGTCGCGGTGGTCCTCCATGAGCTTCAGGAGCGTCTCCACCGCCTCGCGGCCGAAGTCGTTGGAGTTGTTCTCCGGGGTGAGGGTGTACGCCTCGTCGATGAACAGCACGCCGCCCAGCGCGCTCTGGAACACATCGCGGGTGAGCTGCGCGGTGTGACCGACGTAGCGGCCCACGAGGTCCGCGCGGGCCACCTCCACGAGCTGGCCGCGGCGCAGCACGCCGAGGGCCAGCAGCAGCTCGGCATAGAGACGGGCCACGGTGGTCTTGCCGGTGCCGGGCGAGCCGGTGAAGACCAGGTGCCGGCTGATGTTGGGCGCGGGCAGGCCTGCGGCCTCGCGCTGCTTGGCCGCGGCGAGCAGGTCGACCATGTCCTTGACCTCGCGCTTCACCGCGCCGAGGCCGATCATGCCGGAGAGGCTGCCCAGGAGCGAGTCGAGGTCGCTGGAGGTCTCGGTCACGCGCGCGGCCTCGTCGCTGACGTCCTCGGGCAGCAGCAGGGACAGGTCGCTCTCGGCCGGGTCGCTCATCGAGGCCAGCCGGAACGCCTGCCGGTCGATCATCTCCTCGAAGACCAGGCGCGCCGCGCGGCCGTTGCCGAACGTCGCGTCGCGCGGCATGCGCTCGTAGTGGGTGGCGAGCGCATGCCGGGTGCGTGGGTCCAGCTCGTACCGGTGGCTCTCGCACATGCTCTCGGTGATCGTGACGAGCTCGTCCACGGCATAGTTGCTGAACTCGATGGTCCGGCTGAACCGCGAGGCCATGCCGGGGTTGGCGGACAGGAAGGACTTCATCTCGTCGGTGTAGCCGGCGGCCACCACCACGACGTCGTCGCGGTGGTCCTCCATGAGCTTCACCAACGTGTCGATGGCCTCACGCCCGAAGTCGCTGCCGCCGCCCTTGCTCTCGGAGACCAGGGTGTAGGCCTCGTCGATGAAGAGCACGCCGCCCAGCGCCTCGTTGAACGCCTCGGTGGTCTTGATGGCCGTCGCGCCGACGTACTGGGCGACCAGGTCGGCGCGGGAGACCTCGACCAGGTGCCCGCTGCGCAGCACGCCGAGCTCGGTGAGGATCCCGCCGTAAAGCCGGGCGACGGTGGTCTTGCCGGTGCCGGGAGGGCCGGCGAAGATCAGGTGCCGGCTCATCGGGGGTACGGGCATGCCGAGCCGCGCGCGGCGCTGCGACATCTGGTTGAGGTTGACCAGCGTGCGCACCTGGCGCTTCACGCCCTGCAGGCCGACCAGCGACTCCAGCTCCGCCAGCGGCCCGACGGGCGCGGGGGTGCGGGTCTTCTCCTCGATCGGGCCGTCGGTGCCCTCGACCGGCTCCCCGCCCCAAGAGTCGGGGACGGCGTTCCCCGAACTGTCCAGGTCGCGGACGTTGAGCCGCCCGCCGGGGCGGGGCTGCCGCAGGCCGGCGCCCCGGTTGTCGCGTACGGCGCAGGCGAGGACGGAGACCGGCTCGGCGCTGTCGACGCGGATGCCGTCGCCGACGCTGCCGGTCAGCTCGCAGCCGTCCAGAGTGGCCCGCGCGCCGGCGGACAGGAGTATGCCGTGGGCGCCGGAGCCGCTGATACGGGCCCGGGTGAGCGTCAGATCGCCGCCGTCGCGTACGGCCACGCCCGAGGCGCCGCTGCCGGAGACCTCGCAGTCCGAGGCGATGCCCAGGCCGCCGGAGTCGACGGAGAGACCCGCCTCGGCGGCCTCGCGGAAGACGCAGTCGCGGAACGTGACGTTGGCCCCGTCGCCGATGCGCGCGGCGGTGCCGCCGGCCCGCTCGACGACGCAGTGCTCCAGCCGCCCGCGCCCGTCGTCGCCGACCTCCACGCCGGCTCCGCCGGGCGCGGTGATGGTCGCGTGCCGTACGAGCGGGTTGGCGCCGGACCGGATGACGATCGCGACGCCCGCGGCGTCCACGACGTCCAGCCGGTCGAACTCCGCCACGGAGTCCTCGGTCACCAGCACGGACGCGGACGTGTCGAGGCACTCGCGCACCGTCGTTGCGCTGAGCGAGGGCGAGCTGGACCCCGAGATCTTGATCGCGGGCGCGCTCGAGCCGCTGAACTCACACCCTTCGAACGTGCCACGGGAGCGCTCGGTGACGGCCAGCCCGTTGTCCTTGGTACGGCCCGTGCGGCAGCGCCGTACGAGGGGGTCCGCGCCGCCGGCCAGCACGATGCCGGGACCGGCGGTGATGTCGGTGACCGTCACCTCTTCCAGGGTCGGACGCGACCCGCTGGTCACGTAGACGCCCACCGCGCAGTCGCGCACGCTGGTGCGCACCACGCGCGTGGCGCTGTCGCCCTCCAGGGCGATGGCCGGCTTGGAGGTCGTGGTGATCTGGCAGTCCTCGATCGTGCCCTGCGCCTCGCCGTTGGCCAGCACGCCGTTGCCGCGCGCGTCGCGCAGCTGGCAGCCGCGGATCGTGGACCGGGCCTTCTCGCCCAAGACGATGGCGGAGGTGCCGAGGTTCTCGATGAGGCAGTCCTCGATGACGCTGCCCGTCTCGGCGGTGTCGACGATGCCCGCGCCCTCGGCGTTGGTGACCCGGCATCCGCGCATCGCGAGCGAACCGGCGCCGCGGGCGAGCACGGCGGTCCAGCCGGAACCGGCCACGGTGCAGCCCTCCATGGCGACCTGGCCGTGCGCGGCGTCGATCACCGGCACGTCGTCGCCGCCGCCGCGCAGGGTGAGGTCCGTCAGCATCACGGCGTCGGTGAGGAGCATCACCGCCGTGCCGTTGCGCGGGCAGATCTCCACGCTGCCTCGCTCCCCCTCGGCCACGATGGTGACCCGGGTCCGGATGACGAGGCTCTCGGGGTATCGGCCAGGCCGGACACGGATGACCGAGCCGGTGCGTGCCGCGGCCAGCGCCTCCTCGACCGTACGGAAACCGCCCGGCTCGTCCGGGGAGACGGTGAGCAACTGCCGAGACACGCTGAACCCTCCTTGGGGAGCGGTTGAAGCCGTGGGCCGATGGGGTGTCGTTTACGGCGCGGACAGGCCCGTGGCCACCATCATGCCGCTCGGGCGGACCGCTTGACACCCTTCTTCGAGGCGGCCGGGACCGGTACGGGCACTTGCGGCCCACGGCAAGAAAACGACAAGAGGAAAACCCTAGGCTGAGCGCATGCGACGTGTCCCCCGGCGCTTGCACGCCGTGGCCTCGGTGGCCGCCGCCACCGCCTCGCTTCTGGTCTCCGCCGTGCCCGGTGCCGCGTCGGCCGCCGCGTACGAGCGATCCGAGGCCGCGCCCGGCCCTGTCGGGCTGCCCGTCATGCCGTCGGTGCTCGCGCCCGGCCAGCACTGCACGGACGCCTCTCCCACGCAGGCCCACGCCCAGCCGTGGACGGTGCGCGCACTCAGCCTGTCGCGGGTCCGCCAGCTCAGTGAGGGCGCCGGCGTCACCGTCGCGGTGGTGGACACCGGCGTCGGCGCGGACGTCCCCGCGATGGCCGGCCGGGTCACCGCGGCGGGCGACGCCGGCAGGGACTGTGTCGGGCACGGCAGCTTCGTGGCCGGTCTGATCGCCGGCCGCGCCGACGACGCGACCGGCGGCGGGGTCGCCCCCCAGGCCCGCATCCTCGCCGTACGCGGCACCGACCCGCGCGGCATCACCACCCCCGGCAGGGTCGCGGCGGCCATCCACACCGCCGTCGACCGCGGGGCCCGCGTCATCTACGTCGCCGCCGCGCTGACCATCGGGCGAGACGAGCTCACGGCCGCGGTCGCCTACGCCACGGCCAAGGACGTCCTCGTGGTCGCGCCCGCCGTGCCGGACGCCGTGCCCGCGACCACGGGCACCGGGACCACGGGAACAGGGACCACGGGAACGACGGGAACGGGGACCGGAGGGACCACCGGAGGCGGCGCCGCGATCGCGCAGCCCTACTTCCCCGCCTTCATCCCGCAGGTGGTCTCGGTGATGGACTTCGGAGCGGACGGCTCGCGCCCGAAGGACGCGCCACCCGTGTTCAACACCGACCTTGCGGCGCCCGGCGACGCGATGGTCAGCGTCGGCCCCAAGGGCACCGGCCACTTCATCGGCTCGGGCTCCTCACTGGCGGCGGCCTGCGTCGCGGGGACGGCGGCGCTCGTACGGGCCTACCAGCCGCAGCTGACGGCCGCCGAGGTCGCGAAGCGGCTCGTCGCCTCGGCCTACCCCGCGGCGAAACCGATCCTGGACCCGTACGCGGCCGTGGCGGCGGTGTCCTCCACGGCCGGCTCCCCGCCGAGGCCCGAGGGCGCGGTCCGGATGCCCGACCGCGCCTCGGAGGGCCCGCGCCACCGCGCCCTGATCATCGCGTCGGTGGGCGGCGGCCTCGTGGCGCTCGTGGCCGCCGCGGCGGTGGTCATCCCGCTCGGACGCGCCCGCCGCTGGCGGCCGGCCGGCCGCTCCGAGTGAGCCCCTCGCGGCGAAGGCCCGTCACAGCCCCGGGATGATCGCGAGGCGGGCGGGCCCGGTCACCGCCGCGATCGTCGGCCGCACGCCCGCGATACGGCACAGGAGCTCGATGTCGTCCTCGAACGCGGTGTCCAGGGCGTCGTCGGAGTCCATCTCCTCCAGCGCGCGCCGTACCTCGGGGGTGTTGACCTCTCCGTCGCCGCTCTCGCCGAGGTCGTCCACCACCTCGCCGTCCCGGTACACCAGGAAGGCGTGATCGGCGTTGATGCTCATGTAGCTGGAGACCATGAAGGTGCCCGCGGACAGCTCCGGCGCGTTGACCGCGCGGTAGCCGCCGTCCTCGACCAGTAGCGTGTGCGGGCCGAGCGCGAAGGCGGCCACGGCCGTGTCCATCATGGCGTCCTCGAGGTCGGCGCGCTCCTCCAGGTCCGTCCACGTACCGGAGGTGACCTGCGACGGCTCGGCGCCGAGGCGGCGCAGCGCCGTGTCCGGATCGACGTCGTGGACGACGGTGACGCAGTACACCTCGTCGTTCAGCCTGGCCAGCCACGCGGTGTGATCCTCGGCCGGCTCGTCCTCCCCAGCGGGCAGCCCGCCCTGGCTCCAGACGGCCGTGCCGTCCGCGCGGCGGAGCACGACGCTCCCCGGCTCGACGACCAGCTCGTCGCCGGGGCCGCCCAGCTCCACCACGGCCGTGCCGTCCTCGGCGTGGACGCGCAGCATGCCGTCCTCGCCGAGCGCCAGGTGGCTGCGCTCGGCGTCCCAGACGAACTCGTCCCACAGCCAGTGCCCGTCCTCGCCGAACAGCACGATCCGCCGGTCGTCGCGGTGCGCCAGGACCGTGCCGCCGTCGGTGGAGGTGAGCGACTGGCGCTGCAGCGTCTGGCCGCGCCGCAGCACCGCCCCGCGCCCCGGGTTCGCGGCCGGCGCCGGGTCGTGCGGCCCGGTCCGTACCTCCCAGACCGCGGTGCCGGCGTCGTCGAGCAGCGCGATGCCGCCCTCGTCGTCGACCACGAGCCACTGCACGCCCGAGTCGGCCGTGCCCGACCGCCACACCGGCCCGCCGCACAGGTTGCGGACGATGAGCTCGCCGTCTTCGGTCAGATCGGTCCAGCCGTCACCCGCCCACCAGGTGTTCGTCGCCCAGACCGCCCGGTGCTCGGGGTTGAAGTACAGCACCAGGTTCCCGTCGTCCTGGTGCACGAGGGTGTACGCGCCGGAGATCGAGGTGAGCGACTGGTGCCGCAGCCGCCCGCCGCACCCCAGCTCCGGGCCGCCGTGGACGTGCCCGCGGGCCGGAGGCGGCGCCGCCGGCAGGTCGCGCATCCCGTCGCGCCAGAGCACCTCGCCCTCGGCGTCGATCAGGCACAGGTCACGGGTCTTGCGGTCGCCGAGCGGCAGGATGCGCCAGGTCAGCAGGGTGTCCGGCTGTTCCATCCACGCGACCAGCGGGGCGGGCAGCGTGTGACTCATGCCGAACCCGCGCCCTTGAGTGGAGACCTGCAGTGAGCCGTCGGGACTGCGGGTCACGGTCCGGCGCTGCTTCCCCTCCAGCACGAGGAACCGCTCGCCGGTGATGTCGGCGACCGGCGCCGCGTCGCCGAGCCCGGCCGACTCGACCGGGCCCGTACGGGAGTTCAGCAGCCGTACCCGGTCGCCGCCGAGCAGGTCGAAGTCCCCGTCGTCGGTGAGGACGAGCGCCCGCGCGCGGACCGCCGCGAAGTCCGAGCGCCACACGACCTCGTGGTCGCCGGGCGCCTCGATCTGCACCGTCCCGTCGCCGCCGAGCAGCAGCCGGCCCTGCTCGCCGGCTCGCCAGCGGACCTCGCCCGTGCTCGCGTCCGTCACGGCCGCGACACCGTCGGCGTCATAGCGCAGCACGAAACGGCCGGACGGCGAGCTGAGCGTCTCGTCCGGGCCGAGCCGGTTGAACTGGATCAATTCCCGCACAGCAGTCTCCGCTCCACCTTGGCCCCGGACTGGTAACGACCGGTCAATTCCGCATACGAGCAGCGCGGCGGAACGGTTCAGTGGCCGGTCCGCGCGGCGGGCGCCGGGGGCCGGAGCGCGGCCAGCACGCTCTGGTGCGTGATCCAGCCGACGAGCGCGGTCCTGTCGTCGTCGAGCACGGGCAGGCCGGTGCCGGACGCGCCGACGAGGAGGTGGAGCGCGTCGGTGAGCGGCCGTGCGGCGGTGACCGCGGTGGGCAGTTCCGCCAGGTCACCGACGGTCCGCGACGTCTCGCCGTCGTCGGCGAGGGCCTGGGCGGTGGCGCGCGCGGTGACGGTGCCGCGGTACGCGCCGTCGGCGTCGGTCACCGGGAGGACGCCGTGCTCGGACAGGGCCAGGAGGTAGGCCGCCTGCGTCAGCGAGGTGCGCTCCGGCAGGGGGTCGGGCACCGGTTCCATGACCTCCGCGACCGGCCGGGCGGCCAGCGGGTTGGGCCCGACGGGCCCGGGGTCGACGCGCGCGCCGCGGCGCCGCAGTTTGAGCGTGTAGACGCTGTCGCCGGACATCAGCCGGCTGACCAGAGTGGCCGGTCCGACGACCAGGACGAGCGGCAGCACGATCGAGTACGCGCCGGTCAGCTCGAACATGATGATCACCGCGGTGATCGGGGCGCGGGCGGCGCCGGCGAACACCGCGCCCATCCCGAGCAGCCCGTACGCGCCCGGCGAGCCGGCCAGCCCGACGTGCTGCGCGACCAGCCCGAAGGCACTGCCGAACATCGCCCCCATGAACAGGCTGGGGGTGAGGACCCCGCCCGTGCCGCCGATGCCGATGGTCAGGCCGGTCGCGACCATCTTCCCCAGCAGCAGCAGGAGCAGGAAGCCGAAGACGTACCGGCCGCCGACCGCGTTCTGGAGCGCCGGATAGCCGGCGCCGTACATCTGCGGCAGCAGGAGCAGCAGGATGCCGAGCAGCAGGCCGCCCGCTGCCGGGCGCAGCCACTCCGGCCCGCGCCATGCCCAGTCGCACACGTCCTCGATCGCGTACAGGATCCGGGTGAACCCCACGCCGACGGCGCCGGCGGCCAGGCCCAGGACGACGTACAGCAGGTACTCGGCGGGGTGGTGCACGTGGAACGCCGGCAGGTGCAGGAAGGCCCCGCTCCCGAACGCCGCCCGGCCCACCACTGACGCGGTCACGCTCGACAGCACGACCGCGCCGAACGAGTCGGCGGCGAAGTCGCGCAGGATCAGCTCCATCGCGAAGAACACCCCGGCGAGCGGCGCGTCGAACGCCGCCGCGATCCCGCCCGCGGCGCCGCACGCCACGAGCACCCGGAGCCGGTTCTCCGGGAGCCGCACCACCCGGCCGACCGCCGAGCCGAGGGCGGAGGAGATCTGCACGAGCGGTCCCTCGCGGCCGACCGAACCGCCCGAGCCGATGCACAGCGCCGACGCCAGCGACTTGACCAGTGCCACCTTCGGGACGATCCGCCCGCCGCGCTGGGCCACCCCCGGCAGCACCTCCGGCACCGCGTGGCCGCGCGCCTCAGGGGCGAACCGCTCCACCAGCGGGCCGTACAGAAGCCCGCCGATCACGGGGACGACCAGCACGAACCAGATGCCGAGCCACGAGACGTACGGGTTCGCCGCGTGCCCGGCTCCCGCGTAGTCGCCGTGGCCGGAGAACAGGCGGGTGAGCAGGTCGACCAGCGAGCGGAACACGATCGCGACGAGCCCCGCGCCCGCGCCCACCGCCGGCGCGAGGACGGCCAGGCCCCACGGCGCCTCCCGCAGGCCCGTCACCGCCTTCGTGGCGCCCTGCTGCGTGCGGATGACACGTCGTGCCGGAGCGTCGGGCGTACGGGATCGGAGTGAGCTTTGGGACGGGGGCATCGTTGCATTATGCAACGAATCACTGGACGCGGCGGCCGTGTCAGCGACGCGTGGCGAAGGTCTCGATGTGGGCGATGGCGGCGTCGGTCGCGATCTTCAGCGGGTGGGTGCTCCGGCGGATCTGGGTCAGCAGGAGACCGCCCTGGAGCGCGGCGAGCATCATCGTGGCCAGGTCGTGCGGGTCGGCCTCGGGCGACAGGTCGCCGCGATCCCGCATGCGGCTGAGACCGTCGCGGATGGGCCTCTCCCAGCGGTCGAACGCCTCGACGAGGTCGGCGCGGGCGACGGGGTCGGTCTCCACGAGCTCGCCGGCGAGCGAGCCGATCTCGCAGCCGCCCTCACAGTCGCGCCGCCGCTGGCCCTCGACGGCCGCGTCACACCAGGCGCGCAGGGCGTCGAAGCTGTCCAGGTGGTCGAGGATGGGCCGCTGGCCGTCCATCGAGGCCTCGATCTGGTGGTCGATCACGGCGCGTACGAGCCCGCGCTTGTCGCCGAAGTAGTGGTAGATCTGCGACGCGCTGACGCCGGCGGCCTGCTGGACGTCGGGGATGCTCGTACCCGCGACGCCCTGGCGGAACATCAGGTCGGCGGCCGTCGCGACGATGCGGTCGCGGGTGCGGCGGCCGGGGGCGGTGAGCTTCTGCCCGGCGCCCGCCGCCGTCGATGTCCCGGTCATGGGCCTTACCTTACTCTGACTGGAATCAGCATTCCAAAAGGTACGGGGCGGCCCACCCGTAGGGTGGACCGCCCCGGGCGATGTCAGGCGAGGGTGGCGAGGGCCTCTTCGAACGTCGCCGACGCGCGCATGACCGCCGTGGCCTTGGCCGTGTCGGGCCGGTAGTAACCGCCGATGTCGGCCGGAGCGCCCTGCACCGACAGCAGCTCGTCGGCGATCGTCTGCTCGTGTGCGGACAGGATCTCCGCGAGCGGGGCGAACGCCTTGCCGAGCAGGGTGTCGTCGGCCTGGTCGGCCAGCTCCCGCGCCCAGTAGAGGGCCAGGTAGAAGTGGCTGCCGCGGTTGTCGATGCCGCCGAGGCGGCGGGTGGGCGACTTGTCCTCGTCGAGGAAGGTCGCCGTGGCCCGGCCGAGCGTGTCCGCGAGCACCTGGGCGCGCGCGTTGCCCGTGGTCTGCGCGAGGTGTTCGAGACTGGCGGCCAGGGCCAGGAACTCACCCAGGCTGTCCCAGCGCAGGTAGTTCTCCTTGACGAGCTGCTGGACGTGCTTGGGCGCGGACCCGCCGGCCCCGGTCTCGAACAGGCCGCCGCCGTTCATGAGCGGCACGATCGAGAGCATCTTGGCGCTGGTGCCCAGCTCCAGGATCGGGAACAGGTCGGTCAGGTAGTCGCGCAGCACGTTGCCGGTGACCGAGATGGTGTTCTCGCCGCGGCGGATGCGCTCCAGCGACAGGGCGGTCGCCTCGACCGGGGACAGGATCTCGATGCGCAGGCCCTCGGTGTCGTGCTCGGGCAGGTACCGCTCGACCTTGGCGATCAGGTTGGCGTCGTGCGCGCGCGTCCGGTCGAGCCAGAACACGGCCGGGTCACCGGTCGCGCGGGCGCGGGTGACGGCGAGCTTCACCCAGTCCTTGATCGGCGCGTCCTTGGTCTGGCACATGCGGAAGATGTCGCCCGCGCCGACCGGCTGCTCCAGGACGGCGGTGCCCGAGGCGTCGACGACGCGGACGGCTCCGGTCACCGGGATCTCGAAGGTCTTGTCGTGGCTGCCGTACTCCTCGGCCTTCTGCGCCATCAGGCCGACGTTCGGCACCGAGCCCATGGTCGCCGGGTCGAAGGCGCCGTTCGCGCGGCAGTCGTCGATGACGACCTGGTAGACGCCGGCGTAGCTGCTGTCCGGGATGACCGCGAGGGTGTCGTGCTCCCCGCCGTCCGGGCCCCACATGTGGCCGGAGGTACGGATCATGGCCGGCATGGAGGCGTCCACGATGACGTCGCTCGGGACGTGCAGGTTGGTGATCCCCCGGTCGGAGTCGACCATCGCGAGTTCCGGGCCCTCGGCCAGCTCGGCGTCGAAGGAGGCCTTGATCTCGGCGCCGCCGGGCAGCGACTCCAGGCCGGCGAGGATGCCGCCGAGGCCGTCGTTCGGGGTCAGGCCGGCCGCGGCGAGCGTCTCGCCGTGCGCCGCGAACGTCTTGGGGAAGAACGCGCGGACCACGTGGCCGAAGATGATCGGGTCGGAGACCTTCATCATCGTGGCCTTCAGGTGCACCGAGAACAGCACGCCCTCGGCCTTGGCGCGCGCGATCTGCGCGGTGAGGAAGTCACGCAGCGCCGGGACGCGCATGACGGACGCGTCGACGACCTCGCCCGCGAGGACGGGTACCGACTCGCGCAGGACTGTGGTGGAGCCGTCGTCGCCGGCCAGCTCGATGCGCAGCGAGCCCGCCTCGGAGATCACCGCGGACTTCTCGGTCGTGCAGAAGTCATCGGCGTCCATGTGCGCGACGTTGGTCTGGGACTCAGGCGTCCAGGCGCCCATGCGGTGCGGGTGCGTCTGCGCGTAGTGCTTGATCGCGGCGTGGGCACGGCGGTCGGAGTTGCCCTCGCGCAGCACCGGGTTCACGGCGCTGCCCTTGACCCGGTCGTACCGGGCGCGGATCTCCCGCTCCTCGTCGGTCTGCGGGTCGTCCGGGTAGTCCGGGAGCGCGTAGCCCTGCTCGCGCAGCTCGGCGACGGCCGCCTTCAGCTGCGGGATCGAGGCCGAGATGTTGGGCAGCTTGATGATGTTCGCGCGCGGGTCCTCGACCCATTCGCCCAGCTCGGCGAGCGCGTCGGCGATGCGCTGGTCCTCCCGCAGGTACTCGGGGAACGTGGCGATGATGCGGCCGGAGAGCGAGATGTCACGGGTCTCCACGGTGACCCCGGCGGTGGAGGCATAGGCCTGGATCACAGGCAGCAGCGAATACGTCGCCAGAGCGGGCGCCTCGTCAGTGTGGGTGTAGACGATGTCGCACGAGGGTGCGGTCCGCGCGTCGGGGGCACCGGCTCCTGTGACCTGGGGTTCCATGTTCTCGCGTTCCTTTACTGATGGGGGCGTCGTCGCACCGCGTTGTGGGGGTGCGCCGCGTGTCGGCCTGTGGGCACACGACGTACAGCGCACGTTGTGGAATTGTGATTCCATCCTCGGCATATGACTGGCTGAGTGTCGGGCCACAGCGGCCAGGACTCATCCGGCTGAGACTAACCCCTCGACCTGATAGCGACGGCACCGGACGTCACGGGCCCCGCGGGCCGATCGGGCATCTCTCCGCACACCAGCAGGACCGCGACACTCCTCCCCCTGTCTCCTCATTGGAATTGACATTCCAATCTGGGGCCTGTACTCCTGGAAAGGTCATTCCAACTACGGGTACGGGAGACGTCATGTCCGAGACGCTGACAGGGAAGAACGCACTGGTCACCGGGGCGACGAGCGGCATCGGCCGGGCCACCGCACAGGTGCTGGCCGGGCAGGGGGCGCACGTGGTGGTGTCGGGCCGCGACACCTCGCGCGGCGAGAAGGCCGTGGCCGAGATCCGCGCGGCCGGCGGGAAGGCCGACTTCGTACGGGCCGATCTGAACGGCGCGGCCGGGGCGCGCGAGCTGGCGCGCGCCGCCACGCGGATCACCGGCGGCATCGACATTCTGGTGAACAACGCCGGCATCTACCCGTTCGTCGCCACCGGTGACACGAGCGAGGAGGTCTTCGACGAGGTCTACGACGTGAACGTCAAGGGGCCGTTCTTCCTGACCGCCGAGCTGATCCCGGCCATGGCGGCCAAGGGCGCCGGTCTGGTCGTCAACATCGGCACGGTCGCCGCGCGCAAGGGCATCACCGGCGCCACGGCGTACACCTCCAGCAAGGCGGCGGTCGACCAGCTCACCCGGATCTGGGCCGCCGAGTACGGTCCCTCCGGCGTCCGCGTCAACGCCGTGCTGCCCGGCATCATCGAGACCGAGGGCGTCCAGACCGCCCTTGGCGACGAACGCGGCCCGTTCCTGGCGATCACCCCGGCGGGCCGCGTCGGCCGTCCTGAGGAGATCGCGGCGGCCGTGGCGTACCTCGCCTCCGACTCGGCCGCGTTCGTCAACGGCGCCTTTCTCACCGTCGACGGCGGCGCCTCCGCGCTCTGAGAGCTCAGAGGGTCGCCGTGCACTTCTCGGCGTGCCGGGGATGGTCGGCCCACAGGCAGATGCGCATCACGAGGTCGGTTCGCCCGGCCACCTTCCGGACCGCGGGCGTGCGCACGTAGGTGCCGGACGGCTCGTGGCCGGTGATCAGCGCGGGACACGAGTGCCAGGGGCCCGTACGCGCCCGCCAGTCGAGCCGTACGCCCCCGGTGCCGGCGTCGGAGCGGCCCCGACCCCAGTAGTAGGTGGCTCCGTCGTGGGAGGCGTACCAGGCCGAGCCGTGCAGGTAGCCGAAGTCGAGAGTCGGGTCCTCACGCTTGGCGTCCGTGCCGACCAGGGCGGACGCGTCGATCGTCGCGTCGCGGACCGCGCCGGTCACGCAGGTCGCCGGTGCCGTGGCGTCGCCCGGGCTCCAGGCGAACCACATGACGCCGGCGGCCACCACGCAGGCCGCGACCAGGCCGGCCGCGGCTGACCATCGGCCCGGCACCTTTCTCCGCGGAGCCGCCGCTTCGGGCTCGCGTGTGGTCAGGCGGTCGAGCGCGGTCAGCCAGGGCTCAAGATCGGCCACGCCGCAGCAGCGCAGGATCGACTCGACGAACTCCCGCCGGTCGGTCATGGTCGTGAGCCGGCCGGGGTCGCGGAAGACGTCGCTGACCGTCGAGGTGGGCAGCCAGCGGGGCAGCGCGAGCGTACGGGCCCGGCGCTCGAGGCCGCGCAGGCTCAGCCCGGAGCGGTCGCAGAGAGCGCTCAGCAGCCCGACGTAGTCCTCGACGGTCGCGGCGGTGTCCGGCGGGAGCTCGGCCATCGCTGGTCCTCCCCAGCGGAGTCGGAACGTTCGGGCGACAGTTTCCACCATGGCCTTGACCTGCGTCCGGGACATGAGTCAACCGTCCCGGACCACCTCGGACGGCGAATGTCTTGCGGCCGGTCAGGGCCGTGCCTTCAATCGATCCCGTCCGTGCACGACCGGATCGAGAGGAAGAGACGAACCATGAAACGTACGCACACGCTCCTCCTGGGCGCCGCCTTCGGCGTGCCCGCCCTCGCCGTCGCGGTGCCCGTCGCCGCGAGCGGCGGCCACACCGCGCCGAGACCCATAATCGCGAACAAGGCCACGAACAAGGCGGCGGAGGTCTCGCTCGCGGGGAACGGCCCCGGCGCCGGCGGCGAGGCACGCGCGGCGACCGGCATCACCCGCGCCGCCGTGCTCGCACGGGCCCGGTGGTGGCTGAACAAGACGAACATCCCGTACTCCCAGAGCACCTGCTACACCACCTCCGGACAGCGGTCCTCCTGCCGGGCCGGTACGTTCCGCGCGGACTGCTCCGGCTACGTCTCGCTCGCCTGGAACGTCGGCAACCTCACTGTCGGCAGCTCCAACCCCGCGCTGACCCCGCTCGGCGGCCACACCTCGAAGTCCCGCGAGATCGCCAAGTCGGCGCTGGCCCCGGGCGACGCGTTCGCCTACTACAAGGGCCCGGGCGACGACGCGCACATCGCGCTGTTCGTCCGCTGGCAGGGCAAGGTCGGCGGCCCGGCCGTGGTGTACGAGCAGGCCGGCGGCCAGTCCGGTCCCCGCCAGCACGTCTGGTCGGCGAACTACCAGCGCGGCTACCGCGCCTACCGGTTCCTCGCCATCCACTGAGCCTTCGGCGAGCCCCGCCCTGGGCGGGGCTCGCCGACGTCTGCTGAGATGACGAATGTCATGGGCAAGGCGTGATCACCGTGACTAACCGGCGGCCGATCCGCGCCATACCGTCATATCCATGACGAACACTGAGCCCACGCCGGCCGAAAAGACCACCGACCTCCACCTGACCCTGCTGGGCGGATTCCGCCGCGAGGACGTCTGGCAGATGCGCCGCCGTACGATCGTGATCACCCCGGTCGGCGGGATCGACCTGGACCTGACCGAGGCCGCCCTTCCCGAGGGGGAGGCGACCGTGATCAAGGTGTCGCTGGTCGGCGGCGTGAAGCTCACCGTGCCCGAGGGCGTGAACGTCGTGGTCGAGGGGTTCAACCTGATCGGCCGCCGCCCCTCCGATACCGGCCCCGTGATCCCCGGCGCCCCGACCGTCCGCGTCCTGGCGTACGGCATCTTCGGCGGCGTGCGCCTCCGGCGCACCAGCTGATCCGCGTACGGGCGGGCGGACCCGGCGCACGCGGCCTCCGGCGGACCGGACCACCGGCGCGGCGAATCGGCCGGAGCGGCCGCCGAGCCGGAGGACCGGGCGAGATGGCCGCCGGGCCGGACGAGGGCGAAGGAGGCACCTCGCCCCGCACCGACTGCCGGCCGTTCCGGGGACGCACGGGTTCCGTCAGCCGGACGATGCGGGGACCGAGGCCGGCCGGTCGTGTCGTGCCCTCGTGCGCGCGTCCCGGAGGCGGGACGGCCGTCTGATGATCCATTCGGCGACGGCGATGTTGATCGCCCAGCCGAGGCCCATGAGCGCAGCCTTGCTGGACTTGTCGAGCGGTCCGACGGCCAGGATCCAGGGCATCTGGGTGAACGCCTGGGTGCCCGCGCCCAGGGCGAGCGCGTACGCCCGGATCATCCAGGCACGGTGCCGGGCGATCTCCCGCCGGCGGATCGCGGTGAAGGCGAGAACGATCGCGGCCAGCATGGCCGAGCCGACCACGAGCCGAAGGCCGGTGACAGCGGAGCCCACGTCGGCCGGGCGGGCGTAGAACAAGGTCATCCACAGCCCTGAGAGGGCCGTGCCCAGCCCGCAGGGCACCAGGACGCGCCCGGCGGCCCGATGCCAGCCCGGCCTGCGGCGGCGGAACCCCGAGGCGAACTGGAAGGCGCCCAGGATGCTGTAGACGGTGACGCTGACGACGTGGACCACGATGGGCACGGGCGAGGCGAGGAACCGGGCGTTGTCCGGCGTGACCTCGGCGCCGCCGGCCAGCTCGCTCATGCGGGCCGCGCCGGCGATCACCGGGACGAGGGCGAGCAGGATCAGTCCGGTGGGCACGGGCCACCCGGCCCGGGTCCGTCGAGGCCCGCCGGCCGGACGCCGTGTCGCTGCGCTGTCGCTCATGGCTCGATCGTGGCCGACGGCGCCGTACGGTTCATCGGCCGAAGAGCCGGAACGTACCTGGCCGATCGTCTGGTTCCCGGGTCGTACTTTCGGCCAGTGCGCCCTCAGCGTCTCCGGGTCCGCCGGTTCCTGACACGGCTGGTCTCGTACGCCCACATGGCGACCTCGACGCGGTTCCGGGCGCCGAGCTTGGTCATCAGGCTGGTGACGTGCGCCTTGACGGTGCTGAGCGTGATGTGGAGCTCGTCGGCGATCTCACCGTTGGTACGCCCGCGCGCCACCGCGCCGAGGATCTGCTCCTCGCGGCCCGTGAGCGCCTCGACCGGCTGCGGCGCCGGTGCCTCCGGCCCGGAGCCGGCGAACGCCTCCAGCAGCCGCGCGGTCACGCTCGGCGCGATGAGCGCGTCTCCGGACGCGGCGGCGCGTACGGCCTGCGCGAGCAGGTCGGGGCCGGCCTCCTTGAGCAGGAACCCGCGGGCGCCGGCCCGCAGCGCGGCGTACACATATTCGTCGAGGTCGAAGGTGGTGATGACGACGACCGCGATGGGATCCTCGACGGCCGGCCCGGCGAGGGCGCGCGTGGCCTCGATGCCGTTCATCCCGGGCATGCGGATGTCGAACAGGCAGACGTCGGGGCGTACGCGCCGCGCCAGCTCGACCGCGCTCCGGCCGTCGGCGGCCTCACCGACGACCTCGATGCCCGGCTGCGCGTTGAGGATCATCCTGAGCCCGGTACGCACGATCTCCTGGTCGTCCGCCACGACCACCCGGACGTTCACGACGTCCACTCCGCCCGGGGCAGCACGGCCGTCACGGTCCAGCCTCGCTCCGGGCCTGGTCCCGCCTCGCAGGTGCCGCCCAGCAGGCCCGCGCGCTCGGTCATGCCGCGCAGTCCGTACCCCTGTGACGCCGCCGGCCGTACGAGGCCGGTGTCGCCGTCGTCGCTCACCCAAAGGCGCACCGACGTCTCGTCGGCGGTGACGTGGACCTCGATGCGGGTGGCGTCGCGCGCGTGCCGCCGGGCGTTGGTGACCGACTCCTGGGCCAGCCGGAAGATCGCCGCCCCGACCGCCGGCGACACGTCGTCCAGGTCGCCGGACAGCTCCACGTCCACGGCCGGCCCGGCCTCGCCGTGGCTCGCGAGCCGCCGTAGATCGGCGAGGTGCGGGCTCGGCGCCAGGTCGGCCGGCTCGTCGCGGCGCAGCACACGGACGATGCCGCGCATCTCCGCGAGGGTCCGTGACGCCTCGGTCTCGATCAGGCGGAGCGCCTCGGCCGCGGCCCGCGGATCCGCCTCCGAGGTCGCGAGGCCCGCCTGGGCGCGGATCGCGATCGCCGAGACGTGGTGGGCCACGGTGTCGTGGAGGTCGCGCGCCAGCCGTTCGCGTTCGAGGAGCTTGGCGCGGTCGAGCGCGCGTGCCCGCGTCCCGGCGCGGTACCTCAGCGCCACGCCCAGGGCCATGCTCGACGACAGGAAGGCGAAGCCGGCGACGGCGTCCCCGGCCCCGGTCTCGTCGACGACGGCCGAGAGGCCGACCTTGGCGACGATGACCGTCACGCCGAGCACGATCGCGCGTCCGGACCCCCACCGGAACAGCGCGTACGGCAGGAGCATGAGGTACACCAGCGTGTCGAGGCCCGGTGGCTCGCCGCTCGTCAGCAGTCCGGCCAGGCCGCAGGCGCCGAAGGCGATGGCGACCATCGGCGCCGGCCGGGTGCGGCGCCACAGCAGCGTGGGCACGAGCCCGACCGTGAGGACCACCGACAGCGCCCGCCATGGCACGTCCGGGCGCAACCCCCCTTCGAGCACGGCGGCCGGCACCAAGAGCCCGGCGAGCGCCCAGTCTCGCCACACTCGCGCCGGCGGGCGAGAGGGACGGGGCTCGTCCCACACGGCTCGAAGAAGGTCGGGCACCGGGCCATCGTACGAGCGACCGCACCACTGCGCATATAGCCCGCGTAAATGTAAAAATCGCCGTTGCCCGGCGGCACGACGGTGAAGCTTGGGCAATGTTCAATGAGTGGGGCCATCAACGCGCGGGCGGCGGGTATGCCACATTATTACCTATAGCGAATTAGAGAGGGCCCACTCGTGCGCACTCCTACGCCAGGCAGGACCGTCGTTCCCCTTTTCATCGCCGCAGTGTTCTTCGGGGGTTTCCTGTCCGACGACGCGAACGCCTCGATCTCCTATTACGACGGCAATGGAAACGGCCGGCACAACCGGAATTCATTCATCATCAACAGTCCAAGCTTCAGCCACGACGTCCAGCACATTCGCAATGTGAACGTCGATGGCAACACCGTCACGCCGGCCGCGATCTGCCGCCGGCCCGCACGCCGATGCGTGATCATTCAGCGGCTGGTGGTGTTCGACCGCTGAGGCTCAGCGGGCGACCGCGCGCGCCGGGTCGTACGGGCCCAGGTCGATCGCCGGCGTACGGCCGAGGGCGAGGTCGGCCGCGACGGCCCGAAGCCGGTCGCGACGACGAGACCCGGAGCGACGAGGCCGAGGAGCGGACGCTCGTCCAGGCTCGCCGGGCGGAACCCGACCCGTACGTCGGCGACCGTCGCGTCCGCGAGTCCGGGCGCGACGGAGACGGCCTCGTCCAGCACCTCGCGCAGACCCCCGGCGGTCACCCGGTGGTCGAAGCCGGAACCGGTCTCGCGCGTCGCCCCCACGACGATCCGGGAGTCCTCGAAGGCCAGCATGTAGTGATCACTCTGCGGCAGCACGATCGGCCACCCGGCGGTGTCGGCACCGGACAGCCGCAGGTGCACGATCTGGCCGCGCTGCGGGACGACGGGCAGCGGCGCCCCCGGCGAGGTCAGGACGCGGGCCGACCAGGCGCCCGCCGCGACGACGACCGCGTCGGCCTCGGTGAGGTCGTCCTGGACCCGTACGGTCCAGTGGCCGTCGCCGGCCAGCGTCACGTGTGCGGAACCGCTCCGGCGCCCGGCACCGTGCCGCTCCGCGGCGGCGAGAAGGGTGTCGCGCAGCCGCCGGCCGTCCACCCGGGCCGCCCCGGTGATGTGGACCGCCGGCCGGTCGCCGCGCAGCGGCGGGAACAGCCGGCGCGCCTCACCGGGATCGAGCACCGTCACGTCGCCCGCCTCCGGCGCGCCGACCCGCTCGGCGATCTCGCGGACCTCGTCGCCGGGGCCGGCCGGCGCCAGCGCCCCGGTACGGGCGTACCCGGTGTCGGTGAAGCCCTCGTCGTTCAGCCGCGCGATCAGCCCCGGGTAGTGCCGCGCGCCCTCGCTCGCGAGCCGGTGCCGCGCCGGGTCGCGTACGCGGGACAGCCACGGGCACACGATCCCGGCCCCGGCCGCCGTCGCCTGCCCCTGTCGGCCCGGTCGACCAGAGTCACCTGCGCGCCGGACGCGCTCAGGTGGTACGCCGTGCCGGCCCCCACGATGCCCGCGCCGACGACGACGACCCTCATGGCGCCGCGTACGGGACGGTCACCGCCGCCATCGTCCCCACCAGCCGCGCTTGGGCCGTTGTTCCGTACGGGTGGCACCGGCGGCAGGGGCACCGGCGGCCGCCGGTACGGGTGCGGGCGCGGCCTCGGGCGCGTTGCTGACGTACACCAGGCGGAACTTCCCGATCTGCACCTCGTCGCCGCTGGACAGCATCGCCTCGTCGATGCGCTCGCGGCCGACGTAGGTGCCGTTGAGGCTGCCCGCGTCGCGTACCGAGAACTGCGCGCCGCGCCGGAAGAACTCAGCGTGCGTACGCGACACGGTCACGTCGTCCAGGAAGATGTCGCTTTCCGGATGACGGCCCGCGGTGGTGGTCTCACGATCCAGGAGAAACCTGCTTCCGGCGTTGGGTCCTCGTTTGACGAGGAGCAGTGCGGTGTTCGACGGAAGTGCCCTGACGCCCGACTGGTCGGCCGTCCAATCGTGGCTCTGCCCTGCCTGTTCGGCTTGCTCGGCCTCGACGGCCGCCTCGATCGCACTCAGTGACATCGTCGACGTCGAATCCCCGGACTCGCTCATCACCGGCGGAACACCCCGGCTGAGCGGAGTGCCGCAGTTCGAGCAGAAGCGGGCATCGTCCGGATTGGCGTGACCGCACTGCGTGCAGCGGATGCTCGGCGTCATCGGCTTGGCCTCCTACCTTTGGCCTCGGGGGTGCCTGTGGCACCGTACGCCACGGAGGCCGGGCAAGGACGGTGCGGTGGCATCGGACGCTGTGATCGTCCCCGGTACGCCGTCTTTGGAAGCCGCCTCCGGCGCGTAAGCAAGATCACAACGCCTTTCCAATATTTCCCCAGTGAAGGTAACGGAAACGCCAAGGCACGGCCTCGCTGCCGGGGCCCGTCGGTCCGGGTGGACTCCCGGCATCCGTCGGCGAGGACAGCGTTCGCGACATGTGCGCAGGTCACCGCGGTGCGGGCGGTGCGTTCTCGGGCGACTCGCCCTTTCGGTGGGTGCGGTGCGGTCGGTCGCGTGGAATAGGTTCTGCCCTTGGAAGCCGGGAGCGTCCGAGCCGCGGGCGCGCCGGTCCGGAAGGAGTGCGCGTGAAGATCCCGAGGCGTGTCAACGCCGCGTTGGACTGGGCAGCCGGCAACGCCCGGCTCATCCTGATCGTTCTGCCACTGGCCGTGGCCGCGGTCGCCGTGCTGTTCGTCCCCGCGCTGGCCGCGTTCGCGGTGGGCGTCGTCGTCGGCGGCGTGGTGGTCCACATCCAGATGAGGGCGAGAGTCGCCCGGCTGCGTGCCGAGGCCGACGAGCTGCTGCGGGAGAACGGCGCGCTACGCCACCAGAAGACCGTGATCGCCAAGGAGGTCGCGAAGGAGACCGCCGCGACCGAGAGCGTGCTCACGCAGAAGCTGCCGAGCATCCCCGAGGAGTACGGCGAGTAGACGCCGTCAGCCGGCGGCGACGAGGTCGGCGAACTCCGCGGCGAGCGGGCTGAGCGCGTTCCACTGGCGTACGGCCCAGCCGGCGACGATCGGCTTCAGGCCGTGGATCGGGATCGCCCGCACGGGGTTGTCCGGGCCGAGGACGAGCCGCGGCGGCATGGGCACGACCGCGTGGCCGACGTCGAGCCTGTGCACGACGAGTACCCACGGCAGGTCGATGACGGGCCGTTGCCGGATGCCCGGCAGTGGCTGCCCGAGCGTGATCCAGGCCAGGTCCACGCGGCCGCCGCGCAGGAGTTCGACGCGGCGCCGGGTCGAGTGCGCCGGCCGGAACTCCAGCGTCGCCCGCGGGTTGCGCGCGCGGGACGCCGTGATCGCGCCGGCCATGAAGGGCCGTACGGTGACGCCGCCGGTGGTGACCCGACGAGGATTGACGCGGGTTTCGTGCCGATCTCACAATGCGCGCATGGCGACGGACGAGCTGGAGCGGATCGGGCGGGAACTCGGGGCCGCGCGAGGCGGCCTGGACGACCGGCTGGGCATCGAGTTCCTGGAGGTGAGCGCGGCCCGGGTCGTCGCGCGGATGCCCGTGGAGGGCAACACCCAGGCGTACGGGACCCTGCACGGCGGCGCGTCCTGCGTCCTCGCGGAGAGCATCGGCTCGTGCGGCGCCGCCGTCCACGCGGGTCCGGGCCGGCAGGCGCTCGGCATCGAGATCAACGCGACGCACCACCGGGCCGTGCGCTCGGGACACGTCACCGGCGTCGCCACCCGCACCCACGCCGGGGAAACGCTCGCCACCTACGACGTCGTCATCACCGACGACCGGAACCGCCGCGTCTGCACCGCTCGCGTCACGTCGATGCTGCGCGACCGCCCGGAGCCGGACCTCGCCGCCGTGACCGCCTTCCTCGCCGCGCACGGGGCGGACGAACTCGCCCATCCCGGCGGCACCCTGCTGGCCCACCTGGGCCGGGTGCACGCGCTCCTGGCAGAGTGGCGGGCACGGCCGGCGCTGCGGCTCGCCGGACTCTGCCACGCCTTCTACGGCACCGACGGCTTCCCGGCGGCGCTGGGCGACGTGCACGACCGGCGCGAGCTGGCGGCGGTCATCGGCGAGGAGGCCGAGCGGCTCGTCCACCTGTACGCCGGCTGCGACCGCGGCTTCTCCTATCCGCGGCTCGCCGTGGACGGCGCACCGTTCCGCGACCGCTTCACCGGCGCCGAGTCCGACCCGCCACCGGAGGTCCGGCGGGACCTGGCCGAGCTCACCGCGGCCAACGAACTCGACCTCGCCCAGGTCAACACCGACTTCCGTACGACCCACGGCCCGGCGCTGCTCGGCCTGTTCACCTCCTGGCGCACCCTGCTCAGCGACCCGGCCTGGCGGACCGTACAGACCACCCTCACCTGAGCCTGCCGCAAGGGTCGGGTGCCCGCCCCGATGTCCGGGAACGTCCGCAGCGGCGCCGTCGAGGAGTGGGTACCGCCGCCTCTCGTACGTGATCACGGGCTCCGTGGGCGGGCGCTGCCGAGAGCGTGACGCCGATGCCCTCGCGGGCCGAGCAGGGCGCCTTTCGGGAACGCATGACCGGGTCCTTTCGATTACCCGCTCTTCTCCTTTCGGCGCTTACGGAAAGACCGAGGCGAGAAGTGCGTAAGGCGCGTGGCGCCCGCGACACCGGCCAGCCGGACCATCGCCGTTCTATCGATCAATTTCGTCTCCGTTGACAGTGAAAGGTCAGCCACCCGAGGAAGTGCCTTGGCTGACCGAGGTGGCGGTTACCGAACCGTCCTGGGCCTGAGAACCCTGGACGACGACGCTCGTACCGGACTTCAGGCTCTTGACCGAGCTCTTCCGGGCAGCGCTGATCTTCGTTGTGCCGGTCGTCTTCACCGGGACGACCGTGCCGTTCGCCGTCTTGACGTAGATCGTCTTCCCTTCGATCCGCTGGACGGTGCCGGTGGTCGCGCCCCCCGGGCGCCCCTGGCCCTGGCCCGGGAACCCGCCGCCCCGCGTCCCCGCGCCGCCCGGAGCGGCCGGTGCCGCGCCGGACGTCCCCTGATTCCCCGAGTGACGGTCGGCCTGGACGCCGACGAGGAACCCGACGGCCAGCACCAGGCCGGCGCACAGGATCGTCGTCACGCCGGGCAGCCGGCGGGCGCGCGGCGCCTTGGCCGGTTCCCCGGCCAGGTCGTCCTCGAACGGCGACGTGGCGAGCGCGTCGCCTTCCCCTACGGCCTCCGTGGCGGGTTCCACACGTCGTCTGCGGCCGCTCACGTCGTTCTCCCTCTCATCGCTGTCAGACATGGCGCAGCGCCTCGATCGGGCGCAGCTTGGCCGCCCGGTTGGCCGGATAGCTGCCGAAGAACAATCCGATCGCCACGGACACGCCGAGTGCGAGCACGATCGAGGAGGGCACGATCACCGGCTTCACGCCGACGACCGTGAACAGGCTGCCGACGACGCCGACGGCCACTCCGAGCACGCCGCCCAGCAGGCTCAGCACGGTGGCCTCCGCGATGAACTGGCCGAGGATCGCGCCCTTCGGCGCGCCGATCGCCTTGCGGATGCCGATCTCGCGGGTCCGCTCGGTGACGGTGACGAGCATGATGTTGGTGATCCCGATGCCGCCGACCAGCAGGCTGATGGCCGCCACCGCGCCGAGCAGCACGGTGAAGGTCCTGCTGGACGCGGTCACCGTCTCCTGCAGGCTCGCCTGGTTCATGACCTGGAAGTCGGCCGAGTTCGAGCCCGAGATGCCGTGCCGTTGGTCCAGCACGTCGGTGACCTCGCCCTGCGCCTGGTCGATCACCTTCGAGCTCTCGGCCTCCACGACGATCTGGCTCAGCCCGCCGAAGCCGGTGATGTTCTGCTGCACGGCGGTCAGCGGAGCGATCGCGACGTCGTCCGCGTCCTGGAAGCCGGACGAGCCGGACTCCTTCAGCACCCCGACCACGGTGAACGGCGTGCCGCCCACGTTGACCTGCTTGTTCAGCGGGTCGACCGTGCCGAACAGGTCCTCGGCCACCGTGGTGCCGATCACCATGACCTTGCGCCCGCCGGTCACGTCGTCGCCGGTGAACGTCGTCCCGGAGGCGACGATCTTGTTGGCGGCCGAGAAGTAACCCGGATAGGTGCCGACGAACTGGCTGATCGTGTGGCTCGTGCCCTCGTACGCCGTCGTCACCTGCGAGGAGGTCGCCACCGGGGACGCGCTCTTGACCGAGGGGGCGTTGACCTGGTCGACGAGCGCCTTCGCGTCGTCCACGGTGAGGTCGTGCGCCTGCGTACGTGGGCCGCTGCTCTGACCCCCGGCGCCGGCCGCGCCACCCGCGGGACCGAAACCGCCGAAACCGCCGCCGCCGCGACCGCCGCCTCCGGAGGTCGACGGCGTGACGGTGAGCGAGTTGGCGCCCAGCCGCGAGATCTGGTCCTTGATCTGCTGCGACGAGCCGTTGCCGACCGCGACCAGCACGATGACCGCGCCGACGCCGATCAGGATGCCGAGCATGGTGAGCCCGCTGCGCAGCTTGTTGGCGGTCAGGCCGCGGAGGGCGAACCGCAGGATCTCCCAGACGCTCATCGCGCGCCCTCCATCGCCTGCGCCGCCGCGGGCGGCGGGCCGTCCACCCGCGCGTGCCGGCGGTCCTCGGTGACCTGGCCGTCCACCAGCCGGATCACCCGTTTGGCGCGCGCGGCGACCTCGTCCTCGTGCGTGATCAGCACGATCGTGCGGCCGGTCGTGCTGAGCCGGTCGAGGATGCCGAGCAGGTCGGCGGTGGAGCGGGTGTCCAGGTTGCCGGTCGGCTCGTCGGCGAGCAGGAGCGCGGGCGCGGTGACCAGCGCACGGGCGACCGCGACGCGCTGCTGCTGGCCGCCCGAGAGCTCGTTCGGCTCGTGGTCGACCCGGTCGGCGAGCCCGACCCGCGCGAGGGCGGCCTCCGCCCGCAGGCGGCGGTCGGCCGTCTTCACGCCGCCGTACGCCAGCGGGAGTTCGACGTTGGCCAGCGCGGACATCCGCGGGATCAGGTTGAACGACTGGAAGATGAAGCCGATCTTGCGGTTGCGCAGGATCGACAGGCGACGCTCGTCGAGCGAGCCGACGTCGGTCCCGTCGAGCAGGTAGCGGCCGTCGGTGGGGATGTCGAGGCAGCCCACGATGTTCATGAGCGTCGACTTGCCCGACCCGGACGTGCCCATGATCGCCACGTATTCGCCGCGCTCGACGGTCATCGAAACGCCGCGCAGCGCGTGCACGGCCGTGTCGCCCGTGCCGTACACCTTGGTCGCTCCGCGCACGTCGAGTACGGGAGGCGCGGGCGTCATCGGCCGCCGCCGAAACCGCCGCCGCCACCGACACCGCCGCCGCCCAGGCCCCCGCCGCCGGGGCGGGTCTGGGAGTTGCTGGAACCGCTGGTCGTGGTCGCCTGGATGAGGACCTCGTCGCCCTCGCTCAGTCCGGACTTGATCTCGGTCCCCTGGTCGCCCTGGACGCCGATCTCGACGCGCTTGGCGACCTGTGTGCTCCCCTGCTTCACGGTCACCGTGCTCTGGCCGCCCGCCGTCCTGACCGCGGCCGCCGGCACGTACAGGACGTTCTGCGCGGACGACGTCGTCACGCGTACGGTCGTGGTCTGACCGAGCCGGACCTGGGCGGACGGCTTCGAGAGCGTGATCGTGGCGCCGTACTGCACGACGTTGTCGGTCGTGGTCGGCGACATGTCGATCTCGCTGACCTTGCCGGTGGCGGTGACGCCGCTGAGCGCGTCGAACGTGATGTCGGCGGACTGGCCGACCTTCAGCTTGATCGCGTCCGACTCCGTGAACTCGCAGGTGACCGCCAGCTTTGCGGGGTCGGCCAGCTCGATGAAGCCGCTGCTGGACGAGTCGCTCGACGAACTGCCGCTGGAGGAGTCGCCGCCGGAGGAGGACGAGCCGGACGTTCCCGAGGATGACGAGCCCGAGGACGACGAGGACGACGAGCCACCGCTGGACGAGCCGCCGACGGTGCCGTTCACCGAGACGACCGTGCCGGAGAAGGGGGCGGTGAGCTTCGTCCCGGCGAGACTCCGTACGGCCTGGTTGTAGGAGTTCCTCGCGGAGACGTAGGAGGAGTAACCGGACGCGCTGGAGGTGTCCCCGGCCTCCGCCGCGGCGAGGCCGGCCTCGGCCGACTGGAGGTTCTCCTCGGCCGAGGTCGCGTCGATCCTGGCGAGAACGTCGCCCTTCTTGACCTTGTCGCCGGCCGCGACCTTGATTTGGGTGACGGTGCCGGAGGAGCCGAAGGCGAGCGACCGGCTCTTGGCGCTGGCCACCGAGCCCGAGGCCGACACGGAGGACACGACGGTGCCGCGGGTGACCGTCGCGGTGCGGGTGGCGGACGCTCCGGCGGCGTCGTCTCCGCCGGTGAGTGAGAAGTAGCCGACGCCGATGCCGAGGACCAGCAGCACGCCGAGCGCACCGTTGATCACCAGGGACCGGCGTCTGAGTAGTCGTTTCACGCGGCAAACGCTGTCGACGCCGCGTTGAACCAGCCTAATCCGATGATGAAGAAACGATGAGAGAAACTTCAAAGACGATTTTCATCTGAGCCCCACGGCCCTGTCATCCGCGCAGGTCATCGTCTCGCGGCATGAAACTGCGGAGGCCCGCGCCCAATCGTCTCTCGCGACGCACCCAGGTGGCGCTCGGTGCGTTCGGCGTTCTCGTCATCGGCACGGCGACGACGGTCGCCATCGGCTCCGGCGGCGCGAGCGGCGCCTCTCCGGCGTACGCGACGGTGGCCGAGGGAGACGTGACGGCCACGGCCGGCGCGTCGGGGAACCTGGAGAGCGCCGACAGCCGCGACCTGGCCTTCGGCGCGTCGGGGACGGTGATCCGGGTGTACGCCAAGGTCGGAGAGAAGGTGCGCGAGGGCGCGCGGCTCGCCGCGATGGACCGTACCCAGGCAGAGGAGGACCTCGCGTCGGCCAGGGCGGCGCTCGCCGCGGCCGTGGCGACCGCGGACGGCACCGACACCGTCGCCGCGGAGGGCGTGACGATCGTCCCGGCCGGCTACACACCGACGCCCGGCGCGTCGGCGACACCGACGCCGCGGTCGACCCCGACTCCGCGCGCGCCGGCCCGTTCGCCGGCGACGACGGCCTCCCGCGCGCCGAGAGGGACGGGGAAGTCATCCGGGGGCGGATCGGCCTCCCCCGAGCAGTCGGCCGCCCGGGTCACCCAGGCCAAGAACACCCTGGCCCGGGCGGAACGCGCCCTGGCGGGCACGGTGATCAAGGCGCCGATGGCGGGCACCGTACTCGCGGTCGACGGCACGGCCGGCGACCGGGCCTCGGCGTCCAGCACGTTCGTCACCATCGGCGACCTGGACGACGTGCAGCTCCAGGCCACGTTCTCCCAGAACGACATGGCGAGCGTACGCGTCGGCCAGCAGGCGAAGATCACCCTGACCGCCGAGCCCGGGACGACCTACGCCGGCACGGTCACGCACATCGACACGAACGCCACGACCAGCGACAAGCTCGTCAAGTACGGCGCGATGATCGCGTTCGACGACGTGCCGTCCCGGATCCTGATCGGCCAGTCGGGGACCGTGTCGGTCACGACGGCCTCGGCGACGGACACGCTGTACGTGCCTTCGTCCGCCATACGAACCGGCCCGAACGGCACGTACACCGTGCGCCTGCGCCTGGGCGGCACCCGTACGGTCCGGATCGGCGTCCGCGGCGACGCCTACACCGAGATCACCTCGGGCCTGTCCAAGGGCGACCGCGTGACCACGTCGTGATGACGGGTCACTTCGTCATCCGCTCGAGTTTGGTGTGCATGTCCTGGCGGTCCAGCGGGCGGGTGAAGCCGACCGGGCCGCCCGGGTACCTCTTGTAGCTCTGGACCTTCACGTGGTCGCCGGTGTGCGGAGCGACGATCATCAGGCCCTTGGCCGGGTCCACGACGATGCCGACGTGGCCCGGGCCGCTGTGGCCGGCCTTGTAGTCGAAGAAGACCAGGTCGCCGGGGATCTCCTGGCCCGCGTGGACGCGCTTGCCGAACCAGTACTGCGCGTCCGAGGTGCGGGGCACGTTGACGCCGGCCGACTTGTACGCCGCCTGCACCAGGCCCGAGCAGTCGAAGGCGCGGGGGCCCTCGGCGCCGTAGACGTACGGCTTGCCGAGCTGAGCTCTGGCGAACGCCGCGACCTTGTTCCCGAACCGCTTCCGTACGTCGTCGATGGTCGTGCGGTGCATCGTGGCCTGGTTGGTCCCGGTCGCGGCGGGCTCGTGGGCCGCGTCAGGAGCGGGGCGGCCGGTCGTACGCTCCGGGGCCGGGGGCGTCCGCTTCTCGGGCCGTTCCGGGCGGGTCCGCTCCACAGGCCTGGTCCGCTCAACGGGCCTGGTCCGATCGGCGGGCTTCGTCCGATCGGCGGGCCTGGTCCGATCGGCGGGTTCGGTTCGCGGCGGTTTCGGGTCGGGCCGGTGCGGTGCCGTCGGCTGGGCGGCGACCGGTGCCGGGGTGTCGGTGCTCGGGCCGGTGGGGACGTAGGCCGGTTCGGAGTCCGCCGCCGTTTCCGGCGGGACGGCGGGAGCCGCGGGCGTGACCGTACCCGCGCTGGTCCGCGGATCGGGGACCGTCTGCGTACGGCGGCCGGTGTGCTTGTGCGGCGTCGGCCGTGTCTCGCCCGGCGGGGCGAGGGAGCGCGGCTGGACCATCGCGTACGTGGACGCGGCGGACGGTTTCGGCGGCGCCTCGGTCTCCGCGGCGACGTTCTCCACGTGCACGGTGTCGGTGCTCGCGTCCGCCTGGGGGGTCGCGTTGATGACACAGGCCGTGAGGATCGCCGCGGCGGGAACACCGCCGGCGACCAGCGTGAGGCCCTTGGTGAGCTTCGTCATTTGTTCTCCCGGGAAAGAACGCCCAGAGATGGCGTGTTTCATCTCGGAGAAACGCGCATTTCTCAGTGCCGGTTCAATGCCTCGGGAAAACTATTTTTCACGCGGAAACAACGGCGAGCCGGGCGCACGGAGAAGTGCGCCCGGCCCGTACTTTCGACAGCTCACTGCCCGGTCTTGACCAGCTTGCCGTCCGCGCCGACCGCGAACCAGACGCCGTCCACGCCCTCGCCGTCCACGTCGCCCGGACCCATGTCGCCGGCGTAGTAGTACAGCGGCCAGACGCCGTACGTCGCCTGGCTGGTGCCCTCGGCGCGCTGGGTCGCCTTGAGCAGCGCGGGGTTCGCCCCTGCCGCCGCGGTCACCTTGTCCTTGCTGATCAGAGCGGGCCACGTGGCGATGCACTGACCGGAGCAGCTGCTGGTGCCACCCTTGTCGTTGGTGAACGCGTAGAGGGTACGGCCGCTCTGGTCGGTCAGGATGTCGCCGAGGCTGGACTTGCTGATCTTGACGCTCGTCTGGGCGGCGGCCTGGCGGGCCGCCGGTTTGGTGTTCTTGTCGCTCCCGGAGCCATCAGAGGCGCCGCCGCAGGCGGCGAGACCGATGGTGAGGGCGGCGCCGAGAAGGACGAACCGTGCGCGCATGAGAACTGCTCCCTGAAGTAGCCGTAGAGGTGATGCCTGGCGAGCAGTACGCACGCCACGGCCGGGCGGTTCAATCCTGTTTTTTTGATAATTCGGCTGAACCTCCGGCAGGGGTGTCCCGTACAGATGGGCGGACTCACTGATTGCACGACAACGAAGGATGCGGAAATGAGAATGCGTATCGTCGCGCTGCCGGTCGTGGCGCTCGCCCTGAGCCTGTCCGCCGCCACCGCCGCCCACGCGGAGCACGGCACGACGCCCGCGCCGGCGTCGTCGGACATGCCTGGCATGCCCGGCATGAAGATGCCCAGCGCCGCACCCCCGCCCAGCGCCGCTCCGGAGGCCCAGGACCTGAACGCCGCGATCGCCCGCGCCCAGCAGGCCCCGATCTTCCTGACCGCGCAGCTCAACGGGCGCAACGAGGTGCCGGTGGCCGGCAAGCCCGCCGTCGGCGACCCGGACGGCAGCGCCACGGGCATCGTGCGCGTCCAGGGCAACCGGGTGACCTTCGCCTTCACCTGGAAGAACATCACCGCGCCGACTCTCGGCCACATCCACCAGGGCGCGGCCGGCGCGAACGGCGACGTCAAGGTCCCGCTGTTCACCACCCCGATGCCCGACACCACCGACGCGGCGGCCGGCGCGGTCACCGTCAGCGACCCGGCCATCGCGGACCAGCTCCGCGCCAACCCGGCCGGCTTCTACCTCAACCTGCACAGCAAGGAGTTCCCCGGCGGCGCCGTACGCGGCCAGCTGCGGGCGCTGCGCGGGCAGGCCGACGTGCTCGACCTCCTGAACGGCGGCGGCTCCCGCGCGTTCCTGTCCGGCGACCAGGAGGTCCCGGTGGCGGGCGGCCCGGCCGTCGGCGACCCGGACGGGCGCGCCGTCTCCTTCATCCGCGCCTCGGGCGGCCAGGTCCGGTACGCGTTCGCGTGGGTCGGCGTCAGCCCGACGCTCGGCCACGTGCACAAGGGCACCTTCGGCGCCAACGGCCCGGTCGTGGCGCCGCTGTTCACCACCGCCATCCCCACGACGGTGTTCGCCGTCTCCGGCACCGCCAAGAACATCGACCCGGCGGTGGCCGCGGAGATCCAGCGGAACCCCGGCGGCTTCTATGCCAACCTCCACAGCGCCGAGTTCCCCGGCGGCGCTGTGCGCGGCCAGCTCTTCGGCTGACCCGCGCCGCGAAGGCCCGGAGCACCCCCCGCTCCGGGCCTTCGCGCACGAGACGAACAAGAATGCGCCCGCACGCCGAGCGCGCACGAACACCGATCGAGATGGCCACCCGTCACCCTGGCCCCATCGGGCCACAGGGCACGGGGCCAGGGTGACGCGCCTACGCGAGGCGCGAGTCAGGAATCCATCCGCGATGGCGGCGATCGAGGGCGGCCGCCGCGCACCACCACCGCGACGTCGGTCCGGCGACACCCACCGAACTGCACCCCGCATCACACGCGACGGGAGCCACGATGACGCACGTACGCGCGGCGCGGGTCGAGGATCTGTCCGCGATGGCGGCGATCGAGGGGGCCGCCGCGCAGCTCTTCCGGGACGTCGGTCTGGGTGCGCTCGCCGACAGGCCCCCTCCGCCGGTGGCGGTGCCGGCCGGATACCGGAGCGCCGGCCGAGCGTGGGTGGCCGGGCGGGACGAGCCGGTCGCCTTCCTCGTGGCCGACGTCGTCGACCGGTGCGCGTACGTCGCGCAGGTCAGTGTCGATCCCGGCACTCACGCCGGGGCATCGGCGGGACGCTCCTCGACCACGTCGCGGAGTGGGCCGCCGCACAGAGGCTGGACGCTCTGACGCTGCGGACCTTCCGCCAGGTGCCGTGGAACGCGCCCTGCTACGCCCGGCGCGGCTTCCGTGAGCCGGCCGACGCCGAGCTCACCCCCGGTCTCGCCGCCGTCGCCGCCGAAGAGGCGGCGGCCGGCCTCGACCCGGCGGATCGCGTCTGCATGCGACGCGACCCGCCGTGATCGAAACAGGTCAGGCGCCGTTGACCTGGAACTCCCAGAGCGAGTACCCCCACTGCGTCGCCCGCGCCGTGCCGTACACCCGGACGTAGCGGCCCGAGCCGCTGAGGGAGACGGTCTGGACGCCGCCGGTCCCCGTGGTGGTGGAGTACAGCGTGGTCCAGGTGTTCGCGTCGTTCGACACCTGGATCTGGAAGGCGGTCCCGTACGCGTTCTCCCAGTTCAGGATCGCGCGGCAGAGGGATCGTGAGCTGCCGAGGTCGACCTGGAGCCACTGCGGGTCGCTGAACGCCGACGACCAGCGGGTGCCGAGGTCCCCGTCGACGGCGTTCGGCGCGGGGAAGGACGCCGACTCCGCGGACGAGGCGGTGGCCGTCTTCCCCTGGGCGAGGTTCGTCGTCGAGCAGCCGCCTCCGGAGCCCACGGTCCAGGTGAACGCGGCCGAGCCGGTCGCGCCGGTGGTGTCCTTGACGGTCACGGTGACGTTCGAGGTCCCGGCCGCGGTCGGCGTCCCGGAGATCAGGCCGGTCGAGGAGTTGATCGACAACCCGGCCGGAAGCCCGCTCGCGCCGTACGTGAGCGTCTGGCCGGACGCCGAGTCCGACGCCTTGACCTGCAGGCTCGCCGCGGTGCCGACCGTGGAGCTCTGGGCGCCCGGGTTCGTCACCGTCACGGTGTTGCCCGTACCGCCCGCGGGCAGCGTCCATTGCTGCTGCGCGGACCCGGTGCAGGTCTCGATGTCGAGCCGGGCGCCCGTGTTGCCGCCGGGGTCGGTCAGGCACAGGCCGGAGTTGGGATTGACCAGCGTGCCGGACTGATACCTCCAGACCTGGGCGTTCGTCGCGTTACAGGGATACCAGTCGACGTTGGTGCCGCTGGTCGTCCCGGCGCTGACCACGTCAAGGCAGCCGCCCTGCACCCGTACGGTGTTGTCGCTGTAGGTGGACCAGACCTGCCCGGCGCTCCCGTTGCACGCGCCGACGCCGATCGGGTTCCCCTCGGTGTTCAGGGAGTTCTGGTTGGTCAGGCACAGGCCGTTCAGGCCCTTCACCGTGCCCGTCGCGGTCGCCGTGGCGGTGGGGGTGGAGTTGCCGCCCTGCTCGTACACGGCCACGTAGTCGACGCTCATCGACGCGCCGGACGTCGTCGCGGCGGTCGGCGTCGTGCAGCCGCAGATCCCGTCGGGGTAGTTCCCGCCCATCGCCAGGTCCCAGATGATGAAGAACCCGTGGTCGATGGCCTGCTGCCAGGCGGCGGTGCCGACCGAGGCCTCGGTGATGGTGCTCTCCACCGCGCCGTCCATCAGGAACTGCAGCGTCTCGGCGCTCGTGTTCGTACGGTCGATGATCACCGAGTAGGTGTGGAAGCCGGTCTGGCAGGTCGAGGCGGTGTTCGGGCAGGGGATCAGCGCGTGGCCGGGACTGTTGGCCGAGTCGTGCAGGGTCTGCGACGCCTGGTTCAGGCCGTTGACGTCCTCCATCATGTCGATCTCGCCGGAGCCGGGCCAGCCGCCGCCGGCCCGCATCGGCGAGCCGAGAGCCCAGAACGCGGGCCAGTACCCCAGCCCACTGGCCGGGTCGGGCTGCTGGAGCGACGCGGTCATCTCCATCTTGCCGCCGGCCGGGGCCTGGAAGTCATCGCGGGTGCTCTCCAGCCGCGCAGAGGTCCAGCTGCTGCCGTTCTTGATGGCCTTGAGGACGAGGTTGCCGCTTCCGTCCTGGTAGGAGTTGGCGGTCGAGCTGGTGGTCTGCTCGATCTCGCCGGTGCCGTAGCCGGTGCCGATGTCGTAGAACCAGTTGGCCGACGAGGGCGGCGACCCGGCGGACCCGGTGAAGTCGTCGCTGAACACCGTCGTCCAGCCGGACGGGGGCGGTGGCACGGTGGCGGGGCGCACCGGAGAGGCACCGGCGGCGGTCGTGGTGAGGACGCTGGTCAGACAGGCGCCGAGCAGCGCGATCAGCGCGAGGATCGAACGAGGGCGTGCGCGCGACATGAAATCTCCTGAGTGGCGGGGAGAGGCTCAGGGAGCGCTTTACGACCCGTACACTCACCTCGTTCGCGGCTTATGTCAAGACTAAATTTAAGGGTCACATCAAGCAGCGAACGCCCCGCCGGCGGCACCGGCGGGGCGGGGATCACTGTGTGGCGGGCGGCGACACCGGCTGGGTCGCGGTCGCCCGCGTACGGTCCAGGGCCGGCCCGGTGGGCAGCAGGTCGAGCATCGACGGCGGGATCGGCACCGGGACGACGCCCTCGTACCCCAGCGCGCTGACGCTGTCCGTGGACGGCAGCGGATACTTCACGCCGAGGTCGGTCACGAGGTACTGCGCGCCCGACGCGCTCCCCGGTGCGGACAGCGCACGGGCGAGCATGCCGGTGCCGGGCGTCACGACGACCCGGTCCGCCGTACGGGGGTCGTTGTCGGTGACGGGCACGCCGCCCGCCGGCGGCCCGCCACGGGGGACCACGACCTCCACGGTCGCGCCCTGCGCCGAACCCGCCCGCGCGACGGCGCATACCGGGCGCCCGGCATCCTGCGTCAGGCGGGGCGGCGAGGGAGGCAGGTCTCCGGCCCCCTGACCGCCGGGCGCCAGGTGCGGCGCGGCCGCCGCGGCCTGGAGCGGGAGCGCGGCCACGGTCTTCCCCGGATAGGCCCCGGTGGTGGCCGGATCGCCGAGCACGAGGTCGGCGAGGGTCTCACTGACCTGCCGGAGCCCGTCGCCGAACAGCACGAAGTACTGCTTGGCCGTACCCGGGCTGGCGGCGACGAAGACCTGGCCCACCCGGGTCGGCCGCCCGCCGATGTCCGGACCGGCGTTCCCCCGGCCGGGGATCGGCGGCGACGCGAGGTCGGCCCCCGCGGGCAGCATGTTGAGCCACTGCGGGGCCACCGGATAGGGCGTGACGCCGCGGTAGCCGAGCGCGAACGGGCCGGTCGCGGCGGTGAAGCGGTGACGGCGCCCGTGCCAGATCAGGTACTTCGTGGTGTCGGAGGACTGGACGAGCACGCCCTCGTCGCGCGACCCGGCGGAGGCCGGCGGCGGGGTGTTGAGCGACACCACGACCTGGTCGGCCGTCTTGCCCGTGCTCTGGTCGGCCACGGGCGCCGCGCACACGGTCCAGTTCCGCCCCTTCAGCGCGTCCGGCTTGGGCAACGCGTCCGGAGCGCCGGTGATGCCGACCGGAAGGCCGTGCGGGGCATCTTTGATCGTGTTCTCGTGCACCGACACTAAGTGCGAGTTCCGCCCGCCGATGAGCTTGGCCGAGGCGAAGTTGACCACCGGGTGCAGCTCACCGCCGAGGTACACGAAGCGGGCGGCGCTCTCCTTCACCTGGACCAGCGCCCCCTCGGTCCTCCAATCGGTCGACCCGCCCGGCCTGATCAGGCCGTACACGCCGAAACCGGCGACGACCAGCGCGCCCACGACGAGGCCGGCGACCCCGCCGGTGACGACGCGGCGCATCGGCGGATCGGGCGCGTCCGGTTCCCCGCTGACGATCGCCGCGTTGAGCCGTCCGACGACACAGAGGTGCGACTGCACCTGATCCCGTTTGGTCTGCATGTCCGGGTACTCCTAGTCCGAGAACGAGCGGGCGAAGCCGTACGCGTGCAGGACTGCGAGCAGCAGCACGGGCAGGGCGATGGACACGGCGGACTCGGCGAGGTCGGCGGCGCGGCCCCAGTAGGGCAGCAGCCGCTTGCCGGGCATCCGCCGGGCGCCGACGAGGAGCAGGCCGGCCAGCGCGACGAGGAGGACGAGTACGACGTCGGTCAGCCGGGGGTTCGCGTGCACCCGTGCCACGACGTACAGGCCCGCGCCGTAACAGGCGGGCGCGACGGCGGTGACCCGTGCCCACGCGCCGGCCATCACGCGCGACCGCAGGAGCAGCGCGACGCTGATCGCCAGGGCCATGGCGGGCGCCTCCCAGCCGTGGCCGGGAGCGAGAACGGTCAGGCTGCCCGCGCAGACCGCGCCGACCCCGCCGAACAGCGCGGTCACATACTGGTCCGCGACGCCGGCCCGGTCGAGCAGTGCGTCACTGGCGATCGGGTCCAGGTCCTGCTGCAGCTCCTCGGGCGTACGGGGCAGGATCGGCAGCCGCATCCGTGCCAGCCGGAACGCGGTGACCGGAACGCTCGGGGCGAGCATCAGCACGACGGTGGCGATGAAGGCCGCGGCCTGCGCCCCGTCCATGCCGCTCACCACGGGCATCGCCGCGCCGGCCGTACCCGCCAGGGCCGTGCCGCCGGCGAACAGGAACAGCGGCGCGGAGGCGCCCACGGCCAGCAGTGCGATGAACGCCGCGCCCGCCGTCGCCGCGGCGGCGGCCAGCAGATGCGGGGCGCCGAGACCGGTCGCCGGTCCGACCAGGTCGACCGCGAGCACACCGCTCAGCGCGGCGTACGGGAGGGCGGCCAGGCCGAGGACGGTGCCGGCGGATGTGTCGGCGAAGGCCCGCGACATGCTGGCCGCCGCCACGAGCAGCAGGAGTTCGACCAGCACCGACGAGACGACCCGCAGGTGCAGCGTGGCGCCGCCGAACAGCAGCACCGCCAGTGCGATCGCGAGCGTCACGCCGGTCAGGCCGAGGAACAGCCACCGGGTGGCCGCGTCGCGCCAGCGGCTCGGCCGGTTCCGTACCCCGGCCGACACACCGTCCACGACGTCGTCGAACTCCAGGACGGCCAGCGCGCGGTCACGCGGCCGCAGGTACAGCGTGTCCCCGTCGAGCAGGCCGAGTGCGGCCGGGGTCAGGTCCTCATCGAGCGGCTCCTCGCCGAGCCGCTGGAGCACCCAGCCGGAGTGCTCCAGGCCCTCCTCCGCCGCGTGCTCACCCGCCTGCTGCACGAGCGCGGGCAGCAGGTCCGCGATCGCGATGTCGCTGGGCACGGCCAGCTCGATCCAGCCGGACGGGGCCACAACGGTCAGCCGGCATGCGTCACTTGTCGTAGTCGTCATAGGTGCTCCCTCGTACCGAACCGAGCGGCCGATGCGGCCGTACGTCCCATTGGCGAGTCATACGGCCTTGCCGCAGAAGGCGTTCAAATCGATGGAGGCGACCATGGGCACGATGACGGTGCGGCGACCGCCGCAGCGATCAGGTCCGGAGATGCCGCAGGGCGAGATCGTGCTCCAGGAGCCCCCCGCGGTTCCGGAGACCAACGGAGGCGGGCTGGCGGCGGCGGTGACGTACCTGCCGATGGCCGCCGCGTCGGGCGCGATGATGCTGATCTTCATCGGCCCCGGCACGGCGGTGATCGGCTATCTCGCCGCCGCGATGATGGGGCTGGCCGGGGTCGGCATGCTGTTCGGGATGCTGTGGCGCAACTCCGGCGACCGCAAGCGGAAGATGAACGGCGAGCGCCGCGACTACCTCCGTTACCTGTCCCAGACCCGCCGCCAGGTGCGCCGCGACGCCGACCGGCAGCGCTCGGCGGTCCGCTGGCGGCACCCGGTGCCCGAGTCGCTGTGGTCGGTCGCGCTGTCCACGCGCCTGTGGGAGCGGCGGCCGAGCGACGACGACTTCGGCGAGGCGCGGATCGGCACCGGCGACCAGCGCCTGGCCGTACGGCTGCGCCCACCGCAGAGCAAGCCGGTCGAGGACCTCGAACCCCTGTGCGCCAGCGCGCTGCGGAGGTTCATCCGGGCGTACACCACGCTGCCGGACCTGCCGGCCGCCGCGTACCTGCGCGCGTTCGCCCGCGTCCTGTTCCGCGGCGATCCCGAGGCGATCCACGGGATGGCGCGGGCGATGCTGGCGCAGCTCGTCACGCTGCACTCTCCGGAGGACGTCAAGGTGACCGTCTGCGCCGGGGCCGACCGCCGCGCCGACTGGGACTGGGTCAAGTGGCTGCCGCACGCCCACCACGCGGCCGAGAACGACGCCGCCGGTCCGGTGCGGCTCGTCACCGACAGCTACGCCGAGCTGGAACGGCTGCTCGGGGAGAGTTTCGCCGAGCGCCCGCGCTTCGACCCGAGTGCGCGGTCCAGCGGCGACGAGCCGTTCGTGGTGATCGTGCTCGACGGCGTGCCCGTCACGCCGGGCGCGCGGATCGCCGACATCGGCTTCCGCAACGTGCTGGTGCTGGACCTGTCCCGCGCGCTGCCGTGGAAGGCCGACCGCGTGACGCTCCGCCTCGACGTCACCGCCGAGCGCATCGAGTCGGTCGGCGCGGACCGCGTCGGCCGCGACGTGCCGGCCCGGGTCGGGCGACCCGACTCGCTCAGCCTCGTACGGGCGCGCAGCCTGGCCAAGGTGCTGGCACCCCGCCGCCTCGGCGCCGGCACGGAGGCCGCCGACCCACTCGCCGCCAACCTGGACCTGACCGTGCTGCTGGGCATCAGCGACCCGCGCGAGTACGACCCGGCGGCGCTGTGGGCGGCGCGGTCCCCGTGGGACCGGCTGCGGGTGCCGATCGGCGTCGCGCAGGACGGCAGCCCGATCGAGCTGGACATCAAGGAGTCGGCGCAGGGCGGCATGGGCCCGCACGGCATGCTCATCGGCGCGACCGGGTCGGGCAAGAGCGAATTACTGCGCACGCTCGTGCTGGCGCTCGCCGCGACGCATTCCTCCGAGACCCTCAACTTCGTCCTCGTCGACTTCAAGGGCGGCGCGACCTTCCTCGGCCTGGACGAGCTCCCGCACACCTCGGCCGTCATCACGAACCTCGCCGACGAGCTGCCGCTGGTCGACCGGATGCAGGACGCGCTGCAGGGTGAGCTCGTGCGCCGGCAGGAACTGCTGCGCCGCGCCGGGTACGCCTCGCTTCTCGACTACGAGAAGGCGCGCCTCGCGGGCAGCGGCCTGGACCCGCTGCCCACCCTGTTCGTCGTGGTGGATGAGTTCAGCGAGATGCTGTCCACCCGCCGCGAGATGATGGACCTGTTCATCATGATCGGCCGGCTGGGTCGGTCGCTGGGCGTGCACCTGCTGCTGGCCTCCCAGCGCCTCGACGAGGGGCGCATCCACCAGCTCGAGAGCCACCTGTCGTACCGCATCGGGCTGCGGACGTTCTCGGTGACCGAGAGCCGCAGCGTGCTCGGCGTGCCCGACGCGTACGAGCTGCCCTCCGCGCCCGGCAACGGCTACATGAAGAACGGCGTCGAAGGGCTCCAGCGCTTCAAGGCCGCGTACGTGTCGGGCACCTACCGCGGCAAGGAGCGGCGCAAGCACAGCGTCGCCCACGTCAAACGGCAGATCGTGCCGTACGGGATCACGTATCTGGAGCCGCCCGAGGAGCCGCAGGAGGCGACCGAGCCGGAGGAGACCCTCCAGGAGAAGGCGTGGGGCGAGGTCGGCAGGGACACGCTGATGCGGGTGATGCTGGACCGGCTGCGCGACGCCGGGCCGCCCGCGTACCAGGTCTGGCTGCCCCCGCTGGACGATCCGCCCACGCTCGACGGGCTGCTGCCGTCGCTGGAACCCGATCCCGTACGGGGCCTGACCACCGTCGAGCGCTCGCACCACGGCCGGCTGTCCGTGCCGGTCGGCATCGTGGACCGGCCCTTCGACGGCGTACGCGACCTGCTGACGGTCGGCCTGGCCGGCGGAAGCGGGCACGTCGGCGTCGTCGGCGCTCCGCAGGCCGGCAAGAGCACCCTCGTCCGTACGCTGATGCTGAGCCTGGCCCTCACTCACACCCCCGCCGAGGTGCAGTTCTACGCCCTCGACTTCGGCGGCGGCGCGCTGGCGACCGTCGCGGGACTGCCGCACGTCGGCTCGGTCGCCACCCGCCTGGACCAGGACCGGGTGATCCGCACGATGGCCGAGATGCACGCGCTGCTGACCATGCGCGAGCGCCTGTTCGGCGCCCACGGCGTCGAGTCGATGGAGGCGTACCGCGCGCGGCGGCACGAGGACTGGGCCGCGGCCGACCGGTGCGGCGACGTGTTCCTCATCATCGACGGCTGGTTCACCTTCAAGCAGGAGTTCGACCAGGCCGAGTCGATCCTGTCCGACCTGGCCAACCGCGGCCTCAGCTACGGCATCCACCTCGTCGTGACCGCGACCCGCTGGTCGGAGATCCGCCCGTGGCTGCGCGACCTGCTCGGCACCCGGCTCGAACTCCGCCTCGGCGACTCGATCGAGTCGGAGATCAACGCACGGGCCGCCGCCCAGGTGCCCGAACAGGCCGGCCGCGGCATCACGTCCGAGAAGCTGCACTTCCTGGCGGCGGTGCCGCGCGCGGACGGCGTCTGCTCGGGCGAGGGGCTCGGCGACGCGATCCGCGACGTCGTCCAGGCGATCGACGACGAATGGACCGGCTCTCGCGCGCCGGAGGTGCGCCTGCTGGCGGACCGCATCCCCGCCTCCGCGCTGCCCGCGCCGGACGGCGATCTGCGGCTCCCGCTGGGTCTGGACCAGACCGCGCTGCGGCCCGTCGTCCACGACTTCGCCCAGCAGCCCCATCTGATCGTCGTCGGCGAGACGGAGTCCGGGAAGTCGAACCTGCTGCGGCTGGTGGCACGCGCCGTCTCGGCGCGGTACCCGGTCGACCAGGCGCGCATCATGCTCGCCGACTACCGCCGCGACCTGTACGAGGCGATCCCCAAGGAGCGGCAACTGGGCTACGCGGTGTCCGGCATGGTGCTCAAGCAGAACATCTCCGACGTCGTTGACTCGCTGCGGGCCCGCGTCCCCGGACCGGACATCACGCCGGAACGGCTGGCGCTGCGCGACTGGTGGCACGGGCCGCGGCTGTTCGTCCTCGTGGACGACTACGACCTGGTCAGCAGCGGTACGGACAGCCCGCTGTCGCCGCTGCTGGACCTGCTTCCGCTGGGTGCGGAGATCGGGCTGCACCTGGTCGTCGCCCGATCCAGCGCCAACGCCGGGCGGGGCATGATGGACCCGCTCATGCGCCGGCTCTGGGAGATCAACACCCCGGCGCTGCTGCTCTCCTGCCCGCGCAACGAGGGCATGTTCCTCGGCGACGTGCGCCCGCAGACACTGCCCACCGGCCGCGCGCAGTACATCACCCGCCGCCGCGGCGTCTCGATCGTCCAGACCGCTCTCGTGGAGTAGCGGCCGGGCTCCTGAAGGGAGAACCTCGTCATGATTCGAAGCACGATGGCCGGGGCGGGCCTTGCCGGGCTCGCCGGCCTCCTCTCGGCGACGCCCGCCGCGGCCGCACCGCCCGCGCCGCTGGTGAAGTGCGCGGCGGCCGCCACCCAGCGCGTGCCGCAGCGGCCCTGGGCGCAGGCCGCCCTCGCGCCGGAGCGCGCCTGGAACCTGACGGACGGGCGCGGCGTCGTCGTGGCGGTCCTCGGTACCGGCGTCGACGCGAGCGTGCCGCAGCTGACCGGGCACGTGACGCCGGGCCGTGACGTCGCCTCCGGCGGCCGGGCCGACACCGACTGTGTCGGGACGGGTACGTTCGCCGCGGGCCTCGTCGCCGCTCGGCGGGTCGAGGGCGTCGGCATGACGGGCGTCGCGCCCGGCGTGACCGTCCTGCCCGTACGGGTCGCGCGCGACGGCGAGGCCCCGGTCGCGGCCGGGCTGGCGGCGGGGATCGACGCCGCCGTCGCCGGTGGCGCGAAGGTGGTCGCGGTCGCGGTCAAGCCCGTGGCCGGCGGCCCCGAACTGACCCGGGCCGTGCGGAACGCCACCGCTCACGGCGTCCTGGTCGTCGCGCCGGCGGCCGAGTCGGGCGACGACCGGCAGGGCCGGTTCTTCCCCGCCGCCGACACGGACGCACTGTCCGTCGCCGCCACCGACCAGGACGGTGAGGCGGCCGGCCGGGCCGGGAAGGGCGTGCGGGTCGACCTGGCCGCGCCCGGCAAGGACCTGCTCAGCCTCGGCACCGGCGGGCCCGGACAGCTCGTCGGCTCCGGTAATGAGTACGCGGCGGCGTACGTCGCGGGCTCGGCCGCGCTGGTCCGGGCGTACCACCCTCGTCTCTCGGTGGCCGACGTGAAACGGCGCCTGGAGAACGCGGCCACGCGCCCCGGCACGCCGGTGCCCGACCCGGGCGTCGGCTGGGGCGTCGTCAACCCGTACGAGGCGGTCAGCGCGATCATGACGCTCGGCGGAGACGGCGGGGCCGCGCCGCGGGTGACGCTTCCCCCGCGCGTGATCGCCGACCACCGGGCGGAGCGGCTGGCGCTGCTGCTCATCGTCGGCGTCGGCGGCGCGGTCGCCGTGATCGGCGTGGCTGCGGCGGTCATCCAGGCCGGCCGCCGCCGCGGCTGGCAGGCCGGCGTCCTGCCCCGCGAGTGACCGGTCCGTTGAGCCCGGCCACCCCCCGCTGCGTACTCCAGATGAATGACGAACCTGTCGATGAGATGAGGCTGGGCCCGATGTCGATTCTGGTGGTCGCTCCGGAAAGCCCGCACTGTTTCGGCACGATCGGCGAGGCCGTCGCGATGGCGCCGGACGGTGCCGTCGTACGCGTGGCGCCCGGACGATACGACGAGACAGTGGTCGCGGGCCGCAACGTCACGATCCTGGCCGACGGAGGCCGCGGCGCCGTCGAGGTGGCCGGCGCCGGCGGTGGCAGCGCGGTGGTGGTGGCGGCCGAGCGGGTCGTCCTCGAAGGACTGGTGCTGCGCGGCTCGGTCGAACACCCCGCGCTGGACGTGCCCCTGGGCCTCGGCGTGGTGCGCGACTGCGAGATGGTCGGCGCCGGCTGGGGCGCGGTGCTCGTACGGGCGCGCGGCGAGCTGCGGATGGACGAGTGCCGCGTGACCAACCCGGAGGGCGCCGGCATCGTGGCGATGGACGGCACCGAGTCCTCGATCGAGCGGTGTGAGATCACCGAGGTGGCCAGCTCGGCGGTCGTCATCAGCGAACGTGCCCATCCCCGCGTACGGCACTGCACGATCAGCGCGGTCGGCGGCAACGCCGTGTGCGCGATGGGCCAGGCCCGCGGGGTGATCGAGGACTGCCGCATCAGCGACGTGGCGCGCCCGGCGATCGCGTTGGAGCAGCGGAGCGCCACGGTGGTCGAGCGGTGCGCGATCTCCGGCACCGCCGACATCGGGATCTACGTCGCGAGCGGCGGCGACGTGGCCGTACGGGAGTGCTCGATCAGCGGTACCGGCGGGCACGGCATCGCGGTCGGCTCCGGTGCCGCGCCGTCCGTACGCTCCTGCACGATCGCCGGGACCTCCGGCTACGGGATCCACGTGACCGGGGCCTCGCGCGGCGACTTCCGCGGCAACCGGCTCACCGGCACCGAGGGCCCGGCCATCTGGGTCGACGGCGGCAGCGAGCCGGCCTTCACCGACACCGTCGTACGCGACTGCGCGGACGTGTCGGTGGTGGTCCTGGAGGACTCGGCAGCGGAGTTCCACCGCCTGGAGGTCGAGGACGGCCGGTCGCACGGCATCGGCGTCAAGTCGGGCGCCAACCCGCTGTTCCGGCGAGGTTCGGTACGCGGCTGCGCCGGCCACGGCGTGATCGTGACCGGCGGCGGGCGCGGGCGGCTGGAAGACTGCGAGATCGGCGGGAACGGCGACGCCGGGCTGGCCGCCGGCGACGGCGCCCAACCGTACGTCAGCGGCACGAGCTTCACCGCCGGTGACGGCCCGGCGGTGCGCGTCGCGGCCGAGGGTGTGGTCGCGCTGCGCGAGTGCGACGTCGCCGGGCCGGTCGAGGTGGCCGGCGAGGCGGCGCTGACCCGCTGCCGCGTGCACGACTGCGCGGGCCCGGGCGTGCGGTTCGAGGCCGGCGCGCGCGGCTCGCTGGCCGACACCGAGGTGTTCGGCAACGACGGCGACGGTGTGGTCGTGGACGCGGCCGGGGCGCTGACGATCGTCGACTGCACGGTGCGCGACAACCGCGGGTCGGGCGTACGGCAGACCGCGCCGGACGCGAAGCTCACCGTCGAACGGCTGACGAGCCGGGGCAACGGCCGCCCCGACGCCCACGGCACCGCGACCACGGCCGGCGGCGAACGTGCGAGCGCGTCCGCCGAGCCCGCCCGCGACGACCTGGACGCGCTACGGGAGGAGCTGTCCGGGCTGGTCGGGCTCGACGGCGTCAAGCAGGAGGTGTCGACGCTGATCAGCCTGATCAACCTGGCCAAACGCCGCGAGGAGATCGGGCTGCCCGTCCCTCCGATGAGCCGCCACCTGATCTTCGCCGGGCCGCCGGGGACGGGCAAGACCACGGTGGCCCGCCTGTACGGCCGGATCCTGGCCGCCCTCGGGATGCTGCGCTCCGGGCACGTGGTCGAGGTCGCGCGAGCGGACCTGGTCGCCCAGATCGTCGGCGGTACCGCGATCAAGACGAGCGAGGTGGTGGACGACGCGCTCGGCGGTGTCCTGTTCATCGACGAGGCGTACGCGCTGTCGGCGAGCGGTGAGGGCACCGGCCCCGACTTCGGCCGCGAGGCGATCGACACGCTGGTCAAGCTCATGGAGGACCACCGCGACGACCTGGTCGTGGTGGCGGCGGGCTACTCGCACGAGATGCGGAAGTTCCTGGGCTCCAACCCGGGTCTGGCCTCGCGGTTCTCTCGCACGATCGAGTTCGACAACTACTCCACCGGCGAGCTGGTCACGATCGTGGAGCAGATGTGCGACCAGCACCGCTTCGAACTCGACGAGGACGCGCGGGTCCTGCTGAGCGCCCGGTTCGAGGCCATGGTCCGCGACGAGAGCTTCGGCAACGCCCGTACGGCCCGCAAGACCTTCGAGGAGATGATCGACCGGCAGGCACGGCGGCTGGCCTCGACCACGGAGCTGACCCCCGCGGACCTGACCCGGCTGCTGCCCGCCGACGTGGGCGACGCCGCCTCCTCCGGCATCGGCGCGGGCGCCCGCGGCGAGGCCGCCGACCTGGACCTCCTGCTGGCGAACCTCAGCGGCATGGTCGGGCTCGCCCAGGTCAAGCAGGAGGTCACCGAGATGGTCAACCTGCTGGCCGCCGCCCGCCATCGCAAGGACGCGGGGCTCGCGGTCCCCTCGATCAGCCGGCACCTGGTCTTCGCCGGGCCGCCCGGCACGGGCAAGACGACGGTCGCCCGGCTGTACAGCCAGCTCCTCGCCGCGATGGGCGTGCTCGCGGCCGGGCACATCGTCGAGGTGACGCGCGCCGACCTCGTCGGCCAGTACCGCGGGCAGACCGCGATCCGTACGAAAGAGGTGTTCGGCAAGGCCCGGGGCGGCGTGCTGTTCGTGGACGAGGCGTACACGCTGACGCCACGAGGGTCGGACGAGTCCGACTTCGGGCGCGAGGCGGTCGACACGCTCGTGAAGCTGATGGAGGACCACCGCGACGACACGGTCGTCATCGTCGCCGGCTACACGGATCGGATGGCCGGCTTCCTGGCCTCCAATCCGGGACTGGGCTCACGCTTCACCCACCACATCCACTTCCCGGACTACACGCCGGAGGAGATGGTCACGATCACCCAGCAACACGCGACGGCGACCGGCTATGAATTGCCGCCCGTGACCATCCGCGCGGTCCACGCCCACTATCTCCGCCTGCCTCCGGACGAGCCGCACGGCAACGGCCGGTACGTACGGCGGCTGCTGCAGTCGATGGTCACCAGGCAGGCGACGCGGATCAGCCGCCTCGCCCGGCCCACGACGGACGACCTTCGCGTCCTCCTGCCCGACGACCTTCCGGTACCGGCCTGACGGGTCGAACGCGAGTGGTGCCCGTGTGCGTACCACTCAGCAGTTCGCCGCGTTCTCTCGTGAGGTGAGGAAGATGAATGGAAAGTCCGTGCCCTTTACCGCCGCGGTACGCGTGTCCGCGGTGGCGTTGCCGCTCGCGCTCGGTGTCGTGTCGCACGCCATGGCGCCCGCACGGGCGCTGGCCACCGCGCCGGCTCCGTCGCCGACGCCCGGTCAGGCGGTGAAGTTCTACGTCGTGGCGCCGGCGGCGGCCGACGGGCAGCAGGAGTTCCTCTTCGAGATCGCGCAGAAGACCCTCGGCAACGGCGACCGGTTCGGAGAGATCTTCGACCTCACGAAAGGGCGCCTGCAGCGGGACGGCGGGCGGCTGACCGACCCGACGCGCATCAAGCCCGGGTGGGTGCTGATCCTGCCCGACGACGCGTCCGGGCCCGGCGTGCGCCAGGGCCGGATCCCCATCCCCGTGCCTACCGCGCCCCGGCGGACCGGCACCGACCTGCTCGTGCCGTTGGCGGGCACCGGCGCGGGCGGCGTCGCCCTGCTGGCGGGAACGGTTCTGTACGTACGCCGCCGGCGGCGTACGGCCGCCCCGCCCGGCGAGACCGGTCCGGTCCAGAACCACGTCTCCCTCCACGACCCGGGCGAGAACGCCCCGGAGGCAAACGGCCCGCGTGTGAAGGACCGAGACGGGAAGAGCCGAGGTGTGAAACGCCGAGGCGGGAAGGACCGAGGCAGGGAGGGCCGACGCGGGGACGCGGGGCCGCGGCCGGCCGTTCGGCGGTCCGACGTCACGCATCCGGACCTCGTCATACCGGCCTACCCCGGCGCCGAGCCGTACTCGACCGCTCCGCCGATCCCCATGAGCCACCTCGAACTCGCCGGCCAGACCTATCCCGGCACCCAGCCCTACCCCGGCATGCCCGTCCCCCCGGACGTCCCATCCGGAGACGCCACCACCGCGCCGGCCCACCCCGGCGTGCCCGCCTCCCCGGACGTCCCGACCGGGGACTTCGCCCTCAGGTCCTCCGCCGCGCGGACCCAACCCGGCACCCCGCCCTATCCCGGCGTGCCCGTCCCCCCGGACGTCCCATCCGGAGACGCCGCCCTCGGCCCCACCGCCGGAGCGGCCTACCCCGGCATCGCCGCCCCTTCGGACGTCCCGACCGGAGGCTTCGTCCTCGGGCCCTCCGCAGCGCGGACGTATCCCGGCGGGTCGACGTGGGACGTGCCGCCGGAGCCGGCGGTGGACGAGCCGTCGCAGGACGTGGTGGCCGCGATCGTGGTCAGGGACGTCCCGCCGGCCACCGGTCCGTTCCCGACCGACCCGGTGCCTCTCGTACCCGACCGGAGTGTGCGCCCGCGTCATGCCGGGCCCGCCGTCGTCCACGACGTCTCCTTCGGAGACGACCTGGTGACCGTACGGCTCACCGCCGGCGCGGCGGTCGCGTGGCGGCCGTTGCCGCACGACGTGCCGCCCGGGCGGGCCGTGGTGTGCGTCGGGGCGGCGCCGCAGGGGTGCCTCTTCCTGGACCTCGGCGCGGCTCCCGGCGCCGTGACGATCGAGGGACCGGCGGACGCGGCGGAACGGCTGGCCGAGGCGTTCGTCTCCCAGCTCGCCACCGGCCCGGCGGGGGCGTCCGTCGCTCTGGTCGGCGACGTCCTCGAAGGCGTGGACGGCGGCCCCGCCGTACGCCGCGTACCGGACCTGAACGCGGCGGCGACGACCCCGTCGGACCTGGTCATCGCGGTTCTTCCGGCCGGGTACGCGACGGGCCTCGGCCCGCTCCGGGGACCACGGGTGGTCCAGGTACGGCTCGGCGGCGCCTCGGACGCGGCCTGGTCGCTCACGCTCGTCCCGGACCGCGCGACGCGGGCCTGGCAGAGCGACGACACGACCACCTGAACCCGCGCCGCGCGTACCGGCCGCTCTCTGTGAACCCCGGGTGAGCGGCCGGATCCACCTACGCCCCGACCACGCTGCACGAACGCACACCCGGGCGCTTCCCGCACCCCCGAGTCGGCCGCCGGAACCGCTCGCGACTCGACCGTGCCGATTGAACGCCTGCCGGCCGCTCTCCGTAACTCCCGGATGAGCCGCCGGAGTCACCAACGGAGGGATGTTCTCGTGGCGATCATGTTGCCCGAGTGGGCCGGAGACATCTTCGGGGTGTTCGACGGCGGGGCGTTTCCGATGGCCAACGAGGACCGTCTCGAGGGCCTCGGCCTCATGCACCTCGAGATCGCGAACGGCATCGCGGACGACAGGCAGAGTCTCTTCCAGCCGCTCGAAATGCTCACGCAGGCCTTCGACGGGGACGGTGCCGCCGAGGCCCGGCAGACGCTCACCCAGTTGCTGGGCAGTCTCGACGAGCTGAGCGATCTTCACCAGATGGCGCGCGACCAGCTCTACGAGTGGGCGCTGAAGATCGAGTACATGAAGGTCTCGTCGCTGGTCATGCTCGCCCAGTCGCTGGCGACGGTCGTCTACATCTACCTCCTGGCCGAGTACACCGGTGGCGCCGCGCTGACCCTCCTCCCCGAGGTCGTGGCCGGCGCCAACCAGGCGGCCTGGCAGTTCATGGAGGAGCTCATCGCGTCCGTGGTGGTCAACGAGATCATCTCCCTGGTCACCGACGCGTCGATCCAGCTCGGGCAGCTCGCCAACGGTGACCGCGAGGCCTGGGACAAGGACATCACCAAGCTGGCCTCGATCGGCGCGGCGGCCGGCGGGCTGCTCGGCCCGGTCATCTTCACCGGGATGAACAAGATGATCGCCGGGCTGACCGACGACATCGTGGCCAAGATCGCCGGTAACGCCGTGGCAGGGGCCGGCCTGGGCGTCGTCACCACCGTGGCCACGGAGGTGATCACCGGCGAGCCGATCGAGGTGACCCCGTTCGAGGCCGCCGCCGGAGCGTTCATGGGCGGTGCGGGCGCGGCAGCGTCGGAACTCGGCGTACGGGCCGGAGCCGGCAAGATCGAAATCCCGGTGGACGTGCCCGACTTCGGCTCGGACATCGCGGACTTCGGCGGGGACGGGCCGCCCGGGCCACGCCCCGACCTGGGCCCGGATCAGGGAACGCCCGAGCCCCAGGTGGGCGACTGGCTGAACGACCTGCCCGACACCTTCGTCACCGACCCTCCGCCGGTGGTGGAGTTCCCCCCGGGCTTCACACCGAGCGAAGCGCCCGTCATCGGGGAGGTCCCGCCGCTCCCGGTCGAGGCGCCGCCGCCCACGCGGCTGGAGTTCCCGCCGGGCTTCACACCGGTCGAGCCGCTGGACCACAGCACGTACCCCCCGTTCGGCCGGGCGCCGGAGCAGGCGCCCGACGACCGCGGAATCCTGAACCCCCACGAAGTGCCGTTCTCGGACGCGCCGTCCCCGCAGCTCGACCGTCCCACCGAGTCCGGCCTCCCGCAGGACCCGGCGACCACCGGCATCCCCGGCGTACCGCACGACGCACCCCCGGTCACCGCCGGCACACCGGGCGTACGGCAGGACCAGCCGCCCGTCACCACCAACATCGACACCCCTGGCGTACGGCAGGACGCACCCCCCACGACCGGAAACGCCGACACACCCGGCGTTGGACAGGACCAGCCACCGGTCACCGCCAACGCGGGCACACCGGACGTACGGCAGGACCAGCCGCCCTTCACGACCAACGCCGACACACCCGGCGTACGACAGGACCAGCCGACCGTCACCACCAACGCCGACAACTCCGGCGTACGGCAGGATCCGGCGCAGGCCGGCGGTCTCGGCCGGGACGCGGCCCCGACACCGCTCGAAAGCGCCGGTCCCGGCGATCCGTCCCCGGCCGCCGGGGTGCAGACCCCTCAGGCCACGGCCCCCGCACCCTTCGGCGGCCCGAACGAACCGGTCGGCGCCCCCCAGCCGACCCCCGGCGGTCATGGGACGCCCGGCACGACGCCGCGTACCGAAACGCCCGGCCCCCGCCCCGACCTGGCCTCCCCCGGCCCCAGGGACACGAGCCCGCTCGGCCCGCCGAGCACACCCACCGGAAAGCCCGCGACCGCGACGTTCGGCCCCGAGACCAAGCCGGTCACCGGCAAGTCCGAGATATCGGGTCCCGACGACACGGCGACCCTCGTGGACGGATCGGTCTCCGACGCCACGACGGTGGTCGGCGAGAACACCACTCCGGCCGACCGGCCCGACCTGTTCGACAAGACCCCACCCGACCAGAACCAGCCCGACCAGAACCCTCCGGTCACGCCGATCGACGTGGGCGGCCCGGCGGACGCCCGCTTCCCCGACCCCGACGCGCTCGGCGCGCGGATGGAGGCGTGGGACTTCCGGCAGGACCAGCTCACCCAGACCTACACCGACCGCTTCACCTTCGAGGACACCTACGCCGTCCAGAACCACGACGCGACCCGGAAGTTCACCGAGTCCGCCCAGGACTGGGTGCGCGAGGCCACGGAGCACTTCTCCGACCTCCAGGAGACGATCAGCCCCGAGACGAGCGTCCCCGACTTCCTGGACAAGGTCGACGCGGCCAAGGCCGGCTTCGAGGCCGACGCCGGCCGGGCGCGCGAGGGCTTCGAACGCGACCTGCGCCACCTGTACGAGGACACCTTCGGCCCGTTGAAGAACGGCGAGATGTCCCCGGAGCGGTTCGCCGCCACCCACGAGGCCTTCGGCCGCCAGGTCGATGACCTGATCCGTACGGCCGGTTCACGCCTGGAGTTCGAGCGCCGGTTCACCGCCGAGGCGAACGCCTTCAACCGCGACGCCGCGACCCCCCTCAGCGGTGAGCGGCTGGAGGCGGTCCACGAGGAGTACGGCCGCGCGGCGGGCAAGGTGTTCGACAAGTTCGCCGAGGTCCTCAAGAAGCCCGGCCTGACCGAGGACCAGCGGAGCCGGATCACCCAGAAGTTCGACGACTACCTGAACGACCTCGGCGACACGGTGGGCGGCCGGCTGAAGGTGGAGGCGGGCCGTCAGGAGGTATTCGAGCAGGCCGGCAAGCGGTTCGACGGCGACTACGACGCCTGGATGAAGGCCCACCAGGGCGAGGGCCTGACCCCGGAGGTGCGGGCCGCGCTCAGGCAGGAGTTCCTGACCAAGGTCCAGGACGCCTACTCCGAAGCCCACGACGGGCTCGCGAACGGAGAGACCTGGGGCGAGAAGCGGCTCGACCAGGCGCAGGCGGAGTACGAACAGGCGCGAGAGCAGATCATGGACCCGGTCACCGGCCGGTTCATGGTCGAGGCCGGCAAGGTCCAGGCAGCCGCCGAACTGCGGGAACGCTTCGACGCCGCGGCCGAGCGCTGGAACCTCTCCGAGGAGGGGCTGGCCAAGGCCGCCGAGGAGTGGACCGGTGACCTCGGCGACGCGTACGGGAAGGTCTTCGAGGGCCTGGCAGGCGGCGACAAGTGGAGCCCGCAGCGCTACCGCGAGGCCCAAGAGGCCTGGCAGGTCCGTGCGGAGGAGCTGGCCGGGACCCTCGACGGCCGGATGGAGTTCCACGAAGGCATGGAAGGCGCGATCCGCAACGCCCAGGACACCTTCGCCAGGACGGCCGACCGCTGGCAGGGCCTCATCGGCGAGGTCTCCGAGGAGGGCCTGACCCGGGTCCGCGACGAGTTCGTCGCCAAGGTCGACGCCGCTTACAGGGAGACCTTCGGGCCGCTGAAGGAGGGCCGTCCCCTCCCCGAGGCGAACGCCAGGCGGTTCGACGACGGCTTCGACGCGCTCAGGAAGGACCTGCGGGACCGGCTCGCCCACGAGGAGGGGCTGGAGGCCACGCTTCCGCAGGCCGCGTCCGCCTTCGAGGGCATCAACGAGGGGTTGTGGGCGTTCGACGAGGACACCCTCGACACGCTCTCCGCCGACTTCCGGCACGACTGGGTCGAGGCGTACGACGAGACGTGGGGTCGCGGCGAGCTCGACGTCGACTCCTGGCTGGCCCAGGAGAAGAGCGCCGGCGACGCATTCGGCACGCGCCTGTCCGAGGTGACGGACGCCCGTGCGGCCCGGACGCTCCGGGACTTCCGCGAGATCGCCGGCCTGGACCCGGAGACCGGTGCCCCCGGAGAGCCGCGGCCGGTCCCTCAGCCGGCGGAGGGCGGCGGCGAGTTCGAGGAGGTCGCGGACGCCACCCGCGACGTCATGGACGAGAAGCTCGACGCCGCGGTCGCCGACCGCCTGAACAAGGAGGGTGCCGACCCGCTCACCGAGCACCAGGTGGCCCAGGTCCGCGACCAGATCCAGACCGAGGCGCGGGCAACCCTCGACCAGCGGGCGAACGGCCTCAAGACGGACGGGCTGACCGAACCGGAGGTCGACCGGATCCTGCAGGACGTCAAGGGCCCGTTCGAGAAGCTCATCGAAGAGATCCCCCGGCGCCTGGACGACGCCGTGTACCTCACGCACACCGAGCCGCAGACCACCATGGCCGAGCAGGTCAGGACGGGCGCGCGTACGACGGCGTGGGAGGCGGCACGGGAGAACCTGAACCGGAAGTTCGACGCCGCCGTGGACGAATGGCGCGGCCAGGGGACCCTCTCGGACGCGGGCGTGGCGAAGGTGCGCAAGGAGTTCGGCGGGGCCGCCGGGCAGGCGTTCGGCGAGACGGCCGGCACCCATGACTTCGCGCCGAAGGCGAAGGCGCTCCTCGACTCGATCCCCGCGCGGCTGGACGAGCAGGTCGCGGTCGAGGCGGCCGAGGCCCGTGTCCAGGCCGCGACGACGCGCGTCTTCCAGGACGACGTACGGCAGCGGTTCGACGCGACGGTCGGCGAGTACGTGCGCAAACCCGGGCAGCTGCTGTCGGACCACCAGATCGACCAGGCGCGCGAGCGGATCCATACCGAGCTGCGGGACACCATCGAGCAGGGGCAGGCCCCGGCGGCGCGGGTCCAGCAGATCATCGACGGGCTTCCCGAGCGCCTGGACGAGGCGGGCACGCTTCCAGCCACCTCCGCGAACCCGGTCCACACGGCAGAGGCGGCGCAGGAGGCGCTGGACAGCGCGTTCGAGACCGCCACCGCCGGCTGGCAGGCACAGGAGGGGCACGCCCTCTCTGAGGCGGGCCTCGCCAAGGTACGCGGTGAGTTCGCCCAGGACGCCCGGAACGCGCTGAAGAACAGCCAGTACCGTACGGCGGTCTCGGCCATGCTGACCGCCTCCGTACCGGGCCGCCTCGACTTCCAGGCCACGGTCGAGAGGTTCCAGGCCCAGGCTCTCGAAGGCCTGACCGTCCCCGCCGAGGTCCGCCGGCAGATCGCGGAGGACGTCGCCGACGTGATCGCCCAGGAGCTCGGCGACCTGAAGACCGGCACGCTGACCCCGCCGCAGGTGAACCTGATCACCGCGGACCGGGTGACACCACGCGTCCAGCATCTGGTCGACGGCGTCGCGCACCGGCTGGACGAGGCGACCCCGGTCCCCGCGCCGCCGAAGGTGGTCGACCGGGCCGCCGAGAGGTTCGCCGCCGCCGTCGACGCCTGGCAGGCCGGCGGCGAGGGACGCACGCTCTCCGGCGAGGGCCTCGCCAAGGTACGGGCGGAGTACGACGAGGCCGCCGCCGAGGCGTTCCGCGACGCGCCGGACATCGCCGCGGCCGTGGACGAGCTGGCCGGGACCGTGGCGGACCGGCTGGACCTCCAGCGAAGGACCGAGGACGCCCTCGGCGAGGCGCGGCAGCGGTTCGACGCGGCCGTCGACGCGCGGCTGGAGAACACCCTCCTGTCCGACCATGCGATCGACCAGGCGTGGAAGCGCGTCGAGAGCGCACCGGAAACGGTCCAGGAGGTGGTCGAGGCCCTCACGGACGCCGGGCAACTCACGTCGACGGCGGAGCCGGTCACCGCCGCGACCGTACAGGCGGCCAAGGACGCCCTGCTGGACACGTTCGACGCTGCCGCGGAGACCTGGCTGGCGAGCGAGGAGGACCGCGTCATCTCCCCGGCCGGCCTCGGCCAGGTGCGCGAGGAGTTCGCGCGGGCGGCGAGCACGGCGTTCAAGAAGAACGACCGGTATCTGCGGCTGACCGCGAAGGCGCTGGCCACGACCGTGCAGGGCCGGCTCGACCACCAGGCGATCACCGAGTCCGTCCAGCGGGAGGTCGGCGCGCACTTCGACGAGGCGGCGGAGACGACGACGCTGCCGGCCGAGCAGGTCGCCGAGGTACGCCGGAAGGTCCAGGCCGACGTCGCCGGCGCGGTCGAGAAGGAGCTGCGCGGTCTCAAGACCGGATCGCTGTCAGAGGCGGAGGCGGTCCGGATCGGCGAGGAACGGCTGGGCCCCCGGATCGAGCACCTCATCGAGGAGATCCCGCACCGCCTCGACGCGGCCCGGCCCGCCCCCGCCGAGCCCGCGGCGCTGCGCGCGGCCGGCCTGAAGCAGAAGTTCGCGGCCGCCGTCGGCGACTGGGAGGCGGCACACGAGCTGAACGTCCTCTCCGGCGCGGCGATGGACAAGGTACGGGCCGAGTTCGACGAGGCCGCGACGGCGTCCTTCGAGGCGACCAGGGGGACCTCCTTCGCCGCCAAGGCGGACGAACTGCTCGGCACCCTGCCGGACCGGCTGGACTTCCAGGCGACCGTGGACGTCGCCCAGCAGACCGTCCTGGAGGCGTTCGACGCGAAGGCGGCCCAGACGGAGAACCTGACGGACCACCAGGTCGCCCAGGCCCGTGCCATGGTGCGCGACGACCTCCAGGCCACGGCCGACCGGTTGTTCGGCGAGGTGAAGACCGGGAAGCTGCCGCGGCCCGAGGCGGATCAGATCGTGAAGCTCCGCTTCCGGCCGGAGGTCCGCGGCCTCATCGCCGCGGTCCCGTTCCACCTCGCGGCGGCGCGCAAGCTGGCCCCCGAGCCCCCGGCACCGCGGGTGCACGAGGAGCCGGTGGTCGAGGAGCCGGTGGTCGAGGAGCCGGTGGTCGAGCAGGCGCCCGTGGTCACGCTCACCCGCGGCCAGGTCGACGAGCGCCTCGGCGCCGGGGTCGGCCGCCGGATCCAGGACGAGCTGCTCGCGCTGGAGACGCCGGTCACCGAGCCGGCGCCGGAGACCACACCACCTCAGGTCACGCTCGACGAGCACCTGAGCGCCGAGCGCGTGGAGATCGCGGACCGGTTCGACGACGCCGTACGGCAGTGGGAGGACGGCGGCGGGCGGATCTCCGAGGCGGCCCTGGACAAGGTGTGGGAGGAGTTCGAGCGGGCCTTCGACGCGAAGTACGACCGGGAGTTCCACGGCCTGGACGAGGACGAACTCGCTCCCGAGGCGCTCGGCGAGGCGCTGGAGACCGTACGCGAAGAGACGGCCGGGCTGGTCGACGGCCTGCCGGGACGGCTGACGTTCCACGCCGTCCTCGAGTCCTCGCAGGCCGAACTGGCACAGGAGCTCGACGCCGCGCTGTCCGCCCACGACGGGCTCACCGGTGACGCGGTCGAGCGGATCCGCGACCGCGTCCGCGACCGGGTGGAGGAGGCGACCGCCCGCCGGTACGGGGACCGGGCCCGCCTGGACGCCCGCGGAGAGACCGCCGCGCGCCGTGGACTCGCGGACGCGCTGAAGACGATCGCCCGGTCGCTCCCCCAGGAGATCGCCTACGAAGCGCACCTGGCCCTTCGCGCGGGCGAGGCCGAGGCCCAGCTCGACGCCGTCGTACGGCAGTGGGAGGAGACCGGCGGCACCGGAGCCGACGTCGCGGCGGTGCGCGCGCGGTTCGGCGAGGCGGTCCGGCAGGTCCACTGGAAGGCGTTCCGCGGCCTGCGCAAAGGGCCCACGACCGCGAAGTCCGGCCACATGGTGGAGGACATGCTCTGGACGTCGGGGCTGCGCGAGCACCTCGGCGTGGCCGCGACGGAGCTGGGCCTGTCGCCGCAGGTCCACGAGCCGGGCGCGCCGCGGCAGGCCGAGACCGGCTGGCGTACGGTCCAGGACCGGCTGGGGATCGACGACCGGTTCGCGGCGGCCGTACGCGACTCCGGCGAGCGGCTCTCCGAGGCGGGCACGGCGGCGGTACGCGCCCAGTACGACGCGGCGTTCAAGAAGACGTTCGACAAGACGCTCGGCGGCCTGGTCGACGGCCTGTCCGACACGGCGGTGGCCGCCGCCGCCCCGGCCTTCGAGCGGGCCGCCGCCGAGCTCCTGGACGGCGTCGGCGGCCTGCTGACCTACGAGGCGACGCTGGAGGCCGGTCAGGCCGAGGCCCTGGCCGCGCTCGGCGCGGCGGCGGCCGAGCAGGGGACCGCGGTGACGCCCCGCATGGAACGCCTGCTCCGCGAGGACGTCGAGGCGGCCGTCGCCGCGACCCACGGCGGCCTGAAGACCGGTGACCTCGGCGCGGTCGGGCTCGCCGGCGCGAACCGGCGGCTCACCGACACGCTCGCCCAGATCAACACGCTGATGCCGCGGCGGCTCGCCCACGAGGCGGAGTTCGCCGTACGGATGGAGGAGGCGCAGACCCGGCTGACCGAGACCGCCGACGGCCTGCCGGCCTCCCTCACCGACCTGATCGAGGTACGGGAGGAGTTCTCCGCCCAGGTCGAACGGCTGCACGACAGGGCGTTCGCGCGGCGGCGGCTCGGCGAGACGACGGACGCGCTCGGCGAGGCGATGTGGTCGACCGGCCTCCGCGGCCGGCTGTCCGACGCCGCCAAGGCGCTCGGCGCGGCCGAGACCGCCCCGGCGCCGGCCCCTCCGCGGTTCGTTCCCGAAACGCCCGTCACGGCGCGACGACAGGTCGTCGTGAAACAGGAACCGCGGAACGACGCCACCTGGCGGGAGCGTCAGGACCGGCTCATCGAGCGGTACGAGGCCCGGACGCGCCTCGAAGAGCGGCTCATCACCGAGAAGCGGAGGCTCGGGGAGAGCGTCGAGGACGCGATCGCCGAGTGGCGGTCCGCCGGGAACGCCCCGCCGCTGTCCGAGACGGGCCTGGCGAAGGTACGTGACGACGTCGGCCGGGCGTACGAGAAGGCGTTCCGCACCGAGCTGCGCGGGCTCGCCCAGGGCCGGCTCACCGACGAGACGCTGGAAGAGGGCCTGCGCGGCCTGGAGAACACCGTGTCCCGCCTGGTCGAGGGGATCGCCGGGCGGCTGGACGTCCAGGCCACCGTGGAGTTCGCCCGCGACCGGGCGCTGGACAAGCTCGGAGAGGCGGCCGGGGAACACGCGTTCTCCGAGGAGGCGACCGACCGTCTGGAACGGGAGCTCGGCCGGCGGATCGAGACGGCGGTCGAGCAGAAGATCGGCCGCCTGCCCGAACTGAACGGAGAAGGCCTGGTCAAGGCGGGCCAAGAGCTTGTCGAGTGGACCGCGCGGATCGAGGCGGAGATCCCGCACCTGCTCGCGTTCGAGGCGCACGCGGAGCGGAGGCTGGCCGAGGCGCAGGCCCGCTTCGAGGAGGCCGTCGAGGACGCCGACGCACGGCGGCGGCTCACCGAGGCCGCCCGCGACCTGCACGCCGACGCGTACGGGCGGATGAGCCACGGCCACCTCGCCCCGAAGGCGCTGCGGGCCGCCAAGCAGACCTGGACGAAGGGCCTCGACGCCCTTCTGCGGAAGGCCACCGGCGAGGCGGCCCTGCCCGCCGCGCTGCGGGAGCTGGAGCACCGGTTCGACGAGGCCCTCGGCGCGTACCAGGAGGGCGAGCCGGACCGGCGGGTCACGGTCGAGGACGCCGAGGACACCGAGGACCAGGCCGCCGGAGGCTCACTGGCCGCCGACGACGAGGACCTCTTGCGGCCGTCCGGCGAAGGCGCGACCATCGCCGAGAAGACCACCGAGGAGTTCTACGCCCTGCACCGCGCCCCGGCCCATCCCGTCTCGGCCCGCGGCGTGGCCCAGGTGCGCGCGGAGTTCCTCGCCACGGCCAAGGCCGCGTACCACCACGTTCTCAAGGGCGGCGGCGGTACCTGGGCCGGGCAGGTGGACCGGCTGACCGGGCTGCTGCCGGGGTGGCTGGAGTTCGAGGGCCGGTGGGAGGCCGAGGCCGCCGCCGTCACGCCGGCCCTCGACGCGGCCCTGGCCGAGGCCGCCGCCACGAAGGGTCTCGCCGCGCCCGGCGTCGCCCAGGCGCGTGCCGGGTTCCTGGCGGACCTGCGGCAGGGCTTCGAACGGACCTGGGACTTCCTCCGCAGCCCCGAGCCCGCACCCCGGCGGCTCGAACACGCCGCGCAGGCGTGGGCGGACCTCGTCACCGGCCTCACCGCGGACCTGGACGAGCGCTTCGCCGGAGAGGCCGGGCTGACCGCCGCACTGCACGACGCGGCGCTCGCGTACGACGTCATCGACGAGGCGGCGAACCTCCCGCGCGACGTACGGGACCGGCTCGCGACGCGGTTCCGGGCCGACTGGGCCCACGCGTACGCCGAGAGCAACGGGCTCCGGCACCTGCGCGTCGGCGACTGGCTGGCCGCCGAGGCCGCCCGTACGAACGCCTTCGCCACCACACTCGGCTGGGCGCGGTCCCGACGCGACGGCTGGGAGACCGAGCAGGAGCGGCTCACCACGCGGTTCACCGCCCGCATCGCCTTCGAGGCACGGCTCGCCGCCGAGCGGCAGGCGGCCGGGCACCTGTTCGACGAGGCGGCGGCGAAGAGCACGCTCCCCGCCGCGAGCCGGAAGAGGGCGCGCGCGGACTTCGACCGGGCCGTCGAGGCGGCCTTCCGCGAGCATCTCGGCGGGCTGGCCACCGGCACTCTCGCCGGTCCGGCGCTGGTCGACGCCTGGCTCGGCTTCGAGGCCGCGTCGGCGGCGCTGGTCGCCTCCGTCCCCGAGCGGCTGGAGGCGCCGGACCAGGAACAGGAACACGACGAGCCGGAGCTCGCGACCGAGGACGCGCCGCCGGCCACGCTCCACGACGACCTCGGCGCGCGGTTCGCCGAAGCCGCCGCCCACGCCGGCCCGCTCTCCCCGGAGGCCCTGGTCCGCGCGCGGGCGCGGTTCGTCGCCACCGCCACGGCCGCCTACGAACGCCTTCACCGCGAGGAGCCCGCCACCGCCGCGTGGGAGTGGCCGATCCGCCTGGAGGAGCTGGTCGCCGCGCTCCCCGGCCGGCTGGCCGCCGAACAGCGCTGGGACGAGGAGCTCACCACGGTCGCCCCGGCGATCGAGGCCGCGATCCCCGAGGGCCTGTCACCCGCCGGCGCGGAACGGGCGCGGGCACGGTTCGAGCAGCGGCTGCGCGAGGCGTACGACGAGGCGCGGGCGTACTCCGGCCCGGCCGCGGAACGGCTCTGGGACATCTGGCGCGACGGCCTGCTCGCCGGACTCGCGGACCACTTCGCCGAGGAGGCGGGCCTGGAGGCGGCCCTCCGGCAGGGCGGCCGGCGCTACGAGGCGCTGGACGCCGAGGGAGACCTCACCGGCTCAGCACGCGGCCGCCTGGCCCGGGAGTTCCGCACCGAGTGGGCCACCGCTTACCAGGCCACCCACAGCACCGAGCCGCCGACGCTGGACCTGACCGGCTGGCTGGCCGAGGAGGCGCGGCGGCAGAACACCTTCGGCGCGGCCCTGACCTGGACCCGGCTGCGCCGCGAGACGGAGGAGGTACGGCGCGCCGACGAGGGCACGGGCCTGACCCGTGCGCCGGACGAGGGCATCGCCCGTACGTTCGCGGAGGCCGAGCTCGCGGGCGTCATCCGGCTCCCGGGCGCCCTGGTGGCCGTCGCCGTCGACGCCGAGACCGGCGCGGTCATCCTGAGCGGCGCCGGCGACCAGGGGAACCGGTTCTACCTTCCCTTGCACGGGGTGGACGGCCAGGCGCTGCTCGACCTGCGGTCCGGCCCGCCCGGCACCCTGCACGGCGCGGACGCGCTCGCCGCCGCGGCCGGCTTCCGACGCGTCCTGGGCGGCGACGCGCTGGAGTCCCTGGGCGCCCTGCCCCAGGGCGTCATGGAGGTGCCGGCCGGGCTGTACTTCGCCGGCGCGAACGCCGACAAGGCGGAGTTCTCGGCCGCGTCGGAGTTCCCGGAGCTGGCGGACTACTTCGTGGTGTTCGGCCACCCGGACGCCATGACGGGGATGCTGACGGACGGCGGACGGCCGCTGACCGACGCGGAGGCCGCCCGGCGGATCGACGCCGACCCGCGCCGCCGGGGCCGGCCGGTCCTGTTCCTCGTCTGCTACTTCCTGGACGCGGCGGCCGCGATCCTGTCCCACCTCGACGGCAAGGGCATCGCGACCGACGGGATGATCTGGCAGCAGCCGGGCGGGGTCACCGCCCAGTGGCCGTTCGTCTTCGGCTCCGGCATGCTGCCGGGGCTGGCCGAACCCGCGGACTTCGTCGAGCTCGACGGTGCGCGGCGCACACCGGCCGGCCCGGACCTGGGCGCGGTGCTGACCGCGAACGCCGAGGCGCTGGCGAAGATCCCGATCAACGCGCCGGTGAGCTGGGCCCCCGGCGAGAACGTCACCACGCCGAAGGGCAACACGCTCACCAAGGTCGACGACGTCACGTACGAGATCACCCTGCCGGGCGCGACGGCGAACACGCCGCGGCTGCTCATCGTCCAGGGCGACATCCTGGAGCAGCCGACCCAGGCCATCGTGAACGCGGCGAACGCCGGCCTGTCGCACGGCGGCACGATCGCCGCCACGATCGCCGACGCGGGCGGCCGGCAGAACGGCGAGCGCCGCATCGACGTGGCGAGCCGGCAGGCGCTGGCCGACCGGGGCGTGACGACGCTCAACGTCGGCGACGCGGTCACCACCGAGTCCTTCGACATCGGGAAGAAGAACAAACGAACGATCACCCACGTGATCCACACGGTCGGGCCGAATTACGCGATCCCCAGCCAGCAGGACGCGCAGCTGCTCTACGACGCGGTCTACAGCGCGCTGCGCGAGGCCGACGCCTTGGGCCTGACCTCGGTGACCTTCCCGCAGATCTCCACGAACGCCTTCAAGATGAAGGACGATCTCGCCACCCGGTACACCGCACGCGCACTGCTCGACACCGCGACGAACGTGCAGGAGGTCCGGCTGGTCCTGTACGGCCTCGACGACGCGTACGCGCGCCGGTTCGCCGACTGGCTGTTCGAAGGGGCCCGGCTGGACCGGCGCGCCCCGTCCGCGCGCGTCACACCCGAGGAGATCAGGAAGAGCCAGGCGCGCGGGGCGATCCCCGCGATCACCTCCACCCTCAAGAAGACCACGACGTCGCGGGCGAAGGGCAAGGCGCAGGACTTCCGCGACCTGACCGCCCTGGTCGGGACGCCGTCCCGCGCGATCAAGACGGCCACGACCGAGCGGGCGCCGTACGACGGCTCCGAACTGGCGGCCAAGATGGCCGAGCTGAACCTCCGGGAGCTCGACGTCCCCGGCGACGCCAACTGCTTCTACCACAGCCTCATCGAGATGGCCTGGGACCATCTGAAGCGCGTCATCCCGGACCTGGCGGATCTCGGCGACGGCAGGGGCGACAACCGGTACAAGGCCGTCCGCGCCATCCGGCGGTGGCTGGCGAACCGGCTGCGCGTCGACTTCACCGTGGCCGACCAGGGCCGGCTGTCGCGGTACGGCGGCCGGTTCTACTTCAACGACTACGAGAGCGTGGAGGAGCAGCAGAACCGGTTCGTCCGCGAGATCCGGGAGATGAACAGCTGGAACAACCAGGCGGGCGACTCGGTCGCGCACCTGGCCGCGGCGGAGCTCGGCCTGCCGATCACCGTGGTCCAGAACCGCTACACGACGGACCTCGGGCACGTGCCGGGCGGCCCGCGGCTCTACTTCGTGCGGGTGCCGGGGCACTACATGGGGACCCGTTCCACCCTCGACCAGCCGCCGGACCTCCCCTGGGACCAGTTCGCGCCCGCCGAGGAGTCGACGCCGGAAGAGGCGGTCCAGCGGTTCGACGAGCAGAGCATCGCGCTGCAGGATCGCTTCGGCGAGGCCTGGCAGGGGCTCGCGGCGCTGTCCACCCGGCTCCCGGCGGACCTGCGGGCCGTCTTCGACGCGTACGCCGACGTCAACCTCGCCGGCTTCCAGGCGGGGCTGGACTCGACCGGCTACACCGGCGTGCCCGGGTACACCCGGGCGCAGCTCCAGGTGGATGACCTGCTGCGGGCCGCCAACAGCCTGGAACGGCTCGTGACCGAGGCGCAGACCTGGCTGACCGGGCTGACCACCTCCATCAGCGTCCTTCGTACGGCCCTGGACACGGGCGCGGTGACGGGCGCGCTGGACGCGGCGGCGGGCGCGACCGGCGACCTCGCCGAGGCGGCCCGGCGTCTCGAAGCGGCCGTACGGGACGCGCGGGAGCTGTTCCCCGACGGCGTTCCGGAGGACCTGACGCCCGCGCGCCTCCAGGCCGGGCCGGAGGCGGTCTGGCGGACGGCGCAGGAGGTCGCCTCGGCGCTGCTGGCGTTCGACCAGGCGTTCACGCAGGCCGGGAACGACGCGCTCCCCTTCGGCGACCTGACCGGCCAGGCGCTGACCGAGTTCCTCGGGCTCGGTGTGGCGCACACCGACATCGAGGCCGCGCCGATCCCGGTGCCGGTCCGGCACCGGCTCGGCGTCCTGGCCGACGAGGACATGGTCTTCGAGGACGAGGAGGCCGAGTCCCTCGACGCCGGCCTCCAGGCGTGGAACGAGGTCGACAACGCCTGGCTCGACTTCGCCGAGGACTTCTCCCAGGCGACCGACCGGCTGCGCCGGGCCATCGAGGAGGTCGAGGACGAGGACATCCGCCTGGCCCTGGCCGGCGAGCTCGTCACGCTCGGCGAATGGCACCACGACGCCGAGCTGACCGTGGCGAAGATCCGTGAGGCGGCGCTCGGCGGGCAGGTCCCGACGGCGGAGACGCGTGAGAAGGTCCGTGGACGCGTCGGAGCCGTACGCGCCGCGATCGCCGAGCTGCGCCACCACCTCGCGGCCGCCGGGGTCCAGGTCGTCCGGCCGGCCACCTCGACCGCGCCGCCGCGCCCGGTATCCGCCGCGCCGCCCCGCAAGACGCTGGTCACGACCCTCGTACGGCAGCCTCCGCCGGTGACCGGGACGACGCTCAAGCCGCCGTGGTCACCGGACACCCCGCTGAGCGAGGCCCACACCGAGCCCGCGAAGGCCGGTGAGGTGGCCGAGCGCGGCTGGGACCGCCTGAAGAAGAACTGGGCGCGTCTCGACACGGCCTACCGCGACGCGAGCGACAGGCTCACCGGCGACGTCGGGGACCTGGGCGGGATACGCGACCGCCTCGAGCCCCGGCTCGCCAAGCTGGCCGAGCGGCACGACGCGGTGGCGAAGCTCTTCACCTGGGCGAACACGGCCGCGACGGCCGAGCGCGTGCCGGACGCCGCGGTGCGCGCCTACCTCACCGAGCAGATCGACACCCAGCGGCGGCTGTTCGAGGAGGTGCGGAACGCCGTACGCGGGGCGCGGGACGCCCAGCGCGACCGAAGCAAGATCGGGAGCATCGCCCGGATCCCGCTCATCCAGGAGGGAGAGGAACGGCCGATCCAGGACGTCGTGGACCCGGACGAGGAGGACCTGCGCAAGCTCTTCGCGCCGCCGGACTACACGACGCGGTCCGACCTGCGGCAGACGGTCGGCCCGCACACCTCCGAGGCCACCGACGAGCTGCTCGCCCGGGTGCGGAACCTGATCCTGGGCGCCCTGCCGGACGACCTGCGGTCGGAGGCGACCGACATCCTGTCGCGGACGCTGAACGAGGACACCTTCGGCGCCGACTTCGAAGAGGCGCTGGGAGACGGCCTGGCCCTGACGCTGCACACGACCAAGGGCGTCTACGAGGTGGTCGTGACGCTGCACCTGGGCGGCTGGACGCAGATCACCGACCCGCGCGGCAACCTGCTGGAGGGCCTGCCCACGGGCTTCCAGCGGTTCCGCCGCCTCCCCGGCAAGGGCGACCTGCGGACCCGGCAGCTGCATGAGTACGGCCGGGGGATCAGTGCCTCGCGGTCGTACCGGAGCGAGCTGAACCTCGGCCCGTCGCTCAGCGGGAGCAAGGGGTTCAAGGGCAAGTTCGCCGAACTCGGCGGCACGATCGGCGCCACGAGCATCCCCTTGCACAGGACGGGCCAGACCGACGGCGTCTCCACGTCGACGAACACCGCGCGCTACATCAAGACGTCGTCCTACCGGGCCATCGACTTCGTGCACGACGTCGGGATCCTCCTCACGGTGGACAAGGCCGGAGGAGACCTGCGGCTGATCACGGACATCGTGGCAGGCGCCCTGAAGACGAGCTTCGGCCGTGAGGCCGTCCGCTCCCGCGACCGCGGCCTGACGGATCCGGCCTACGCCACGACCGAGTGGTGGAACGCGAAGACCGAGGCCGAGGCCGAGACCGAGACCGAACAGGCCGGGCAGGAGACGGCGGACGACGCCACCACTCAGGACGAGGACCGGATCGACGTCGTGCCGTTGCCGGAGACCCAGGCCGTCGCGAAGGCGCCCTCGCCGCGGCTCGACGCGACGACCGCCCAGGTCAAGGAGTTCCACGACCAGATCACCCTGGACTTCCGCGGCCGTACGGACAGCGCGCGTCACGCTTCGCTGACTCCGGACGAGCCCATCCCCACCGACACCGAGCTGGGCCCCGAGCACACATTGCCGCGGACGTCGTGGACGGAGGCGGTCGTCGGCTCGGCGTCGGTCCGCGCGGCGGCGTTCTCCCTGGTGCATCCCGCGCTGTCGAAGGTCGGCACGGCGAGCCACGAGTCGCTGACCACGTTCACCGGCGTCGGGACGCTCAAGGGCGGCCTGCACCGGGCCAACCGGGAGGGCCTGCTGTCCAACCCGCTGTACGAGCGGAACGCCGCCGGCCTGTTCGTGACGGACCTGGTGAAGATCAACGTCCGGCTGTACCAGGGCAAGGTCCTCACCGAGCTGGACACCCGCACCAAGGTCGACACCGAGGACACGCTGGTGACCAGCATGTCCGAGCCGGTGAGCCAGACCGACGCCATCAGCACCCGGCACTCCGTCGCCATCAGGCTGGCCGCGACCACCCTCGGTTTCTCCCCGGAGGTGCCGCTCTCCGGCGAGCGGTCCGTGTCGCAGAACCGGCCGGGCATGGGTGCGGGAGGCGTGGAGCTGTACAAGCTCAAGTTCACCAGCGAACCGCAGAGCCTGGTCGGGTTCACGGCGATCTTCGAGGTCTCCAGCCTCACCGCGAACCGGGTCCAACGCGTCAAGGGCTACGTCCTGATGCGGATGCTGACCTCGGACGCGCGCCGGGACGAGCGTCTCGAGTTCACGACGGTGAAGCCGCTGGCCCCGCTGGCCTCTCCGAAGACGGAGGAGAACAAGACCCTGGACGTCGGCTTCCTGTCGGCGGACCGCCGCTCCAAGTCGTCGGGGTCGGCGATCTCACACCGGTCGAGGAGCAGCAGCCGGTACTCCGCCGAGGAGATCGACACCGCGACGTCCGAGGAACTTCGCAAACGCCGGTCCCCCGGCCGTACGCTGGTCCTCCCGCCGCAGTTCGCGGACTGGCTGCCGCCGTTCAGCCGGGTGAGCCGCTGGGGACCGGAGGTCATCGGCGTCCTCGACGGCGCGGTCGGGCTGATCCTCGCCAACTTCCCCGAATTCCTGCCGGGCATCTCCCTGCGCGACGCGGTCCCGGCCGGCCGCAGCCGGGTGCGGTTCGACGAGAACTGGACCGACGGCTTCGACAACTTCCTCACGCTCTGGAACGCCCTGGGCCCCGAGGACCTCGCCGGCCGGCTGCACAAGGCGGCGGGCGGAGGCGATGAGATCCTGCTGCCGTTGCCGGGCAACGTACGCGACCGGCATCTGTCGGTGCGCGTCCAGGCGCAGTACGACCGCAGGGACTTCCGCTATCTGCGGACCCTCGGCGGCCAGGTCGAGGTCTACTACGGCAACTTCTGGGACCTGGCCACCTCGACCGTACGCGCGTGGAGCCTCAGCACGGGCATCGACCTTCCGTTCGCCGGCAAGAAGCTCACCAAGGGCCCGCTGGCCGAGACGGACTTCACCATCCAGCCACGGGTCGGCTGGAGCGGGTCGGTCGAGGAGAAGAGCGGCTTCAGCGCCGGAGGGGCGATCGGCGGCGGCTCCAACTACATGGCCGAGTTCAAGGGCGGCTTCCGCTTCCTGCTGAGCGCCGAGAAGGTGACGGCCAACCGCCGCAAGGACCAGGCCGTGATGCCCGGCGCCTACGACGAGGAGGCGACCGTCACCCTGACCAGGGAGCTCGCCACCGCGGCTCCAGTGCAGGTGGCCACCAACCTGTTCGTCAACGAGGACCTGACCCATGAGGTCGTGCTCGACGACGAGCGGAAGAAGCGCCTCAAGGACATCCCCACCCGCGACCTGTACGGCATGACGACCACGCCGGTGCTGCCCCAGGAGAGCCGGGACCAGGAGTGGACGCCGGACCCTTCGAGTGCGAACCTGGTGCACCGGCTGCCGCAGGGCGCCCTGGTGACCCCCGACACCGGCAGGCTCCTCTCCGAGATCCAGCACGTGTTCAAGCTGCTCGGGGTGGAGACGCTCACCCCGGTCGAGCACGCGCAACTGGCCAACCGCATCAACACGGTCGGGCCGCAGTTCCGCGACTTCCAGAAGCGGGCGCGGCGGATCTGGACCGGACGGCTGACCTGGGGCCCGTTCCGCGACACCATGGCCAAGGTCAGCCTCCGCGTGCGCGTCGACAAGATCGGCTCGCTGGGCCTGAGCCGTGTGGCGTACCGCTACACGCACTCGCTCGCCACCGCCACCGTGGGGCGCGGCATCAGCACCGACTACGGCAACTGGACCTTCGGCGGCACGCTCAACCTCCCCTTCGGCCTGGAGTCGGCGCCGAGCCCGCCCGACTCGCTCCGGCTGTCGGTCAACCCCCGGTACGCGCGCTCGGGCCCCACGAGGGAGACCGTCACCCGTACGGGCCAGTTCGACCGGGTCGAGATCGACATCGACGCCCAGATGTGGGGCGACGTCGCGCTGACCTGGAGCGTGCACGCCGAGGTGTGGGACGCGTGGGCGCTGCACCGCTCGGGGATGCGGAGCCGCAGCTCCGACGTCAACGCCTCCGGCTTGATCCTGATGCCGTACAAGCAGGCGGTGGACCGCAATCTGATCAAGCCCGACGCGGAGCTGGAGGGTGCGCAGCCGGCCAACTCCCTGCCCGCTCCCCAGGCCGCCCACGCCTGGCTGCTGCTGTACGCGAGCGCCGGCGACGTGGAGCCGGACTGGCTGGACCTCAGCGCGGGCGTCACGCCCGTCAAGGTCCGCCGCGGCGCGCTGCTGCCCCCGACGAACACCATGCGGGGCGACGGCATCGGCCACTCGATCAAAATCGAGGTGCCGGAGCTGGACCACGGCGAGGACGCCAGGGACAGGGGGCTCCACCAGCTCGTCATGGAGGAGGCCCGCCGGGCCTTCCCCGAGCAGGTCGCCGAGGCGATCGAGGAACAGCTGGAGAAGATCACCACGGTCAAGGGGACCGACGCGTTGTTGGAGGACATGCTCGCCGGGCTGAGCGTTCTCATCCCCGACCGGAGCTTCTTCATCGGCTCGATGGCGACGCTGACCATCAAGGCGCGCCTGACCAACCCGCAGCACGAGGGGCCGACCGCCGCCACGAAGGTGATCGAGCGGAAGAACGCCCGCGGCGAGCAGATCGACGCGTCACGCGGCACGTCCGGGTCCTGGACCGGCACCGCCGGGCTCACCCAGGCCCGCAACTTCCTCAGCACCCAGAGCCTGCGCGAGGAGGACGCCGGCCTCAGCGGTACGGGCACGCGCTCGACCGGCCGGGAGCAGACCTCCACCATCAAGCACGAGGAGAGCTTCGGCCTGCTCCACCTCGACAGGCCCGAGCAGTTCCGCTTCGACGTGCGGTTCGACGTCAGCGTCGTCCTGGACCGCGCGTTCGTCGCCGAGCTGAACACCCTGCTCCTGGACCGGCCGCGGTCCAGCACCCGGATCGACGTGTCCGCGATCGAGCTCGGCGGGCTGGTGCTCGCGTTCCCGCGCGCCCTGACGCGGTTCGACCCTCGCGTGCCCTTCGACGCTGCCCAGGTCGGCCTCGCCGACGACAAGAAGACCGGCTCGTCCAACGCCGTGAACGAGGCGGTGAACCCGCTGGTCCAGCAGCTCGTGTACACCGCCGTGACCGTACCGACCGGAGTGGAGCAGCTGGAGCCGGAGCGGCCCCTTACCGATCACGCGTACGGGGAGCTGGCGGCGAACCGGAACCACGGCACGCTGCGGAACGGGTTCTCGCTGAACTCGACGCTCCTCGCGGAGTCGGACGTGGAGACGATCGGCGCCATCCCCCGGCTGCGCGAGGTCGCCAAGCTGCTCTTCGAGCGGCCGAACGTGAAGAAGTACTTCGACCTCGGCCCGAAGACGTCCTGGCAGACCGGCCTGCACCGGCTGCGGAACACGATCGACACGATCATCTCCAGCGGATTCCTCGTCCGCAACGCGATCCCGATGCTGTACGGCGACGGGTGGAGCGAGGACCTGACCGTCCCCGGCGTGCTGTGGGACGACTGGGGGGTCTTCGGCGTCAGCGCCGACATCCTGGAGTGGGAGCCGGTCGACTACGACCCGGTGACCGGGGTGACCCTGAGCGAGGGCATCACCAAGGACTTCGAGCGCCGTCTGCACAAGAGCGCCACTTCGGTGCGGTCCTCCCACGGCTTCGGCGGTTCGGTTACGCCGGTGGTCAAGGGCGCCCACCACCTGGAGCAGGTGCCGAAGGTCCCGTCGAAGGACCCCCGGGACGGCGGGAAGGACGTGCCCGACGGCGACCTGCTCCAGACCCTCGCGGGAGCGCTGACGGTCAGCTCGTCGGTGGGCTTCGACAACTCCAGCACGGCCTCCCAGCCCGGCTCCATGCTGGAGCGCGGGGACAAGACCACGCAGCGCGACTACACGCGGATCAACGCCAAGCGGGTGCGGTGGAACTTCTCCTGGCGGCCGGCGCCGGGCAAGCCCGCCGAGGTCGTCTCCGTGGAGATCACCGGCGAGGGGATGGTGCTGTGGTCGCCGACCGAGCGCGTCCCCGACCTGCTCGAGCTGATCCCGCTGAAGGAGACGCGCGAGCTCGGCGCCGGCGCACCGGCGCGCGTGCTGCCGCCGGCGTTCCGGCGCGAGGAGGACCTGACCGCGCCTCCCGAGGACGACGTGCTGCTCTGGGAGATCAACACGCTCAACGCGCAGATGCGGGAGTTCGTCGCGGAGAACCGGCCGCGGCTCGCCCGCCGGCTCGATCTGGAGCACATGCTCGACGCCGCGGCCGGCGCCGGCCACGACGTCGCGGACCTGCGGCGCGCGCTGACGGAGGCACACGAGGCGTTCACCGCCCAGGTCCAGCGGATGAGCGGAGTGCACCAGGGCCGGCGGATCGGCACGCTGAGCAGCGCACAGCTGGGCGGACTCCGGACCACGCTGCGCGACTGGCTGACGGCCGCCGACGCCCTCGCGGACGCGATCGCCGACGCCGAACGCGCCCTGGGCAGGATGCCCGCGCCGATGCCGCTCGTGAACCGGATCATCGGCCTGCAGATCGCGCTGTCGGCGCTCAACCGGAACGCGGCCCGGCGCGACGCCGACCTCCAGGAGCTGCGGGACCGGCTCACCGGCGCCGAAGCGGGCGGGCTCGACGTCGCGAAGATCCGCGAGATCCTCGACGCGGCCGAGGACGACCTCGCGGAGGTACAGGAGGAGGGGCGGAACGCCGTGGAGGCGACCGCCGACCCGCTCGGCCTGTCGCTGACACTCGCCTACACCGCCGCCCGTCCGCTCCGGGAGCTCATCGACCGCACCCGTGACCTCGACACCGCCATCCGGACGGTACGGACGCGGCTGCAGGGGGCGCTGGCTGCGGGCGCCGCCCAGCTGCGGAACCGGGTGAACGGCTTCTATGAGACCATCCAGGCCGCCGGTACCGCGGCCGCCCTCGAGGCCGCCCGGGGCAACGAGACGCTGGTGCTCGACTGGCTCGACACCGCGAGGTCCGGCGGCCAGGACATCCAGGAACCCGCCCGGCGGCTGCAGGGGGCGCTGGCGGCCGTGATCGCGGCGCAGGAGGGCCTGGCCTGGCCGGAGGAAGCGGCGAGCGTCCGCGACCTCACCCCGGAGCAGATGGCCCGGGTGTACCTGGGCATGCGCGACCTGGCCGAGGCGATCAACCGGCGCGACGAGACGCTGGCCGGACTGCTCACCCTGCTCGAGACCGACTTCGCCGACCACAGGCCGCCGGCGGAGGCGGACGTACGGGACGAGCGCCGTCAGCTTCCGCCGCTGCTGCAGGAGGGACTGGAGTTCCGCGACGGCGTGCGGGACGTGATCGCGGAGCAGGCCGAGGAGACGCTGGCCTGGGCCGAGGCCGCGCGGAAGGCGGGCGCCAAGGTCGGCGCGATGGTCAAGGAGCTGAAGGCCGCGGCCGAGGCCGTACGGCGGGCCGGGGACGCCGTCCCCTCCTTCGAGGTCCCCGAGGCCGAGTACTCGCCCCGTCAGGTCCGGCTGAGCCATCGGGCCCTGACCGAGCTGTCCCGCAGGATCCGGGAGTGGCAGCAGGTCCTCGGCCGGGCGAGGCGCAAGCTCGACGCGATCGCCGAGGACCTGCGCCCCGAGGACTCCGCGCGGCGGCAGGAGCGTCTGCGCCGTGACCTGGCGACGCGGTTCCATCGCCTGCTGACCGTCCACGCGAAGATCAGGCTGGTCAACGCCCGTACGGCGAGGATGCGACGGGCGCTGGAGGACCGGCCGGACGACGAGCGGCGCGCCCTGCTGGAAGACGGCTCGGACGTCCTCCTGGACGCCGGGCGCAACTTCGACCAGGTGTGGGAACGCATCTCCGGCGACATCACCCGGCGACGGCCGAAACTGCTCGAGACGCCCGACGAGGCGGTCTTCACCGACCTCGTCGGGGAGTTCGGCCCGGCCGAGCTGACCACGATAAGGGACGCCGTCGACCAGCTCGAAGACGCGGTCAAGGACCACGAGTCGCGACTGGACGAGCTCGAGGACGATGTTGAGACGGGCGCGTTCACCGACGGCGACGTGGAAGAGATGCGCGAGTTCATGGCGCCGCTGATCGAGGGCGAGCGGAACCGCAACCGGGCCGACACGTTCGCTGCGGACCGCGCCTGGCTGCACGCCCGGCTGGACGAGGCGACGAAGCAGGGCTTCGACGTGGAGGCGCTGCGGACCAGGCTGACCGGGGCCCAGGCGGCGTCCGAGGCCGCCGAGGCGAGGCTGCCCGCATTCGTTCCCCTGGAGAACGGCGTGTACGTCGGCGCCGATCCGGCCGCGCTGAGCCCGGACCGGCTCGCCGAGGCGTTCCCCGCGATGTCGGCGATGTACGCCGCGCACCAGCACGAAGCCGAGACCCTCGACGAGGTCAGGCAGTGGGTCACCGGGCAGTTCCCCGACCTGATCCCGGCCGAGGACCTGCCGCGACCGGCGCTCGAGAGACGGCACCTGGCCCTGTACGGCGCGAACAACGACGCCACCCGCGCCGGCGAGCGCGCGAACCGGCGCACGGAACTGACCGCGTTGCGCCGCCGGGCCACCGAGCAGGCGGTCGACGTCGCCGGGCTCGGCGACGCCCTCGCCGAGGCCGACAAGGCGCTGGACGACGGCGTCAAGGCCGTCGACGACCTCATGAGGCTCCCCGCGAGGCGGCTGACCACGGGGCAGCTCCGTACCGTCATTCCACGGCATCAGCGGCTCCACGACCTGTACCAGGCCGTGGACCGGGCCCTGGAGGCGGCTCTCCTCGGCGTCCAGCAGGCCCTCGGTGAGGCGCCCCCGGTCATCGAGAAGACGCAGGACGCGGGGCCCGAGCCGGTGACGTTGTACGAGGTCGCGGGTCGGCTGAACACGGCGGACGCGACGGCCCTGCGGCGGTCGGTCGAGTTCCTCCTGACCGAGCCGCGCATCGACGACCTCATCGGCGGCCGGATCGCCGCGGTCGCCGCCGCCACGACCCGCCAGGAACGCGTGACGGCGGTCGAACGGGTGGCGCGCGGGCTGCGCCAGGCGATCACGCAGGCGCGGGCGTTCGACACGAACGCGACGGGCACTGATCGTCCCGGGCTGGCCATGAACGTCCTCCGGAACCTGCGGGACCGGCTGGAGGAGTTCGACAGGACGCTGCGCAAGGAGCACGTCGACGGCCTGCGCGCTCCGGGCCGCGAGGGCTCGCCACGCGTGCCGTCGGACCTGTTCACGAGGCCGCGGCTCCAGGTGACGGCGGGCCGCGCCTGGCCGCTGCTGCGCTACCTGCTCGACCCGGCCACCCGGGTCTTCATCCGGCAGGAGACCCGTTTCCGCAAAGTGATGATCCCCGGCCTCGCCACGGGCGCGCGGCGGAGCGCGCTCACCGCCGCCCGTGACGCCCTCCTCGCCGGCATCGACCAGGCGGTCCTGGACCTGGGGACGCTCGGCGACGTCACGCCGAACGCCCTGGACGACGCGCAGCGGCTCGCGCTACGCGATCGGGCGGAGCGGCTGCTGCTGCTCGCCGGCAACTTCAACATCGCCCTGCGCGACGCCGGGCCGGGCCGGATCCAGGGCGGTGAGCTGCTCACCCGGCTCCGTGGCACGGGCGAGCTCGGGGAGGAGCCGGACGCCGGCGCGCTGGTGGCCGGCACGATCGAGGATCTCGCCCGCGGCACGTTCCGCGCCCTGCGTGAGGACCGGCACAGCTACGAGAGGCTGCTGGCGGACACGCTGGAGGAGCTCACCGCCCACCCGCTGCAGGGCGGGGTGACCAACGCGGCCCTGCAGGCCTCGTGGGACGCGGTCGCCGCCCTGCTCGACGGCTTCGAGCCGCCCGGCCCGCTTCCCACACCCGCCGAGAGCCGGGCGCTGATCGAGCGCGCCGAGCTGCTGCGCCGCGCCTTCCAGGAGTTCCAGCGGCTGGTCGAGGCGGCCGGCGGGGGTCCCGTGAACCTCCCCGTGACGCCGGAGGAGAGCGAGCCGGATGACTTCCCGGACGACGACGACGATGACGACGACGAGCCATCGGCGCCCGCTGTAGAGGACCAGGACGAGGAAGAGCCGCCGCCTGCGGAGAAAACACCAGAGAAGGCACCGGAGAAGGCGCCGGAGGAGAAGAAGGAGCCCGAACCCGATGCGGCTCCGACCCAGGCGCTGGAGAACCTGGCGAAGTGGGACGAGATCCAGTACGGAAACCAGCTGCTGCTGGACGACCTGCCGCAGGACGCGGAGAGCAGCACCGCGGCCGGCACCGTGCCCAAGGGCCTGGCGACGGCGGTCAATGACTACCGGCGCCTCTTCGACGAGATGACGACCTGGGTCGCGGCGAATCGCGAGGCGATCGTCAATGGCACCGCGTCGACCGGTGTCGCCACGCAGCTGAACAATCTCACCAAAGCGCTCAAGGCCGCGCTGGAGCGCCTCGAACTGCTGTCGAAGACCAAGGGAATCGCCAAGAAATAAAACGCTGAACCCACCACCGGAGTGCTGCGTAGCTACAGATGAAAGCACATTCGAATCGGTCGGTCAGACCGGGAACACAAGGTGGTGAAGTCCATGGCCGACGACCAGAGAATCGTCGATACCGTCGCGATGCAGACGACGGCCGGCAAGATCGCCGGACGGCTGCAGACGCTTGAGGGCTATCGGACGCAGGCGCAGGGCCACCTGCAGAACCTGCAGTTCAACTACCAGGCCGAATCGGCGAACCAGTTCCACTCGGTCATGGAGGACTGGAACGCCCAGTTCGGCACGATCACCAATGCGCTGGGCAAGGTGCAGACCGCCCTCGGTGGCACGGCGACCAACGCCGACCACACCGAGGACACGAACAAGGCCCAGGCCAACGAGCTCGGCGGCACCGTCCAGAACCTGACTCTGCCGATCTAAGGAGGACGAAATGGGTAGCAGGCTGATGCTCAACCGGCAGGCCGCGCACGACGACAAGGCCGAGCTGGTGCGGCTCGACGGGCTCATCCGGCAGGAACTCGACGATCTCGACAAGGACGTCAAGAACAACCTCGACTACGAGAACTGGAAGGACACGGCCCGCACCGAGTACGACCACCAGCAGAACATCTGGAACGCGGCCGCCGACGCCATGAACACCTGCCTCAACGACAGCCACACGACGCTCAACAACATGCTCGACAACGTGGACCTCACCGAGCAGCAGAACCTTCGATCCTGGCAGAACGTCTACGGCTGACAATCGGGGCCGGCGCGGGCGACCGCGCCGGCCTCTGCCCCGCAGAGGAAAGGAGTCGTCGAATGGCGCCCGCGCCCGAAAAAGACGATAAGGACAAGAAAGACATCTTGGTCCAGCCGGACGACCTGGCGAAGTTCGCCGGGAAGATCCGCGAATTGATACCGGACGTCCTCGGCGCCAAGGGCGCCGTCGACGCGGTGAAGATCCTTCCGGGCAATTTCTCGGACGCGGTCAGCTTCAAGAGCCTCGTGGGATACGGCGACGGCAACGGACGGGCCGGGTCGTACTCCAAGCATCTGACCGACCTCAACACGGCGCTGACGAAGTTCGCCGAGGGCCTGGAAGTGATGGTCCGCAACTACACCGACGTCGAGTCCCTCAACAAGGACCTGGTCCAGAAGGTCCAGGACCTCGTCAACCAGGTCGATCCCCTGCTGCCGCAGAACCCTGCGGCCTGACCGGCACGCCCGTACCGGCAGAGGCACGGAGAAAGGAGGAAGGTCATGGCCGATCCCGACGAGCCGGATCTCCACAAGAACAACCTGGGCTACAAGCTCGACCCGAGGAACACCGACTACGACACGTGGGACTGGCGGCAGATCCAGGCCTCGATCACCGGCAGCGTCAACACCGACCTGAACACCGCGGCGCAGAAGCTGCCGGAGGTCTCCGACCCGCAGTCGTTGTACACCTCGGCCAATAACTACGGGACCGGCAGCACCAATCTGAACCTGGTCCACGATGGGCTCAAGGCGCAGACCGACCTGATCGTCGGGGTCGACAACCCCCGGTGGACGGGACCGGCGGCGGACTCGTTCAAGGGCCTGATGGCCAAGACCCTCGCGGCGGTCAAGACGCACGCCGCCCCGCTGGAAGGGCCACCGAGCTACCTCGCCACCCTGTACTCCGCCGGCAACGCGCTCAGCTACGCGATCAATGACGTCAACACCAAGAACTACAACGCCGCGCTCGCGGTGATCAACCGATGGAACAGCACACCGGCGGAGCCGGGGACCACGACCGGCACCGTCGACTTCACCTACTCCGACGGCGGGGCGGAGAAGGGCCCTCCGCCCTGGTACGACTACAACGGCACGACGATCGTCATGATCTCCCGCTATCCGGACATCGACCACCAGCTCACCCTCGACATGCGCAAGTCCATCAACACGCTGGTGAGCAACTACCGGACCTCCGGTACGGACATGGCCGCGCCGACCGGGGTGCTCCCGACCATGCCGGCCGCCAACAAGGACCCGGCTCCCATCAAGATCGACATTCCCAACCCCAAGCTGCCGAAGCCGCCCAAGCAGCCGAAGCAGCAGCCGCCGCCGAAACCGCCGGACCCGCAGAAGGGACCCGGGGCACCCGATCTGAAGAACGGTGCCGACGCCCCCGGCGGCGCGGGTGACGCCCCCCTCGGCCCGGATGGTCAACCGCTCGGCCCGGACGGACAGCCGCTCGGACCCGACGACCAGGTGCCCGGCCCGGACGACCAGGCGCTCACCGATCCCGGAGCGGGCCCGGACGCACCCGACCTGGCCCCGCCGGACGGGCAGCAGCTCGGACCCGACGGGCAGCCGCTCGGACCCGACGGGCAGCAGCTCGGACCCGACGGGCAGCAGCTCGGACCCGGCGGCAAGCCGCTGGTCGGCACCGGGCCGGACGCACCCGGCCTGGTCACGCCCGGTGGAGCGGACGGCAACGGCCTGACGCGACCCGGTCTGGTCGATACGCCGAACGGCCCCGCACTGGTCGGCCCGGACGGCAGGACCCTGCTCGACCCGAAGACCGGCAAGCCGCTCACCGGCCCCGACGGCAAGCCGCTGACGGTCGGCGATCTGAAGAAGCCGGCGCTGACGCCCCCCGGCGGCATCGGTGCGCCGCCCGGCTTCAAGCCGGTCGACCTCACGCACCAGCCGCTGCCCAAGTTCAGCCCGTCGACGCTGGCGAACCTCGAGAAGGCCGGGGTGAAACCGCCCAACCTGGCCAACCTGGTGGGCGGAGGAGCACCGGCCAGGCCCGGCGCGCTGGCGAGCGAAGGCGCGGTCAAGCCCGGCGCCAGGGAGTTCGGCGCCCCCGGCGAGGCCGCCGCGGGTGGCCGCGCGGCCGCCGGCGAAGGGGGCCGCGAGCCGATGCCGATGGGCGGCGGCGGAATGGGCGGCGGCGGCGCGGGCGGTGAGAAGGACCGCGACCGTACGACCTGGCTGGTCGAGGACGAAGAGGTCTGGGGCGCCGAGACCGCCCTCGGCCTCGGCGTGCTCGGCCGCTGAGCGCCCCGTACACCCAGGCACGGCCGCCCACCGGGCGGCGCGTGGCCGATGACGAGGAGGTGAACCATGGCTCCGGACCCAGCGCCGGCCCCGCCCGGCGGGGCGGGCGACTACGCCGGCTGGACGTGGCAGCAGATCCAGGCGGCGATCAACGACGGGCAGCCGGCGACCATCCACGACGCCGGCACCGATTTCGAGGACGCCAGGACGAAGCTGGACGGCGTCGCGAAGAACGCCACGCACGTACGCGACACGCTGACCGGGCCGGACGGCACCTGGAAGGGGCCCGCGGCCGACGGGTTCGCCGGGCTCATCACGAAGATGATCGACGACACCCAGGCGCACGCCGACTCGCTCACGCCGTACAAGGGCGCGCTCGACCAGGCCGGCGACGACCTCACCGACGCTCAGACCGCGGTGGCCACGGCGATCACCGAGGCGGGCCAGGACACGATCGACCGGTACAACGACGAGGTAGGGGCGTACAACGCCGCGGCCCAGGCGTACAACGCCGGCACGGGCCCCGCGCCCGTCGATCCCGGGCCCGCGCCGTACGTCCAGGGCGCCGATGGCGGGACGACCGTCGACGTGTCGCGGTACCCGGAGATCGAGGCCGAGCTCAACGAGAAGATGCGGGAGATCATCGCCAAGCTTGCCGGTCAGTACGGCACGGCGGGCGGCAAGCTCACGGAACCGGGGCAGGAGCCGCCGCCGACCCCGGCGGACGAGCAGCCGCCCCCGCCCCTGAAGGACGACGTGCCGGCGCCGGACCTCCCGCCGCCGGCCGACGCGGCGCCCGCGGACGCCGTCCCCCCGCCGGACCAGGCCCCCCCCCCCCACCAGGCGGCGAGCTCGGAAGAGCACACCGCTGAACACCCCTCCCCCACCCAGATCTGGAATTCCGGCGTGGGCGTGTGAGAGGGGGGGGGGGGGGGGGGGGGGGGGGGGGGGGGGGGGGGGGCCGCGCGGCGGGGGCGGGGGGGGGCGCGCCGGCGGGTCCGCCCGGCGGCCTGCGGCGGCGGCGTGCGCTGCCCGTCGCGGCGGCGTGTGGTCGCCGGCGGGGGGGGGGGGGGGGGGCGGGGCGGGCGGGGGGGGGGGGGGGGGGGGGGGGTCCCCCGCCCCCCCGCCCCCCCCCCGCGCGCGCCCGGGGCGGGCGCGCCCCCGCCCCCGCGCCGCCCCGGGCCGGGGCACCGGCTCG
>NZ_JAUEQY010000098.1 GCF_030406325.1 Actinomadura sp. DC4 | reverse complement strand
GCAGCGTGTGGCGGCTTTGGCGGTGAAGTCCCACGTGTCCTGAGACCCCGCCAACGCCCGATCACCGAAGTAATCACCATCGGCCAACACCCCCAACACCGTCTCATCCCCATACTTACCAACCCCGACCCTCGACACCTTCCCATGCGCCACCAAAAACACCTGATCAGCAGGACGCCCCGCCTCAACGATCACATCCCCCGGATCGAACTCCTGCTGAACGAACCTCCCCGCCAACGCATTCAACGTCCCCTCATCATCAAACCCCCGCAACAACGGAAGCTCACACAACTCCGGCGGAACAACACGCACCTGCGCCCCCGTCGAAGAAAAACTCACCCGCCCATCCCCCACCGCATAACTCAACCGCCGGTTCACCCGATAAGCCCCACCCGAAGCCTCAACCCACGGCAACATCCGCAACAACCACCGCGACGAAATCGCCTGCATCTGCGGCGCCGACTTCGTCGTCGTCGCCAAATTACGCGCCGCCGCCGTACCCAAACTCAACGGCGAACCCTCAACACCGCTACCCGACTGCGCCGACTCCGTCACGACACACACCACCATTCTTCATT
>NZ_JAUEQY010000097.1 GCF_030406325.1 Actinomadura sp. DC4 | reverse complement strand
CCGCAGGCGCTGCGGGACCAGGCGCGGCGGCTCCGCGACCACCTCGCCCGGCACGACGCCGAACCCGCCGACGTCGCCTACACACTCGCCACCGCACGCGCCCACCACCAACACCGCGCCGCCCTCACCGACCCCACCGCACTCGACGACCTGGCCGGAGGCGACCCCTCACCCCACCTCATCCAGGCCACCACCACCGACCCCGGAAAAACCGTCTTCGTCTTCCCCGGCCAGGGCTCACAGTGGCCCGGCATGGCCGCCGCACTCATGCGAACCTCCCCCACCTTCGCCCAGCACATGACGACCTGCGCCCAAGCCCTCGCCCCCTACCTCGACCAGTCACCGATCGACGCGCTCACCGACCCCACCGCACACCAACGCGTCGACATCATCCAACCGACACTCTTCGCCGTCATGGTCAGCCTCGCCGAACTCTGGCAAGCCGCAGGCATCCACCCCGACGCCGTCATCGGCCACTCCCAAGGAGAAATAGCCGCCGCCCACATCGCCGGCGCCCTCACCCTCGACGACGCCGCACGCATCATCGCCCTCCGCAGCCAAGCACTCACCCACATCACC
>NZ_JAUEQY010000096.1 GCF_030406325.1 Actinomadura sp. DC4 | reverse complement strand
GTAGCCCTTGTCGAAGCGCATGCCCTCGGTCAGCTCGAGCTCCAGACCAAAGGTCTGGCTCTCCTCGACCGTGATCACGCCTTCCTTACCGACCTTGTCCATCGCCTCGGCGATCATCTCACCGATCGAAAGATCACCAGCGGAAATGGAAGCCGTCGAAGCGATCTGCTCCTTCGTCTCCACATCCTTCGCGATCTTCGAAAGCTCCTCGCTCACCCGCTCGACCGCGGACTCGATACCACGCTTGAGCGACATCGGGTTCGCACCCGCGGCGACGTTACGCAGACCCTCACGGACCAGCGCCTGCGCCAGAACCGTCGCCGTCGTGGTGCCATCACCAGCGACGTCATCGGTCTTCTTCGCGACCTCCTTGACGAGCTCGGCCCCGATCTTCTCCCACGGGTCCTCCAGCTCGATCTCCTTGGCGATCGAAACACCGTCATTGGTGATCGTGGGCGCACCCCACTTCTTCTCCAACACGACATTACGACCCTTAGGACCAAGGGTGACCTTAACCGCGTCAGCGAGCTGATTCATACCGCGTTCGAGGCCGCGACGCGCTTCCTCGTCGAACGCGATCATCTTTGCAGCCAT
>NZ_JAUEQY010000010.1 GCF_030406325.1 Actinomadura sp. DC4 | reverse complement strand
CCGAACCGCCCGGCGGCGACCTGCCGGGTGGCGCGCTCGCCCCGCCGCTTCCGCTCGCGGCCGGCGCGCCGCCACCGGGCCCGGACGCGATCGGGCCGCTCGCACCCGGCATCGGCGACATGGCCCTCGTGACGCGGCCCGGCGGGCTGGCGGACCTGCCGCCGAACCCGCGTGCCGTACCCCCGCCGCGGCTCGCGCCGCTGGACCCGGTGGAGGGGCAGGCCACACCGTTCGGCGAGGGCACACGGTTCGGCGGCGTGCTCGGCGACCGGCCCTTCGCCGCGCCTGCCGGCGATCTGGTCCGGCCGGGCGACCTGCCGCTGCACGATCTCGTATCGGGGACCACTCCGGGGACGATCGGCGGCCCGGCTCCGGCGGGGGTGCCGAACACGCTGCTCGGCGCCGCGCCGCTCGGGTTCGCCACGCTGAGCGGCGGGCTCACCCCGCCCGTACGGGAGTCCGCGGCCCCGCCCGGCGTCCTCGGCGCTCCGCCCGCGGGCGACCGGTTGTTCGCCCCGGGGCAGCAGCACCTGACCGAGCCGGCGCCCCCGGTCACGTCGCGCGGCGGCGGGCTGGGCTCGCTGCCTCCGATGACGGGCATGGCGGGCGCCGGGTACGGCGGCATGGTGTCGGCCGGCCCGGACCCGGACGGCCGCATGTTCCTCGACGACGTCTTCGAGGAGAACGAGGAAGAGAAGGCCAAGGCGAGGGAGCGCTCACTCGTCGGGGGCCCGCGCAAGGAGAACGGCGCACCGTTCACGCCGCCGTACGGCACGGCGCGGGACGAGGAGAAGGAACGCGAACGCGACCACACGGACACGACCGAGGACCTGTGGGGATCGGTGGCCGGGGCGACGTCCCTGGGCCGCTGAACCCTGCCTGCGGAAGGGGAAGGACCACCAATGGCAGCGGAACCGGCCGGGCAGATGCCCGGCATCCCGGGCCTCGCCGGCCTGATCGAGGACTTCGTCGCCGACTTCGAGCGGCGTCGCACCGAGCTCACCGAGGTACAGGACAAGATCAGGAAGTCCTCGTCCACCGCCACCTCGGACAAGCGGATGGTGACCGCGACCGTCGGCCCGCACGGCGAGCTGACCGCGCTGAAGTTCAACTCGCACGACTACCACGACCTGTCCTCGACCGAGCTGGCCGCGGTGATCGTCAAGACCGTGCAGAAGGCGCGCGACACCGCCATGGACAAGATGGGGGAGATCGTGGGCCCCGTGCTGCCGCCGACCATCGACTTCGACGCGGTCACCGGCGGCCGGCTCGACCTGGCCTCGGTGCTCCCGGAGAACCCGCTCGAGACGCTCGACCTCGCCCGATTTCTCGACCGGCACAAGCCGGACGAGGACGCCTAGGAGAAGGAGGACACATGGCCGATCACATCAGCGTCGATCCCGAGAGGATGGCGGCCTCGGCCAGAGGCATGCTGACGTTCGAGGACATGTTCGGTGGCAACATGTCGCGGATCCAGACGGCCACCGCCCAGTACATGGACGGGTTCGGCAACGACGACTTCGGCCGGCGGCTGCACGAGCAGTACAACGGCATGGCGCTGGAGCTGGTGACGAACAGCGAGGGCCTCGTCGACGCCGTCGGCCGCATACGTATGAACGCTTACCACTCGGCCGAGGCCTGGCACCAGACGAGCCACCTCGGCGGCGAACCCGCCCTTCCCGTCGCGCACAACGTCGTCCACGCTCCCCTGAACGCCCAGCACGGGCCTCAGCACTGAAGACGGCGAACGCCCCCCGCCCAAGGGCGGGGGGCGTTCGCGTCTCGTGGTTCAGGCCTCGCCGAGCAGGGCGGTCTCCTCCGGGGACGGCGTCAGGTCCACCAGCCGCACCGAGCCCTTCCGTACGAGGGCGACGGCGTGCCGCGGCATCAGGCGCAGGGCGTTGGTGGCGGCGCCCGGCAGCTCGTACGCCCTGGTCACCGCGTCGACGACCGCGGCGGCGGGGCGGTGGACGAGCGCCGTGTCGTACGTGGCGACGGTGGCCGGCTCGGGAAGCAGGTCGAGGGACGCGCACCAGGGCGCCGGGGCGGGCGGCGAGCCGGTGCCGTCGTCCAGCGTCACCCAGGGGCGCAGCGAGGTGCCCTCGACCGGCCCGGCGCCTGGGGGCACCCGCTCGATCGAGGTCGGCCACAGGCCGGGGCGCGCCGTGACGGCCCGTACGAGCGCGCCGGCGTCCGCCGCCCGCCGCGCGAGCAGCGCCGCGACCGCGGGACCGGCGAGCAGCGCGATCCGCACCGGGCCCGGCTGGAAGACCGGCAGCAGCTCCTGGCCGTGCGCGCCCGTGCCGAGAAGGAGGCCCTGGCCGCCCTCGCGCAGGAGGGGCGCGGCGGTGTGGCGTGGCCGCCAGGAGACCGGCGTCTCGACCTCGCGGCCGAGCGGGAGCGTGGCGAGGACGCCCTGGTGGTGCTCGCCGTGCAGCGGCACGAGCTGCGCGCCCTGACGCCGCGCCGCCCGGCGGGCGTCCCTGGCGGCCGTACGCGGCGCGACCAGCCGCACCAGGGTCGTGGCGCGGAACGCGTCGCCCCGCGCGGGCGTCAGCGTCACCGACAGGACGCCGGCCTCACCGAACTCGGCGAGCCCGGCGGCGGGCCAGCGGCGGAGCCAGAACACCGTGTGCCGCAGATCGCCGCTCGCCCACGCCCGCCAGTGCTGGCGGGAGGGTGCGCCGGGGGTCAGCGCGGCGTCGTCCAGCAGCGCGGCGCGGACCTCGGCGGCGTCCATCGTGTGCGCCCGCCGGCCGTGGGCGGTGAGGAGCTCGACGACGCGGCGCGCGCGCAGCCGCAGCGCCCGCTGGAAGGACGGCGCCCCCATCGTCTCGCTCCCCGGCCCGGCCGTACGCGGGTCGAGCCGCAGGGCGATCCGGGTCAGCTCGGTACGCCGTGGGCCGCCGCCCGGGTTCGGCACCGCGTGGACCAGCACCTGGATCGCGGCGAGGGTCACGTTGTCGCCGCGCAGCGCGGGGGCCAGGATCTCGGGCCGGAGTTCGGCGCCCGGACCGGCCGCGTCGACCGCGACCACGGCCGTCCAGCAGGACCCGTCCTCGATGACGCCGATCCGGGCGTTGGCCGGTCCGGCGCCGCGTATGCGCAGCTCGGGCAGCAGGTCCTGGCGCAGTGCCGCGACGCCCTCATCCGGCGCGCCGGGCAGGACGAGCTCGCGGGGCACCGGCCGGCGGCGCCTCACCAGCGCGGTGCCCAGCCACTGGTAGCCCCATCGGTGGTGCCGCCGCGCCAGCGTGCTGAGGAAGACGACTCCGGCTCCGGCGGCGAGGGCCGAACCGGCGGGCCCTTGGTGCGTCAGTCCGTACGCCAGTCCTGTCGCGGCGGGCGCCCACACTCCGACCTGCGCGGCCCGCAGGCCGGCAAGCGGGGGCTTGGCTCGATCGGCGGTCATCGGGGGTCCTCCGTGGTCGTGGGCCCGGCACGGCGCCGGTGCCACTCCGAGGTACGAGCGCGGCCCCGGCACGGGTTCAGCCATCGGCAATCGCCTTCGCGCTGAACCTGACGGTGAAGAAGTCCCGTACCGCTGGGCGACATGACCGGACCGACGGTGTCCAGGAGGCACGGTGATTGCGGAAGCCCGGGTGAGAAACCGGACTGGGCGACACGATGACGAGACGTTGATACGACGGCTGTACGCCGAGCACGGGAAGATGCTGCTGGCGTACGCCACTCGGTTGACCGGCGATCGCGGCGCGGCGGAGGACCTCGTTCAGGAGACGCTGATCCGCGCCTGGCGGCACTCCGACACTGTGGCCGGCGCGACCGTACCCCTCAAGGGCTGGTTGCTCACCATCCTGCGAAACCTGGCGCACGACCGGCTGCGACGCCGGTCGGTACGGCCGGCCGAGGTGCCGGAGCTGCCGGAAGGAGGACCGGCCAGCGGTGACCATGCCGACAGGGTGGTGGAGTCGCTCGTGGTGCTGGACGCCTTGAAGACCCTTTCCACCGAGCACTACACGGTGCTCGTCGAGATCTACTACCGGAACCGTTCGGTCGCCGAAGTGGCGCGGATGCTCGGCATCCCGGAGGGCACCGTGAAGTCGCGGACCCACTACGCGCTCCGCTCCCTGCGCGCCGCGCTCACCGCCGGGGAGGAGGGCCGATGAACCACGATCTGCTCCTGGGCGCGTACAGCATGGGTGTGCTCGGCCACGACGAGGCCGCGCAGGTGGAGGAACACGTGGCCGCCTGCCCGGCCTGCCGCGACGAACTCGCCGAGCTGACCGCGACGCGTGACCGGATGGCGGAGGTGCCTCCTGAGGCGTTCCTCGACGATGGCGCCGGTCCCGAGCTCGTCCTGCGGCGTACGCTGCGCAGCGTACGGGTCGCGCGGCGGTCCCGGCGGGGCGCGCTTCTCGCGGCGGCCGCGGCGGTCGCCGTCGTGGCGGGGGCGGCCGGGCTGGGCGGCGGTGTGCTGATCGGACGGCATGGCGGTGCGCCCGCTGCGGCTCCGGCTCCCGCTCCCGTGACCGCGGCCGTCTCCCGTACGGCGACCGGCGTCAACCGGGCGCTCGGCGCGACGATGACGGCCTCGCTCGTCCCGGCCGACGGCTGGGTGCGGGTCAAGGTCCGGATGAACGGCGCCCCCGCCGGCGTCGACTGCCGCATGACGGTGGTGGCGAAGGACGGGTCCGTACGGCCGGCCGGCAGCTGGCGGACGTCCGCGTCGGGCAAGGCCCCGGTCGTGGACGGCGCGGCGGCGGTCGCGCCTGCCGACGTGGCCGCGGTCCGGGTGGAGACCCTGCGCGGCGAACCGCTGGTCACCGCGCGATTCTGAGCCTTCCTCATGCCCGGCCGGCGGCGTCCGGCCGGGCTTGCCCTTTTGGTCAGCGGATCCGGCCGGCGTTGCCGGGATCGTCCTCGATGGCGAGGTAGAGCCTCCGGAGCGGCGGCCGGCCGGCCGAAGATGACCGCCCGTACCGCCCGGTCGCCCTCGCACCTGCTGAACCGGCGCTCTCGGGCGTGCGTACCGGACATCAACCGCGCCGCCTCCGAGGAGAAGAACCCGATGAACCGAACCCCTGACGACACCCGGCTGAACGACGCGGCCACCCACGTGATGACCGCGCGCCGGGTGGCGCGCCCGTTCCACCGGCGGGGTGGGGAACCGGTGGGTGCGAGATGACCGGCTCTCCGGCACCTTTCGCCCCCGCGCTACCGGCCGGCTGGGCCGCGCGGCGTGTCCCCGCCGGTGTCTGGGTCTTCGAGGAGCCGGAGCCCGCACCCGCACGCGCCGCCGAGCTGCGGTGGCCGGTCCCCGAGCCCGCCCGGCCCATCCTGGTCGTCGACGGACGCGGCGAACCCGCCCTGCGAGCGGCGGACGCGGCCGTACGATCCCTGATCGACGAGGGCGCCCCGCGCCGCGTACGCCTCCTCTTTCCCGGCCTGTCCCCGCAGGCGGCCCAGCGTTTCGCCGACCGGCACGGGCTGGACGTGGTGGCCACTTCGGGCGCGCTGCGGATCGGCCGTACGCACCTGCACACGTGGGGGTTCGACGCGGCGCGGCCGACCGAGTTCTGGCAGTGGTTCCGTTTCGTTCCGGGGCGGCGTCCGGAGCCGTTCGGCGCGGTGTACCCGCTGCCGGAGTGGGAGGCTCTCCTCGTCGGGTCCGCCGTGCCTTCCCGGCTCGCCGGCCTGGTGCCGTGCCGGATCGCCGCGGGTCTGGCCCTGGTTCCGGATGGTCTCACCGACGTGGCGTTCCTTCGGTACGCCGCCGAGATCCAGCCGGACCCCGCGCGGCTCACCGTGGCGGCGAGCGGTCCACCGTCGGTCCTCAACGCCGTGGAGAGCCTGCTGGCGGCGCTACCCGGGATGCGCCGGATCCGGATCGTCTGCCCGGACCTGGCGAGAAGCCCGGGCGTACGGGACCTGGCGCGGAGGTACGGCGCCGAGCTGCTCGCCCCGGACACCGAACTCGTCCGGACGCGGGCCGGCGCCCTGATCGCGACGGGCCCGGAGAGCCTGGGCCACTGGGTGAGGACGACGGCGGACGGCCGTACCGAGAGCCTGGGCGCTCTGCACCCGGTCCCGTTCTGGCGCCCGGCACTGCGCGAGGTGCTGGCGGGCTCGCGAGACTTAAGGGAGACGCCGTCCGGCGTGCGGCTGCCCCGGCCGACGGGTTCGTCCACGGCCCGCCTGGCCGCGGTCGTCCCCCCGTCCCCGGAACGCCCCACGATCCTCGCGGACGGCGACCCCGGCCGTCCTGGGGACCGCGCCGCCGTCGAGCGGGTCATCGCGCTTCTTCCCCCGGAGCTACGTACGTCGTTCCGCCTGGTCATGGCCAACGCCGAGGCAGGCGGCCCGCGCGCGTACGGCCAGTGGCTGGCCAACCGCTTCGGCGCGCTGATCGCCGTCGCCTGCGACATTCCGGCCGCGGCCTGGGAACCGACCGCGCCGAGGGTCCCGATCCCGGCCCCGGCGTGGCAGGAGTTCGCCCCGGAGGAACACCCCCCGTTCCCCCCGAACCGCCTGCTGGACCACCAAGCACCCGCCCTCCCGCCGAACGCCCCCGCGACCCCGCAGCCCATCGCCGAGCCGCCTGGGACGCCGGCACCGGTGGCCGGGCTTGGCGCGCCCCACCGTGCCCCGGCGGCGGCGATCGTGCCGGGCACCGCTCCGGACTCCGTCGCCGCCTTGATGACCGTCACCCGGCCCGATACGGCACGTACCGCCCTGGGCTCCTCCACAGCCCCCGCAAGGGTGACCGACCCCGGTTCTTTGGCCGCCCCGGCCACGGTGCCGCCGCCCGAGACCGCCCCGAAGTACCCCGTCATTCCGGCGATGTCCGCTCAGTCCGGCGTCGCCCCAGGGTCTTTCGTCACCACGGCGACGATGTCGCCGCCCGACACCGCCCCGACCGTGCCGGGCTCCGTCGCCGCGGCGGCGCCTGACACCGCCGCAGGCTTTTCCGCCGCCCCGGCGGCGCTCCCGCGCGAGGCCCAAGTGCGGCTCGTCTCCGCGCCGCCGCCACTCGGAACGCCGCCGCCGCGACACGAAGCGGAAGCGAGCCCCGGGCCCTCGGCGGCCACGCCCGGCGACGGGCCGGCCGCGCGACGGGCCGAAGAAGCGAAATCCCGCCCCTCCGGCCCCGCACCGATCGCCGCGCCGGCGACGACGCGCGAGGTGTCCCGGCACCCTGGCCGCCGTCCCGAGACGGCACCGGACGCCCTTCCTCCAGCCCCGCCCGAGCCCGGAGACGTGCCCGTCTGGCCACCGACGGCCGGCCCCGGCCGACGACCGCCACGCCGACCCGGCGACGTCCCGCCCCTCCCGAAGCCGACCGCCGGCCCCCGCTTCTCCACCGCCCCGGCCACGCACCTCTCCCCACCGGCCCTGCCCACTCCCGCCCCGCCGTCCGACCCCGGCCGACGACCCCCGCGCCGATCCGACGACACCTCCCCGTTCCCGACACCGACGGCCGGCCCCCGGCTCACCACCACCCAGGCCCCGCCCACTCCCGCGCCGCCGACCGACCTCGGCCAACGACCCCCGCGCCAAGACGACGACACCGCACCACTCCCGACACCTACCGCCGCCCCCCGGCTCGCCGTCGCCCAGGCCCCGCCCACGCCGGCCTCATCGGTGGTGCCGCCTTCGGCTTCGCCATCACGAGTGGCGACGCCTCCCGCTGCCGCGGCCTCACTCGCTACGTCCCCCCTGACCTCCCCGGCCGTGTCTCCGGTCCAGCCGGGCACCGCCCCAGGCGCGCCGCTCTCGAACCCGGTGCTCCCACCGCCCGTCGCACCCACGGTGCTCATGGGGGCGCCAAGTCCGGCGGATCCCGTCGCCTCGCCGTCTTCGCGACCGCCGGCGCCCTCACAGCCCCCACCGGCCGCGCCCGGCCTCGCCACGCCCCCGCCGACAGCGGCCGGCCTGGCCACACCGCCGCCGACCAGGTCGCCTCTGGCCACGCCCACTCCGACCACACCCCAGGTGACCGGGCCTCCCGTACCTCCGGTCCAGTCGGACACGGGGTCGGCCGCTCCGGCGGCCGCCCCCGTACCTCCGCCGCCGCCCCTCGCACCCGCGCTGCCACCGGGTGCGGCAACGCCCGTCGGCTCGCCGCCCCCATCACCCCAGCGGTCCTTGCCATCCGGGCAGCCGCCCGTGCAGGCCTCACCGGCGCGTGCCGGGTCCGGGGTGCGGCAAGTGGTCGTGGTTCCGCTCGTTCCCCGGGCGCACCGCACCGACCCTGACGAGCGGCGGCTCTATCGGGAGCGGATCGGGACCCGGCGGGAGCGGCACATGGTGGCCGTCACCCGCGTGATGACCGAGCGGCCTGCGCTCCGGGCAGCGATGGCCTCCGAGTCCGACGACGCCGTCACCACCGACCTGTCCGCACTGCGCGCCTACCTGAGTGGCGATCTGCCCGGACTGGACGCCGCCCTGCGCGCCGGCGACGCCGGCGGCCTCCCTGCCGACGCCGGGAGGCCCCGTGCCGACGCCGAGGGCCTCCGTGCCGACGTGGCCTGCTGCGTCTCCGGGCTGCGGCTGCTCGCCGCCTACCGTGGGCCCGCCTACCGTACGGCGGACCTCACCGACGACGAGGCGGCCTGCCACTCCCCCGGCGACGTGCTGGCCGAGCCCGGGTTCACCGCGGCGACCGCCCGCCGGCCGCGGCAAGAGGGGAACGCCCTGTACGCCATCTGGTCCCGTACCGCCCGCCGGGTCGCCCCGCTCTCAGGCGGCGACGACCCGGGAGCGCTCCTGTTCGCGGCGGGGACGGCCTTCACCGTGCTCGCCTCCGCGCGGGAGAACGACCGCTGGGTGATCCATCTCGACGAACGCAACCGGCCCGGTCAGGGTGACGGCGCGCTCACCGAGGCGGACCGGACCGTACTCCGGCGGCTCCACGAGGCGGAGACAGAGCCGGCCGACGACGCGCCACGTTCCCACGGCGCGCCGCTGGGCGTCGGCGACCGGTGCCGCTACGTGCCGCCTCCCTCATGATGACGGCGCGTCCCACGTCACCGGCAACCCCAGCAGCCCACGGGTGGCCATACCGTGCTTCCACCGAAGCTCCTCCTCGGGCACCGCGAGCCGCAGGCCGGGCAGCCGCGCCAGCAGCGAACCCAGCGCGACCTGCAGCTCCATCCGGGCGAGCTGTGCGCCGACGCAGTGGTGCGCGCCGTGGCCGAGGCCGAGCTGCGCCTGGGCCATCTCGCGCCTGACGTCCAGCCGGGCCGGGTCGGGGAAGGCACGGGGGTCGCGGTTGGCCACGGAGTACAGGGGCAGGACCGCGCGGCCGGCGGGGACCGTACCGCCCTCCAGCGGCACGTCCACGGTGGCGTACCTCGGCAGTTCGGTCTCGGTCGTCATCAGCGGGATGTAGCGCAGCAGCTCCTCGACGGCGCCGGAGAGCAGGGACGGGTCGTCGCGCACGAGGGCGAGCTGGTCGGGGTGGGCCAGCAGGGTGTACACGAAGTTGCCGATCTGCGAGGACGTCGACTCATGTCCCGCGGCGAGCAGGACCGTGGCCAGCTCGATGAGCTCCTGCTCCGAAAGCCGTGACTCCTCGTCGTGCGCCACCACCAGGGCGCCGAGCAGGTCGTCGGTCGGCGAACGCCGGCGCTGCGCCACCAACTCGCCGAGGTAGTGCGCGAGCTCGCCGAGCCGGGTGTCGCGCTGTTCGGGGGTCAGCGCCGTCGTGGACATGAACGCGTCCGTCCAGCGCACGAACTTTCCCCGGTCCTCGTACGGCACGCCGAGCAGCTCGCAGATCACCGTGGTCGGGAACGGCACCGCGAAGTCCCTCACCAGGTCGGCGGGCGGCCCGGCCGCGATCATCGCGTCGAGCAGGCCGCCGGCGGTCGCCTCGGCCCTGGGCCGTAGCCGTTCGACGCGGCGTACCGTGAACGCCTTCGCGACGACCCGGCGTACGCGGGTGTGCTCCGGCGGGTCGAGGTCGACGATGCCGCCGGCCGCGTGGTGCTCGTGGGTGCGCGGGACGTCGCGGTCGACCGTCTCGGCCCGGCTGAACCGCGGGTCGGCGAGCACCGTGCGGACGTCCTCGTAGCGCGTGACCAGCCACGCGTCCTCGCCGTACGGGAGGCTGACCTGGCAGACCGGCTCGGCCTCCCGTATCTCGTCGAGCCGGCGGTCGAACGTCAGACCGTGCGGCTCGTCTAAGGGAAATCGCTTCGCCATCACCCACCACGTCCTCTCTGTTCCACCGCGAGATCACCACGCGGAGCGGGCGACGTCAATGCCCGTCGAGACGTGCCGAACCCGACGGCCGCAGGTGGTGGCTCACGTCGCCGGTCAGGTCGACGTGGACGCGGCGGGACGTGAAGATCCATCGCCGGTCGCGGCGCGAGAACTCGTCGTGGTAGCGGCCGGCGACGATGGGCTGCAGCGGCAGGCCGGGCACTGCCTGCAGCACGGTGAAGTACGCGCGTGAGGTCGCCGTGCCGGTCTCCTCGTCCACGTCGACGGCGATGTTGGTCGTCACGTGCTTGGTCCGCGGTGTGCCGTCGTCGTACACGACCAGCGTGTCGCGGAACATCGCCTCGATCGCGTCGCCGCCGGTCACCTGCCCGCCGGAGCCGATGAACGCGGCGGAGGCGAGAAGCGCGCCGACCCCGGCGAAGTCGCCCGCGTCCACGAGTTCGGCGTACGACACGATGAGGTGCTCGATGGCGCGGTGGCTCGACATGGTCACTGCCTACCAGACGGAGGAGAGCCCGTGGAGACGCGACCGCAGGCCGGCCCGCCGCCGCTCGACCGGGAGCGGGCAGGCGGGCGGCGAGGCCGAACTCCACGTGTGGCCGGGCGGTTTCCACAGCTTCGACACGGAGGCGCCGGACGCCGCCCTCTCCCGGCGGGCCCGGTCCGCGCAGCGCGACTGGATACGGAGCCTGCTGGACCGCGCCCGCGGCGCCTGACGCGGTGAAGAGCGCCCTGCCCTTCGGAAGGCAGGGCGCTCTTTCGCTCCGGGCTACCCCCTCCGCCCGTCTTCGCAGACGGTGACCTCTACACACTGATTCCCGTTCGCGTTGCTCCGCTCGGATTTCCGCCAGTCTAGAGCTGCCATTCTTCGATCACCTTCTCGATCAGCTTCATTGAGTCCTTGGGCGGCAGGGCCGCCTCCCGCACGTCTTCCCAAATCTTGCTGGCCTCTACGACGTCACCGTTTCCTTCGACCACCCGACCGCTGAGTATGTCGTCCACGTTCACGAGCTTCGCGTTGTCGAGTTCGGCGATCATGAACGGCAACGTCGAGTAATATTCGATACCAGCCGGAATCACTTTCGCGACGATGTTCGGCCGTTTCGCACATTCGCACAGGTATGCCAACTGCTCCACCATCACGTCGGGCCCACCGACCAAGCGCCGCAACGCATACTCGTCAATGACGAAGATACACATAGGCGGATTCTCGTCGGTGAGAATCTTCTGCCGCACCACCCTTCGGTGAACTCTCTCCTCGACGTCGATCGGAGAATGCCTCGTGAACCGCATGACCGCCCGCGCGTAGTTTTCGGTTTGGAGGAGGCCGGGAATTACGGACAGCTCGTAGTTCTGGATCAGGTTCGCCAGACCCTCCGCGGCCAGCCAGGCGTCATCCCATTCCGAAGGGATCTCCCGGGTGACCCATCGTTCGTAGTAGCGGGCCAGGAATCCATTGGTGCCGAGCACGTCGTCACAGCGCTTGACGTCTTCCAGGTGCGGAGTCCGCTTGCCGTTCATCCACTGACTGATCGTGGATGGGGCCACGGTCAGCGATTTCGCGAGTTGCCGTGCGGTCATCTTCGCCGCGTCGCAGGCGTGCCCGAGTTCCTTACCCCACGCCTCAAGCGCTGTCTCCCGTTTCGGTGCCATCGAGGGTTCACATCCTTGTGTGAATGCTGATCACTAGTTCACGGGCAACCGACCGTGCGACACGGCTTCACAAAGCTTACCGTTTGTCATCACGATTATGCTCCCAGATAAAGACGCAGGACAGGAGCACACTCCCATGACGACATGCGCAGCCGACAACTTAGTAACGGATCTTGCAAACGCCCTCAAACGGCAGGGCATGGCGACGGATATCATCGAACCTTCAACGAAGATTAAGGTTTTTTCACCCGCCGGTAACGCCTTCATGGATGAGCTGATCACGCTCAAGCCGGACGCCGACGAGGTGCTCACCTGGTACTGGTCGTGGGACCGACCGATCTGCCCGGCCACTCACCTCGGATCGGCCGTCGAATTAATCAAAAACGTCGTGTCCGGAACACGCGCATGAGCGGCGTTTCGTAGACCTGAATCCGGCTCCCTCAATGCCATGTATTCGCTCCGATAATGACCTGCTTCGGCCACATGAAGGGGGCTCGAGGCCGCCTAGCGGAGCTCGAGATCGGCGAGGTGGCCGGCGACCGGCCCCAGGGTGAGCAGGCCGCTTCCCGCACCGGCCAGTTCTCCGTCCGCCGGGAGCAGCGCGGCGTACGCGCGCTCCATCGTCGCGCGGTCCTCCAGGGCGACGGCCGCCCGGGCGGTCAGGCACCACAGTGCCTCGAATAGCAGGTCACGGGGTGGTTCCGGCACCCGGCGCAGCGCCTCGGCGGCCTCGCCGCGCCGGTGCCGGGACAGCAGCACCAGCGGCCGGGCCCACGGCTCGTACGGGCCCCAGTCCCCTTCGTCGAGAACGGGCAGGGAGTGCCGTACTCGCAGGCAGAGCAGGGCCAGCGGCAGCAGGCCGCGTTCCAGGCCCGGCATGCCCGCGCCGGCGAGCCCCGCCGCCGCGACGCGGTAGGCGGCCTCCGCCGCAGGCGGGGAGTCGGCGAGCCGCAGCGCCCGGTACCAGGAGGTGAAGACCCCGACCAGCGGCAGCTCGTGGCGCTCGGCCAGGCGGTCGGCGGCGGACGCGTGCTCGTCCGCGCCGGGAAAGTCGGCCAGCGCGCCGAGAGCCTGGAGCCGGATGAGGTGGCCGAGGACCTCGTACGTCACCAGGCCGTGCCGCGCGGACAGGGCCACCAGCTCCGCCCCGATCCCGTCCCGCCGCGACGCCAGCCCCGCGCGCGAGAAGCTCTGCATGAACACGCCGTTCAGCGCGAACGCCAGCAGCCCCGGATCGTCCATCCGCCGCGCGATCTCCTCCGCCTCCCTCGCCGCGGAGGACGCGTCGGTGCCGCGTGACTCCAGCGCGACCGTGGCGAGCAGGCGTGCCCGCGCCGCCTCGTGCACGCCCGGCGGCAGGAGCGCGAGGGTGCGTTCGGCGGCGGCCACGACCTGCCCCGCCTGCGCGGGGTCGTCCGAGCGGGTCCAGATCGCCGGGACGTCGTACGCGCCGATCACGCGGGCGGTGAGCTCGGCGTCGCCGAGCTCCTCGGCCGCCGCGATGGCCGCCACACGGTGCGCCCGCGCCGCCTCCAGGCCGGTGCCCCCGGTCACCGCGAGGTTGCGGAGCAGGCCCACGGTCGACTCCAGCCGCGCGCGTGCGCCCGACGCCACCGTACGGTCGTAGGCGGCGGCCGTACGCGCCCACACCCGCGCCGCCGAGTCCGTGCCGTCCAGGTGGCGTTCCTGGTGCAGGATGTCGGTCTCCAGGCGGCGCAGGGACGGCCCCGGGTCCACGCCGAGCTGCTCGACCAGGAGCGTACGTGCCCGGCGGAGCACCGCGAGCGCGTCGCCCTGCCGCCCGGTGCGGTAGAGCGCGAGCGCCAGCAGCCGCCAGGCGTCCTCGCGCCAGGGGTGCTCGGTCACGTGCGCGTCCAGGTCGGGGACCGCCTCGGCGGCCAGGCCCAGGGCGAGCCGGGCCTCGGCCTGCCGCTCGACGGCGTGCAGCCGCAGCTCCGCCAGGCGCGAGCGCTCCGCCCGTGCCCACGGCTCGTCGGCGAACTCGGCGTACGCGGGCCCGCGCCACCACCCCAGCGCTTCGGTGAGCACGCCGAGGCCCTCCTCGTCCGGCGGCGCGGCGGTCACCGTACGTGAGAAACGCCAGGAGTCCACCGCCTCCGGCCCCGCCCGCAGCGCGTACCCCGGTCCTTCGGTGACCAGCAACCGCGCCGGTGTACGGGGCGGGCGCGACGGCTCCAGCGCACGGCGCAGCGCGGCCACGAAGGTCCGTACGGCCCCGGCCGCGCCGGCGGGCGGATCGGCGGCCCACAGGTCGTCGACCAGCAGGGACACCGGGACGACGCGGCGGTTGGCGACGATCAGCCGGGCCAGCACCGCGCGGTGCCGCGGCCCCTTGAGGTTGATCGCGTCCCCGGCGCCGTCCCAGGCCGTCACCGGCCCGAGCACCCCGAAGGCGATCTCACCGCTGCCCACCTGGTCACGGTAGCGCGCTCACCGAACGCTCATCGGCGCCCGCCAGGCTGAGGCCATGAACATCGAAGGCTTCGACTACCAGCGCGTTCCGGTCGCCGGCGGCGTGACCCTGAACGCGGCCGTCGCGGGATCAGGCCGGCCGATCGTGCTGCTGCACGGCTTCCCGCAGACCCATCTGATGTGGCGGCACGTCGCCGCCGACCTCGCGGCCGACCACACCGTGATCTGCCCCGACCTGCGCGGGTACGGCGCCAGCGACAAACCGCCCGCGACGGACGAGATGACGTACGCCAAACGCACCATGGCCGCCGACGTCGTCGCGCTGGCCCGGGCGCTGGGCCACGAGCGCTTCGCGCTGGCCGGGCACGACCGCGGCGCCCTGGTGGCGTTCCGCGCCGGGCTGGACCACCCCGGTGCGATCAGCCACCTGGCCTGCCTGGACGTCCTGCCCACCCTGGACATGTGGGAGGTGATGCACGGGCGGACCGCCGCCGTCGGCTTCCACCTGTACCTCATGGCCCAGCCGCCCGGCCTGCCCGAGCACATGATCGCCGCCGCTCCGGACGCGTTCTTCGGCCACTTCCTCGACCTGTGGGCCAGTGATCCGCAGGTGATCCCGGACGACGTCCGCGCCGCGTACCTGGAGGCCTCCCGTACGGCGGTCACCTCGATCGTCGCCGACTACCGCGCCTCCGCCGGCATCGACGTGGCCCACGACCAGGCCGACCGCGACCGGGGCGACCGGCTGACCATGCCGGTCGCCGTACTCCAGCAGGACTGGGGCGCCGCCCTCGGCTTCGACGCGGCGGAGCTGTGGCGCGCGTGGGCCCCCGACCTGCGGCACGCCACCGTGACCTGCGGCCACTTCATGGCCGAGGAGGCCCCCGCCGACATCGCCAAGACCCTCCGCGACCTGCTAACCCGGTGACGTCGGGAGCACGGCGCGCAGGCAGGCGCCGGGGGCCGGGCGGGCCGCGACGGTGAGGGTGCCCTGGTGTGCGGTGGCGATGTCGCGGGCGATGGCGAGGCCCAGGCCGGAGCCTCCGCTGTCTCTGGCGCGGGCCTGGTCGAGCCGGGTGAACCGGTCGAAGACCACCTCGCGGTGCTCCTCGGGGATGCCGGGGCCGTCGTCGGCGACCTCCAGGGCGGCCGAGGAGCCGTCCGCGGTCAGGCGCACCGTCACGGTGGTGGCCGCGTGGCGGACGGCGTTGTCGACCAGGTTCGCGGTCAGCCGCTTGAGCTGGCCGCCGGAACCGCGTACGAGCACGTCGGAGGCGACGTCCAGGTCGACGGTGACGTCCGGGCGCGGCCGGGGCTGCGCGGCCTCCTCGGCCACCACCTGGCCGAGGTCGACCTCCCGCTCGCGCAGGGGTTCGCCCGCGTCGAGCCGGGACAGCAGGAGCAGGTCGGCGGTCAGCGTCTGGATGCGCTCGACGTCGGTCAGCGCCTGGTCCGCCAGTGCGGGAGCCTCAGCACCGGCCACCTCCAGCCGCGTGCGCAGGATGGCCAGCGGGCTGCGCAGCTCGTGCGCCGCGTCGGCGACGAAGCGTTTGTGCTGCTCGACGGCGGTCTGCAGCCGGTCGAGCGTGGCGTTGACCGTACGGGCCAGGGCCGCGATCTCGTCGCGGGACTCCGGCTCCGGGACCCGCTGATGCAGGTCGTGGGCGGTGATGTCGGCCAGCTTGCCGCGGATCGCCGACACCGGCTTGAGCGCGCGCCCGACCGCGAGCCAGGTGAGCAGGCCGACGAGCAGCAGCAGCGCCGGGACGCCGGGCAGCAGCAGGCTCCACAGGGTCACGATCGCCTGCCGCGTCGGCGCGAGGGAGGACCGGCCCTGGACGAGCACGCTCCCGCCCCGGCCGTCCACCTGTTCCATGGCCACGGTGTAGCCGGCCCCGGACTTCCAGACCGAGCCGGTCGAGTTCGAGCTGAGCACCTGGACGTCGCCGTCCGGAGGGAGGCCCATCCCGGCCGACCCGGGAGGCGCCGGCGGGGCCCCGGGCCCGCCGACCTTCACCGCGGTGGCGACCGCCTTGGCCTTGTCGGCGGCCTCGGCCCGCGCGCTCTTCTCCAGGCTGCCCTGCAGGACCAGGAGCAGGACGGTCGAGGCCACGCCCAGCGCCACGGCCACGGTCAGCATCGCCGCGGCGGTGGCCCGCAACCGTACGCCGCCGAAGCGGGGCAGCCGCACTCTCGGGAGCGATCGCATCAGGCCTCCAGCCGGTAGCCGGCCCCGCGTACGGTGACCAGGCTCGTACGCCCGAACGGTTTGTCGATCTTGCGACGCAGGGCGCTGATGTAGACCTCGACGATGTTGGAGTCCCCGTCGTAGGCGAAGTCCCACGCCTGCGACAGGAGTTCGGTCTTGGTGACGACATCACCGGCCCGGCGGGCCAGGCCGTGCAGGATCGCGAACTCCTTCGGCGTCAGCGCGATCTGGGTGTCCCCCCGGCTGCAGCGCAGCCCGGCCGGGTCGACCCTGAGATCCCCGACGGAGATGACGGCCGGACGCTCGCGGATGCCCCGGCGCAGCAGCGCGCGCAGCCGGGCGAGCAGCACCACGTACGAGAAGGGTTTGGACAGGAAGTCGTCCGCGCCGATGTCGAGCGCCTGCGCCTCGTCCTGTGCGGTGTCCTTCGCCGTGAGCATCAGGATCGGCGTCCAGATCTCGGCCGTACGGAGCCGGGCGCACAGTGTGTTGCCGTCCAGGAGCGGCAGCATCACGTCCAAGACGATGACGTCATAGGCGTTCTCGGTCGCCATCCACAGCCCTTCCCGCCCGTCGTGGGCGAGGTCGACCGCGAACCCTTCCCGCTCCAGACCGTCCTTCAGGAGTTCGGCGAGGCGTCGTTCGTCTTCCACCACCAGTATGCGCACGGCCCCAGCGTGATGGGCACTACCTAAAGCCACCATGAAAGAACGCCGAAAGCCACTCATCGTGCCTTCAGGTCCTCCACACGAGACTCCGGGTTGTCTCATCCGACTCCCATCTCGGAGGAACCATGAAGAAGAAGCTCGCCGCCGCCTGCCTCCTGGCGGGCGGCATCGCCCTGACGGGACTGTCCGGCTCGGCCTTCGCCCAGGGCGGGTCCGCGACGACGACCGCGAAGCCCGGCGTGCCCAAGGGCAAGGGCGTCTCCGGCGTCATCTGCGCCGGCAAGGCCGGGCACATCAAGGGCCGGCCGGAGAAGGGGACCGTGACCAGCAAGGAGCCGGGCAGGCTCCCGGGCCTCCCGAAGCCGGTCAAGGGCGGCAGCCTCAAGGTGATCAAGGACGGTGGCGGCAAGGCGGTCAAGGGAGAGGGCGGCAAGACGCTCCCGGCCCCGCCGCCCGGGGGCGTCAAGATCACCGCGCGAACCGGCCCTGACGGCACGGTGAAGATCGGGAAGCTGCCGAAGGGCGTCCACTGCTCGGTCGTGAAGCCCGGCGCCGACGGCACCCTCCCGACCCCGCCCGCCGGCTGACGCGGCGGGACCGTCCCCGAACCCCTCGTCCCCAGCACCGGAGCGCGAAGGACGGCGGGGCCTTGAGACGGCCCTGGCCGAGGCAGGTCCGCCGGGCGGCGCATCCCGGCGGACCGCTCAGCCCGTCTCCCCCGCCCACCACCGGCCCAGGCGGCGGCGCCAGCCCTCCGGCTCCGGGGGCACCGGGGCCTCCGGCACGGGGACGGCCGGGGCGGGAGGCGGGGCGGGTGTCTCCTCACGCGAGGCCGGAGCGGCTCCGGGGATGGCCGGGAAGCGCACCGGCAGCGACGACAGGGCACGCTGGATGAAGCCGGGCCGCCAGACCAGTTCCTCGACGGGGACGGCCAGTTCCATGTCGGGCAGCGCGTCCAGGAGCTTCTCGATGGCGACCGTGGAGAGAAGCCGTGCGTGGCCCTGCGCCGGGCAGGTGTGCGGGCCGATGCCCCAGGACAGATGGGCGCGGTTGCCCGCCCGGTGGTCGCTGAGCGTCGAAGGGTCGTTGTTGGCCGCCGCGAAGCTGATGACGACCGGCTCGTGGGCGGGCAGTTCGACCCCGTGGAAGGAGATCGGCTCCACGGGATAGGTGACCCCGAAGTTGGCCAGCGGCGGATCCACCCACAGCACCTCGTCGAGCGCGTCCTCGACGGTGAGGCTGCCGTCGGAAAGGTCGCCGCCGAACCGATCGTCGGACAGCAGCAGCCGCAGTGTGTTGGCGATGAGGTTCTGGGCGAGCTCGCTGCCGGCGCCCACGAGCATCACGAGCTGGTGCGCCACCTCCTCGTCCGTGAGCCCGGCCGGGTGGTCCATCAGCCACGTCGTCACGTCCGGGCCGGGGTTCTCGCGCTTGAGCGCCATGAGTTCGAGGACGGCGAGGCCGAGATTCATGTTGGCCTCTTCGGAGTTCTCCCACTTGAGGACCTCCTGGATCGCCGCGACCATGCGGTCGCCCAGATCGGCCGGGCAGCCGCACAGCAGGTTGAACACCAGCAGCGGGAGGATCACCGCGTAGTCGGTGAGCAGGTCCGCGTCGCCCCGGGGGCCGATGCGGGCGATGAGCGTGTCCGCGCTGCGTTCGACGAACTCGCGCAGCACGGTCGGCTCGACCCGGTCCAGGCTGTCGGTCACGGCGTCCCGCAGCCGGGACCGCAGCGGGTCGTCCGTCAGGTTGCAGGTCGGCCGGTACGCCATGATCGGCAGAATCGGGCAGTCCGGTGGGATGCCCTGCTGCCATCTGCGGGCGTCACGCGGAAACCGGTTCGGGTCGCGCAGCACCTCCAGCGCCGCGTCGTAGCCGGTCACGAGCATGCCCGGAACTCCCGGGGACAGCTCGACCGGCGCGACGGACCCGTGCGAGCGCAGTTCGGCGTACACGCGCCCGGGGTCGGCGGCGAACTCCGGTCCGTAGATGGGAATGCGGCCGTGTTTCACTGGGCAATCGAGTGGCGACGCTTCGGAGTCGCGCGAGGTCATAAGTGCTCCTGATCGGCGCGGCGAAGCGCCGAGTCGAGCCGGGGCCGGCGCCCCGCCGCCATAGCGGGGTCAGAAGTCGCGGCGATCGTCGGGCCGCGAACCGAAGGCCGCAACGTTACAAGCGGTGATCACTCGGTGGCAATCGATAGCGTCAATGCCGGAGTGATGATTCGGCGGCCGTGCGCTCCGTTGTGGAAACGTTCCAACCAGGTGCGCACAACGGGAGACGGGGCGCGCGGGGATGCTTGGTTATTCTCAAGAATCATGATCTACCCAGCCAGTGAGGCCGCGAAGGTCCCGTTAGGGACCGGCCGCACGGGCTGTCGCTGTGACCGAACGGGTTCCGCACGGCTCCCTGGCGAGCGTGCAGAGTGGACGTGATCATGAGCCCCCGCCGTTCCAATCCTCAGGTGCGCCCCATGCTGGTGGACATCGCCGCCCGGCTGTTGCTGGAGGAAGGACCCCAGTCGCTGTCCACCCGGCGTATCGCCTCCGAGGCGGGCTGCTCCACGATGGCCGTCTACACGCACTTCGGCGGCATGAGCGGGCTCATCCGCGAGATGGTGCACGAAGGGTTCTCCCGGCTGCAGAACCATTTCTCGCGCGTACGGGAGACCGACGACCCGGTCTCGGACATGGCGCTGCTCGGGCGGGCGTACCGGCGCAACGGAATGGCCAATCCCCACCTGTACGCGGTGATGTTCGGGGCCTCCTCGATCAGCGGTTTCTCCCTTTCCCGTACGGACCGGCAGTACGGCCGCTACACCCTCGGCTCGGTCATGCGCTGCGCCGAACGCTGCATCTCCCACGGGCGGTTCCTGACCGATGAGCCCGAACTCGTCGCGCACCAGATGTGGATCGCCATCCACGGCCTCGTGACGCTCGAGCTCGGGGAGTACCTCATCGCCCCCTACACCGCCGACCGCTGCTTCGAGGTCCAGCTCACCGGGCTGATGGTGAGCGTGGGCGACAGCTGGGAGGCGGCGGCGGAGTCCGTGGCGCGGTCCCAGCCCCGCCTGAGCGTCGAGGTCGAGCAGGAGGGCGCCGGCGCCTGGCGCTGACGGCGAAACGTGCCGGCACCGTCGCGACGGTGCCGGCACGCGGGTGTCAGGCGTCAGGCGTCCAGGTCGGCGAACTGGCCGGGGCGGCGTCCCTCGCCGGCCGGACCGCGGTACGCCTGGGCGATGTCCAGCCACGTGTCGGCGTCCTCGCCGGTGGCCACGATCTTGAGGTCGTCGCGGTGCCGCCGGCGGGTCACCAGCAGGCAGAAGTCGACGGCCGGGCCGGTCACCGACTGCTCGGCGTCCTCCGGGCCGAACGCCCACACCTCGCCCGACGGCGCGGTCAGCTCGAACCGGAACTGCGTGTCCGGCGGGGTCAGGCCGCGCGCCTGGTAGCCGAAGTCCCACACGAGGATCGCGAAGCCGACCAGGTGCTGGATCCGGTCGGTGTACTCACGCCGTATTCTCAGCGCGTCCGCGATGTCCTGCCCGTGCCCGAACAGCTCCATGATCCCGGCGCAGGCCAGCACGAAGGCGGGGATCGGCCGGACCAGCCACGGCACGATCTTGTCCGGCGGCAGGGCGCTCAGCGCCTCGACCGTGGTGTCGCGCTCGTCCCGCCAGCGCTGGAGGAGCTCGGCCGGGTCGTCCATGTACTCCTCGATGGCGGCGTTCACCGCGGCGTTCAGGCCCTTCGAGGCGCGCTCGACGATCGCCTGGAACTCCTCGCCGTCGGCGGCGGCCGCGCCGGCCAGGTGAAAGATGAACGCCAGGTGGGCCACCTGGTTCGCGACCGTCCAGCCGGGCGCGGGGGTCGGCAGGTTCCACTGCGCCTTGTCGAGGCGGGCCACCATCGCGTCGAGCTCCTCGCTCTCGGCGGCCAGGTCGGTGAACACTTGTGCCAGGTCACTCATTGTTCTGTCCTCTCTCCGGTGTTCGTGACATCTCGCTCGGGCCGCAGGCGGCTCCCCACCTCGCGCGCCGCCGCCATGGCCGCCCACGAGGTGAGGCCGATCAGCGCCGCGTCATCGGGCCGGTCCCGGCGGAACTCCTCCACCACCGATCCGCCGACCTGGTAGGAGGCCATCGCGGTGAGCAGCGCGAGCCGGCCCGCCGCCCGTTCGCCCTCCAGAAGGCCCGCGACCGCCTCGTCGGCCCAGCCGCTCGACAGGCCCGGCGGCTCGCCGTCCCAGGCGGCCAGGCGCGCCAGCGTCAGCTCACGTACGGCGCCGGGCACCGCGGTCTCGCCCGCCGCCTCGATCGCCGCCGCGGACCGGGCGAGCCCGTCGGCGACGTGCCGGGTGCCGGCCGCCCACGACAGGTCGCCGGGCAGCGGCGCCTCCGGCAGCAGGTCGAGTGAGGCGCCGGGCTCGCAGAACCGCTGCGCGGCGGGCCGCACCATCCGGCCGGCCAGCCGCCGCAGCCGAGGCCGTACGCCCGCGGGCACCTGGTCCGGGAAGGGCGACGCGGTCAGGAAGACGTTCACGATGCGGTTCAGGTAGTGGAAGACGACGGCCACGCCCGCGAACTCCGGAAGCTGCCCGGAGGGGAACGGGGCCGGCGACGTGGACGGCCGCCCGGCCGCCCACGCCCAGCCGGCGATCGCGCGCAGGCGGGCGTCGCCGACCTCGTCGAGCCGCCCCTCCGCCACGGCCGTCGCGTCATCGGCGCTCGTCAGCCCGTACAGCGTCGAGCCGTGCACGTCGACGCAGTACGGGCAGCCGTTGCCGAGTGAGACGGCGGCGGCCACGACCTCCTTGGCCGTACGGTCCGCGTGCCCGCCGGCGACCAGCGTCTCGCGCAGCATCACCCAGGAGGCGGCGAGCAGCGCGGGCGCCGGCGCGTGCAGGCTCACCGGCGGCGCCAGCAGGCCGAAGTCCTCTTCGACCTGGGCGTACACCCGGCCGACGAGCGGGTCCGCGCCGTCCGGCGACACCGGGGTCAGGTGTTTGATCTGCATCCGCGCGCCCCGGCGGGCGGCGCGGGTGACGAGGCCGCTCATCGCGTTACTCACGGACCAGGCCGCCGACCAGCGGAGCCGTGGCGCGCCGCGCGCTGGTGGAGCCGTCGGGCGCGGGGGCGCCGTACGTGACGTCGATGCCGCGCCGCTGCGCCGCCCGTACGATCCCCGGCATGGCGCGCTCGGCGAGCGCCGAGATGGTCATGGCCGGGTTGACGGTCAGCGCGCCCGGGACGGCCGAGCCGTCGGTGACGAAGATGCCCGGGTGGCCGCGTAACTCGTGGCCGTCGTCGAGCGCGGAGGTGGCGGGGTCGTCGCCGATCCGGCAGGACGCGAGCGGGTGCACGGTGTACGCGCCGACCAGGTCGTTGGTCCAGGGCGCGACCTTGGCGAGCCCGTCGCGTTCGAGGACGTCGCGGATGACGCCGTCGGCCGGGGCCCAGGCCGACGCGGTGTTGAGCGTCGGCCGGTAGCTGAGGTTGCCGCGGCCGAGCATCTGCTGGGAGATCCGCATGGCGTTGCCGGTGCCGGGCGGCGGGCCGAAGACGCCCTCGTTGTCGTCCTCGATCATGATGAAGATGGTCAGCCACGACTGCCAGCGCCGCAGGACCTCCTTCTTGTCCAGGCCGAACCAGCTCGGCCCCTCGGCGCCGGGGACCTGGGCGAGGATGGTACCGAGGCCCGGCGGGAAGTAGAGCTGTTCGAGGGAGAACCGGGAGAACTCCGGCAGCGACCCGTCGAGGCGGTCCCAGTTGGCGACCACGGGCCCCTTGCCGATCTGGTTGGCCTCGTACGCCTTGCCGTCGCCGCGCGAGAGCCCGAGCACGTCGCGTACCCGGTCCTCGTCGATGATCGCGGTGTTGAGACGCTCGCCGTTGCCGGAGAAGTAACGCCCGACCGCGTGCGGCATCGGCCCGAGGTCGGCCGCGCTGCGCTGCAGGATCACCGGCGTCGCGCCGGCGCCCGCCGCCAGGATGACGATCTTGGCCTCGATCGTGCCGCCGCCGGTGGTGATCCGGTAGTCCTCGTCGTCGATGGTGTTGTAGTGGACGCGGTAGCCGCCGTCGTCGGTGCGCGTCAGTTTCTGCACCTCGTGGAGCGGCCGGATCTCCGTCCCGTGCGCGAGCGCGGCCGGGAGGTAGTTGTAGAGCAGGGACCGCTTGGCCTCGAACCGGCAGCCGGCCATCATCCAGTTGCAGTTGACGCACTTGGCGTTGTCGACGGCGACCGGCACGGGGTTGGCCGTGAGACCCGCGTGGTCGCAGGCCGCCGCCCAGAGGCCGCCCGGGTAGGACACGTCGTTCCAGTCCTGCGTGGTCACGGGCAGCGCCTCTGCCACCCGGTCGTACCAGGGCTCGAGCGCGTCGCGGTCGATCGTCTTCGGCCACATCCGCCGGCCGATGCTGCCCCGCCGCTCGAAGATGAACCTGGGGGCGCGGGGCATCGCGGCGAAGTAGACGACGCTGCCGCCGCCGACGCAGTTGCCGCCCAGCACGCTCATCCCGTCGCCGACGACGAAGTCGAAGATCCGGGTGTAGGAGGATCCGAGCTTGTAGTCGTGCTCGAACTCCTCGCTCTCCAGCCAGGGCCCGCGCTCCAGCATCACGACCTTCGCGCCGCCCGCCGACAGGTGGTACGCGGCGATCGCCCCGCCGAAGCCGGTGCCGATCACAAGGACGTCCGTACGTTCGACTGCGCTCATCCGAGGCTCCCCGATGCGTCAGTGTCCGGGTGTGTGGCCGCCAGCCGGCGCCCGTAGGAGTAGTCGGGGAACCGCCACAGCCCGTCCGGGTCCGGGAGGGTGATGCCCAGCGCCGCCAGTCCCGGGTGCCCGGCGGCGATGGCGTCGACCGTGTGCATGTGGGCCCCGGTGTCGTAGGCCATGTTGCTGAACAGCGCGAGCAGCACCCAGACCTCCTTCTCCGGGTGGCCCGGGGCCGTCAGCGCGGCCACCAGCGCGGTGCGGTCGGCGAAGGGCAGGGCGGCGAAGGGCGGAACCGCGTCGCCGAGGGTCAGGTCGTGCTGGTCCGCGTAGGCCAGCGCGTGCTCGTTCAGGTCGTGGACGAGCACGTCCAGGTCGTGCGATATGCCGGTGGCGGGGGTCTCCAGTAACTCAACCGCCCCGGCCTGAACCGCTCCGGGCCCATCTCCGGCACCCGCGATCGCGACATCGTCCGGTCCCCGTTTGTCCCCAGGAATGATCGTGTCGGCGAACGCCTCCAGCGTCATCGTCCTGGCTTCGTACTCATCCGATGGATGCGGTCGCACTTGTCAGCTCCCGTCGCCCGAGAAAGGCCATTTCACGCGTTCACCCATCGTCCATGCCGCCATCGGCGCGGATCATCTCCAGGAATGCCCGGTAGGAGAACGGCGCGGCCATTCAAAAGAACTCGGCGAACGAGGTTCGCCAAGCGGCATGGTCGTTTCCGGGGCGGGCGGAGCCGAGCCACGTCGTACGGCCCTCCGGCGGCAGGGCCACCGGCAGGCTCACGGTCGCCCGCGGCGGGCCGGCCAGGTCGAGGGCGTCGAACACCATCAGGTCGCCGCGGTGCCGGCCCGGGTCCTCGACCGCGAGGACCAGCCATCCGGCGCCCTCGGTGGCGTCGTCCGCGCGGGGGACGAAGACCGGCCGTCCGGGCACCAGACCGGCCGGGAACTCCCACGACCGGAGGGTTCCGGTCCGCAGGTCGAGGCGGCTCAGCGCGGCGCCGGTGGCGCCGAAGAGATAGCGGTGCCGCCGCCCGTACACCCTGTCGTCCACGATCGCCGCCTCCGGCGGGAGCCCCGGGGCCGGTACGGGCACGAGCGGGCGCGTCCGCACCGCGCCCGAGCGCAGGTCGAGCGTCCAGCGGCGCAGGCACGGCGGGCCGGCCGGGCCGTGCGCGTCGAAGGCGCGGGTGTACGCCGTCGCGTCCAGGACGACGCGGTCGCCCTCGTCGTAGGCGTTCGCGGCGTGGAAGACGTAGCAGGGGTCCACGGCGAACCACCGGGGCTCGGCGGTGCGGCGCCGGCGCAGGAGCAGGCCGATCCGGGCGGGCCGCCGCGCCCGCCAGGAGTAGGGGAAACGCGCCCCGACCAGCGCCGCCGCGTCGTCGTAGCAGACGGGCAGGTCGAGCACGACGACGAATCGGCGGGTGAGCGCCATGGCGTGCATCAGCGGCGCGCCGTCCAGCGCGAACGGCGTGGCGCGCAGGATCTCCCCGCCCGGGTCGACGACGACGTGCTCGGCGTAGCCGAGACCCGGGTGGCAGGCCACCGTGTGCCACAGCGGCGACCCCGCCTCACGGACGGGACGGGCCACCGTCATGGCCGGCCCGCCGGGACCCGCGAGCCACACCGACGGCGCGATCGCCGGCACCGGCCCCAGGGTCTCCGCGCGCAGGACGCCGCGGAACCAGCGGGCGCCGCCGTCCTCGACGCGCACGCCCGCGAACGTGCACGGTCCGGCGGCGGCCTGCCGGCCGCCGGGCGGCAGGGAGGCGGCCGGATGCGGGACCGCCTGCAGGAAGCAGCCGCCGAGCTCGGGCGGGAGCACACCGTCCACCGGCAGGCGGCCCTCTGACAAAGCGTGGGCAAGGGACCGGGCCGATGCCGGACCGCGTTCTTTGACGGCCATCGCGAGACCCTCCTCGGCGGCATATCCACATTCCATATCAGTGTTGTACTACGAAGTTTCCGGCACATATTTCTCGCAGATTGCCGCACCCGTGACGCCGTGAAATCCGATCGCAATTCGGAGGAAGCGTCACGCGTCCGCGCCAGATGATGATTCGTTGGTAACAACGGTGACCACAGGGGGAACGGTGAGCGCATCGGAACCGGACTTCGTCCGGGTGCCCGTGCTCCGTCCGAACCGGAGACGGCTGAACGGCGACGCCGCGAAGCCGCCCGAGCCGCCGGAGCGGTCGATGCCGCTGCTGCGCGAGCAGCGCGCGGCCCTGCGCGAGGAGACGGCCACCGGGAACCGCCGGGCGGTCCAGCGGCAGCACGCGCTGGGCAAGCGCACCGCGCGCGAGCGGCTCGGCCTGCTGCTGGACGAGGACTCCTTCGTCGAGATCGGCACGTACCGGCGGCACCAGGCCCAGGGGCTGAAGATGGGCGGGAGCCGCCCGTACACCGACGGGGTGATCACCGGCTCCGGCACCGTGGACGGGCGGCAGGTCTTCGTCTACGCCCAGGACTTCACGATCTTCGGCGGCTCGCTCGGGGCGGCCCACGCGGCGAAGATCCACCGGCTGATGGATCTGGCGCTGGAGGCCGGCGCGCCGCTCATCGGCCTCAACGACAGCGGAGGAGCGCGGATCCAGGAGGGCGTCGGGGCGCTCGACGGGTACGGCGGGATCTTCCACCGCAGTGTCCAGGCGTCCGGCGTGATCCCGCAGATCAGCGTCGTGCTCGGCCCGTGCGCGGGCGGCGCGGCCTACTCGCCCGCGCTCGCCGACGTGACCTTCATGGTCTGGGACACCGCGCAGCTCTACCTGACCGGGCCGGACGTCGTGGAGGCGGTGACCGGCGAGCGGGTGACGCACGCCGAGCTCGGCGGCGCGGAGGTCCACGGCACCCACTCGGGTGTGGCCACCTTCGTGCACGAGGACGAGGAGAGCTGCCTGGCCGACGTGCGCCATCTCCTGTCGCTGCTGCCGAGCAACAACCTCGAACCCCCGCCGGCCGCGGAGGAGCGCGGCGCGACGACCGACGAGAGGCCGCGGCTCGCGGAGATCGTCCCGGTCGAGGCCGGGAAGCCCTACGACATGCGGGCGGTCGTCGCCGAGATCGTGGACGACGGCGACTTCCTGGAGTTCCACACGGAGTGGGCGCGGAACGTCGTCTGCCTGCTGGCCCGCGTCGACGGCGAGGTGGTGGGGGTCGTCGGCAACCAGCCCATCGTGCTCGCCGGCGTCCTCGACGCGGACGCGGCGCAGAAGGCCGCACGGTTCGTACGGTTCTGCGACGCCTTCGGCATCCCGCTGGTCACCCTCGTCGACGTGCCCGGCTTCCTGCCCGGCGCCGACCAGGAGCGCGCGGGGGTCATCCGGCACGGCGCCAAGCTGCTGTACGCCTACTGTGAGGCGACCGTGCCGCGCGTCCAGGTCATCATCCGCAAGGCGTACGGCGGCGCGTACATCGTGATGGACTCCCACTCGATCGGCGGCGACCTGTCACTGGCGTGGCCGACGAACGAGATCGCGGTGATGGGCGCCGAGGGAGCGGTCAACGTCATCTTCCGCAAGGAGCTGGCCGCCGCGGCCGACCCCGACGGGCTGCGCGCCGAACTCGTCGCGGAGTACACCGAGCAGCTCGCGCATCCCTACCACGCGGCCGAGCGGGGGTTCGTCGACGACGTGATCGACCCCGCGCAGACCCGTGCGGCGGTCGCCCGCGGACTCGTCATGCTGCGTGACAAGCGCACCGCGCCGCCGCGTCGCAAGCACGGCAACATCCCGCTTTAGCCCGGCCGGCCCGCCGACGGCGGATTTCCGGCTGTCAACGCTGTTCACGACCATTTAACGAACGCCTGCGAGTCGACGCACCGACGTGAGCACGGCCGCTGTCCACGCCATTCCGGCTGCTTGCACGAACTGGACAGACATGTATCTTTGAGGCAAAAGCCATCACGAAGGGTAAGTCAGATTTAAATTACACCGTTATAAATCTATTGGTGGTGGAAATGGCAAATGCCGAACAAGATGCCGGATCGGGTTCGGCTGATTCTGCCATGGCGGACGACGACGCGACCCCCCGGCCTCCACTGCCGTCGGCGACGGCGAGGATACCCGTCGACCGGCTTCTTCCCGCGTTCTCTCCCCGCGTGGGAGGGGAGGACGAGGAGCATATTCTCCGCCTCGCCGAAACGGAGGCGCCTTTGCCCCCGATTCTGGTGCACCGATCCACGATGCGGGTGATCGACGGCATGCACCGGGTACGCGCCGCCGTACTCAAAGGATGCCGGGAGATCGATGTCGCGTATTTCGAGGGAAGTGAGGACGAGGCGTTCGTGCTGGCGGTACGGGAGAACATCTCGCACGGCCTGCCGCTCTCCCTCGACGACCGCAAAGCCGCGGCGAGCCGCATCATCAGCTCCCATCCGCGGCTGTCCGACCGCGGCATCGCCGCCTACACCGGGCTCTCCGGCAAGACCGTGGCGGCCATCCGCCGCCGGGCCCGCGCCGACGCCCCGGAGTCGGCCCCGCGGATCGGCACCGACGGCCGGGTGCGCCCGCTGACCGCCACCGAGGGCCGGCGCCGCGCGTCCGAGCTGATCGAGGCGCACCCCCACGCACCGCTGCGGGAGATCGCCAAGGCGGCGCAGGTCTCGCTGGGGACAGCGCACGACGTGCGCAAACGCATGCGCAGCGGGCTGGACCCCGTACCCCCCAAGGTACGGGCCGCGGACGGCGAGACGCTCCCGCCGGCGCCGCCCCGCCGGACCCCCGAGCGGCTCAAGAGCCTGGGCGCGATGGTGGAGAGCCTGGCGCGGGACCCGTCACTGCGCCAGACCGACCACGGGCGCGAGCTGCTGCTGCGCCTGCGCGCGAGCGTGCTGACCCCGGAGGACTGGGCCCGGCTCATCGCGGCGGTCCCGGCGCACTGCACGGAGGGTGTGGTGGAGATCGCCCGGCAGTGCGCCGAGACCTGGAACAGGTTCGCCGACGAACTCGACGGCCGTCCGGCGCTCCCGGGCTAACCGGCCGCGTGCACGGTCATCGGGAGGCCACCGCGCACCCGGAGGGACAGCATCGCCTCGGGCCGGGCCGTGTGGCCGGGCGGCAGGCTCAGCCGTACGTCACGTGCCGCCAGGGCCAGCACGAACGTGGCCTCCATCAGGCCGAGATGGTTACCGACGCAGAACCTCGGCCCGGCGCCGAACGGGATGTAGGCGTACCGCGGGCGGTCCGCCGCGACGTCCGGGGCGAACCGGTCGGGGAGGAAGCGGTCCGGCTCGGGCCAGAACGCCGGATGCCGGTGCAGGGTGTACGGGCAGATGAGGACGTCGGCGCCGGCGGGCACGCGGTACCCGCCCACCTCATCCTCCTCCTGCGCCTGCCGCGTGAGGATCCAGACCGGCGGATAGAGGCGCATGACCTCCTGGATGACCATGTTGGCGTAAGTCAGCCGGGTCAGGTCCTCATACGTCGGCAGGCGGTCGCCGAGCACCTCGACGGCCTCGGCGCGCAGCCGGTCCCGTACCTCCGGATGCTTGTCGAGCAGGTAGAACGCCCAGCTCAACGTCGACGCCGTCGTCTCGTGCCCGGCCAGCAGCAGGGTGATCAGCTCGTCGTCCATCCGCTGGCGGCGCACGTGGACGTCGCTCTCCTGCCGGGTGGAGCTGATCAGCCGGGTGACCACGTCGTCCCCGGGCCCCGTACGGTCGATCATCACGAGCCGGTCGGCGACCCCGCGAAGTTGCCGGCGGGCGCGGCGGAACCGCACCTGCTTGGGGAGCGGGATCCACGTCGGCACCATGCTCAGCGACACCATCTCGAACATGGCCTGGTCCTGCACGGCCTCGAACGCGTGGCCGACGGAGCCGAAACCACCGAGGTCGGCGTCGAGGAGCGTACGCCCGAGCACACCGAGCGTGAGCCCGGTCATCTCCTCCACCACGTCGACCGGCGCGCCGTCCTGGCGGGCGCGAAGCCGGCCCACGAGACCGGCCGCCTCCTCGGCGACGACGTCGGCCTGCCGGGCGATCCGCTTGGCCTGGAAGACCGGCTGGATCGCCGCGCGCTGCTTACGCCACAGCTCGCCCTCGCTGGTCAGCAGGCCGTCGCCGAGGGCGCGTTTGGCCTGGATGAGCCCGATGCCCTTGTGGTACGCGCCGCTGTTGTCGGCCAGGACGTGCTTGGCGTGGTCGGGGTGGTTGAAGAAGTACAGCGTCTTCGGCCCGATGCGCAGCCGCGCCGCGTCGCCGTACTCCTCGGCGGCGGCGTTCATCAGCGCGAGCCGGTCCCGTACGAGCCAGGCGAACAGCCGCGGCGTCGCCCGGCGGGGCGGCCCCGGGGGCACTCGCCGGCCGGCGAGTGCGGCCTCGCGGTCGGCGACGCTCATGCCGACACCTCACTGCGGTCGAGGTCGAGATGGCAGAAGCGCCCGTCGAAGAAGGCCAGGACCTCGCCGTCGGCGCGCCGGTCCAGCGAGAGCAGCCGGCCCAGGAAGATGGTGTGGTCGCCGCCGTCGTAGCTGCGCCACACCTCGCACTCCAGGCTCGCCAGCGCGTCGCTGATCAGCGGGACCCCGGTCAGCGGGCCGGGGCGCCAGTCCACGGTGTCGAACTCGGCCGTGCCGAGCACCCGCCAGCGGTCGGCGAAGTGCCGGGCGACGGCCTCCTGCTCACCGGCCAGCACCGAGACGCCGAAGTGGCCGGTGGTGCCGAGGACGCGGTGCATGACGGCGTCATGGTCGATGCAGACCAGGACGAGCGGCGGGTCGAGGGAGACCGAGGTGAAGGCGTTCGCGGTCATCCCGTGCGGGGCCTCGTCGCCCTCGGCGGTCACCACCGTGACACCGGTCGCGAACGCGCCGAGCACCGTGCGTAAGGCCTTCCGGTCGCCCACGTCGTACGCGGACCGGCCGTCCGGCTCGGGCCGGGCGGCCGGGGAACGCCCGGCCGCCGATGAGATTCGGGACACGTCGGTCACGCCACTCTCCCCACTCCGGCGGGATCCGCCGTCTCGTACGGTTTGAGCGCCTCCACCAAGGAGTCGGGCACCGAGGCGGGGACCGTCTGGGTACTCGGCCCGCGCATGCAGGCCACTCGCTGGCGGCCGCGGGCGACGAGTATCTCCTCGCCCTCGCGGTCCAGATGCACATAGTCGAAGCCGAACTCGAGCTGGGTCTGCGCCCGCTCGATCAGCCGCATGCGGATGGACAGCTCGTCGAACGCGGTGATCTCGGCGAAGAACTCGCAGTCGACCTTCAGCGTGAACAGCTTCAGGTCGTCCTGGATCTCCGCGAGGACCTCCGGGGCGCGCTCCTTGAGGAACAGCTCCCGGCACCGCCCCTGCCATCGCAGGTAGTTGACGTAGTAGACGTTGCCGACGAGGTTGGTCTCCTCGAAACCGACCGTGTGCAGGTACTCGAAATAGTTCCCCATGGCTCAGGACCGCCCTCCGGCGAGGACCGCGAACACCACGGGGTCCGGGGTTCCTCGCAAAGTCGTGACGAATGTCGTGATTTCGAGTTCGCCCGAGGCGAAGATCACCCATCCGTCCTGCCGCCGGGCCATCGCGAGCGGGGCGTCCGGCGGCAGACCGGCCTTGGTCAGGCACTCCGCCGCCGACCACACGCGCGTGCCGGCCAGGTCCAGGCCCTCGCCCGGCTCGGCCGCCACCAGGTCGGCCAGCGACCGGCGCCGGCCGAGCAGGCCGTCCCAGTCCTCCGCCGGGCGTCCGGTCACCGTCTCGACGTCGCAGGCCAGGGTGCCGGTCGCGGCGACGCACAGCGTCACCCCGGCCCCGTGCGACGCGGAGATGGCCCGGTCGCCGTCGACCTCCGGCCGCCCGTCGGGCCGGTAGCGGACCGTGACGCCGTGGCCGAGGGCACGGCCGGCGGCCTCCGCCGTACGTGCCCGCCGCTCGTCGCCGTCCGCCGGTTCGCCGTGCGGCTCGACCGCCACCGCCACCTGCGCGCCGGTGAGGTCGCCGAGCATCCGCTCGATGTAGGGCCCGAGCAGCGGCGCGACCCAGGGCCCCGAGCCGTCCGTCTTGCGCACGGCCTGCAGGCGCAGGCCCTCCCAGCGCTCGACGACCGTCCCGTCCCCGGTCCGTACGGCGATGTCGTAGGTGTAGGTGTCGCCGTCGCGCGACCGCTCGGTGGCGCAGTAGCGCACGCCGCCGGCCTCGGCCACGCCGTCGCCGGCCGGGTAGATCCGGTCCACCCCGATCGGCAGCAGCGTCGCGTGCGGGACGCACACCTGGTTGCCGTGCATCAGCGCGTCGCGCATCCCGGGATCGCCCAGGACCAGCCCGCCGGGCAGGAACCCGGCGAACCAGCCGGCCGGCCGTTCCACCGACAGGTCGGCGTCGACGTGGCGGGCGGCGGCCCGGTGGTAGCGGCGCAGCCGGTGGAAGGACCGGCCCTGGAACAGCACGCTCCCGTACAGGTCGGCCGCGGGGTCGAGGGGGACGACGGGCAGCCCGGAGACCTGGTCCGGCGGCCCGTCCGGCGCCTGGGCGCCGTCGAACCGCAGCCGGGCGCGGAAGTGCTCCGCCGCGAACCCTGTCTCCGCGCTGCGGATGGCCACCTCGACCGTGTCGTCGCCGGTGACGACCGCGGCGACGCGGATCACCGTCTCGCCGTCGGGCGGCACCACGATGGGCCGCAGGAACTCCGCGTCCTCGATGACCGGCACCGCGGACCGCCCGGTCGCCGCCCCGGCGACCTGGGCCATCGCCTCCATGCCGAACACCGCGGGGAACAGCAGGTTGCCGTCCAGCAGGTGGTCGGCGAGGTACGGGTCGGTACCCGCGTTCAGCGCGACCTCGGTGACGAGCTCGACGCCGTGGTAGCGGATCAGGCTGCGGCCGACGAACCGCAGCAGCGGCAGTGCCGGCAGGTCGTGCCGTACGGTGTCGATGCTCCCGGTCCGCCCGCTGATCACGATCACGGTGGGCGCGTCCGGGTCCGCGACGAGCCGCCGCATGATCTGGACGCCCTGGTCGGGGTGGATGGCGGTGATGCCGTCGCGGGAGAGCCCCTCGACGACCGACAGCCGCTCGCCCATGCCCACGCCGGACCAGACCGACCACTCCATGCACAGGCTGCGGCAGCCCGGATGGCGGCCGGCCACCTCCCGCGTCAGCTCGGCCAGCCAGTCGTTGGCGGTGGCGTAATGCCCCTCGCCGCGCAGCCCGGCACGGCCGATGATGCTGCCGAAGGTCACGAGCAGCCGCAGCCGGTCGGGTTCGATCGCCGCGAGCACGGCCCGCAGGCCGTCGATCTTCGGGGCGAGTGTGCGGCGGAACGCGGCCGCGTCGAGGCCGGTCAGCGCCGCGGGCTCGTTGAACCCGGCGCCGTGCAGGACCGCGGTGACCGGCCCCAGCTCCTCGGTGATCTCGGCCACCGCGCGGTCCACCTGGTCGGCCCGGGTGACGTCGGCGCGGAAGTAGCGCACGGTCGCGCCCTGACCGGCCATACGCGCCAGGTTCGCGGCCAGCTCCTCGTCCGTCTCCGGATCCGAGCGGCCCAGCAGGGCCAGCCGGGCGCCGCTGTCGGTCGCCACCGCGAGCGCGCACTCGGCGGTGATGCCCTTGCCGCCGCCGGTCACGAGCAGCACGTCCGAGCCGTCCAGCGGCTGCTCTCGTCTCGCCGGCTCCACGGGCATCGCCCGCAGGGTCGGCACGCGCCGTACGCCGGCGGTGTCGTAGTGCGCCTCGGTGAAGCCCGTGGTCGCCGCCACCTCGTCGACGATCCAGCCGACCGCCTCCGCGGCGACCGGGACCTGCACGAGGGTGACGCGTAGGTGCGGCGCCTCCTGCCGCAGGGTCTTGACCAGCCCGGACGCGCCGCGACCGTGCTGGACCAGGACGAACCGGCCGTCCGGCGGCTGGGCCGTGGCCGCCTTCGCCGCCTCCAGCGCGGTGGCCAGGTGCTCCTCCTCGCATTCGGGCGGCAGGCACACCAGGACGCCCGCGCCGACGTGCGCGCGCTGCAGCGCCGCGCGCAGCGGCCCGGCGAGCTCGGAGCCAGCGTCGAAGAGCTGCCAGGACCCGTCGTCCTCGGCGTCGACTCTGGCCGGTCGCGGCAGCTCGTCCAGGTCCAGGGCGAACGGCCGCGCCCACGTCGCCGCGCCCTCGATGACCGGGGCGACGGCCGCGTCGCCGCCGGTCTCGGCGAGCGTGTCGAGCGTCGAGGCCAGCTCCCCGATGGTGGCGGTCGCGACGTTGGGCAGCGACTGCGCGACGGTCAGGCCGAGCCGCTGGGCGGCCTGGTTGACGAGCTGCCCGACGGTGATCGAGCTGAGGTGCAGGTCGTCGAGCAGCCGGCTGTCCTCGCCCACGGTCTCCAGCGGGAGCTCGGCCCGCTCGGCGGCCAGCCGGCGCAGCAGCTCCATGCTGGACTCCCCGGTCGCGTCGCCGGGTTCGGCGTCGGGCTCGGTCATGAACGTGGCCGCCGCGCCGATCGCGTTCTGCGGCGCCCGCTCGCACGGGCTCGCGAAGAACGAGAACTCCGCGCCGATCTCGATCGGCCGGGTGAACCGGCCGCGGAACAGCACCTCGTGGCGGACGGGCGCGCCCATCACGTACGCCGCGCCGGCGATCCGCAGCAGCCCGGACAGCGACTCGTCGTCGGTGTCCAGCGCCACCGCGGGCACGTCGACGCTGCCCTGGACCAGGCCGCTGAGCACCTGGCCGGGGCCGACCTCGACGAACAGGTCGACGTCCTTGGCCGCCAGCGCCAGCGCCTGGGCGAACAGCACCGGCTCGGTGATCTGTCGCCGCAGCAGCTCCGGGATGTCGGTGTCGGGCGCGAGCGCCTCGCCGAGCACCGTGGAGACCACCCGCCGGTCGATCGACCCGAAGCGCTCCTCGGACAGCCGCCCGGCGAACGTGTCGGCGGCCGGTGCGACCAGCGGGGAGTGGAAGGCGTGCGAGACCCGCAGCCGGGTCCAGCTCACGCCGGCCGCCTCGGCCCTGGCCCCCGCCGCCGCCACGGCCTCGACCGCGCCGGCGATGACGGTCTGGTCCGGGCCGTTGTACCCGGCGATCACGACCGGCAGGCCGGTGATGAGGCCGGACACGACCTCGGGCCCGGCGCTGACACCGGCCATCGTGCCCGAGGCGCTGTACTCGGTCATGGTCTGACCGCGCACCCCTGCCACCCGGAGCAGGGTCCGCGCGTCCAGGCCGCCCGCCCAGTGCAGGGCGGAGATCTCGCCCAGGCTGTGCCCGACCGCGACGCTCGCCCGCAGGCCGAGCGTCTCCATCGCGCGCAGCCCGGCCATGGACCCGGTCACGATGCGCGGCTGGGCGACGGCCGTGGCCACCATGTCGCCCGCCGAGGGCAGCGCCGCCGCGGCGTACACCTCGTCGACCTCGGCGAACCGGCGCCGCAGCGCGCCGCCGCTGGTCCCGCTGCCCGAACCCTGGCCGGGGAAGAGGAAGCCGAGCCGGGCCGGCCGGGTAACGTGGCCCATGAACGCCCGGCCGCCGCTCACGGTGGTCATGGTCGTCTCGCCCGCGTCGAGGCTCTCCAGCAGGCTCCGCAGCCGCGTCTCGGCGTCCTGCGGGGAGGAGACGATCACGGCCGCGCGGTACGGCAGGTCGCGCAGCCCCCGCTGCGCCTCGGCGGCCAGGTCGGCGAGCTGGGCGTACGACAGGGCCGGCACCCAGCCGGCGAGCTCGGCGAGCCGCTCCCGCAGCGCCTGCGGCGACTCGGCGTCGACCAGCAGCAGCTCGACGTCCTGGACCGAGGCGGCCAGCGCCTCGTACGCGGGGCCGTGCGCCTTACGCGGCGCGCCGCCCTCCAGGACGATGTGCGTGTTGATGCCGCCGAAGCCCATGGCCGTGACGCCGGCGCGGAACGCCGCGTCCTCGGGCCACGGCTCGGCCTTGCGCAGGACACGGAGCCCGGCCGCCTCCTCCGACAGCACCGGGTGCGGGTCGAAGCACCCGGTGGTCGGGGGCAGCACCTGGTGGTGCACCGCGAGCGCGGCCTTGATCAGGCCCGCCACCCCGGCCGCGGCCTTGGTGTGGCCGATCATGCCCTTGATGGTGCCGATCGCGGCCGGAGACTCCGCCGAGCCCGCCCCTGCGCGCGCCTGTGAGAGCGCGGTGAGCTCGGTGGCGTCGCCGACCTCGGTGCCGGTGCCGTGGCCCTCGAACAGCGCGACGGTGTCGATGCCGAAGCCGGCCCGCTCGTACGCGCGGCCCAGCGCCAGGCGGTACCCGTCGACCTCGGGGCGCGTGATGCCGCCCTTGCCGTCCGAGGAGATGCCCCAGCCCGCGACGCTCGCGTAGACGTGGTGACCCCGGTCCACCGCGTCCGCCTCGCGCATCAGCACGACCATGCCGCAGCCCTCACCGGGCCAGAACCCGTTGGAGCCGCGGTCGTAGACCCGCATCTCCCGCTTGGCGAGCGCGCCCGTCTTGGCGAAGCCCACGATCTCGAACGGGTCGATGGACAGGTCGACGCCGCCGGCGACGGCCACGTCGAGCTCGCCCTCACGCAGGGCCCGGCAGGCCGTCGCGACCGACAGCAGCGACGACGAGCACGCGCCGTCGACGGTGTAGCCGCCGCCCTTCAGGTCGAAGTAGTTGCAGATCCGCCCGGCGATCGTGTTCGAGAGCCCGCCGGCGAGCGTGTCCTCGTCGATCGGCGGGAAGGGGCTCTTGTAGCGCTGTTCGAGGTCGGCGAGGAACCCGGCCGTACGGTCCTCGTCCCAGTCCAGGTCGCCGAGGGCGGCCGCGAGCGTGCGCCGCACGTACGGCCAGCGCAGCCGCATGAGGTTGGCTCGTGCGAACTCCCCGGTCAGCGTGTTGCCGACGATCACGCCCGTACGCTCACGCGGCAGGCGCTCCCCCGACGGGTACCCCGCGTCGGCGAGCGCGCGGGCCGCCGTGTCCAGCGCGAGCCAGTGCGTCAGGTCGGTGGACCGGTAGGTGCTACCGGCGATCTTGTAGCCGACGCGGTCGAACTCGTACCCCTCGATGACCGCCGCCGTACGGGCGTAGAACCGGTCCGGCGCGGCGGGGTCGGGGTCCCAGTAGTCCTCCAGGCGCATCCGCTCGTCCGGCAGCCGGCGGAAGGCCCGGCGTCCTGCGACGACGTTCTCCCACAGCTCTTCCGGCGACGCGGCGTCCGGGTACCGGCACGCCATGCCGATGATCGCAACCCTGGTCATGCCGTCTCCGCCCGCTCCGCGTTCTCGTTGTGATGACTCACCTGCCGGCACCTCCCAGAGGTACGAACTGTTCGGCGATCCGCTGCCGCCAGACGTCGTGGGCGGTCAGTTCGCCCTGGTCGCCGAAGTCCGGACGGGTCTCGTCGCAGACCCGGGCCGCCTGCTCGGGTGTCATCCCGCAGAGCACCTCGGTCGCGAGGTGCGTGTGCGGCACGACCAGACCGGCCCGCACGCGTGCCTTCGCGGCGAACGCGCTGCCCTGGGCCACCTCGGGACGGTGCGGTCCGGCGCGCTTGGCGAACCTTCGCAGTTCGTCCTCGTCGACGCCCCCGGCGTACGTGGCGGCGAGCCCGGCTCCGCTGTAGAGGTCGGCCCGCCGGGAGGCGTCGAACTTCTCGATCATGTCGGCCACGTAGTCGGGGTCCGTGCCTCCGACGAACCACATCGCCCGCCCGACGCCCTGGTCGATGGCCCGGTCGACGTAGGACGCGGGGCCCTCGAAGGGCCAGGGGAAGTGCGGCTCGCGGTACTGCTGATGGACGTAGCGGTCCGTCTTGAAATAGGCCTGGTGGAAGCCGTAGCCGTCCAGCGCGAACCAGCGCAGCAGCGGGTCCGGCGCCTGGACCTTGGACCAGCGGAACCTGGGCAGCCGCGCCATCGCCCAGCCCATCCCGACGTAGGCCATGTAAATGTGGTCGTGCCCCTCCCCGGCGAGCAGCCCCGCGAGCCTGCGGCTTCCGCCCATGGGAAGGGCGTCCAGGATGGTGAGACCCATCGCCGCGCCCTCATAGGCGAACCCCCGGAACCTCGTGGGGATCTCCTCCAGGCGTGCCTCCGCGTCGTTGGTCGTCTTCGCCTCGACGGCGTGGCCGAAGCCGGCGAGGAATGTCGCCCCGACGGTCTCGAGCAATTCCCTGGATTCGTCGTTCTTTATCCGGAAACCACGCGTGCTGAGCTTTGTATCCTCATTGCTCGGAGTCAGAATGCGACGCCTGATCGCCCGCAAGTAACCGGCCAATGTGTCCTCCTCGGCTTACCGAGATACGCCGCAAATCTGGCGCACTCTCGTGCAATCTATGCGGATCCGTGGTGATGACGCCCACTCCCAGCGTGCGACACCGGACACGGCGCGAAATGAACCGCGTATATTCACAGCGGCCGGTGGCGATTGCTCGCCACCGGCCGCTGCTGCCCCCGCGAAAAGAGTTCTGCAGGCGGGCCGTTGCCGTGGGCTCGACGGCCGCGCCGTTGCTCGGTTGAACGTCCTCTCCAGGACGTGCCCTCATGTTCCGCCACATCGGCCCGGAGGTGCATCTCTCCGATTGCGCGGAGACGGGCGGGCCCGCGGCGGCTACGCGTGATGATGCCGATAACACCGCCGGACGTCTTCTTGTAAATTGCTGAAATCTCTCCGGTCCTTACCGTTTCCGTAATGACCAGGGTGAACACGCCGCCCGGCCGGCGTTCCGGCGGCCCAGCCGCGTCTGCTCACGGACTGACACGAAGCCGCTGCTCACAGGCATGCCGTCTCGGCGGCGACTCCGGGCGGCCGGACGGTTCACCATTTCGACCTCGGCCGATCGTCATGTCCCGGGCCAGGCCCACCGTTCCATGTAATGCGCGTTTTGTCAGAAAGCCCATTCAGCATGTTCGTCCCGGAGTAGCCTTACGCGGCAAACCCTTGATGAAGGAGGTTGGGCCACGGTGAAGACGTTCGTGTTGATTCCCGGCGCCTGGATGGGCGGCTGGGTTTGGGAACCGGTGGTCCGGCCACTACGCGAACACGGCCATGACGTTCACGTTGTCACGTTGTCAGGATTGGGTGGAGACGACGGCGATAGGTCGCTCATAGGCTTGGACACGCACGTCGACGACGTTCTTTCATCGATTGCCGAACACGACTTGCACGATGTCATCCTGGTGGGACACGGCACCTCGGGCGTTGTCGCGGGCGTGGTCGCCGATCGCGCCCCCGATCGCGTGACGCACGTCGTGTACGTCGAGGCGTTCCTGCCGCATGACGGAAGCTCGACCCTTGACGCCTTTGCCGCGCCACTCCGCACGGACGAGCTTCGCGCCATCGCGGAGAACCACGGCCGGTGGCCGGTCCCCGACGCGGCGGCGGTGAGCGAGGGGCAGGGGCTGAGCCCCGAGCAGGCGCGCTGGCTGGTGGACCGTTTCGTCGACCACCCGGGCCGGCCGCTGACCGATCCCGTACGCCTGGCGCATCCGCTGGAGAACCAGCGGGCGACCTACGTCGTGTGCCGGCTCGAGCACTTCGACGAGCGGCTGGCGGACGACGTCGAGCGGATGCGCTCGGCGCCGGAGTGGACGTTCCGCTACCTCGACACCGGCCTGTGGCCGATGGTGTCGGCCCCGGGCGACCTCGTCGCGCTGCTGGAGGAGGTCCCGGAGAACGACGACCACCCGCCCGGTACGCACGCGGCACACCCGAGGTCTCGCTGAGCACGACCGCTCCGGCCGGCCTCCTCCCGACGTTCCGTCCGCGCCGCCCGCCATCCCCCGCTCCGCGCGCCGGCCGCGCGGCCCCTCGCCGACGGGCCACCAGGAGCGGGTGGGCGACGGGGGTCGGGCCGGCGGCGGCGCCCATCCCGCTCCGCAGGTGATCCCCCGCGGCCGGGATCAGGGCCCGGACCGTACGGCACGCGGTCAGGCGGCGATCTCGATGCGAGCGTGGTCGCCGACCACCAGGCGATGGTGGACCTCGCCGTCGACGCTCGGCCCGATCGTGGCCGACCGGCCGATGATGGACTCGCGCAGGCCGGGAGCGCCCGAGATGGACGCGCCGGCCAGGACGATCGAGTCGGCCAGACGGGTCGTACGGATCACGCAGCCGGGGCCGATCGCGACGTTCGGCCCGATGTTGCTGTCCTCGACCAGGGTGTCCGGGCCGACGATCGCCGGCCCGACCACCCGCGAGCGCACGATGCGGGCGCCCGGTTCGATGACGACGCGCCCGCGCAGGTCGCTCGCCTCGTCGACCTCGCCCGCGACCGAGGGACGCAGGTCGCTCAGCAGCCGGCGGTTGCACTCCAGCGCGTCGTCCACCTGGCCCGCGTCCTTCCAGAAGCCCGCGTACTCGCGCGCCCTGACCTCCGCGCCGTTGCCGAGCAGCCACTGGATCGCGTCGGTGATCTCCAGCTCGCCCCGTGCGCTGGGCTCGATGGCGGCCACCGCCTCGTGGATGGCCGCGGTGAAGAAGTACACGCCGACGACCGCGAGGTCGCTGCGCGGCTCGCTCGGCTTCTCCACCAGCCGCTGGACGGTGCCGTCCGCGTTCACCTCGGCGACGCCGTAGGCGCGCGGATCCGTCACCTTCTGCACGACGATCTGCGAGGCCGGGCGCCGCGCTCGGAACTCCTCCGCGATGTCGGCGTAGCCGTCCTGCAGGACGTTGTCGCCGAGGTGGAGCACGAAGTCGTCGCCACCGAGGAACTCCTGGGCCATCCGCACCGCGTGCGCCAGCCCCAGCGGCTGGTCCTGCCGCAGGTAGGTGATGCGTGCGCCGAAGCGCGAACCATCGCCGATCACCTCGGCGATCTCCTCCGCCCAGTCGCCGACGACCATGCCGATCTCGGTCACCCCGATCTCGGTGACATTGCGCAGAACGTGTTCGAGAACCGGTTTGTTCGCAACCGGAATGAGCTGTTTCGGCATGGACCAGCTGATCGGGCGGAAACGAACCGCCGACCCACCTGACAGCACCAGAGCCTTCACGACGAACTTCTCCTTAATGGTGATGAAAGCGCGCCCTGGCCGTGTTCCGCCGGCACGCGCACCGCACACCCCGGCGGCCGTCCACGATGCCCATCGTCAGACGCGGCCGGAGCGCGGCGCATCTCGCTGATTGCCACGTGGGACGGGGATGGGCGCGGGTGTTCAACCCGGCCGACAGGCACCGCGGCTCGCTCCAACGGATGTCCACAAGCCGTGGATAACTACACCCGGAACCCGTCTCGGTGGGCACACGTGACGTCGGCGGAGCCGCCGGACCGTACCCGCGAGGAGGCGGATCGCGCCACAACCTGCGGTTCGATCTGCCTGTCAAGGGGAGTAAGCGTAATCTAACTCTGCGCCGTCCCAGGCATTTGCTGCACGTGCAGCAATAGATAACTCTGATATTAAGAAAATCGATCCTTGTGCATCGCCGAGAGCGATGTATCTTATGGGAATCACATTGTTCGGCCCGGATCCGGGCTGGATTGCACTGCCCGCCTCCAGCGGAGGAAGGCCGCACAATCCATTCACCGAGCGTGATATTACACTGTGATATTACGGATTGTGAGGTAGCGGCAGCAGTGCATCGCGGAGCCATTCCCCGGCCGGCGCTCTCGAAGGTCATCGAGAAAGCACCGGCTGTCGCGGATAAAGTGAACGATACGTTCACTCTCCCGGCTCCCCGACCTGTCGATCAGACGACGCTCACCGCTGCCGCCGACACGACCGCCGGCGCGCCTCTGCGTTCGAACGCGGATTCTCCGCACTCGAACGCGGAAACCGACGGAGCCGGACCGCCGCACGCCGTTTACCGCGGCCGGATCCGGTCCCGCCGGGCGCCCCCCGGGGCGGTGAGAGGCTAGCTCCACCAGCCGGTCGCCGATACACCGGCACGTCAGGTCACGCCGAGTCCTCCACCCGGACCAGCGGCGCCACCTCCGCCACCCCTCCCTTTCCGACGCCTTCCCCGCCATGCCCGCGAACGCCGCGAAATGGCTAGATATTGGCGCCCTAAACATTTACCTGCAGGCCGTTTATTCGCAACACAGAATGATCGCCGGCGGTCAAAAACGTTCACTTACCTCTATGTATATTTGTCCGATTTCTTATTACTCTGAGGAACGAGTGCTTGATATGGCCGCAGTCAAGGACGCGGCCGTGAATCCGGGCTCTTCGGCATCCGTTGAGTCGACCGATCGGCGAACAGGAGTGGCTGTGGTGAAGACGCGACAGGAAATGACGCGTCCGCGTTGGGACCAAGACGCACGAGAGCCCATCGACGAGGGGCTGGAACGGGCCGTCATACGCGTGATCGATACGATGAGACAGAATCTCAGTGAACAGCTCACGGTCGATGACATGGCTCGAGCGGCGAGGTTCAGCAAGTTTCACTTCAGCCGGGTCTTCCAGCGGGTGACCGGAGTCTCGCCGGGACGTTTCCTGTCGGCGATGCGGCTTCAGGAGGCCAAGCGGCTGCTGCTGACGACTTCGCTCAGCGTCGCGGACATCACGTTCCAGGTCGGCTACAACAGCGTGGGGACCTTCAGTACGCGATTCAAGGAGTCCGTCGGCCTTTCGCCCACGCAGTACCGCCGGTTCGGCGGCTACACGAAGGACATCGCCACGGACGACCGCCGGCGCGGCCTGCGGTCGACCACGCTCAGAGGCGAGATCAAGTCCCCGCCGGACAACCCGGTGGGGACCGTCTTCGTGGGGCTGTTCCCCGACTGGATCCCCCAGGGTTTCCCGGTCAAGTGCACGGTGCTGCGGACCCCCGGCCCGTACGAGCTGGCGGACATCCCGCCGGGCACATGGCACCTGCTGGCACACGCGGTCGCTCCGGGCCAGGAGCACGTGGCCGGCTTCGACGCGGACCGGCAGTCGCTGGTGGTGGGCGCCAACGGCCCCATCGCGGTGCGGTCGGAGACCAGCCTCAAACGCGTCAATCTCCAGCTGAGACCGATGCGCATCCTCGACCCGCCGATCCTGCTCGCCCTCTTGGACGTACGCGAAATGGCCCTGAGCAAGCAGGCCGGCTGACCGACGGACGACGACGCCCGTGGGACCCCGACAGGGACTCCCACGGGCGTCGTCGTGCACTCGCCAGGGCGACGGGAAAGGCCGTGGGGGCGAGGACAGGTCCTCGCCCCCACGGCCGGGGGCCGTGCCCCGGACCGGCGGTCACCGGCCCGGGGATCGGGCTATGCCGGGATGCTCTGCGTCCTGCCGGGGACCGCGACCTCGCCGGCCGCCCGCTCACGGCGCCGGCGGCGTAGGTGCGCCACCCACCAGCCGAGCCCGCGGAGGGCGCAGACGATCGAGGTCGCGTAGAACAGCGTGTACACGACGTTGAACGCCATCAGCACCCCGTACGTCGCCGCGATCCCGCTGCCGAACATGAACTGCGCCCGGCCCTTCGACGGCGTCGTACCCGGATCCGTGACCATGTAGTTCGTGAACAGCACGAAGGCGACACCGCTCATCACGCCGAATGCCGTGAACAGGGAGATGTCCCAGATCCAGTGCCGGATCAGCGCCTGGATGTAGAACCCGCCCATCCAGCCCATGATCAGCATCACCCGCTTGGTGAGCATGGCGTTGATGACCGTGCCCGCCGTGGCGATCACCAGGGGGATGCCGATGCGGAAGAAGCTGTTCGCGTACTCGGTGAACTGGTACGGCGGGGCGATGCTGAGCCACGTGCCGAAGGTCAGCAGCGTCACCGTGATGCCGAGGTTGGAGGGGTTCATGAAGTGGCGCCAGCGTCCGGCGATCGGCGCCTTCAGGAAGTGCTTCTGCCCGACCGCGACGACGACGGCGAAGCCGATCGGCCACCACAGGTCGTTGGCGTACAGCAGCATGTTGCACGCCAGGCTCGTGATGTGCGCCGGGAGTAAGAACTCGTACATGCCCCGTGGGCCGTTCCCGCGGAAGCGCGGTGGGCGCTTCTCCGCCCACGCGCCGATCATCTCCAGGACCAGTTCCGTGGTGTAGCCGGTCGCGAGGGCGAAGAACGGCCAGATCCACGGCTGCTCGAAGCCGAGCACGGTGTAGCCGAGGATGTTGAAGATCGAGAGGGAGATGGCGAAGTTCCGCAGCGCCAGGTAGCGGTTGTCGGGTGCGGCCTTGGTGCCGCTCGCCGCCGGCGAGGCGGGGGCGGAGGCGCTGTTGGCCGGTTGGACGGTTGTGGTCATCGGGTCGTGGCCTCCTTGGCCGCGCTGTCCAGGAGCAGGGAGTGGTTGCCCGGGTTCAGCTGGAGGGTCTGTTCGCGCATCTGGCCCGCCTGGCACCACTCGATGTGGACGCTGACCGGGCCGTTGTAGGAACCGAGGCCGAAATTGACCTCGAAGCTGCGCTTGCCGCTGTGGCCGCCGCCGCCGTCGAGCCGGGAGATCTGCGTACGGCCGTCAGGCGTACGGATCTGCACGGTCGCGCCGTACGCCGGTGAACCGGTCCCCTGCAGGTTCGTCCCCGGCTCGGCGCCCGCCACCGGGCGGTACAGGTCGAGGCCCAGGAAGTTGCCGCGGCCGGGCGTGTTGTTGGCGAAGAACGCCGGCGGGCCCCACTGGCGTGCGACCGCGAAGTCCAGGGCGCCGGTGCCCCGGGTGTCGGCGGTGGCGATGCCGCGGGTCGGGGTGGGCGCGCCCGTGCCGAGTTCCTTGGTCACGTTGACGTACGTCCCGGTCGGGCTCGAACCACGCCGGGAGTAGAAGGCCATCGGCTGGTCACCGGCGATGTCGTCACCGGGCCGCGCGTGGGGCCACATCTTGGGGTTGGTGTAGATCTGGTCGTTGCTCATGGCCAGTTCCTGCAGCCACGGCCAGCGGTTGATCGTGCCCTTGATGAAGCCCTCGGCCTGGAGGATCTCCAGGTTGCCGTCGTTGCGGAAGTCGCCGGCCTTCACGTCCCAGCCCCAGCCGGTCCAGGCCAGCCCCATCTCCTGGGCCTTCTGGGAGAACGGGGCGTCGCCGGCGGCCATCTGGCGCTTCGCGTCGGCGGCGTCCTTGGCCGTGTTCATCCAGGTGAAGTTGCTCTCCTCGAGCCCCCACGCCGTGGTGATGTTGCTGACCATCATGTCGAACCTGCCGTTGTGGTTCAGGTCGGCGAAGTCGACGCCCATCCCCTTGAACGAGCTCTTGCCGAGCACGAAGGACTTGGGCGTGGTCGGGCCGCGGTGGCCGAGGGCCTCGCTGAACAGGATGTGCCCCGGCGTGGACCGGTTGTAGAGCAGATGGTCCTTGCCGAAGTCGTTGGCGACGTACAGCTCGGGCATCCCGTCGCCGGTGAGGTCGGCGCTGGAGGCCGCCAGCGTCCACCCGGTCGAGGCCTTGTACGGGATGGCACTCTTCTGCTCCACGAAACGGGCCGAGGGGTGCTTGCCGGAACTCCCCGAGAACCAGCGCATCATGTGCGCTCCGCCGCCGTTCTTGGCGTTGGACATCGAGGTGTTCATCGTGACGTTGTTCTGGCCGTGCGGGTCGAGCACGTCGGAGTCGGGGAAGTAGTTGGCGACCAGGATGCTCGGGTGCCCGCTGCCGTCGAAGTCGGCGACGTTGACCGCGTTCGTGTTCCACCGGGGGCCGTGGTACTGCCCGTCGAGTGACTGGTTGGCGATCAGCTCGGTCGGCACGTACGTGCTGGGCGACAGCCCCTTCGCGTCCGACCTGGCGAGGAACAGGATCGGCGTACGGCCCCAGTAGTTGACCAGCAGGTCCATCCGGCTGTCGCCGTTGAAGTCACCCGGTGTGCAGCCCATGGGCGCCATCGCCGCGTCCATCGGCAGCGGCGCGCCGTTCAGGGTGAAGGGGGTGAACCGGTCCTGTGCCGGTGCCGTCGGCGTGTAGGTCACCACCACCTGGTCGGTACGCGTGTCCACCAGGCACATGGCGTCCGCGTGGCCCCGTCCCCACAGGTCGGTGAGCGCGACCGACGCGCCGACCGCGGAGATCCAGGATCGGATGTGGTGGTAGACCGGGTTCACCTTCCGTACGGTCTGGACCGGCCGGTAGCCGGGAGGCATCGCGATCGGCATCTCGGTGAACTTGTACCGGGAGGCGATCTGCTCTCGCTCCGAGCCGGAGGCCGAAGGAAGCCGCGCGACCAGAAACAGGGTCAAGATGGCGGCGAGCGCGATGATTCCGGGAACGGATCTCCGCATTCTCGTGTTAGAGGAAGACATCGTTTCCTTTTCCTTGGGAATTCACTCTGGACTCCTGTGGTCGTGGCTCAATAGGCCACCCTTCGACTTTCCGCATTCGACCGAACGAAATGCGGCGATCGGAACCGATCCAGACTTGTAGCAACCTACGGAAAACTAAACGGCAGCGGCATTGAGAGGGTCTACTCTGAGCGTGCGATTCCTGACCGCCGTCATCCGGGCACGCCGATATGCCCGGCCCTCACGCATAAGCGAATGGAGAAGGCCGGGTGGTGCCCTTCGCGGTCAGCCGGTCAGCCGGTCGGCGGGCACGCCGAAACGCTCACGGATGTTCTGCCGCCACTGCTCGTACGGCGTCACCGGACCCGGGGCGTCCGCGCCGACGGCGGTGCCGTCGGCGATCTCGACGGCGCCGTCCATCGACAGGTCGGTCAGCGCGCGGAGGGCCTCCTGCGTGTGGTCCGGGACGAAACCGGAGTAGCTGCGGGCCCTCGCCGCGAAGATCGAGCCGAGCGCCAGCTCGGGACCGAGATCTCCCGCCGTGGCGCGCAGCGCGCCCAGCCCGGCGGCGTCGCAGCCGCCGGCGAAGGTGGAGGCGAGCCCGACGCCGGCCCACAGGTCCGGCTGCCGATGGACGGCGAACCGCTCCACCGCCGCCGCCACCGCGGGCGCGTCACCTCCGTGGATGAACCACAGCGCCCGGCCGATGCCCTGGTCGACGGCGCGGAGGAAGTAGTCCGGCGCCCCGAGCCAGGGGTAGGGCTTGGGCACCTCCTGCCGGTCGACCCAGCGGTCGGTGTGGAAGTAGGCGAGGTCGAAACCGTAGCCGTCGACGGCGAGCCAGCTCATCGTCGGATGGAATCCCGAGGCGAGGTCGGGCAGCACCTTCTTCCACAGCGGCCGGGGCAGCCGTGCCATCGCGAACCCGATGCCGATGTAGGCCAGGAAGATGTGCGGCTCGCCGGAGCCGTCGAGCAGGTCACGGGTGCGGGTGCCGCGGCCCGGGCCCATCGCGTCGAGGATGGTGAACGCCATCGTCGCGCCCTCGTACGCGAAGCCGCGCAGCTCGGCGTCGACCATGTCCAGCCGCCGTTCGAGCTCCCACTGGTCACGCGCGTCGATGCCCCACTCGAACCCGCAGACGACCGACTGCGGAATGGCTTCGAGCCGCCGCGTCGCGTCCGTCGGCTCGACCGGGAATTTCCGTCCGGCGAAGCTCACCTCGCTTAGAGACGGTGCGAAGACGAGCCTGCGAAGCGCGCCAATGATCGGCATGGGTTCTCTCCTCGCCATCCTCGGGAAGATGCCCTCATCCTCATGCGTACTGACCGGGATCTGCATCTTTCGCCGTGCGCTCAGTCCATCCGCGGATCCGGGCACGGCCGATCGAGCAACTCAGAAGTCGTCGCGCCCGGCGAAACGTATGACACTTCGAATGGATGAATTACGCAGCCGCCGGCACGCGCCCGGCCGCCCCCGAACGGCGGGACCGATGAGTTTTCCGCCCGCGCGTCGTCTCAACGAAGACGATCGCCACTCCGGCGGCGGCCCGCGACGAAAAGGAGCACTGGTATGACGACCGGCGCACCACCGCAACGGGCCGACTGGAGAGTCTGGACCGGTCTGGCGGTGCTGGCACTGCCCACGCTTCTGGTGTCGATGGACATCAGCATCCTGTTCCTCGCGCTGCCCCGGCTGAGCGAGGACCTGGGGGCCGGCGGCATCCAGCAATTGTGGATCATGGACATCTACGGCTTCGTGCTGTCCGGCTTCCTCATCACGATGGGCACGCTGGGCGACCGGATCGGGAGCAAACGCCTGTTGCTCATGGGCGGCGGCGCGTTCGGCGTGCTCTCCGCGGTCGCGGCCTTCTCCAGCAGCCCGGAGATGCTCATCACCTGCCGGGCGCTGCTGGGCATCGCGGGCGCCACCCTGATGCCGTCCGGCTACGCGTTGATCCGCAACATGTTCCTGGACGACAAGCAGCGGTCCATCGGCTTCGCGGTCTTCATCACCTGCATCATGGCCGGCGGGACGGTCGGCCCGGTGCTCGGCGGCATCCTGCTGGGCCGGTTCTGGTGGGGCTCGTGCTTCCTCATCGGCGTCCCCGTGATGCTGCTGCTCCTGGTCGCCGGCCCGCTGCTCCTGCCGGAGAACCGCAACCCGCAGGCGGGCCGGCTCGACCTGGTCAGCGTGGCGCTGTCCCTGCTGGCCATTCTGCCGGTGGTGTACGGCTTCAAGGAGCTGTCCCGCAGCGGGCTCGAGGCCACGCCCGTCTCGGTGGGGCTGGCCGGCGTGGCGTTCGCCGTGCTGTTCGTCGTCCGCGAGCTCCGGTCGCCCGAGCCGCTCCTGGACATCCGGCTGTTCGCGAACCGCACCTTCGCCGGCGCTCTGGTGATCATGCTGCTCGGCTCGTTCCTGACGGCCGGCATGATGCTGCTGTTCGTCCAGTACCTGCAGCTCGTCAAGGAGCTCTCGCCGCTGCGGGCCGGGGTCTACATGATCCCCACCGGCGTCGCGACCGCGCTCGGCGTGATGCTGGCGCCACTGCTCGCGCGGCGGCTGCGCGCGGCCTACGTGATCGCCATCGGCCTGTGCGTCGCCGTGGTCGGTCTCGTCATCTTGACCCAGGTCGGCCCCGGCACCTCGGTGGTCGTGTCGCTGGGCGCGGTCGTCATCACCAATATGGGCGTCGGCCCGTTCGTGACGCTGTCCACCGAGGTGATCCAGGGCGCCGTGCCGCCGCAGAAGGCGGGGTCGGCCGGCGCGGTGTCCCAGACCAGCGGCGAGGGCGGCGTCGCGCTCGGCCTGGCCGTGCTCGGCGGCATCGGCATCGCCGTCTACGGCAGCCGGGTGGTCATCCCCTCCGGCCTGCCGGCCGGCGCGGCAGACGCCACCAAGGAGAGCCTCGCCGGGGCGACGGCCGCCGCGGCGCGGCTGCCCGCCGCCCAGGGACACGCGCTGCTGACGAACGCGCAGCACGCCTTCACCTCGGCGATGAACGTCGTCGCGGTCATCGTCGCCGTCCTGGCGGCGCTGCTCGCCGTCATCGCCGCGACGACGTTGCGGGACGCCGAACGCCCGGGCGAGGGCGCTCCCGTGGAGGAGGCGGGTGAGAGCGCCCGGGTGGCGCCGGTCGAGTCCTGAATCTCGCCCGCGCCAGGCCTCATCGGTGATCGTGGGAGAAACCTCCTACGCCTACCAATGAGGCTTATTCGGCGTTCATAATACTTTTTCGTCAATTGTCACTGATTGGCGAAGAAATCACTAATAAATGGAATGAGCACGCCTGAGAAGTTACGATCGCTCCGGTCGTAGTTCGTCTCTCGTGTCCCATGCGGACCTCACGCTGAGGAGTGCTCGATTTCATGATGGAAAGACGCAAGGCGCTCGCCCTGGGCGCCGGGACCGCGGCGCTGGCCGCGACGGGCGCGGTCACCTCGGCCGCGCAGGCTGCCGGTCGGCGCGCGCCGTCCAACGCGGAGCTGGCCGGCTCGATCCCGGGCGGCTTCACCAGCAAGGTCGCGCAGGCGGGCGACGTACGGCTGCACTATGTGGCGGGCGGCTCGGGCGCACCGCTGTTCCTGCTGCACGGCTGGCCGCAGACCTGGTATGAGTACCGCAAGGTCATGCCTGCCCTCGCCAAGCGCTACCGCGTCATCGCCGTGGACCTGCGCGGCATCGGAGGCTCGGACAAGCCGCAGGGCGGCTACGACAAGAAGACCATGGCCGGCGACATCTTCGCCCTGGCCCGGACGCTCGGCTACTCCCAGATCAACATCGCCGGCCACGACATCGGCTCGCAGGTCGCCTTCAGCTTCGCCGTCAACCACGCCGCGGCCACCAGGAAGGTCGCGATCCTCGACGTCACGCACCCGGACGAGAGCTACTACGAACGCCGCCTTCTCGTACGGCCCGGCGTGCCCGGCATCAACCTGTGGTGGCACGCGTTCAACCAGGTACGCCTGCTGCCCGAGCAGCTCATCGCGGGCCGCGGGCAGTATCTCACCGACTGGATCTTCGACGACTTCCTGCTGAACAAGGCCGCGATCAGCAAGGGCGACCGCGCCGTCTTCGGCGCGGCCTACAACTACCCGGACGCGATCCGGGGCGGCAACGGCTGGTACCAGGCGTGGGACCAGGACATCGCGGACCTCAAGAACTATCCCAAGGTCACCGCGCCGATGCTCGGCATGGCCAACGAGATGTTCTACGACGGCGTGGCGCAGGTCCTGCCCACTCAGGGCACCGACGTGCGGCTCGTCAAGGTGCCCGGCGCCGGGCACTACTTCGTCGACGAGGTACCCGACTTCGTCGTCCAGACGCTCACCGGCTTCTTCGGCTGACCCCGGCGGACGCGGGCCACGCGTCCCCTCGATCCCGGCACCGCGCGGAACGGTACCCAGCCGCTATTTCGCGCGGTGCCGGCTTTTCTCTTTCTCCTGCCGTCACCACGATGATGGCACCGCCGTAAGGGCGGGACTTCTTCCCGGTTGCGCATTCGAGTCGAGCGCACCGGCTCTCCGGAAGACGGCAATCGTGGAGAGGCCACGGCCTCTCACCAAGCCGCAGCATGGGCGTGAGGCGAATCTGTCTCGTGCGCGCGAGAAATCAGTCCCCCGGAGAGGACAGGCGGAGATGTATGACTATGTGATCGTCGGTGCCGGCTCGGCCGGATGCGTGCTCGCGGCGCGTCTGAGCGAGGACCCCGACGTCAAGGTGTGCCTGATCGAGGCCGGTCCCGCGGACACGTCGGGCAACATCCACGTTCCCGCCGGCGCCGCCAAGCTCTTCCGTACCGAGCTCGACTGGGACTACGACAGCCACACCGAACCCTTCTGCGAAGGCCGGCGGATCTACCTCCCGCGCGGTCGTGTGCTGGGCGGCACGAGCTCGCTGAACGGCATGATCTACATCCGCGGCAACCGGCGCGACTACGACTCCTGGAGCCTGCCGGGCTGGAGCCACGACGAGCTGCTGCCCTACTTCAAGCGCGCCGAGGACAACGAGTGGGGCGCCTCGGAGTACCACGGCGCCGGCGGGCCGCTGGCCGTCTCCGACGGCCGCTCGCACAACCCGATGTCCGAGGCGTTCATCAAGGCCACGGCCGAGGCGGGGTACTCCCACAACCCCGACTTCAACGGGGAGACCCAGGACGGCTTCGGCTACTACCAGGTGACGCAGCGGGACGGGATGCGTTGCAGCAGCGCGGTCGCGTACCTCCACCCGGCGATGCGGCGGCCGAACCTCACCGTCGAGACGAACGTCCAGGTGCACAGGGTCACGCTGTCGGAGGGGCGGGCGACCGGCATCGCCGGGCGCCGCCTGGAGGAGGACGTCGAGATCCGGGCCGAACGCGAGGTCATCCTCGCCGCGGGCGCCTACAACTCGCCCCAGCTGCTGATGCTGTCGGGCATCGGCCCGGCCGAGCAGCTCGGCCCGCTGGGCATCCCGGTGATCGTCGACCAGCCCCTCGTCGGCCGGAACCTCCAGGACCACCCGCAGTTCTGGCTGGTCTACGCCCACTCACAGCCGGTCAGCCTGCTCGTCGCGGGTGAGGAGCGCTACCAGCGGCAGTACGCCGAGGAGCGCAGCGGCCCGCTCGCCTCCAACGGGCCCGAGGCCGGCGGCTTCCTGCGCTCGTCGGAGGACCTGGCCCAGCCCGACCTGCAGTTCACCAGCCTGCCGGTGATGTTCGCCGACGGCGGCCTCGGCTTCCCCACCGCGCACGCGCTGTCGTACGGCGGGTACGTCCTGCAGCCGCGCAGCCGGGGCAGCGTGACGCTCGGCTCCGACGACCCGACGGCCAAACCGCGGATCTCCCACAACTACTACGCCGACGACACCGACCTGACGACCGCGACGGCCGGTGTACGGGCCGCGCTGGACTTCGCCCGGCAGACGGCGCTCGCGCCGTACACCGAGAAGCCCTACAGCGTGCCGGCCTCTGATTCCGACGCCGACATCCGTGACTTCCTGCGGCGCAACACGCAGACCTCCTACCACGCGGCCGGTTCCTGCGCGATGGGGAAGGTGACGGACGGGGAGCTGCGCGTGCTCGGGGTCGACGGCCTGCGCGTCGTCGACGCGTCGGTGATGCCGACGCTCATCAGCGGCAACACGAACGCGCCGACCATCGCGATCGCCGAGAAGGCGGCCGACCTGATCCGCGACGTCGCCCCGCTCCCCCGGGACGCGGTGGCGGCGGCGGCTCACCACTCATGAGAGGACATGGATTCGTGACGATCTCTCCCACGACGCCGGCGACGTCACTGTCGGCCACCGAGCTGGAGGACCTGGATCGGCGGCATCTGATCCACCCGCTCCTTTCCGGCGACCGCACCGACCGGTCGGTCATCGTCCGCGGCAAGGGCTCCACCGTCTGGGACGCCCAGGGCAACGAGTTACTCGACATGACCGGGGCCGGCAACTGGCTCGCGCAGGTCGGCCACGGGCGTACCGAGCTGGCCGAGGCCATGGCCGAACAGGCCGGGCGGCTGGAGTACTTCACCAGCTTCTTCGAGTTCTCCAACGACAAGGCGATCCAGCTCGCGACCCGCGTGACCGGGCTCGCGCCGGAGGGCATGAACCGCGTGTTCTACACCTCCGGCGGCTCGGAGGGCGTGGACACCGCGATCAAGCTCGTACGGCTGTTCCACCACCGCCGCGGCGAGCCCGACCGTACGTGGATCATCGCGCGGCAGCTCGGCTACCACGGCTCCACGCTCGGCGCCGGCACCGCGACCGGCTTCGACTTCGTCCACCAGGGCATCGGCCCGGTCCTGCCGCACATCGAGAAGATCTCCCCGCCGTTCCCGTTCCACCCGGAGATGTACGGCGGCCAGGCCCCGACGGACTTCCTCGTCCAGGAGCTGGAGCAGACGATCGAGCGGATCGGCCCCGGCAAGATCGCCGCGATGATCGGTGAGCCGGTCATGGGCGGCGGCGGCGTGGTCGCGCCCCCGGCCGACTACTGGCCGCGCATCCGCGAGGTGCTCGACCGGCACGGCATCCTCCTGATCGCCGACGAGGTCGTCACCGGCTACGGCCGCACCGGGGCGTGGTTCTCCTCGACCCAACGCGGCATGGTCGCCGACGTCATCGTCACCGCCAAGGGCATCACCAGCGGCTACATGCCACTCGGCGCGGTCCTGATGCGCGACGAGATCGGCGACGCCGTGGCCGGCGGCGAGGGCTTCATGCACGGGTTCACCTACTACGGCCACCCCGTCGCGTGCTCCGTGGCGCTCACCAACCTCGACCTCATCGAGAAGGAGGGCCTGGTCCAGCGGTCGCTGCAGGTCGGCGACTGGCTCCGTACGGGCCTGGTGCCGGCGCTGGAGACGCCGACGGTGGGCGAGGTACGGGTCGAGGGCGCGACGGTCGGCATCGAGCTGGTGGCCGACAAGAACACCCGCGCGCCGCTCCCGCCGCCGTTCGCCATCGCGGCCGTCAAGGAGCTGCACGAGAGGCACGGCGTCATCGCCCGGCCGTACGGCCCGGTCATCGTGATGGCACCCCCGCTGGTGCTGGAGCAGGCCGAGGCCGTACGCGCGGCCGAGGCCACGGTCGAGGTGCTGTCCCGCCTCGGCACGGACGGGACGCTGAAGTCCTGACCGACGTCCCCTGTCCCGCTCACCGTCCTGGGCAGACCCGTCCGTTCCGCTCCGCCGGGGTTCGGTCGGGTCTGTCCAGACCGGCGTGGGGCGCTTCGCCCTCCGTCAGACGTCGAGAAGCAGCGCGCGATGGTCGGAGACCTCGGGTTCGGCGAGGATCTGGAAGCCCGCGGCCGCCGCGGGATCGGAGACGAGCAGGTAGCCGGCGTGGCGGACCCGTTTACGGTAGCGGGACGTGCGGGTGTCGGACTCCCCGACCAGGTCGACCAGCCCCACTTCCCTGAGCACGTCGAACGTCTCGCTGTCCGGCAGCAGGTTCAAGTCACCGCACACGACCGTGAGGTCCCCCTCTTCACGGCTGCGAACCACCAGTTCGGCGAGCCGCTCGGCCTGAGCGAGCCGGGCGGGGCTGTCCTGCTTGCCGGAAGGGTCACGCAACCCGTGACACTGCACCACCGTGACGCCCCGTCCACGGGCCCGGTCGAGGACCCGGACCCCCACCGCCGCCCGGGGCCGGTCCTCGATGGCCCACTCGTGATGGTCGACGAAGCTTCCGTGCACGAACGCCGTGTGGACTCCGACGACCGGCAGGTGCTCGGCGACAAGAGTGGCGAGGCCGAAGTCCTGCCGATGCGTCTCTCCCGACGCGTCGCGCACCGGGCCGGCGTCACTCGCGACGAAGACCGCCTGCTGCGCCGGCAGCAGCCCGCGCACGTCGTCGAAGAGGTTCGCCCGCTGCGGGAGCGCCCGCTCGCCGTCGTCGAAGCGGGTCCATCCCCCCGCGCCCGGGACGCGGGTCACCTCCTGCAGACAGGCGATGTCGGCGCCGACCTTACCGAGCCAGGCGGCCAGCGGATCGAACATCGCGCCACCCCAGGCGTTCACCGAAACGATGCGCACGGTGCCACATGCTACGTCCCCCGCCCGATGCCCTCGCTCCTGTCCGGCGGACGGTACGAGAAGCGAGTCCTCGGCCGCCGGCTCAGATCACGCCGTCGGCTCTCAGCGTGGTGAGGTCGTCGAGGCCGAGGTCGCCGGCGTAGATCTCCTCGTTGTGTTCGCCGAGCAGGGGTGAGCGCTCGACCGTCACCGGGGAGTCGGACAGCTTCAGCGGGCTGCCGACCGTACGGAACGGGCCCCGCTCCGGGTGGTCGACCGTGACGATCATCTCGTTGGCGGCCAGGCTCTCGTCCTCGATCAGTTCCGCGGTCGACAGGATCGGGCCGCAGGGGATGCCGCGGGCGTTGAACGCCTCCAGGACCTCCCACTTCGGATGCCGGCTCGTCCACTCCTCCATCAGCTGGAACATCTCGTCCAGCTTGGGCAGCCGCACCTCCGGCGTGCTCCAGTCCGGATCCGTGGCCAGCTCCGGGCGGCCGATGAGGCCCGCGATCGGTACCCAGCCCGGCGGTTGGACGATCACGTAGACGTAGTCGTTCGGGCCGCCCGGCGCACAACGTAGCGCCCAGCCCGGCTGGCCGCCGCCCGAGGCGTTGCCCGAGCGGGGGACCTCGTCGCCGAAGTCCGAATTCGGGTACTCCGACAGCGGGCCGTGCGCGAGGCGCTGCTGGTCGCGCAGCTTGACCCGGCACAGGTTCAGCACCGCGTGCTGCATCGCGACGCTCACCCGCTGGCCGCGCCCCGTCGTGACGCGCTGGAACAGGGCGGCGAGGATGCCGGCCACGGTGTGGATCCCGGTGCCCGAGTCGCCGATCTGCGCGCCCGTCGCGGTGGGCGGGCCGTCCTCGGAGCCCGTCGTGCTCATCGCGCCGCCCATCGCCTGGGCGATCACCTCGTACGCCTTGAAGCGGCTGTACGGGCCGTCGCCGAAGCCCTTGATCGAGGCGTAGACCAGGCGCGGGTTGAGCGACTGTAGCGTCTCCCAGCCGAAGCCCAGGCGCTCCACCGTCCCCGGGCCGAAATTCTCCACGAGCACGTCCGAGCGCTTGACCAGCTCGGCGAATATCTCCTTTCCGCGCTCGCTCTTGAGATTAAGTGTGACGCTTTTCTTGTTCGCGTTCAGCATCGTGAAATAGAGGCTGTCGACATCCGGCAGGTCGCGTAACTGCCGCCGGGTGATGTCGCCGGCCGGTGCCTCCAGTTTGATGACGTCCGCGCCGAGCCAGGCGAGCATCTGCGTACACGACGGTCCGGACTGCACGTGCGTCATGTCGAGGACCTTGACGCCGTCAAGAGCCTTTCCCATGGCCGGTTTCCTTTTCACTTGTACATGGTCTGGTTCATGGTTCCGGGTGCGTACGCGTCTGTGTCGATCCAGACGTTGACGAGCGACGGCTTTCCGGAGGCGCGGGCGCGCTCCAGGGCCGGGCGGATCTGCTCCGGCGAGCGCACCTCCTCGCCGTGGCCGCCGAGCATGCGGGCGAACTCGCTGTACGGCACGTCGCCGAGCGTGTTGCCGACCCGCTCGCGGTCCTTTCCGTACTTCCTGGCCTGGCCGTAGCGGATCTGGTTCATCGAGGAGTTGTTGCCGACGACGCCGACGAACGGCAGGTCGAAGCGCACGAGCGTCTCGAAGTCCCACCCCGTGAGGCTGAACGCCCCGTCGCCGAAGAGGGCCAGCACCTCTTTGTCGGGCCGTGCCTGCTTGGCGGCCATGACGAACGGGACGCCGACGCCGAGTGTGCCGAGCGGGCCCGGGTCCATCCAGTGGCCGGGCGAGCGCGGCTGGACGACCTGGCCGGAGAAGGTGACGATGTCGCCGCCGTCGCCGACGTAGATCGTGTCCTCGGTCAGGAAGTCGTTGATCTCGCTGACCAGTCGGTACGGGTGGATCGGCGTCCGGTCCGAGCGCAGCAGCGGCAGCCGCTTCTCCCGCGCCCGCGTCTCCTCGGCGCGGAGCTCATCCAGCCAGGCCTTACGGCGGGCGGCGCCGTTGTCCGTACGGCCCGAGGCGGCCTGCGTGACGGCCGACAGGACCAGCCCGGCGTCGCCGACGATGCCGAGGTCGACGTCGCGGTTCTTGCCGACCGTGCGGTAGTCGAGGTCGATCTGGACGACCGTGGCGTCGGGGGAGAGCCGGCGGCCGTACCCCATGCGGAAGTCGAAGGGCGTTCCGACGATCACGATGAGGTCCGCGCTCGCGAACGCGTGCCGCCGCGAGAGCTGGAAGTGGTGCGGGTCGCCGGGCGGCAGTGTGCCGCGCCCGGCGCCGTTCATGTACGCGGGGACGTTCAGCGCCGCGACGAGCTCGCGGGCCGCGTCGGTCGCGCGGCAGGTCCACACCTGGCCGCCGAGCAGGACGCAGGGCCGCGAGGCGTGGACCAGCAGGTCGGCGAGCCGTTCGACATCGGACGGGTCGCCCGCCGTACGGGTCGAGGCGCGGTAGCGCTGGGGCACGCGGGCCGACTCGACCGGCACCTTGGCGTCGAGCACGTCGCGGGGGATCTCCAGGAACGACGGGCCGGGCGCGCCGTGGTAGCACTCGCGGAAGGCCATCGACACCAGGTCCGCCACCCGTGAGGTGGCCGGGACGGAGGCGGCGAACTTCGTGATCGGCGTCATCAGGTCGACGTGCGGCAGGTCCTGCAGCGACCCCATCTTGTGCTGGCCGAGCGCGCCCTGCCCGCCGATCAGCAGCATCGGGCTCTCCGCCCGCAGCGCGTTGGCCACGCCGGTGACCGCGTCGGTGGTGCCCGGGCCCGCGGTCACGACCGCGCAGCCGGGGCGCCCGGTCACGCGAGCGTGACCGTCGGCCGCGTGCGCGGCGACCTGCTCGTGCCGTACGTCGATGACCTTGATCCCCTCGTCGACGCACCCGTCGTAGATGTCGATGATGTGGCCGCCGCACAGCGTGTAGATCACGTCGACGCCCTCGGCCTTGAGCGCCTTGGCGACGAGGTGACCGCCGGAGATGAGTTCGCCCTGCGGGCCGGTCTCCATATGACAACCCCAATTGAATGGCGCGAACAAATTGGTCGTGAACGCTCTCATAATAGCTTCGCGACACAGAATGGAACGCGCAATATAAGAGATGCGGTAATTGGCGGGCCTCCCCATCATGGATATGTTCACCGTCAAGCCGTTCTGCCTGTGGGAGGTCCAGAATGCGGTTCAGCGACATGTATGTCGCGGGCGTGGCCAGTTGGCTGCCGCCACGGGAGCCGATCGGCGAGAGCCGGGGGTATGACCCGGAGGAGCAGGCCGCCAGCGCCTACGAGTCGGCCGCGGTGGCGGGCGAGGAGGACGCGCCGCCGCTGATGGCGACGCGCGCCGGGAGCCTCGCGATGGCGCGTTCGGGCGTGGCCCCGAATGACGTGGCGCTGCTGCTCCACGCCTCGATGTGGTTCCAGGGCCTGGACTTCTGGTCCTCGGCGCCGTACATCCACCGCGCGCTGCTCGGCGGCGACAACCACCACGCCCTGGCGATCGACGTCAGCCAGATGTGCTCCGGATCGGTCGGCGGCCTGGAGGTCGCGGCGAGCTACCTCGCCGCCGACCCCGCGCGCCGCGCCGCGCTGATGACGGTCGCGGACCGCTTCCACCCGCCGGGCTTCGACCGCTGGCACAGCGAGGGCGCCTCGATCGTGTACGGCGACGGCGCCGGCGCGATCGTGCTGTCGAAGGACCAGGGCTTCGGCCGGCTGCTCGCCGTCCGCACCGTCGTGGACACCTCCCTGGAGCCGATGAACCGGGGAGAGGACCCGTTCAACCTGGTCAGCCCCACCGGCGGCACGGCCGTCGACAACCAGGCGCGGCGCATGGCCTACCTCGGCGACGTCGGCAACGACTACGTGATCGAGCGCACCAGCATCGGCCTGGCCGACGCGGTCAACGGCGTGCTGGAGGAGGCCGGGCTGGACAAGGACGAGGTCAGCAAGTTCATCTTCCCCAACGTCGGCCGCGGCCTGCTGCAGGCGGCGTACCTCAAGCCGCTGGGGCTCGACGTGGACGCGACCGCGTGGGAGCTGGGCCGTACGACCGGCCACGTCGGCACGGCGGACCAGCTCACCGGGCTGAACTTCCTGATCGAGCACGGCAAGGTCGCGCCGGGCGACCGCGTGATGCTGCTGGGCATCGGCTACGGCTTCTTCTGGTCGTGCGCGATCGTCGAGTGCACCGACGTGCCGCAGTGGCAGGCCGCCTGAGCCCACGACGGAGACCGGCCGCCGCGGGGTACGCACCGCGGCGGCCGGTCTCGTGCGGCGTCACCCGGCGGTGGCCGCCAGCCACGCCGGGTCCTGCCGCGCCCACTCGATGGTCCGCCGCAGGCCCTCGCGCAGCGACGTGCCGCAGGTCACGCCGAGCACGTCGCGGGCCTTGCGCACGTCCGGCACGCGCCGCCCGATGTCCTGGTAGCGGCTGCCGAGCCGGCTGGCCGTGTCGAACGGCGCGTCCGGCACGGAGACGCCCGTGAGCTCGCAGATGGTCTGGATCACCTCGGCGACCGTGGTCTCCCGGTCACTGCCGATGTTGAAGCACTCGCCCTCGGCCTTCGGGGAGTTCGCGGCCGTGACCGTGCCGCGGATCGCGTCGTCGACGTAGGTGAAGCACCGCGTCTGGCTCCCGCCGTCGTACAGCTCGGGCGAGATGCCGCGCAGCGCCCGGTGCACGCTCCGGCTCACGACGTACGCGGCGCGCTGACGAGGGCCGTAGACGTTGAAGTAACGCAGGATCGTGGCGTTCACCCCGTACTGCCGGATGTAGCCGAAGGTGAGATGGTCGGCCAGCGCCTTGCTCGTGGAGTAGGACCAGCGGTCCACCGAGGTGCTGCCGAGGACACGGTCGGCGTCCTCGTGCCAGGGCGGGTCGGGGTTCTTGCCGTACACCTCGCTGGTGCTGGCGACGATCACCCGGTTGCCGTTCTCCCGCGCCTGGCGGAGCACGTTGAGCGTGCCGAGCAGGTTGATCTCCACGACATCGGCGGGCCGGCTGAGGTACTGGTCCACGCCGACGACCGCGGACAGGTGGTAGATGACGTCGTCGCGCCCGTCCACCGCCCTGGCCAGGGCGTTCTCGTCTCTGATGTCGCCCTGGACGTAGCGGACCGAGCCCGGCGCGCCCGGGGGCGGCGGCGCCGCGTCGAAGACCGTCACCTCCTGCCCTGTGCTCGCCAGGTGTTCGACGAGATGTCCGCCGAGAAAGCCGCAGCCGCCGGTCACGAGTACGCGTGTCATCGTCAGCGTCCAATGCCTCGGTAGGTGAAGCCGGTCTCCTGGAGCGACCTGATCGTCTCCTTGGAGTAGTAGGCGCGGCCGTCGACGATCAGGCACGGCATCGACACCCGCCGCGCGAGGTCGGTGAAGTCGAGCCCCTCGAAGGCCTCGTGGCCGGCCAGGACCGCGACGCAGTCACAGTCGCGGACCGCGTCCTCCAGGCTCGGCGACGGCTTCACCCCGAACTCCGCCTCCGCCTCGTTCGCCGCGATCAGCGGGTCGTAGATCGAGATCTGGGCACCGTCGGCCCGCAGCGCCTCGACCACCGGCCGTACGGGCGTGTGGCGCAGGTCGTTGGTGTTGTTCTTGTACGCGAGCCCGAGCACGGCCACCTTCGCCGTCGCCGGGTCCTTTCCCAGGTCGGCCAGGCCGGCGCGGATCAGGCCGTGGGTGTAGGCGGGCATCGTGTCGTTCACCTGGCGCGCGGTCTCCACGAGACGCATGCGCACGCCGTGCTCCTGGGCGAGGTTCCACAGGATCCACGGATCCTTCGTCAGGCAGGAGCCGCCGACCCCGACGCTGGGCAGCAGGATGTTGACGTGGCTGTCGCCCTTCGGCAGCGAGTTCGCGCCGGAGATCACGTCGAGCACGTCCACGCCGAGCGCCCCGCACAGCGCGGCGAGCTCGTTGCCCAGCGCGATGTTGGCGTCGATCCAGGAGTTGTCGGCGAGCTTGATCAGCTCGGCGACCTCGGGCCGCGCGAAGACGTCCACGTCGACGCCCAGCGCGCCGGTCCAGAACCTGCGGGCCGCGTCGGCGCTCTCGTCGTCACAGCCGCCGACCACGATCGGCAGGGCGCGGAACTGGCTGATCGCCGCACCCTCGGCGAGACGCTCGGGGCAGAAGGCCAGCCCGAAGTCGCGGCCCTGCCGGAGTCCGCCCCTCTCCAGGAGCTCCCGGACGAGTCCGTTCGTGGCCCCCGGCGCGACCGTGCTCTTGAGGATGATCAGCTGACCCTGCCGGAGCAGCGGGGCCAGCGAGTCGCAGACCGACTCCAGGTAGCGCGTCACGAGCGACCGGTTCGCGTCCACGGGCGTGCCGACCGTGATGATGATGACGTCGGCCTGCCGCGTCGCCTCGTACCGGGTGGTGAGCTCGAGTCGCCCGTCCCGGCGCGCGTCGCGCAGCATCTCCGCGAGCCCCGGCTCGTTGAACCGGCAGTAGTCGGTCTGCATCTCCTGGATCAGGCGCTCGTCGGTGTCGATTCCGGTCACGCTCAGCCCGCAGTCGGTCAGCACCGCGGCCACCGTCGATCCCACGTAGCCGAAGCCCACGACGGCAACGCTCGGTTTTCCGCCGTCCAATAAGAATTTCATGCAGGTTCCCTCTGTGGTGGTTTTCTGACTCAGACCACGCGGACTTTCGGCACGTAGAGGATCCAGCGCCCGCCGGACCGGCGGAAGTCCTGCTCCTTCGCCATGATCTCCTCGGCGTGGTTCCAGGCGAACAGCAGCGCGTAATCCGGGTACGGGTCGGAGAACGCCGAGGCGGGACGTACGGGGATGTGCGCGCCCGGCGAGAGCCGGTCCTGTTTGGCCGGCGTCGTGTCGCAGACGAAGGAGACCAGGTCGGGGCCGATGCCGCAGAAGTTCGTCACGGTGGCGCTCTTGGCCGTCGCGCCGTAGGCGACGACCGTACGGCCCTCGTCCTTCAGCCGGCGCAGCAGCGTGACCAGGGTGTCCTTGATCTCGACGACCTTCGCGGCGAAGCCCTTCAGCGTCGCCGGGTCGGTGAGACCGCGCTCGTCCTCCTCGGCGAGCAGCGCCGCCACGTCCGCGGTGGGCTCGCGTTCGCCGGCCCGCGCGAGCGTGTACCGGATCTCGCCCCCGTGCACCTCCAGCCGCCTGACGTCGACCAGCGCGAACCCGTGCCGCCGCGCCATCTCCGCCACCGAGTGTGCGGAGAACAGGAAGCAGTGCTCGTCGTAGATCTGGTCGAAGGAGGTCTTGGAGACGATCTCACCGAGGTACGGGTCCTCGAACACGAAGACGCCACCGGGCCCGAGCAGCGCGTCCACCCCCTTGAGGATGGAGCCCATGTACGGGATGTGGCAGATCGTGTTGGCCGCGAAGATGACGTCGGCCGGGCCGTCGGCCGCGCGGACGGCCACGGCGGTGGCCTCCTCGAAGAAGTCCCCCGTCACCCGTACGCCCTTGCCCCGCGCCACCTCGGCGACCTTGCCGGAGGGCTCGAAGCCGAGGTGCCGTACGCCCGCGTCGTGGACGGTCTTGAGCAGGACCCCGTCGTTGCAGCCGATCTCGACGATGAAGGGGTCGTCCCCGGTGGCCTCGGTCTCCAGGAACTCCCGTGCGGTCTGCTCGAAGTGCTTGCGCATCACCGAGGAGCCGGAGGAGTAGTACGGGTAGTCGTCGTGGAACATCCGCTCCCTCGGCGGCACCTCGCCGAGCTGCACCATCGTGCACGACTCACAGAATCCGACGGAGAGCCGGAAGAAGAACTCATCACCGAGGTTCTCGGCGGTCAGGAAGTTGTCGGACAGCGGGTTCCGGCCGAGGTCCAGGAACTCGTGTACGGCGCCGCCGCACACCCGGCACCGGCCCTTTTCCTCCTGCGCGGGGCCAACTCGATCAGTCACAGCGATTCTCCTAGTCGGGACGGCCGGTCAGAGGGACGTCACTACCTTGCGTACGGAGCTGATGACGTGGTCCTGCAGCTCCCGCGGCAGCGAGGGGTACATCGGCAGCGAGAAGATCTCGTCGGCGAGCCGCTCGGTGACGGGCAGCGTGCCCTTCCCGAGCCCCAGGTGCTGGAAGCCGGTCATCGTGTGCACCGGCCACGGGTAGCTGATGTTCAGGTGGATGTCGAAGTCCTTGAGCCGCTCGAGGATCGCGTCCCGCTGCGGGTGGCGGACGACGTAGATGTAGTACACGTGCTCGTTGCCCGGGGCGGTGCGCGGCAGGAGGAGGCCGTGGGAGCCGGCCAGGTCGCCGAGGCCGTCCACGTAGTGCTCGGCCACCGCGCGGCGGCCGGCGATGTACTCGTCGAGCCGGCCCAGCTTACGGCGCAGGATCTCGGCGTGTAACTCGTCGAGCCGGGCGTTGTGCCCGGGGGTCCGCACGACGTAGTAGACCTTCTCCATGCCGTAGTAGTGCAGCCGCTGGAGGTTCTCCTGCGTCGTCTCGTCGCGGGTGATGACCGCGCCGGCGTCGCCGTACGCTCCGAGCACCTTCGTGGGATAGAAGGAGAAGGCGCCCGCGTCGGCCATGGTCCCGGCCAGTTCGCCGTGGTGGCGCGCGCCGTGCGCCTGGGCGCAGTCCTCCATGACGACCAGGCCGTGCTCGGCGGCGAGGCGCTTGATCGGCGCCATGTCGACGCACTGGCCGAACAGGTGCACCGGGACGATGGCCTTGGTGCGCCCGGTGATCGCGGCCGCCACCTGGCCGGTGTCCATCAGGAAGTCTTCCTCGCGGACGTCCACGAACACCGGCGTCGCGCCGCAGCCGTCGATGGCGAGCACGGTCGGCGCCGCGGTGTTCGAGACGGTGATCACTTCGTCGCCGGGGCCGACCCCGAGGGCCTGGAGGGCGAGCTTCACCGCGTTGGTGCCGTTGTCGACGCCGGTGCAGTGGGGCAGCCCGTGATAGGCCGCGAACTCCTCCTCGAAACCGCGCACGCTCTTGCCGAGAATGAGCTGCCCGGACTCCATGACCGTCTCGACCGCGTCGAGGATGTCGGCGCGTTCCTTTTCGTACTCTGGCAGATAGTCCCATACGCGAGTAGGCACGTACGACCTCCAATGCGGCACCAAGTGAATGTGGCGTTTCAGGTCAGAAGTCCACGGCCCCGGTGGTGAAGGCCGCGAGCAGGCTGCGGGCCTGGACGTTGACGTAGTGGCCGTGCCGGACGAGCGAGGACAGCTGGCCGGGCGTGACCCACTGGTAGTCCGGGGGCGGCGGCGAGGGCACCTCGGTCTCGTCGATCTCGACGATCCGGTAGCGGCTCTCCGCGTTGAGGAGCCGCCCGCCCTCCTCCGCGAGCACCGCGTCGTAGCGGATACGCGACGGCGGCGCGTCGCGCACCAGGTCGGCGAAGAGCGGGCGGGAGGTGTCGGGCAGGCCGGCGTACTCCTCCGGCGTGTACTGCACGGTCGGCCCGAACTCCACGGTGTCCAGGAAGCCCGCCTCCGGGCGGGCGTGCGCCAGCAGGTGCGGGACCCCCTCGAACCGGCACGCGACGAACGCGCTGACGCCGAGCCCGATCGGCTCGCAGAGCGGCTGCGACCAGTGGGTGACCTCGCGGTTTCCGGCCTCCACCTCCACCGCAGCGATGCGGAAGTAGCGCTCGTCGGCGTGCTCGATCGACCATTCGCCGCGCGCCCAGTCCGAGACCTTGGCCAGCGGGATGCGGGTGGCGCGGACGTGCCGCCGGGACCGTACGCCGGTGAACCAGGACAGCAGGTCCGTGTCCGAGTGGAGCGCGTGCGCCCACGGGCTCGCCATCGGGACGCAGGAGAAGATGGACCGGCTGTCCATGTTCATGACGTTGTCGCGCCGCAGGAACGCGCCGATCTGGCCGGCCGTGAGCCAGCAGAACTGGTCCCGCAGCGGCACGTCCCCGGTGACCTCGACGATCATGTTGCGGTTGGCCTTGTGGTGGAACCGGGAACCCACCTCGGACTGCAGCACGTCGACGAGGATCCGGCCGCGGCCGGGCTCGATGAAATAGTCGATGTAGTTGACGTCGGCGCCTTTGTGCACCCGGGTGTAATTGCTGGGCGTGGCCTGTACGGTCGGCGATATCTGGATCAGACCCGGATTTCCGGGCTCCATTTTCGCCTGCATGAGGAAATGCAGCACGCCGTCGAACTCCTTGGCCACGACGCCGAGGATGGCGACCTCCGGCTGCACCATGATCGGCTGCTGCCAGGCGCGCGGCCGCGGCCCGTCGGCGACGACGTCCAGGCCCTCGACGGTGAAGAACCGGCCGCTGCGGTGGGCGAGGTTGCCCGTCTCGGAGTCGAACGACCAGCCGTCGAGCTCGGCGAACGGGATGCGGTCCACCCGGAACCGCGCCGCGCGGCCCTGCTCGGCGAGCCAGCCGGCGAAGTCCTCGGTGAGCGTGCCGGCGCCCTCGTCGACCGCGGCGGCCGAGGCGGAGACCCGCCCGGGTAACGCGCCGTCGTGGCGGGGCTTCAGCAGCGTGTGGACCGTCATCGGACCGCCTTTCCTTCTCGGCCGCAGCAGTACGGCGTGGGGGGAATGTCATGGGGATTCGGACATATCCCACGAGCAGATCGTCACATCCGCCGCCGTACGAGGCATCCGCTGAAATGCGTTACCGGACCGGGGCGGTCACGGCGCTGCCCAGGCGACCCGGTCTGTCGTAGCATTCCTGGCAGGACCTGATGGTCGATGCGCAAGCGGAGGCGGCTCTTGAGCGCGGTTGATGATGTCCTCGTAGCCGCGGCCCGAGCGGGCGACGAGTCCGCGTTCGCGGAGCTCGTCGAGCATCACCGCGCAGAGTTGCGGGTGCACTGCTACCGGATGCTCGGCTCGTTCGACGAGTCGGAGGACCTGGTGCAGGAGACGTTCCTGCGCGCCTGGAAGAACATCGCGGGCTTCGAGGGCCGCTCCACGCTGCGCGCCTGGCTCTACCGCATCGCGACCAACGCCTGCCTCGACGCCCTCGACGGCCGGGCGCACCGCGTCCTCCCGCACAGCGTCGCGCCACCGGCCGACTCGACCACCGCGCGGCCGCCCCGCGGAGACGTCGCATGGCTGCAGCCGTTCCCCGACCGCCTCTGGGAGCCGGCCGAGTCGGCCGAGGCCGAGCCGGACGCCGTGGTGGTGGCACGGGAGACGATCGAGCTGGCGTTCCTGGCCGCGATCCAGCACCTGCCGCCGCGCCAGCGGGCCGTGCTGATCCTGCGCGACGTGCTCGGCTGGCCGGCGAAGCAGACCGCCGAGCTGCTGGAGGGCAGCGTCGCCTCGGTGAACAGCGCGTCGCAGCGGGCACGGGCGACGCTGCGCGAGCACCTGCCCGAACGCCGCATGGAGTGGGCGCCGGCGGAGGAGCCGACCGAGCAGGAGCGCGCGGTGCTGCGGCGCTACATGGCCGCGGTCGAGCGCGCCGACCTCACCGCCGTGGCCGGCCTCCTGGCCGAGGAGGTCCGCTCGATGATGCCGCCCTTCCCGGTGTGGTTCCAGGGCCGCGACGCGGTCGTCGCGGCGCTCGCCGAGAGCTGGAACCCCCGCTCGCCGGACTACGTCGGCGAGTTCCGCATGGTGGAGACCGGCGCCAACCGGCAGCCCTCGGTGGCGACCTACGTACGCCGTCCCGGCGAGTCCGCCTACCGCGCCTTCGCGATCTCGGTGATGCGCATCGAGGGCGAGCACATCGTGGACGCCACCGCCTTCCACGAGCCGGAGCTGTTCCCCGCGTTCGACCTGCCCCTGACGTTGCCATCCGCCCACCGATGAGTTTTGCCGCGGCTCGCCGTCTCAACAGGAGGCAGCCGAACGACTCGCAACGGAGGTAGGCCATGGCCAAGCTGCAATATCAGTGCACCATGTCGCTGGACGGCTTCATCGCCGGCCCAGACGGAGATATGTCCTGGCTGGCGGACCACCTGGGCCCCAACCCGACGGTGGACGAGATCATGGAGCAGACCGGCGCGCTGCTCGTCGGCAACAACACCTTCGGTGGTGACGACCCGTACAAGGGCACCGAGCACCAGGGTGAGCCGTACGGCGGTGGCTGGGACGGCCCGCAGTTCGTGGTGACCCACCACGTCCCGGCCGACCAGGGGCCGGGCGTCACGTTCCTCGACGACCTCGGCGCGGCGATCAGCGCGGCCAAGGCCGCCGTGGGCGACAAGTACGTCGGCGTCCTCGGCGCGTCCATCGCGCGGCAGTGCCTCGAGGCGGGCGAGCTCGACGAGATCTTCGTGTCCGTCGCGCCGGTTCTGCTCGGCGACGGCATCCGGCTGTTCGACCACCCGGGCGGCCGCAACGTGCGATTGGAGACGATGCGGGTCGCCGAGGTGCCCAGCGCGACGAACATCCAGCTCCGCGTCGTGCGATGAGCCCTTCGTGGGCCTCGGACACGGGGGCATGAGGATTCGAGGCCCTGGGGCGGCGCGCCCCAGGGCCTCGCGCTATTCCTCCTCGCCGCCGGGGATGTAGTCCGGAGGCGTCTCGCGCACCACGGCCGGCGCGCCGCACTCGTTGTTCGCGCCCTTCAGCACGAACGCGAGGTTGTGGTAGAAGTACAGCCCCATGACGTTCTCGTCCAGGTAGGACGGCTTTCCGGCCTCGTACTCCCGGTGGTACAGCCCGTCGATGAGCTTCTTCAAGAACCCGATCGAGGTCGTGGGCGCGGCCGTGTCCCGATCGTCCCCGCCCCAGCTCGGCCAGTACGCGGTCTGCAGGTCCTCGATCGCGTAGATACCGCCCTCCTTCAGCAGCGGGAACAGCGCGTCGAAGGACGCGAGCACGTCCCGGTTGAAGTGGCTGCCGTCGTCCACGACGATGTCGAACGGCCCGTGCTCCTCGCTCATCCTCCGCAGGAAGTCCCGGTCCGACTGGTCGCCCTGGATCGTACGGACCCGCGGGGTGTCGAGGCGCTTCTCGTACACGTCCAGGCCGTGGACGATCCCGCGGCGGAAGAACCGCTGCCACATCCGCAGCGAGGAGCCGCCCGACTCCAGGTCGTGGTAGCCGCCGATGCCGATCTCCAGCACCCGTACCTCCTCGTCCGCGAACGCGGAGAAGTGGCGCTCGTAGTACGGGGTGTACCAGTGCACCGAGCCCCACTTGTCGGTCCCGAAGCGGCTCGCGAGCTCGTTCAGGCTCGGCCGGTGCGGGCTGCAGGCGGCGAGCAGCGCGTCGTTCGCGCGCATCGCGCCCTCCTGCACCTTCAGCAGCTCCGGGATCTCCCCGGGCGGGGTGTCCGGGCCGATGAGCTGCAGCGCCTCGTGCCGCCAGGCGCCGGTGTTGATCGGACCGGGACGGCCGAACAGCGCCTTGGCGAGGTTCTCCGCGGTGAACTCCACCCGCGCCCACGGCTCCTCGGGGACGCCGGGCTCGGCCGCGACCGTCTCATCGCCGAACGCCACGACGTAGTCGGCGGACTCCGGGCCGGAGGTGACCCGCAGGTGGATGTCGACGCCGCCGCTCCGCGCGGGCGGGTCACAGCGGTGGACGAGCTCGTCGACGAGCGCCGCCGCGGTCAGAGGGAGGCCGATCTCGCGCACCCTGTCCGGAAGCGCGCCCGGCACGGCGGGGATCAGTGCCTCGAGAATGCTCGTCGTGTCGATGCCGGCACTCACGAATGTGCCCTCCTTGAGGTCAGGTCGTCGGGGCGGACTTCGCGGCTCGGACGCTCATGTAGTTGTTGTCCTGGTCGAGGCCGAGCGTCTGCGCGCTGAGGAAGTTGACGGCGTCGCTGTAGGTGTAGGGCTGCATGAAGGTCCCGGCCCGTACGTCGCGGTAGAGGCGGGACAGGTCGTGGGTGGTGGCGTACGCCCGGCTGCCGGTGACGGCGAGGCAGTCGTTGACGATGGCCGGCGCCAGCTCGTTGATCGTGAGCTTGGCGTACTGGTAGGGCAGCATCATCCGCCGGCCGCGCTCGTCCATGTCGCCGGACAGGTCGGCCGAGTAGGTGTCGGCGTTGGTGAGCGCGGCGGCGACGGTGGCGTGCAGCGTGTAGAGGTTGGCGTCGATGTGGGAGATGAGCGTTCGGGCGCCGGCCGGCGGCTCGCCGGACTTTCCCCTGAGCGTCTCGACGGTGGAGTCACGCGCGGCCTGGGCGATGCCCAGGTAGATGCCGAGCATGGTGATGGAGCTCACGGTCTGACCGGCGAGGACGGCGTCGTTGCGCGCGCCGACGGGATCGCGGACGAAGACGTTGCGGTCGGGCACGTGACACTCGTCGAAGATGACGTCGACGGTGCCCGAGGCGCGCATGCCGAGCCCCTGCCAGTTGTCCAGCACGGTGACGCCGGGGGTGTCGCGCGGCACGATCGGGGCCGCGAGCCGCGGTGTCCGCGCCCCGGTGAGCGCGGAGGCGTGCGCGACGAAGTGCGTCCCGATCGGGGCCATACTGACGAGCGTCTTGCGGCCCGACAGGATCCAGTCGCCGGTGCCGTCGGGGACGAGCGTGGTCGTGGAGGACGGGTGGTCCTTGGCCGCCCCGCAGACCGCGGCCTTGCCCGCGCCCATCTCCCGCATGAGCCCCTCGGCGAGGACCTGGGCGCCGGGTTCGGCGTGCCGCCATTCGTAAGTGAGGGTCAGGCCGCGGCTGAACTGCATGTGGAGCGCCAGTGCCGTGGAGGCGTCGGCGGTCGAGACGGCGAGCAGCGCGGCGGCGACGTCGTAGAGGCGGCTGACGCCGAGGCCCCCGAGCTCGGCGGGGACCGTCGCGCCCATCACTCCGCTGTCACGGAAGCGCTCGAACGTGGCGTAGGGAAAGGTCCCGTCGCGGTCGTTGTCGGCGGCGGAGGCCGCGATCTCCGGCAGCTGCCCGGCGACCAGATCGAGCAGCCGGCGGCCCTCCGGGGTGACCGGGACGCTCAGCGGCCAGGGCGTGTTGCCGGCGAGATAAGTGGACATTATCGGCCGTCCTTCAGATAGCGGTCGATGACGCGTTTGTAGTAACCCGGCGAGAAATCGATTCCGGCGACCTCGGGAACGGTCGCCCGTAGTTTCGCGATCGATGAACAGTAGGCGATTCCGTCGTCGACAACCTGCCGTTCGGCGGTGATGCCGAGGCGTTCCGCCAGATGGTCGATGATCTGCCCGACCGGCACGCATTCGCCCGAGGCGACGTTCACCACCTCATTCATCGGCCGGGTGCTGAGAAGCCCGTCGACGACCGTGACGAAATCGTCGATGTAGAGCAGGTCGCGGCGCGCGTGGCGATGAACCTGGATGCCGCCCGTCGCGAGCTGTTTCATCAACGTCGGTAACAGCCGGAAGTCGGGCTCTTCCGGGCCGACCACCTGGGTCAGCCGCAGGATCAGGTGGTCGACTCCCTCGTCGCGGATCAGCGTCTCCAGGTCGAACTTGTGCCGCCCGTACGCGGTGGAGGGAATGACCGGTTCGTCCTCACGGCCGTTGTTACCCGGACCGCCGTACATGCTGGTCGTGGAGAAGAACACCAGCTGATGCCCGCCCGCGCGGCAGCGCGCGATCGTCTCCCGGACCAGCGCCGCCTCGCGGGCGTTCTCGGACTCGGGCAGATGGTGGCCCGGCAGGCCCGCCGCGAGCACGGTCACGCCGGAGTGCCGGTCGCGTAACGGCCGCAGGGCTCGGGCGATGAGGCCGTTCCCAATGATGTACATGAATCACCTCGGTCATGAATACTCCCTCGCGCGCGCGGTGAATACTTCTCCTGCCGTGCTGAGAGCCGCGCCGATCGGCCGCACAATCTCGGAGATGCATCGTCGGCGATGCCGATGTCACGCTGCCGTAAGTGAATTCGAGTAAATCCTTATCGTGCCCCCGTGGCCCAGTGGCAGAGGCAAGCCCCTTAAAAGGGTTCAGGTGTTGGTTCGAGTCCAACCGGGGGCACTCGGTGAGGGCGCCCGCGCACCGTGGTCGCAGTTTGGGAGATGCGACCCGGCGAAGCCGGATGCGACCCTCGTCCGGAGCGTCACCGAATTGTCATTCCCTACAGTGAGGAAACGCGCATGGCCACCAAGGCAAAAGCCCCCGCCGACGCGGAGATGGCCGCCATAGCGGCCCTCCCCGGACGCCTCGTCGCGGCGTGGGCCGAGCACGACGCCGACGCTTTCTCCCGGCTCTTCGTCGAGGACGGAACCATGATCCTTCCGGGTGTCTACCAGAAGGGCCGGAAGGACATCCGCGCCTTCATGAGCCAGGCGTTCGCCGGGCCGTACAAGGACACCTCGGTCACCGGCTCTCCGCTGGAGCTGCAGTTCCTGAGCGACGAGTCCGCGGTCATGGTCACCGAGGGCGGCGTGATCGCGGCCGGCGCCACGGAGCTCGCGCCCGAGGACACCATCCGCGCCTCCTGGGTGGTCGTCAAGCGCGACGGCGAGTGGAGCCTGGCCACGTACCAGAACAGCCCCAAGTGACCGCGTTCATCTCTCGAGGGAAGCCATGACCGAAATCATTGATGCCCCGTCCAAGCCGGAACTCGTCCGCCGCGCGGCGGACCTGGTCCCGCATCTCCAGGAGAAGGCGCCCTGGGCCGAGGAGAACCGGCGCCTGCACGAAGAGTCGATCGAGGCGATGGCCGACGCCGGCATCTTCAAGCTTCGGGTGCCCGCGCGCTACGGCGGCTACGAGGCCGACATGCGCACGCTCGTCGACGTGCTCACCCAGGTCGGCCGCGGCGACGCCTCGGCCGCCTGGACCGCCGCGGTCTGGTCGATCTGCAACTGGCTGGTCGGCCTCTTCCCGGACGAGGTCCAGGACGAGGTGTTCTCCACGCCGGACGTCCGGGTCTGCGGCCTGCTGAGCCCGACCGGCATGGCCACCCCCACGGACGGCGGCTACGTCGTCAACGGCAAGTGGGCCTTCAACACCGGCTCCCTGCACAGCCAGTGGAACGAGCTCGTCGCGATCGCGCCCATGCCCGACGGCCAGATGGCGCCGATCATGGCGCTGGTGCCGATGTCGGACCTGCAGATCATCGACGACTGGCACACCGCCGGCCTCCGGGGCAGCGGCAGCGTGTCCACCGTCGCGCAGGACCTGTTCATCCCGGCCCACCGCGTCCAGCCCATGGGCGGCATGCTGCACGAGCAGTACGCCTCCGAGCGCAACCGCGACAACCCGGTCTACCGCGGGCCGCTGCTGCTGACCGCCTGCACGTCGACCATCGGCACGGCGCTCGGCCTGGCCGAGGCGGCGCGTGACGTCTTCTTCGAGCGGCTGCCCGACCGGAAGATCACCTACACCTCGTACGAGAAGCAGAGCGAGGCGCCCATCACCCACCTGGAGGTCGCCGAGGCCGAGGTGAAGGCGGACGAGGCGCGCTTCCACGCGCACCGGGCCGCCGGCGAGCTGGACTACCGGAACACCAACGGGGACTCGTGGTCCCTGCGCGACCGCGCCCGCATCCGTCTCGACGCGTCCTACACGATCCAGCGGGCGAAGGAGTCCGTGGACATCCTGAACAACGCCAGCGGAGCGTCCTCGATCTATGAGTCCGTGCCGATGCAGCGCATCGAGCGCGACGTCCAGACGCTCAACCAGCACGCGATCCTGCACCCGGCCACGAACCTGGAGCTGTACGGCCGGATCCTGTGCGGCCTGGAGCCCAACACCCTCTACATGTAGGCGAGGGTCCGCCCGTCGCGGCCACCTCGCGCTGCGACGTGACCGACATTCACGATTGGAGGAGGTGTCCGCGATGGGCGACCTCGTTGGAGACCGCGCGGTGGTACTCGGCGGGAGCATGGGCGGCATGCTCGCGGCCCGGGTGCTGTCGGAGGTGTTCCGGGAAGTGCTGCTGATCGACCGTGAGGAGCTGACCGGGGTCACGGGGTACCGGCGCGGCGTCCCGCACGGGCGCCACGCCCACGCCCTGCTGGCGCGGGGCCACCAGATCATGGAGGCCCAGTTCCCCGGGCTCACCGACGACCTGACCGCCGCCGGGACGGTCCCGGGAGACGCCAACGGCGACATCCGCTGGTACTTCAACGGACAGCGGCTGCGGTCGGCGCGCTCCGGGCTGATGTGCGTGCCCGCCACCCGCCCGGTCCTGGAGTTCCACGTACGGGAGCGGGCACGGGCCATCGCCAACGTGAGCTTCCTGGAGCGGTGCGACATCCTCGGCCTGGAGACCACGCCGGACGCCGGCCGGGTCACCGGCGCGCGGATCCGGCGTGAGGACGGCTCGGAGGAGGTCGTCTCCGCCGACCTGGTCATCGACACGACCGGCCGCGGTTCGCGCACGCCGGCCTGGCTGGAGGAGATGGGGTACGACCGCCCCGAAGAGGAACGCATCAAGATCGGGCTGGCCTACACGACCCGCCACTACGACCTGCCGGCCGACCCCTTCGGCGACGAGCTGGCGATCATCCCGGTGGCGACGCCGGAACACCCGCGGGGCGGGATCCTCTACCGGCTGCCGGCCTCCCGCAGCCGCGTCGAGCTCTCGCTCATCGGCATCCGCGGCGACCACGCGCCGACCGACCCGGACGGCTTCCACGCGTTCGCCCGGTCGCTGCCGATCCCGGATCTCTACAACGCCGTACGCGACGCCGAGCCGCTCGACGACGCGGTGACCTTCCAGTTCCCCGCGAGCGTGTGGCGGCACTACGAGCGGCTGACCCGCTTCCCCGGCGGGCTGCTCGTGATGGGCGACGCCGTGTGCAGCTTCAACCCGGTGTACGGCCAGGGGATGACCGTCGCCTCGCTGGAGTCGCTCACCCTGCGCAAGCACCTGGCGAACGGGCCACGGCCCGACGCACGCCGCTACTTCGCCGACGTCGCCCGCGACATCGCCGACCCCTGGGACGTCTCGGCCGGCGCGGACCTCGCCTACCCGGGCGTCGAGGGGAACCGGACGCCGAAGCTCCGTATCGCCAACGCGTACGTCGGAAAGCTCCAGAAGGCCGCCGTCCACGACTCCGAGCTCACCAACGCCTTCATCCGGGTGGCCGGCCTCGTGGACCGGCCGATGGCCCTGATGAAGCCCCGCACGGCGCTCCGCGTCCTGCGCCGCTCCCTGTTCCCCAGCACCCCGGAGCCGAACGGCTCGCCGGTGACCGAGACCGAAAGGCAGCCCCATGCGTCCCTTCCGAATCGAGACTCCGCAGGCTGAGATCGACGAACTGCACCGGAGGATCGCCGCGACCCGCTGGCCGGGCGAGCTTCCGGACGTCGGCTGGGACCGTGGCATCCCGCTGGGGTATGTCAGGGAGCTGGCCGACTACTGGCGGAACGGCTTCGACTGGCGTGCGGCCGAGGACCGGCTGAACCGCTACCCGCAGTTCCTCACCGAGATCGACGGGGTCGACGTGCACTTCATGCACGTACGCTCCCCGGAGCCGAACGCCACGCCGCTGATCCTGACCCACGGCTGGCCGGGTTCGTTCGCCGAGTTCGTCGACGTGATCGAGCCGTTGACCAACCCCACGGCGCACGGCGGCGAGGCGCGCGATGCCTTCCACGTGGTCGTGCCCTCCATTCCCGGCTACGGGTACTCCGGTGCCCCGGCCGAGGCCGGCTGGAACACCGACCGGGTCGCGAGCGCCTGGGCGGAGCTCATGGAGCGGCTCGGTTACGTCCGGTACGTCGCGCAGGGCGGCGACTGGGGTATGCCGATCACGCTGAAGCTCGCCCTGGCCGACCCCGAGCACGTCATCGGCGTGCACCTCAACATGTTCGCGGCCTTCCCCCCGGAGGACCCCGCGGCCTTCGCCGACCTCAGCGAGGCCGACCAGGGCCGGCTGCAGTTCACCATGTGGTTCGAGCAGGACGGCTCCGGCTGGCGCAAGCTCCAGTCGACCCGCCCGCAGACGCTGTCCTACGCGCTGACCGACTCACCCGTCGGGCAGCTCGCCTGGATCGCCGAGAAGTACAAGGAGTGGACCGACTCGGACAAGGCCCCCGAGGACGCGGTCGACCGCGACCAGCTGCTGACCATCGTCACGATCTACTGGCTCAACGCCAGCGCCGGGTCGAGCGCCCAGCTCTACTACGAGTCCAGCCACCTCGACGCCGAGTTCATCCGTACGTGGGCCGGTCCGTGGCCGCTCGCCATGCCGGTCGGCGTGGCGAACTTCCCGCAGGACGCGGTGCGGCCGGTCCGCTCGTTCGCCGAGCCGCTCCTGCCGACGCTCACGCACTGGAGCGAGTTCGAGCGCGGCGGCCACTTCGCCGCGATGGAACAGCCCGAGCTGTTCGTCGGCGACGTACGGACGTTCGTCCGTACGCTGCGCTGACACCCGCCCCGTTCATCCCGGCTCGGGGGGCACGAGCCGGGATGAACGGGTTCGCGGTTCGCCGACCAGCCGAGACCCTGAGGAGCTGCGCATGGCAGCCGAACCGAACACCGCGGAACACCGGCCGTCCCCGGCCGCGCCCGATCGCAGCCCGGAGGAGCTCGTCGCGCTGGCCGAGGCCATCGCGCCCACGCTGACCGACCGCCAGGCCGAAACGGAGGAACGCACCTTCTACGCCCAGGACACCCACGAGGAGTTCGCCGCGGCCGGCCTCTACCGGATCCTGGTGCCCCGGCGGTACGGGGGTTACGAGTACGGGATCGGCACCTTCCTGCGCGTCTCGATGGCGCTCGCGCGGGGCTGCCCGTCGACCGGGTGGATGTACTGCCTGGGCGCCGCGCACGCGCAAGCCGCAGCGACGTTCTTCGAGGAGAGGACCCAGGACGAGATCTTTGGCTCCGGGGAGTTCCTCTGCCCCCTGATGATCGTGCCGAGCGGCACCGCGGAGCGTACGGGCGACGGGGACTGGGTGCTCAACGGCACGTGGAAGTACGGCTCCGGCGCGCCGTACGCCACACACTTCATGGGCCACACGATGGTCGACTCCGACGGGAACGGGGAGCCCGAGCCGATGCTGTTCATCGCGCCGCGCAGCGAGTGGCGGCGGCTGGACGACTGGGGCGGCCAGCTCGGCCTGAACGGCAGCGGCTCGCACAGCATCGTCATGGAGAACGGCCGTATCCCCGCGCACTTCACGATCGAGCGGACGCACGCCAGCCGGGCCGCCGTCGACGGGGGCACGCCGGGCCTGCGCCTGCACGGCAACCCGGAGTACGCCGGCGGCCCGCTCAGCTTCATGAACCTCGAGGTCGCCGCCCTCTCCGTCGGCATGGCCAAGGGCGCGCTCGACGCGTACGAGGAGCTGATGCGCACCCGTACGACCGTGGTGCCGCCGATCGTCGGCCGGGCCTCGAACCCCGACTACCAGTACTGGTACGGCGAGGCCACCGCGCTGATCGCCACCGCCGAGGCCGCGGTGTTCGGCGCCGTGGAACAGTGGACCGGGCTGTGCGCGCGGGGCCCGTTCACGCGGGAGCACGACCTGCGGCTGAGCGGCGTCGCCCGGCACGTGATCAAGCTCTGCTGGCGCGCGGTCGAGGAGTTCGTCTTCCCCACCGCCGGCTCGAGCTCGGTCCGCCACGGCCAGCGGATCGAGCGGGTGTGGCGCGACATGTCGACGTTCCACACCCATTCCGGAATCTCGGTCCTGCTGCCCACCATGGCGCTCCGCGAACTCGCCCAGCTGCGGTTCGGCACGGGTGGCTGACGCACGTCTCGTACCCGAAGGAGGTCTGTAGTCAATGGTCGTTCATCAGCCCACGCATTCGCCGGACGCACTGGTGAGCCGGATTCCGTTCTCCTGCAACCAGGACTTCACCTACATGTTCGAGGAGGGGGACGCCGACGGCCAGTTCGGCCCCCGGAACCACCTGGTCCACGGCTGGCGCGTCACCGGGGCGGTGGACGTCGACACGCTGCGCGCGGCGCTGGACGACCTGGTCGTGCGGCACGAGATGCTGCGCACCGAGATCGTCCTCGACGGCGAGGAGCAGTACCAGGAGGTGCTGCCACCGAGCCCGCCGGAGCTGACCGTCCGCGACCTGCCCGTCGCGCCGGAGGACCGCGACCGCCGGGCCGAAGAGCTCACCATCGAGATCGAGTCCACGACGTTCGCCATCCACCGGCAGCCGCACGTACGGGCCGTCCTCACGCGGTTCGACGAGAACGACTCGTTCCTCATCCTCCAGGCGCACCACACCGTCACCGACGGCTGGTCGATGCGGGTCATCATGCGCGACCTCACCGCCCTGTACGCCCGGCGCAAGGGGCTCGGCGAGCCGCTGGAGGAGCCGCGGCAGTACCGGGAGTACACCACCTGGCAGCGGGCGAACCTGGACACGCCGGCGGTCGGCGCCTCGCGCAAGTACTGGCGGGAGAAGCTGCGGGACGCCCAGATCTGGGCCCTGCCCACGGACCGGCCGGTGACGACCGGCGCGCCGAAGTACACGTCGGTGCACCGGCACCTGGTCACCACCGACGTCATCACGTCCGCCCGGCGCCTGGCCAAGGCGACGCGCAGCACCCCGTTCATGGTCGTGCTCGGCGCCCTCGAACTCATGATCAACCAGATGACCGGGGCCACCGACATCGTCGTGCCGACGTTCACGCCCGGCCGCGACGCCGACCGGTTCGAGGACACGGTCGGCCCGATGTTCAACTTCCTGCCGCTCCGTACGGACATCGGAGGCTGCCGGACCTTCCTCGACGTGCTGGAGCGCACGCGCCGTACCTGCGTCGAGAGCTACACGCACGACATCCCGTTCGTGCAGATCCTCGAAGAGGCCCCGGAGCTGATGAACCCCGCGGAGGACGAGAACCTCGCCCCCTGCGTGTTCCAGATCTTCCCGTTCCCGTTCGCGCTCGGCGGGGAGCTGGTCGGCGACCTGCGCTACGACGAGCTGCGCCGCCGCCTGATCTCCCAGCCGGTCGGCTGCGACGTCCCGGACGGCGTGCTCTGGACGCTGAACCTGCACCCGGACGGCGACCTGATCGGGCACCTGCAGTTCCGCCGGAACCGCTTCGACCAGAGCTCGATGAGCGCGATGGAAGGCCACTTCAGCCGCCTGCTGCGCACTGCGGTGGCCGCCCCGGAGTCCCCGCTGAAACTCGCCTGACGGTCTCCTACGCCGAAGGCCCGGGCACGGCCCCGGACCTTCGGGCGAATGGGGAGATCTGGCACGCGACCACGCACGCCCTTCCCCCGGTGGCATTCTGGTTCGGGGCCGCCGGGGAAGAGGGGTTCGTCATGTCACGCATGCCGTTCGACCGGGTCATGCGCTTCTTCGCCGCGCGCCTTTGCCTGTACGTTCTCGCGGGCCTGGTGGTCATGCTGGGCACATCCCTGACCACGGGCGTCGGGTGGCTCTCGGCGATGCGCCAAGGCATCCTCCCCTGGATCGCGCTCGCGTTTCTCAACGAGTGGATCTACCGACGTGACCGGGGAAGAACGCCCTTCACGAAGAGGGCCCGGATCAGATGGGCGGGGATCCTCGTCGTGGACGGGACGCGCTTTCGCTGGGCCGCGGTCCGCGGCGAAGAGTTGGCGGCGATCGCCGTCGAACGGGCCGCCGGGCGTGGCCGGCGGATCGTCGCGCAGGTGGGCCACGACACGGTGATCGGGCCCGCGCTGGTCGAACAGATCATCCGTGAAGCGCTGGAGCACGGCTGGGTCCCGCGCGAGCGCGGCCGGGAGGTGACCTTCCGGATGGTCGACGACGGTTCGGGGACGCTCCGTCCGGGCGAAGGCATGCTCTGACCAGCACGACGAAGGCCCCCGCCCTCCCGGCGAACCGGAGAGAGCAGGGGCCTCGTCACGCGAACCAGTGGCGCGAGCCGGATTTGAACCGGCGACCTCAGGGTTATGAGCCCTACGAGCTACCGAACTGCTCCACCGCGCGGTCTGAGCCTACACCGGCAGCGCACCCACTCCGCCCACTCCGCCCAGGGCCCGGGGTCGGAGAACCGGTTCCACGGCGGCTCACCACGCGACTTTCATGCTGTCGGGGGAACGGCGGGGTGGCCCGGCACAGTGGGCGTTGTAGGCGTCCAGGAGCTGTTGTGCTTCCGTGTTCGCCTGCGTGAACCGGGCCACCGGCTCCGCGTCGCCGGTCAGGACATCGTGCATGGCCGACGTGATCTCCTTCTGGATGCCCGCGAACTCCCCGAAGATCGGGCCGAGGGTCCCCGGCAGGCCGGCGCTCGCCTCGAGCTGGTCGCTCGCGACGCGGCGTTCCGGGTGTTCGGTGAACCAGCCCTCCTCCTCCAGCAGCCGCACCGCCGTCCGCGTGATCGGCAGGCGGCCCTGGAACTTGTGCCACTCCACCGCGTGCTCCGGCTTGATGACGTGCTGCATGAAGGCCAGCGCCCCATCACGCCTGGCTGGGTCGAGGCCGGCGGCCAGCCACATGCCGTCCCCGCCCATCAGGTTGCCCGCGTACGGGACCTCGTCGTTGTACGGCATCGGCGCCGCCTCGACGGTGAAGCCGGCCTCCCGGCCCTGGCGGATCAGCCGGGAGGCGTCCACCGACGAGCTGAGGATGAACGCCAGGCCCTGTTCGCCGAACGCCTTGAAGCAGCTCATCCAGTCCGACTGCTCCCCGGAGTAGAAGAAGTGGCCGTCGCGGTGGAGCCGCTGCCACCAGGTGAAGAAGGCGGTCATCTCGTCCGACACGAGCGAGATCTTCTCGGCGCGGCCGGACCGGCCGTTGTCGTGGTCCACGAGCCGGCCGCCCTGCTGGGCCATCGCCTGCAGGAACATCCACATGTGGTTCGGCCAGGCGATCCGGTGCGCGGGGCCGCCGGCCAGCCGGGCCACCGCGCGGCAGGCGGCCTCGACCTCGGCCCACGTCCGCGGCACCGACGTGACGCCGGCCGACGCGAGCAGCGTGGTGTTGGCGTACAGCAGGACCGTCGAGGCGGTCGGCGGCATGGCGATCCTCCCGGACTCGCCGGTGAAGAAGTCGCGGGCGGCCGGGATCACGTCATCGACCAGGACGGGCTCGCCGAGGATCTCGGTACGGCCGCCGATGGCCGGCCCGATCGGGGTGAACAGCGGCTCGCCGTCCCGCCCGAGCGTGTCCAGGGCGAGCTGGGTGCTCGTGTAGAAGAACTCGACCAGATCCGGGGTCTCGCCCTTGGCGATCCCCCGGGCGACGTGCGTCGGCATCGTACGGAAGTCGCGGCCCTGGATGTTGACCTCGTACTCGGGATGGGCGGCGCCGAACGTCGCGGCGGCCTCCTTCAGCGGGTCGAGGAAGCCGGGGAACGGATACTCGTTCAGCCAGACGTTGATGGCGATCTTGTCTGCGGGCATGCTGATCTCCCTGATCTCCCTGATCTCCCTGATCTCCCTGATCTCCCTGATCTCCCTGATCTCCCTGATCTCCCTGATCTCCCTGATCTCCCTGGTCTCACGCGGCGGCGCGGTGTTCGGCGGTCAGCCTGGTCAGGGCGGGGATGACGTCGTTCGGCGCGGGCATCTCCAGCAGCTCCGTGCGGAGCCGGGCCGCGTTCCGCGCGTACGACGGGTCGTCCAGCGCCCGAACCAGGTGGTCGCGCAGCTCCCCGGCGGTCACGGGACGCGAGGTGTCCACGTAGATCCCGGCACCCTGGTTCTCCAGGCCCTCGGCATGGCCGACCTGACCCCAGAACTTCTCGTTCGCGAACGTGCTCGGCAGGATGATCTGCGGGATCCCGTGCTCCAGCGCCGAGAACACCGTGCCGGCGCCGCCGTGGTGCAGGATCGCCGAGCAGGTCGCCAGCAGCGTGTTCATCGGGACGAACTCCACCACCCGCACGTTGTCCGGGATGCCCGGCAGGTCCGCGACGCTCTCCGGCGCGAGCGTGGCGATCACCTCGACGTCGAGGCCGGCCACCGCGGCGAAGAGGTTCTCGACCGAGGGGATGTTGGAGTGCACGCCCCGCGAGGTCAGCCCGAGCGTGATGCAGATCCGGCGGCGCGCCGGCTGCTCGTGCAGCCACTTCGGCACCGCGGACGGGCCGTTGAACGACATCGGCCGTACGTTCAGGTAGTGCTGCCCGGCCGGCCGCCACGTCCAGGGCGGCATGGTGTTGATGGTGAAGTCGCCGTCGGTCATCGAGGGGTCGAAGTCAAGGCCGAAGTCGGCGAACCGGTCGCGGACCCCCTTCTCGATGGGGTCCGGGCTCCCGTACCGCTCCCGGTACGCGATGCGCAGCTGCGCCACCGAGTCCGGGCAGTAGACGAGGCGCGCGTTGGCCGCGCCGCAGGCCTTGGCGACCGCCGGGCCGGCGAACATCATCAGGTGGTCCCAGACCACGAGATCCGGCCGCCATTCGGCGGCGAAGGCGATGAGCTCGTCCACCATCGACTTGGAGCTGAACACGACCGGATAGATCCGCGCCATCTGCTCCAGCTCGACCCGGACATCGCAGTTCGAGTAATCCGCCTGCACCGTCTTGCGGCCGGGTTCCGTCGCGGGCGGTACGACCGGCGCTATTTTCGACGCCTCTTCCTGCGCCATTTCTCCGATGTTCACCGGCTCGCCGACCGACACCGAGGTCAGGCCGGTGCTCGTGACATCCTCCGTGGTCAGGCCGGGATCGGGCACGCTGGCGACGAACACCTGGTGGCCCGCGCCACGTAACGCCCAGGCCATGGGAACCGACAGATAGAGATGCGATCTATGGGCACACGGAATGAACAGGACTCGCACGACGATCCTCCAATGTGAATTCGACGGTAACCCGGCGAACAACGGCGTACTTCTCCGACGATGCGCAAAAAAGGCGTCACCGGAGCGTCGCGTGCTCCGGGGTGAGTTCCGCGACCGTCCGTACGCCGAGCAGTTGCATGGTCCGGACGATCTCGGCCCGCAGGATGTCGACGGCCCGCGCGACGCCGCGCTCCCCGCCGGCCATCAGCCCGTACAGGTAGGCCCGGCCGACCAGGCAGGCGTCGGCGCCCCGCGCCAGCGCGGCCACGATGTCCGCGCCGGACATGATCCCGGTGTCCACCCAGACCTCGGCCTCGCCGCGTACCGCCTCCGCCACCGCGGGCAGGAGTTCGAGCGGGACCGGCGCCCGGTCGAGCTGACGGCCGCCATGGCTGGAAAGGACCAGGGCGTCGGCGCCGTGCTTGACCACGTCACGCGCGTCGCCGACGTTCTGGACGCCCTTCACGACGAGCCGCCCGGGCCACGACTCCCGTATCCAGGCCAGGTCCGCGAGGCCGAGGTCGGGGTCGAAGACGTGGTCGATGAGGTCGGCCACGGAGCCGCCCCCGGCACTCAGCGAGGCGTACCTCAGCGGCTCGGTGGTGAACAGGTCGAACCACCAGGCCGGGTGCGCCGCCCCGTCGAGGAACGTCCGGAGCGTGAGCGCCGGCGGGATGGTCAGGCCGTTGCGCGCGTCGCGCAGCCGCGCGCCCGCGACCGGCGTGTCCACGGTGAGGATGAGGGTGTCGTAGCCGGCGCGGCGGGCCCGGTCCATCAGGTCGCGCCCCGCGGCACGGTCCCGCCAGACGTAGAGCTGGAACCACCTGCGCGCCTCCGGCCCGGCCGCCGCGACGTCCTCGATGGAGGTGGTGCCCATCGTGGACAGCGCGTACGGGACGCCGGCCCGCTGCGCCACCCGTACGACGGCGCGCTCCCCCTCGTGGTGCATCATCCGGGTCAGACCGGTGGGGGCCAGGGCGAACGGGAGTTCCGAGCGCCGCCCGAGGATGTCGGTCCCCGGGTCGGCGCCGGACACCCCGCGCAGCACGTTGGGGTGGAACTCCACCCTCCGGTACGCCTGCCGCGCCCGGCGCAGGCTCTCCTCCATCTCGGCCGCGCCGTCGGTGTAGTCGAACACCGCGCGCGGCACCCGCCGCCGCGCGACGGCGCGCAGGTCGGCGATCGTGTGCGCGCGGGCGAGCCGGCGCCGGGTGGCGTCGAGCGTCGGCGGGCGCGGGCGCAGGATCCGCGCGAGCTCGCCGGCGCGGGGCAGGCGGCGCTGGGTCACGCGTCAGGCCCCCAGGTCGGCGGCCGGGGCGTCGAACCGCCCGGCCAGGCCCGCCACCGTTGGGCTGTCGAACAGCGTCTCGACCGCCAGCGCGACGCCGAACGTCGCGCGGATGCGCCGGATCAGCCGCATCGCCAGCAGCGACTGGCCGCCCAGCTCGAAGAAGTCGTCCTCGATCCCCACCTCGCCGACGCCGAGCACCTCCGCGAAGAGGCCGCACAGCCTCTCCTCCGTGGCGTCGCGCGGCGGCCGGTGCGAGGACAGGGCCCGCAGGTCGGGCCGGGGCAGCGCCTTGCGGTCGAGCTTCCCGTTGGGGGTCAGCGGCAGGGTGTCCAGCACGACGAACGCCGCCGGCACCATGTAGTCCGGCAGCGCCGCCGACGCGTGGCCGCGCAGGGACGCGACGTCCAGGTCGTCCGAGGCGGCCACCACGTACGCGGTGAGCACCTTCTCCCCCGAGTCCAGGTCCTGGGGCAGCACGGCGATGTCGGCCAGGCCCGGATGTTCCATGAGCACCGACTCGACCTCGGCCAGCTCCACCCGGAATCCGCGGATCTTCACCTGGTCGTCCGTACGGCCGGCGAAGTCCAGCAGCCCGTCGGAGGTCTGGCGGACGAGGTCGCCGGTGCGGTACATCCGCGCTCCGGGCTCGCCGAACGGGTCGGCGACGAAGCGCTCGGCGGTCAGGTCGGCGCGGCCGACGTAGCCGCGCGCCAGGCGGTCGCCGGCGATGTACAGCTCGCCGGTCTCGCCGTCGGGAACCGGCCGGAGCTCCTCATCCAGGACGTGCGTGCGGACGTCGTCCATCGCGCGGCCGATCGGCACGGTCGGGCGCGCCTCGTACGGCGCCGTGATGGCCGACTGCGTGGTGAACAGCGTCGACTCGGTCGGCCCGTACAGGGCCCGCACGACGAGGTCCGGGCACGCCTCCAGCACCCGGCGTACGGCGGCCGGTGAGACGACGTCCCCGCCGGTCATCACCTCGCGCACCCCGGCCAGAAACTCCGGTGCCTCCTCGGTCACGACGCGGAAGAGCCCGGCGGTCAGGTGCAGGCCGGTGATCTCCTCCTCCACGATGAGGCGGTGCAGGGTGTCGATCTCCAGGTCGCCGGGCGGCGCCAGGACGACGCGTCCGCCGTGCAGCAGCGGCACCCACAGCTCGTACGTCGAGACGTCGAAGGCGTGCGGGGCGACCATCGGCACCCTCTCGTGGCGGCGGGTGCCCCAGCACCGGTCCAGCGCGAGGGACAGCACGCCGCGATGGGTGATCGCCACGCCCTTCGGGTGGCCCGTCGAGCCCGAGGTGTACATCACGTACGCGAGGTGGTCCGGGTGGACGATGACCCCGGGGTCGTGCGCCGGGGCGCCGGCCGGTTCGGTGTCGACGTTGACGAGCTGATCGCTCTTGGGCAGGTCGCGCTCGGCGTCGTCGGCGAGCAGCACGGGCGCCTTGGCCTGGTCCATGATCCACTGCATGCGTTCGACCGGGTAAGCACTGTGCAGCGGCAGGTAGCAGCCGCCGGCCTTGACCGAGGCCAGGATCGCGACGACCACGTTGACCGACCGCTCCATGAGGATCGCGATCGGCGCCTCCGGCTCGATCCCCAGGCCGAGCAGCCGGTGCGCGAGCCGGTTGGCCCGCTCGTCCAGCTCCCGGTAGGTCAACCGGACGTCGCCCGAGATCACGGCCACCGCGTCCGGCGTCCGCTCCACCTGCGCGGCGAAAGACGCCTGAATGGACGGGTACTCCATCGCCTACTCCATTCCGTTCGTTTGACGGGCGGACGCGCCCGGGGCGATGTCGCCGCCGAAGAGGCCGGCGGGGTCGACCCGCGCGCGGATCCGGTCGAGGGCCCGCACCTGGTCCGGTGTCAGGTGTCCCTGCGGCTGCTCGAAGTGCTCCACGAAGGTCGGGGTCGTACGGCCGGTGTCCCACGGAGTGAGCGCGGCGCGTACGGCCGCGCAGTGCGTGGTGATCGCCTCCGGGGTGACGGGGGCGAACGGCACGCCCCCTCCCATGTAGGCGTAGCGGGCGTCGAGGTGGTCGAGCACTCCGCCCGACGGATCCGGTACGGCCAGTGCCCCGCCGAGCTGCCGGATCTCGACGTTGGTCAGCGGCGAGCCGGATCCGTGCCCGGCCACCCGCAGGAGGGCGTCCGTGCCGCCGTCCTCGCCCAGGTCGCCGAGCAGCATGTGGTCGCCGTAGACCGGGAAGGGCTCGGCCGGGTCCATGTGCGTCTGGGCCACGGCGGGCGGCCCGGCGAGCTCCCAGGTGTCCATGAGCGGCGCGGCCACCGACCGCAGCGGGCCGAGCAGGTCCTCGGCGTACGCCCGCGCCGCCGTCACGTCATCGGTCGGGCTGAGCACCGCACCGTCCACGCAGAGCACCGTCCCGACGTTGAGCTCCGGCGGGACGTCGGGGTGCTCGGGCAGGTTCATCAGCCGCAGCGTCGTCGTGACCTCGCGCGGCGCGTCGCGCGACCACCGCAGCCACAGCGGCAGCAGCCGGTCGGCGTCGGCCGCGGACCAGTACGCGGCACCGGTGATGACCCGCGCGGCCGGGAACAGGGCGAACTCGGCGGCGGTGACGACCCCGAAGCCGCCGCCTCCCCCGCGCAGCGCCCAGAACAGCTCCGGGTCGGACGAGGCGTCCACCCGCCGCAGCTCACCGTCGGCGGTGACCAGCTCGAACGCGGTGACGCCGTTGACCGCCAGGCCCGTACGCCGGCCATAGAAGCTCACGCCGCCGCGGAGCAGGTAGCCGACGACGCCGACGAGCGGCGACGAGCCGTGCGGCGCGGCCAGCCCGTACGGGGCCGCGGCGTCGATCACCTCGGCCCAGCGCGTGCCGGCCGTCACCCGCGCCGTACGGCGGACCGCGTCGATGTCGGCGCCGCCCTCCAGCGCGGTCCGGATCAGCAGGGCGCCGTGCATGGGCCGCGCGGCCGCCGCCGCGTGCCCGGTCGTGTGCACCCGCACCGGCATCCGCTCGGCCCGGGCGTACCGGATGGCGGCCCGGACCTGGTCGATCGTGCGCGCGGTGATCGCCGCGACCGGCTGGGCGGGCGCGGCCAGGTTGAAGACCTGGGTCGCGGTCTCGTACTCCTGGTCTCCGGGGATCGCGATGTCCGGCGCACCCGTCAGCGTCATGAGTGACTCGCCTCCATTTCCATGCAGCGAGCGTCACACCATTCACAGAACGGAACATCTCCGGAATTGCCGCGATCATCTTCAGCGCACGCAGGAAGACGCGACGCGGAGACGGCGAATGCCACGATCGGGGAGCAGCGAAATGAGGAGCTCATGAGCGAAACGGCAACGCATTCAGCTGATCTGGGAAAGACGCTCGATTCGATCATTCCCATCATGGATCTGATCAACGGTGGCCATTTCCACCTGTCGTACTGGTACGACGAGAAAGACGACACTCCGATCACGGAGGCCGGTCAGCGGATCACGCGCCGGGTGGTGGACTCGCTCGGCCTGCGGAGCGGCGACCACCTGCTCGACGTCGGGTGCGGGCCGGGCGGGCCGGCGGTACTGGCCGCCGAGCTGACCGGGGCACGGGTCACCGGGGTGTCGATCAGCAGCTACGACGTCTCCGCCGCGACGCGGCGCGCCGAGGAGAGCGGGCTGGGCGACCGGCTGGAGTTCCACCACGGCGACTACATGGCGCTCACGTTCCCGGACGCCTCGTTCGACGCCGTCATGGCCATCGAGTCGCTGCTGTCGGCACCCGACCTGGACCACGTGCTGGGCGAGTTCTTCCGGCTGCTTCGCCCCGGCGGCGCGGTCGCGCTCTGCCACTGCACGAAGGAGGCGGAGATGAGCGAGGAGCTGATGGAGCAGTTCAAGGCCAGCAACATGGCCAACCAGCTCCCGACGCTGCCCGAGTGGATCGAGGCGCTGCGCCGCGCCGGCTTCGTCGTGGAGGAGTACTCCCAGTTCGGCCACCGGGTCTTCGGCCAGAGCGCCCGCTACTTCGCCGCGGTCGACGACCACCACGACGAGCTGGTGGCCAAGGTCGGCGCGCAGACCATCGCGGGCATCAAACAGGGCATGCGGGGGTTCTTCGACCCGGGGCCCGAGCTCGTCGGGTACGCGATCGTGGCCGGCCGCAAGCCCGCCGCCTGACGGTCGCGATGGCCGACCTGGAACTGCTCGGGCTGCACGACTCGCTGAGCTCGCCGACCTTCGAGTCGATGAACTTCCTCAACGAGGTCTCGCACCGCTTTCCCGACGCGATCTCACTCGCGGCCGGCCGACCGTACGAGGGCTTCTTCGACACCGAGGACGTGCACCGCTACCTGCGGATCTTCCGCGACCACCTGATGGCGAGGTTCGGCGGCGACGAGGTGCCGGTTCGGCGTCTGCTGCTGCAGTACGGCCGGACCAAGGGGATCATCCACGACCTCGTCGCCGAACACCTCCGGGTGGACGAGGACATCGTGGCCGACCCCGAGTCGATCGTCGTGACGGTCGGCTGCCAGGAGGCGATGTACCTCATCGCGCGCGCGCTGCGCCGTACGCCGGAGGACGCGCTCCTCGCGGTGGACCCGTGCTACGTCGGGATGGCCGGCGCGGCGCGGCTCGCGGACCTGCCGCTGCTGCCGGTCACGGACGCTCCCGGCGGGATCGACCTGGACGACCTGGTCCGGGTCGTGCGGCGGGCGCGCGCGGACGGGCTGCGACCCCGCGCGTGCTACGTCGTCGCCGACTTCGCCAACCCCTCGGGGGCCAGCCTCGACCTCGCCACGCGGGAGCGGCTGCTGCGGCTGGCCGAGGAGCACGACTTCCTCATCCTGGAGGACAACCCGTACGGGATCTTCCACGACGAGACCACCCCGCCGCCGACGCTCAAGGCGCTCGACCGGCATCGCCGGGTCGTCTACCTCGGCTCTTTCGCCAAGACCGGGGTCGCCGGCGCGCGCGTCGGCTACGTCGTCGCCGACCAGCGGGTCGCCGGCGGGGAACTGCTCGCCGACCAGCTCGCCAAGCTCAAGAGCATGCTGACCGTCAACACCTCCCCGATCGCGCAGGCGGTCGTCGGCGGCAAGCTGCTGGCCAACGACTTCAGCCTGCGCCGGGCGAACGCCCGTGAGAACCGCGTCTACCAGCGGAACCGCCGGCTGGTCCTCGACGGGCTCGCGCGGAGGTTCCCGCCGGGCGGCGGGGTCACCTGGAACGCGCCGAAAGGCGGCTTCTTCGTCGTCGTGGACGTGCCGTTCGTCGCGGGCGACGCCGAACTCCGGCAGTGCGCGCGGGAGCACGGCGTGCTGTGGACGCCGATGCACCACTTCTACAACGACGGCCGGCCGCGCCGGCAGATCCGGCTCTCCTTCAGCTCGCCGACCCCCGAGCAGATCACCACCGGGCTGGACCGCCTGGCCGCCTTCGTGGGGACACGCATTTCCGAAGATGCGCGGGCCGAGTCGCGGGCCTGACGATCGAAGGTGAAACCGCACCGACACCGGCGCCAGGAAGGCACCATGACCAATCCCTTTGACGGCCAGGACGACCCCTATTCGGTGCTGATCAATGGCGAGGGCCAGCATTCGCTGTGGCCGGCCTTCGCCGACGTCCCGGCCGGATGGACCGTCGCCCATGGCCCGGCCGGGCGTACGGAATGCCTTGAGTACGTCAACGCCAACTGGACCGACATGCGGCCGCGCGGTCTCGCCGCCCACATGGACGCTCAGCCCTGAACGACCGATCGAGAAATCACCATGAGCAGATTACGTACGCAGCCTTTCGCAGACCTGTCCGTCGACCATGTGGCCATCTACGTCAACGACATCGCGGCGAGCACCGAATGGCTCGTCAGCGGCTACGGGATGGCGGTCTACGCCACCGCCGCGCCGGACGACGACACCGCGACGGCCCGCTCGGCGGGGGTCGGCGGCAACAACATCCGGCTCGTGCTCACCGAGCCGCTTCGGGGCGAGCACCCCGGCGCGCGGTACGTCGAGAAGCACGGTGACGGCGTCGCCGACATCGCGCTGCGGGTCCCCGACGCCGCCGCGGCCTTCGAGGAGGCCGTACGGCGCGGCGCCCGCCCGCTGTCCGAGCCCGCCGGCCACGATGGCGTCGTGATCGCGACGATCGCGGGCTTCGGCGACGTGGCGCACTCGTTCGTGCAGCGCCCCGACGGCGCCTCCGAGCAGGCGCTCCCCGGGCTGCGCCCGGTCGCGGGGGCGGGCGCCGACCCGGAGATCGGCCTGTACGAGATGGACCACTTCGCGGTCTGCGTCGAGGCCGGGCAGCTGGACCCGACGATCGCGTTCTACGAGCAGGTCCTCGACTTCGACATGATCTTCACCGAGCGCATCATCGTCGGGGCCCAGGCGATGGACTCCAAGGTGGTGCAGAACGCCTCCGGCTCGGTGACGCTGACGATCCTGGAGCCCGACACCTCCCAGAGCCCGGGTCAGATCGATGAGTTCCTGCGGAACCACAACGGCGCCGGGATCCAGCACATCGCCTTCGCCACGAACGACATCGTCCAGGCGGTCGGCGCGATGACCGGCAACGGCGTGGAGTTCCTGGCCACCCCGGACACCTACTACACGATGCTCACCGAGCGGCTGGAGCTCGCCCGGCACTCCATCGCGGACCTGCGTCGGCTGGGCCTGCTGGCCGACGAGGACCAGGACGGGCAGCTCTTCCAGATCTTCGCCAAGTCCGTCCACCCGCGGAACACCTTCTTCCTGGAGATCATCGAGCGGGTGGGGGCACGCACGTTCGGCAGCGGCAACATCAAGGCCCTGTACGAGGCCGTGGAGCTGCAGCGGCACAAGGAGGAGGCGCGGGCCTGAGCCGCTTCGGTCCCGCGCTCTGAGGAGGGAACAATGCCGACCGCTGTGGCCGACGGCCTCGACCACGTGAACCTCACCGATCCCGCGACGTTCGTCGCCCCGGACATCGCGGACCTCTGGCGGCGGCTGCGCCGGGACCGGCCGGTGCACCTGCATCCGGCGACCGAGCGGGGGCCGGCGTTCTGGGTGCTGACCCGGTACGCCGACGTCCTGACGGTCTACAAGGACCCCGAGCGGTTCGGCTCCGGGCAGGGCAACATGCTCACCTCGCTGCTGGCCGGCGGTGACGCGGCGGGCGGGAAGCTGCTCGCGGTGACCGATCCACCGCGCCACACCGCGGTGCGCATGATGCTGCTGAAGTCCTTCTCCCCGCGCGTGCTCCGGCTCGTCGCGGACGGCGTACGGGCGAGGGCGGAGAGGCTGGTCACCGCGGCGGTCGCCGCCGGCTCCTGCGACTTCGCCCGGGACGTCGCCGAGCAGGTTCCCATGGGCACGATCTGCGACCTGCTCGGCGTGCCCGAGTCCGACCAGGCGGAGCTGCTCCGGCTGAGCAAGAGTTCGCTCAGCTCGGACGAGCCGGACCAGTCGGATGAGGCCACGCGTCTGGCCCGCAACGAGATCCTGCTCTACTTCGCCGACCTGGCGCAGTACCGCAGGTCCGAGCCACGGGACGACGTGGTCAGTGCCCTGGCGACGTGCCGCATCGAGGGCGAGCCGCTCACCGAGGAGGAGGTGGTCCTCAACTGTTACGGGCTCGTCCTGGCCGGGGACGAGACCAGCCGGCTCGCGATGATCGGCGCGGTGGTGAACTTCACCCGTCACCCCGGCCAGTGGGAGGCGCTCAGGGAGGAGGCCGTCCCGCTGGGGGGCGCGGTCGAGGAGATCCTCCGGTGGACCACACCGGCGATGCACCTCGGCCGTACGGCACGGGCCGACGTGACCGTCGGCGGGCGCACGATCCGCGCGGGCGACGTCGTCACCGCCTGGAACGTCTCGGCCAACCGGGACGAGGAGGTCTTCGCCGACCCCGAGGTCTTCGACCTCTCCCGCAGCCCCAACAAGCACCTGACCTTCGGCTACGGCCCGCACTTCTGCCTCGGCGCGTACCTCGGCCGCGCGGAGGTCGCCGCGATGGTCGACTCCCTGCGGCGCAACGTGGAGACGATCGAGCTGACCGGCGAGCCGAAGCCGCTGTACTCCACGTTCCTGCGCGGGTACAGCAGCGCCCCCGTCCACCTCTCGCCCGGCGCCCGCTGAGACGGCACCGACGTGCCCCCTGGCCGACTCCGGCGGCCAGGGGGCGCTCTTTCGCCGGGGGCGGAAAGAATCCGGCCGGCGATCGCCTCGTCGCGATCGCCGGCCGGTTTCGTGCCCGGGGCCGGATCGGCGGAAGGTGGCGCCGGGCGGGCTACTTGGCGTGGTTCCGGCTGATGTTGCGTTCGAGCAGGTCGAGGCACTCGGCGACACCGACCGCCCCGTCCGTGACCGCCGGCAGCCGGCCGTCGTCGACCTTCAGCTGGGACAGGGCCTGGTCCATCGCGGTCTGCGCGGCGAACAGGCACGGGGTGCTGTAGATCGTGGCGCTGACGTTCAGGTCGTCCAGCTCGCTGAGCGAGAAGCGCGGTGACTTGCCGCCGGCGATCTGGTTGAACAGCAGAGGCTTGCCGCCCGCCGCCGACTGGATCTTGCGGATCCACTCGGCGCTGCGCAGGCCGTCGACCAGGATCACGTCCGCGTCCGTGGCGGCGAAGGCCTCCGCCCGCCGTACGATCTCCTCCTCGTCGGTCGCGTCCGTACGGGCGACGACGACCAGGTCACCGCGGCTCTCCAGAACGAGTTCCAGCTTTTCCAGGTACTCCTCGAGCGGGAGGATCTGCTTGCCGTCGACGTGGCCGCAGCGGCGCGGGCGTTTCTGGTCCTCGATGATGACGCCGGAGGCGCCGATGGCGTCCAGGTGCTGGACGACGTGGCAGGCGGTCTCGGGGTCGACGTAACCGTCGTCGATGTCCACGAGCAGGTGGTGGCGGGGAAAGGCCAGGCGCAGGCGCTGGACGAAGCCCACCATGTCGGGCCACGCGATGAACCCGATGTCGGGCAGCCCGTAATAGGAGGCGGCGAACCCGAACCCCGACACGAAGAGCCCGTCATAGTGCTGGGCCGCCACCGACGCCGAGAACATGTCGAACACACCGATCAACGGCGTGACCGAATCGGCCTGAATGGCCTCCCTCAGCCGCGGACCGTACGGTATGGGGCTGGAACTGGTATTCACTTCTCCCCCGAGAATTGTCAGGTCGTGCATTGTGTCGCCTCTCACCAGGTGACCGGCAGTTCGTAAACCCCTTCGACGAACATCTCGTGCCGGAAACGGAGGTCTTCGAACGGAACGGCCAGGCGCAGGCCGGGAAGGCGCCGGATCAGGGTGCCGAGCGCCACCTGGAGCTCCACCCGGGCCAGCGGCTGCCCGATGCACTGATGGATGCCGAACCCGAAGGCCATGTGGCCCCGGTCCTTGCGGCGGATGTCGAGCGCGTCCGGTTCGTCGAACCGGTCGCCGTCCCGGTTTGCCGTCGGCAGGTAGCACAGGACGCCCTCGCCGGCCCGGATCAAATTCCCGCCGACCTCCACGTCCTTCGTGGCGACGCGCGGCACGCCGGTGTGGATGACCGTCGTGTACCGCAGGAGCTCCTCGACCGCGCCGGACAGGAGTGAGGGGTCCTCGCGCAGCGCCTGGAGCTGGCCCGGGTGGCGCAGCAGCGTGAGCATGCCGTAGGAGATCATCATCGCGGTGGTGTCGTGCCCGGCGTCGAGCAGCAGCCGGGCCATCGAGACGACGTCCGTGCGGGTCAGCTCGCCGGCCCGCTCCCGTTCGACGACGAGCCGGCTCAGCAGGTCGCCCGTCGGCAGGACGGCCTTGGCCTCGATCAACTCGGTGAGGAAGCGCGTCAGCGCCTCGCTCGCCTCGTTGACCTCCTCCTCGCTGGCGGCCACGCTCGTCATCGTGGCGGTGCACTTCTGGAAGTAGTCGTGGTCCTCGTACGGCACGCCGAGGATGATGCAGATCACCTCGCTCGGGATCGGCACGGCGAACTCCGCGACGAGGTCGACGGATGGCCCGTGCGCCTCGATCGCGTCGATGAGGCCGTCCACGATCTCCTGGATCCGTGGGCGTAACGCGATGGCCGCCTTCATCGTGAAGTCGGCGTTGACCATGCCGCGCAGCCGGCCGTGCTCGGGCGGATCCACCCGTACGAACGTCGGATTGTCCTCGGTGAGGGCCTCCGAGGAGGGGGTCAGCAGCGGAAAGCCGGCCTTGGAGTTGTCCGCGCTGAACGAATTGTCGGCCAGCACGGCGCGTACGTCCGCGTGCCGCGTGACCATCCACATGGAACTCCCGTCCCACAGGTCGATCCGGCTGACCGGGTCCTCCTCACGGAGTCTCTCATAAACGGGTGGCGGATCGAATGGACACGCGCCACGCTCCGCCGCGAAATTGAAGACGTCCGTCACGGCAACCTCCTTCGGCCTCGGTTACCGCCACAATAGCCACCCGATTAGCGACATCAAGTGGCCGAGAGGCCTTTGCCCATTACATCGCAATAATGGATAAATTAAGATAGGAGTGGCCATTTACGGGCGCTCCGCGGTGAGCATCAGCATGGCTCCCGGAGTGGCGGCCTCGCGTACGGTCAGACCGGCCTCGGCGAGCCAGGAGCGGATCTGCTCCTCGGTGTACAGGTCCAGCCCGTCGGGGTGGCCCGGCCAGGAGCTCGTCGTCTGGAAGTAGCGGTAGACCGGGTCGGGCGACAGCCGGTAGGTCATCACCGTCATGATCCCGCCCGGCCGCAGGCAGCGGGCCACCTCGCCGATCGCCGCGCGGGCGTCGGGCATGGCCTGCAGCGCGTTCCAGCAGTTCACCGCCGCGAGGCTGTCGTCGGCGAACGGCAGCGCGAGCGCGCTGGCCTGGACGCAGGCGACTTCGGGCGAGCGGCGGCGCAGCCACGAGAGCATGGCGAGGTTCGGGTCGAGCGCGATCACCCGCTCGGGGCCGACCGCGTCCGCGATGACGGCGGTCCACCGCCCGGCGCCCGCGCCGAGGTCGAGCACGGTCCCGTCCACCCTGCCCAGCCGCTCGGTGAGATAGCGGTCCTCATCGGCCGGCGTCACCTCGCCGCCCCAGTTCGAGCCGACGAGACGCAGGAACCCGGGGCGGGCGACGGTCTCGTAGAAGTGGCCCACGGTCTTCATCGAGGCGGCCTTGGCCATCGCGTCGTCGGCGCCGCCGAACATCGACTCGCCGTCCGGCAGGAGGTCGAGCACTCCGAGCCGTACGGGATGCTCGGTGCCGCAGCGGGCGCAGTGGATCTCGGTGCCGCCGAAGGTCAGGCCGCCGCCGCAGTCCGGGCAGCGGAGGATGCCTGCGTGCCGGGCGAACGCCTCGGCGTCGATGTCCCCGGCGTCCGGCCGCTCGCGGGCGTCGCGGTGCACGCTGGTGTCGCCGACGACGGTCGGGCGTCCGTGGCGCAGGGCCCAGTGCGCCTTGCCGCCGCTGTAGGTCAGCACCATGACCGTGTCGTCGTACCACCGCTTGGCGAGCTGCTCGGGCGTGAGTTTGGAGATCCAGCTCTGGTCGAAGGCGTGGTCCGCCTCGGTCATCGTCGTCCACTCGGCCGGCGAGGGCCACGTACGGCCGAGCGAGACCCCGGCCGGGTCGGCGGGGTTCAGCCGCTGGAGACCGCGGTCGAGCCGCGACCGGTCGTCCGGGCCGAGGTCGAGCCCTGCCACCGCGGCGAGGATCCGGCTCCGGTCGTCGGGGAAGTGCGAGAGCAGGTAGACCAGCGCGAGTGTGAGCGGCTCGCCGTCCGCGCGGCCGTCGAGAAGTGCGAGGTAACGGTCGAGCCCGGCCCGCGCGGCGGTGTAGACGGCGCCCTCGACCGGCGCCTCGGCCTCGATCAGCAGACCGAGCAGGATGAGCAGGCGGCCGACCCGGTCCTCGCCGACCTCACCGAGCTTGGTCACCACCGAAGGCACCGCCGCCGGCGCGGACTCGGTCAGCGCGCCGTCCTTCCACAACGCGCCGACCAGCCGGAGGTATTCGTCCTCGACACCGTCCGCCTCTGCCGCAGCGAAGGTGTCAAGGAGTTCGGTGGTCCATTGGGTCATTTTACTTCCCCTTTACGGAGATGCTTTCAGTCCATTTTTGAACCGTCCTCACCATCGTGGTCACGCCGCCGATAACGCGGCATCCTTGTCCGTGCTTTTCGGTCAGGCGACTGAGGCGGCCTGCTCGAGGTGGTGCCGCAGGTCCTTCAGGCCCTGCTGCCAGTGGGGGTCGATCTGGGCGTCGCGGAATTCCTTCGTGGTGTACTGAACGAGCGTCGTCAGGACCGTACGGTCGCCCTTCTCCTCGAAGGTGACCTTCTTGATGATCGCCGCCTCCGGCTGGTTCTCGAAGATCTCGGTCGTCAGGAGGCGCTCGTTCGGGACGACCTCGAGAAACTCTCCGTGGAAGCCCCAGAGGCTGTCGTTCGCGAAGATCACGTAACGCCACGCGCCGCCGACCCGGAGGTCGGCCTCGATGCTCCGGACCTCGCCCAGGCCCGCGCCCCACCACTTCTTGATGAGCTCGGGTGTGGTCCACACCTTGTAGGCCCGTTCCGGTGCCATCGCGAGTTCGATCCGGATCAGGACCTGTGTGTCCGACGGCATCTCCACGGCCAGCCCGTCGTCGCTGTTCACCGTCACCATCTGTATCCCGCCCTTTCGACCGACATACCTCGGCGCATTCAATATGCGGATACCTATGGTCGATCCGCCATTCTGGGGACGCATCTCCGAGATTGCGCGCCCCGCGGCGCGTCCTCATCGGACCCCGATCGCCGTTCGGAACCACTTGGGCCGATCGCGTCGAACACGCGATGATGGGGGTGTGACGGACGAGACAGGTCTCACAGCGCAGCGTGTCCGAAACCCCTGGGGACAGGGCGACCGACTGCGAACCGAGATCCTGGACGCGGCCGTCCGGCTGCTCTCCAAGCTGGACGGCGAGGAGGCGCTGACCATCCGCGGCCTCGCCCGCGCCGTCGGCATCGCGCCCGCCAGCATTTACCAGCACTTCGCCGACAAGGCCGCGCTCGTACGCGGAGTCGTGGAGTACGACTACGCGCGGCTGTCGGCCGTCATGCGCGAGGCGGACGAGAGCGTCACCGACCCGGTCGGCCGCGTACGGGCCCAGATGCACGCCTACTGCCGGTTCGCGATCGCCAACCCCGGGCACTACCGCCTGATGCTCGGCAACCGCCGCATCGCCGGGCCCGGCGGCGGGCGGCCCCAAGGCCCCCTCCGCTCGATCGTCGACTCCGTCGTCGCCGCGTTCGAGCGCTGCGAGCGGGCCGGCCAGAGGTTGCGGCTGCCCGCCGACCGGGCCGCCGTCATGGTCTTCGTCGGTACGCACGGCCGCGTCGCGCTCTATCACTCGAATCCGCAGGATGACAGTGCGGACCGCATTCTCCCGTTCGTCGACGAGCTGATCTCTCTAGTCCTTGACTAGGACAAACAGCACGAAACGTGACGTGCGCCTCATCTCTGCATTCTCCACGAGCAAAGTCATCTGACATATGCTGGTAAAGTCGCCGAACGATCGTTCGGCAACGGTTCGTGGTAGGAGGCTCCGAAGATGCCGGACACCTTGTCGGACGTGCCCGCCTTCCCCATGAAGCGCGGCGAGTGCCCGTTCGACCCACCTCCCGAGCTCAGCCGGATCCAGGCCGAGAGTCCAGTCTCCAAAGTGCGGCTCTGGGACGGCAGCCACCCGTGGCTGATCACCGGATACGACGACGTTCGCGGCGTGCTGGCGGACCGGCGGTTCAGCGCGGACGTGACCAGACCCGGCTATCCGCACGTCACCGCCGCCTCGGAGGCCCGGCGCAAGCGCTCGCGCGCGTTCATCTCGATGGACGAGCCGGAGCACGGCACCTACCGGAAGATGCTGACCTCCACCTTCATGATCAAAAAGGTGGAGAGCCTGCGGCCCCGGATCCAGGGCATCGTGGACGGGCTCATCGACACGCTGCTCGACGGCACGCCGCCCGCCGACCTGGTGGCGGACTTCGCGCTGCCGGTGCCCTCCCTCGTGATCTGCGAACTCCTCGGCGTCCCGTACGCGGACCACGGCTTCTTCCACAAGTGCAGCAGGACCCTCGTCTCCAGCCGGTCGACGCCCGACGAGGCGATCGCCGCGGCCGACGACCTGAACGCGTACCTCGTCGACCTGCTCGGGCACAAGGCCGCCGAGCCCGCAGGCGACCTCCTCAGCAGGCTGGTCGTCGAACAGGCGGAGGCGATGACGCGCGAACAGCTCGCCGACATGGCGATGCTCCTGCTGGTCGCCGGGCACGAGACGACGGCGAACATGATCGCGCTCGGCACTCTCACGCTGCTGCGACACCCGGACCAGCTGGCCGAGCTGCGCGGGGAGCCGGACCCGAAGCTCGTCGCGAGCGCGGTCGAGGAGCTGCTGCGCTACCTCACCATCGTGCACAGCGGCCGGCGTCGCGTGGCGACGGAGGACGTCGAGGTCGGCGGCCGGCTGATCAGAGCCGGCGAGGGCGTCATCGTGGCGACCGACGCCGGCAACCGGGACGCGAGCGCGTTCACCGACCCGGACGTCCTCGACATCCATCGGCAGGCGCGCCACCACGTCGCGTTCGGGTACGGAGTGCACCAGTGCCTCGGACAGCCACTGGCCCGGGTCGAGCTGCAGGTCGTCTACGGCACGCTCTACCGGCGCGTCCCGACGCTGCGGCTCGCCGTTCCGCTCGAAGAGATCAGGTTCAAGCACGACATGCTCGTGTACGGGGTGCACGGACTGCCCGTGTCGTGGTGAGGAGGACTCACGATGAAGGTCATCGTCGACCAGGACAAGTGCATCGGCTCGGGACAGTGCGTGCTGCTGTCCCCGGAGGTGTTCGACCAGCGTGACGAGGACGGCATCGTCGTGCTGCTGAACGCCGATCCGCCGGCCGAGCTGCACGACGCCGTACTCGAGGCGGCGCAGGTCTGCCCCAGTCTCGCCATCACCGTGGAGGAGTGACCACACCCGCCGCGCCCCGGCCGGTCATGCGCCGGGGCGCGCGTGGTGGGGTGTGGGCCCTCACCTGGTGGTATGGACCTCCGCGTCGGCCTTGACCGCGTCCTCGCCCCCGGTGGCGGACGCGGTCCCGGCCGTGGGTGTCACGGCGGCCCGGGTGAACAGTGCGAGGAAGGCCGCGATCACTGCCAGCATGAGCCCGACCTGCTCGCTGCTCCAGGTGATCACGCCGAACCCCACGAGTGCTGCCAGCGTCGCCTGAACGCACCCCTGGAAGGCGACGGGCTCGCGTCGGATGAGACGCGTGACGATGTTCATGTTCCTCATGGCCGTTCCTTGCAGTCGGCGGCACTGCCGCTCGCTTCCATCTACAACAACATTTCGCGAACGGACCGACAATCCGGGTAAACCCTGATTCCCCGGTGCTCACGCGAGCGTCGCCCTACGTACTCCGGGTCTGGCGCCGTACGGGGGACATTGGGAAGATCGCGCCATGAGGGCCGTCGAGCGAACCGCGCGACAGCAGGCCGCATCGGGCCTGGCCGGCTTCGCGGCCGTCCCGGTGACGATCGTGGTCGCCGTGGTCGCCGCCGTCCTGACCGCGCTCTCCTCCCGCTATGGCTTCCACCGCGACGAGCTGTACTTCCTCGTCGCGGGCGCGCACCCCGCGTGGGGGTACGTCGACCAGCCGCCGCTGACCCCGCTGGTCGCGCGGGCCGCCACCGCCGTCTTCGGTCACACCCCGGCCGGGCTGCGGGTCGTCTCGACGCTGGCCTGCGCGGCGACCGTGTACGTCGTGGCCCTGGTGGCGCGGGAGCTGGGCGGCGGACGGCGCGCCCAGGTGCTCGCCGCGCTCGCCACCGCGGCCTCGGGCTTCGTCCTCGCGGTCGGCCACATGGTCTCCACGGCAACGTTCGACCTGCTCGCCTGGGTGGTCGTCGCGTGGCTGGCGCTCCGGCTGCTGCGTACGGGCGACGGCCGCTGGTGGCTCGCGCTGGGCGCCGCGGTCGGCCTCGCCACGCTCAACAAGTACCTCGTCGGGCTGCTGGCCGTCGCCCTGGTCGTGGCCGTCCTCGTCGCCGGGCCGCGCGGCGTGCTGCGCGGCCTGTGGCCGGTGGCGGGGGTGGCCGTCGCGCTGCTCGTCGCCGGACCCGACCTGTGGTGGCAGGCCACGCACGGCTGGCCGCAGCTGACCGTCGCGGGCGGGATCAGCTCCGACGACGGCGCGGAGAACCGGGTGCTGTTCGTCCCCATGCAGATCGCCTACCTCTCGCCGCTGTTCGTTCCGGTCTGGATCGCCGGGATCCGGCACCTGTGGCGCGACCTTCCGTGGGCACGGTCGCCGGCGCTCGCGTACCCGGTGCTGTGCGTGCTGGTCCTGGCCGCCGGCGGCAAGTCCTACTACGCGCTTCCGTTGCTCCTCGTCCTCACCGCCGCGGGCTGCGAGCCGCTCGCACGGTGGACCCGCGGCCGATGGCGTACGACGGTCGTGGCCGTCGCCGGTGTCGTGGCCGCGGCCATGTCGGTACTGATCACCCTGCCCGTGCTGCCTGCGGACTCCCTGTCGGTGGTGAACGGGATCAACGCCGAGCAGGGCGAACAGGTCGGCTGGCCGGCGTTCACCTCCGCCGTGGCGGCCCGGTGGTCGGCGATCCCGGCCGCCTCGCGTCCACACGCCGTGATCTTCACGGAGAACTACGGCGAGGACGGCGCACTCGCTCGGTACGGACCGGCGTACGGCCTGCCGGCGCCGTACTCGGGACACATGAGCAACGCCGGCTGGGGCCCGCCGCCCGACTCCGCGAACGGTCCGGTGCTCCTGGTCTACCAAGACGGCGATCGGGAGATCGGGCGCCACTTCACCGGCTGCCGCGAGGTCGGCCGCGTGAACACCGGCCGTGACGTCGACAACCAGGAGCAGGGCGCCCGCATCACGCTCTGCGCCGGTACGGCGAAGCCCTGGTCGGCGCTGTGGCCGGACCTGCGGCACTATTACTGACCACGCCCCCGTACGCCGGGCGTGAGGAGGGACCTCATGAACTCGCCTTTCCCACTCCGGCACGGCACCGCCGGCACCGGCGCATGGCGTAGGCCCATCCGCAGCGCCGGGGCATGCGTCGAGGCCGCCGGCGCCAGCGCCACGATCTCCGGCGGGCGGGTCACCGGCTACACGCTGGTCTCCCCTCCGCACGGGAGCGTCGCCGGCGCATCGACCGAACGCCTCGCCCCGCCCACCGAAACCAGGGCTGTCAGCACCGCTCCCCCTGGCTACACGCCCATGGATCCGCCCGGCTACGCCCCCAGCGACGTGCCCGGCTACACCCGCGGGGACCGGCCCGATCGCGGTCCCGGTGACAGCCTGTTGGACGCCCTGCTCGAGTCGGCGGCCCACCGGTTGCCCGAGGACGCGCGATCGGTTCAGGGAATCCGCACCCGGCTCGCCGACGCCCTGCGGGACTCCGCCGAACATCAGCGGAACCTGCACACCGAGGGCCTCCGGTTCCTCGCCGAACGCCTCGCCGGGCGACTCCACGCCCCTGGCTCCCCGGCATGGAGGCAAGCGGTCAGCCGGTACTCCGGCACCCGCACGGAGGTGGACTGGCACCGGATCAGCGCCGACCTGCGGACCCCCGGCGCGTGGGACGACGCGGCCGGGAACATCGGCCCCGCTCTGGCCGGCCGGGTCTTCGACCTGCGCATCCACATTCAGCAGGGGGACACTCTCCTGGCCCCGGTCGGTGCACCGGACGGCTACCCCATCGTCCTCACGAGGAACGGCGCCCGCTGGCGGGCCCTCGATGCCCCGGACGACGAGCGACCGGACGGCGAGGTCCCGGAAGGCGACCGGGACCTGAACGCGCTACGGGGGCACATCGGCCGGGCCGGGCCAAGAGGACTCTCCCGAGCCGCGATGACCCGCCACTTCCCCCACCTGGACGAACGCCGGATCGACGCGCTCCTCGCCGACCTCGGTCCCGGCTACGAGGGGACAGGCCCTTCTTCGCCGGCGATCGTCGGCCGCCTGCTCGGTGCCTTCGGGGTTCGCCGGCCGGCGAGCAGACCCCGGTCGTACCGGGCGATACCCGTCACCCCAACGGGCCGGCCGCCGGCGAGTCCCCGGTACGGGCCACCGCCGGCCCGCCCAGCCTTGATCATGGAGGAGCCGTACCACCGTCGTCCTGGTGACAGCCTCATGTACGCCCTGCTCGAAGCGGCCGGGGATCGTCTGCCCGCCGAAGCGCTGAGCGTTCAGGGGATCCGTGACCGGCTCGCCGACACGTTGCGCGACGACGCTCCCGTCCGCAATCGTCTGTGGCACCAGGCCCTGCGGTCCATCGCCGAGGACCACGTCGACAGGGAGAACCCCGGTCTGGACGGTCCCGCCCGGAACCGCGCGATCTCGCAGTACGTGGGAGCCAACCAGGTGCCCTGGGGCAGGATCATCACCGACCTGCGGACCCCCGGCTCGTCGGACGACGCGGCCGGGACCATCGCCCCCGCCCTGGCCGGCTGGGTCTTCGACCTGCGCATCACCGTCCAGCAGGACGGCGCCCCCTCGTACGTGGCCGGAAACCCCGGCGGCTTCCCCGTCACCCTGCACCGCGACGGCGCCCGCTGGGCGGCCCCACCATCGCGGCCGTCCGCCGTGCCGCAGGTGCAGCAGGCCGCCGCCCGCCGGCGCGGCGTCGAGCTGACCGAGCAGCCGTACCGCCTGCTGGGGGCCGTCGTGGCCACCGCGACCGGTCTGGGGCTGACCCGCGAGGACGCGGAAGAGATCGTGCGGGAGAACCGTCATTCCCCCACCGACCTCAGGGCCGTCGCGGGCGACCTCGACCTGGAGATCGTGGTCATCGGCCGGGCCGGCAGCACCACCCAGACGTACGGCGACGGCCGGCGACGGGTGATCATCGCTACGACCGGCACCGGGCACTATCTGGCCTCACGCCCCCTGCGGGAAAGCCCTCCGGCACACGACGCTCCTGCCCGGACCGCCGCCGGTAAGGAGGCCGACGGTCAGCACCTCGAGACCGATGCCCACGGCTTCACCTGGCGTTCGAGCACCCACAGTTCCGCAGCCCCCGACGGCCTGCGACGGTGCGTGGAGGTGAGCCGGGCATGGGCGTAAGACGACCGGGTCCCCGTACGCCGGGCGTGCGGGGACCCGCCGCTTCTCTCAGAAGACGCTGACGCCGTAGGCGGCCAGCGGTTCGGTCACCGGCTGGAAGAACGTCCGGCCGCCGGAGGTCAGGCCGATCGCCGTACCCCCGTCGAACAGGGAGCCGCCGCTGTCGCCGGGCTCGGCGCAGACGTTCGTCTGGCCGCGGCGCCGAAGCGCTCGGCGACGGCCCGCACCTTGGCCAGCTTCACCCCGGTGACCGTGCTGTCGGCCGAGATCAGGAGCCGGTCGGCGACCGGGTCCACGCCCCATGACGTGCCCGCGACACCGGCGGCCTTCATCGCGTCGGCGACCTTTCCGCGCCGGCGCTCACCTTTCCGCCGAGCTTCTTCGCCAGGGCCGCCGCGGACTTGGCGGCAGCGGCCCTCTGAGGGGGTTTGGGAGAGGGTTGCGCCTGCGCCGCGGGCGCGACGAGGAAAGCGGCGACGGCGAGTCCGGCGGCGGAGACGAGCAGCCCCTTTCCGCCGGTTTTGCGGATCCTGAGATCCTCATGCGAGCCTCCTGCGGGGGATTCCGGACACGCCCTTATGGCGAATCCGGGAATGGCCTGGGAGTTCCGGCCACTCGACCACCGCGGGGGCCTTCCATCCGATGAATCGGGCGCCGTACCCGGCCAAATGAATCATCGGCGAGCCGCTGAGATGCGACAAGGCGCAGGATTTGCCCGACATCGCTTGTCATCTTACGGTCGGACCACGTTGACCGAAATGGTCAGTCCAGCGTATTCATTGGCTAACAAGATCAAATTAAAAACGACGACAGAATGACAGAAGCCCGAATCTGGCAACCGCCCACGCCGCCACGATCACGCCCCCGCCCGGCCACTGCCGCAAACCCGAGCGGGGGTCAGCCGACGGCTGCGGCGCCGTTCGGGGATGGGGCGGCGGGGGCGGAGGTGGACTCCTCGACGATGCTCAGCAGGGCGTCGGTGGCCGGGTTGGCCGGGCCGTTCGCCGGGACCGCGACCGAGACCACCCACGACGGGGCCGTCGGGCGCAGGGGCACGGCGTGCACCTTCTTGTTCTTCTTGTACGCGAACGGCCGGGGCACCAGCGCCACGCCCAGGTCCTCGGCCACGAAGTCGAGCAGGCTGTGGACGTCGTTGACCTCCAGCGCCACCTGCCGCTCCAGCCCGGCCGCGCCGAACGCGCGGTCCGTCACCTGGCGGGCGCCCCAGTCGCCGTGGAAGTCCACGAACGTCTCGTCCTGCAGCCGGCTCCAGTCGACGGTCTCGCACGCGGCGAGCGGGTGGCCCGGATGGCAGACGAGCATCATCGGCTCGCTCGTCAGCGGTGTCAGGCTCACCCCCGCCGGGGCGCGGGCGCCGGACAGGGCCACGAACGCCAGGTCCAGGCCGCCCGTACGGACCTCTTCCAGCAGGCCGGTCGTGCCGGCCTGCCGGAGCCGGATCTCCACGCCCGGGTGGACGGTGCGGAACCGGGCCAGGACCATGGGCAGGTCGATCACGGCCAGGCACTGTTCGGTGCCGATCGAGACGGTGCCGCGCAGCAGTCCCTGGACGGCGGCGACGGCGTTGCGGGCGGCGGCCGCGCTGGCGACGGTGCGGCGCGCCTCGGCCAGCAGGGCGCGGCCGGCCTCCGTCAGCCCGACCCGGCGCGTGCTGCGGACGAACAGCGGTGCGCCGAGTTCGCGCTCCAGGGAGCGGATCGACGCGGACAGGCCCGACTGGGCGACGTGCAGACGCTCGGCGGCGCGAGTGAAATGCTCTTCCTCGGCGACCGCGATGAAGTATTCAAGATGGCGCAGCTCCACGATTCATCACCCTAACCTCGGCTACGGAAGGACGGACGATGCCCAAGCGCAGTGCCGCTCTGCTGGTGTACCGGCTGGGAGACGAGCTCGGCCTCGAAGTCCTGATCGGCCACATGGGCGGGCCCTTCTGGGCGAAGAAGGACGCTCGCGGCTGGTCGATCCCGAAGGGCGAGTACGAGGACGGGGAGGAGCCGCTCTCCGCCGCCCGGCGTGAGTTCGGCGAGGAGATGGGGTCGCCGCCCCCGGACGGCGACCTGATCGAGCTCGGCGACTGCCGCCAGTCCAGCGGAAAGGTCATCACGACCTACGCCGTCGAGGGCGGCTTCGACCTCGGCGGATTCCACAGCGACACCTTCGCGATGGAGTGGCCGAAGGGATCGGGGAGGATCCAGGAGTTCCCCGAGATCGACCGCGCGGACTGGGTGCCCTTCGAGCGCGCCGGCGAGCTCCTCGTGAAGGGCCAGGTGCCCATCATCGCCGCGCTGCGCGAGGCCCTGCTGGCCAAGGGCGTACGCGTCGACCCGCGCTGAGGCATTCATCACCCCTGCTTCTGGATGCCATCGGTTTTTGCTCTTGGACATCACCGGTCCCCGCGTACAGGCTGGAGACCAGGCCGCCGAACACGGGCCGCCGGACGCGCGGGACCATCCATGGCCCGTGGCAAAGTTTCGAGGCCCGTTCGCCGGGGAGAGCCTCTTTCTGCACCCCGCCGGCGGCCCGCCTCACGGGCGGTTCGCCGTCCCCACGCGAAACATCTTTCGGAGGTCTTGTCACATGCGTACACGCCGGATCGGTGACGTTCAGGTCAGCGCGATCGGGCTGGGGGGCATGCCCATGTCGATCGAGGGCCGCCCCGACGAAAGCCGCTCGATCTCCGCGGTCCACGCGGCGCTCGACGCGGGTGTCACCCTGATCGACACCGCGGACGCCTACCACGTGGGCGCCGACGAAGTGGGCCACAACGAGTCGCTCATCGCCCGCGCCCTGGCCACGTACGGCGGAGACACCTCCGGCGTGCTCGTGGCGACCAAGGGCGGCCACGTACGTCCCGGCGACGGGTCGTGGCAGCTCGACGGCTCCCCCGCACACCTCAAGCACGCCTGCGAGGCCTCGCTCAAGCGGCTCGGCGTCGAGGCGATCGGGCTCTACCAGTACCACCGGCCGGACCCGGCCGTCCCGTACGCCGACTCGATCGGGGCGCTCCGCGGCCTGCTCGACGAGGGCAAGATCCGGATGGCCGGCGTCTCCAACGCCAGCCCGGACCAGATCCGCGAGGCCAACGAGATCCTCGGCGGGCGCCTGGTCTCGGTGCAGAACCAGTTCTCCCCCGCCTACCGTGACAGCGAGGCCGAGCTTCGCCTGTGCGACGTCCTCGGCATCGCCTTCCTGCCGTGGAGCCCGCTGGGCGGCATCACGAGCGCCGGCGACCTCGGCGCGGAGCACTCCGCGTTCTCGCAGGTCGCCAAGGCGCACGACGTGAGCCCGCAGCAGGTCGCGCTCGCCTGGATGCTCGCCAAGTCCCCGGTCGTCGTCCCGATCCCCGGATCGAGCCGGCCGGAGACGATCCGCGACTCGGCCCAGGCCGCCGAGCTGGAGCTGAGCCCGGAGGAGTTCGCCCGGCTCGACGTCGCCTGAGGACGCATACGAGAGGAAAAACGATGGCACTTCCGACACGGCCGTACGGCACGACCGGAATGGAGATCACCCGGGTCGGCTTCGGCGCCTGGGCGATCGGCGGCGGCGACTGGGCGTACTCCTGGGGACCTCAGGAGGACGCGCAGTCCGTCGCGGCCATCCGGTACGCCGTCGACCAGGGCGTCAACTGGATCGACACGGCCGCCGTCTACGGCCTCGGGCACTCCGAGGAGATCGTCGGCCAGGCGATCAAGGACATCCCCGAGAACGACCGGCCGTACATCTTCACCAAGTGCGGCCTGGTCTGGGACCTGGACGAGCGTACGAAGCCGGCGACCCGTACGGGCAAGGAGATCCGCCACGAGGTGGAGGACTCCCTGCGCCGCCTCGGCGTCGAGCGCATCGATCTCTACCAGATGCACCGGCCGGCCGAGGACGGCACGTCGCTGGAGGAGTACTGGCAGACGCTGCTGGACCTCAAGGCCGAGGGCAAGGTCCGCGCGGCCGGGCTGTCCAACCACGACGTCGGCCAGCTCGATGTCGCCGAGAAGCTCGGCCACGTCGACTCGCTGCAGCCGCCGTTCTCGGCGATCCACCGTGCGGCCGCCGCCGAGATCGGCTGGTGCGCCGCGCACGACACCGGCGTCATCGTCTACTCGCCGATGCAGGCGGGCCTGCTGACCGGCGCCTTCTCCAAGGAGCGGGTCGACAACCTGCCCGAGGACGACTGGCGTAAGCGGAGCCCGGACTTCACCACGAATCTCGACGCCAATCTCGCGTTCGCGGACGCGCTCGTGCCCGTCGCGAAGCGGCACGGCGTGCAGCCCGCGGCGGTCGCCGTGGCCTGGACCCTGGCCTGGAACGGCGTGACCGGCGCAATCGTCGGCGCCCGCCGCCCGGACCAGATCGACGGCTGGCTCGCGGCCGCCGATCTGGAGCTGACCGAGGCCGATCTGAGCGAGATCGCCGCCGCGATCGAGCACACCGGCGTCGGCGAGGGCCCCGTCCGGCCGTAGAGACACGCGCGAACGGCCCCGCTCCGGCGGGGCCGTTCTCATGCGTGCTCCCGCTCGTCACGGGCGAAGAAGCGGACCACCCGTACCGCGCACGGCGAGCGGCGCTGCAGGTCCAGCGCCGGGCAGCGGTGCAGGCGCGCCGCCCAGCGGGTGCGGATGCGCGAGCCCACGTACACCGCGCGCGCCAGGCGGTCGGCCGCGTACGAGCGCAGCACGTGGGCCGGGTCGCCGTCCACGACGTCGAACCGCCACTCCAGCGACATCTCGGTGAGCAGGACCGTGCACTGCAGCCACGCCTCGAGTTCGAGTTCGTCGCGCCACTGCTCGGCCAGCGGATAGGTCTCCCAGGCCATGAGCTCCAGCGGCCGCGGCGACCGTCGTACGTGCAGCGCGACCAGCGGCAGGCCGCTCGACACCGCCTCGCCGGCGGCGGTCTCCAGGGCCGCACGCCCAGAGTCGGTGCCATCCACCCCGGCCAGCACCACCCCGAAGCGGCCCATGTCAGTGCGGCCCGGCAGGCTGCGTACCCGGCATCTCCCGCCCCTTTCCGGCGGACCCGCAGCCGAGGGAGGCACGCGATCCCGGTAGACGTCACGTCATCACTATGGGTAGCCGAAAAGATGACGTTCGGTGGCCGATTTTGCGCGAGAGTGGCGGACCGGCCGCATCCCCCTGTCCCGTGAGCCACGTTTCCGCACGTGAAATGCGCGGGTCAGCGGAAGCGGATCTCCGAGAGGCCCAGCCGTGCGAGCCCGGTCGCGGTCTCGGCGGCCTCGTGCTCGCGCGACCGCTCCCTGTAGACGAGGTCGATCTTCTCCTCGACGTTGGCCTTGCGCGCGGCGACGGTGACCCAGGCGAAGCCCGTACCGGGATGCTGGACGATCAGCTCCGCCTCGTCACCGATGCGCGGGATCCTCCTCACGCGTTCACCGGCTCCGATCGCGACGCGGGTCACGCGGGCGAACGTCCGGTGGGCCTCCTCGGCGTCGCTGACCGGGCCGATCCCATGGTCCAGCTCCAGCTGGATGCTCAGCCGCCCGACGTCAAGGAGCGTCATCCCGCCGGGCGTACGGTGCGTGGCGTTCCACTGGCAGGTGTGCCGCTTGACGTGCGGGTCGGAGTCGTCGTTGCGGCTGAGCAGCCGGTCCACCTGGGCGCCCGGCAGCAGCCGCTTCACCCGGGCGTCGAGCATCCGGCACGCGTCGGGCAGCGCCTTGGCGTGCACGCGCAGCGGCCACGCGTCGCTGGCCCACGGCGGATCGATGAGCACGAGGGCGACTGCGGTCAGCGCGAGCAGCGGGCCCCCGACCAGCCGGGGCAGGCTCCACTGGTGGTACGGCCCCGAGGTCCCCGGATGCCGGACCCGGGTGCGGAGCTCGCCCAGCGCGCGGTCGAAGTCCGGGTCGGCGCGGAACCAGAGGCGCGTCGGCGCGCCGAGCTCGGTCAGGCTGCCGTCCCGCAGATACAGCACCGGCCACTCCAGGAGGAGGCCGCGGCGGACCTCCACCAGGCCGACCTGGGAGACCGGCACGACGCGCCGCCGGATCGGCACGCGCCACGTGACGATCCGGTCCGGGGCGACGTGCGTACGGCTGAAAAGCAGGACGATCGGCCGGATCACGAGGGTCGACACGACGATGAGGACGGGGACGAGCAGCTTGGTGCCGTGCGTCATCAGGCCCATCGCCGCGTACAGGACGCTGACCGGCGACCCGGCCAGGGCCGTGACGCCGACGAACCTGCGGACCGGCCGCGATGGGCGCAGCGTCGTCTCTTTCGCCATCGGCCTCTCCCAGGACGACGCATACGCTCCTGCCTGCGGTTTCTCCGTTATCCGTACCCCGAGACCGGCAGCCGCCCGCGGCCGAAGCACAATGCCCAGGCAACGATCACGCCGGTTACGATCTCCCCCTCTGCCCGAGCCCGATGGACCGGGCTGATTTGGCGAGGCCGGACTGTCCCAGCCGGTCACGGACGACGCTGGAGGAGAGCCGATGCTGACCGTCGACATGGTGCGGGCCGGGGCGCGCCGCCACCGGGACCGCGTCGCGATCCGGTACGGCGACGACGCGCTGACGTTCCAGCAGGTGGACGAGGCGGCCAGCCGGATGGCCAACACCCTCATCGGCGTCGGGGTCGAACCGGGCGAGCGCGTCGCCCTGCTACTGGGGAACGGGCTCTGGACGGTGCCGCTGGACTTCGCCTGCCTCAAGGCGCGGGTGTGCCGGGTGCCGCTGAACGCCCGCCTGTCGGCGGAGGAGCACGCGCGGATGCTCATCGACGCCGGAGTGCGCACGCTGGTGTACGAGGCGGCGCTCGCCGGGCGGGCCGCCGAGCTCCGCGAGCGCCTGCACGGGCTGCGGACCCTCAGCCTCGGTACGGGCCTTGGCACCGGCCGTACCGGTGACCGGGACCTGCTGGAGGAGATGGGCGCGGCGTCGGCCACCGACCCGCGCCTGCCCGCGCGGCCCGACGACGTGATCCTCGCCCTCTACACCTCCGGCACGACCGGCACGCTCAAGGCGGCCCAGCACACGCAGGCGAGCTACGCGGCGATCGTGGCCAACATCCTGGCCAACCTCCTCAGCCCGGCCCGCGACGACGTGATGCTGCACGCCGCGCCGCTGATCCACGCGAGCGGCACCTTCGTGCTGCCGTTCTGGCTGCGCGGCGCACAGGCGGCCGTACTCGACGGCTTCGACCCGCAGGGCTACCTGCCGGCGGCCTCCCGGTTCGGCGTGACGCACGCGAACCTCGTGCCGACCATGCTGCAGATGCTCCTCGCGAACGGCGAGGCGGGCGCCGATCTGAGCCGCCTTCGCTCGGTGATCTACGGCGCCTCCCCGATGCCGCGCCCGGTGATCGAGGAGGCGCTGGAGGCGTGGGGGCCGATCTTCACCCAGTACTACGGCCAGACCGAGGCGCCACTGTGCCTGTCGGTACTGGCCGCCGAGGACCACGTCGGGCCGGACGCGCCGCTGGGCTCCTGCGGGCAGCCGGCGATCGACGCCGAGATCAGGCTGGTCGGCGAGGACGGGGCCGACGTGGCGCCGGGGCAGCCGGGCGAGGTGGCGGTACGCGCGCCGTTCGCGATGGCCGGCTACCTCGGCGCTCCCGAGCTGAACGCCGCGACGTTCCTCGGCGACGGCTGGCTCCGCACCCGCGACGTCGCGCGCTTCGACGAACGCGGCTTCCTCCACCTCGTCGACCGGACCTCGGACATGATCGTCAGCGGCGCGTACAACGTCTATCCGCGTGAGGTCGAGGACGCGCTGCACACCCACCCGGCGGTGGCCGAGTGCGCGGTCGTCGGCGCGCCGGACGAGCGCTGGGTCGAGGCGGTCGTCGCGTTCGTGGTCCGCCGGCCCGGCGCCGAGGTGACCGGGGCCGCGCTCACCGAGCACGTACGCGCCCGGCTCGCCGGTTACAAGGTGCCCAAGCGGGTGGAGTTCGTGCCGGCGATCCCCAAGAGCGGGGTGGGCAAGATCTTGCGCCGGGAGCTGCGCGATCCACTCTGGGCGGGCGTGGAGCGGGCCCGATGATCCGCGTCGAGCGCGCGGGCGCGGTCACGACCGTGGTGATCGATCGTCCCGCGGTGCGCAACGCCGTCGACCCCGAGCACGCCGCCGGGCTGTACGAGGCGTTCACCGCCTTCGACGCCGACCCGGAGGCCCACGTCGCGGTCCTGTACGGGGAGGGCGGGACGTTCTGCGCGGGCGCGGACCTGAAGGCGGTGGCCGCCGGGCGGTTCGACGTCGCGCCGCCGGAGGAGTCCGACCGCGGGCCGATGGGCCCGACCCGGCTGCGGCTGTCCAAGCCCGTGGTGGCCGCGGTCGCCGGGCACGCGGTGGCGGGCGGCCTGGAGCTGGCGCTCTGGTGCGACCTGCGGGTGGCCGAGGAGGACGCGGTCTTCGGCGTGTTCTGCCGCCGGTGGGGCGTGCCGCTGATCGATGGCGGCACCGTTCGGCTCCCGCGCCTGATCGGATTGAGCCCGGCGATGGACATGATCCTCACCGGGCGGCCCGTCGGCGCGGAGGAGGCGGCCCGGCTCGGGCTGGCCAACCGCGTCGTCCCCGCCGGTCAGGCGCGTCTCCGCGCCGAGGAGCTGGCCGCCGAGATCGCGCGCTTCCCCCAGCTGTGCATGCGGCACGACCGGCTTTCGGCGTACGAGCAGGACGGCCGCTCGCTTCCGGACGCGATGGCCGGCGAGTGGCGGCACGGCGAGGTCGCGCTGGCGGCCGAGGCTCGCGGCGGGGCCACGAGGTTCGCCTCCGGCAGCGGGCGGCACGGCGACTTCGACGCGATCTGAGCGGTGTGTCAGCGCCGGTGGAACAACCGCGAGATCCCGCGCCTCCTCGCCGGCGGGCGCGGCGCGGTGAGCACGGCCGCCAGGCCGTCCGGCGCGTGGGACGTCCAGTCGGTCGCCGGGCGGGGCTCTCGCGGGGCGGCCGCGCGTACGGGCGTCGGGGACTGGCGCCGGAGGAGCTCGGGCGGGATCTCGCCGCCGGGCATGGCCACCGGCGGGAAGTTGACCGGCAGCGCGGTCAGCGCGCGGTGGAACGGCCCGGGACGCCACTTCAGCATGCCGGCGGGTACGGCGAGCTCCATCTCCGGCAACGCGTCGAGGACCGCCTCGATGGCGGCGGACGCGATGAGGCGCGCGTGCGCCTGCGCGGGGCAGGTGTGCGGGCCCGCGCTCCAGGCGAGGTGGGCGCGGTTGCCCTCGCGGTGGTCGGTGGCCAGCGCCGGGTCGGTGTTGGCCGCGGCGAGGCTGATCACCACCGGCTGGTCCTTCGGCAGCCGTACACCGGCGAAGTCCACGTCCTGCACCGGATAGGTCATCGCGAAGTTGGCCATCGGCGGGTCGGTCCACAGGACCTCGTCGATCGCGTCCTCGACCTGCAGGTTGCCGCCCGACAGGTCGCCGGCGAACCGCGCGTCGGACAGCAGCAGCCGCAGCCCGTTCACGATGAGGTTCTGGGTGGGCTCGGTGCCCGCGCCGAGGAGCGTGGTGATCTGGTGCAGCATCTCCTCGTCGCTCAGCCGTACGGGGTGCTCGGCGAGCCAGGACGTGATGTCCTGCGCGGGTTCGGCGCGCTTGAGGCGCACGAGGTCGACCACCGCGTCGCGCAGGATCTCGTTCGAGCGCCTGGCGTCGACGGTGTCGAAGATGCCGCTCATGCCCTCGACGAGACGGTCGCCGATCTCCGGCGGGCAGCCCAGCATCTCGTTGGAGACCAGCAGCGGCAGCGCCCGCGCGTAGTCGGCGACCAGGTCGCCCACGCCCTTGGCCGCGAACCGCGCGATGAGCGTGCCGGCGGCCTGCTCGACGTACCCGCGCAGCGCGAACATGTCCACGCGCGCCAGGCTGTCGGTCACCGCCGCCCGCAGCCGGCTGTGCGCGGAGCCGTCGGCGTGCCGGCAGTTCGGCCGGTACATCATCATCGGCAGCACCGGGCAGTCGTCCGGCATCGTCTTCTGCCAGCCGCGTGGGTCCTTGCGGAACGTCGTCGGGTCGCGCAGCACGTCGAGCGCGGCGTCGTAGCCGACGATGAGGGTGGCGGGCACGCCCGGGGACAGCTCGACCGGCACGGCGACGCCCTGCTCGCGCAGCCGCGCGTACACCGCGTGCGGGTCCTCGGCGAGATCGGGTCCGTGCAGCGGGAACCCGCCCTCGTGGGCGGGACAGCCGGGCGGCGGCTCCGTACCGGTCTCGGACTGCTCGGCGGTCACGCGGACTCCCGTTTCTTGGTCTCGACGAGGTATTCGACGAGGGCGATGAGCGCGCGTGTGGAGGAGACCGGGTCGCGGGCGTCACAGCTCACGAGCGGAGTCGTCGGCAGCAGGTCGAGGGCCTCGCGCAGCTCCTCCTCGGGGAACACCGGCGCGCCGTCGAACCGGTTGATCGCCACCGCGTACGGCAGGCCGCGCTCCTCCAGGAGCGTCATGACGTCGAAGGAGTCCTCGATGCGGCGGGTGTCGGCGAGCACGAGCGCGCCGAGCGCGCCACGCGCCAGGTCGTGCCACATGGCCTTGAACCGGTCCTGGCCGGGCGCGCCGAACAGGTACAGCACCAGGTCGTCGCTCAGCGTCAGGCGGCCGAAGTCCATGGCGACGGTCGTCGTCACCTTGCCCGGCGCGCCGGAGGGGTCGTCCACGGACTCCCCGGCCTGCGTCATGTGCTCTTCGGTGCGCAGCGGCCGGATCTCGGACAGGGCGCCGACGATGGTGGTCTTGCCGACCGCGAAGTGGCCCACGATGAGGATCTTGACGGAGTGGCGTACGGATTCACGGACGTAAAGCTGGTCAGAGACGAGCGCGGAGCCCATCCAGCACCTCCCTCAGCAGGTGGTCCGCCGGTAGATCGGCCTCGGCGGCGGAGGCCCGGGTGACGACGTGGCCGCTGTCGACGAGGTCGGACAGCAGAACCTTGGTGACGCTGACGGGCAGCGCCAGGTGGGCGGCGACCTCGGCGACCGACAGGGCGCCGCCCTGGCAGAGCTCCATCACCCGGCGCTTCTCCGGGCTCAGCCCGGTCAGCTGCGTACGGCCGGCGAGGACGAGGGTGACCAGGTCGAAGATGTTCCGCGTCGGGTGGGCGCGGCCGCCCGTGACGACGTGGGGCCGTACGAGCGCGCGCTCGGGCCGAGGCGGGCTCACCGCATGCCACCACGCGGCGGGATGGTGAGTTCCTTGCCCAGCCGCTGGACGAGTTCCTGGAGGCGGAAGGAGACCGCCTCCATATCGACGTTCTCGGTGGCGGACACCGCGAGGTACGCGCCCGGACCGGCGGCGACGAGGAAGACGTAGCCGTCGTCGAACTCGGTCACGGTCTGCCGCCACGTGGTCTGCGCGTCGTCGCCGCAGAACTCCGCCGTGCTGCGCGCGAGCGACTGCAGCCCCGACATCCCGGCGGCGTGCCGCTCGGCATCGTCCATGCCGATCCGCTCGGAGTGCGCCATCAGCAGCCCGTCGGCCGACAGAAGGATGGCGTGCCGCGTCTCAGGCATCTTCAGGGCATCGTCGAGCATCCAGCCGAGCTTGTTGGTCACGGCGTCGTTCATGCCTGCGATTTCCCTTCGGAGTCGGGCGGGACGGTGGCGCGGCCGGCCTGCGTGCCGCGCTGCCAGGCACCCAGGCCCGCGGCGGTCTGCCGGGCCGGCCGGCCCGGCTCATCGAGCCCTGTGGGCGCCGGCGCGGGTCTCTCTTCCGCTCCGGCGGTCTGTGGCTGCGGCCGGTCCGCCTGCCCGGCGGCCGCGCGCCGGCGTCGCGGCAGGCCGCCCGCCGTCAGCGAGGGCGGCGCCTTCGCGGGAGCCTCACTCACGGCCTCGGGGGCGATCTTCTCCGCGACGGAGGCCTGCGGCGTCGCGCGGCCGGCCTTGGGCCGGTCGTCCAGGCGGGTCAGCAGCACGGTGGGCAGGAAGAGGACGGCACGCACGCCGCCGTACGGCGAGCGCGTGTCCACCGACACGCTGAAGTTGTAGCGGGCCGCGAGCACGCCGATCACCGCGAACCCGACCTGCGGCGGGTCGCCGAGCCGGTTGATGTCGACCGCGTCCTGGCCGGACAGGAGGCGGCTCGCCCGCTTCAGCTCCTCGCTGTTCATCGCGACGCCCGCGTCATCGATGACGATGGCCATCCCGTTGTGCGCCGGCTGGAAGTTGACCTCGACCGGGGTGTTCGGCTGCGAGTGCCGCGCCGCGTTGTCGAGGAGTTCGGCGACCGCGAGGACCACCGGCTCCACCGCACGGCTGACCACCGCGTCGCTCACCTGCGAGTGCACGGTGACCCGCAGGTAGTCGCGGATCCGCGACGTCGCGCCGCGTACGACGTCGGTGAGGGAGGAGGCGGACCGCTGCAGGCCCGGCCACGATCCGCACAGGACGGCGCTGGCCTGCGCCCGCCGGCCGAGCTGGGCGTTCATGTGGTCGATCTTGAGCAGGCCCTCGAGGACGTCGGGGTCGTCGTGCAGGGCCTGCATCCGGGAGATGGCGAGCTGCTGCTCGTTGGCCAGGCTCTGCACGCCGCGCATCATCGCCTTCAGCGTGGCCTTGGCCGACTCGTCGGCGCGCGCCTTGGCCCGGCCGCCCGACTCAGCGAACATCTCCGTGACCTGGTCCAGGTTCCGCCCGTACGGGATCTCGGCCAGGCGCGGGTGGCGCGGGCCGGGCACGTCGACCTGACGGCCGTTCAGCGACTGGATCAGGGCGGGCAGACGGGTCGTCACAAGGTGGGACAGTTCGTCGTCGCGGAGGGTCGCGCCCTTCTCGAGCACGGAGACCCGGCTGCGCAGGCGGGCCGTGACCCGGCGCTGGCGGACCAGCAGGATCACGATGACGAACGCGACCGCGGCCAGGAAACAGACCGCCGCCACCAACATGTGTTGCTCCATCAGATCCTCGCGGGCAGGGGGCTGTCGGGCCGAAGGCTACATCCGCGTGATCTTACGACGCCGCACGGCGACCGTGGGGGCATCTGTCAGAGATGGCCTGGGTTCGACACTTCTGCCTGCGGAAACGTCATGACCGCTGGGTAGGTAGACGATGTGCGAGGACGGGAGCCGGGGGCGCTCTGGCGCCCACCGTGGCGACCGGGCCAGACGCTGCTGCTCATCCCGGTCGTCCTCATCGTAGTGATCGTCGTGGCCGACGATCTACTGCCGTACGGCGTCCACCTCGGCCCTCTCCTGGCCACCGCGCCCGCGATCGCCGCCCTGTCCGGCGGCCCCCGTACGACCGGAGCCGTCGGGGTTCTGGCCCTGCTGGGCCTGCTCGTCGCCGGCCGCAGGCGCGGCGGCCTGTCCACCCTCAACCACGAGGTGCAGATCATCTCGCTCGTGGCGGTCACCGGGGTCATCGTCGTCTTCTGCGTGCTGCGCGAACGCCGCCAGCGCGAACTCGCGCAGGTCCGCTCGGTGTCGGAGGCCGCGCAGAGCGTCGTGCTCCGCCCGGTCCCGCCCCGGGTCGGCCCGCTGCGGCTGGCGTCGGTCTACCTCGCGGCGGCGGCCGAGGCCCGTATCGGCGGTGACCTGTTCGCCGCGGCGCGCACCGAGGGCGCCACCCGGCTGCTGATCGGCGACGTGCGCGGGAAGGGGCTGGCCTCCATCAGCGACGCCTCCCTTCTCCTGTGCGCCTTCCGCGAGGCCGCGCACCGGCACGCGACCCTGCGGGACCTGATCGCCCACCTGGAGAGCAGCCTGACCCGCGACGCCGCCGAGCCGGACCCCATGGAGTTCTTCATCACCGCCGCGCTGACCGAGGTGCCCGACGATGATCCGGTCATCCGGCTCGTCACCTGCGGGCATCCGCCGCCGCTGCTGGTGCACGGCCGCCAGGTACTGATGCCGCAGGTCGAGGACCCCGCTCCGCCCCTGGGAATGGGCGAGTGCGATCCGGACGACATGGTCGTGAAGACCTTCCCGTACGAGACGGGCGACCTGCTCGTGCTCTACACCGACGGCGTCGTCGAGGCGCGCGACCGGTCGGGGGCCTTCTATCCGCTCGCCGAACGGCTCAGGGCCTGGCCCGGCGGCGACCCGGAGGCGCTCGTGCGCTACATCCACGAGGATCTGCTCGCCCACGTCGGCGGCCGGCTGCAGGACGACGCCGCCGTTCTCGTGGTCGAACGCCTTGTCTGACATGAGATGTCAGGTTTTTCGGCGAACATCTCTTTCCATGAGCGATACATCGGAACGGAAGGTCGCGCTGGTCGCGGAGGCCACGCGCGGCGCGGGACGCGGCATCGCCGTCGAGCTCGGCGCCATCGGGGCCACGGTCTACGTCACCGGGCGCAGCACGCGGGAGCGGCGCTCGGAGATGGACCGGCCGGAGACGATCGAGGAGACCGCGGAGCTGGTCACCGCGGCCGGCGGCGAGGGCATCGCGGTGCCGGTCGACCACCTGGAGGCCGCGCAGGTCTCGGCACTGGTGGAGCGGATCGACCGCGAGCAGGGGCGGCTCGACGTGCTCGTCAACGACATCTGGGGCGGTGAGCTGCTGTTCAGCTGGACCGACCGGCTCTGGGAGCACTCGCTGGACAAGGGCCTGCGCATCCTGCGGCTCGCGATCGACACCCACATCGTCACCAGCCACTACGCGCTCCCGCTGCTGATCAGACGGCCGGGCGGGCTGGTGGTGGAGGTGACCGACGGCACCACGGACTACAACGAGGTCAACTACCGGGTCTCGTTCTTCTATGACCTGGCCAAGACGTCGGTGACACGCATGGCGTTCGCGCAGGCCAAGGAGCTGGAGCCGGTGGGCGGGACCGCGGTGTCGCTGACGCCGGGCTGGCTGCGCTCGGAGATCATGCTGGAGCACTTCGGCGTCACCGAGGCGAACTGGCGCGACGCGCTGGCCGCGCAGCCGCACTTCGCCATCTCCGAGACGCCCGCGTACGTGGGCCGGGCGGTCGCGGCCCTGGCGCGCGATCCTCGGGTCGGCCGCTGGAACGGGCGGTCGCTGTCGAGCGGGGGGCTCGCGAAGGAGTACGGCTTCACGGACGTGGACGGCAGCCGCCCGGACGCCTGGCGGTACGTGGTCGAGGTCCAGGACGCCGGCCGCCCGGCCGACGTGACCGGCTACCGCTGAGGCCCGTACAGCTCCGCGAGGCGGGCCGCCGTCTCGATCATCCGCTCGCGGAGCTCGGGCGGGTCGAGGACCTCCACCTCCGGGCCCAGCCGCATCAGCGCGCTGTAGCCGACCACGAGGGACTCGACGGGCAGCCGGGTGACCACCCAGCCTTCGGCGTCGGGCTCGCCGGCCGCCTCGCGGGCCCGCCGCGCGGCCGGCGCCTCGACGGCGTACCCCAGCGCGCGCAGGCCCTCCGGGCTCAGCCGTACCGTCACCTCCACGGTCAGCAGCGACGCGACGAAGTCCGCCGCCCGTTCGGCCCAGAACGCCGGCAGGTCGAACGCCTCGTCCCGCTCGAACGTCGCACCGGTCGGCTCGACGGCCACGACCCGGTCCACGCGGTAGGTCCGGTGGCCTGCGTCCACCCGGGCCACGAGGTACCAGATGCCCGCCTTGAGCACGAGCCCGTACGGCTCCACGGTCCGTGTCACCTCGTGGTCCCGGCGGTACCGCAGCGTCACCACCTCATCCGCCCAGCTCGCCCGAGCAAGGTCGGTGAGCAGCGACGGCGGCTCGGCCGTCGTCCACCAGCCGGGGACGTCGAGGTGGAAGCGCCGCCCCGTACGGTCGGAGGCCTCGCGCAGCGCGGGTGGCAGCGCGGCCAGCATCTTCAGCCGTACGGCGGCCACCTCGTCGGCCAGGCCGAGCTGCCCGGCCGGCCCCGGCAGCCCGGACAGGAACAGCGCCTCCGCCTCCGTACGGCTGAGGCCGGTCAGTCCCGTACGGTAGCCGCCGACCAGGCGGTAACCGCCGCCGCGGCCCTGCTCCGCGTACACCGGGATCCCGGCCGACGACAGCGCCAGGACGTCGCGGTAGACGGTCCGCTCGGAGACCTCCAGCTCACGCGCCAGCTCTCCGGCGGTCATCGTCCCGCGCGACTGCAGCAACAAGATCAACGAGATCAGACGTGAGGCCCGCACGCCTCAATCCTGGCCCCGCCGCGCCGCGCGGAGGGCGAGAAGCGTGTGCCAGGCGCGGGAGGCGAGCTGAAGGTTGAAGTAGGTGTCCGGGTCGGCCAGGTCGTGACCGGAGATCTCCCGGATCCGCCGTAGCCGGTACTTCAGCGTGCTGCGGTGGATCGCGAGCACCGCGGTGGTCGCCTCGTACGCGCGGCCGCACTCGAGGTAGCGGCTCAGCGTCTCGACCAGCTCAGAACCCCGGCCGGCGTCGTAGTCGAGGAGTTCGCCGAGCCACTCGCGGACGAACCGCTCGACGCTCCCCGGCTCGCCCACGTCGGCGAGCAGCCGGTAGACGCCCAGCCGGTCGAACTCCGTGGCCTGGTGGTCGCCGGTGACGGCGGTCTGCAGCCGCAGCGCGAGCCGGGCCTCGTGGTAGGAGCGCGGCAGGTCGAGCGGCCGTTCGTACGCCCCGCCGACGCCGACCCGGCAGGGGGCGCCGCCGAGTTCGCGCCGCACCGCCGCGCGGAAGACCGACCAGGGCCGGTCGGCGTCGGACAGCACGACCACCTCCCGGCCGCGCGCGGCGAACAGCGAGCCGGCGCCGGTCTCGCGCATAGCGCCCGCGACGGCACGCCCGAACCCCTCGTCGCCGGGCCCGGTCACGACGACGATCCGATGCGGCCGCCGCAGGTCGTACCCGAGCGCCTCGGCTCGTGCCAGCACGGTCTCCTCTCCGGCGCCGGAGAGCAGTTCCTCGACCAGGTCCCGGCCGAGCCGCAGCTCCGCCTCGGCGAGGTTGTGCAGGTGGGCCAGTTCGAGCGCGAGCACGGTGGCGGCGTGCCCGAGCGCGACGCGTTCCGGTCCGCCCGCCGACTCGCCCGGGTCGATGAGCGCCAGCACACCGAGAACGTCGTCGCGCGGGCCGGCCGGCACGATCAGCCGTCCATTGCGCCGGATCGGCCGGGCCTCGCGCACCGCCTCGTTCAGCATCACCTCGCGGGCGTCCCGCGGCTCCTTGGGGTACGGCTGCGGGCGGCCGGGCCCGGCCCACGCCCGGAGGTTGCCGTGCCGGTCCTCGATCGCGATGGGGTACCCGGTGAGCTCGTGCAGGGCGTCCGCCATCCCCTCGGGCCCGGCCCCCGCCGCCGCGACGCGCGTCAGCCGCTCGTGCACCTTGGCGCTGAACTCCAGCCCGGCGACGGTCGCGGCGAGCGCGGCGTTGGCGTCCCTCAGCCGCTCGGCGTCGGCCTTCTGAACTCCGCGCTCACGGGCACCGGCGATCGCGATCCCGGCCTGCTGTGCCAGCACACGCAACAGGAACTGCTCCGAGGAGTGCGGCTCACCCTCGGCGCTGACCACGAGGTAGCCGAGGTGCCCGTTCAGGCTGCGCAGGGGGAACGCCCAAGCCCAGGGCCTCCCGAGCACCGCGACCGGGCCGCCGGCGACGCTCAGCACCGCGAACTGGGCCTCCAGGTCTCCGCGGGCGTCCGGGGCCGCGTGGCCGCCTTGGACGGCCTGCCAGCCGCCGTCGCCCAGGTGGACGCCTTCTAGCCGGCAGCGCCCCAGCGTCGGCACGGCGGTGGCGGCCAGCCCGAGAATGTGGGCCGGATCGTCGCTCTCGCTCATGGCCATGGACAGGGCGAGCAGCGACCGCATACCGGACACCTGATCCCTGAGAGCCGCGTCGGGCGGCGACGCGGGAATCATGCGATCCCCGACAACGATCCGCCGGTACGCCGACGGCCGCCGCCCCTCCGCCGCAGGCCCCAGAAAACGCGATGACCAGCCATTTCCCCCCTCTTACCAGCATACGTACCCAGATTCAGCCGCCCGGGCTCACAGGACCAGACCGGGCGATCGACACCGCCCCGCAGGACACCTACCGACCAGTAAGACCGCCGGATCAAGGCGCCCCGGACCGTACGGCCTCGTGCTTTTGGCCCTGCGGTGACCTGTTCCGGCGGGCGAGCGGGCCCGACGCTGATGCCATGACCGCTACCGCGTCGCGGTCGGGTGGGCCGAGCCCGGCGGCGAGGACGATGCGCGGCCGTGAGCACGAATGGGGCGTCGTGCTCGGGCTGCTGAAGGCGGCCGAGTCCGGACGGCCGGGCGTCCTGCTGGTGGAAGGAGAGCCGGGTACGGGAAAGAGCCTGCTGCACGAGGAGGCCGTACGCGCGGCGATCGTGCACGGCCTGACCCCGGCGACGAGTCGGGCGCACGAACTCGGCGGTCTGACACCCGCCGAACCGCTCCTGTCCGCCCTGGGCGAGCCGTCACCCGTCCGCGAGTCCCTGCTGATGGACGCTCTGCGGTCCAACCTGGAGAAGCGCGCCGGGGCCGGCCCGGTGCTCGTGAGCCTGGACGATCTTCACTGCGCGGATCCGGCGACGCTGGCGGCCCTGCAGGCGCTGTGCGGCCACCTCGACTGCCATCCGGTCGCCTGGCTGCTTTCCCGGCGCACGACGGAGCGCGGTGACACGGCCGCCCGCCTGTTCGAAGGGCTCGAACGCGACGGCGCCGAACGCTGCCCGCTCGGGCCGCTCGGCGACGACGCGCTGGCCGAGACCGCCATCGACATCCTCGGGGCCAAGCCCGATCCCGGTCTGGTCGCGCTCGCGGCCGGCGCGGGCGGCAACCCTTTTCTGCTGACCGAACTCCTGGCCGGCCTTCGCGACGAGGGTGCGGTCAGGATCTCCGGCGGCCGCGCGCGCCTCTCCTCCGCGCGGCTGCCGGAACGGGCCCGTACCGGCGTCGGCCGCCGGCTTGACGGGCTGAGCCCCAGGACGCGCCACCTGCTGACAGTGAGCGCCGTCCTGGGGCGTTCGTTCTCACCGGAGGACGTCGCCGAGATCCTGGGTACGACTCCGGCCGCCCTCGTGCCCGGCCTGGACGAGGCGCTGGCGTCCGGAATCCTCCAGTCGGCCTCCGACGCGCTGCGTTTCCGGCACGACCTGGTCCGGCGGGTGATCGTCGAGGGGGTGCCCGCGCCCGTACGGCAGGCTCTGCACCGGCAGGTCGGCGAGGTGCTGATCGGCCGGGAGGGCGCGACCGCCTCGGCGGCGTCTCACCTGGTCCAGGGCGTGCGGGCGGGCGATGTCCGTGCCCTGGCCCGGCTGGACCAAGTGGTCGCGGCGGTCCTGCCGCGCTCGCCGCAGAGCGCGGCCGACCTGGCCGTACACGCCCTCGAACTCACCGGCTTCGCCGAACCCGACCGGGCGCCCCGTACTCTCACCGCGGTCCGCACCCTCATCGCGACCGGCCGCCTGGACGAGGCCGCCCGGCTCGCGAGAGACGCGTTCGCCCGGCCGATGCCCGCCCTGCCCTGCGCGCGGCTGCACTGCCTGCTGTCGGAGATCCTGCACCTGCGGGGCCGGGCGGACGAGGCGGCCGAAGAGGCGTCGGCGGCGCTGGCCGAACCGTGCCTGTCCGATGGGCTGCGCGACGACGCCGAGCTCGCCCTGCTCAACGCCCGTGCCGGGGCGGGCGGTGAGGTGCTGGAGCGCGCGGCGGCGATCGTCTGCTCCACCGGCGAACACGGCGACGCGCTGATCTCCGGCGCCTTCCTCACGCTCGCGCTGGCCGAGTGGGACGCGGGCGCCCTCACGACGGGCCTGGCGCTCGCGGAGGAGGCCGTACGCCGGGCGCGGTCCGCCGACGCGCGGGGCACTCATCCCCGGCTGGTCCTCGCGATGCTGCTCACGGACGTGCAACGCCCCGCCGCCGCCCGTACGGTGCTGGCGAGCGCGGGGGACGTCTCACCCGATCACCTCGCGTGGACCGCGGCGCCCGCCATCCTGAGCGCCCGCGCGCACCTGGCGGCGGGCCGGTTCCACGACGCCGCCGCCGAGGCCGAGGAGGGCCTGGCTGCCACCGGCGGACTGGGGCCGCACCTGCTGATGTCGTCCGGGCTGGCGGCGCTCGCCGCCGCGACGCTGCGGGCGGGGGACGTCAACGCCGCGCACCGGTACGCACACGGCGCCGATCGCCGGCCGAGCGTCTCCCTTGCGCTGGTCACCGCCCAGGTCACCGAGGCGCGCGAGGGGGCGGCGGCGCTGGAAGGCTTCTTCCCCCCGCTGTGCGCGCAGGTGCTGCGGCACCGCTGGACACTGATCGCCGACCCGGCCGCGGCGGCCTGGCTCGTACGCACCGCGCACTCCCTGGGCGACCGGCCGTCCGGCGAGGCGGTGGTCGCGGCGGTGGAGCTATTGGCCGCCGACAATCCGGCCTTCCCTGCCGCACGTGCCGCCGCCGCCCACGCACGCGGCCTTCTGGACGGTTCGGCGAGCTCGCTGGAACAGGCCGTGACCGGCCACACCGGCCCGTGGGCGCGGGCCTCGGCAATGGAGGACCTGGCCGTCCTCGTCACCCCGGCGTCCCGGCGACGCGCGGTCGCCGCCTTCGACACGGCACTGTCGGCGTACGAGGCGATGGACGCGACACGGGACGCGGCCCGGGTCCGGAGACGACTCCGGCGACTGGGCGTACGCCGCAGGCACTGGAGCCGGATCGAACGCCCGGTCTCCGGCTGGGCCAGCCTCACCGACACCGAACGCGCCGTGTCGGAGTTGGTCGCCCAGAGCCTGACGAACCGGCAGGTGGCCGACCAGTTGTTCATGAGCGAGCACACTGTGGCGTTCCACCTGCGCCATGTGTTCCGCAAGCTGAACATCGGCTCACGCGTCGAACTGGCCCGCCTCGCCTTCCAGCGGAACATTTGACCCCTCACTCGGCGAGAGCGCTCGCCGGCAGCGCGGCGAGGCCGTCGTCCGGGAGCCCGCCGTACAGATCCTCCGTGCGGTGCGTCGGCCGCCCCCACCCCATCATCCGCGCCTTGGCCACCGCCGCCACGGCGCACGCGGCCACGACCGTCTGAAGGCCTCCGGCTCGGTGCGGCGCTTCGGGAAAACCGGATGCGCGCGGGGGCGGTGTCACCGACCATGGGGCATGGGCTGGGATGTCACAGGTGATCCGGATGCGTACGTCGCGGAGGCAGGTGCGTTCCTGCGCGCGGACCCAGTCGAGAACACCGTTCCGCTGGGCCTGATCGAGACTCTGCGGGTGCAGGGCGCGGACGTGTTCGGGAGTGATCCGCTGTTCGGCTGGTGGCGGTCGCCGGACGGGGTACGCGGGGCGTTCGTTCAGACGGGGACGTTCCCTCTCCTGCTGAGCGCGCTGCCCGAGCACGCCGCCACGGAGCTCGCCGCCCTCCTGGCGGACCGTGGCGTGACCCTGCCGGGCGTCAACGGGAACGCTGAGGTCACGCAGGCCTTCGCCACCGGCTGGACGGAGCGTACGGGCGTGGCGGCCGAGGTGCGGATGCGCCAGCGCCTGTTCCGGCTGGACCGGCTGGCGATGCCCGATCCGCTGCCCGAGGGCGGCTGGCGTACCGCCACCGAGGCCGACCACGACCTCGTCCACGCCTGGTTCAAGGCGTTCGAGGTCGAATCCCAGGGCGGGGGCAGCGTGAGCTCCCGCCTGGTCTCCGACCGCATCGGCCACGCCGGCGTCCTCCTGTGGGAGGCCGCCGGCGTACCGGTGGCGCTGGCCGCCCGTACGCGTATCGCCGCCGGCATGGCCCGGATCGGCCCGGTCTACACGCCCGTCGGCTACAGGCGGCGAGGCTACGGCGCGGCCGTCACCGCCGTGCTGACCCGCGCGGTCCTGGACGCCGGCGCCGATCACGTCGTGTTGTTCACCGACCTGGCCAACCCGACGAGCAACGCCATCTACCAGCGGCTGGGCTACCGCGCCGTGAGCGACCGGCTGGTGCTCGGCTTCGTCGCCTGATCGGCCTTACGGGGACTATCGTCATGGGCCTCCCCGTGAAAGGTCTGTGACCAATGCTCCGTATCGCCGGAATCCTCCTGGCCGGAACCGGAGCGGCGCACTTCGCCGCCCCACAGCTCTTCGACCCGATCTCCAAGGCCGCCTTCCCCGAGAACACCCGCCAGTGGACGTACCGCGACGGTGCCCTGGAACTCGCCCTGGGCCTGGCCATGACCAGCAAGAAGACGCGTCTGCTGAGCCTGGCCGGCACGGCCGGCTATGCGTACTGGCTGACCAGCCGCGTCCGCGCCAACCGCTCCGAGGCCTGATCTCCCGCCGACGGCCCGTCACAGCACTATCCGGAGGCGGGCTTCTGGAACCCGGCGCCAGGCCGGCCTGATCAGCCGAGGGCCGGAGTGGAATCGTCCGCCCCGGCCTCGGACGCACGACGGAGGACGGCCTCCCGGTCGACGGCGGCGACGGTCGTGTTGGCGGCGGCGACGACACCGAAGAGAACGGCCAGCGTACGGTGTCCGAGCCCGTCGAGCCCGAACAGCGCGGCTCCGAAGACGAGCGCCTTGACCGCGAGCACCCCGGCGAGCGGAAGCCTCACCGTGGCCTTGGGCGAGGCGGCGGCCCCCCAGACGACGGCGGCCACCAGCGGCGTCCCGATCCCGAGCAGAAGATGGACGACCAGCCCGCTCCCGGTGGAGGCCCCCCACCAGGCGAGCGAGGCGAGGGCGAGCAACTCGATGAGGAACGCCAGCCCCTCGTTGGCCATGCGCGGCGAGCCGTCGAGCACGAGCTCACCACCGACGAGCCGCCGCCACCGGGGCAGCTCCGCGTAGACGGTGATGCCCACCAGAATCCAGACGAGAACGGCCACCGGCACGGGCCACGCCGCCCAAGCGGCCAGAACGGCCGCGAGGAGCTGCAGCACAGCGAGCGAAATGGTCACCTTTCCCGAGACGGGAACGACGACCTTAACCTTGTCCCCAGGCGTCACGAAGACCGTCGGCAACCCGATGAGCAGCAACAACGCGACCCCGGCCAGCACGGGCGAGTGCGTCGCCAGCGCCCAGGGAGTCGCGACCCAGGCCACGATCTCGGAAAGAAACCGCAGCACGCCGGGCGCCTCGACACGGGTCGCCTCCGCGCGGTACGCGGGATGCTCTCTTGTGGAGGACAGCGCTCTCACCCGTTCCTAGACCCGTACGAACCGCCCCAGTCTGCCGCGCCGCCGAACCCCTAGGCCAGTAAGGCCGACATCGGCGGGACACCCGGAGGGGACCGAATCGTCGTACGACGAGTGGATCAACGGCCCGTTCGGCCGGGACGCCGACAAGGCGCTGACCGTATCGTCCCCGCGCACGGTACTCGGGGTCGCCCATCACCTCACCGCGGCCACTCGGCTGCCTGGACGGCTCGCATATCGAAGACCTGGGTGCGATCGCGCCTCGGGGGGACCGGGAGCGGCCGCTCGGCCGAGCTTCTACGCCGGCAGATGTACCGCCTGATGCGCCTCCCCGAGCCGGAATCCCCGGCATGCCTGGAGCCGATCGGGCCGCCGGCCGAGCGCGGCTAACGCGCTTATCTAATATGTCCCAGTAACTCGGCTCTCGCCATTCCCCGGCGGCACTCTCAGCAGGTCAGAGCCAGATTAACGGGAACGCCAGCTGGGCATCGAGCCTGTACGGCCGTACGCCAAAGCCGATGACCCCAGAAGTCCCGAACCAGACGTTTAATGCCGTTTAAATCAGCGCCGCATGAAGGGAGCAGGATGTCGTCCACTCTCGTCCGGCGGATCGGCGGGTGGGTCGGGGTTGTCGTTTCGGCCGCGTTCGTCCTCCTCCCTGTCTCGGCCTCCGGCGACTCCGCCGGGACCCGAGCCGACCCGCGAGCCGCCGTCCCCGTCAAGCGCGCCTGTCCCGACGTCACTCGGCAGGTGACCTGTCTCGCGCTCGTACGGACCGACGTCGCCCCCAAGCACGGTGTTCAGCCGCAGGTCGAGCCGGCCGGGCTCGGGGCGACCGACATCCGGGACGCGTACCGGCTGCCCACCGGCACCGGCGGCAAGGGCCGGACCGTGGCGATCATCGACGTGTACGACGACCCCAAGGCCGAGGCCGACCTCGCCGTCTACCGGGCGCAGTACGGCCTGCCGCCCTGCACCACCGCGAACGGCTGTTTCAAGAAGGTCAACGCCACGGGCGGCGGCACGCTGCCCCGCGCCGACTCCGACTGGGCGCAGGAGGAGTCGCTCGACCTCGACATGGTCTCGGCGGCGTGCCCCAACTGCCGCATTCTGCTCGTCGAGGCCGGCCAGCCCTCCATCAGCGCCCTGGGTACCGGCGTCGACACGGCCGTTCGGCTCGGCGCCGAGTACATCTCCAACAGCTGGGGCGGGCCGGAGCGCTCCGTCACCGGCGCCGCCGACAGGCGGCACTTCGACCACCCGAGCGTCGCCATCACGGCGGCCTCCGGCGACACCGGGTACGGCGTGCTGTTCCCGGCAACCTCACCTCACGTCACCGCGGTCGGCGGCACGTCGCTCGTGCGCGCCCCGAACGCCCGTGGCTGGGACGAGACCGCCTGGAGCGGCACGGGATCCGGGTGTTCGGTGGGCGCACGCAAACCCGCCTGGCAGAAGGACACCGGCTGCCCCCGCCGTACGATCTCCGACGTCGCCGCGGTCGCCGACCCGGGTTCGGGCGTGGCCGTCTACGACACCTTCGAGTTCGGCGGCTGGATGGTCGTCGGCGGCACCAGCGCCGCCTCACCGATCATCGCGGGCGCGTACGCGCTGGCCGGCTCGCTGCCGTCGCACGGCTACGCGGCCTCCGTCCCGTACGCCCACGCGCAGCGGTTGAACGACATCGTCACGGGCAGCTCCGGCACCTGCACGCCGGCCTACCTCTGCACCGCCGGACCCGGCTACGACGGCCCGACCGGGCTCGGCACGCCCAACGGGGTCGGCGCCTTCACCGCGGCCGAGCCTGCGGCGGCACAACGCCACCGCACGGCCGACAACACCAGACCGACACCGAAACCGGCACCGAAACCGATCAGCGCCACGAGACCCCGCACTCTCACCAATGGCGGTTTCGAAACCGGGAACCTGTCCGGCTGGACCTCCTCCGGCGTCGTCACCGGCGTGACCAAGGACCACCCGCACAGCGGAAAGTACGCCGCACTGCTCGGCTACCCCGACGACCCGCACAAGGGCGACTCGTCGATCCGGCAGAGCTTCACGACCGCCCCGGGCCACCGCCGCCTCTCGTTCTGGTACAACGTGAGCTGTCCGGACAGGGTGCGGTACGACTGGGTGACGGCGTCGCTGAAGGACGTCACGACCGGGTCCACCCGCGAGGTCCTGCCCAGGACCTGCACGTACGAGGAGGGGTGGCGCCAGGCCACCACCCCGGTCACCGGCGGCCACGCGTACACGCTGACGTTCCTGAGCCACGACGACGGCTACTTCGGCGACCCGACCTCGGCCACGTTCGACGACGTCGCCCTCGACTAGGAGTGCAGCGCGAGGCCCTTGAGCGTCTTGTCCAGCGGGTTCTTCGGCCCGTACACCGCGAGGCCCACGAGCTGGAGCTCCTCGGCCGCCACGGCCCGTACGACCGCGCGGTTGTCGGCGTCGTGCCCGGTCTTGAACATGTCCTCGGTGAAGATCGCGGTGCGCAGGCCTCGGCTCAGCGCCGCGGCGCGTACGCGGCCGAGCGCCTCGGCGTTCGCCGCGTACACCAGCACGGGCTGGCGGAACATCGGCAGGTACTGATTGCCGGAACCATCCTCGTACGGCTCGCCGATCGTCTCCTGGACGCTGCCGGCCACCGAGCTCGCCAGGAACGCGGTGACGTTGAGTTTCTGCCAGACGGCCAGGTCGTCGCGGACCACGATGCCGATCTTGGTGTCGAATCGCATGCCGACCAGACTGGCGCGAGGTCCGGCCCCGGGTCTTGAACGCTCGTGCGCCCGGCCGACAATGGAGGGGTGCCACTTGACTGGTCCACGTACTGGCACTCGGCCGACCGGCCGCTGGAGGCCATGCACGCCCACTTCGAGCGGCATGTCTATCACCGGCACAGTCACGAGTCCTACTCCTTCGGCGTCACCGAGAGCGGCGCCCAGTCGTTCACGTGCCGCGGCGGAGCGTACACCAGCGCCGCCGGCATGGTCATGGCCTTCAACCCCGACGACCCGCACGACGGCCACGCCACTGACGAGCTCGGGTTCACCTACCGCATGGTGCACATCGGCCCGGACCTGGTGGGCGACGTGCTCGCCGACCGCGCGGGCCGTCCGGCGGGCCTGCCGCTGTTCACCGACCCGGTGATCGAGGACCCGCGGATCGCGCGGAACCTCCACTCTCTTCACGCCGCCCTGCTCGGCGGCGCCCCGGCGCTGCGCCGCGACGAACTGCTGATCGCCACGGTCGCGACCCTGACGGACCACGCGGCCGGGACGCTTTCGTGGCCTCGTACGCCCGGCACCGCGCGGGTCGCCGACCAGGCCCGCCGGCTGATCCACGACACCTACCTCGAGGACATCACCGCCGACGACCTCGCCGCCGCGACCGGCCGTACCCGCTATGCCGTCTATCGGGCATTCCGGGCGGCGTACGGGATGGCGCCGAGCGACTACCAGCGGCAGCTCCGGTTGCGGGCGGCCCGCCGGCTGATCGCACGCGGCCGGCCGCTCAGCGAGATCGCCGTACGGACCGGCTTCGCGGACCAGGCGCACCTCACGCGCTGGTTCAGCCGCTACTACGGCATCACGCCGGGCGGCTACCGGCTCGCACTCGCTCCGGACCTGGCAGAAATTAATCCCGACACCGACTCTGACCAGGTCGAACAGCGCTGAACCGGCCCGCCCTCTTCGCTACGGTCGCGATGGAGGCCTCCCGCGTCGCGCGGGAGCGAAAGGAGTCCTCGTGCGAGTCGTGGTCATCGGAGCCGGGATCGTCGGAGCCGCCGTCGCGGCCGGGCTGACCCGCCGCGGCGCTCAGGTCACGGTCCTGGAAGAACGTTTCCCCGGTGCGGGCACCACCGGCGCGTCCTTCGCCTGGGTCAACGCGAACCACGCCGACTCCGAGCCGTACTTCACGCTCGCCCACGCCGGGCTCCACGCCCACTACGCGCTCGGCAGCGACGCGTTCCAGCCGACCGGGCACCTGGAATGGGCCACCGGCGACGGCCGTCTGGTCGAGCTCAGCCGGCGGGTCGAGCGCCTGCGCGGGCGGGAGTACGCGGTGGAGCGCATCACCGCCGACCAGGCCACCGAGCTGGAGCCGGGACTGACCACACGGCCGGAGGGCACGGAGTACGTGCTGTTCCCGGAGGAGGCCCACGTGTTCCCGGCCCGTCTGCTGGGCCGCCTCCTCGCCGAGGCGCGCGCGGGCGGCGCGGAGGTGGAGAACGGCGCGGCCGTACGGGAGGTACGGTCGGGCTCGGCGGGCGCGAGCGTGGTGCTGGCCGACGGCGACGTCCGCACGACGGACGTGGTCGTGAGCTGCGCGGGCCGGTGGACCGACATGCTGCTGGACATCCCGATGCGCGTCCCGGGCGTGGGCACGACCGGTTACCTCGCGACGACGAGCCCGCTGCCCACCCCGCTGTCCCGTGTGCTGACCACGGACGGTTTGAGCGTACGGCCGGACGGCGGCGGCCGGCTCCTGCTGCGCGCCCGCGACCTGGACTTCGCGGCCGACCCGGCACTGCCACCCGCCCCCCGGATCGGCGCCGAACTCCTGGCCCGCCTGCCGGAGGTGCTCACGGGTACGGAGGGCGCCCACGTGGAACAGATACGGGTGGCGGCCCACGCGACCCCGGCCCGCGGCCGTACGGTGGCGGGTTTCGTGGACGACGCCGAGCACGTGTACGCGGTCGTGACCAGGGACGGAGTGACGCTGGCACCGCTGCTGGCGGACCTGGTCGCGGGCGAGGTGTACGGCACGGAGTCGGCGTTGCTGGCCCCGTTCCGCCCGGGCGCGGACGTGCTCGCGTTCCCCGCGGGGACCTCGCTGTGAGGCGTCATCGGAGCAGCCAGGCACGGTCCTGGTCCACGAGGACCTCGGCGTACGCCGTGGGGTCGGTGTCGCCCGGACCGCCGTGGACGACGCTCCGATAGAGATAGTCGGAGACGATGAGCGCGAGGTCGTCGGCGGTCTTGAGCAGGTCGGGGGCGTCGAGCATGCGTAAGAGGTCGTCGAGGGCCTTTCCCGCCAGCCCGTACCCGTCCCGGTAGACCTCACCGATGTGCGCGGCCAGCCGAAGCCGTACCTGCGCGACGGGGCTGGACAGCCGGTTGTGCCGCCACAGCCGGACGCGGACCCGGTCGACGAGCGGGTCGATCACGGTGATGGTGGGCATGTGCGCCGGGATGACCACCACGACCCGGTCGCCCCGGCCCTCGTGGACGCAGGAGTCCCAGGGGATCCCGGCGTCCTCGAACGCCGCGACGAGCAGCCGGTAGAACGCGTCCCGCACCGCCAGCCGCACGTCGTCGTCCCGCCCGTCGGTCAGCCGGGCGACGTCGACGGCGAACAGCACGCAGTGCTGCGACCGCCCGATCGGCGGCGAGGGCAGGACCGCGACGGGCTCGACTCCGGTCTCCGCCACAGTTGTTTCCCGTCGGTGGCCCGAGAGCTCCGGAGGAGAGCCACTGATCGGCCCCTCGGCGCTTCGAGGAATGAAGATGCCGAACCCGTGGGGCAACTGGGACACCCACACCGTAGGCGCAGGAACGGCGTCGGGCGCGCGGAGCGGCAGCCCGCCGGCCAGCCGGTGCCATAAGCGCTGTGTGATGAGGCGACTGTCCCAGGGCCAGTCGATAAGCGTCAGTGGCAGGCCACCGGCCGCGAGCAAGGCCAGCCAATTCCCGATCTCCATATGGAGCCGGGTATACGTGAGCGCGATGGCGACCAAGAGGGCCATCCACTCGAAACACGGTATGACCTGACGGAACATCCGTCGTATGAGCTCCAGTGCCTCGCCCAAGGGGAGGCGCCGGCCAGCGCGAGACATCACGCCACTCCGTTCGTTCGCGGAGGCGAGTCACGTAGTGTGATCGGTTCGACGGGCAACGCCGCTCGAACCGGTGTCACGGTGAGCCGGACGGCTCGTCAATGAGCAGCTATTGTCGGAGATCTTCACCGACGTGGAGCACGGACACTCAGGCCACAGACCCTGGACCGACGAATGGCGACGGCTGTGCCGCGACTCGGCGCACGTGACGCTGGACTGCGCTAATGCAGGCACCAACCGCCTACCCCCTCATACCCCGCCCCGATTGTCGCGGGCGACTGGTATGCCTTTTCCCACTACAAAGATCGCTAAGCGCAACGAACGTAATTTGAGTCTCAAATTGAAGTAGCGAATTTTGCCGTGCAACTTTCTCTTCTTCTATCGCAAAACTTACGCCATAATGATTGTGCGTCACACGTCACACAGAGGAGGCGGTCGCCGAGTGAGCACTCGGGTCGGTCTTAGCATCAGCCAAAGAAGAGCCGCCAGCGAGCTCAAGAGACTGCGCGAGCTCGCGCTTCTCACTGCCGACCAGGTCGCACAGAGACTCGGTTGGTCGGCGAGCAAGATCTCTCGCCTCGAGAATGCCCGCATACGCCTCAGGGCCGAGGACGTGCGTCGGCTGCTCGACCTGTACGGAGTCGCTGGCGATCAGCGTCAGATGCTCCTGTCTCTACTACAGGAGGACGAACACAAAAGATGGTGGGAGGCCTACACAGATATCCTCTCACCCGACCTTCTCAACCTCATCAGTTTCGAGGCAGAGGCCTCAACTGCATTGAACTATGAGCCCATGGTCGTCCCAGGCCTGCTCCAGACCGAAGCCTACGCCCGGCGGGTGATCCGCATGTGGCAGTCGATCATGAGCGTCCCGCCGCCCGAACTCGACCGGCGACTTGAGGTACGCCTGACACGACAGAAAGTCATATTGTCCGATGACCCGTTAGAGCTGTCAGTCGTCATCGACGAGGCGGTACTCCGACGGCAAATCGATGATCGAAGCGTCATGCGTGAGCAGCTCCATCACCTTGTGAATGTCTCCGAACTGCCTAACATAAAACTTCAGATACTTCCGCTGTCCGGCCGACATGTCATATCGGCCGGACCGCTCATGTCACTTAGCATTCCCGAGTTCGGAGATGTCGTCTACCTCGAGAATTTTATGGATGGCCGCCTGTATGTTGACGACAACACTCTGATCTATCAACACGCGAGAGTCTTTGAACAACTGAAAGTGGCGTCGCTCACAACTAACGAGTCACGTGAACTGATAAGAAGGACGGCCGAAGAGCTATGGGTGTCTAAAGTAGATTGATATGCGCTTCGAGAAGCTAGCGCAGCGTCTGCAGTTCAGCGACGGGAGAAGAGCTCGAGGAGGCGAGCGTCCATGCCACCTCGACACACGCCCCATTGGTCATTGAGCGAGAACTCTTTTTCCACTCCAGGCTACCGATGTTCATCATATCCTCTTTCTTTCGGCGATGGCACCGCGCCGCCACCCGATATAAACTATGAAGGCGCCCTACAAAAGGCACTCCCAAGGGCTTCTAAAACCGGATACAGAATACCGGATAAAAACTTAGATCAGCAAGTTAAACACGGAGACTGACAATCGAGCGAATACACACAGGTGCGACGAATCGGCCATTTTGGTCCTTGTGCACCATCCCCGGAGCCCGGCCCAGTTCGGACACCTCTGCAAAATTCGGGTGACAATGCCGTTGTGTCATCCGGTCCGCAGCCGATTCTGAAGGTCCTTGCCCTTCCATCAGCGATGGTGGACGTGAACGGTGCCGCGACGAGACTCCACGTTCGGTCGCTTCGCAAGTCGCTCGACGCTCCGCTACCCGAAGTCGGTAAGCTCCCGCTCCGCCGAGGCTTATGCCGTCTTCAGCAAGGCTTTTGAGAGCACCTTCGAGCTCGCCAGTGGGCTGTGACACATGTCGCTCGCCTAAGATCCTGGCCTACCGGATCGAGAGAGGCCCTAGCTTCGCGCTTTCGTCTGCGGCTCCTGCCTCGACAAGCAGTCGGACGTCTTCTTAACCGGTCCTCGCCCTGCCCCCAGTGCACCGTCTGATGCCGAGAACCCCGCTCGAGCGGACACCCGCCGTTGTCACGACGACGGACATTACCAGCCCGTGGCCATTTCTACTCGACAGGCGCACATCACGGCCGGCTGATGGCGATTCATCGAGCAGGCGCTGGTCAGCCATCGAACTTCAGGTTGGAACCGGTGATCCGGAGGGCCACGCCCTTGGAGGAAACGGACAGGCTTCGGAACTTCAGGCCCATCGGCAGACCGGTCACCGGGACGCTGAAGTCCAGGTCGTCCCCCAGGTCCGACAGCGGGAAGCCCTCCACCGACACCGCGTGCACCTTGATCTCGTTGCCGACCTTCGTGATCTGGGCGGTGGCCTCCGCCGTCGTGATGTCGAGGTCCACCTCGGCCTTGACGGTGTTAGGGCCGGCGGCGCTCAGTTTGAGGTCCGGCTGGCCGGCCGCCTTCGCCAAGTTGCCGAACGACACCGTCGCGGTCCCGTCGACGCTCCCGATCGTGCCCCTGCGGAAGCCCGAGTCGACGGACACGTCGCGGACGTCGCCGTCGATGCGGGAGATGGTGAGCGGCCCTTCCTTCACGTTGCGCGCCGTCATGTGGGCGTGCGGGAAGCGACGGTCCAGCACCTGGGTCACGAAGGGGAAGCCGTAGATGGTGACGTCCGGCTTGGCGCCGAAGCCCTCCTTCTGGATCTCCGACGCGATGCGGTGCTCGGCGTAGGACTTGGCCACCCGGTCGCCCAGCACGACGAGACCGGCGAGCACCAGGATGATGATCAAGACGACATAGGGCCACCGACGCCGACGCTTCCTCGCAGGAAGGTCCGGCCGGGTCAAATCAGCCGAGAAAGCACTCATCGGCACGTCCCACCGCGGGCCAGCATGACATTCAGATAATTTCACGAGGACGCCCACGTCAATAGGTAAAATTTAGCTACGCCGGAAAGATGTCCGTTTCGGGGTTGGCCATCTAGACTGCGGAGCTATGACGGCCGAGGGCTCCGTCTCATCGATGGCCCCGCCGGCACTCGTCGTACGGACCAAGGGGACGGTCCGCACGCTGAGGCCGGGCGGGCCTTACCAGGTCGGACGCGATCCGGCCTGCGACATCCAGGTCGACGACGCACGCGTGTCCTGGCGACACGGCGTCCTGCGCACCGATGAGAACGGCTGGATTTTCGAGGACCTGGGAAGTACGAACGGCACGTTCGTCAACGGACGCAAGGTCCGGCGAGCGGGCATCGAGGGCGAGATCGTCTTTCGGCTGGGCAACGCCGAGGGCGCTCAGCTGGCATGCTCGGTCCCGCCGACGGTCAACATGCGGACCGGCGTCGATCGGGATCCCACCTCGATCATCCAGGTCAAGACCCGCAAGATGCGGATCGGCCGGGCGCCGGACAACGACGTCGTCCTGTCCGACCTCATCGTCTCCCGCTATCACGCGGAGCTGCGTGAGGTCGGCGGCGGACGGCACGAAATCGTCGACCTCGGCGGGCACAACGGCACGTACGTCAATGGGCGACGCATCACTTCCGCCGTGCTGCAGGAAAGTGACATCGTCGGAATCGGACGCGCCACTTTTCGCCTTGTCGGGAATGAACTACGGGAATTCGTCGACACCGGCGATGTCTCGCTCATCGCCCAGGATCTGGTCGTACGGACCCCTAAGGGCAAGGTCCTCCTCGACCACGTGAGCTTCCCGATCCCCGAGCGGTGCCTGGTCGGCGTGATCGGCCCCAGCGGCGCGGGCAAGTCGACGCTGCTCGGCGCGGTCACCGGGACACGGCCGGCCACCGAGGGCAGCGTCCAGTACGACCACCGCGACCTCTACACGCACTACCCCGAGCTGCGGCACCGCATCGGCCTGGTCCCGCAGGAGGACATCCTCCACACCCAGCTCCCGACGCGGCGCGCGCTGCGTTACGCCGCCGAGCTGCGCTTTCCCGGCGACACGAGCGCGGCCGAGCGCGACCGCCGGGTGGATGAGGTCCTGGAGGAGCTCGGTCTCACGCCGCACGCGCAGACCCGTATCGACCGGCTGTCCGGCGGCCAGCGCAAGCGGGTGAGCGTGGCGCTGGAGCTGCTCACCAAGCCGTCGCTGCTGTTCCTGGACGAGCCCACCTCCGGCCTGGACCCCGGGCTCGACAAGTCCGTCATGGAGATGATGCGCGAGCTCGCGCATGACGGCCGCACCATCGTGGTCGTCACGCACAGCGTCGCCAACCTCGACACCTGCGACCGGCTGCTGGTGCTCGTCCCGGGCGGAAGGGTCGCCTTCTACGGGCCTCCGTCGGAGGGGCTGACGTTCTTCGCCAAGACCAGCTGGGCCGAGGTGTTCCAGGCGTTCGACCGGGAGCCGGACCGCGACTGGGCCGCGGAGTTCCAGGTGTCGCCGATGTACGCCCAGTACGTCGTGTCGGGGCTGGACGGCGGGGTGCCCGGGCAGGCCAACGCCACGGCGCCCCCGGCCAAGCCGCCGCGCCAGCAGGGCCGTTTCTCCCAGCTCGGCACGCTCTGCCGCCGCTACCTCGCCGTCATCGGGTCTGAGCGCAGCTATCTCGCGGTGCTCGGCATCCTGCCCGTGGTCGTCGGAGCGCTGATCCGTGCCGTGCCCTCGCAGTACGGTCTCGCGGGGCCACCGGGCCAGAACGCCGACGCGTCCTCCCTGCTGCTGACCCTCGTCATCGGCGCGGTCTTCGTCGGCGCCGCCAACGCCGTACGCGAGCTGGTGAAAGAACGGGCCATCTACCGGCGAGAACGCGCCGCCGGACTCTCGGCGGGCATCTACCTGCTCTCCAAGATCCTCATTCTCGGCATGATCACGGGCGTCCAGGCGCTGCTGCTGGTCGTCATCGGCCTGGCCGGCCGCAAGATGCCGGCGCACGGCGCGGTGACGTCGCCGTTGCTGGAGCTCATGCTGGCCATGGCCGGGCTGGCCATCGTCTCGATGGCGATGGGCCTGCTCGTCTCGGCGGCGGTCAGCACGTCGGAGAAGACGATGCCGCTGCTGGTGCTGCTGTCACTGGCGCAGGTGATCCTCTGCGGCGCGCTCATCGCGCTGCCGGGCAAGATCGGTCTCGAGCAGCTCGGCTGGCTCGCACCGTCACGCTGGGGCATGGCGGCCACCGCGGCCACCGTCGACCTCAACCATCTGCAACCGCCGCTGCACAACACTCCGCCGGACACGCTCTGGAACCACACCCAGGCGGCGTGGGTGAAGGACATGGGGATCCTGGGCGGGCTCGGGCTGGTGTTCCTCGGCATCGCCTGGTGGCGGCTCGAACGCCTGCGCCCCGGCCGCCGCTGACCGAAAGATCTAGTGCAGCCCCATCGTCATCATCACGATCAGCGCGCCGACGTGGACGACCACGATGAGCACGATCAGGGTGATGAACAGGAATCTGGCCGGGCCGTGTTCGAAGACGCGGCCCTCCTCCAGCGGTCCGAGCTGTGCCTGACGTGCGGCGAGCCGCTCCTCGAACGACATCCGGCGAGACATCAGACCTCCCGAGAACGACTGGCGTACAAACCTTTGGTACACCAACTATACTACCGGCATGAGCGAAACCGACATCGACCCGCTCGCGCTGGAGCGGCAGGTCTGCTTCGCGCTGGCGGTGGCCTCGCGCAACGTGATCGCGGTCTACCGCCCGCTGCTGGAGCCGATGGGCCTGACCCACCCGCAATACCTGGTGATGCTCGCGCTCTGGCAGCGATCGCCGCTGTCGGTCAAGGAGCTGAGCGGCCTGCTCCAGCTCGACCCGGGCACCCTGTCCCCGCTGCTCAAGCGCCTGGAGACCGGCGGCCTCATCCGCCGCGGCCGTGACGCCGACGACGAGCGGCTCCTGGCCGTCACGCTCACCGACAAGGGCCGGGCCCTGCGCGCGGACGCGGAGAAGATCCCGCCCACGATCGTCGACCGGCTCGGCATGGAGCTGACCGAGCTACAGGACCTGCACGCGGCGCTGACCCGTCTGATCGGCGCCGCGAACAGAGCCGTACGCTAACCGACGTCCCTGCGCCGGAACGCCGCCAGGCCCAGGGCGGTCAGCGCCGCCGCGACGACGATCATCCAGATGACCGGCTGGGCCCGCATCTCCGCGCCCGGCAGCTTCGGCACGTGGGTGAACGGCGACAGGTCCATCATCCACTGCTTGAGCTTCAGCAGCGGACCGAGCTGTCCCAGCAGCAGGAACGCTCCCAGCAGGCCCCACGCCGCCACCGCGATCCGCGGCGCAAGGCCGAACAGCGCGACGGTGATCCCGGCCAGCACCCACACCGCGGGCAGCTGCACCAGCGCACTCCAGAAGACACGCGGGAACTCCCCGGCCAGGTCGTGCGCGCGCAGGCCGTGGATGAGCCCGACGAGGACGCCGTCGACGATCATCAGGATCGCCGGGCCGACCACCGCGAACACGATGTGGCTGAGCGCCCAGCCGATCCGGCCGACGCGGGTCGCCAGGAGCGGCTCGACGAGCTGGCTCGTCTCCTCCGACCGCAGCCGCAGGACGGCCTGCACGGCGTACGCCGAGGCGAACAGCCCCATGAGGCCCATCGTCGTGGTCAGGAACGCATCCACGATCCCGCTGTGACCGCCGAGCTTGCTCAGGAAGTCCCGGCCGCCCTTGCCGCCGAGCATGTCCTGTGTGTTGTCGACCACACCGCCGATCGCCGCGCCGTAGATCGCGAACCCGGCGATCCACCCGAGCAGCAGGCCGCGCTGGAGCCGCCAGGCGAGTGCCAGCGGGCTGCGCAGCCCGGCCACCGCCTCGGCCGGACCCAGCCGGTCCGGCAGCAGACCGGCACCGATGTCCCTGCGCCCGACCAGCCGGAACGCGGAAACGAAGCAGACGGCGGCGAAGGCGACCACGATGGCGAGCACCCACCAGCGCTCGCCGGCGTACGGCCGGAGGCGTGCCGTCCAGCCCAGCGGCGACGCCCACACCAGCCAGGACGGGCCGACGTCGCCCACGGCGCGGATCAGGTACGAGCCGGCGAGCACGGTCAGCGCCAGCCCGTTCGCGGCGCGGGAGGTCGTGGTCAGCTGCGCGGTGACCGCCGCCACGCCCGTGAACATGACGCCGATGGAGCACCAGAACAGCGCGAACATGATCGATCCGGCGACCGGCAGGCCCAGCAGCATCAGGCCGCCGCCGACCAGGACCAGGAGCACGACGTTCGCGGTGAGCGCGGTGGTCACTCCCGCGGTGAGCGCGGCGTACCGGCCGACGACGCCTGCGCTGACCAGCTCCAGGCGTCCGGCCTCCTCATCGGCCCGCGTGTGCCGCACGGTGATGAGGATGCTCATCACGGCGACCAGCGCGGCGGCGATCCCGCCGACCTTCCACAGGCTCACCGAACCGATCGAGGCCGGGTCCTGCACCGGCCCGTACAGCGCCAGCAGCGCGGGGTTCTTGTTGACCGTGGCGCCGAACTCCAGCCGTTTGGCCGCCGAATCGTAGGTCGCGCGGGAGCTGTAGGCCGTGCCGACGGCGACCGCCGTCAGGAGGTACAGCCAGCCCGGCATCATGATCCGGTCGCGCCGGAAGTTGATCTTCGCGAGCAGACCGGTCCCTGCCAGATCGCTCATCGGTCATCCGCCGCGTCGTGTCCGTAGTGGCGGAGGAACAGCTCCTCCAGCGTGGGCGGCCGGCTGATGAGGCTGCGTACGCCCGTCTTCGTCAGGTGTGCCAGCACGCCGTCGAGCTGCGCGGTGTCGACCTCGAAGCTCACGCGCCTTCCGTCGATCTTGGCGTCGTGCACGCCGGGGAGGGCGGCCAGGCCGTTGGGCGGTTTCGCCAGCTCGACCGAGATCGAGGTACGGGTCAGGTGCCGCAGGTCCGAGAGCGACCCGGTCTGCACCGTACGGCCCTTGCGGATGATGCTCACCCGGTCGCACAGCGCCTCGACCTCGGACAGGATGTGGCTGGACAGCAGCACCGTACGGCCGCTGGCGCGCTCGTCCTCGATGCACTGCTGGAAGACCTCTTCCATCAGCGGGTCCAGGCCGGAGGTGGGCTCGTCGAGGATGAGCAGCTCCGCGTCGGAGGCGAGCGCCGCGATCAGGGCGACCTTCTGGCGGTTTCCCTTGGAGTAGGCCCGGCCTTTCTTGCGCGGGTCGAGCTCGAACTTCTCCAGCAGCTCCGCCTTGCGCCGGGGGTCCTGTCCCCCTCGCAGGCGGCCGAGCAGGTCGATGACCTCGCCGCCGGACAGGTTCGGCCACAGGGTCACATCACCCGGGACGTACGCCAGGCGGCGGTGGAGGGTGGCGACGTCGCGCCACGGGTCGCCGTCGAGCAGCCGTACGCCGCCCGCCTCGGCCCGCAGCAGGCCCAGGAGGACGCGGATGGTGGTGGACTTGCCGGCACCGTTGGGCCCCAGGAAGCCGTGCACCTCGCCGGTACGGACAGTGAGGTCCAGACCGTCCAGCGCGCGGGTCCGGCCGAAGGTCTTCACCAGGCCGGACACGGATATGGCGTCTGTCATGCCTCAGAAGTTACACTAATTTCAGAAACTCGTGAAGTTAGTGAATCGTATAAAGTGATGCGACCTAAGGAGTTGATCTAGTGGCGGAGCGGGATCCCGAAGCCGTCGGGCAGTTCGTCGAGCACTTCGCCTCGGCACTGACGGACGCCGGGCTCCAGCGCATGCACGCGCGCGTCTTCGCCGCCCTGCACGGCACCGACTCCGGCCGGCTCACCGCCGCCGAGATCGCCGAGACTCTGCAGATCAGCCCGGCCGCGGTGTCGGGAGCGGTGCGCTACCTCATCCAGTTCAACCTGGTCCGGCGCGAGCGCGAGCCCGGCTCCCGGCGCGACACCTTCGTGGTCGACAACGACTCCTGGTACGAGGCGATCGTCAACCGCGACGAGGTCATCCTCCGCTGGCAGCTCAGCGCCAAGAAGGGCATCGAGGCGCTCGGCCCCGACACCCCCGGCGGCCGGCGGATGGCCGAGTCGCTCGCCTTCTTCGAGTTCATCTACCAAGAGCTCCACGAGCTCATCGCCCGATGGCAGAAGATCAAGGACGAGCGCGCCGAGGCCGACTGACTCAGCCGCTCGCGGACGCCTGCGCCGCGCGCTTGGAGCGCAGCGCCTTCTTCAGCGCGTCGGCCACCGGCCCGGTGTAGACGGCGAGCTCGTCCAGGCGCCGCCGCTGCTCACGGCGCTCGTGCCGGGAGACGACGGTCTTGACCTCGCCGCGCGCGGCCAGCGCGAGCACCGCCGCCGTACGCGGCTCGGCGCGGGCGGCCGACTGCCGCAGCGCCGCGCGGACGCTGTCGGCGTACTGCTTGACCGCCCGGCGGTCCTTCAGCTCGATCCGGTCGGGCAGGAGCATGCGCCGGTTCACCGTGATGCGGTGCTCGGACTCGAGCTGGTCGCGCACCGCGCGTACGGTGCCGTGCTCCTTCCGGCCGATCCAGCGGTGCCAGGACTTCGGCCGCTGGTCGGCGATCTGCTGGACCAGATCGTCGAGCACCGGGTCCCCCGTCGACCGGCCGCCGGCCACCCTGGGCCGGCCGTTCTCGTCGGTCAGCCGCTCGCTGAGGTAGAGGTCGGCGAGGGCGGCGGCGCGGAGCACGAGGCCGAGCTGGTTGCGGGCGGTCATGCGGTTCTTGTCGGTGTCGTACGCGAGCAGGTACATCCGTGCGGGCAGCGACTCTGGCATCGTCATGAGCCGGACTCCTCTTTGGACGGTCGTCCCGGCCGCCTCATGCGGCCGGCGTTGCCGGGCATCCGGCCGGCGTCGGTCAGGGCGCGCCGCAGCAAGAACTCGATCTGGGCGTTGGTGCTTCGTAGTTCGTCGGACGCCCAGCGCGCGAGGGCGTCGTGGACGGCGGGGTCGAGGCGGAGCAGGATCTTCTTGCGCTCGCCCCGACCCTTCGGCCGGGTCTCGTCGCCGTTTCCCGGGCGCGGCTCGCCGTCGGTCACTGGTAGAGCGAGCCGGTGTTGACGACGGGCTGGGCGTCCCGGTCGCCGCACAGGACGACGAGCAGGTTGCTGACCATGGTGGCCTTGCGCTCTTCGTCGAGTTCGACGACGTCGCGCTCGGCGAGGCGGTTCAGCGCCGACTCGACCATGCCGACGGCTCCGTCGACGATGCGCTGCCGGGCCGCGACGACCGCGCCCGCCTGCTGGCGGCGCAGCATGGCCTGGGCGATCTCGGGGGCGTAGGACAGGCGGGTGATCCGCGACTCGATGACCCGGACCCCGGCCGACTCGACGCGCGCCGTGATCTCTTCCGACAGCTTGCCGGTGATCTCGTCGGCGTTCTCCCGCAGGGAGAACTGCTCGCCGCCGTGCGCGTCATAGGGGTAGCTGCCGGCGATGTGCCGTACGGCGGTCTCGGTCTGGATCGCGACGAACTCCACGAAGTCGTCCACCTCGAACACCGCCTTTGCCGTGTCCTCGACCTGCCAGACGACGACCGCGGCCATCTCGATCGGGTTTCCGTCGGCGTCGTTGACCTTGGCGATGTCGGTCTCGTGGTTACGGATCCGGGTGGAGATCCGCCGCCTGGTGGTCAGCGGGTTCACCCACCGCAGGCCGTCGGTACGGATCGTGCCGGCGTACCGGCCGAGCAGCTGCACCACCCGCGCCTGGCCGGGCGCGACCGCGGTCAGCCCGTTCGTGGACAGCGCCGCGAGGATGATGAGGCCGATCCCGACACCGACGAGCACCTCCACCCCCGTGGTGATCAGTACGACCCCGGCGGCGACCGCGACGAGGACCCCGCCGAGCACCGGCCAGCCGGACACCCCGTGCGCGGTCCGCTCGGCCACCTGCGGCCTCGGCATCTCTACACCCATGACCCTCATCCTCTCTGAACTCTCAGGCACGAATGTAGCATGGTGATATCACTTTTTGTCCAGACTCTTCCCGGCGAAGGGGTGTCCGCCCAAGTCAGGGGCGAGGCGGGGGCATCGCGGCGGGACGCTCGGCCAGCCGCTCCAGCGCGATCCGTACGGCGGTCTCCAACTGCGGGTCCCGCCCCCGCGCCCAGTCGCCGGGCCCCATCGCGACCTCCACGTCCGGTTCGACTCCGCGGTTCTCCAGCTCCCAGCCGTGGCCGTCGAACCACCTCCCGTACTGCGGGACCGTCATGGTCGTGCCGTCCACCAGCCAGTGGTGACCCTCGTAGCCGATGACCCCGCCCCATGTCCGCGTGCCGACGACCGTGCCGAGGCCCAGTGCGCGCACGGCGGCGGCGATGATGTCCCCGTCCGACCCCGTGTGCTCGTCGGTGAGCAGGATGACCGGACCCCGCGGAGCGTCGTGGGGATAGCTCATCGGGCTCCGATGCCGCCCGACGCCCCACGAGACCACCCGGCGGGCCAGCTTCTCCACGACGAGCTCGGAGACGAAACCGCCGGTGTTGCCGCGCACGTCGACCAGCAGCCCCTCCGCGGCCATCTCGCCGCGCAGGTCGCGGTGGAACTGCGCCCAGCCGGTCTCCTGCATGTCCGGGATGTGGAGGTACCCGACCCTTCCCTCGCCCAGCCGGCGCACCTCCGCCCGCCGGTCGGCGACCCACGCCTGGTAGCGGACCCGCTGGTCGTCGAAGAGCGGCCGGACGACGATGCGCCGCACCGGCCCGCCGGACCCGGGCGCGATGGTCAGTTCGGTGAGCGTGTTGTACGCGCCGGTGAGCAGCGGGCCAGGCCCGGTGACATCGTTCACCGGCCTGCCGTTGACCGCCACGACCGCGTCGCCGGAACGGACCTGCGCTCCCGGCGTCGCCAGCGGCGAACGGGCGTAAGGGTCGGAGACCTCGACCGGCAGAACGCGCTTCACCCGCCACAGCCGGTCGTCGTCGCGCTCCAGGTCGGCGCCGAGCAGCCCGAGGTACTGACCGCTGTAGTGGCCACGGGCGGAGACGTACGCGTGCGAGGTGCCCAGCTCGCCGAACACCTCGCCCAGAAGGTCGGCGAAGTCGTCGCTGCCGGCGATCCGGTCGAGCAGCGGGCGGTAGCGGTCCAGGATCTCGTCCCAGTCGACGCCGCTCATGTCACGGGACCAGAAGTAGTCGCGCATGACCCGTCCGGCCTCGCCGTACGCCTGCCGCCACTCGACCGCCGGGTCGACGGTGACGCGCAGCCGGGACAGGTCCACCTTGGAGTCATCGTCGCCGTCGTCGGGCCCGTCGGTCGCCAGCACCCGGAGGGCGCCGTCGGCGCTGATGACCATGCGCTTGCCGTCGCCGCTGACGTCCAGCCAGTCGGGGCCGGTCGTGACCTCGTCGCAGGTCCGCTTGGTGAGGTCGTAGCGTTCGAGGACGTTCTTGGGCCGGTCCGCGTCGTCGTCGCCGAGCGTGCCGGTGAGCGGCCGCCGCAGCCAGACGATCCCTCCTTTCACCGCCCGCAGGTCGGAGTACTCCGCGTCGGGGACCGGGAACGGCACGACACGCGTCGCGAGGCCGTCCAGGACCACCACGGACTCCTGCTTGTCCTCCTTGTCGTCGTCGGACCCCGGCGCGCGGCCGTACGGGGTCGGCTCGAACGGCGACGGGGCGGCGGCGTCCAGCGGGACGAGGTAGGGGCGGCAGCCGAACGGGAAGGACAGGTCGAAGAAGTGGGAGTCGAAGACCGGGTCGAACCCACGCCACGAGAGAAAGACCAGGTAGGCGCCGTCGGTGGTGAACACCGGAGCACCGTCCTGGAACCGGCCGTCCGTGACGTCGGTGACCGAGCGGTCCGCCACCCGGGCGAGCCGGATCCGCGACAGCTGCCCGGTGTGCGGCTGGGTCCAGGCGAGCCAGGCCGAGTCCGGCGAGAAGGCCGGCCCGTCCGCCGGTCCGTGTTCTCCGGACGCCAGCGTGGCGACCTCACCGCTCGCCGAGTCGACCAGCAGCACCCGGCCGTCGTGCGCGGCGACCGCGACCGCCGTCCCGTCCGGCGCCGCCGCGAGCTCTTCTACCCGCCCCAGCCGGCCCGCCGCCAGCCGGCGCCGTACCGCCGGCCGCTCGGCGCCGACCGTCGCGGAGATCTCCAGTGCGTCGCCCTGCTCCGTGTCGGTGACCCAGACGACCTGCCCGGTGTCGCCCAGCACACGCGGCAGCCGCGCGCGTACGCCCGGTGTGGCGGCCAGCGCGCGGGCCGGCCCGTCGCGGTGGGTGACCCAGTAGACGCCGCCGCGGACCTCCACCGCGCTGGCCCTCCCGGTGTGGTCGCACGCCAGATCCGCCACCCGAGGGGCCACCGGCCGCGTGTTACGCCCGGTTCGCGGGCCGCCCAGCGTCACCTCGACGGGGGCGGGCTCGGTGTCGAGGCCGTTCACCAGCCACAGGTCGCCGGCCCGCTGGTAGACGACGCGTTCCCCGTCACCGCCGGCGTGCCGGGCGTAGAAATCCTCATCGGTGGAGTGCCGCCGCAGGTCGGAGCCGTCCGGCGCGCTGGAGTACAGCCGCCCGACGCCCTCGTGGTCGGACAGGAACGCCAGCCGCCCGCCGGTCCACAGCGGACAGTGGAGGTTGCCGGCCGGTTCGGTGAGGACCTGCCGGAATCCGTCACCGGAGTCGACCCACAGCCGCCCCATCGCGCCCCCGCGGTACCGCTTCCACCGGGAGGGCTCCTGCATGGGCACCGTGGCGAGCGCCACCGCGCCACCGGCCGCCATGTCGGCGCCGCCCACCGGACCCCAGCCGAGCGGCCGGGCGGGTTCGCCGTCCACGGGGACGGCGTAGGCGAGGGTGTGGTGGCCGAACGCCTGCCGCCAGGACGTGACGGCGAGGACCTCGCCGTCGGGCGTCCAGCCGCACACGCGGGTCTCCATGCTTCCCCAGTAGGTCAGCCGGCGGCTTTCGCCGCCTTCGGCCGGGGCGACGAAGACCTCGGGCTCGCCGTCGCGTCTGCTGGTCCAGGCCACCCAGCGGCCGTCCGGGGAGAACCTTGGATGGGAGACCGGGACGCCGTCGGCCGAGAGCCGCCAGGCGCGGCCGCCGGAGAGCGGGGCGATCCATACATCGTCTTCGGCGACGAAGGTCAGCAGATCGTCATGGAGATGGGGATAACGCAGATATCCGGGCACTGTCACGTCCGCCGATCGTAGAAGGCGCGGGCTCACCGCGCCTGGAGGACCGGGCACTCCGTGCTACGGGCAAGATGGAAGGCGTGCGCCTCATCGACCGAATGCCCGCCACTCCCGATCCCGACGCCGTCTTCGACGCCTTCAACGACTGGGTCGGCGAGCGCGGCATCACGCTCTACCCGGCGCAGGAGGAGGCCCTCATCGAGGTCGTCTCCGGCTCGAACGTCATCCTCAGCACGCCGACCGGCTCGGGAAAGAGCCTCGTCGCCGCGGGCGCGCACTTCGCCGCGCTCGCCCGTAACGAGGTCACCTTCTACACCGCGCCGATCAAGGCGCTGGTGTCGGAGAAGTTCTTCGACCTGATCGCGATGTTCGGCAGCGAGAACGTCGGGATGATGACCGGCGACGCCAGCGTCAACGCGGACGCCCCGATCATCTGCTGCACCGCCGAGGTGCTGGCGAGCATCGCGCTGCGCGACGGCGCCTCGGCCGACATCGGCCAGGTCGTCATGGACGAGTTCCACTTCTACGCCGAGGCGGACCGCGGCTGGGCGTGGCAGATCCCGATCCTGGAGCTCCCGCAGGCCCAGTTCCTGCTCATGTCCGCCACGCTCGGCGACGTCGCGAGGTTCGAGGAGGACCTGACCCGTCGTACGGGACGGCCGACCTCGGTGGTCACCTCGGTCACCCGGCCGGTGCCGCTGAAGTACGAATACCGGGTCACGCCGCTGCACGAGACCATCGAGGAGCTCCTGCAGGACCAGAAGGCCCCCGTCTACATCGTCCACTTCACCCAGGCCGCCGCGGCCGAGCGCGCCCAGGCGCTGACCAGCATCAACGTCTGCACGCGCGCGGAGAAGGACGAGATCGCCAGTCTCATCGGCGGCTTCCGGTTCACCACGAAGTTCGGCCAGACGCTGTCGCGGCTGGTCCGGCACGGCATCGGCATCCACCACGCCGGGATGCTGCCGAAGTACCGCCGGCTGGTCGAGCGCCTCGCCCAGGCCGGCCTGCTCAAGGTCATCTGCGGCACCGACACGCTCGGCGTCGGGGTCAACGTCCCGATCCGCACCGTCCTGTTCACCGCGCTGAGCAAGTACGACGGCAACCGCGTGCGCCGCCTGCGGGCGCGGGAGTTCCACCAGATCTCCGGGCGGGCCGGGCGGGCCGGCTTCGACGTCGTCGGTTTCGTCGTCGTACAGGCGCCCGAGCACGTCGTGGAGAACGAGAAGGCCCTGGCCAAGGCGGGCGACGACCCGAAGAAGCGGCGCAAGGTCCAGCGCAAGAAGGCGCCCGAGGGCTTCGTCACCTGGGACGAGGACGTCTTCACCAAGCTGATCGCGGCCGATCCGGAGCCGCTGCAGTCGCGGTTCCAGGTCAGCCACGCGATGCTGCTCAGCGTCATCGGCCGCCCCGGCAACGCCTTCCAGGCGATGAAGAAGCTGCTCACCGACAACCACGAGGACCGCGCCCGGCAGCGCCGGCACATCTCCCAGGCGATCGCGATCTACCGGAGCCTGCTGGCCGGCGGCGTCGTGGAGCAGCTGGAGGAGCCCGACGCGGAGGGCCGGTACGCCCGGCTCACCGTCGACCTGCAGGAGGACTTCGCGCTCAACCAGCCGCTGTCGACGTTCGCGCTGGCCGCCATCGAGCTGCTCGACCCGAGCACGCCCGCGTACGCGCTGGACGTGCTGTCGGTGATCGAGTCGATCCTGGAGAACCCCCGCCAGATCCTGGCCGCCCAGGAGAACAAGGCCAAGGGCGAGGCGGTCGCGCAGATGAAGGCCGACGGGATCGAGTACGAGGAGCGGATGGAGCTCCTGCAGAACGTCACCTATCCCAAGCCGCTGGAGGAGACGCTCCTCGCCGCGTACGACATCTACCGCCGCGGCCACCCGTGGGTCGCCGACTACCCGCTCCAGCCCAAGTCGGTCGTCCGCGACATGTACGAGCAGGCGATGACGTTCACCGAGTACGTCGCGGCGTATCAGCTCGCCCGTGTCGAGGGCATCGTGCTGCGCTACCTCGCGAGCACCTACAAGGCGCTGCAGCAGACCGTGCCCGACTCGGTGAAGACCGAGGACCTGCAGGACCTCACCGCGTGGCTCGGCGAGCTGGTCCGCCAGGTCGACTCCAGCCTCCTGGACGAGTGGGAGCAGCTGCAGAACCCCACCGCCGAGCCGGTCGCCACGATCGACGACACCCCCACCGCGGTCACCGCCAACCACCGCGCCTTCCGCGTGCTGGTCCGCAACGCGATGTTCCGTCGTGTCGAGCTGGCCGCCCTGGAGCGCTACGACGACCTGGCCGAGCTCGACGGCGCCGACGGCTGGGACGCCGACCGCTGGGCGGACGCGCTCGACGCCTACTACGCCGAGCACGCGGAGATCCAGACCGGCCCCGACGCGCGCGGGCCCAAGCTCCTGCAGATCGAGCAGGAGGACGAGGTGTGGCGCGTACGCCAGGTGTTCGACGATCCGGCCGGGCACCGCGACTGGGGCATCGGCGCCGAGGTCGACCTCCGGGCCTCCGACGAGGCCGGCCGGGCGATCGTCCACATCACCGAGGTGAACCGGTTGTAGGTCCTGAATGTCGTGGATCACACGGATGTTGGCGCGACTGGGATATCCCTATTCTCAGGGTTGATTCGGTTTGGGCTCCCTGAGGGACGGTAATGGACGGGCTACGCTTCGCGGTTCTCGGCCGGGTCCGTGCGTGGCGTGACGGCGTCGAACTCGAACTCGGCACGCCGCAGCAGCGAGCCGTGCTCACCGTGCTCCTCCTCCGCCGTGGCCGGCAGGCGACCGCCGAGGACCTCATCGACGCGCTGTGGGGCGACGAGCCACCGGCCCGCGCGATGGGCGCCGTCCGCACGTACGTCTCCCGGCTGCTCGGAGTGCTCGAGCCGGGGCACGTGGCGCGGCAGAAGTCCACCGTCATGCCCTCCGAGGCGGGCGCGTACGCGCTGCCCCTGCCGCGCGAGTCGCTCGACCTGACCCTCTTCGAGGAGCGGCTCGCCGCCGCCGAGGAGGCCCGGCGCGCCGGTGACCCGGCGACGGCGGCACGTTCGCTGCGTGAGGCGCTCGACCTGTGGGGCGGCGAGCCGCTCGCGGGCATCCACGGCGCCTGGGCCGAGGGCCAGCGCGTCCACCTGCAGGAGCAGCGGCTCACCGCGCTGGAGACGTTGTACGGCATCGAGCTGGAGACGGGCCGCGCGGCCGAGTCGGTCGCCGGCCTGTCCGAGCTGACCGTCGAGCATCCGCTGCGCGAGCGCCTGCGCGGCCTGCTCATGCTCGCGCTGTACCGCTGCGGGCGGCAGGCCGAGGCGCTCGGCGTGTACGCCGACACACGCCACGTGCTGGTGGAGGAGCTGGGCATCGATCCCGGCCCGGAGCTGACCGACCTGCACGCCCGGATCCTGGCCGGCGACACCTCGCTGGCCGAGACGCACGAGCCCGTACGGGAATCGGCGCCGCCTCCGCCCGCCCCGGCCCAGCTGCCCGCGGACGTGGCCGACTTCACCGGCCGTACGACGACGGTGGCCGAGCTGGTCGCGGCGCTCACCGCGCCGGACCGTACGGCGATGGTGGTCGTGTCCGTGGCGGGCATCGGCGGTGTCGGCAAGACCACTCTCGCCGTCCATCTCGGGCACGCGGTGCGGGAGCACTACCCCGACGGCCAGCTGTTCGCCGAGCTGCGCGGCGCCGGCCCGGACCCGGCCGGGCCCGAGGCGGTCATCGGCGCCTTCCTGCGCGCCCTCGGCGTACCGGACAAGGACCTGCCGGCCCCGCTGGAGGAGCGCTCGGCGCTGCTGCGCACCCGGCTGTCGGACCGGCGGATGCTGGTCGTGCTGGACGACGCGCGCGACGCCGACCAGGTACGCCCGCTGCTGCCCGGATCGGCCGGCTGCGCGGTGCTCGTGACGAGCAGGTCCCGGCTGGTCGGCATGCACGCGACGCGGGCGCTGGACCTGGACGGCCTGGTCACCGACGAGGCGATCACCCTGTTCGGCCGGATCGCCGGTGAGGAGCGGGTGGAGGACGAGCGGGAGATCGCCGCCCAGGTCGTCGCGGCCTGCGGCCACCTTCCGCTCGCCGTACGCATCGTCGGCTCCCGGCTGGCGTCGCGGCGGAGCTGGTCGATGGCGACCATCGCCGAGCGTCTCACGGACGAGAAGCGCCGCCTCGACGAGATGCGGGTCGGCAACCACACCGTCTCGGCCACGTTCGAGCTCGGCTACGGCCAGCTGTTCGACGAGCAGGCGCGGGCGTTCCGGCTGCTGGCCCTGCCCGACGTGCACGACGTCTCGCTGAACGCGGCGGCGGCCGTGCTCGGCATGCCCGAGCACGAGACCGAGGACCTGCTGGAGTCGCTCGTCGACGCGAGCCTGCTGGAGACGCCCGCGCCGGGCCGCTATCGATACCACGACCTGCTCAAGCTCTTCGCCCGGCGCCAGGCCGAACGCCACGATTCGGAGGCCGCGCGGGACGCGGTGCCGCACCGGATACTGGACTTCTACTTCGCCTCGGCGCGCAACGCCTACCAGGCCGCCGAGTCCGCCGCGGGCGACCACCTGAGCACCCCGGAGGCACGCGGTACCGAGTTCGCCTCCGCGGAGGAGGCGCTGGCCTGGCTGGAGCACGAGACCGCGAACCTGTGCGCGGTCGTCGCCGAGGCCACCCGCGGCGGCGCGCCCGACCTGCCGATCGCCGCCGACCTGCTGCTGAGCCTCGAACCGCTGATCATGTCCGGCACCCACCTGTGGGAGTTCGAGCAGACCGCGCGGCTCGTCGTCACCGCGGCCCTGGAGAAGGACCACCCGTACAGCCGCGGCCGGGCCGGCTACCTGCTCGGCCTCATCCTCCACGCCGGCTTCCGGCTGGACGAGGCCGAGGCCAGCCTCCGTACGACGGTCGAGGTGGCCGAGGTCTCCGGCGACCGGCACGTACGGGCCGAGGCCCTCAACGGCCTGGGCGTCGTGGCCTTCGAGCACCGCCAGTACGACGACGCCTTCACCTCCTTCCAGCAGGCCGCGGACGTCTTCGCCGACCTCGGCTCGCCCGAGGGCCAGGCGAACTGCCTCACCAACCTGGCGCGGGCCGCCGCCGAGCTGCACCGCGACAAGGAGGCCCTCGACGCGGCCGAGCGGAGCCTGGAGCTGTTCCGCGGGCAGGGCAGCGCGATGGGCGCCGCCAAGGCGATGCAGTACCTCGGATCGATCCTGGACGGGATGGGCCGGCCGGAGGAGGCGATCCCGTACTACCTCGACTGCCTGGCCGTCTTCCGCTCGACCGGGCAGCGCCTGCGCGAGCACCACACGCTGTACCGGCTGGCCGAGAGTCACCTCCGCGCCGGCCGTCCCGCCGAGGCGGTCGCCCACGCCGAGGAGGCCCTGGCCATCGCCCGCGAGATCGACCAGCGGTTCGGCGAGGGCCGCGCCCTCGGCGTCCTCGGCCGGGCGCTCACCGAGGACGGCCGCCCGGACGACGGCCGTGCCTGCTGGGAACAGGCGCTCGGCGTCTTCCAGGCGCTGGGCGCACCGGCCGCCGCGGACGTACGCGACCTGCTCGACCGGGCACCCGCGCCACGTTGATCCAATGTTGATCCGGCGTCACTAGGCTCACGCCATCACCTCACGAAAGGCAGACGCACATGACCGACAAGCCGCAGACCGAGGAAGAGCAGACCCCGGCGACGGACGACAAGGAGCAGATCTTCCACCCGAACGGCATGAACCCGCACGCCGTCCCGGGAAAGGCGCCCGCCGCCGAGACCGACGAGGACGCCTAGGAAGAACACCGAGCCGAGCGTGGTCCGTGGGGCGGCCGCGCCGGCCTCGGGGTCAGCGCCCCGCTTCGAGGGCGTCCAGGAACTCCTTGGCCCACAGGTCGACGTCGTGCTCGATGACGCGCTTGCGCATCGACCGCATGCGCCGGGCGCGTTCGACCGGGCCGGCGTGCATGGCCTCGTACATCCGCTGCTTCGTGCCGCCGATGTCGTACGGGTTGACGAGGTACGCGCGGTGCAGCTCATCCGCCGCCCCCGCGAACTCGCTCAGCACCAGGCTGCCCTTGAGGTCGGCCCGGCACGCGACGTACTCCTTCGCGACGAGGTTCATGCCGTCGCGCAGCGGCGTCACCACCATGACGTCCGCCGCGAGGTACAGCGCGGCGAGTTCCTTCCGCGTGTACGACGTGTGCATGTAGTTGATGATCGGTGAGCCCAGCTCGGCGTACATGCCGTTGGCGCGGCCGACCTGGAGCTCGATCTCGTCGCGCAGGATGCGGTACTCCTCGACGCGTTCGCGGCTCGGCGTCGCGACCTGCACGAACACCGCGTCACCGACCTTGATCCGGCGGTCCTCGAACAGCTCGGTGAAGGCCTGCAGCCGCTGCTGGATGCCCTTGGTGTAGTCGAGGCGGTCGACACCGAGCAGCACCGACGCGGGGTTGCCGAGATCCTCGCGGATCTGCACCGCCCGCTGCTGGACGTCCTCGTCCTCGGCCAGCGCGATCAGCTCGTGCGCGTCGACCGAGATGGGGAAGTGGTCGGCCCGTACGGTGCGGTCGTCGAGCATGACGTCGTGCCGCTGGGTCTTCAGATCGCAGATGCGCCGGCACAGCCGGACGAAGTTGGAGGCCGCGTCGCGGCTCTGGAAGCCCACGAGGTCGGCGCCGAGCAGCCCCTCGAGGATCTCCTTCCGCCAGGGCAGCTGCTGGAACAGCTCCATCGGCGGGAACGGGATGTGCAGGAAGAACCCGATGCGCAGGTCGGGGCGCAGCTCGCGCAGCATCTTCGGGACGAGCTGCAGCTGGTAGTCCTGTACCCAGACGACCGCGCCCTCCTCCGCGACCTCGGCGGCGGCGCGGGCGAAGCGGCGGTTGACGCGCTCGTAGGCCTCCCACAGCTTCCTGCGGTACACCGGCTGCGCGATCACGTCGTGGTAGAGGGGCCACAGCGTGGCGTTGGAGAACCCCTCGTAGTAAAGCTCGACATCGGCCGCCGACAGGCGTACCGGCTGAAGCGTCATCCCCTCCGCCTCGAACGGTTCGAGGTCCTCGTCCGGGGAGCCCTGCCATCCGACCCAGGCGCCCTCTCTCCGCTGCATTACCGGCACGATCGCGGTCACGAGCCCGCCCGGGCTGCGCCGCCAGGTCCCCTCGCCGTCCTCATCGGTGACCCGATCGACCGGGAGGCGGTTGGCGACGACGACGAACTCACTCTTCTTCGGCTGACTCACCCCTCTTTTCTCCCCCCAGAACGACCTCTTGACCCTAAATGGGCGTTTTATGTGGCGATGGTCATGCTGACGCCCTCCTGTCGCCTCTGGCGGCAGGAGGTGGCGACCCCGGCTCCGTCAGGAGCCGTCGCGCAACTGGTCCAGGCTCTTGGCCTCGAACGCGACGCGGTCGAAGGTGGCCGAACAGCCCGCACCCGTGGGTGACTGCGCGAAGAAGCCGTACGACGGCTCGTCCGTGGCGTAGAGGGCGAAGTGGCGGATCAGCCGCCAGTACACCCCGTCCAGGGACGCGTGGAAGGCGTAAGCCGCGCCGACCCGGGCGATCCGGAGCCAGACGTGGTCGCCGGGCACCACGAAGCCGCTGGCCCGGTCGGAGGCGCCGCGCGTGACGACCGAGACGATCTCGGCCTCGCCCTGTGCGGACATCTCCAGCGCGAACTTGGCCCACGCCCGGTCGTTCAGCCAGACCAGCAGACCGCCGGCGTCACTTGACTGGAGGAGGCCCGCGCGTACGCGGGCGCTCAGCTGGAAGTCGCCCTGCGCACAGGCGACCAGGTGCGGCGCGTCGAGCGCCTCCGCAGTGCGCTGCGGGTTGATGAACAGGTCGGTGTTCGGACCGGCTTCGATCGTGAGACCGTCATCCTTGAGGAGGTATGAGTTCGCGGGGCCTCCATCCCACCGCAGTGACACGGGAATGCGGGGGACCGCGACCTGCTCCGCTACGTGCGTCACGCCGTCTCCTTCACGTCCGGGAACAGCGTTCCAGGAACGCTCCAAAAATATGCCGAAGCGGGCACTTCGTACATAGTGAGCTTGTGATTCGCTCCCCCTATTTGCCCGGAACGGTCGGCTGTCCGCCTTAGGGGTGTCCGCCCCACGCTGGGCCGACGGCTAGTCTGCGCAGGTACACAGGCCGGCCGGCCCGTCACGCGAGCCGGTCCCGAAGGGAGTGACCGCGTGGATCGTCGTATTCGTCCGGTACGGGAAGGCGATATTTCGGCGGTGGTCGAACTCGTCCATGACCTCGCCGAATACGAGCGACTCGTGCACGAGTGCGCGATGACCGACGACCAGCTACGGGCCGCGCTGTTCGGGCCGGCGCCCGCGTTGTTCGGGCATGTGGCCGAGGTGGACGGTGAGGTCGTCGGCTTCACGCTGTGGTTCCTTAGCTTCTCGACGTTTCGCGGCACCCACGGGATCTACCTGGAGGACCTGTTCGTACGGCCGGACCACCGCGCCTCCGGGCTGGGCCGGGCGCTGCTGACCGAGCTCGCGGAGGAATGCGTGCGCCGCGGCTACGCGCGGCTGGAGTGGTCGGTGCTCGACTGGAACGACCCGGCGATCGGCTTCTACGAGTCGCTCGGCGCCGCGCCTCTCAGCGAGTGGACGATGTTCCGCCTCACCGACGGGGCGCTCGCCGCTCTCGGTCAGGGTGGCTCACCGGGCAGTCCGGCGAGCGGGAGCCGCTGACCGAGCCAGAGGTGGAAGGACCGGGCCGCGCCCAGCCACGCCGTGGTGGTGGCGGCGAACTGGTCGCTGGTCACCCCGCCGCCGACGTGCAGCGTCGCCTCGCTGACGATGATGACGGTCCCGTCGTCGTCGGTCGCGGTGTAGACCTTCAGGCCGGTGGTGTCGCGGTTCCACTCGTCGAGGACGCTGCGCAGAGCGGGCTTGTCGTCCACGGTGAAGAACCGGTCGTAGATCGTCCGGGCGGCGTAGACGTCGCCGTCCCCGTCGAGGGTGAAGAAGAGACTGTAGGACTGCCAGCGTGTCGCCAGGCGACCGCGCGAGTCGCGCAGGCACGAGATCTGCAACTGCTCTAAGACCTGCTCTAGACGGTCGAGATCGGGCCTGATCACCCCGGGCTGTGGTGTTTCGGGCGGCGGACTTGGAGGCTCGGCTCCCAACGTGGTCACACTCCCTCTTCGGCAGACGGCAATGAGATTGTGCCGTACGCAAAGCCGGTCCACCGCCGCACCGCACTATCTGTGGATAATCACGCCGGTGAACTGCCATGACCCGAGCCGACCATTCCTTACAACCTCAATAACGGACAAAATTCGCTTTCTGTCATATTGAGGCATACCGATGGGTATCGAGGCCCTCTTCGGGGATCCGTGGCACAGGAGGTACGCCCCGGCTGGTGCCGAGCGCCGCGGCCGAGGGATCGACCGGCCCGCCCTCCCGCGCGGGGCGTACCCCTAGATGGTCGTCATGCCGCTACGGCATGCCACTTCAGGCGCTCAAGGCCGCCTGCTCGACGCGGGCCACTTCGACGCAGTTGCCGCCGTTGCCGCTGCGGCTGCTCTTCTGCCAGGCGATCATGGTCTCGACGCAGTTGCCGCCGTTGCCACTGTGGCTGCTCTTCCGCCACGTCGAGGCGGAGAGTCCCGACTTTGTCATGCAGCAACACCTTTCTTATCGTGAGAGTTCCTTGACTTGTTTGCGAATCAACGCCGTAGAGTCACTGGTGTTGAGCGCAGCCGAGCGGAGGTGATCGAAAATCAGGCTGCCCTGTTCTGTCTCAGCGGGCTTCTCCAGATAGACACACCCCACCAGGTGCTCGATATATAGCAGGTCCGGATAGCCGTCGAAGGTCAGTAGAACAAAAGGGCCATCAATCGCGGCGTGAATTCCGGCGCGGTATGGGAGTACTTGGAGCGACACATTCCCCAGCTCACCGAGTTCGAGCAACCGCTTCAACTGCGCCACCATCACCTCGGACCGGTCGACCACGCGGTGGAGCACGGCCTCGTCGATGACGGCCCAGACGTTGAGAGGGTCCTCCGTCTGAGTGACGCGCTGCTGCCGCGCGAGGCGTACCTCCACGCCGCGGTCGACCTCGTCGGAGCGGCGCGGCTGGGCGCCTAACAGGATCGCGCGGGCGTACTCCTCGCACTGCAGGATGCCGGGGATCAGCTGGGCCTCGTAGCCGCGGGAGGTCCGCGCCTCGGCCTCGAAGGCCAGGAAGTCGATGAACCCCTTCTTCAGGTAGTCGCTGTACTCGCGCCACCAGTCACGATGCCGGGCACTGCGAGCGAGCTTGACCAACTGGTCGCGCTTGGCACCGTCGATGCCGTACGTCTCGCAGAGCTCCATCACCTCGCCCGACGTGATCCGCATCTTCGCGGTCTCCATCCGGCTGATCTTTGATTGCTCCCAACTCATCTTCGCGGCCACCTGCTCGCCGGTCATGCCGGCGTCTTCTCGCAGGTGACGAAGCTCTCGCGCGAGCTGCCGCCCGCGAACCGTGGGGGTGTACGGCATTGCTTCCTCACATAATGCGCTGAATCACTTGCACTGGATCATCATTCTGGGTCAGAGTGTAATCGCGCGACTACAGAACGCTTCGGAATCGCGTTTTTCTCTGAAGGCTGGGCGGGCCGGCGTGACCGTCCGGTGATCGACGTCCGTCGACCACGCCGACGTACGCCGGTGCCGCCCGCGCACCGCGGCGCGGAGGCATGTCCTCCGGGCCGCTTCGCGGAACTGCGACCCTGGGCTCCGCTTGGGGAGAGCCGAGTCCAGGGTCGCGGTTCCTGACCAGACCGAGAAAGGGTCGCCATGGACGAGTATCCGGACGATCGCGTACTCATATGGCGACGATCTTTTCCCGGCCTGCCCGAGCATGTCCGGAAAGCCCGTGAATTCACCGGCTTCCTCCTGGCCGACCTGCCGAGGGTCGACGACATCGTCCTGGTGGTCAGCGAGTTCGCCGCCAACGCCCTGCGGCACACCGCCTCGGCCCGTCCGGGCGGCCACTACCTGCTCGAAGTCCAGCGCTGGCGCCACGGCGCCTCGGTCGCCCTGACCGACGAGGGCAGCCACAAGGTGCCGCGGGTGCCCGAGCCGGACGACATGTCCGAATGCGGCCGTGGTCTCCAGACGGTACGCGCGCTCGCCACCGAGTGGCACTGGACCGGCGACGCCCACGGCCGCACGTTCACCGCCGCCTTCCTCGCCCGCACCCAAGCCGTGATGGTGTCTTCCATCGACATGTCGGACGTCTTCGACCTGGCCGCGGTGCTCGACCGCGCTTGATTTTCTAGAGCAGCAGGTCGGCCAGCTCGTCCAAGAGTTCCGTCACGCGGTCCGCCCGTTCTGGTATCGCCTGGGTGATGACGTCGTCCGCGTCCCGGCCCGCCCGTTCGAGCACCGCCTGTCGTGCCACGCCGCTGAGCCTTATTCGCGTGCGCCGCCGGTCTGCCGGGTCCTGTTCGGTCTCGACCAGCCCCCGTTCCTTCAGGCGGGCCACCGACTCTGAGACGTGGCTCTGCGCGAAGCCCGTACGGGCCGTGATGTCGGTGACCGGGCTGCCGGGGTGCTTGAGCGCGTCCTCGATCACCGCGATCTCGGCGGGGGTGAGCGACGCGTCGCCTGCCTGGGTGGTGACCTCGCGCGAGAGGTCGATGAGCCGTTTTCCGAGGCGGTGGAGCCTTACGCCGTCCATGGTTTGTAGATTACATCGGTACCGATGTATCTTGGGGTTCATGACTTTGTCCGGGGTCGGCGCCACGTCGCTGGGGGTGGCGCGGGCGCGTGCGCGGGAGAGCCTGCGACCTGACCGGCTGTTCGACGACCCGTACGCGGCGGCGTTCGCCGTCGCGGGGGAACATCGTGCGGTGACGCCGGCGCGGGCGCGGCTGGCCTTCCACGTCATCATCCGCACTCGCTTCTACGACGACTACCTGCTGGCCTCGGGCTGCCGCCAGGTGGTACTGCTGGCCGCGGGCCTGGACACGCGGACGTACCGCCTGCCATGGGCCCCCGGTGTTCAGGTGTACGAGCTGGACCTGCCATCGGTCCTGTCGTACAAGGCCGGCGTTCTGGCCGGCGTCGACGCGGTCCCGCGGTGCTCGCTGACCACCCTGCCGGTGGACCTGCGTACGGATTGGCCCTCCGCTTTGGTGGGGGCCGGCTTCTCCCCTGCTGTGCCCACGGCATGGCTGATCGAGGGGCTTTTGGTTTATTTGACGGCCGTCGAGGCGTCGCTGCTGCTCACGCGGGTGGGCTCGCTGTCGGCCCCCGGCAGCAGGGTGTCCTTCGAACGCAACAACGCCGCGTCCGCGATCGCCGCCGGTGACCGGGCGGGTATCGAGTCCTACGCCGAGCTGTGGAAGGGCGGCCTCGGCGAGGACCCGGTGGCGTGGCTGTCGTCCCACGGCTGGAGTCCGGAGACCCATGCGCTCGTGGACGTGGCCGCCTCGTACGGTCGCACCGTCCTGGACGAGTCATTCAGCGGTTTCCTCACCGCCACGTACGACGGATAGCGCCTTGGTGGTTCCGCCGCGGCTTCGCAGGGTGGCGTACTTGCGGAGGATGCGGCGCATGGTGCCGTAACCGCAGTCGAACTTCTGGGCGACCTGCCGGATGGTCCACCCTTGCTCGTACAGGCGTGCGGCGTCATCGGCCCAGCGCCGTTCGTCCTCGTCCGGTCTCGCCTGGGCAAGTTCTTGAAGGATGGCGTCCCGCTTGTAGCGACGGTGGCCACCCGGCGTAAGCGTCGGCGCCAGCCGGCCTTCGCGGGCCCACCGGGCGATCGTCGTGGTGCGGACGCCGAAGAGCTCCGCCACCTCGCGGGGTGTGAGCAACTGATCATTCTCATTGGGCATGGGGGACCTTCTTCAAAGTGCGTTCTGGACGGCGGGTTTGTACGGCTTGGTGTCGGCGCACAGCGCCCAGACGGTCTTGCCGCCGTCGTCTTCCAGCCGCCAGCCCCAGTCCTTCGAGCACGCCTCGACCAGCAACAGCCCACGCCCGTCCACCCGGCTGAGGGACTGCTGTTGGGGGTCGGGGATCGCCTCGCTGCCGTCGGAGACCTCGATGAGGACGGTGTCGCCTTGGCACGACAGCGTGAGGTGGAAGACATCGCCGATCTTCATGGCGTTGGTGACGAGCTCGGCGACGATGAGCAGAGCGTCGTCAGCGATGCCGTCCATGTCCCACGTGTCGAGCGCGAGACGCGTCACGATGCGCGCCTGCTCGGCGGCGATCGGATGCGGAGGAAGAGGAAACCGATAGGTATAGCCCGTGACGCCTCGTACGCCCGTCATGCCGTGCACGCCCGCTCGCCATGCGACCGGTGTCGGTCGATCACTCGCCGGCTCGCGGCACCGTGGCCGAACCGCTCATATTCGCCCGGGCCCTCACACGTGGGCTTGAGCCTTTGGGCCGGGGAACAGCGCCCGCGGTCCGCGATAGCCCGGAAGGCACAGAACGCCGGAATTGGTGTTAATCCGCGCAGTCGCCGCGATACCGCCTCCCTGACGGCATCCAGCGTTTCGCTCTCTGGTCGCACGTGATGCTCCTGTTGTCGGTCGCATGCGGCTACCGACAGTGAAGACTCCGTGACACGTGCACACCAGAGACGCCGCGTACCACCCGCGACGCCTTATCGGGGCGCAGTGGTACGCCTCGTACTACTTCACACGGCCAAGCTCTTGGCCAGAGACCGAATCGCCGGAGAAGGGCGAGTTTCCTCCTCGCGGATGTCCCGCACCAGCGATCGCGCGACCCCCTGATGCCGGAACCACACCGGCGACAGATCCCGCGCCTCTTGCAGACACTCGACCGCCGCACGGCGGTGCCGGGCGTCGGCGTGCGCCTGGGCGACGTCGAGGAGATGCCGACCGCGGGAGATGCCCCGAAGATCACCGGGCCGAATCCGACGCGCGGCCTCGATCGCGCGTGCAGGCTCCCGCCGGACGGTGTAGGCGTGGGTGGCTTGCATCGCCACCGTCGCGGGCCCGAAGGACGTTTGACAGACGCCGACCGGGTGGCCGAGCCGCTCGGCGGCGGCGCCCGCCATGGAGATGTACTCGGCGACGTCTCGCCGCGCCGCGGCCGCCGGCGCCAAGGCGGTCACGAGAAGATTGCCCCATGCGGCGATGCGCTGCGGCTCGGCGGCCGAGAAAGACGGCTCGATGCGGCCGGCCATGCGCACGGCCAGGGCTTCAGCCTCGGTGACTCGGGCCTGATGGAGCAGAATCCATGAGTATGTGGCGTGCAACGTCGCCCAAAGCAGCTCGTCATCGCCACCACGCGCGGTGACGATCGCCCGCTCAGAGGCGAGCGCGGCGAGGTCGTCGCGGCCGAGGTGCACCATGAGCGAAGCACCAAGATCGTAGGCGAGCGCGAGCGGCCGCACGGCGGCCTGACCGATCGCCGTATGCGCATGTCGGGCCTCGCCAATCAGACCAGGCAGGCGCGCGAGGAGCCCACCGAAGTCACCCTTCCAATAGGCGTCGGTCGCCACGTAGACGGCCCGCTGCAACTCTGCCACCGCAGTCGGCTCGCGGTCGTCTTGACTGTCGATACCAGGCAAGAGCGACGGGGAGATGAGGACGTCCCGGAGCGCGAGCACCCGACCGCCGTCACGGTCGGCACCGATACGTTCCCGCTTCCCGATGAGCTCGGACAGATCAACGTCGAGCGCATCGGACAGCTTCATTAGGGTTGTCGTACGCGCTGACTGGCGGCGCCCCTGCTCGAGCTTCGCAACGATCTCCCTACTGACGCCGGCCGCTTCCGCGAGCTCCTCCTGCGTTAAGCTCCGCTCGCGCCGGATGGCCCGAAGCCGGCTCCCGATGGTGCCACTCTCGGACAAGGCCACTCGCCTCCCTGATGACGTCGCAGTACCAGAGTATGTCGGGTGGGTTTGTTGTGTCAGAAAGACCGGCGTCTGCAGACGCTTGCGTCCGACCGCAGCGGTCCCGCCGACTCACAGCGTCACAGCACGCTGTCTCTCCCAGACACTCATAGGCTTACCGAAGAGCAGCAATCTCCGTGGTTCGGGTCCTCTGTCATGCCTAACCCGCCTCCGGAAGTTCCTGGAGAAACTTTCGGGGCACCCAAAATGCTAATCATGTTTTAAATGTATGCGTTCTGTCATGAATGGGTATGTCAAATGATTCGGACGGGATATGCCGCCGACGTACAATGGTCCAGTCCTATTCACCTCGGTGACCGATCCTCTTCAAAAGGACTTGTTGCTCGGCGCTGGGGAGAGACCGATCCCTCTTGACGGTGTTGCCTACGATCGTTGGGACGAAGCTCACATCGATCTCCAGGCCATCGAGTGTGTAGAGATCGTGTCCGCCCTCTCTGGAGCTACGGATGTCGAGGCCAAGCTCGCGGAGCTCGCGGATGCGACGTTCCGTATGGATAGAGTCTCCAGTCACGACTCGGAGCAGGGCAGCCGGAACTGCCTCGCCTCGGCGCTGAAGGAGGAGCGTAAAAAGCTCCTCATGGACACGACTACTGTAAGGGACCTTCAAGTAACGGTCGGGAATCCGACCAGCGTAGCGGTCATGGATCCTATCCTGAAGTTGTTCGCGAAGGCCGTGAAAAGTAGAATTGCGTTCTTCGATATTAACGCGAATAAACGCCTGCATAGATTCCGCGAGGAGTCTCTTGGCGTACAGGTATGAATCGAGCAGGTCCTGGGTGGAAGCGCCGGCTCGAAGCTGGGAGAGCAACTGAGCGACAGCCAGTTCAGTGTCTGGCTTTAGCCGGGTCCAGTCATCGAGGGGGTTCACGGTTGACCTCTTCCTCTCTTGAGATCAGCTGAGGGGCACTTCAGGAGGATAACGGAGAATGTGGGCATCTTCTCCCGCATCTTGGACTGCTGCAACGTCGCCCAACCATTCCCGCAGGAAGTCGGCGGCAGGCTGGTCCGGAATATCGGCGCGCATGAAGGTGACTTTGCTACCGAGGTGGACCCGCGGGTTAAGCGAATCGCTACGGCCGAGCTGGTCCTGAAGGTCGAGGCCAACCGCGAAACGGCGGATGTCGGAGACGAAGTCAAGCACGACCACACGATCTTTACCCGGAGCAAGGCGTAGACCACGACCCAGCTGCTGGACGAAAATGCGTCGACTGTGGGTCACGCGCTGAAACACAACAATGTTGACATCAGGAACGTCGACACCCTCATTCAGAATATCTACAGCACACAAGATACCGGTCCGTCCGTCCGCGAAGTCCCACAGGATGCGGCTACGGGTAGGGATGTCTACGACTTTGCCGTCACCCGTCTTCGAGGCAATGACTTCGGCGCGAGTGAAGCCGAGCGCGTTGATCCGTGCGGCCATTCGTTCGGCGTGATCAATTGTGCCACAGAATACAATTCCACGCGGTTTAGACTGTTCATGCCACGCTTCCGATAGGCGCACAACGACAGCGTCGTCCCATTCCTCTATAAAGAGCGTTCGATTAATTCCCTTTGGGGAGAGAGCGGGCGATTCTCGAGACAAGCCTCGGGTCAGTGCTTCCCAATTAATATTATCCGTATACATTCTGTAATCGACGTTAGAGAGGTACCCCTCACGCAAACCGCGGACGAGGTCGATGTCCACCACAGGAGAGTCAAACCATTGGTTCAACGCCTTGCCGTCTGGGCGCCATGGAGTCGCCGTCATCCCCACAAGGAATGCGCCGCCGTCTCCGGCCGACAGTTCGGCAAGTACCGTGCCATAAGCCGAGGTTCCGAGGTGGTGGCATTCGTCGACAATAACGAGGTTAAAGTCGGGAAGTGCGCGACCAGAGTTGACAGCGACCGCCACACTGTCAACACACGCGAAGACTATGTCCAGTTCAGCCAAGACGTCAGGGCTCGGTCGCTCGTAGCCATTCCAGACGCCAGTCGCGGCAGTCGCAGGAAGCATCGGCCAAAATGACCGTTCAAGCTGATAGACGAGCTCGTTACGGTGGGCGAGGACCAGGGCCTTTGAGTTCCTACGAAGCTTGGCGTACCGCCTATAAAAATCGGCCGCGACGACGGTCTTCCCTAGACCCGTAGCTAGGACAATAAGCGCGCTTCGGCCGCCGACGATGTGTTCTCCCATAATCCTGTCGACGGCCTGTTCTTGATATGACCGAAGCTCATATCTGTTGGAGAGCCGCTCCCAAGGTGGCGCGAGAGGGACCATCTCGGCCTGCTTAATCAGGGTGCGCCGACTCCAAAGCTGCAAGGGGATCCCGCTAGCAGCAAGTTGGCTGCGCTGTACGTGTACCGATGATTCGAAGCCATTGAGTCCGACCAAAACGGGGATGTCGGCGTCGTATCGCCGACACGCAGCCAGGGTCTCAGCAACCGCGCTTGGGCCAACAGGCGAGCGCCATCGCTTTACCTGGAAAAGCCAACGTCGGCCATGCAATGTTGCGATGACGTCAGCGCCGCCATCTCCGGAGGCCCCGACCCGCTGAACGGCAGCGTACCCTCGCGCCAGCAGGAGACGCTCGATGATTCGTTCGAATCCTTGCCATCCGGTGCCGGCCACCAGCAGATCGTTTACGAGGCGCTGAGTCATGACAATTTGTTAGTCAGGAACTCCACCGCGGCTCGTGCGCGGATGACCAAGAGCTGCTCCGGCTGCTCATACCGCAAGTAGGATGCACAATCCTGGAGACAGCGAAGATACTTAAGCTGGAGATCATCTTGAAGTCTGCTTGAGACAACCGTTCCCAGTTCCGTCTCACTTGGCCATGGGTCGCTCCAGACCCGACCGCCGAACCAAGAGACGGGGTACTTGCCGAAGAAGTCGGCGATGGCGTCACGGGAACAATACTTCAGGTAGCCGCCGCTCTTCAGCCTGCCGAGCTCGGCTAGGTCGACGCCGGCGCTAATCATCCCCTTGGCCATTGAAGTCTGATCTGCCTCAGGCAACTCGTCGTAAAAATCGCTGGCATTGGGAGCGTCAAGGATCCGCTCGATGATGTCATTGAACAGCTGCCTGATGTCGTCCCGCACGGTATCCGGGTTGTCAGTTACAGCGTCACCCCAGCCTTGCATGAGCAACTCGGCCGTGAGGACAGCGACCGTGTGCCCAGGCTTGCCATGCATCTCGAAGTGCGTTTGGTAAAGGTATTGCGCGGCCTCTGATGCGATCAAATATTCTGGACGCAGACCACTATTTGCGAAGACCGGATGCGTCAAATTAATAAACACGGTAAGTATGCCGGGCTTGATCTCCGTGACTAGCGGAACAGGAGGACGGCCGTGTGCTGCAATAATCGGTTGATAGACGCCTCGCACTATGACATCGAGTGGATTTGTCTGCTTGCCGTTGCTTAGCGTGAGAACGAGCGAGGATGTTGCGAGATCGGGCAGGGGCTCGGATATCTCACGAAGAACATCAGGAGCAGCTGGGTGAGGCGCACCTTCTGGGCTGCCACACGTGCCGCAGCGATCCTCGCCAGGCTTGTTGTCAGCTTGGCAGACGGCACACCGCCAGGGAAAGCGAACATCAGGATTTTGGTCTGTCCCGCAGTGCGGACAGGTACCTTCTGATCTCAAGAGCTTCCGGCGGCAATCAGCGTTAAGACAGGATCTTCCGACGAAAATCTCGCCGCAGGCCGCACAGGCTTCAGCGTTCTTGATGTTCTGGAACGTACACGCTGGGCACTCGGGAAGCTCCTCGATGGGCGGCTCATTCGCCGACTCCACAAGCTCCCACCACCGAGCGTCATCGTAGTAGCCTGCTCGCCGGTTTCGGAAGCGTTCATAATACTCCTTCTCAATCTCCCGCGAGATCCGCTCAGCCTTCCGTTTTGCAGTGTTGTACTGGCCCATATACATGTCGGCGCGGCCGAAGTTGCGAACCTTCCGGTACCCCTGAAACAACGTTGAGACAGGCGACTTATTTGGCTTTCCTTCTGGCCATTTACTGGGTAGCAGTGAGTCACCGCGGAGAAGCGCGATTGCGCTCCTCCATTCCTCAGTGGCGGTCTGGAAATTCTGCTTCTGGAAGTCGACCGGCACGTGGTCAAGATGGATCTCACCGATGATACGGCCATATTGCTGGTCGATCGGATATTCTCGTTCGCTCTTACCTGTTACCGGATCTTCGTGAATGAAGAACGCTTCCTTCTCATCGGTACGGATAGCCCGGCCGTTGCGGATTAGGTCGATGCCAAAGTCATCCTTGTCATCGAAACGCTGAATACCTACCCAGCCGTGTACACGCTGCGGGATTTCCCGGCTCTCCCTGCGGCCGCAGCGCGGACATACCTCCGCACCGCGAAAGTCCGCGCCGTCGTACAGACATCGCTGGGATCGGCCGAGTTCCTCGTTAATAGTAATTTGCGCTGGAACTCGACCGTGTCCCGGTCTTTCTACAAAACGTTGCTGGGACCACATGCAGTGTTCGAACGCTTTACATTGCTCACCGTTCAAGGTGATGCGAATATCCAGCTCGGAGTCACCCCGCAGAATGGTGGCGTACCGACGTCCGATCCGCTCACGTAGCGTCGCCTTCGGAATGCGTGCCACCTCTCGTATGAAGCCATGATTAGCGTCGCCCGTTGGCCACCAGTCGCGGATCTCTACGATGGTGCCATGCTCAAGGCCTTGCGGCTTCTCGATCGGCTCGGCTGTGACCTCAAAGGTCCCGCTTCGGACCAGCTCTGGCAGATCGAGCGTAACGCGGATGGCATGGTCGTCTTGGGCTCGTGCAGAGATAACCTGGGTGACTTTTCCGAGCTTACCTGTGGCTATATTGAAGCCCATACCGAACAGACCGAGGTTGTCGTAGTGGTTCTTGGAGGTATATCCAGCGCGCATCGCGTTCGCTATGTGCTGTTCGCTTAGGCCATGGCCCGTGTCGCGAACCCGGACGACTCCTTCGCTACGCTCTACCTTGCTTAGGCCAGGAACCTCGATTACTACATGGCGGACGGGTGACGGCGTTCCTGCGATCTCGGCCGCATGGAACGAGTCGATCGCGTTGTCGATCAGCTCGCTCAGTGCGTCCAGTGGGGTGATCGGCGTCCGGGTTAGCGCAATCAGCACCTCCGGCGTGGGCGTGATGTCAAGTAGCTTGTGCGCCATTGGGAGAGTCCTTGCTTTGGAAATGTGAGCCAAGAAATAGAATTGGTCAGGGCAGTGATTGGCTCTAATTTGCAGCCGCGACCGCCTGGAGGGTGCGTTTTAGCTCGGCGCAGGCCAGGTGTTGCCAGCGGAGCTGGATTCAGCCCGCTGGGCGAGCTGACGCTGCGCAAGCCGCAGGAGGGAGGCTCGGTCTGCCCTTGGCGATGTATTAATGACTTGCATTAGCCACGGAGCGATCCACGTGGAGCTAGGCGCGGGAAACTCTCCTCGGTGCAGGATTGTTCCCCGGATCCAGTCCGGCGAAGGTGGCAACTCACCCGTAACAACAGCGAGGAGGTCCACTACAGGCTCGTCGAGGTTAGGTTCTCGCAGCGCTAGTTCCAGGGTCACGCCGACCAGCCACCATTGAAACAGCCGATTGCTGGTGCCCGTGACAGCACTCCTGATCGTTGAACTGGAAAGGTGGGCCGCCCGATAGGCGGTCAAGGGCAATCCCTCTGGGAGAGGCAAGGTTGCCGCCTCTTTGGCCGTGACCGCTTCTTCCAACGTATCGTTGGCATCGTCACGGGATTCTGCTGCGCGACTGATCTCCTCGACCGTACTAGAAGTGAGTTTGGCATCGAGGAACTCGCTAATTCCCTCGAAGAAGATCTTGGTCTCTACAATCAGCAGGTCAGCGTTCGCGCGGGTTCTGAACTCGTCAATGAGCGACGGCCATGGCCGCCACGAGTCAGAGTCGGGCCCAGGCGGCTCATACCAATCAGCCTTTACGTCGCCAGAAACGAATAGAACGTATTCCAGCGTGGCCGCGTTCCGCACATGCTCAATCATCTCCTCCCATAGGAGGTAATCACCCGCCGCCCGAAGAGAAGTCGGCTTACCAGCGTCCAGGTAACCGGGCGGTATCTTGTTCGGATACCGATAACCAACAGCGTACTCGACAAGGCTCCGTCGTTCGTGAGGGTCCGGGATGGGACCAATTCTTTCACCGTACAGTGCCGCAACCTCGGGAAGAATTGGATCTGAACCGTCACTGAAATTGTCCACCCCGATATCCTGGGAGGCTTTCAGCTCGTCGATGCGCTCGCAGAGGATTTGCCGCCATGGTTTAACGAGATCTTTAAAGAGTGCCTCATTGATCAGATTATCCAACTCCGCCTGGCCTGCCTCGTCGGCGGCGAATGTATCGAGCAGCGCCTTCACCCCGTCCAGTGCTCCCTGAACACCTTTCCAAGCTTCCCGGAAAGGTTGATCGAGCTGTGACTTTGCCTTCCGGAGTTTGTCGGTTCGGTCCGCGATAACACCCCGCCGGCTCGTTACGAACTCCAACCCGACCTGGTAGGGGAGCCAGAGCCGCGGGGCGACTAGCCGCAGGGCGTCAAGGATTTGATTCCGGGCCTCGGGCGTATACCGGTAGAGATCCAGCAGCACGTTCGTGTCGAGAACGATCAGCGCGTCGGTGAAGAAGGCCTGCCGGTCATCTCCGATCTTCCCAAGGTCTGGGTTGGTCCAGGCCTGGTACTGCTGAAGCAGCGACGGCGCTGGACCGCTCGCCTCGTTGGCCACACGAAGTCCCCTCGTCAGCGTATGAAGAAGCGTCTCGCCATGACCAAGCCGTGGTCAAGGAGTTTCGTGCACCGACGAGCCTTTGAGAGGACTGGCTTGTTAGGCCTTCACGATGAGGGTGAGCTCTGGACCAAGGAAGAGCGGCGAGAGATAGCCTATTTGGCAGTCGAATCGTCACAAAACACCACAAAACGCTGTCTGCCCTCCAAGATCGGTAGCTACGCTGGGGGATGAAACCCCCGCTACTCTTCTTTGGTGACAAACCCCCTCAATCAGCCCAAGCTGTTCGATGAGTGTGGCGCCTCCGCCGACGATGAACTCTCTGCGGTCACCAGGCATCTCAGAGTCGCGGATCCAGAGGGCCTCCGATTCGCTCGGGTAATCCGCGAGACCTACGACATGCTGCTCGATGGCCAGCACACGGGCCGATACAGGTGGGATGAGCTCTACAAGACGGAGAAGACCCACTTCGGCACTCTCGTCGAGATCAACCTGCAACGAGAGTTTCGCTTCGCTGATGGAGCCACGATGGACTTCGCCATCTGCGGCGTTGACGTCGACTGCAAGTTCTCTCAGAAGCTGGCCGCCTGGATGATCCCGCCAGAGGCCATGACTCATCTACTTCTCGGACTCTGGGCTAACGATGATGACGGTTTGTGGTCGGCGGGCTTGATTCGGGCAACGGAGGAGGTACTCTCACGCTCGGAAGGCAACCGGGATCGCAAGCGGCAGCTCTCGAAAAGTGGTAGGTCCCAGGTGACCTGGGTGTTCAAGGACCGGCCATTGCCCGAGAATGCACTGCTACGCATCCCACCGGAGACGGTGAAAGAGATCTTCGGGCACACGCACGGCACTAAGCGCGTTGATGCCCTGTTTCGGCTAGCGCAAGGCAGGCGGATCAGCCGTACGGTGGTCGCCACCGTTGCCCGGCAAGACGACTACATGAAGCGAGTCCGCGGCAACGGCGGGTCTCGAAGTAGTCTCCGACCTGACGGCATCGTCATCCTTGGGCAGTACAGCAGCCACGTGGCCATCGCCAAGGCACTCCATCTCCCGGCTCCTGGGCTAGGCGAGTTCGTGAGCGTACGTCTCGCGAGGCGCAAAGCCCACCATCGGGACATGCCTTCGGTACGACTAGACGGCGATGACTGGGTAGTTGCCGTGCCGGGCCTGGACGACCGAATCGAGCAGGCCCCTGCGCTTCCGAGCACGAAGAGGCAGGAGGAGTAAATCAACACCTGCCCCGTTGGGGCGCCTCTCGTCTTGTCACTGCTCCCGAGTAGCGTCGATCCTGTGTCCGAGTTGAACGGGATGCAGCGCCTCGACCACCGCGTCGACCGCGGAAGGGAGGGGCTCGTGTTCCCAGAGGCGTACAACTTGCCACCCGGAAGCGGTAAGTGCAGCGTCGGCAGCGCGGTCACGTTCCATGTTCCGCCTCAGCTTCGGAGTCCAGTACCACTCGTTTGTCGTTGGCTGGCGCCCGTGCTCAGGACAGACATGCCAGAAGCAGCCGTCAACAAAGACTGCGATCTTCTTGGCCGTGAACACGATGTCAGGCCGCACCCGGACCCCGCCAGGAAGATCAAGGCGGAAGTCCTTCCGGTACCGGTAGCCCAGGCCATGGAGAGCTCTGCGCAGAGCTACTTCCGGCTTGGTGTCCGCACGGCGGTTCGCCCGCATGTTGCGCGACCGGCCTTCGTTCATGGGGCGGGGATAAGCGCCCTTAGCCCACGCTGCTTCGCGGGGGTCGGCGCCTGGGACGTTGGACACGATCTTGCCTTAGTTCCTTTGATTCGCCAGCACGAGGGTCGCATGAGGGAAGATAGTCCCCATGAGTCCCTCCTCGCCTGGCCTGCAACCGCCGCTGTGGAACGACGAGGGGGACTCCATGGATTCTTTCAAGGTTGTCGAGATCTGCGCCGGCGCCGGCGGGCAGTCTCTGGGGCTAGAGCTGGCCGGGTTCGAGCATGACCTGGCGGTCGAACTGGATGCCAACGCTGCCAACACTCTCCGTCACAACCGGCCAGACTGGAAGATCGCCGAAGGGGACGTCGCCAATCCCGACATCTGGAACCCCTCCGATTACATGGGTATAGATCTTCTTGCTGGCGGAGTGCCGTGCCCGCCGTTCACCATCGCGGGCAAGCAACTCGGCGCTACCGACGAGCGGGACCTGTTTGCCTGGGCGATCGAGCTCTGCGGGATCATGAAACCCCGCGCACTCCTGCTGGAGAACGTACGGGGACTGAGCATGCCGCGCTTCTCCGCTTACCGCCAGCATGTACTAGATCGGCTCAGAGACCTCGGTTACATCGGAGACTGGCAACTACTGCACGCCTCGGACTACGGCGTGCCTCAGCTTCGGCCCCGGTTCGTCCTGGTCGCGATGAAGCCGGAGGACTTCCAGTACTTTCAGTGGCCCGAGAAGCAAGGCCAGGCCAGGACAGTGGGCGAGACTCTTAAGGACCTGATGGCCGAAGACGGCTGGAGATGGGCCGCGCATTGGGCTGCGGGGGCCAACGATATTGCCCCGACGATCGTTGGCGGTTCCAAGAAGCACGGTGGCGCTGACCTGGGCCCGACACGAGCCAAACGCGCCTGGGCGGAACTAGGCGTTAACGCACGAGTACTCGGCAACGGCCCTACCCCTAAGGGATCTCCAAAGTCGGTTAGAGGAGCGCAGGAGGGCTTCAGACCCATGCTGACCTGCGAGATGGTCGCCCGACTCCAAGGTTGGAACGGGTTGGATTACAGCTGGACGTTCACAGGGCGTAAGACTTCCAACTACCGACAGATCGGCAACGCATTCCCGCCCCCAGTGGCTCGCGCGATTGGAGCGCAAATTTACCGTGCGCTCTCCCACCAAGGCGACCCCCAGCCTCTTGTCGAGCTTACAAAGACCACCCACGATCCCCTTTACGCTGTGCTGCGCGGTGCCAGCGACTTCCTGACAATGGAAGAGATCAATCGCAGGCTCGATCAGCCTCTCGACGCTTCAGCGTTCGAGCGCCACATTAACCATCTCAAGCAGGACTTCAAGATTGAGACTGAAGATCGAAAACTAGTTGCGTATCGGCTCAAGGCTTTCAAAGCCTTCGTCGGCCAGGATGACCATGTCCGCCATGAGGCGTTCATAAAGCCTGGCAAGATCAGCTAATTAAAGGACCCTCGGCAACGATCAGGCATGTGGTGTCATCGTTGCTTCCGGCATTCCACCAATCCTTCGCCATTCAAGAGAACGCGACGTCACGTCACGCTAAGTCAAAGCCGCCGAGCATCAGGCCTTTGCCAGGACATCGACCAGCGCGGAGGTGACGTCCTTTGTCGTGGCCTTACCGCCCAGGTCGCGGGTGCGCAGCACGGGGTCGGCGGTGACGGTCTCGATCGCGGCGAGGACGTCGGCTGCCGCCTCCGGGTGGCCCAGGTGTTCGAGCATCATCGCGCCGCACCAGACCTGGGCGATCGGGTTGGCCACGCCTCGGCCTGCGATGTCCGGGGCGGAGCCGTGGACCGGCTCGAACATCGACGGGTTCTCCCTCGTCGGGTCCAAGTTCGCCGACGGCGCCACGCCCAAAGACCCCGAGACCGCGGCGGCCAGGTCGCTCAAGATGTCGCCGAACAGGTTCGAGCCGACCACGACGTCCAAGTCCTCCGGGTCGGTGATGAAGCGCGCCGCCAAGGCGTCGACATGCATCCGCCGCCACTCGACATCCGGATGCTCGGCGGCCACCTCGGCCGTGACCTCGTCCCAGAACGGCATCGTGTGCATGATCCCGTTGGACTTGGTCGCCGAGATGAGCCGGCCCCCACGACTCCGTGCCAGCGCGAACGCGTACCGCAGCACCCGCTCGCACCCCCGTCGTGTGAAGATCGACTCCTGGACGGCCACGTCGCCCGCCGGGGTCGCGAAGCGGCCGCCGACGTCGGAGTACTCGCCCTCGGTGTTCTCCCGGACGATCGCGACGTCGAAGCGACCGCAGTCACGCAGCGGGCTCGCGAGCCCGGGCAGCAGTCGTGCCGGGCGCAGGTTCACGTACTGATCGAAAGCGCGCCGGATCGGGATCAGCAATCCCCATAGCGAGACGTGGTCAGGCACTCTCGGATGACCGATCGCTCCTACGAAGATCGCGTCCGTCTCACGCAAGCGGTCGATGCCGTCCGCCGGCATCATGGCGCCGTGCTCCGCGTACCACGCGCAGCTCCACGGGAGCTCTTCCCAGCTCAGCCGGACGTCGTATCTCGACGCCGCCGCGTCCAGTACCCGCTGCGCCGCCGGCAGGACCTCCCTGCCGATGCCGTCCCCCGGGATCGCGGCGATCCGGTGCCCGATCACGCCGCCGCCAGGGCCGGAGTGAGGCCGACGACCTCGATATCCTCCTCGGCCAGCCGCTGTCGTACGTGCCGGGTCACCTCAAGGATGTTCGGCATGTCGCCGTGCAGGGCCAGGGTCGGCGTCGCGACGTCGAGCATGGAGCCGTCCAGCGCCCGCGCCGTACGTTCCTTGACGATGCCGAGGGCGCGTCGTACGACGTCGTCCGGGTGGTGGGCCTTCTTGACCTGCTCGACCTGCGGATAGCCGTCGGACCCGTACTCCAGGTCGATGTAGCCCTCGTGGACGACCGTGAGGCCGTACTCCCCGGCCAGCCGCTGCGGCCACCCCGGGCCGGCGATGACGATCATCTCGTCGTCGTACGCGGCCACGGCCTCCAGGAGCGCACGCGCGTACTCCTCGCGCCGGCCGCACAACGGGCCGTACGGTTTGACGTGGCGCATCGCGCCGCCCTCGGCCCGGAGGAACGCGTCGAGGGCGCCGATCTGGTAGAGCACGTCATCGCGCAGACGGCTCGGGTCCCCGAACGAGACGAGCGCGCCGACGTCGATGCCCGCCTCTACGGCCTGCGCCGTCACGCGATGCATGGTCCGGGGATCCCCGGCGTGGAACCCGCACGCGACGGTGACCGACGGGATCAGCGGGACGAGTTCCTCGCCGCCGTCTCCCAGGTCGGTGTTGATGTTGATTTTCCACGTCACGTTCTGCTCCAGGGGGATTCGTGTCAGGCGGGCCGGGCGCCACCTCCGGCGGCACGATCCGCGCCTCGCGTGGCGCGGAGTCGTACGGGATCTGCACACCTATGGGCGGGATGTACGGGTCCCATCGACGTGACCTCCTGGCGTCGTCGCGGGGGCGGCGGTTTGTCGGCGGGTGGCTCGAAGCCCCGGTGCGGTATGCGGTGTTGCGGGCCGAAAAGGGGGACTCACGTCGGGGTAACCGGGCAAGTCACCTTATCTCGCCCTTTGGCGGTTCCACCACAGTTTCCGCAGGCCAGCATGTTGGCCGCGCGCCGTCGCGGGGCCCGTCAACACCCGTCGAGTACGTCCCGGACGGCGTGGAGCATTTCGGCCGGCCGCTCCTCGAGCAGAAAGTGCCCACCGGAGATCGCCTTGGTCCGGAACCCGCCGCCCGCCTCCCGCTCCCAGTCGAGCATGAGTTCGGGCATGGCGTCGGGGTCCTCGGTCCCCGAGATCGCCGTGACCGGACACCGCAGCTTCGGCCGTACGCCGCAGTCGAAGCTCTCGACGACCTCGAGGTCGGCTCGCAGCACGGGGAGCGCGAAGTCCCGCAACTCCTGAATCGCGAGCGGCACGGGATCGGCGCCGAGGGAGACGAGAGCGGCGACGAGGTCGTCGTCGGGCAGCCGGTACCAGTTCTGGCCCTGTTCCAGCTCACTGGGCGCCCGGCACGCGGAGACGATGAAGTGCTCGGGCCCGCGCTCTTCCTGGAGCGCGCGTACCAGCTCGACCCCGACCAACCCGCCCATGCTGTGCCCGAGCACGATGTACGGCCCGCGAACCTGCTCCGCGACCGCGGCGGCAAGCCCCGGAACGATGGCCGCGACAGAGGTGAGCGGCTTCTCCCGCAAGCGCGCCCCGTGCCCGGGGAGCTGCACCGCGAGCACGTCGACGCCGTCCAGCCCTCGCGCGAGGGGCACGAACACCCCTGGCCTGCCCCCCGCGTAGGGAACGCAGACAAGCGTCAGCGCGCCCGACGAACGCGCCAGCGGAACCAACCACTCATCCGTCCCAGTCATGGCAGCAATCTACTCAAACCCGACCGGACGCAAGGTGAAGCGCGGCGGCGCCCGCCAGACGAATTCAGCACCCCGACACTCAGGCAATCCGGAGTTTGCCGAGTTATTTCACAAGGGAAGAAATCGCGCGAGGGGGTCGCGATGCGCAGGGTCATGGTGGCGGTGGGACTGGTCGCCGCGCTCTGCGCCGGCTGCGCCGGATCCGGCCTGCCACAGCCCGCCGGCAACACCACTCCTTGGAGCCGTGAACGCTTCCTAAGAGCCCATCCGCCTTCAGGCACCCCAACGGCCGAGCCGGCCAGCTTCGGCAAGCGCGTCGGTGCTCTCTTCTCCCACGACACCAAGGGCGACCACTTCTGCACGGCCAGCGCCGTCGACAGCCCAAAACGCAACCTGATCATCACCGCCGCCCACTGCGTCCACTCCGGACGAGGCGGCGGTTACCTCACCAACCTCGTCTTCGTCCCCGGCTACCGCGACGGCAACGCCCCGTACGGCGTCTGGAAGGTGAAGGCGCAGTTCGTCGACGACCGGTGGGCGAAGAACTCCGACCAGGACCTCGACGTCGGCTTCGCCGTCCTCGACCCCCTGAACGGCAAGAACATCGCCGACGTCCTCGGGTCCAACCTGCTCGGGATCGGCCAGGGGTTCCACAACATCGTGCGGGTCACCGGCTATCCCACCAGCTCCGACGAGCCTGTGACCTGCATCAACAAGACCACCCAGCAGCTGAAATACCAGATGCGGTTCGCCTGCAGCGGCTACCCGCCCGGCACCAGCGGCAGTCCCTGGCTCACCCACTACGACCCCAAGACCAAGCGCGGTGAGGTGGTCGGGGTGATCGGGGGGTATCAGCTCGGTGGCGTCGAGGACCAGGTCTCCTACAGCGCCTACTTCGACGATGACGTGAGGAAACTCTACGAGCGCGCCATCGCGCAAAGTGTCGCGAATTGACGAGACAGGGAATGATCTGGCCCATGGACGTCGACGTCGTAGTCATCGGCATGGGACCAGGTGGGGAAGAGGTCGCGGGGAGTCTCGCCGCGGCCGGGCTCAGCGTGGTCGGGATCGAGGATCGCCTGGTCGGGGGCGAATGTCCGTACTGGGGGTGCATTCCGAGCAAGGCCATGGTCCGCGCGGCCGACGCGCTGGCCGAGGGGCGACGTGTAGAGAACCTGGCCGGTACGGCGGAGATCACGCCGGAGTGGCAGAAGGTCGCGGAACGCGTGCAAGAGGTCACCGCCGACTGGAACGACGAGGCCGCGGTCAAGCGCTTCACGGACAAGGGCGGCCGGCTCGTACGCGGCAAGGGGCGCCTGACCGGGCCAAAAGAGGTACGCGTCGGGGACGAGGTCTTCAGGGCACGCCGGGGCGTCGTCATCGCCACCGGCACGGCGCCGGCCGTCCCGAAGATCGACGGGCTGAGCGACACCCCGTACTGGACCAACCGCGAGGCGATCGAGACGAAGACGCGACCGGAGTCGCTGATCGTGCTCGGCGGCGGGGCGATCGGCTGTGAGCTGGCGCAGGTGTTCAGCCGGTTCGGCAGCCGGGTGACCGTGGTCGAGGCGGCCGAACGGCTCGTCTCGCCCGAGGAGCCGGAGTCCGGCGCGCTCCTGAAGAAGGTCTTCGAGGCCGAAGGCATCGACGTACGCGTCGGGGCGAAGGCCGAGCAGGTCCGGTACGACGACGCTTTCGTCGTCAACGACGACATCCGCGCCGAGAAGCTCCTCGTCGCCATCGGCCGCCGTACGAACCTCCAAGGTCTCGGCCTCGACACCGTCGGCCTGGACGACCAGCAGCGCTTCGTCGAGGTCGACGACCGGCTGCGCGCCGGCGACGGGCTCTGGGCGGTGGGCGACATCACCGGAAAGGGCGCCTTCACGCACGTCTCGGTCTACCAGGCCCGCATCGCCGCGCGCGACATCCTCGGTGAGGACGGTCCCCGCGCCGACTACCACGCGCTGCCCCGCGTGACCTTCACCGACCCGGAGATCGGCGCCGTCGGCCTCACCGAGAAGCAGGCGCGCGAGCAGGGGCGGGACATCAAGATCTACACGACCGACCTGGCGAACTCGAGCCGCGGCTGGCTGCACGGCGCCGAGGGCTTCCTCAAGCTGATCGAGAGCGACGGCAGACTGGTCGGGGCCACGAGCGCCGGACCGTACGGCGGCGAGATCCTCGGCGCGCTCGCGGTCGCGGTGCACGCCGAGGTCCCGGTTCGGAAACTGCGCGAGATGATCTATGCCTTCCCGACGTTCCACCGCGCGATCGAGGCCGCGCTACTGGGTACCTGAGACCTCCACCAGCGGCGGCGCGACGTAGCACGAGCACGGCGAGGTCGTCCCCACCGCCCAGATCGAGGAGCCCGAGCGAGCGAGGCCGTGCACCGCGCCCTCGGTCTCCTCGCTGGTGCCGGTGGTCCAGGCGGTGCCGTTCCAGCGCAGGAACAGGGGCCGGCTCACCGTGCCGTCGTCGGTCATCTGGTAGCCCGCCACCCAGACTCCGCCCTGGGGCGAGGGCGCGGCCGAGTACAGCCACGCCGAGGTCACCGAGGGACGGGGCAGTGCGGTCCAGCGTGTGCCGTCCCAGTGCATGACCAGCGGCCGGCCCTCGTTGTCGCCGACCGCCCAGACGTCATTGGCCGACACGGCGGTGACGCCCTGGAGCTCGGTGTTGCCGGCCGGCGGCTTCATCGTGGCTCGGGTCCACGTCTTGCCGTTCCAGTGCAGGGCGAGCGCGGCGTTGCCCTGGTCACCGGCGGACCAGCCGACCGCCCAGGCGTCGGTGGCGGACACCGCCGCCACGCCCTGCAGGGTGTTGTCGTACAGCCCGGGGCTCGGCGTCGTCATCCGCGTCCACGCGTGGCCGTCCCAGCTCTCGATGAGGGTCACCGGGCTCGGGGTGCTCCGGCCGGAATACCGCCCCACGGCCCAGGCACGGCCGGCCGGCAACGCCGCCACGTCGTACAGCCGGTCGGCGCCGACATGATCGCCGGAGGGCGGTGCCGCGGGCGCGACCGCGGCCCAGGACGTGCCGTCCCAGTGCCGCAGGACCGGGCCCAGTCCGTTGCTGTCGCCCACGGCCCAGACGTCGTTCGTGGCCACGGCGCTGACTCCGTCGAGCTCACCCGACCCCGTGGGCGTGGCGGGCACCGGGACCTCGGTCCACGACGTGCCGTCCCAGTGCTCGGCGAGGGGATAGGCGGTGTCGGACGGCGGCTGCCGCTCCCCGACCGACCAGGCGTCCGTGCCGCTGATCGGGGCGACGTCCATTAACGTGGCCTCGGTCGCCGAGTGCGGCACCTTCCGCCAGTCCGGCGTCGCGCCGAACGCCGTCGTACCGGCCAGAGCCACAGCTACTACCAGTTTTCCCATCGGATGCACGCAAGGAAGACGCTCACCCGATCTGACCGGTTGTCAGAGCGGCGGCTTCTTCGGCTCGACCGCCGGGCGTTCGTCGTGCTCGCCGTTGGGCAGCGGCACGATGTCCTCGAAGTAGAGCCGGTTGAGGCGGACCCGGAGCCGGGCCGCCGGACGATATGTCGGCTTCACGCCCTCTCCGTCCGGGCCGACCGCGGGCAGCACGGGGAGCGGGCGCCGGCTGCGGATCACCGCCTCCTCCTCGGAGGTGACCGGGCGTTCCCGCTCGGTGTACTCGCCGCCGGGCTGCCGTACGATCACGCCGGTCTCGACGCCGTGCGAGAGCATCGCGCCCTCGCGGCGCTGCAGGGCGACCGCGATCCGGCGGGCGATCTCGAACGCCACGAACGGCCCGACCAGTACCGCGACGCGGAAGAACCAGCTCACGCCGTGCAGCGGGATCTCGAAGGTCCTGGCGATGATGTCGCCGGCGCCGGCCAGCCAGAGCAGGCCGTAGAAGGTCATCCCGGCCACGCCGATGCCGACTCGTGCGGGCACGTCGCGCGGCCGGTCGAGCAGGTTGTGGACCTCGCGGTCGCCGGTCGCCCACCGTTCGATGAACGGGTAGACCGCGAGCGCCGTGAAGATCAGCCCTGGGATCACGAGCGCCGGGATCAGTACGCCCATCGGGACGATGTACCCGAACAGGCTGATGTCCCAACCCGGCATGAGCCGCAGCGACCCGTCCAGCCAGCCCATGTACCAGTCGGGCTGCGAGCCGGCGCTGATCGCCCCCGGGCTGTACGGCCCGAACAGCCAGATCGGGTTGATCTGCGCGAAGGTCGCCAGCAGGCAGATCCCCGCGAACACCCACATCTGAAACGCCAGCGTCTTCATCACGAAGGACGGCCAGAACGGCTTGCCCTCGACCGTCCCCTCCGTACGGCCCTTCGCGGGGTACTGCGTGTGGGTCTGGTGCCAGGTGAGGACGACCGCGTGCAGCGGGACCAGGGCGAGCAGGATGCCCGGAATCAGCAGGACGTGGATCGTGTAGAGCCTGGGAATGATCTCCTCGCCCGGGAAGAGCCCGCCGAACACCCACATCGACAGGTACGACCCGACGATCGGGATGGCGAGCAGCACGCCCTGGAGGATGCGGATGCCGGTGCCGGAGAGCAGGTCGTCGGGCAGCGAGTAACCGAACAGCCCGTTCAGCATGGCCAGGACGAACAGCACCACGCCGATCAGCCAGTTCAGCTCGCGCGGCTTGCGGAAGGCCCCGGTGAAGAAGTTGCGCAGCATGTGCGCGACGATCGCGGCCAGGAAGACGACCGTGGCCCAGTGGTGGATCTGCCGGATGAGCATCCCGCCGCGGACGTCGAAGCTGATGCGCAGCGTCGAGTCGTACGCCTCGCTCATCCGGACCCCGCGAAGCGGGACGTACGACCCGTTGTAGACGACCTCCCCCATGCTGGGTTTGAAGAAGAACGTCAGGAAGATCCCGGTGGCGATGATGATCACGAACGAGTACATCGCGATCTCGCCGAGCATGAACGTCCAGTGGTCCGGAAATGCCTTCTTCAGCGCCTTCTTCAAGAACCCGGCCATGCCCAGCCGGTCGTCCATCCCCCGTGCCAGTTCGGGCAGTGCCATCACCGATCTCCCGGTCCGACGGCCACGACGACCGCCCTCGAATCTCGGTCCCCTAACCCATTAATACCTACCCGACCTGCGACGGAAGCACCGTGAGCAGGTAAAGGGTGCGATCGGTCGATTACGGTTTCAACCGTGAACAGGTACGCAGGCCGCGGGGATCTGGTCCTCGGCGCCACCGTCACGGTGGTCGTCGTGGCCGGCACGGTCTTCCACGCCCGCGGCTTCCACGTGGCGGACCTCAAGGCCTACGCGATGATCGTGCTGGGCACCGCCGCACTGGTCTTCCAGCGCCGTTTCCCCCTGCCGGCCGTCACCGTGGCCGCCCTCTCTACCGCGTACTACTACATCGGGCCGTTCCCGGACGGCCCGGAGATGATCACGTTCGCGATCGCCTCCTTCCTCGCGGCGGCCCGGGGACAGCGCCTCTCCGCGTACCTCGGCACGGCGGCCGGGCTGGCGGTGTTCGCCTGGGCCGAGTTCATGGTCGGCCCGGCCCGCGTCGGGCGGTTCTTGAGCGTGCTCGCCTGGGTGCTCGTGGTGCTGTGCGCGGGCGAGATCAGCCGCTACCACCGTGCCTACATCGCCGAGGCCCGGCGGCGGGCCGACGAGGCGGAGCGTACGCGCGAGGAGGAAGCGCTGCGGCGGGCCACCGAGGAACGCCTGCGCATCGCCCGTGAGCTGCATGACGTCCTGGCGCACAAGATCTCGCTGATCAACGTGCAGGCCGGGGCCGCGCTGCACCGCCGCGAGCCCGAGCAGGCCTACACCGCGCTCAGCGCGATCAAGGACGCCAGCAAGGAGACGCTGCGCGAGCTGCGTACGACGCTCGGCGTGCTCCGCCAGGTCGACGAGGCCGGCCCGCTGGCCCCGGCGCCCTCCCTGGACCGGCTCGGCGACCTCATCAAACGGACCAAGGACGCCGGGCTGCCCGTACGGGTCATCATCTCCGGCGACCGCGGCCCGCTGCCCGCGCCGGTGGATCTGGCCGCCTACCGCATCGTCCAGGAGGCGCTCACCAACGCCGTACGCCACGCGGGCACGGCCACCGCCACCGTCATCGTGCGCTACGACGCCGAGCACGTGGTGGTCGAGGTGGGCGACGACGGGAAGGGCGCCGACGTACCGGAGGGCAACGGCATCCGCGGCATGCGGGAGCGCGCGGCCACCCTCGGCGGCGCGCTCGCGGCCGGCCCGCGCCCCGGCGGCGGCTTCCTCGTACGGGCGTCGCTGCCGCTACGGTCCGACGCGATGTGATGATGTGAGGGTGGATTCCCCGATACGGGTCATGCTCGCCGACGACCAGAAACTCGTCCGCGCCGGTTTCCGGTCGATTCTCGACGGTGAGGACGACATCACCGTGGTCGCGGAGGCGGGAGACGGGGCCGAGGCGGTGCGCGTCGCCACGGCGACGCGGCCCGACGTGGTCCTGATGGACATCCGCATGCCCGTGCTCGACGGCCTGGAGGCGACCCGGCGGATCGTCGACGACGCGGCGTTGTCCGAGGTCAGGGTCGTGATCCTGACCACCTTCGACCTCGACGACTATGTCTACACCGCCCTCAAGGCCGGGGCGAGCGGCTTCCTCGTCAAGGACACCGATCCGATCGAGCTGATCCACGGCGTACGGGTCACCGCGCGCGGCGACGCCCTGCTCGCGCCCTCGGTGACGCGGCGGCTGATCGCGGAGTTCGCCACCCGCATCAAGGTGCCGCCGCCCTCACGCGCTCTCGACAGTCTCACCGACCGCGAACGCGAGGTCATGGTCCTCGTCGCCGCCGGTCTGTCCAACGACGAGATCGCGGCACGGCTCGTGGTCAGCCCGGCCACGGCGAAGACCCACGTCAGCCGGGTCCTCACCAAACTCGCGGCACGCGACCGCGCCCAGCTCGTCGTGCTCGCCTACGAGTCGGGCATGGTCCGGCCCGGCTGGCTGGGCTGACGCCGTACTTCTTCCGCAGTACGCCGGGCGGGGTACTGCTGCGAAAGATGTAGACGGGTTGTAGGCCCGGGTCTGACGCGTGGACGGGTTCGTTTCCGGTTGAGTTACGACTTTCCGGTCGTCCGAGCGCCGGTCCACGTTTCTGGAGGCCTCCCCTTGAGCACGCTGTCGCTCGCCCGGCTGCTGTTCGCCGTCACGGCCGGCACGCACTTCCTCTTCGTCGCGCTGACGCTCGGGCTCGCCACGCTGGTCGCCATCACCCAGACCCGCGCGGTCGCCAAGGACAGTGACGTGCTGCGGGGGATGGTGCGTTTCTGGGGCCAGCTCTACGTGATCAACTACGCGGTCGGCATCGTGACCGGGCTGCTCATGGAGTTCCAGTTCGGGCTGAACTGGCCCGGGCTGACCGACCGCGCCAGAGACGTCTTCGGGGCGCCGCTCGCGATGGAGACCCTGGTCGCGTTCTTCGTCGAGTCCACGTTCCTCGGCCTGTGGATCTTCGGCTGGGACCGGCTGAACCGCCACGCGCACCTCGCGCTGATCTGGATCGTGACGCTGACCGGGTACGTCTCGGCGTACTTCATCCTGGTCGCGAACGGCTTCCTGACCAACCCGGTCGGGTACGTCCAGGCCGGCGGCGAACTCCGTATCGACAGCGCCACGAAGCTGTTCACCAACCCGGCGGCGCTCCTGCCGCTCGGCCACATCGTCTCCGGGGCCCTCCTCGTCGGCGGGTTCTTCATGGCCGGGATCAGCGCCTGGCACATGCGGCGCACCGGCCCGGATGAGTTCTTCCGCCGGTCGCTGCGGACCGGCCTGGTCGCGGTCGTCGTCGCGATCCTGCCCTCGATCCTGTTCGGCGTCCCGCAGTTCGACTACACGCACGACCGGCTGACGGCGGCGGGCGAGGTCGGCGCGTACCTCATGATGTTCGCCTGGCTGGCGATGTTCCTGATCTCGCTGGTCGCCCTGCTCAAGCTCCTGATCCCCCGCTGGATGGTGCGCGGGCGGCTGTTCCAGGCCGTGCTGGTGCGCGTCATCGGGGTGCCGTACGTCGCGATGCTGGGCGGCTGGTTCTACCGCGAGAACAGCCGTCAGCCCTGGCTGATCTACGGGGTGCTGCGCACCGAAGACGCCGTGCGACCGATGAGCCGGGCCGCGATGGCCTCCGTCACGGCCGGCGTCACCGCGCTGTTCCTGGTGCTCGTCGTGGTCAACATCGGGCTCCTGCGCGGGTACGCGCGGCGCGGGCCCGAGGGCGCCGCGCTCGGCCGCGCCGAGGCCGCCGAACTCCCCGAGCCCGTCCCCTCCTTCTGATTCCGGAGCCACCTCGTGGACACCTTCGCGTACGCCCTGCTGGGCTTCTTCGGCATCGGTTACTTCGTGCTGGGGGGCGCCGACATCGGCGTCGGCATGCTGCTGCCCTTCCTCGGCCGCGACCGGCGGCTGACCATCGCGGCGATCGCGCCGTTCTTCCTCGGCAACGAGGTGTGGCTGCTGGCGACGGCCGGCCTGCTGACCGCGCTGTTCCCCGGGATGGAAGGCGACATCTTCGGCCGTACGTGGGGCGCCGTGGTCCTGCTGGTCTGCGGCTGGATGGTGAGAGACATGGGCCTGTGGCTGCGCGGGCGGCGGGACGGGGCGGCCTGGCGGAGCTTCTGGGACGGCGCGACCGTCGCGGGCAGCTGGGCGGTGGCCGCGTCCTGGGGCCTGGCGATCGGCCTGCTGATGGGCGGCGGTGCGCCGCTGTTCGCGATCACCACGTGCGGTCTGTTCGCGCTGCACGGTGCGGTCTTCGCCGCGCTGCGGCTCGGCACGCCCGGACCGCGGGCCCTCGCCGGCCGGCTGGCGCCCGCCGTCCTGGTGGCGGGCGTGCCGTGCGCGCTCGGTGCCGGCGCCGGCCACCTCGGGCGTACCGCGCCACCGGTCGTCGCGCTGGCCGTGCTCCTGGTGCTGGCCTGGCTCGCCCTGGGGGCGCGGAGGTACGGCGCGGCGCTGGCGGCGTCCGCGCTCGCGATCGTCGCCGTGCCGCTGCTGGCCGCGGCGAACCTGCCGGACGCCACCGCCGCGGATGACGCGTCGCTGACGCTCACCGTGGCCGGGGTGATGGTGCCGCTGCTGGTCGCCGCGCAGGCGTGGGTCTGGTGGACCTTCCGCGGCCGGGTCGACGGGCCGTCGTACCTGTGACGTACGCGCTGCTCGCGCTCGTCCAGGGCCTGCTCGTCGTGGCCCAGGCCGACCTGCTGTCGCGAGCCCTGTCGGGCGACCCGCTCCTGCTGCCGCTGGTCCTGGTCGTCGCCGGGCGTGCCGCGTTCACCTTCGGCCAGGGCACGATCCACGGGTGGGCCGCCGCGCGGCGCAAGCGGGTGCTGCGCGTACGGCTGCTGGAGCGCGGGGCCGACGTCACCTTGCTGGGCCGCGGCCTGGACGCCCTGGACCCGTACTTCGCGGGATATCTGCCGCAGCGGTACGCCGCGGCCGTGATCCCGGTCGCCGTGCTCGTGCGGCTGGCGATGGCCGACTGGCCGTCCGCGCTGGTCATCGCGGCGACGCTGCCACTGATCCCGGTGTTCGGGGCGCTGGTCGGGCGGCACACGAAGCAGGCCACCGAGCGCCAGTGGGGGCAGTTGCACCGGCTGGGCGGCCACTTCCTCGACGTCGTGGCCGGCCTGCCGACGCTGCGCGCGTACGGCCGGGACGCCGCGCAGGCGACGGTCGTCCGCGCGATGGCCGACGGGCACCGGCGCGCGACCGTACGGGCGCTGCGGATCGCGTTCCTGTCCTCGTTCGTGCTGGAGATCGTGGCCACGCTGTCCGTCGCGCTGGTCGCGGTGCCCGCCGGGCTGCGGCTGCTGTCCGGCTCGCTCGACCTGCGGGTGGCGCTGCTCGTGCTGCTGCTGGCTCCCGAGGCGTACCTTCCGCTGCGGCTGCTCGGCACGCGCTTCCACGCCGCCGCCGAAGGCCGCGCGGTGCTCGACCAGGCCGAGGCCGTTCCGGAACCCGCGCCGTCGGGGGCGCGCACGCCGCCTGCGGGCCGCATCGAGGTCGCGGAGATCGTCGTGCGGTACGAGCGCGAGGCGGTCCTCGACCGCTTCTCCCTGACGGTGGAGCCCGGCGAGCGGGTCGCGATCACCGGGCCGAGCGGCGCGGGCAAGAGCACGCTGCTGCGGGCGGTCCTCGGCTTCACCGGGACCGAGGCCGGCCGGATCTCGGTGGGCGGCACCGACCTGGCCGAACTCGACCTCGCCGCGTGGCGGCGGCAGGTCGCGTACGTGCCACAGCGCCCGCACCTGTTCGCCGGGACGGTCGCGGACAACATCCGCCTGGGCCGTCCGGACGCGACCGAGGAGGAGGTGCGCCGCGCCGCGGAGGCCGCCGCCGCACACGACTTCATCGCCGCCCTGCCGCTCGGCTACCGCACCGGGCTGGGCGAACGCGGCCTGGGCCTGTCGACCGGTCAGCGGCAGCGGGTCGCGATCGCGCGTGCGTACCTGATGGACGCCCCATTCGTGGTGCTCGACGAGCCGACCGCCCGCCTCGACCTGCACAGCGAGGCACTCGTGGCCGAGGCCGCCGCCCGGCTCCTGGAGGGACGCACGGCGCTCCTGGTCGCCCACCGCCCGGCGCTGCTGACGCTGGCCGACCGCGTGGTGCACCTCGCGCCGGGAGAGGTCCCCGCGTGAACGGCCGCAAGGCGCTGCCCGGCCTGGCCGGGGCGGTGGCGGCCGGTACGGGCGCCGAACTCTGCGCGGTCGCCCTCACCGCGAGCGCGGCCTGGCTCATCGCGCGGGCGGCCGGGCAGCCGCCGCTGTCCGCCCTGGCCCTGGCGATCGTCGGCGTACGCGCCTTCGCCCTGTTCCGCGGTGCCTTGCGCTACACCGAGCGCCTGACCGGCCACGACGCGGCCCTCCGCGTCCTGGCCGACCGCCGCGTGCGCGTGTACGAGGCCCTGCGCCTCTCTCGTCACGCGCGGCTGCGCGACGCGGATGTCGTGCGCCGGATGGTCGCCGACGTCGAGTCGGTGCAGGACCTGCTGCTGCGCTGCCTGCTGCCCGCGGCCGTGGCCTGGATCGTCGGCTCGGGCGCGGTCGCGCTCGGCGTCTCCCTGCTGCCGGCCGCCGGGGCCGTGCTCGCGGGCGGCGTGCTGGCCGCCGGCCTCGGGCTGCCCGTCCTGGCCGGCCTCGTGTCGCGGGCGGGCGCCCGGCGGACGGCGTCCGCGCGGGCCGACCTCGCGGTGCACGGGCTCGACGTGACCGAAGGGGCGGCCGACCTGGCGGCGTTCGGGGCCACGGGACGGTTCGTCGCGCGGGCGCGGGCCGACGCGCTGCGACTGGAGTGGCTCGAACGCCGGTCCGCCGCGGTCGAGGCCGCGGTGAACGCGCTCGGCACGGCCGTCCAGGGACTCACCGCGGCGGCCGTGCTGTGGACGGCGCAGCGGCACGGCGCGGGCGTCGTGCCGGCCACGGTCCTGACCCTGACCGCGCTCGTGGCGATCGAGGCGGTACTCCCGGTCGCCGACGCCGCGCGCCGCTTCGCCGAGGTGCGGCCCGCCGCCCGCCGGGTCGCCGACCTGCTGTCCGCCGCGCCGGCGCCGTCCCGGGGCACGCGGCCGGTGCCGCCGTGTCCGGGGATCGAGCTGGTGCGGGTCGGCGTCGCGTACGGATCGGCCGTGGCGCTCGAAGACGTCGACCTGCGGATCCCGGCCGGGCGCAAGGTCGCGATCGTCGGGGCCAGCGGGGCCGGGAAGAGCACGCTTCTGGGCGTCCTGTCCGGAGAGGTCAGGCCTCGGCACGGCGCGGTGCTGCTGGGCGACGCGTCCCTCGACGCCTGCGACCCGGCCGGCGTACGCGCGGCCGTGCGCGGGCTGACGCAGGACGCGCACGTCTTCGCCACCTCGCTCCGGGCGAACATCGCGCTCGCCCGGCCGGACGCGTCCGACGCCGAGGTCGCCGAGGCCGCCCGCCGGGCCGGGCTGCTGGAGTGGATCACCGCGCTGCCGGCCGGCTGGGACACCCCGGCCGACCGCGACCGGCTGTCCGGCGGCCAGCGGCAGCGCCTGCTGCTCGCCCGTGCCCTGCTCGCCGATCCGCCCGTGCTGCTGCTCGACGAGCCGACCGAGGGCCTCGATCTCGCCACGGCCGACACGCTCGTCGCCTCACTGCTCGGCGGCGAGCATACGGTCGTGCTCGTCACGCACCGGCTCGCTCCCCTGGCCGCCGCGGACGAGGTCGTGGTCCTCGAAGGCGGCAGGGTCGCCCAGCACGGCCCGCACGACGAGCTCGTCGGGACGCCGGGGCCCTACCGCGATCTCTGGGAGGCCGAACGCCTCCGCTCCGGCTACTCGGCCGACGTGAAGACCTGGTGAATGATCCCCCTGCGGTGTCTCCCGTGATAGAGCGTGTCCGCGTCGCTGGGCGGGTCGATCTTGGCGAGGTAGTCGCTCTCCGCGTCGATCAACCGCTCCAGCTCGCCCCGGTCGAGGAACACCCCCTGGCATCCCTCGCATTCGTCGATGATGACGCCGCTGCGGTCGTGCGTGCCCCAGTCACCCGAGCACTTCGGACACTTCAGCCCCGTATCAGCCATCGTTCGGCTCCCCTGAGTACGTTTCGTGCGATCCAGCCAGAGTAGTGACGACCGGCCCGACAGGGAATCTCGGGTTCAGGATCGCGGCCGGGCCAGGAGCGGCCGCGATCCGGGCCCTCGCGTGGCCTGCGGTGACACTCGCCGGCCCTTCGCCAGCCGGTTTCGCCGCCACACGCCGAGGCCCGCGATGAGCCACAGCAGCCCCGCCTCGGCCACGACGGCGATCGCGATCAGGGTCGCCCAGGACGAACGGCCCGCCTGCATGGCGCCCGCCGTCGACAGGGTGTTCAGCTCCGAGACGCCCGAGCCGGGCGGCGTCTGCGCCGCGTGCGGCGCGAGCTGGGGCAGCGCCGGGGAGGCCACCGGCATGGGCGGGCCGCCCGGGAGACCGCCGAGCGGGGCGCTCGGCGGTGGCATGGCGACCCCGGGTGCGAGCGGCGCCACCGGCAGGTGCGGGATGACAGGCGCGTGGGCGGCACCGGGCGTTTGCGTGACACCGGGCGTAGGGGTGACACCGGGCGTGTGGGTGACGCCGGGCGTGTGGGTGACGCCCGGCGCCGGCGCCGGGGCGGGCGCCCGGTGCGCGGCGTGCGGGCGCACCTGCGGCGTGGACGATTTCTCCGGCGGGCGTACGGCCTCCGGAGACTCGGCCGGGGACGACTGGGCGGCCTCGGACGCGGACGGTCCGGCCGAGATCGACTCCACCGGCGTCGCCGCCTCCGGTGTGGCCGAGGCCGATGGCTTGGCGGAGGCCGATGGCTTGGCCGTGGGGTCGGCCGAGACCGATGGCTTGGCGGAGGCCGATGGCTTGGCCGTGGGGTCGGCCGAGGCCGCGGACGGCTCGTCGGCCGGCCCCTTGGCGAGGCGCATCGCCGCGGTGCCGACCACTCCCAGCGACGACGTGACGGACGGCGCGTTGGCCGCCCCGGCCCGGGCGGTCACCGGGACACGGGCCGGGCCGCCGGCGCCCGGCCGGGCGGTCAGGTGCAGGGTCCGCGGCGCCGACTCGCGTACTTCGCCGAGGTCGCAGGCCAGCGCGGTGCGGTCCTGGCTCGACAGGCAGTCCGGCTCCACGGCCGTCCACACCGCGGGACGGCGGGTGCTCAGCACCAGTGTCGTCGCGTGTGCCGGGCCGCCGACCGGGCGTACGGTCACGGCGTACCGGATTCCGTCCGGCGCGTGGGACAGGGCCTTGATCGAGGTCATCAGGTGGACCCCGGGCGCGGCGAGGCCGGAAGCCGGCACGGTCAGCACGCCGGCGGCCCCCGTCACCAGGATCAGCAGCGTCCTCGTCATCACATTCATTGGCGCGACGTCCCCCAGACGTGAGCCGGACGGTCTTCGAGGGGGGCGGGCGCGTGGAGCACCCGTGTGTGCGAGTCGTTACGGGTTATAACCGTGCCGACGCGCTTTGTAACCTCACGACGCCACGCCCGTTTCGCCTGACGAAACGATCCTTTCGTAAGATGCCGGAAAGGGGAGAGGTGATGCGGGGTGACGGCCGATGACACGGGGACGCGGGCCGCGTCCGGCGTACGCTCGATCGAGCGGGCTTTCGAGCTGCTGGAGCACCTGGCCGGCGCGGGCGGGCGACTCGCCCTCACCGAGCTGGCCGAGATCTCCGGGCTGCCGATGCCGACGATCTACCGGCTGATGCGGACCCTCGTCAACCGCGGTTACGTCCGCCAGGAGCCCTCCAAGCGTTACGCGCTCGGGCCCCGGCTGATCCATCTCGGCGAGACGGCCGGGCGCCTGCTGGGCTCGTGGGCGCAGCCCTCCCTCGCCCAGCTCGTGGACGAGGTCGGCGAGACCGCCAACATGGCCGTCCTGGAGGGCGATGAGGTGGTCTACGTCGCCCAGGTGCCCTCACGGCACTCGATGCGCATGTTCACCGAGGTCGGACGCCGGGTGAACCCCCACTGCACCGGTGTCGGCAAGGCCCTGCTCGCCCAGCTCTCCGACCCCGTGGCCAGCGAGATCATCGGGCGTACGGGCCTGCCCGCGCGCACCCCGCACACGATCACGGACCTGCCGGCGCTCCTGGAGGAGCTGGGCCGGATCCGGCGGCGCGGCTACGCGCTGGACGACGAGGAGCAGGAGATCGGGGTGCGCTGCGTCGCGGTACCCCTTCCCGGCACCCCGACGCTGGCCGCGATCTCGATCTCCGGCCCGCAGGGGCGGCTGCCGCTCAACGTGGTCGACGACGTCGTGCCGATCATGCGGCGTACGGCGGGACTGCTCGCCCGGACGCTCTCGGTGTGACGTCCCTCCCAGCGAGGCGCGCCCGTACGGGGGTAGAAGTGACCTCATGGACAAATTGACCGTTGCCGTACTCGGAACCGGGATCATGGGCGAGCCGATCGCCCGCAACCTGCTGCACGCCGGGATCGAGGTACGCGCCTGGAACCGCACGCGCGTCAAGGCCGAGCCCCTCGCCGATGACGGAGCAGTCGTCTGCGACGAACCGGCCGAGGCCGCCGACGGCGCGGACGTCGTGCTGACCATGCTGCACGACGCCGCCTCCGTCGAGGACGTGATCGCCGGCGTCCTGCCCGCGATGGAGGAAGACGCGGTGTGGGCGCAGATGAGCACCGTCGGCGCCGATGGCGCGGACCGGCTCGCCGAGCTCGCCCGCGCGCGTGAGGTCACCTTCGTCGACTGCCCGGTCCTCGGCACGAGGAAGCCCGCCGAGGACGGCGCGCTGGTCGTGCTCGCCGCCGGCCCGCGCGACGAACGCGTCCAGCGGATCTTCGACGCGATCGGCTCTCGCACCATGTGGGTGGGCGAGGGCACTGAGGCCTCACGCCTCAAGCTCGTCGCCAACAGCTGGGCCCTCGCGCTGACCGCCTCGGTCGGCGAGGCACTGGCGCTCGCACAGGCGTTCGGGCTGGACCAGAGCCTGTTCCTCGAGGCGATCGGTGGCGGGGCGCTCGACTCCCCGTACGCCCAGCTCAAGGGGGGCGCGATCATCAAGGGCGAGCTGCCGGCGAGCTTCCGGGCGACCGGGGCCGCGAAGGACGCCGGACTGGTCGCGGAGGCGGGCCGGGCCGCCGGGGCGCACCCGCGCATCGCCGAGGCGGTACGCGAGCAGTTCCTTCGCACCATCGAGCTCGGCCACGGCGGCGAGGACATGGCCGCCGTCTACTTCGCCGCCCTCCCGAACGACTGATCGGATTTGGCGAATATCGGGTTTGGCGAATATTGCCCTGCCGACGCCGGACAATTGGGATGATCGTCACGTAGCGGAACCCTCGGGCTTATGCCCGCGTCCCACCTGTCTAGGCGACCGGGGGAACGAAGATGACGTCAGCGACGGAGCAGGACGCGACGGAGCTCCATATCGGCAGGCTCGGGGACGCCACCGTACGGGTCTCGCTGGATCCCTACCTTTCGGTCCTCGCACTGACCACCGACGCGCTGGGCGGCCGCCGGCGCGGCGCGCCGGAGTCCTGGCGGAAGCACATCCGCGCGGCCGTCTCACCCGCGCACGCCCAGGCGGTGTGGCCGCTGGTGGCGCCCGGCCACTCGGTGATGCCCGACTCCGTGAGCCCGCTCAGCCCGGTCCTGGAGACCTCGGTGGACGACCAGGTCGAGCGGCTACGCGGCCTGTCGCCCGACGACCTGCTCGCGGACCTGGACGTGGTCTTCGGCTCCGGGCCGCCGCGGCACTGGCGCGCGGTCGCACGGCAGCCGGGCCAGTGGCTGCGGGCCTACGCGGGCGCGATGAGCCAGGTATGGGCGGCCATCCGGCCCGCCTGGCGCGACGCGCGCCCGCTGCTGGACCGCGAGGTCGCACGCGTGGGTGCGGCGGCCGTACGCGGGCGGCTCGACGTGGTGCTGGGCGGGATCCACCCGAACGGGCGGTTCGAGGACGGGGTGCTGAAGATCCGCGACCCGGAGCCGGCCCGGTTCGACCTGGCCGGACGCCCGCTCGTCCTCGTACCGATGATCTCCGGCGGGGACGCGCTGATCTGCTGCCTCGACCGGCCGGACGCGGTCTGGCTCGGGTATCCGGTGCCCGGCGTCGGGCGGCTGTTCCGCGGCGCGCCCACGCCGCCGCACGACAACGAGCTCGAACTCCTGCTCGGCCCGGTCCGCGCCCAGCTGCTGAGCGTGCTGACCCGGCCGACCACGATGGGCGAGCTGGCCACGCTGACCAGCCTCACGCCGAGCGCGATCACCTATCACTGCGAGCGGCTCGGGGCGGCCGGGCTCGTACGGCGGGAGCGCCACGGCCGGGAGGTGCGGGTGAGCCTCACTCCGCGGGCCGAGCAACTGACCGAACTGTTCGGCCGGTAGCGCTGGCGACCCACCACTTTACGTGTTACCAAGATATGTAAAGCACGCCCGTACGGGAGGATCCCCCATGACGATGCGCGACCGCTATACGATCCCGGTCCCCGAAGGCACGTGGGACGTGCCCGCCACAGGGGCGGCGAGGTTCAACTGGGAGTACGACGACGGTCGCGACCGGCTGCTGTCGCTCTACCAGAAGGGCAAGGACAAGCAGTGGGACGCGCAGAAGCGCATCGACTGGGACCAGCCCGTCGACCCGGACAACGTCGCCGGGTTCCCCGACGACCTGAACCCCCTCGTCGGCTCGGACCTGTGGGACCGGATGCCACAGGAGGCGCGCGATGAGTTCGGCCGCCACCAGGGCACCTGGCTGTTCAGCCAGTTCCTGCACGGCGAGCAGGGCGCGCTGACGGTCGCCGCGCGCATCGTGGAGTCGGTGCCCGACATGGACTCGAAGTTCTACGCCGCGACGCAGGTCATGGACGAGGCCCGCCACGTCGAGCTGTACAACAAGTTCATCCAGGACAAGATCGGGATGTACTACCCGGTCAACCAGGACCTGGCCAAGCTGCTGGAGGAGTCGCTGTCGGACGGGCGCTGGGACCTGCCCTACCTCGGCATGCAGGTCCTCATCGAGGGACTGGCCCTCGCCGCCTTCGGCGTCTACCGCGACATGTCCACCAACCCGCTCGTCAAACAGCTCCTCGCGTACGTCATGCAGGACGAGGCGCGGCACGTGGCGTTCGGCCGGCTGGCGCTGAAGGACTACTACGCGGAGCTGACCTCCAAGGAGCGCGCCGAGCGCGAGGACTTCGTGGTCGAGGGCTGCTACCTCATGCGCGACCGCTTCAAGGGCAAGGAGATCTTCGAGACGCTCGACATGCCGGTCAAGGAGTGCATGTCCCTCGTCGACAACGGCCCGGTCTACCAGCTCTACCAGTCGCTGCTGTTCACCCGCATCGTGCCGTGCGTCCGCGACATCGGCCTCTGGGGCGACAAGGTGCAGAAGGCCTACGCCGACATGGGCGTCCTGGACCACGCGAAGGCCGACCTGGTCCAGCTCATGAAGCAGGACGAGGACATCGCCGAGGACATCGACCGGGCCAAGCACGAGCAGGAGCTCGCCGAGCGCCGCGCCGAGGTGCACGAGGCGATCGACGAGGGCGTCGAGGCCTGACCTTTCACACCAAAGCAGGCAACGCGCCGTGAGATGGCGCACTAAATCCTGCACATCGGACGTGACCATCACCCACGGCCCCCTAGGGTCGGGGACTCGCGCCCGGGGCCTCGCGCGCCCGCGCCGATCGGAGACCGACGGTTCTGCCGGCGGAACCCGATGTCCTGTCCCCTACCAAAGGACCCCTTTGTGGGTAGATCTGCGGGTAGACCCGGCCGACATCGCCAGACCGACCGTCCCACACGACGCCACATCAACCTCATCGCCGCGGCCGGGCTCGCCGCCATCGCCGCCGTCGCGATCAGCGTCGCGATCACCGGGCCCGGCTCTCCATCGGCCCAGACGAGGTCCCGCACCGCCGCGGCGGACCCGCCGCGCCCCCTGGACCGTACGAGCCGCGACGACGTCCGTACGCCGGTCGCGACGCCGACGCCGGAACCCACCGAGACCCCCGCGGCGCAGCCGGTACAGAAGAAACACCAGCGCCACAGGATCGTGTCGCGCGGCGCGTGCGAGGCGTCCTACTACGGCTCGGGTGGACGGACCTCGAGCGGCGAGGCGTTCGACCCGGACGCGCTCACCGCGGCGCACCGCACTCTGCCGATCGGCTCGAAGGTCCGTGTGATCAACAAGAACAACGACCGGGCCGTGGTCGTGCGGATCAACGACCGGGGCCCGTTCGTCGCGGGCCGCTGCCTGGACCTGTCGAGCGCGGCGATGCACGCCGTGGGCGGCACGGGGTCGGGCGTCATCCCGGTGCGCTACGAGGTGCTCGCGAAAGTCTGATCGTGACGTGGAAGAGCGAGCGTTCGCGGACGGTTGACTTCTTCCCCCAAAGAAGTCCCGACCCGCGAACGCTCGCCTTCCTGCGGCCTGGACGGGTACAGATCCAAGGCCCCTGGGAACGGCCCTCGCGTCGCGTCCCCCGTTGAATCCCCCAATTCAATCGCGACGCGCCAGGCCTTTTGTTGGTCTGCGGTCTTGCAGCCACTACGTTACGTAGCTCGCACGGGTGAATCCGTCCACCCGTGGGTGACACTTGGCCGTACAACCACGGTTGACCTGTGGGTTTGCGGGGCTTTGGGGTTGACTGGGGTTCGCGGGGAGGCGCGCTCAAGGTTTGGCGGGACGGGGCCCGACCAATGATCAAGGTGTGGCTGCGAAGGGGCGACCTTGAAAGCCAAACGGGCGGTCACCCCTGCCGACATCCTGTTGTCGGCCGGGGTATTCGCCGTGTATCTACCTTATGTCCACGCTCGCGGGTATGTGATCCCGTCAGTGGTCCTCGGCGCGCTCTCCGCCATCGCGCTCCTCGGTAAAAAGCGCTTCCCTGTTCCCAGCCTTGTCATCTGCCTCATTTTCTCGGGTTTTCTCGCGGTTCTCCTGAAACGCAGCTACCCGGCCACCCCCGCCGACCTCGTCGCCCTCTACGCGGTGGGCCGCTACTGCGGTCGCGGGACGGCCCTGACGACGGCCATCGCGACCCTGATCCTGGGCTTCGCCGTCGCGGAGATCTCCAAGAACGTCCCCTCGTACAACTTCCAGAACCTCGGCACGCTCGCGACCGTCCCGTTCGCGGTGCTCGCCGGCACGTGGGTACGGACGCAGCGGACGTACGTCCTGGGCGCGGAGGAGCGCGCCGAGCGGGCCGAGCGGGAGCGGGAGGACGAGGCGCGCCGCCGCGTCACCGAAGAACGCCTGCGAATCGCGCGTGAGCTCCACGACATCGTCGGCCACGCCCTGATGTCGATCAGTGTCACCTCCTCGGTGAGCGCGCGGTTCGTCGAGGACGACCCGAAGGCCGGCCGCGAGGCACTGGAGACGATCAACACGGTGAGCAACTCCGCGCTCGGGGAGATCCGCCGGACACTCAGCCTCCTGCGCGGCATCGCCGAGCCGCTCAAACGTCCGGGACTCGGCCTGGCCGACCTCGACGAGCTGATCCAGCAGAGCCGGACGGACGGACTGCCCGTGACCCTGCACGAGTCGGGGCGCCGTACCGAGATCCCGGCGATCGTCGGTTTCACGGTTTACCGCATCGTTCAGGAGAGCCTGACCAACATCAAACGTCACGCCGAACGGGTCACCAAGGTCGCGGTGACGCTCACCTTCACGCCCGACAGCCTGGACGTGGCGGTCACCAACGACGGCGATCCGGTCGACGTGGTGGACCGCGGCTCGTACGGCCTGGGCATCCAGGGCATGCGAGAGCGCGTCGTCGCGACCGGCGGGCGCCTCAACACCACAGCACTGCCAGGCGGCGGCTTTCGTGTGCACGCGCGCCTGCCTCTGAAGGAGGCCCGGCCATGACGATCCGTGTCCTGCTCGCCGACGACCAGACGACGGTGCGCGCGGGCTTCAAGCTCCTGATCGACTCGACCCCGGACATGCACGTGGTCGCGGAGGCCGCCGACGGGAAGACGGCGGTCGACGGCGCGCGGGCGACGGCGCCGGACGTGATCCTGATGGACATCCGGATGCCCGGGATGGACGGCATCGAGGCGACCCGGCGGGTCACCGACGACCCGGCCCTGCGCGAGGCGCACGTGCTGATCCTGACCACGTTCGAGCACGATGACTACATCTTCGGCGCCCTCCGGGCCGGCGCGGCGGGGTTCCTGCTCAAGGACACCGCCCCGGACGAGCTCCTGGACGCGATCCGGGTGGTCGCCTCCGGCGAGGGCCTGCTCGGCCGCGGGCTGACCGGCCGGGTGATCAAGGAGTTCGCCGCCCAGCCGCCGCCGGCCGAACCCGCCCCGGAGCTCGACATCCTCAGCGACCGCGAGCGCGAGGTCCTGCAGCAGATCGCCGCCGGGCTCACCAACGAGGAGATCGCCGGCGCTCTCCACCTGAGCCCGGCGACCGCCAAGACGTACGTGCACCGGATCATGACCAAACTGCAGGCCCGCGACCGGGTCCAGCTCGTGATCTTCGCCTACGACAAGGGCCTCGTACGGCCCCGGCCGCAGGACCGATGAGACTCAGCGCCGGACAAGCCGCCAGGCGCCGGGCAGCAGGCCCGCGGCGAGGAGCACCTTGAGCACGTCGCCGACGAGGAAGGGACGGACGCCCATCGACAGGGCCGCGCCGAAGCCGGAATGCGTCATGCCCATCAGCCACGGCACGCCGACGGCGTAGATGAGCAGCGTGCCGAGCGTCATCGTGGCGACCGTGCGCAGCGGCGACCGGTCCGCGCCGCGCGCGGCCAGCGCGCCGACGACCGCGCCGGCGAGCACGAACCCGAGGACGTAGCCGAACGAGGCGAGGTGCCAGCCGGAGGCGCCCTGGGCGAACCACGGCACGCCCAGCACGCCGGCGACCGCGTACAGCGCCATCGCGATGACCGAGCGGTTGAGCCCGAGCGCGGCGCCGGACAGCAGGACCGCGAAGGTCTGGCCGCTCACGGGTACGGGGGTTCCCGGCACCGGCACACTGATCTGCGCGGCGATACCGACGAGCGCGGCGGCGCCCACGACGAGTGCGACGTCACGGGCGAGCCGACCGGGGACGAGGTCGCCGAGCACGGGCGGGCGTGCCACGACGGCATGCGTGTTCGACACGTGAAACCTTCCTGATTAGGGGGCTAACTAGCCAATTGTCCCTTTAGCCCCACGCGGCGCGCGCTCGCCCCGGGCACCAAAGATCGGCGCGCGCTTTTGTACCCGTCCCCGGGCCAACGCCCGCTCGCGGATCCGTTCCAGGGTCACCGCCGGCTGGTGGCCTGGTACGCGTCCTGAGCAGGGACCGGACGGTCGCGGTCAGGGCGCGGTGCATTCGTGGGCGCCGAGCCGGGCCTTGGCGGCCAGGTAACGCTTCCTCGGCATGTTCTCGGGATAGTCCGGCCCAGAGGGAGGGAGCGCCTCCTGGTGACCGCACTTCGGGCACACCAGCTCCGGCTCGCCTCGGTCGACGAACACGGCGTGCCTGGTCGCCCCGGGCCAGCCGTTGAGGTGCCCGGTCACACCGCCCTCACCGGACATGAGCCCGCACGACCAGCTCGCAAGGGCGCCCACGCTGATCGCTCCCAGCGCGAGGATCGCCCCTACGAGGCTGTCGCCCGTGACGAGCATGAGAAGGCGGCCGAACATCCCCGCGAAGAGCAGCGCGAGCCCGACGAAGACACCGGTCCGCCGGCGACCGTAGCGGCGCAGCGTGTCCTCGACGTTGTGAACGCGGTACGTCAGGAGCTTCTTGCACGTCTCGCACCGGACCGTGCGCTGCACGGCCGGCTCGCCGTCCTCCGGGCGTTCCACCAGCCAGTCCTGAGTCTTGTACCGCCGGGAGACCGTGTTCGCCGTGCCCGGCCGTGCCCAGAAGCGGATCCGATGACCGACCCGCGCATGCTCTCTCTGTTCGATCCGTGGTCTCATGCCCAGGCCCCTCGCCGGCAGTGGTCGCAGAGAGTCTCGTTGCCGGTGCACAGTTCGGTCAAGGGATGGCAAAACCCCCACGCCCGGCCCCGCCATCCGCACGACGATCTGGGATGTGAGGGGACCCCTCACCCCGCCCTGGCCCGGTGAGGGGTCCTCTCACCGGCCCGCGACCCGGCGACCACCGCGCTAGGGGCCCATCTCGAACCAGACGGTACGGCCGTCGTCATGGGTGTAGGAGCCCCAGCGGCCACCGCTGAGTAAGTCGATCAGGTGCAGACCGCGGCCGTTCACCGAGTCCGGGCCGTCCTCGGCGAACCGTGGAGCATTGGTCGGTGACCCGGCGTCAATGACCTCGATACGGAGCGCGCCGGCGTCGGCCATGACGAGCACCGTCACCGTACCCGGCGCGCCGTCGGCGTCACGAACGGCCGAGTCGGAATGGCGAACCGAATTGGTGATCGCCTCACAGGCCATCAGTACGACGTCATCGATGATCTCCTTGTGATCGTTGCAGAGCAATTTGCACAGCCAGTGTCGCGCGGGAGCTACTTCTGCAGGTAGGGCGGCGATATCGAGCGCCCCGAGAATGACGGCGGACATCGAATAACGCCCTTTCGTCTCGTGGAACCGCCACGCGGTGTGGTCGAGTGAAGCACCACGAGAAGGCACCATGCAAGACTTTGCGAGAAGTCCCGACAAATGACCATGCAATTGGTCTGAGTCATTTCAAGTCGCGGACTTCAGGTCTTTCCAATTGGAGCGAAAGCTTCCCCCCGAAACCAGCAGAAGATGACTCTGCGTGTCGAGATATGATCAGGGCGTACGGCATTCGTGCCGATCCAGGCGGGCCTTTGCGGCCTGGTACCGCCCCTCCGGAGGGCCCTCGACGTCGCCTGAGAACTCCTCCCGATGGCCACAGCGCGGGCACGCCAGCTCCGGCACGTTCGCCGACCGGTCGCGGAGAACGACCGCGTGCTTCGTGGCCCCCGGCCAGCCGTTGAAGTGTCCGGAGACGCCGTTCTCACAGGCGGCGACCAGCCCGAATATCCAGCCCGACATGGCGCCTGCTCCAATGGCCGCGGCCACGAGACCGACCCGTATCGCGCTCCCTCCGACGATGAGAACGAAGACAAGACCGATCAGTCCGAGGACGAGCAGCGTGAGGCCGCCATAGGCACCGGCGCGCCAGCGGTCGTAACGGTCGAGCGTGGCCTCGATGCTGTGAATTCGATAGGCAAGCAATTTGCGGCACGTCTTGCACCGAACCGTACGCCGAAAGGCGGGCTCACCGTCTTCCGGTCGTTTCACCACCCAGTCCTGGGTCTTGTAGTGCCATGAGACGGTGTTCGGCGCGGACCCTGGCAGTGCCCAGAAGTTGGTCCGATGGCCGAACTGTGCCTGCTGCCTTTTCTCGATCAGTGGCGCCATGCCCAGCTCCTCCGTGACGGTCGTGATTACGCGGATTCTGGGCTGCGCCGCCGGCTCGGTCAAGGGAGGGTAAAGAAGTCAGAGCCAGCCCTGGCGTTCGGCGGCCTGGACCGCCTCGATGCGGTTGCGCGCCGAGGTCTTGCGGATGGCCGCCGACAGGTAGTTGCGCACGGTCCCCTCGGACAGATGCAGCCGTACGGCGACGTCGCCGATCGTGGAGCCGTCCGCCGCGGCGGCGAGCACGTCGCGCTCGCGGGCCGACAGGGGGTTGGGCCCGGCGCTCAGCGCGGCGGCCGCCAGGGCCGGGTCGATGACGCGCTCACCTGCGAGGACGCGGCGGATCGCGGAGGCGAGGTCCTTCGCCGGGCTGTCCTTGACCAGGAACGCCGACGCACCGGCCTCCATCGCGCGCCGGAGATAGCCCGGCCGGCCGAACGTCGTGAGGATGACGATCCGGCAGTCCGGCAGGCTCCTGCGGATCTCGGCGGCGGCGGTGATGCCGTCCTTGCCGGGCATCTCGATGTCGAGCAGCGCGACGTCGGGCCGCGCGGACGCGGCGACGGTGACCGCCTCCTCACCGTTCGCGGCCTCGCCGACCACTTCGATGTCGTCTTCGAGACCGAGGAGCGTCGCGAGCGCACCGCGCACCATCCCCTGGTCCTCGGCGAGCAGCACCCGGATCACGGCAGCGACTCTAGAGGATGCCGTTCTTGAACGGGGGGTCAGGCGCCTGCGGGTTCGTGGCGGGCCGGGGTCTCCAGCGGCGCGCGTACGGTCAGGCGATGGCCGCCGTCGGCGCGCGGCCCCGACTCGACGGTACCGCCCGACAGCCCCACTCGCTCGCCGAGCCCGCGCAGGCCGTTGCCCTGCACGGCCTCGGTCCCGCCCACGCCGTCGTCGACGATCTCCAGGACGGCCGCGTCCGGCTCCCGGCGGACCGTGATCGTCGCCGTACGGGCGCGGGAGTGCCGGACGATGTTGGTGACGCCCTCGCGTACCGCCCAGCCGAACAGGCCGTCGATCTGGTCGGGCAGCGGTGTGCCGGAGGTCGTGACGGTCAGCTCGATGTCGGCCGCGGCCAGGACGCCACGGGAGTTCTGCAGTTCGTCGGTCAGGCTGCGCTGGCGGTAGCCGGAGATCGCCTCGCGTACGTCGGCGAGCGCCTGCCGGGCGACGGACTCGATGTCGCGCACCTCGGCGAGGCTGCGGTCCAGGTCGCGGTCGGCCAGGCGGGTGGCCACCTCGCTCTTGAGCACGATGAGCGACAGCGTGTGGCCGAGCAGGTCGTGCAGGTCGCGGGAGATGCGCAGCCGCTCCTCGCTCGCGGCGAGCCGGGCGACCTCACCGCGGGCCTCGCGGAGCTGCACCACGAGGATCCGGCTGGTGCGGAACGCCACCATCAGCATGCCGATGGTCAGCGCCTCGAAGGCCAGGAGGGCCGAGGTGCCGCCGGGCGCGCCCGCCAGCAGGCAGAGGAGGAGCGTGAGCGCGGCCGCCCCGGCCACCCCACGCGGCGCCCAGCCTGGCGGGAGCGCCATCGCGTACGCGATGCCGAGATAGATCGGCAGCGCGCTCCAGGCCGAGCCGAACAGGAGCGGATAGGCGATCGCCAGGACGGTGGTGACGCCGAGCATGATCCAGATCGGCCGGGCGATGACCCCGGTCCACGGATTGTTGACGAGTATCAGACCGACGAACGAGGCCGCGTACGAGCCGATCGCGAGGAACGACAGGACGACCCGCGTGGTGGTGTGCGGGTGCTGGAACAGGTCGCTGAGCGGCCACACGAACAGGTAAACGAGCCCGAGCGAGCTCCACACCGCCCGGCGCCAGGTGCCGGGTGTGGATGCCCGCTCGAGATCGTAGGAGGTGGACAGGTTCATCAGACTCGAACGGTAGCGCGACGGTAGGCCATGATCGCAAGGGCACCGAGGCCCACGGTCCAGCCGGCGAGGATGAAGAAGTCCGAGGCGGGCGGTGCGTGGCCGGCGACGGCGCTCCAGCCGAGGTCCGCGTACCGGTTCGAGGGCATCCAGTGCGCGATGTGCCGCAGCGTCTTGGGCAGGATGCTCACCGACATCCAGATCCCGCCCAGGATCGACAGGCCGAAGAGGCAGGCCACGGTCAGCGGCTGCGCGGCGTCCGTGCCCACGAGCGAGCCGATGAGCGTGCCCAGCGCCGCGAACGGCAGCGTGCCGACCCACATCAGGGCGATCATCGCGGCCCACTCCCCCGGCGAGAGCCGTACGTGCTGGGTGAGCGCGGCGGTGAGCCCGACGACGATGAGGGACGGCAGCGCCAGGCACATCGACGCGATGATCTTGGCGGTGATCACGGCGGCGGGCCGCAGCGGGGTGACCTGGAGCTGCCGCAGCCAGCCGGTCTGCCGCTCGGCCGCGAGCCGGGGCCCGGTCGTCGTCAGCGCCGCGCCGAGGGCGCCGAAGGAGGCCATCGAGACCAGCAGGTACGTCGCGGCGTTCAGGCCGGTGTCGGACTCCACGCCGTCGCCCTTGGCGAAGATGTTCGACCAGAGCAGGTAGAACGCGACCGGCATGGCGACGGTGAAGAACACGAAGCGGCGGTCCCGGTACATCCGGCGCATTTCCAGCAGGAGATAGCGAAGCATCGTAGGGATCCTCTTCTAGTTCTGGTTGTCGCCGGTGAGGGACAGGAACGCGTCTTCGAGGTCGGCGCCCTTGACCTCCAGGTCACGGACCTGGATGCCGGAGGCGTACAGCGCCTGGACGGTCGCGTCGGGGTCGGTGGTGCGCAGTTGCGCGGTCCCTCCGCGCAGCTCGACGCCGGTGACGCCGGGGAGCGTGTCGAGCCCCACCGTGGGCTGCTCGCCGATCGTGAACCGGACCGTACGGCCCCCGGCGGCGGCCTTGATCACCTGGGCGGTGCCGTCGGCGACGATGCGGCCGCGGGCCATCACGATGATCCGGTCGGCGTTCTCGTCCGCTTCTTCCATGTAGTGCGTGGCGAACAGGATGGTCCGGCCGCCGGCGGCGTACTCGCGCATGCTCGCCCAGAACGAGCGCCGGGACTCCACGTCCATCGCCGCGGTCGGCTCGTCCAGGACCAGTAGCCGGGGCGCGCCCGCGATGGCGATCGCGAACCGTACGCGCTGCGCCTGCCCGCCGGACAACTGGTCGGCGCGGCGCCTGGCGAGAGAGGTCAGGTTCGCCAGGGACAGGACCTCATCGAGCGGCATCGGCTCGGGGTAGAGGCCGCGGACGAACTCCACGACCTCGCGTACGGTCACCCCCGCCACGAGGGAGCCGTCCTGGAGCATCGCCCCGACCTTGCCGGCGCGGACGGCCGCGTCCGGGCTGTCGCCGAAGACGGTGACGGTGCCGCCCGAGGGCCGTACGAGCCCGAGCAGCATGCCGATGGAGGTGGACTTGCCGGCGCCGTTGGGACCCAGCAGCGCGACGGCCTGGCCCGCGCCGATCTCCAGGTCGAGCGTCTCGACGGCGCGGACCGTGTCGTAGCTCTTCGACACTCCCGTGAAGGTGATCGCGTTCATGGGGACAACGCTAGGTAAGCGCTGATCGGTGGCGTAGTGTCGCCGATCCTGCGTTGGCGATGACATTTGTCATCGCTAGCGGTGGGTGAACTCCGGCTGCCAGGAGTTCACATAGGCGTTCGGCTTGTAGCCGGTGAGCGGGATCGTCGTCCTGCCGTCGACGCTCATCAGGGCGTATCGGAAGCTGAACGTGCGCGGACCGCCGCACTTGTCACCCCGATCGCACATCAAGACGATGAGGTGGCTGTTGTCGGCCCAGGCGACCATCTGCCAGACCGGAAGGGCGCTCACCTGCCGTCCGGTCGCCGTGTCGTCGACGGACAGGTCCATCCTCGCGTGCGTGGCCATGAGACGTCCGTCCGGGGAGATCCCGGCCACCTCCATCTGGTCCGCCTCGTGCGCGGGAGCCGGTCGCGGCGCACCGTTCAGGTCGTAGAAGAGCCTGGTCGGCGGGAAGAAGTTCATGCTCGGGGCGTAGACGAGCCTGCCGTCCCTGCTCCAGCCGAGGTCCTGCCTGCCGTTCGGGTTCGCGCGGTCGAACAGCAGGCCGTGGAAGTGCGCCTCGGCGGACACGGGGTCGACCACGATGAACCCGGTCCGCGCCCCCGTGCCCTTGCGGTAGTTCTTGTCCGGGTCGGTGGCGTACGTCGTCACGAGCAGCCGCTTTCCGTCCGGCGACCAGGCGAGACCGCCGGCGGCGGCCCGGAGCCCGATCCAGCGGACCCGCCGCGTCTTCATGTCGAGGATGCCGACGTGCGCGCTCGGCAGCGGCCCGTCGAGGACGGCGGCCTGCCGCAGGCCGGGCGCCACGGCGACCCACGCCCAGGGGACCTTCTCGTAACCGCCGGACGCGGGATCGTAGAGGTACCAGACGGAGCTCTGCTCGCCCCCGCTGTAGGAAAGCGTCCGGTAGGCGGACAGGGCGATGGTGCCCGCGGCGACGAGCCGCTTGGGCGGCGCGTCGGCAGGGTCGGTGTGCAGCGAGGTGTCGACGGGGCGCGGCGCCGGGTCCGGCGTGAGCCGGGTGTCGACCGCCACGCCCGCCCCCACGAGGAGCGCCACCATCCCGACGGCCAGCACGGCCTTGGTGAAGCGCCCTTCCGTACGCCGCTTCAGGGCCCTGTCGGCGAGCCCGGGTGGCACCCGGGCCTCGTCGGACCACTCGTCGAGGACCTTCCGGACGTAGGTCTCGGTGTTCACTGCCGGACCTCCTTCAGGGTCTCTTCCAGCTCGGGGGCCACGACACGGAGCCGGGCGAGAGATCGGTGAGTGGTGCTACGTACGGTGCCCACGCTGCACTCCAGCAATCGGGCCACCTCGGCCTCGGGGAGGTCCTCGAAGAAGCGGAGCACGAGGACCGCGCGCTGCCGCGGTGTGAGCCGTGCCAGCGCCGCGCGTACCGTCATCCGCAGGTCCACCGCCGAGGTCCCGTCCTCGCGCACCTCGTCGGGCAGGACCGCCACGTTGGTCTCGCGGCGGTGCCACTTGAGGCGCCACCAGCTGACCTGCTGGCGGTAGATCACCTGCCGGACGTAGCTCTCCGGGGTGTCGATGCTCCGCCAGCGCACGGCCACCTTGGCGAGCGCGGTCTGCACGAGGTCCTCGGCGGCGTACTGGTCCCCGCCGGTGAGAAGGAACGCCATACGCATGAGCGCCGAGGACCTCGCCTCGACGAACTCGCGGAAGTCCCGCTCCGCCGCGGCATCCATCGTCACCTCCGGGGCTGTCGTCCCCCTTCAGACGCGTCCCGGCCGCGGCCGCTATGCCTTACGCCTCGAAGTGGTGGGCGAGGTAACCGGTGATGAGCCGCTCCGCCTCGGTGAGCAGCGCGGGGTCGCCGTCGCGTACGTCACGGAAGGCGAGTTTGAGCACCGCGTCCGCGGCCTCCACCGCGACCGCGAGGGCGAGCGCGAACTCGTCGGTGTCGGGTACCTCGAACGCCTCGACGAGCAGTGCCCGCAGACGGTCCGCGACCACCGCGTTGTTCTCCTCGCCGGCGTCGAGCAGGCGGACGTCGGCGATGTCGCCGAAGCGCAGGACGCGGAAGCCGGCGACGGTGCGGTTCATGTCGACGAAGATGTCGATGACCGTGCCGACCGCGTCGTACCAGTGCGCGAAGTCGCCCTCGGCCAGGCCGCGTGCGACCCGCTCGCCGAACATCTCGAGGTTGCGCAGGGCCAGCTCCTGCGCGATCGCCCGTTTGTCGGGGAAGAACTGGTAGACCGAGCCGATCGCGACGTCGGCGCGCTGGGCCACCTTGGTCGTTGAGAGGCCGTCGTAGCCCGCCTCGTCGAGGATCTCCGCACAGGCGTCCAGCATCCGCTGTACCCGCTCGGCGCTCCGCCGCTGGGCCGGCCGTCGGCGCAGCGCCGAGGTATCCGTCGTCACACGTACAATCATGCCTTTTAAGAGTGCGCGCCCGCCCCGTAGGATCCGAAACCTCCTCACATCTCCGGGAGGTAACGGTGAAGCCGGTTTCGGGATTTTCGCCCGACTTTCAGTGGGGAGTCGCGACCTCGGCGTTCCAGATCGAGGGGGCGACCGGCGAAGACGGACGCGGCGTCTCGACCTGGGACACGTTCTGCCGCGAGCCCGGCCGGATCCGCGACGGGCACAACGCCGACGTCGCCTGTGACCACTATCACCGCTGGCCGGAGGATCTCGACCTGATCGCCGGTCTCGGCGCGCGGGCGTACCGCTTCTCCATCGCCTGGCCGCGTGTGCAGCCGTCGGGCAGCGGGCCGGTCAACGCCAAGGGCCTGGACTTCTACGACCGACTCGTGGACGGGCTGGCCGAACGCGGGCTGGCCGCCGCGCCGACGCTGTACCACTGGGACCTCCCGCAGCCGCTGGAGGACGCCGGCGGCTGGATGAACCGCGACACCGCCGCCCGGTTCGCCGAGTACGCCGCGATCGTCGCCGAGCGGCTCGCCGACCGCGTCGAACTCTGGATCACACTGAACGAGCCGATGGTCGTCATGGCGTACGGCTACGCCTTCGGCGTCTTCGCGCCGGGTCAGGCGCTCATGCTCGGCGCGCTTCCCACCGCGCACCACCAGCTGCTCGGCCACGGCCTCGCCGTCTCCGCCCTGCGCGACGCCGGCGCGCGGCGGATCGCCATCGCCAACAACCACACGCCCGCGCAGGCCGCGAGCGACCGGCCCGAGGACCTGGCCGCCGCCGAGGCGTTCGACAACCTGCTGAACTGGCAGTTCACCGACCCGATCCTGCGCGGCGTCTACCCCGACCTCGGTGTGCCGCTGCCGCACGTACGCGACGGCGACCTCGACACGATCGCCGCGCCCATCGACGTGCTCGGGGTCAACTACTACAGCCCGGTCGGCGTCGCCGCGCCCTCCGAGGGCGACGCGCTGCCGTTCGCGATGACCGACGTGCCGGGCGTGCCGGTGACCGGGATGGGCTGGCCGGTGGTGCCCGACGCGCTGCGCCGGGTGCTCCTCACGCTGCGGGAGCGGTACGGCGCGGCGCTGCCCCCGATCCAGATCACCGAGAGCGGCTGCTCCTACGACGAGTCGCTGGAGGACCAGCACCGCATCGACTACCTGGACGCCCACGTCGGCGCCGTACGGGCGGCCGTGGAGGAGGGCGTCGACGTGCGCGGGTACTACGTCTGGTCGCTGCTGGACAACTTCGAGTGGGCCGAGGGCTACCACCCGAGGTTCGGCCTCGTCCACGTCGACTACGAGACGCAGGCCCGTACGCCTCGCGCCTCGTACCGCTGGTACCGCGACCTGATCGGGTCAGGCGGTGTCCGGGGTGGCGGACAGGCCGGTGCAGCGCCGTAGGGCGTTCCACTTGGCCAGGCCCTGCACCCGCGCGGTGCCGGTGAGCAGCCGCGGCACGCCGCCGGAGATCGTCCCGGGCCGCCACTGCGCCTTGGTCACCTTGCGGCCGTTCAGCGTGAGCTGGAGGATCCCGGTGTCCGCGGTCCGGCCGCTCGCCGCGTAGAAGAAGAAGTTGCCCATGCCGTAGTCGATGTAGCTGCCGTGCCAGTAGCCGCCACCGAGGGGCACGTGGGCGTGGCCGCCGACGATGATGTCGGCGCCGGCGCGCGAGAGCTGCGCCGCGAGGTGCTTCTGCCGGGGCAGCGGGCAGGCGTTCATCTCCTGGCCCCAGTGCAGGTAGACGATGACCGCGTCGGCCTGCTTGCGCGCCTTGCGCACCTCCTGGACCAGGCGCGGGGCGTTCTTGGCCGAGGCGAGCCCGGCGTGGTCGTCGGTGGCGGTCCAGCCGGCGATCAGGTTGTCGTCGAGCACCTGCGTGGCGCCGATCACCGCGAGCCGGGTGCCCTTCACGGTCGCGTAGTAGGGCTTGTACGCCTCGGCGGCGTTCTTGCCGATGCCGACGACCGGGTACCCGGAGCGCTTGATCGCCGCGAGCGAGTCGACGAGGCCGACGTGGCCGAAGTCGACGCCATGGTTGTTGGCCATGGAGACGACGTCGATCCCGGCGGCCTTCAGCGCGGTGAACGCGGTCGCCGGAGCGCGGAAGTTGAACTCCTTGGGCTCCTTGGTGCCCCGCGTCGTGATCGCCGTCTCCAGGTTGACCATGGTGAAGTCGGCGCTCTTCAGCGCGGGGATGGTCGGCCCGAGCGCGGTCCGCGGAGAGGCGAGACGGGCGGCGAGCTGGGCGTGGAAGTGCGTGTCGCCCGCGAACGCGAGCGTGATCGGCTCCTTGGCCGCCGCCTCGGCCTTCGGCGACGCGCTGCCGCCGGGCGCGGACGGCGTCATGCTGAGCGGCGGCATCTTGGCGTCGCTCCGATCACTGCACGCCGACGCGGCCACCGCCAGGCCGGTCGCCATGGCCATAACGACAGGAAGCAGGGGTCGCCGCCGCATCGCACTCACCACCTTGGGGTAGATCGGACAGAATGCCACGCCCGTGACCTTGACGTCTCTCTTCTGAGCCGTAGCGTTTCTCACGGTGGGCGTGGATCACTCGGGGAGGCGACGTGCTGGACATAACGCGGATCCGTGCTGATACGCCCGGGTGCGCGCGGGTCACGCACTTCAACAACGCGGGTGCGGCCCTGCAGCCCCGGCCGGTACTGGACACGGTGCGCGGGCACCTGGAGACCGAAGGCCTGATCGGCGGGTACGAGGCGGCCGACGCCGCGATGGATCGCCTGGTCGGCGCGTACGACTCTCTCGCCCGGCTCGTCAACGCCGGCCCCGGCGAGATCGCGATCACCGAGAACGCCACCCGCGCCTGGGACACCGCCTTCTACGGCATCCGCTTCCGGCCCGGCGACCGCGTCCTGACCTCGGCCGGGGAGTACGGCAGCAACGCCCTCGCCCTCCTGCACGCCGCGCGCGAGCGCGGCATCAAGGTCGAGGTCCTCCCCGACGACGAGCACGGCCAGGTCTCCCTCGACGCCCTGTCCGCCACGCTCGGGCCGGACGTACGGCTCGTCGCGGTCAATCACATTCCCACCCATGACGGGCTCGTCAACCCGGTCGCGGAGATCGGCCGGCTCGTGCGGGCGGCCGGGGCGCTCTACCTCGTCGACGCCGTCCAGTCGGTCGGCCAGCTCCCGGTGGACGTGGACGCGATCGGCTGTGACCTGCTGTCGGCGACGGGCCGCAAGTTCCTGCGCGGGCCGCGGGGCATCGGGTTCCTCTACGTACGGCGGGCGGTGCTGGACCTGATCGCGCCGACGTTCATCGACGACCGCAGCGCGGAGTGGACCGGGCCGGAGTCGTACGAGCTGCGCGAGGACGCCCGGCGGTTCGAGAGCTACGAGCGCTCGGCCGCGCTCCAGCTCGGCCTGGCGGCGGCGGCCGAGTACGCCATGGAGATCGGGCTGGACGTGATCGAGCGCCGGGTGTCCGCGCTGGCCGCCCGGCTGCGCGAGGCGCTGGCCGAGGTCCCCGGCGTCGTGGTCCGCGACCGGGGCGCCCGCCGCTCGGGAATCGTGACGTTCACCCGTGAGGGCCACGACTCCGCGGAGATCGTCGCCTCCCTGGCCCGTAAGAAGATCAACGTGCGGCTGTCCGAGCAGACGTACCGCTATGACGAGGGCGCCACACCGGCGCCGCGCGTGCGCGCCTCGGTGCACTACTACAACACCGAGGAAGAGATCGCCCGGCTCGTCGCCGCCCTCTGAGCGACCCTGACCTGCACGGACCCATCGACGTCCCCGGTGCCCGGAAACGCCCGTCCGCCCTGAAACGGACATCGGTCGTTCCCTTGAATGACTCAGGTTAGGCGCATACCGTGGGTGGGGTGAAGGACACGGAACACCCGCACGACACCGCCGCGCAGCTGCGCACGGCGGGACTCAGGGTGACGGCCGCCCGGCTCGCCATCCTCGATTCAGTCCGTGCCGGCGATCATCTCGACGTCGACACGGTCACCTCGCAGGTGCGCGACCGCCTCGGTCACGTGTCGTTCCAGGCCGTCTATGAGGCGCTGCACGCGTTCACCGCGGCGGGCCTCGTACGGCGGATCGAGCCTGCGGGAAGCCCGGCTCGTTTCGAGTGCCGGGTCGGTGACAACCACCATCACCTCGTCTGCCGAGAGTGCGGCCGCCTCACCGACGTCGAGTGCGCGGTGGGCGAGGCGCCGTGCCTCGAACCCGCCGACGACGCGGGCTACCTGGTGGACGAGGCGGACGTCACCTTCTGGGGATTCTGCCCCGACTGCCGTCGGGGTCCATAAGGAGGAACTTCGCATGACTGACGTAAGGCCCATCACCACCACTGACGCCGGCATCCCGGCGCCCAGTGATCACGACTCGCTCTCGGTCGGGCCGAACGGACCACTGCTGCTCCAGGATCACTATCTGATCCAGAAGATGGCGCAGTTCAACCGCGAGCGCGTGCCCGAGCGCGTCGTCCACGCCAAGGGCGGTGGCGCCTTCGGGTTCATGGAGATCACCGAGGACGTCAGCCAGTTCACGAAGGCGAAGCTCTTCCAGAAGGGTGCCCGTACCGACCTGCTCCTGAGGTTCTCCTCCGTCGCCGGGGAGCTCGGCTTCCCCGACACCGTGCGCGACCCCCGCGGCTTCGCGATGAAGTTCTACACCGAGGACGGCAACTACGACCTCGTCGGGAACAACACGCCGGTCTTCTTCATCCGCGACCCGAGCAAGTTCTCCGACTTCATCCACTCGCAGAAGCGCCGGTCCGACAACCACCTGCACGACCACAACATGCAGTGGGACTTCTGGACCCTGCGCACCGAGTCCGCGCACCAGGTGACCTTCCTGATGTCGGACCGCGGCACGCCGTACTCCTGGCGGCACATGAACGGCTACGGCAGCCACACCTTCATGTGGGTCAACGCCGCCGGCGAGAAGTTCTGGGTGAAATACCACTTCAAGACCGACCAGGGCATCAAGAACTTCACCGACGCCGAGGCCGGCGAGCAGACCGCCCTCGACCGCGACTTCCACATCCGCGACCTGAGCTACGCCATCAGCGCGGGCGAGCACCCGTCCTGGACCGTGCAGATCCAGGTCATGCCGTTCGAGGACGCCGCGGACTACCGCTTCAACCCGTTCGACCTGACCAAGGTCTGGCCCCACGGCGACTATCCGCCGATCAACATCGGCAGGTTCACCCTCAACCGCAACCCCGACGACTACTTCGCCCAGATCGAGCAGGCCGCGTTCGAGCCCGCCAACATGGTGCCCGGCATCGCCGCGAGCCCGGACAAGATGCTGCAGGGCCGGCTGTTCTCCTACCCCGACACCCATCGCTACCGCATCGGCCCCAACTACCTCCAGCTCCCGGTCAACCGCCCGAAGGTGCCCGTCCACTCCTACAACAAGGACGGCGCCATGCGGTACGAGAACTACGGCGACCCGGTGTACGCGCCGAACTCCGTCGGCGGCCCGGAGGCCGAGCCGTCGCTGTACGAGAGCGAGAGCTACGGCGTGACCGGTGAGATCGTACGGGCCGCGTACACGCTGCACTCCGAGGACGACGACTACGGCCAGCCGCGCGCGCTGTATGAGGGCGTCCTGTCCGAGACCGACCGCGCCAACCTCACGGGCAACATCGTCGGCCACGCGTCCCGCCCGGAGGTCACCTCCGCGATGAAGACGCGCGTCGTGGAGTACTGGCGCAACATCTCCAAGGACCTGGGCGACGACGTCGCCGCCGGGCTGGACGTGAGCGGGAGCTGAGCTCCCCCACCCCCCGGGAGAGGGGCGGCCCGTGCACCGCGGGCCGCCCTTCTTTTCGTCTCAGGACGCGCGGGCGTCGCTCGGCGGCAGCTCGTACGGCGGCGTGTGCCCCTCCGGCAGGGCGTCGGGCGCGGGCCGCTCCTCCGGCGGCCGGGCCGGCGACGGCTTTTCTCCGGCGAACGCCTGGGTGACCGACCGCAGGGCCGAGGTCACCTCGCTGGGGATCACCCAGAACGTGTTGCCCTCACCCTTGGCGAGCTCCGGCAGCGTCTGGAGGTACTGATAGGCGAGCAGCTTCGGGTCGGGATCGTTGCGGTGGATCGAGGTGAAGACCTGCTCGATGGCCTGCGCCTCACCCTGCGACCGCAGAATCGCGGACTGCCGCGCGCCCTCGGCCTCCAGGATGGACCCCTGCTTCTCTCCCTCCGCGGTGAGGATCTTCGCCTGGCGTATGCCCTCGGCCTGCAGGATCGTGGCGCGCTTCTCCCGTTCGGCGCGCATCTGCTTCTCCATCGCGTCCTTGATCGACTGCGGCGGCTCGATCGCCTTGATCTCCACGCGCGTCACCCGGATGCCCCACTTGCCGGAGGCGTCGTCGAGCACGCCGCGCAGCGCGGTGTTGATCCGGTCGCGCGAGGACAGGCTCGCCTCCAGATCGAGGGTGCCGATCACGTTGCGCAGCTGGGTGGCGGTGAGCTGCTCGATCGCCTTGATGTAGTCGACGATCTCGTAGTCGGCCGCGCGCGGGTCGGTCACCTGGAAGAACAGCACCGTGTCGATGTGCACGACGAGGTTGTCCTCGGTGATCACCGACTGGTCCTGGAACGCCACCACCTGCTCGCGCAGGTCGATCAGCGGTTTGACCTTGTCCACGAACGGGATGATGAAGTTCATTCCCGGCTGGAGGGTCTTGCGGTAGCGCCCGAGACGCTCGACGTTGCGGGCGCGGGCCTGGGGCACGATCCAGACGGATCGCAGCACCACCGCGCCCACCATGAGCAGCGCGACGATCAGTGCGATCAGGCTCGCTATGGCGAATTCGGCCATGAGTCCTCCCGTGGATGCACGAGGGCGGTGACGCCTTCGATCGCCAGGACGTCCACATCCGCCCCCTGAGGGATGACGACGCCGGGGTCGTACGGCCGTGCGGTCCACTCCTCGCCGCCGATGCGGACCCGGCCCGAGTGACGGGTGACCTCGGTCAGGGCCAGCGCCTCGCGCCCGACCAGCGCGGCGGTCCCGCTGCGCAGCAGCGGGGGCTGCCGGAGGTGCCGTACGGCGAGCGGGCGGATGACGACGAGACCGGCGGCCGAGGTGACGCCGAAGACGATCAGCTGAACGGCCAAGGGAAGACCCAGCGCCCCGGTCAGGCCGCCGGCGAGCGCACCGATCGCGAGCAGCCCGAGCGCGAGCGTCAGTGTGGTCACCTCGGCGATCCCGAGGACGGCGGCGATGACCAGCCAGACGACCCACGCCGACATGGCGCTCTCCTTCGATGGCGCATGCGCCATCGACTGGCGTATGGCCCTTGACTCCAAGGTAACTCCGGTTCCGCCACTTTCGTCCGGTGAGTTCGGACGACTTCACTGCGCGGTCAGGATGCGCGCCGGGCCTCGGAGGTTCGCCGCTCGGCTTCGATCTCGGCCGTGATGGCGGAGTGGAGCGCCTCGGCGGTGTCGGCCTGGACGATGAGGCGGCAGCCCGCTCTCAGCTGCTCGATCGTGAGTGCGCAGGCCGAGGTGCGAAAGGCCCACCATCGCCCGGTGTCACTGATCCACAATCGCCAGCCGGGGAACTCGGCCTCGAGCCGTCGCATCGCAACCACCCCGGGTGCCGGTGATTCACTCGTGGACCCTTTAAAGATAAACGAGGGATGATAGAGGCGCGAGACCCGTCAGGTGACGCGATACGGCCGCATTGGCGTGTTTCACCGATGTCGTCTCGTGGAACCTCGCGTGATGCCGAAAATTGTCTTCGCCGTTGCCCGGCGCACGGTAGAAAATCGTTGTGGGCGCCACCCCCGTATGGTGGGCCCGCGGCGCGGCAGGCTAGTGTCCAAAGCAGAGCCATCCGAGGAGGTGCGGTGAACCGGCAGCGGGTGAGCAGGATCCCCAGGTCCCTGACCGTCCCCCGCCCTCTCAAGGTCGCCGAGGACATCGAGCACGCTCACGTGCTCGACCGGCCGGCCCGAGGCCTCGCCGGAGTCGTGCTCCGGTTTCTGCCTCCCGGACGGCTGAAGGACCTCCTGCACGGCGTGCCGCTCGGCCATCCGGCCCACCCACCGCTCACCGACATCCCGGTCGGCTGCTGGACCGCCGCCGTCCTCCTCGACCTGCTGCCGGACGCCGACCGCGCCTCCCAGGTGCTGCTGGCCGCCGGCCTCGCGGGCGCGGTGCCCGTGGCCCTCACCGGGGCCGCCGACTGGTCCTCGCTGCACATCGAGCAGCAGCGCGTCGGAGTGGTCCACTCGGTCGGCACCATCGCGGCGACCGGTCTGTTCGCCGGTTCGCTGCTCGCCCGCCTCCGCGGGCGCACCCGCCAGGGCAGAGCGCTGGGGCTCGCGGGCCTCGTGGCCCTCTTCGGCGGCACCTACCTCGGCGGCCACCTGGCCTTCCGCCTCGGCGCCGGCGCCAGCCACGCCGAGTCGATCACCCACCTCGGCCCGCTGGGCTGGCACGACCTGTGCCCGCTGGACGAGCTGCCCGAGGGCTGGCCGGTGCACCGCAGCCTCGGCTACATCAGCCTGTTCGTCCTGCGCTACGGCGAGGACGTCTACGTCCTCGCCGACCGCTGCACCCACCTCGACGGCCCACTGCACCAGGGCCGCATGGTCCGCGTGGACGACGAGATCTGCGTGATCTGCCCGTGGCACGGGAGCACCTTCCAGGTCAGCGACGGCACCGTCGTCCACGGCCCGGCCACCGGCCGGCAGCCCGCGTTCGAGACCCGCATCCTGGAGAGCGGCATGATCCAGGTCCGCCCCGCCCGCTGACCCGTCGCACTTCCCAGGACCGGGGGTCGATCTGCCGGGCAGATGCCAGTTGAATGGAGTTCCGGCCTTCGCCGCCAACGGAGCCGACAGGTACCGGGCGATCGTGTCCTGGGGCGAGATCGACCCCGCGTTCGGTGCCCGCACGGCATCCTCAAGGGGGTCGTCGACGGCAACGCGTTCGTCAAGGGCTCGTGGGGCGCGGCGATCATCGACGAGCTCGCGCCGGCCGACGGCGACATCGTGATCGAGGGCAAGCGCGGTCTCGACACCTTCGCCAGCACGAACCTCGACTTCATCCTGCGCAGCAAGGGCATCACGACCATCGCACTGGGCGGGTTCCTCACCAACTGCTGCATCGAGTCGACCATGCGCTCCGGCTACGAGAACGGCTATCGGGTCGTGACGCTCAGCGACTGCCTCGCCGCGACCTCCGTCGAGGAGCACGACAACGCGCTGAAGTACGACTTCCCGATGTTCTCCCAGCCGATGCCGTCCGCGGCGTTCACCGGCGAGCTGGGAGGCTGGCGGCGGCTCGCCGGATCAGGACTCGTCCGGTGGTGCCGCGGCCGGTTCGCGGCGGTCGTTGAACGGGTGCTCGACCAGTGCCAGCACCCGGCTGGCCATGAAGCGCGCGGTGCGTACGGGGGTGCCCGTGCGAGTCACCTCGGTCACCTCGACGACGCCGCGCCGGGTGACGACCTCGACCCGCCGCCCCGCGCGTGTGGCCGTCACCTCGTACGTCCGCGTCGCCTCGCCGGCATCGATCATGATTTCGACCCTGTCGCCCTTCATGACCGCACCCTTCTTCGAACGTCTATTCGATTATTACCCCGTTAAGTACCGCTTCAATCGACGCCGGAAGGGCACGGTGCCGGTACGAACAGCGCCTCGAACGGGGGCTCTCCGATCGCGGCGGTGACGTGCCCGCGCCCGGTCGTGTCGGACACGAACACCAGGTCACCGGGGCCGAACCGGCGCCGTTCACCGTCGCTTACCTCGACCTCGATCGCACCGCGCACCATCACGACCCACTGCTCCCGCGGCGCGGGGTGCGGGTCGCTGTCGAAGTCCGCACTCCGGAGGAACGTCACGGCCGCCGAGGCGGACAGGCCTCCGGTGAACATCGGCGGCACACCGTCGGCGATCCGCCGCTCGGTCAACGGCAGCGCGCCGTCCTCGAACCGGGATCCGCCGTCGCCGGTCCGGACGACCCTCGTGTAAAGCTTCAGATCTGACATGACGGTCATGTTCGGGAGGGGCGCGGGCCGCCGGCAATACCGCCGAGGGAATCGACGGGCGTCGCGCCGGCCCGGTAGGACTGGAGCATGGTCATGGTGACGCAGGACAGCCGGTTCGCCGCCGAGCTGCGGCGATGGCGCGCGTCGCGGCGCTGGAGCCAGCTCGAGCTCGCCGTGCGGGCCGGGACGACGCAGCGGCACCTCAGCTACATCGAGCAGGGCCGGTCGCGCCCCGGCCGGGGCATCGTCCTGCGCCTCGCCGAGTCGCTGGAGCTGTCCCTGCGCGAGCGCAACGCCCTCCTGCTCACCGCCGGGTACGCCCCGGTGTTCGCCGAGTCCCGGCTCGACGCCCCGGAGCTGGCGCCCGTACGGGAGGCGATCGACCGCATCCTCGACGGCCACCTGCCCTACCCGGCGGCGGTCGTGCGGCCGTACGGCGAGCTGGTCGCCGCCAACGCCGCGATCGAGGTGCTCACCGAGGGCGCCGCCGCACACCTGCTGCGGCCGCCGGTCAACGTGCTCCGTCTCGCGCTGCACCCGGACGGCATGGCGCGGCGCGTCGAGAACCTCGCCGAGTGGGGGCGGCACATCGTCGAGAGCCTCCGCTCCCAGGCGGTCCGCAGCCCGGACGACCGGCTGGAGGCGTTCATCGCCGAGCTGCGGGGCTACGTCCCGCCGATGCCGTCCGGGCCCGACCACATCGGTTTCGCGGTGCCCCTGCGCCTGCGGTGCGCGGAGGGCGAGCTCCGGCTGATCACCACGCTGACCTCGTTCGCGACCGCGGTGGACGTCACGCTCTCGGAGCTGCGCCTGGAGGCGTTCCTGCCGGCCGACGAGGCCTCCGCCGCCATCCTCCGGAACCGCTAGGCCAGGAGCTTGACGATCGCGGTCACGCCGACGATCACGATGAGCACGCGCAGCGCCGTCGCCGGCAGGCGGCGGCCGATCGAGGCGCCGGCGAGGCCGCCGAGCACCGAACCCGCCGCGATGCACGCGACGATGGCCCAGTCGACGTGGGCCACGAAGATGAACAGCACCGCCGCCGAGCCGTTCACGACGCCCGCCAGGACGTTCTTGACGGCGTTGACGCGCTGCAGGTCCTCATCCAGGAAGATCGCCATCAGGGCCATCAGGATGAAGCCCTGCGCGGCGCCGAAGTAGCCGCCGTACACCCCGGTGGCGAGCACGCCGATCCACAGCCAGGGCCCGCCGTGCGGGCGCCGCGTGCGGCCGCCGAGCCACGCGCTCAGCCGGGGCTGGATGACCACGAGCACGCACGCGATCGCGATCAGCGCCGGTACGACGATCTCGAAGGTCTCCTCGGGCAGGACGAGGAGCAGCAGGCCGCCGATGATCGCGCCGATCACCGAGGCGGAGCCCAGCGACAGCAGCCGGGTGTGCTGGCCGATCAGCTCGCGCCGGTAACCGTACGCCCCGGAGGCGGCCCCCGGTACGAGGCCGACGGTGTTGGAGACGTTCGCCACGACCGGCGGGTACCCGAGCGCGATGAGGACCGGGAAGGTGATCAGCGATCCGGAGCCGACGATGACGTTGATGCATCCGGCCGCGAGCCCGGTCGCGAAGATCGTCAGGGCGTGGAGCGGGGTCATCGGGTCACGTGGTCACGGCACGCGCGTGCCAGCGTCCCTCCTGGCGCTCGATCCGCAGGGGGAGGCCGAAGCACTTGGACAGGTGCTCGTCGGTGAAGACCTCATCGACCTTGCCGGTGGCGACGACCGAGCCGCGGCGCAGCAGCATCGCGTGGGTGAAGCCCTCCGGCACCTCTTCGACGTGGTGCGTGACGAGCGCCATCGTCGGCGCCAGCCGGTCGACGGCCAGGCTCGTCAGCCGCGCCACGAGGTCCTCACGGCCGCCGAGGTCGAGGCCGGCGGCGGGCTCGTCCAGCAGGAGCAGCTCCGGGTCGGGCATGAGGGCGCGGGCGATCGACACGCGCTTGCGCTCACCCTCCGAAAGGGTCGAGAAGCGGCGGCGGATCAGGTGCGCGCAGCCGAGCGCGTCGAGGAGTTCGACGGCGCGGGTCACATCCGTGGAGTCATATTCTTCTTTCCAGCGGCCGATGATCGCATAGGACGCCGTGAGGACCAGGTCGATGACCTTCTCCTCGGCCGGCACCTTGTCGGCGATCGCCGAGCTGGACAGCCCGATGCGGGGCCGCAGCTCGAAGACGTCGGCCTTACCCAGTTGTTCGCCCAGGATCTCGGCCGTGCCCTCGCTGGGGTACAGCATCGCGCCCGCCACCTGCAGCAACGTCGTCTTTCCGGCGCCGTTCGGACCGATGATCACCCATCGTTCGTCCTCTTGCACGGCCCAATCGATGTTGCGCAGCAGCGTCGCACCCTCGCGCCGGATCTCGACGCCCTTGAGCCTGAGTACCTCGCCGGCCATCGCATCCCTTCGGTTTCGCGCGTAGCCGCAGGCGACAGGGCCGCCGGGCTCGCACCGGGTCTCCGGCACGAACCTACGGCATTCGGACGCCTTATGGTTGTCGGCATGCGTGTCCATCACCCCTCGGCCGCCCTCGTCGCCTGGGGCAACGCATGGCTGACCGGTCACGTCGGGCTCGATGAGGCCGTCGACGCCGTCGAACGCCAGGGCGGCCCTCACGTCGCGGCCGGCATCCCGGAGGCACGCGGTGAGATGCCGTTGCGCGGCGGTCTCGCGACGCTCCGGGTGGCCGGCCTGTCCGCGCTGCGGCTGGCGCTGCCCGCGCCCGGAGATCCGCTCGGGCTGACCGGGCCGCCGGCGTTCAACACGGCGGCCATCGAGGCCGAAGAGGCCGTCCTCGCCTCCGTCGGCGCCCAGACGTTCGGGCTGATCCCGGCCGAGGACCGGCGCGGATCGTCCTACGTCGGCACGCGCTGGACGGTGCACGAGACGCCGTCGGCCGTCGCGGACGCCCCGCTGCTGCCCGAGGCCGACCACCGGCTGACCCTCGCCGTACGGGACGCGACCGAGTCGCTCATGTCCGTCGACGGCACCATGGAATGGCGGCCGGAGATCGCCGAGGCGCTCGGCGCGCTGCGCGAGTCGCACCACCATGAGCAGATGGGCGGTCTGGCCCCCGGCTATCCGGCTCGCGCCCACCGCGTGGCGGCGCTGGCCGGCCGGCTGGCCGTCGTCGTGGACCTGGCCCGCGGCACCGAGGGCGCGGCCCTGTCCGCCGCCCAGGTCAGCCGCCGCGCCGAGGCCCTGCGCGACCTGGACCACGCCGTACGCCGGGCGCGGGTCGCGGCCTGCAACAGCGTCCTGGACGCGGTCCGTTGAGGGTGTCTTACCGGACCGAAAACGGGGCGCATTCCCGAAGGAATACGCCCCGCCACAGGAGTCCGATGCTCACGCCGTGACGACGATGGCCTTCGTGATCTTGTCGCCGAAGGTCTGGCTCTTGTCGTCCCACAGCGGCCAGAGGAACCCGAGCAGGCAGACCCAGCCGTCGATCGTGGAGTGGCAGAGCTGCCGGCCGAACGCGGCACCGGCGCCGAGAGGCTGGCCGGTCGCCTCGCTGACGACCTTGATGCCGAGAAGACGCTTGCCGATCGTCTGACCGGTGTTGGCTTCCTGGAAGCTGAGGGCGAACGCGATGATGAAGAGGAAGATCAGCTCGAAGAGGTAGCTGACGGCGACGCTCTTCACGACCGCGCCGATGATGGCGATGATGATACCGGCCGGGATACCGACGATCAGGCCGTCGACGATACGCGCGCCGAGGCGTGAGCCCCAGCCGGCGTACTGGGCCTGGCCGTAGCCGGAACCATAACCCTGCTGGCCGTACCCCGGCTGACCGTAGCCCGGCTGCTGGCCGTATCCCTGCTGGCCGTAGCCCTGCTGCTGGCCATAGCCCTGCTGCTGTTCGTAACCGGGCTGGCCGTACCCCGGCTGCTGCTGACCCTGGCCATAGCCCTGCTGCTGTTCGTAACCGGGCTGGCCGTACCCCGGCTGCTGCTGACCCTGGCCGTAACCCGGCTGCTGCTGTCCATAGCCAGGCTGACCCTGCCCGTAGCCAGGCTGCTGCTGGCCCTGGCCGTAACCCGGCTGCTGTTGCCCGTAGCCAGGCTGCTGCTGACCCTGACCGTAACCGGGCTGCTGCTGGCCCTGGCCGTAGCCGGGCTGCTGCTGACCCTGGCCGTACGGGTCGTAGGGGGTGCTCACGCTCTTTCTCCTTTGTTGATTACGCCCGTCCGCCAAACCTGGCTCGGCGGTCGCCGTGATGAGTGCTGACTAGAGGGGCAGAAACCCGAAGCGGGCGAGTTGCCAGACCCAAGACAGCCCCAGAGCCACTCCGATGATCCAAGCACGGATACGCGAATCGAGCGCCCACCATCGCCGCCCCGATCCGAGAGGGGCCGTGGCCAGGCCGATCGCCCCGAAGACGACGGCCGGGCTCGCGAGAAGGGCGGCGACGGGGTGAGCCGCGCCCAGCTCGATGAAGACGGTGGTACCGCCACAGAGAGGACAGGGGATTCCGGTGAGTGCCCGCAGAGGGCACAGCGTGCCAGGATCGTGGATCCGGTGCACCGTGGACACCAGCACCGCCGCGGTCGCCATCGCGCCCACGCGCAGAGCCATACCGCGCACGCCGTCGGCCGACGCGGCGATCAGGCCGTCGACTACGCCGGCCGGCCGTCCTCGGGCTCGTGACGCGACCTCAGGCCCCCGTGCCACGTCCAAAACCTTTGTCCTCCCCGTTGGTGCTCTTATCCGCTTGTGGACCCGTATATCGCAATAAACCGGGTACGGGTCAAGTAAAAGACCGACCAGATTTGAGAACGTAACCCGTCAGAGACCTTGCGCGGACCGGCTCCAACGGCTAATCGCACGGCGCGGAGCACGCCGTGCGTTCAGCATCCGGGCGGGGAGGCGCTCAGTCCTCCGCCGCGCCGACGACCATCGGGGCGGCGGCCTCGGCGCCCTCCGCGACGACGTCCACGACGATCACCGTGATGTTGTCCGGCCCGCCCCCCTGGTTGGCCGCGGTGATGAGCTCACCCACGGCGGCGGCGGGGTCGGACTCGGTGGTCAGCACCTGGTGCATCGTCTCGGCGTCGACCGGACCGCTCAACCCGTCAGAGCACAGGAGGTAACGGTCGCCGGGCAGCGCCTCGCGCAACGACAGGTCCGGCTTGCGCTCCGGTCTGCCGTCGAGCACGCGGACCAGACGGTTGGCCAGGTGGGGGGCCGCGCCGTCCTCGCCGGTGAGCATCTTCTCCAGCGTGTGATCCTCGGTGATCTGGTAGAGGATCCCCTCGCGCAGCATGTAGGCACGCGAGTCACCGATGTGGGCGAGCGCCGTGTGGGTGCCCGACCAGAGCATCGCCGTACACGTCGTGCCCATCGACTGGAGCGCGGGTTCGTCCTCGACCTTGCGGGCGATCGCCTGGTTGGCCGCGAGCACGGCGCGTTCGACCACCTCGACCAGCTTGGCCTGTGGGACCTCATGGTCGATGGCGGAAAGGGCCTGGATGGCGAGGGAACTGGCGATCTCGCCGCCCACGTGACCGCCCATGCCGTCGGCGACCGCGAGCAGCCATGGGCCCGCATACGCCGAGTCCTCGTTGTTCTCGCGGGCACGTCCGACATCCGAGCCCGCGGCGTAGCGAATGGCAACTCTCATATGTGTTCCGATGTCGTCCTCGGCGGTGCGGTTCACTCAGCCGACTGCTGAGCTTCATCAACATATTCGACCGGCGCGACTTACGCCTCATGGATCACAGGGTCGATTTCTCGCGGAGTCATCGTTCTGCCAGTCCGTGGCGCACTGCGTACAGCGCCGCCTGGGTCCGATCCTGTAGCCCGAGCTTCATCAGGATGTTCGAGACGTGCGTCTTGACGGTCTTCTCCGACACGACGAGCGCCCGCGCGATCTCGCGGTTCGAGCGGCCTTGGGCGATCTGTACCAAGACCTCCCCCTCGCGCTCGGTGAGCGGCGTCGTACCCTTCCCGCCCTGGTCAGCGGCCAGCATCGCGTCCGCCGCCTCGGGGGCGAACAACACGTGCCCGTCGTGCACCGCGCGGATCGCCTGCACCAGAGCGTGCGGGTCGACGTCCTTGTAGAGGTAGCCCGCCGCGCCCGCCCGTACGACCGGCAGCACCCGCGCGCGCTCACCGACGCTTGTGAGAACGAGCACACGCGCGGGCACGCCGCGCTCGCGGAGTTCGCGCAGCGCGGTCAGCCCGTCCACATCCGGCATCTTCAGGTCGAGCAGGATGACGTCCGGCGTGAGCGCCTCCGCCCGCGCGACCACCTCCGCGCCGTCGGCGGCCTCCCCGACGACCTCGATGTCGGCCTGCACACCGAGGAACGTCCGCAGCCCCTGGCGTACGACGGGATGGTCGTCGGCGATCAGCACACGGATCATTCCGGCACCTCCAGGCGTACGACGGTGCCGGAGCCGGACGACTCGATGGTCAGCGTGCCGCCGACCGAGGCCGCCCGCTCGCGCATGGACGCCAGGCCCAGCCCGTCGCGTGCGTCGTTGGCGGTGTCGAAGCCGACGCCGTCGTCGTGGATCTCCAGCACGCCGGGCGTCAGGCGCACCGCCACCTCACGCGGGCGGCCGTGCCGGAGCGCGTTGTAGAGCGCCTCCTGGGCGATGCGGAACACCACGGCCTCCGTCTCCGGCGGCAGCGGCACCTCCTCGCCCTCGAACCGCACGGCCGTACGGCGCCCCGCCCCCCAGACGCGGTCCAGGACTCTCACGTGCTTGCGCAGCGACTCGGCCAGCCCGTCGCCGGCGAGTTCGGCGGGGCGCAGCTCGAAGATGACCTCACGCAGCTCGGCGAGGGCCTCCTTGGCGAGCGTCTGCACGCGTTCGAGCTCGGGCGCCGGGTCCGGGGCGGACAGCGCGGCCGCGGCCGTCAGCCGCAGCGAGAACAGCTTCTGGGCGACCGCGTCATGCAGCTCGCGCGCCAGCCGGGCGCGCTCCTCGATCACGGTCAGCTCGCGGTTGCGCTCGTACAGCCGCGCGTTGGTCAGCGCGATGGCCGCGTGCGCGGCGAACAGGATCAGGCGCTCCTCGTCGTCGGCGGTGAAGCCGCCGGGCGTGCGTCTGTTGGCCAGGAAGATGATGCCGAGCGTCTCGTCGCCGTCGCGGATCGGCACCCCGAGAAAGTCGCGCAGCACCGGATGGGCCGACGGCCACCCCTCGAACGCCGGCGCCCGGCGTACGTCGGCGAGCCGCTGGACCTTGTCCTCGCGGAGCATCACGGCGAGCAGCCCGTGCTGGCGCGGCAGCGGCCCGATCGCCTCCCACTCCTCGTCGCTGACGCCCTCGACGACGAACTCCGCGAACGACCCCTCGTCGTCCGGCACGCCGAGCGCGGCATAACGGGCGTCGAGAAGCTGCGCCGCGGCCCGTACGATCACCTGGAACACCTCGTGCACGGACAGGTGCCGCGTGACGGCGAGCACTGCCGCGCTGACCGCGTGCAGGGCGGCGTCCCGGTCGGCTTCCACGCCCCGACCGTACTCCCGCGCCCAGCGGCCCCGCCTCGGCGATGAGTCCTAGGCCTTATCGCCGATGGCCGGACCGTCCCGACGGCCGATGCCTCCCCGCACCTCGCCTTCTAGCGTCTGAGGCATGAAGGCACTGATCACCGGAGCGTCCCGCGGTCTCGGCCTCGCCCTGGCGGGGGCGCTCGCCCGCGACGGCTGGGAGCTCGTCCTCGACGCACGCGACGGGGCCGCGCTGGAGAAGGCGGCGCCGGCCGGGAGCACGGTCATCGCCGGCGACGTCGCCGACCCCGCGCACCGTGCCGCGCTGGCCGCCGCGGCGGACGGTCTCGACCTGCTCGTCAACAACGCGAGCACGTTCGGCGTCACGCCGCTGCCCGCGCTGTCCGATCACCCGCTGGACGCGCTGGAGCGGGCGTTCGCCGTCAACACGCTCGGGCCGCTCGCGCTGATCCAGGGCGTGTTGCCGTCCCTGCGCGAGCGCCGGGGCGCGATCGTCAACGTCAGCTCCGACGCCGCGCGGGAGCCGTACGAGGGCTGGGGCGGGTACGGCGCGACCAAGGCCGCCCTGGAGCAGCTCTCGAATGTGCTGGCCGCCGAGGAGCCGCGGGTCTCCGTCTGGTGGGTCGACCCCGGCGAGATGCGGACGGAGATGCTCGCGGCGGCCGGGGAGGACGCCGAGGCGGCGCCGCGCCCGGAGGACGTCGCGGTGCCCGCGCTGCTGCGGCTGATCGGCGAGCGTCTCCCCAGCGGGCGGTACACCGCCTCCGGCCTGGCGCGATGACGGTCGTCGACGAGCCCGCCGTACGGCCGCCGTCGCTGCTCGCCCGGCCCTACCGCATGGCCACGATCGGCATCACGCTGGTCATCGTCCTGCTCGCGTTCGAGGCGATGGCGGTCGGCACCGCGATGCCGGTGGCGGCGCGCGACCTGAACGGCCTGCCGCTGTACGCCTGGGCGTTCAGCGCGGTCTTCATCGCGGGCCTGCTGGCCAACGTGGTCTCCGGCGGCTGGGCGGACGCGCGGGGGCCCGCCCGGCCGCTGCTCACCGGACTCGTGGTCTTCGTGGCGGGGCTGCTGATCGCGGGCACCGCGCCGACGATGGTGTGGTTCGTCGGCGGCCGCGCGGTCCAGGGCTTCGGCTCGGGCCTGGCCTCGGTCCCGCTGTACGTCATCGTCGCCCGGGTCTATCCGGAGGAGGCACGGCCGAAGATCTTCGCAGCCATGGCGGGCGCGTGGGTGGTGCCGTCCCTGGTCGGGCCCTCGATCGGCGGCCTGGTCGCCCAGCACCTCGGCTGGCGCTGGGTGTTCCTCGGCATCGTGCCGCTGGTGGTGCCGGCCGCGCTGGCCCTGATCCCCACCCTGCGCGGGCTGCGGACGCGCGGCACGATGCCGCGCGGGCGGATGCTCGGCGCCGTCGCGCTGTCGGCCGGGGCCGCGGCCCTGCTCTGGGGCATCGACCACCGCTCGGCGGTCGCGCTCGCCGGCCTGGCGGCCCTCGCCTACGGCGTGCGCACGCTCATGCCGCGCGGCATGGCCCGGCTACGGCGCGGCCTGCCCACCGCCGTCGCCATGCGCGGCCTGCTGCTCGGCTCGATGGCCGGCACCGAGGCGTTCATCCCGCTGGCGCTGACGACGAGGTTCGGCTTCAGCCCGGCCACCGCCGGCATCGTGCTGACCGCCGGCGCCCTCGGATGGTCCGCGGGCTCGTGGTGGCAGGGCCGCTTCCCCGGAGGGTCGCGCGTGCGGTTCGCCGTGGCGGGCGCGTGCCTGCACGCCGCCGGCGTCCTCGCCGTCGCCGTCTCCTTCCACGTCTCCGGCTGGCTGACGCTTCCCGCCTGGATCGCCGCAGGCGCGGGCATCGGCCTGGCCTACCCCGCCCTCAGCGTGACGGTGCTGCGCCTGTCCTCCGGGGCGGCCCAGGGCACCAACTCCTCCGCCCTGCAGATCAGCGACACCCTCGGCTCGTCACTGGCCGTCGGTCTGGCCGGCGCGCTCGTCAACGCGGCCGGCCTGAACGCGGGTGCCGTCTGCACGGCCGTCATCGCCATCGTCGCGGCACTGGCCGCCCACCGAGTCGAGGATCCCCATGCGTGACTTCACCCTCCCCCCGGGCCTGGAGGCCCACGAGCCGCCCGCCCGGCGCGACGGCGTCCGCCTGCTCGCCGGCACGCCCGACGGCGTGAGCCACCGGCCGTTCTCCGCGCTGCCCGAGCTCCTGCGCCCCGGCGACCTGCTCGTCGTCAACACCTCACAGACCCTGCCCGCCGCCGTACGCCTGGACCGGCTCGCGCTGCACTTCTCCGGGCCGCTGCCGTCGAGCCCGGAGGGCGCGTGGCTGGTCGAGCTCCGGCTGCGGCGCGACGGCGCGACCGTGCCCTACGACGGCGGACGGTGCGGCGAGTGGTTCCCGCTGCCCGGCGGCGCGACGCTCACCCTGTGCGGGCGGGAGACGCCCCGCCTGTGGCGCGCCCGGCTCGACACCGACGTGGTCGCCTACCTGCGGCGTCACGGCGTGCCGATCCGCTACTCCTATGTCGGGCGCGACTGGCCGCTCTCGGCGTACCAGACGGTGTTCGGACGGCCGGGCCCGGACGGGGGCAGCGCGGAGATGCCGAGCGCGGGACGGCCGTTCACGCCGGAGCTGGTGACGCGGCTCGTCTCGCGCGGCGTGCAGGTCGCGCCGCTCTCCCTGCACACGGGCGTGGCCTCGCCGGAGAAGGACGAGCCGCCGTACGCCGAGCGCTACCACGTGCCGGCCGCCACGGCCGCGCTGGTCAACCACGTGCGCTGGGAGGGCGGCCGGGTGATCGCCGTCGGCACGACCGTCGTACGGGCGCTGGAGACCGCGGCCGGGGCCGGCGGGTTCGTCCGCCCGTCGAAGGGCTGGACGTCGCACGTCGTGACGCCGGACGAGGGCGTACGGGCCGTGGACGGCCTGCTGACCGGCCTGCACGAGCCGCGCTCGTCCCACCTTCGGATGCTGAGCGCCGTGGCGGGCGAGGAACTGCTCGAACGCGTCTACGAGGAGGCTCTGGCACGGGAGTACCGCTGGCATGAGTTCGGCGACGTCAACCTGCTCATCCGCTGACGCATACTTCAGTATGCTCAAAGTATGAGCGTCAAGGAGCGCATCACCGTCACCGTCGACTCCGAGGTCGTCGCGCAGATCAGGAAGCTCGCCGGATCCACGTCGTCGTTCGTCGAGGCCGCGATCCGCGAAAAGCTGGACCGCCATCGGCACGCCCGCGCGATGCTCGACCGTGATCTTTCGCAGGCCCGGGCCGCCGACCCGGAGGGATTCGCCGATGCGAAGTCCCGGGTCGCGGACTTGATGGACCGGCACTTCGGAGGCGCGGCATGATCGCGGGTGCGGTCCTCGACACGTCCGTCATCGTCGCGTTCGGGCGAGGTTCGCTCGACGTGATGCTGCTGATCGACCGGTTCGACATGAGGGCACAGCCGCTGGTCGTCCCGATGACGGCGATGGCGGAGGCGCTCACCCGGCTCACCGCTCCGCATGAAGCCGAACGCGCACTCTTTCTCCTGGAGTTCGGCGTGGTCGTCGGCGACGGCCTCGGCCGCGACAACGTGCGCTCGGTGGCGACCGCCGGCCTGGAGGCCAAGACCGAGACCACGCTCGGCATGGCGCACACGGCACACGCGGCACGGGAGCGGAGCTGGAAGATCCTCACGGGCGACCGCGCACTCTGGACCGCCTATCCCGACTTCGACGCCGTGGGCTGGGCCGACTGAACAAGGACCGGCGGGCGAACGCCCGATGTCCGGATGGTGGACGCCGGAGCAAAAGGCGATCGTGGCCAAGTAGCGTGGTGAACAGCATGAATGCCAAGAAGCGCACGCTGTTGATCACGTTGACCGGCCGCGACCGCCCCGGAGTCACGTCACGCCTGTTCGGCACCCTTTCCCGCTTTCCCGTCACCGTCTCCGATGTCGAGCAGGTCGTCATCCGCGGCCGGCTGGTCCTCGGAGTGCTGGTCTCGTACGGCTCGGACACCGATGTCGGCAAGGTCCTCGCCGCCACCGAAAAGGTCGCCGCGGACCTCGGCATGGAGATCGAGCTGGCCACCGGCTCCGGCGGTGACGACCACCGGCGGCACGGGCGGCTGCACGTCACCATCCTCGGCAGCGCGCTGCGGCCCGCCGCCATCGCGGGCATCGCCGGCCGGGTCGCCGCGCACGGCGCCAACATCGACCGCATCGAACGCCTCGCGAACAACCCCGTGACCTGCATCGAGATGCACGTCTCCGGCGCCGACCCCGACGGGCTGCGGGTGGCGCTCGCCGCCGAGGCCGCCGAGCAGCAGGTCGACGTGGCGGTCCAGCGGGGCGGGCTGGCCCGGCGGGCCAAGCGGCTCATCGTCATGGACGTCGACTCGACCCTCATCCAGGGCGAGGTCATCGAGCTGCTCGCCGCCCACGCCGGCCGCGCCGAGCAGGTCGCCGCGATCACCGAGGCCGCGATGCGCGGCGAGCTCGACTTCGAGGGGTCGCTGCGCGAGCGCGTCGCGATGCTCGAAGGGCTCGACGAGAGCGTCCTGGGCCAGGTACGCAACGACGTGGAGTTCTCGCCAGGCGTGCGCACGCTGGTCCGCACACTCAAGCGGCTCGACTTCAAGTTCGCGATCGTCAGCGGCGGCTTCACCCAGATCACCGACGCGCTCGCCGCCGACCTCGGCATCGACTACGCCGCCGCCAACGTCCTGGAGATCGAGGACGGACGGCTGACCGGACGGCTCGTCGGACCGGTCGTCGACCGGCCGGGCAAGGCCGCCGCGCTGAAGCGCTTCGCCGCCGAGGCGGGTGTGCCCCTCGGCCAGACGGTGGCGATCGGCGACGGCGCCAACGACCTGGACATGCTCGCGACGGCCGGGCTGGGCATCGCCTACAACGCCAAGCCCGTCGTACGCGAGGCGGCCGACACCGCGGTCAACGTGCCGTACATGGACACGATCGCCTTCCTGCTCGGCATCTCCCGCGAAGAGATCGACGCGGCCGACGCCGAGGACGCCGAACTCAGACTCTGAGCGCCCGGCCCTCCTCGGTGAGCCGGGCGGCGTCGTGGGCCAGGGCCCGTACGGCGTGCCGGGCGCCCGCGACCTCGACCAGCGCGTCCCGCAGCGGCGACACCGGACCCGCACCGCCGGCGAGCTCGCCCCGCCGCCTCCGGCACAGCTCGCCCAGGTGATCGTCGAGCTCACGCAGCAGATCCTGGAGTTCGAGGTCATGGCCGTCGAGGTGGTCGGCCACCCGTTCGAGGATGGCCGGGATGGGGCCGGCGTCGACGGGTTCCTCGTGGTCCAGCGTCGCCAGGGTGCCGAGGTAGTCGCGCAGGCGCTGGGCGGTCGTGGTCGCCTCGCGGAGCCGCCGCACCAGGTCCTGCGGCGGGGAGGGCTCCTGCGCGAGCCGTTGGAGCGCCGCGTCGATGTCCACGGCGGCCTGGGCCGCCTCCCGCTCCCGCCGGTGCGCCTGCGTGCCGGGCACCCCGTCGAACAGCGCCGCGACCGCGCGGGCCAGCTCGGCATGGGTGTGGAGCAGCCGCGCGAGCCGGTCGGGGAGCAGGCGCAGCGTGCCGGCCGGCCACAGCAGCCGGGCCGCGACGAGCGCGACCACGCCGCCCGCCGCGGTGAGCGCGATGCGCCAGCCGGCCGCCCGCCAGCCCAGCGGCTCGGTGAAGTCGATGAGCAACATCGTGATCGGCGTGCCGAACGTCACCCAGTAGGTGTGGTTCACCGACGCCAGGGCGAACCCCAGCACCGCGCCGGCGAAGACCAGGACGATCAACGTCGTACGGCCGGGCGCGACGGCGAGGGCGAGGGCCGCGACGGTCGCGCCCACCGTGGCGCCCCCGATCCGCTTGGCGACCCGTTCGACGGTGTCTCCGTAGGAGTCACGCAGGCAGAACATCACCGTGATCGGCAGCCAGTGCCCGTGCGGCAGGTGCAGGCCGTCCGCGAGCGCCATCGCCGCGCCGATCGCCGTCCCGGCCCGTGCGGCGTGCCGCAGCCCGGGTGAACGGGTACGGACCGCCTCCCGCACGCGGCTCCAGCCGCCGGCGGGGCGTTCGGGCAGGGGGACGTCGAAGCCGACGTCCAAGCCGCCGGCCACGATCTCGGCCGCCCGGTCGACGGTCGCGGCGATCCGCCCGACGATCCGGCGGATCTGCAGGATGAGCGCGGTCCCGACGACGTCGCCGCCTCCTTCGACCCACTCCTGCCGGGCCTCGTCACTGACCCGTACGAACCGGTCCAGCGCCACGGGACCAGGTGGCGCCTCGCCTCTCTCCAGCTCCGCGGCCAGCGCGCGCAGCCTCACCGCGAGGGCACCGACGACCGTCCGGCGCTCCCGTTCCCACCGCTCCGGCGGATTCTCTTCGCCGAGGTCCCTGAGCAGGGAGCGCAGCGCGACGGTCTCGTCCATGGCCTGGTCGAGGGTCTCGCCGAGGCTCCGCGGGCGGCACCCGTCCGGCCCGCCGCCACGGTAGAGCGCGTACGTCGCCCGCGCCCGGCGGAGCGCGTCGTAGGCCTCTCTGCGGCGGTGATCCCACGCGCCGGGGGGCGCGTCGAGCGCGTCCGCCACCGCGTTCGCCGCCTCGGCCACGGACAGGTGCAGGGGCCGCAGCCGCCGGGTGATCCACGGCGCCAGCAGGAGCGCGGTCATCCACAGCCCGCCGATCATCTCGAGCACGCCGTCGAAGATCACCGGACTGCCCGGCGGGCGGACCGCGGCGATCAGGGTCACCAGGGCCGCCGTGGGGCCCATCCACGGGATCGCCGCACCGAGCGCCGCGACCAGCGGGACGACCGCCGTCGCGAGCCACGGATCACCGCTGAGCAGCCCGCCGAACCAGGTGAAGACCGTGACGACGGCGGTCGCCGCCAGCATCGAGCGGGCGCGGGCGCCGTACGGGCCCGTGGGGCCGGCGAACGCGACGTAGAAGGCGCCGAGGCCGACCAGCACGCTCTCGCCGGTGCGGCCGCTCAGGACGCCGACGATCAGCGGGCCGCTCACGCCGACGGCCGTCACCAGGCCGTACGCGGGCGCGACGGGGCCCTCGGAGGCCGCGTACGTCTCTCGTAGCCACGCCAGCGATGACCGCACCTGTGCTCCCCCCGTGGTCGGCAGGTGGCGTTCCGTCCACTACAGCACGGTCATCCTCCGGACCGGGCACCGGCGTGACCGGAGGCGGCGAGGCGTTCGGCGTCCGCGACCAGGGAGCGGACGGCGTGCCGGGCGCTCGCGGCCCGTACGAGCAGGCGCCGGAGCGTGGTGACCGCCTCGGTGCCGACGCCGTCGAGCTCGTCGCGCCGCCGCCGGTCGAGCCCGGACAGGTGGTCGTCGAAGTCCTTCAGCAGGCCGTCGAGGGCGAGTTCGGCCGGCTCCGGGGCGTCGGCCGCGGCGTCCAGGTGGTCGGCGACCCGGTCGAGGATGGCGCAGACCGGGCCGGCGTCCAGGTCCTCCTCGTCGGGCAGGGTGGCCAGGAGCTTCAGGTCGTCCCGTACGCTCCGGGCGGCGGACGCCGCCTCCCGGATGCGCGGGAGGACCTCCTCGGGCGGCGAGGGCTCGCGGCCGAGGCGTTGCGCCGCTTCCTCCAGCTCGTCGCCGGCGGACGCGGCGTCCTCGGTGCGGCGGCGGACCGGTGCCTCGGTGTCGCCGTCGAACCGCGCGGCGATGGCCCGTACGAGCCGTGCGTGGGCGCGCATCACCTCGGCGACCTGCCCGGGGACCTGCCGGAGCGTGCCGGTCGGCCACAGCACCCGCGCGGCGGCCAGGGCCAGCAGGCCGCCGGCGAGAGTGAGCCCGATCCGCCAGGCCGCCGCCGACCAGGACAGGGCGTCGGAGAAGTCGATCAGCAGCATGATCATCGGCGTGCTGAAGATCATCCAGTACGCGTGGTTCGCCGACCGGAAGGTGAAGCCGAAGATCGCACCAACGAAGATCAACGCGACGAGCGTCACCTCGCCCGGCGCGATCGCCAGGGCGAGTGCGGCGACGATCGCGCCGATCGCGGTGCCGCCGACCCGCTTGATCACGCGATTGACCGTGCCGCCGTAGGAGTCCCGCAGGCTGAGCAGGACGGTGATGGTCAGCCAGTGGCCGTGCGGCAGCCTCAGCCCGGTGGCGAGGACCATGGCCGAGGCGACGGCCACCCCCACGCGTACGGCGTGCCGGAACCCCGGCGAGCGGGTGGCGACGGCCTCCCTCAGCCGGGTCCAGCCGCCGGTCGGCCGGTCGGGCAGGTGGGGAACGTCGAAGCCGATCGTCAGGCCCTCGCCGACGATCTGCCGCGCGCCGTCCACGACGCCGGCCATCCGGCCGAGCGCCTGACGGACCCGCACGAGGAGGGCGGTGGCGACCAGGTCGGTCCGCAGCCATTCCTCGCGGACCTCGTCGGTCACCCGGGAGAACCTCTCCAGCGCGACGCTCTCGCCGTCGCCGAGCGGCCGGTCGGCGCGCGTCTCGATGGCGCCGGCGAGCAGCCGCAGCCGGGCGGCGAGCGAGGACACGGCCACCCGGCACTCGCGTTCCCAGTGCTCGGGCGGTGCGGCCGCCCGGACGGCGCCGAGCATCGCGCGCAGGGCGACCGCCTCGTCCGTGGTCCGCCGGAGCGCGTCCAGCAGCCTGCGCGGACGCTCCTGGTCGTCCCGCCCGCCCGTGCGGTAGAGCCCGTACGTGACCCGGGCCTGCCGGATCGTGTCGTACGCCTGGCGGCGGCGCGCGGTCCACTCCTCGTCGTCGGGCCCAGGTGTGGCGAGAACGTCGAGCGCGGCGGCCACCGCTCCGGCGGCCTCGGCCAGCGACATCCGCAGCGGGCGCAGCCGATGCGTGATCCAGGGCGCGACCAGCAGCGCGGAGACGAACAGGCCGCCGGACATCTCCAGGAAGCCGTCGAAGATCACCGGACTGCTCGTGGGCCGGATCACCGCGAGCACCGTGCACAGCGTCGCGGTCGGCCCCATCCACGGCATGAGCGAGGCGAACGTCGCGACGACGGGCACGGCCGCGATCGCGAGCCACGGGTGGCCGCTCAGCAGGCCGCCGAGCCAGGTGAAGACCGTGACGACGGCGACCGCGGTGAGCAGCGCGCGGGCGCGGGCTCCGTACGGTCCGCTGGGCGCGGCCAGGGCGACGTAGAAGGCGCCGAGGGCGACGAGGACGCTGGCCGCGGTGTGCCCGGTCAGCAGCCCGACCACGAGGGGCGTGGCGACGCCGAACGCGGTGACGGTGCCGTAGATCGGGGCGGTCTCCCCTTCGGACTCGGCGTACGTCGCGTGCAGCCACGCGAGCGAGGACCGCATGCCTCACCTCCCGGCGTTGTCCCGCCTACTACAGCACGGCACCGGCGCGGGAACGGTGCCCGGGTCTCAGAGACCGCCGGTGTTCAGCAGGAGGTTGGGCGTACCGGCCGGGACGCCCTTCACGGCGCCCTTCACCGCGTGCGAGGTGATCCAGCCGGTGACGGCCGTCTGCGAGCCGTCGCCCTCGGCTTCCTTGTAGAGGGCGGCCACACCGACGACGTGCGGGGCGGCCATCGAGGTGCCGTTGATCGTGTTGGTGCCGCCCTTCGGCCAGTCGGAGGTGATCTCGACCCCGGGCGCGTACAGCTTCACGCACGTGCCGTGGTCGGTGAAGACCGCCGAGGCGTCCGCCCGGTCCTCGGCCGCGACGGCGAACACACCGTCGGCGCCGGAGGGCGAGCCGTCACAGGCGTCGGCGCCCTCGTTGCCGGCCGCGACCGCAAGGAAGACCCCGGACTCGGTCAGCTTCTTGGCGGCGGCGTCGATCGCGGCCGACTTGCCGCCGCCGAGCGACAGGTTGGCCACGGCGGGCTTCTCGGCGTTCTTGGCGACCCAATCCATACCGGCGAGGACGTCGGCGTCCGTGCCCGCACCGTCGCAGTCCAGGACGCGTACGGCCTTGAGCGTGACGCCCTTGGCGACGCCGTACCTGGCGCCGCCGACCGTGCCCGCGACGTGCGTGCCGTGCCCGTCGCAGTCCTTTCCGTCGCCGCCGGTCGCGTCGAAGGCCGTCGAGGCCCGGCCGCCGAAGTCGGAGACGGACGGGTCCACCCCGGTGTCGATGATGTAGGCGGTCACGCCCCTGCCGGTGTGGTGGTAGGTGTACTTGGTGTCGAGCCCGGAGTCGGAGTCGAGCCGGTCGAGGTTCCAGCCGGGGTCGCCCTGGGTGTCCAGGGTGTGCATGGGGACGGCCTTCTCGACGCCGAGGACGTCCGGTTCGTGGCGCAGGTGGTCGGCCTGGGCGGCGTCGAGCCGGGCCGAGAAGCCGTTCATGACGGTGGTGAACACGTGGGTGACGGCGCCGCTCGCGACCATCGCCCGGACGCCGGGCCGCACCGTGACGATGTACTGGCCGGAGGCCGTACCGGACGTGGGCACGAGGACCTGGGCGAGAAGGGGAAGCACGGCGAGTCTCTTCACGGTCTCTCCTGACACCAGGACGGCGTGACCGCCGCCGCCTCGAGTCGTCCCCGGTGCCGCCGGTGCGGACGCTGACGGGAGAGGAAGAAAGACGTTGCCGAGCTAGCTTCGGGGCGTCCAGAGGGAGACGAGACGGCCGGTGCCCGGCCACAGGTCGCCCCAGTCGCCGTCGAACTCGATGACGGCCGTCGCGGAGGTCGGGAAGTGGTCGTCCGCGGCGCCCGTGAGCCCGAAGACGAGCTGGTGCATCGAGGGGTTGTGCCCGACGACCAGGAGCGTCTCGGCGGACTGCTCGCGCAGCAGGTCGAGAATGTCCTCGGCATCGTTCTCGTACACCCGTTCCTCGAAGTCGACCGGAACGTCGAGACCCAGCCCCTCCAGGGTCTGCCGGGTCCGCAGGGAGGTCGAGCAGAGGACACGCTCGGGAAGGACGTTCGCGGCGCGCAGCTCGTCACCGGCCTGCTCGGCGTCCCGCCGCCCGCGCCCGGCGAGGGGCCGCTCGATGTCGGGAGTACCCAGCGGCGACGCGGCCTTGGAGTGCCGCAGCACGATGAGCCTGGGCATGTCAGCGCGGGGAGAGGATGACGGCGATCACCATGATCGCCAAAACGATCGCGACCATGACACCGACGAGCAACGCGAAGCCCTTGGCACCGGACGGCTGGGTATTCTGCATCCCCCCAGTCTGCCCCGCCCTACGACTCACCGGGGACACGGGTCGCACTGAACCCCTCCCCGGACGGCGAAAGGGCCGGGTGTCTCCACCCGGCCCTCTCACTTGTCATGCGCTGTCAGGAGGCGTTCGCCCGAGCCGTTTCGTCTTCGTCCGACTCGTCCTTTGCGCCATCCGGGGTCGTGCCGCTCTCCACGGCGGGCTCGCCGTCGTCGTCGAGCGAGGACGCCCGGCGCTTGGAGATGACGATCGCGCCCACGATCACGCCCAGCGAGACCACCGTGACGATGATGCGCAGCGTCGCGTTGGCGGCGTACGTCACCACGGCCTGGGCGATCAGCAGGGACACGAGGTTCATGACCTTGATCAGCGGGTTGATCGCCGGGCCCGCCGTGTCCTTGAACGGGTCGCCGACCGTGTCGCCGATGACCGTCGCCGCGTGCGCCTCGGAGCCCTTGCCGCCGAGGTGTCCCTCTTCGACGAGCTTCTTGGCGTTGTCCCACGCGCCACCGGAGTTTGACAGGAACACCGCCATCAGGGCGCCTGCGGCGATCGCGCCCGCCAGGAAGGCGCCCAGCGGCGCGTACCCCAGGGCGAAGCCGACCGCGATCGGCGTCAGAATCGCCAGCAGACCCGGTGTGGCCAGCTCACGCTGGGCGTCCGCGGTGCAGATGGCGACGACCCGGCCGTAGTCCGGCTTCTCGGTGTAGTCCATGATCCCGGGGTGCTCGCGGAACTGCTTGCGCACCTCCATGACCACCCGCCCGGCCGCACGGCCGACGGCCATGATCGCCAGGCCGGAGAACAGGAACACGACCGAGGCACCGATGATCAGCCCGATCAGCACGTTCGGGTTGTCGACGCCGAGGTTGAAGGTCTGGAATGTCGGCCCGAGGGCGTCCTTGACGTCCTTGCTCGCGCCGGACAGTTCGCTGACCACCGTCGTACGGAACGACCCGAACAGGGCGGTCGCGGCGAGCACGGCCGTCGCGATCGCGATGCCCTTGGTGATCGCCTTGGTGGTGTTGCCGACCGCGTCCAGACGCTCCAGGACGCTGGCGGCCTCTCCCTCGACGTCGCCGGACATCTCGGCGATGCCCTGCGCGTTGTCCGAGACCGGGCCGAAGGTGTCCATCGAGACGATGACGCCGACCGTGGTCAGCAGGCCGGTGCCGGCGAGGGCGACCGCGAACAGCGCGACCGTCGTGTTGCTGAAGCCGAGCAGGAACGCGCCGTACACGGCGGCGGCGATGACCAGCGCGGTGTAGACGGCCGACTCGAGACCGAGCGAGATGCCGGACAGGATGACCGTGGCCGGGCCCGTACGGGCGGACTCGGTGACGTCCTTGACCGGACGGCGGTTGGTCTCGGTGAAGTAGCCGGTGAGCAACTGGATCGCGCTGGCGAGCACGATGCCGACGAGTACGGCTCCGAGCGCCACCCACCGCGGGTCGACGTCGGCCAGGTGCGAGTCACCGGTGATCGCCGCGTCCGCGCCGTGCAGCTTGGAGAAGGAGTCCGGCAGGTACATGAAGGTCGCCACGGCCACCGCGATCGCGGAGATGATCGCCGAGATGAAGAAGCCGCGGTTGATCGCGCTCATGCCCGAGCGGTCCTTGGCGCGCGGCGCGACGGCGAAGATGCCGATCACCGCGGTGACCACGCCGATCATCGGCACGATCAGCGGGTAGACCAGGCCCTCGGTACCGAAGGCGACCCGGCCGAGGATCAGGCTCGCGACAAGCGTGACGGCGTAGGACTCGAACAGGTCCGCGGCCATGCCGGCGCAGTCGCCCACGTTGTCGCCGACGTTGTCGGCGATGGTGGCGGCGTTGCGGGGGTCGTCCTCGGGGATGCCCTGCTCGACCTTGCCGACCAGGTCGGCGCCCACGTCGGCGGCCTTGGTGAAGATGCCGCCACCGACACGCATGAACATGGCGAGCAGCGCGGCGCCGAAGCCGAAGCCCTCGAGCACGCCGGGCGCGTGGCCCTTGTAGATGAACACCACGACGGCCGCGCCGAACAGGCCCAGGCCGACGGTGAACATGCCGGCGACGCCACCCGTACGGAACGCGATCCGCATGGCGAGCTTCTCGCCGCTCTCACGCGCCGCGGCGGCCACGCGGACGTTGCCGCGCACCGCGAGCCACATGCCGGAGAACCCGGTGATGCCGGAGAACAGCGCGCCGATGACGAAGAAGACCGATCTGCCGATCTTCACCCCCGTCGTCTCTGCGGGAAGCAGGAGCAACAGGAACGGGATCAGAACGACGAAGATGGCCACCGTGCGGAACTGGCGTTTGAGGTACGCGAGCGCGCCCTCCTGCACAGCCTGCGCGATTTCCTGCATCTTCTCGGTGCCCTGACCGGCCGCGAGTACCTCGCGGACCAGAACAGCGGCAACGGCCAGCGCCAACAAAGCGATCACACCGACAACGACCACCAAGCTGAGGTCGCTGCCGCCGAGATTCACTTCCGCACTGGCCTGGGCGGGCACGTGAAGCCCAGACATGCATCCTCCTCGACAGGGCGTTAGATCCGGTCGCCTACGGGGGCTGACCGGGCCACTACCACGCGTCAGGCGGGCAATGGTGCCGGGAGTCTACGCATGCGTAGCCGGAATTAGAAGCCTGCTTGTTTGCTTAACAGGATCGGGATTGAGATGTGACGTCACCTACACCTGACCTTAATCTGCAGGCGCTAGGTAAATATGTCTTTCCAGGTCAATGGCGCTCACTCCGCGAAATAGACAATTACTCGCAGAGTCAGCGCCTCACCATTCAAAAACAATCGGGCCGACCTAAACCGACATTATACACAAGCCGGTAAAAGGGGTGTATAGGGGGCAGGCCCACGTACGCGAAGGGCCCCTCCGTCCGCGTCACGCGGTCGAAGAGGCCCTCGAAGAGAACGTCAGTCCTTCTTGGCCGGCCAGCTCATCGTGATCTCGACCCCCGACGGCGTCGATGAGATGTCGACGTCGTCGGCGAGTCCGGCGATGACGGCGAACCCCAGGTTGAGGTCGCCGTTGAGCTCGGCCAGGTCGGGCGTGACCTCGGTGGTTCCCTCACCCGCCGGGTCGTCGTTGGGCACGCGATCGGCCACCACGACCTCGAAGCGGTCCGCCCCGTCCCGCAGCTCCACCCGGACCGGCTCGGCCGGGCACTGCTGCTGATGGGCCTCCACAGCTCGTGAGCAGGCCTCACCGACCGCCAGCCGTACCTCGTCGAGCAGAGCCTCCTCGACCCCGCCACGCCGGGCGACGGCGGTGGCGACGAGCCGTGCGGTGCGCACGTGCACCGGAAGCGGACTGAACGTGAGCTCGACGGTGGCTATCTCGGGCGCCATCCCCGGCCTACTTCTGCTTCTTGCGGTGCTCTCGCGCGTCGTCGACGGAGTCGAAGATGCCGAAAACCTTGGTCAGGCCGGTGATCCTGAAGATCTTGAGGATGCGCTCCTGCGTGCAGACGAGCTCGAGAGAGCCGTCGTGCGCCCGTACCCGCTTGAGCCCGCCGACGAGGACACCGAGACCGGTCGAGTCAAGGAACTCCACCTTCTCCATGTCCACGAGAAGGTGATATTTGCCCTTGTTCACCAGATCAATGAGCTTCTCGCGGAGTTTCGGCGCAGTGTAGACGTCGATCTCTCCCTCCACGTTGATGACGGTGAGGTCATCATCAGTGGTGTAGTCACTAACCTTCAGGTCCACAGATCCTCCTGCGCCGTACCGCGTATTTAAGTCGGGGCACGGAACCCCGCCGTGATTCAACCACGCTCCGCCACCGTGTCTACACGAAATCGGCACACAGGGCGACTTCCCCCACGTACCGCGGGTCTCATGACAGCCCTGGGGGGCACCACGGACGGCGGTTCAAAGCGTTGTGCCCAGGATGCCAGACTGGAAACCTCCACACGGCGAACCGCTCCGATGAGAAGGAGTGACGCAGGCCATAGACACATCTCACGCCGGCGGCGACCACACGCCGCCCTCCCGCCCCACGGGTGAAGTCCTGCGCCGGCTGCTGAACGAACCACGCAACCGCCACCGGATCACCCACGTCGAGCACGTTCCCGCGCGTACGGGACGGACCGCCGACTGGCCTTCGTGGGCGCCCGCGCTGCTCGTCGACCGCCTGCGCCACGCCGGGATCTCACTGCCCTGGGAGCATCAGGCGCGGGCCGCCGACCTGGCGCACTCGGGCGAGTCGGTGATCGTCGCGACCGGCACGGCATCGGGCAAGTCGCTGGCGTACCTCCTGCCCGCGCTCGACGCGGTCTTCGACGGCGGCGCCGTGCTCTACCTCTCGCCGACCAAGGCGCTCGCCGCCGACCAGCTCCGCTCGCTGCGCGGGCTCAAGCTCGCCCAGCTGCGGGCGGCGACCTTCGACGGCGACACGCCGGCCGAGGACCGTACCTGGGTCCGCCAGTACGCGAACTACGTGCTGACCAACCCCGACATGCTCCATCGCACGATGTTGCCCGGACACGCCCGATGGGCCCCCTACCTCCGGCGTCTCCGTTATGTGATCGTGGACGAGGCCCATGGCTACCGCGGGGTGTTCGGTTCGCACGTCGCGCAGGTGCTGCGCCGGCTGCGGCGCGTCTGCAAGCGGTACGGGGCGGCTCCTGTCTTCATCCTCGCCTCGGCGACCGCGTCCTCGCCGGGCGCGGCGGCGTCGAGGCTCACCGGGGTTCCGGTCGCCGAGGTCGGCGACGACGCCTCCCCGCGCGGCGCGACGTCCTTCGCGCTCTGGGAGCCTCCGCTGACAGAGCTCCGCGGCGAGCACGACGCGCCCGTACGCCGGACGGCGACCGCGGAGGCCGCCGACCTGCTCGCCGATCTCGTGGTCGAGGACGTGCAGACGCTGGCCTTCGTACGCTCGAGGCGCGGCGCCGAGTCGGTCGCCCTGGGCGCCAAGCGCGCGCTGGCGGAGATCTCGCCCTCACTCCCGTCGCAGGTCGCGGCCTACCGCGCCGGCTTCCTGCCCGAGGAGCGGCGCGCGCTGGAAAAGGCGCTGCGCTCCCGCTCCCTGGTGGGCCTGGCCTCGACGAACGCGCTCGAACTCGGCGTCGACGTGTCCGGCCTGGACTCGGTGATCATTTGCGGCTGGCCCGGGACGCGCGCGTCGCTGTGGCAGCAGGCGGGCCGCGCCGGCCGGGCCGGGCAGGACGCCCTGGCCGTGCTCATCGCCCGCGACGATCCCCTCGACACCTACCTGGTGCACCATCCGTCGGCGATCTTCGGCTCGCCGGTCGAGGCGACGGTCCTCGATCCCGACAATCCGTACGTCCTGGCCCCGCACCTGTGCGCCGCCGCGGCCGAACTCCCGCTCACCGAGGCCGACCTGCCGATGTTCGGCCCGTCGGCCGCCACGGTCATTCCCGATCTCGTACGGCGGGGAATGCTGCGGCATCGCCCGGCGGGCTGGTTCTGGACCAAGCGCGAACGCGCCAGCGATCTCGCGGACATCCGTGGTGCGGGCGGCCCGCCCGTCCAGGTCGTGGAGGCCGCGACGGGGCGTCTGCTGGGGACGGTCGACGAGCCGTCCGCACACACGACGGTGCACGATGGCGCGGTCTACCTGCACCAGGGCGAGTCGTACGTCGTGCAGACGCTGCACCTGGACGACTCGGTGGCGCTGGTGGAGGCGGCCGATCCCGACTACACGACCACCGCGCGGGACGTCACCGACATTTCCATCCTGGAGACGCTGCGGTCGACGTCGTGGGGCGACGCGACGCTGTGCTTCGGCACCGTCGACGTGACGCGCCAGGTCGTGTCGTACCAGATGAGACGGTTGGCGAACGGCCAGGTGCTGGGCGAGCGGCCACTAGAACTGCCGCCCCGTACGCTCCGGACCCGCGCGGTGTGGTGGACGTTGCCGTCCCTGGACTCGTTCGAGGACGTGGCGGGCTCGGCACACGCGGCGGAGCACGCGTCGATCGGCCTGCTGCCGCTGTTCGCCACGTGCGACCGGTGGGACATCGGCGGCGTGTCGACGGCGCTGCATCCGGACACTGCTCGCATGACGGTCTTCGTGTACGACGGCCACGAGGGCGGCGCGGGCTTCGCGGAGCGGGGGTACGAGCGGGCGGGGGCATGGCTGCGGTCGACGCGAGAGGTCATCGCGGCGTGCGAGTGCGACCACGGCTGCCCGTCGTGCATCCAGTCGCCGAAGTGCGGAAACGGCAACGAGCCTCTCGACAAACAGGGGGCTCTGGACCTGCTGGATCTTCTGCTGAAGCAGGCGCCTCAGGAGTAACTTTGACTTGACCAAGTCACCACTTTGGTTAGATTGAGGCACGTCTCACGACAAATGCTGACTTGTTGGTACGAGAGGACGTCCGATGATCCTCCTGGGAATCCTCCTGGCGGGCGCCGCCGTCTGCGTGGCCGTCGGCATCGTCGCCGACAACTCGGCCCCCGCGACGATGAGCGTCTTCGGTCAGCACATACCGGGAGTGACCTCGGAGGCCCAGGTCTTCGTCGCGGGCATCGTCGTCTCGATCTTCTTCGTCATCGGCCTGGCGATCGCGTCGCTGGCCCTGGGCCGGTCGATGCGCGTACGGCAGGAGCTGCGCGACCTTCGCGAGGAGCGCGAGGAGTCACTGACCGCGCTGGAGATGGAACGCCAGCAGCTGGCCCGCGAACTCGCCCGCGCTCGCGGCAACACCCGCTCTCCCCAGACGACGGGTGACGTGCCGGTCGCCGGCAAGCGTGACCGGGACCCCGTGTCCCCGTTCTTCGACCAGTCCTGATTCCTGACCGGCGGAGAAACTCCCGCTTCGCGCTGGCTTGATCACCTGGCTCGCCCCCACCTGAACCTTCGTGCCAGGCACCGCGACGCCAGCCGGACGTGACGGCCTTGGGCGACGGTCCCCGGACGTGACGGCCCTGGTGTGGGGGCCCTGGGCGTGACAGCCCTTGGGTGATACCCCCACGACCAGCCGCATGGGCGATCGGTCCAGTCGTGTCATATCGCGCGGAAGGGTCGCGCCCTCCCTGTTCGCCGACCACGCAGGCGTTCGCCCAATGGGGTTCGCGTGTCATGCCGCTCGGCGTTCACGGGGCTCGCTGTGATCGGTCCAGCGATCGTCGCGGTTTGCGGCCGTTGGCCGACTCAGCGGCGGCGGCGACGGCCTCGGTAGTTGCGTCCGCCGTCGCCCTGCTGCTGTTCTTCGGCTGCGGAGGCGTCGTCGGTCGCGGGCGTGCTGTCGCCCGCCGCGTCGTCGGCCGTCGCCTCGGCGTCCGGAACGTGGTCCGCTGCCGACGCGTCGTCGGGCGTCGTCGCGGGTGGGGCGAGCTCCGACTCCGTCGACTGGGCGGCGTCCGGCGGCAGGGCGGTCTCGGCCGGACGGTCGAGCACGCTCGTCTCGGCTAGCGTCGCGGCGGCCCCGCGCGACTTCCTGCGGCCGATCAGCTTGCGGGCACCGATGGGATGCGCCCCGTCTGCGGCGAGACGCTGGCGGCGGGACCACATGCCGAGGTGCGCCGAGATGACCAGCAGTACGAGCGCGATCGCGAGGCTCTGCCCCCACTTGATCGGGGTGGTCTCGGAGACGTTGCGCGCCACGGTCCTGGTCGGCGGAGAGGCGACCTGCGGGTCCGGACTCGGGTACTGGAAGCTTGAGCCATCGGGCGCCACCGACGGAAGGCTGAAGGGTGAGGCCCCGTTCAGCGGGTTGAGCCCGAGGTTGCCGCCCGCGCCGTTCCCGGCACTGCCGGTGGGCAGCGAAGGCACATTCGCCCCCGAACCACCGCTGCTACCGCTACCGCCGCCTCCCGCCCGAGCGCTCTTGCTGGGGCTACTGCTGTGCGTCGGCTTCGCGGCGCTCGCCTTCTCCTTCACGGAGAAGCCGGCAGCCTTGTAGGTACACTTGGTGCCGTTACCGATGACCGCGAGCGTGAAGTAGCCGGCTTCGGGAACGACCGTGTCGCCCTGGATCGTCCCGGTATTGACGCTACTTCCGACCTGTTTGTCCAGGCCAGGACCGGAAATCTGCAAGTGCGCCTTAAGGACCATCCAGCCACTGATCGTGGCCGACACGTGCACGCTGGAACCGGCCCTGACAGTGCCCGTCGGGGGGCTGATGGACGCGCTGGCGAGTGGCGGACACGCGGCGGCCTGAGCGGCCTGCTGGTTCACGCCGATGGTGATCGCGGCAGCGACCATGGGAGTCATCAGGCTGACCGCGGCGACCTTGCGGACCCTCGTCACGACGCCGTCCCTTCGTCGAGCACCTTCCACCACCGCCACCAGAGGAACGAATCCTCAACGCGAAACCCACCCGGCGGCCGCCTGGTGCGGGGGCCGGTACCACCCGCCCGAACGACCGTGAGCTCGCACCCTCTGGAACCGATTGCCGAGCACCCTATCGGACTCTGTCTCCAATAGAGTCATGGATCCGCACAAATTGCAACGATCACCGTCGAGATGAGTGACGTCCGAATCTCCCGCGGTCGACGCCTTCGGCCCGCTTCAGCACAGATCACCCCGGGGCCGCCACGCCGCCGCGACCCGCGCCCGCGCCGGCCGGCGGTTCGCCTACCTCGACGAAGGCGCCTACCGCGGCAAGGGGCGCATGCGCCGACGAGGGCGGTGCATCAGCGAGGGGCGCGCGCATCGGCTTCCCGACCGGCGCGATCTACGGTGAGCCGTGGATCCTCGTCGGCGGCCCCACCCCTCATCGGCGCGCAAGCGCGTCCTCATCGGCGCGCACGCGCGAACCCCGGGAGCCGGTAAGCGGCGAGGACGCGGGATCGCCGCCGCAGCCGTGCGCCCGAGAAACCGAGGAACCGCAAGCGGTGAGAGCACTGGCTCGGGCCGCATCACGGCTCGGCCGGCCGGTAGGCCGACCGATGGGCCGCCAGTGGACCGGTGGGCCAGACGGCGGGTCGGCTGGTGGGCTGGTGGGTCGGTGGGTCGGTGGGTCGGTGGGTCGGTGGGTCGGTGGGTCGGTGGGTCGGTGGGTCGGTGGGTCGGTGGGTCGGTGGGCCGGTGGGCCGGTGGGCCGGTGGGCCGGTGGGCCGGTGGGTCGGTGGGCCGGTGGGCCGGTGGGCCGGTGGGTCAGTCCGCCGGTGGGTCGGTCGGCCCGCCGGCCGGCCGATTCGGCTGATCGGCCGTCGGTCGGTGATCCAGTCGGCCGGTGGGTCGGTCGGTCGGCGGTGGGTCGGTTCGGTGCGTCGATTCGGTGCGTCGATTCGGTGCGTCGATTCGGTGCGTCGATTCGGCTGGTCGGCCGTCGGTCGGTGATCCGGCCGGTGGGTCGGCCGTGCGCATGATTTCCGGTAGCAAGTGCCTCGGAACCTCTCCCGCGGCCGTGCGAGGTTTGCCACGACCACAGCCCACCAACGCCGCTACCAGCACAGATCACATTTTTCCCGTACCTCAAAGAGGATTCCGATACTCCTCTTTGAGGTAGAGTTCGAGCTGTGCACCTCAACCGCTCGACGGATATAGGGCTCCGCGTCCTCATGCTCAGTGCGACCCGGGACGACCTGCTCACGATCGACGAGCTGGCCGAATCCCTCGTGGTGCCCCGCCACCACCTGGCCAAGGTGGTCCAGCGGCTGCAACGGATGGGCCTGCTGGAGACCGTTCGCGGTCGCGGCGGGGGCGTACGGATCGCCGCCAAGGCCCGTACGGCCTCGGTCGGGGGCCTCGTACGCGAGCTGGAAGGCGGGACCGAGGTCGTCGACTGTGACGGCGACCCGGCCTGCCCGTTGCGTCGGGACTGCCGGCTGCGTGGAGCCCTGCGCCGTGCGCAGGAGGCGTTCTACGTCTCTCTCGACCCGATCACCGTCGGCGACCTGACCGCCCCGCCGACCCGGCAGGTGCTGTTGAACCTCAGCCGCCCCTGATCTTGTCCGCCCACTACTCACCTGGAGAATGAATGCTCTCCACAAGCAGCGCCACGGTCGTCGAGGCGACCCTTCCGGCCGTCGGCGAACATCTCGATGCCATCTCCGGTGTCTTCTACGACACGATGCTCGGCGAGAACCCGGACCTGCTCAACCTGTTCAGCCGCAGCGCGCAGGCCACGGGTGAGCAGAAACAGGCGTTGGCCGGTGCGGTCGCCGCGTTCGCGGCACACCTGGTCGGCAGGGGCCCGGACGCCTCTGCCTTCGACCACATCGTGGAGCGCATCGCGCAGCGGCACTGCGCCCTCGGCGTCCGCCCCGAGCAGTACGCGATGGTCGGGAAATACCTGCTGGCCGCGGTCGGCACCGTACTCGGTGACGCCGTCACCCCGGAGGTCGCCGCCGCCTGGGACGAGGTGTACTGGCTGTTCGCCGTACGGCTGATCGGCCGCGAGGCCCGCCTCTACGCCGAGGCCGATGTGGACGGCGCCGACCCGTGGCGTGAGTACACCGTGGCGAACAAGATCACCGAAGCGCACGAGACAGTGTCGTTCATCCTCACCCCTGCCGACGACGATCCCGCCCCCGGCTTCCTGCCCGGCCAGTACGTCACCGTCGCCGCAGACCTGCCCGATGGCACCCGCCAGCTACGGCAGTACTCGCTCTCGCAGGCGGCCACCGGTGGCGCCCTGCGGATCACCGTACGCCGGGTACGCGGCGTCGGCAGCGCCCCCGACGGCATGGTCTCCGGCTACCTGCACGACCACGTGACCATCGGCGACCGGCTGCGGCTGAGCCATCCGTACGGCGAACTCACCCTGCGCGACGGCGAGGCACCCCTGGTCCTGGTCAGCGCGGGCGTCGGCATCACCCCGATGGCCGCCATCCTGGACCACGTCTCACGCACCCAGCCGAACCGCCACGTCACGGCGGTGCACGCCGACCGCAGCCCTGAGCGCCACCCGCTGCGCGCGGACATGGACGTCAATGGCTCCCGGCTTCGCTCCTTCCGCAATCTCGTCTGGTATGAGCACGCCTCGGATGCTCCGGACGCGTTCACCGGCTTCATCGACACCGACGCGATCCCGCTGCATCCGGACACGGACGTCTATCTGTGCGGCCCGGTCCCGTTCATGCAGGTGGTAAGGGCCGGCCTGCATCGCCGCGGCCTGCCCGACGAGCGGATCCGCTACGAGGTCTTCGGCTCAGAGCAGTGGCGCCCGACCCCGGTCACGACACCCGCCTGACCCCTTCCGGAGTGAGGCCGCCAATCCGCGCCCCCGCAAGCCTCTGAGGACAGCCGAGATGAACGGGGAGACGGCCGGAGTGAATCGGAGGACGGCTGAGGTAAGCCGGAGGATGGCCGGGTTGCTTCGGGGGATGGCCGGGGGGCGCCGCAGAGAATCGGCGGATCGCACAACCCCGGTACCCGTTCGGGACCGGCTCGGGCCTGCCCCGTCGCGGTCAGGTGCCCCAGCATCGGAACGTCACTCAGTTCGGACACGACCACCACCTCCGAGACATGACCGTGCAACACACACCGGCGTAACCGTCCGCCCGAGCCGCGGGCGATCCGAGCGGCCAGCCGACACGCGCTTCGCGGTCCGTCCGAGGCATGCGACGCCGCGGCCAACGCCGCGAGGTCCGCCGCCGCATAGGCCCGATGCCGCGCCGCACGCACGCCGCCCACGGTCATCGCCATGGCCGCCACCGTCCAGGTAAGACCGATCAGCGCGAGCATCCATACGGTGCCCGACCCACGGTCCCCCACCGACCGTGCCCCGGCCGTACACGTGTCGCCTCTTGACCTGCCCACAGTCGTCCTCCTCTGCTCACCGAGCTGTGGCTGCGACCCAGAACCCGAAGATCGAGGTTCCACGCCACCCGCCCATGTGCCAGATGTCCGCCGCACACCCAACGACCCGCGCGTCACGCGTCTCCCGCGCACACCCGCCGCGCATCCGCAGGCCCCCCGGCTGTAAGTCCGCGCACCCGCGCGGGCGCATGTGGGGATGGGTGAACTGGTGGACACGGAAGGCGGGCGACCGTATTTGTCTCGACTGCATCGCCTAGGGATCGGGTTCTGGTTCGCCTCCCTCCGGTTCTGCCGCGGCGACGGCCTGGGCGTTCAGCCTCAACGCCGGGAACAGGCCTTTGAGCAGGGGGCGCGCCTCGGCCCGGACCACGACCCGGGTAGTCGTCGGGTCGTGGCTCAGGCTGACGTGCGCGTTCGGGGGTGCTGCTTTCAGGACTGCTGCTCGCACCTCCGACTGCGGCTCTCCGCGGGCCGCGGCTCGTGCGCCCGCTCGGGCCGCGTCGACGCAGGCGACCTGGGCGGCGGCCGCGCTCACGCCCCACAGCGCCACCGCCAGGACGATGACCAGGGCGGGGAACGCGACCGCCGTCTCTGCGGTGATGGAGCCGCGTTGTCTCCGGCACGCCTCGCCGGACGGTCGCCGTACCCGGGCAGAGCGTGCACTGGGACGGTGGACGGGCCGGGTCGTCTGCCGGCTGCCCGTCGTTCGGGCCTGCGCGACGACATCGTGCGGCTCACGCGTGATGCGGGCGCGCTCGCGCAGGGTCCTGACGTATCGGCGAGCCGGCGCGAAGAGGGTCATCCGACCAGGTTGAGTGCCCGGTGGATGATCGCTAAGAGCATTCGCCGGACTTCGGGGCTGGTCACGATTTTGAACAGGATGCCGGCGAAGGCGGCGGCCGCGACCGTACCGACCGCGTATTCGGCGGTGGACATTCCTCGGTCTCGGCAGTCGCGGCAACGGTGCAACACGGCGGACAGCTTGCGCATCGGGAGTCTCTCCTCAGGTCGCGGGCACGATCCGGCCCGCCACCCAGCGTGGCCGACTCATCACCCAAGCACCAGGTGAACCGCGTTCTGTGGATAACGCTCATCGTGGAGGCACACGATCTGCCAGAGCAGGAGACCCTGAGGCCGCTTGAGCCGTAGTCAGGGCAGGAGGACGTTCGCCGCGATGCCGGCGATGGCCGGGACGATGCCCAGCAGGACGAAGGCGGGGAGGAAGCAGAGGCCGAGCGGGGCCACCGCGCGTACGCCGGCGGTACGGGCGCGCGCGGACGCTGCGGCGCGGGCCGTACGGCGCTGGTCGCGGGCGAGGCGGGCCAGAGTGGCGGCGACCGGGGCTCCGCCGATGGCGGCTCGTGCGGCGGCCCGGCCGAGCGGGGCCAGGGCCGGGTCGCTCGTGAGGCTGAGCCATTCCGCGGCCGGGTCCGCACCGAGCCGGATGCGCGCGGCCACGCGTGCCAGGTCGACGCCGAGCGGGCCGCCCACGGCGTCGGCGACGGCTTCGACGGACTCGTGCCACGCGCCACCGCCGCGCAGGCAGGCGGCCAGGAGGTCGATCGCCAAGGGGAGTTCGGCGACGATCCGGGCACGGCGCTGCCGCACGGCTCGCGGCTCCAGGCGGGAGAGCACGCGTACGCAGCCGACCGTGACCAGGGCGCCTGCCGCCCAGCCCACGGGGCCGCCCACCAGCAAGGCGCAGACGAATCCGGCCAGGCCGCCTGCCGCCCATCGCATCCGTGCTTCCCGTCCTCCTCGGGGCGTGACCGGTGGATCGGGGGCCGGGAACAGTCGGCGGAGCCGCCTGCGCGGCTTGTCGTCGGGTACGGCGAGAAAGCCGGCCGCGCCGCAGCAGAGCACGGCCATCAGCGGCAGGATCATGGGCTCGCCTTCGGCAGGCGATCGAGGCGGGCCAGCCAGGGACCGGACGGGCATCGTGCCGGTCTGGTCGGCGTCCTGAGGTGGACGAGCGACGGAGGCGGGCGCGGGCACGACGGCCTGCGCGGTCCCGGCGGCGCCGAGCAGTATCCTCGCGCCGACCACCACGTCATCAAGCATCGCCGGTGGGATGGCGCGTGGTCCTCGCCTCGGCCGTGCGGGTCGTACTCGGAGTTCGTCATCGCGCTCCTTCAGGTGGTCGAGGATGGTGCGGCCGCTGACGCGCGACGGTCATCGCGACGGCGCGTGGCCCTGCCCCCGCCGTCGAAGTCGTCGGCTCGTCGCACCGCCCCTCGCGATGGTCGGCGGGGCGAACGGTGGGTGCTGACCTAGTGCGGCGCAGGACGGATCGCCTCTGGAGCGAGGACCGCGCAGAGCCTCACCGCTCTGCCGAGTTTTCCGGCGGCGCCGTACGGTCGCGGGCCCGGCCGTCGGGATCGGAGTCCTGGATCGGCCAGGGTCCCGTGCCCCAGGAGCGGAGTCGTGTCGAGCGCTGTCGTCGGCGAGGGGCGTCCTGGTCCGAGGTGGTCATCTCGTCTCCTCTTCACTGGGTTCGTTCGGCGGATCTGGCCAGGCGGGCGGTCCACCACAGGCCTGTGGCGTCGAGGGTGAGGCCGAGGCTCAGGCATAAGGCGCCCGGCAGGCTGGCGAACAGGAAGGTCAGCGGCCGGGCGCCCAGGACGGCGGCCATTCCCAGGCCGAGTGCGGGGAGGCCGGCCAGCAGGCGGGCGGTGGCTCGGGGACCCGCCAGTTGAAGGGCGATCTCCTCTCGGTGGGACTGTTCGTCTCTCAGCGCCTCGGCCAGGCCTTCGATGACCGAGGCGAGCATGCCGCCGCGGTCCATGCCGATTCGCCAGCAGCCCGCCAGGAGGCGGAGGCCCTCGCAGCCCTCGGCCGCCGAGGCCTCCGTCAGCGCCGCCGGGACGTCGTCGGCGCGCTCGGCCGCATCGATCACCGAGGGCAGGCCCGGTACGGCCGGGAGGACCCGGGCCGCCTCGATGAGGGCGACGGCGGCGGGTCGGCCGGCGGTCAGTTCGGCGGCGATGCCGTCGCACAGCTCGATCACGGCCGCGCGGCGCTTGGCGACATCGCGGCGACGGCCCGTCAGGGCGCCGGCCGTTGTACGAAGCCAGGCGATCACGGCCGGGGGCCTGGACCGGCGGGAGGGATCCGGTGCCGTACGGAGGACGGCGGTGAGGCGCAGAGTGGCCGGTGACGGCAGGAGCAGGATCCACACCGCCGCGAAGACGCAGGCCACGCTCGCGGCGGCCGTCATGGCGCGCACTCCTCACGGCCGCGGGGCGCGGCTCCGAGCAGGGCCCGGCGACCCGAGCACGCGAAGACCGGTCCCCGCGAACGTCCGGGAGCACGGATGGCCGTCATACCGGGCGCCCCCGAAAACGTGCCGGTCTCCGGCCGCCGGCGACACGACGAGCACGCCTCTGGGCGTGGGGCGTCAGGAGCTCGTGGTCCGTTCCGACGTGAGGTGCATGGAGGCTCTTCATGAGGAGTGGTTCGTCAGGAGGGACTGCAGGGCCGGCATTCCGATCGCCTCGGTGATGTGGCCGGTCGGGCTGAAGAGGATCGCCGGGACCACGTGGACCAGGCCGTTTCCGGCTCGCTCGAAGACGCAGATCTCGGCGACCCGGCGGCGACCGGCGGAGCGGACCAGGTGGATCACCACGTCCAGGGCCGCCGCCAGCTGGCTGTGGACCGCGTCGCGGGTCAGGCCGGCGGCGCAGGCCAGGGCCTCCAGGCGTGCGGGGACGTCGGCCGGGGCGTTGGCGTGGACCGTCGCGCAGCCGCCCTCGTGACCCGTGTTCAGCGCCGCCAGGAGATCCACCACCTCGTCGCCTCTCACCTCGCCGACGACGAGGCGGTCGGGGCGCATCCTCAGGGCCTGGCGGACCAGGTCGTGGAGGGTGACGCCGCCGGCTCCCTCCACGTTGGGCGGGCGTGCCTCCAGGCTGACGACGTGTGGATGGGCCGGGCGGAGTTCGGCGGAGTCCTCGACCAGGACCAGGCGTTCTCCCGGGTCGGCCAAGGACAGCAGCGACGACAGGATCGTCGTCTTTCCGCAGCCCGTGCCGCCCGTCACGATGAAGGCGACCCGGGCGGCGACCAGAGCGCCCAGCAGCGCGGCTCCGGCCGGCGGGACGGTGCCGGCCGCCACCAGCTCGTCCAGGGTGAAGGCGCGGCGCCTCGGCAGGCGCAAGGAGACGGTCGTGCCGGCCGAGGCGATCGGCGGGAGCACGGCGTGCAGGCGGACGCCTCCCGGCAGGCGTGCGTCGGCGTACGGGGCGGTGTCGTCCAGGCGGCGGCCGGCGAGGGCGGCCAGGCGCTGGGCCAGGCGGCGTACGGCGGACTCGTCGGGGAACCTCACCTGGGTCAGCCGCAGGCCCTCGCCCGCGTCCACCCATACCTCGCTCGGGCCGTTGACCAGGACGTCCGTCACGCCCGGGTCGCGCAGGAGAGGTTCGAGGGGGCCGGCTCCCACCAGGTCGGCTCGTACTTCGTCGGCCAGGGACAGCACCTCGGTGTCGCCTAACGTGCGGCCCTCCGCCCGTAACGCCGCCGCCACCTGGGCGGCCGTCGGGGCGGCACCCGCGCCGATGAGGCGAGCGCGTACGGCATCGGTCAGATCAGTCATCAGGGTCACCTTCCGAATCGAGAGCGAAAAGGGTGTCGAGCGAGCCGGCTCCGACGAGGTCGGCTCGTACTTCCGCAGCCACCGGGGCGGCCCCGGCCCCGACCAGGTCGGCGCGTGCGGTGTCGGTCATCACGGGGTCACCTCTGCCGGGGGCGGACGGGGCGTTCCTGGGCCAGATAGCCGAGGAAGCGGGTGCAGAAGGCGCCCAGCGGCCCGCCGGCCCCGACGGGATCGCCGCTTTCGACCGCCACGGCCAGGCGGCGGTCGGCCGCCATCACCCCGGCCAGAGGAAGCCGTAGCGACTCGGCGATGACGTCGGCCTTCAGCCCTCCGGGCGCCGGTCCGCGTACGACCAGGCGCAGGTCTCTCGTATAACGACGGGCCACCTCTGCGACCCGGTCGGCGGCCACGGCCGCGCGCACCTCGGCGGGGACCACGATCAACGTCATGTCCGCGGTGGACAGGGCCTCGACCGTCGCGTCGGTCGGCTGGCGGGGCAGGTCGGCGACGACCAGGTCATAGCCCCGCGTCGCGGCATCCAGGACCGAGCGCATCGTCTCCGCCGGCACCGGCTCGACCGCCCCGCGGTGCCAGGACAGGACCGCCAGGCCGCCGTGGGCCGGGAGCGAGTCGTGCAGCGCGGCGCTGCTCAGCCGGCCACGGCGCTCGGAGTAGTCGGACCAGCGCGCGCCAGGAGCGTCTTCGGCGCCTAAGACCAGGTCGATGCCCCCGCCCAGCGGGTCGCCGTCGATCAGCAGCGTGCGGAGCCCGCGGCCGGCGCCGGTGCTGGCCAGCGCGGCGGACAGCACGCTCGCGCCGGCGCCCCCGCGGCCGCCGAGAACCGCGACCGTGGTCGCGCCGAGAGCGGACGGCTCCACGGCGGCGGCCATGCGCTCGACCAGCCAGGTCTCCGCGTCTGGAAGGGGCGCGACTTCCTGCGCGCCGATGTCGACGGCGAGCCGGTAAACGCCCTCCCGGTCCGGGTCGGAGGTCGCCAGGATCACGCCCGGCCGGCGCGGCGGAGCACGGCTCGCGAGCTCGGCGGCCAGGTCGGGACCGGCCACGACCAGAGCCGCGTCGCGCCACGCCGACCAGGCCCGTACGGCGTCGGACGCGACACCGGCCTCCACGTTCGCGGCGGCGGCGAGACGCAGCAGGTCATCGAGGAGTTCGGCGTCGGCGGAAGCGATCAGGATGGCGGCGGACATGAGCATCTCCCTCGGCTCGGCGAGTTCAACGATGCGTCCACGGGACCGGCGGGCGAAAGCCCCTGTCCACAGACTGTGGATAACCGGATGCGATTACGGAACGGAGCCGGAAAGGAACAGAGTCCGCATCCGGACAACGGCCGGAGGAGGCCAGGGGAAACCATCCACGAAAGGAGAAAACAAGGCGACCCCCGCCGGGGGGGAGAGCGGGGGTCGCCAGACGGTCCGGCTCTGGGGGGGTAGAGCCGGACCCGTTTTTCCAAGGAAGTCTTAGTCGAACCTAAAGAGGGAGGGTCACCGTCAGGAAGAACGTATACCCAGCCTCCTCAGTGTATGCAGATTCGACATATGCTGCCCCATCGCGGACCGTTGCGTCGAGTGGCGGTCTATTTCCCGAAGCACGAGCGCCGCCCAGCGCCTCGCGACATATTCGGACATAAGCCACCTGCGTAACACCGGGAACACCGGCCGCAAGTCTCGCAGCGTAGCGGATATGTTCTAGATCGTTCCTGCGACGGGGCCGCGGATCGACCGCGATCTTAGATCACTCTAGGTAGTCGCTCTACCGAACCGAGACGCGATTCGCGAAGGACGCCCCGCTTCCCACCGACCCCGTACGGCACCCACGGCCGCGCGTCTCTCCGGATCCCGGTTAGGGCTTGTCATCTGCGTGAATCCGGCGTAGACAGGTGTCACGGACGAAGTGTCCGAGCGCGGCAGCCGGGCACCCACGCGCGACCAGCCGCGGGAGGCGTGTCGAGACGGGCTTGACCCGATCCGACTGATCAAGGTGCACGCTTGGTAACCCGGTGTGACGTGACGGCGAGCGGCGTTCCCCAGGAACGCCGTTCGCTTAATTGGGAGCCTAAAAATCGGTCATAAGGCTCAAATTCGTGTGAATGCCTCGCAAACCGCCAAAGCGTCACGCGCCCCCAGGCCGAGAGCCTCCGCGCAGTGCCGCACCCATTGCGCGACGCCCTCCGGGGTGCCCGCGACATAGGCGAGCATCGCCTCACGATAAGCGGACCCGAGTTCCACATGCCCCACTTCCGGAACGGCCAGCGACTTCGGATCAACGCCCCGGTCGATGAGCGTCAGCCGTACCGCCGCCCGCGCCACGATCCCGTCCGCCGAACCGAATGGCCGCAGGGCCAGCAGCTCTCCGTGCACCACCGCCGCGACCACGATGGCCGGCGCCTCCGTCGGCGACGTCAGCAGGTCACTCAGCGCGGACAGCCGGGCCGCGACGGAAGACGGCGAAGGCGCCGGCCCCAAAGACAGCGGATCCGACGAGACGGACACCGACCGAGGACGCCCGACCTCCTCGGAGGCACCGGCCGCGAGCACGTGGAGCCGCGCCAGCGCCTGCCGGGGAGCGCTCCGCCACGCACCCGCGAGCGAACCGAGTGACGCGGACACCCGCAGCGCGCCCTGGATGAGCGGATCGCTCACCTCCCCGCGGCGTACCTCCTCCAGAGACGCCGCCGCCGCGCCCTCCAGCGCGCCCGACGCGCGCGCCCCGCGCAGCGCCGACTCCGCCGAGACCTCCGCGCTCCGCCGCCGGAGAATCCGATGTCCGAGCAGCCGGTCCACCGACTCCCGCGCCTCCTCGACGGCCTCACGTACGCCGGGCAGGCCTGCGACATGGGCAAATGGGTCGCTCATTCGGACGACCCTATTCGGCGGACAGCGGGTACCCTTCGCGGGGTCCGGACAGAGAGGCGTGACAAAGTCGCCGCCCCTTGTCACCACCGGTATCCAACTGCTGGAGTGGGGCTCTGACCACCGTCTCACCCATTGGCTAGAAGGAGCGCACCGTGGCGCAGGAACCCCCTACCGAAACCCTGTCCAACCTTCTCCAGGAGAGCCGGCGGTTCGCTCCCCCCGCAGAGCTGGCCGCGGCCGCCAACGTCACGGAGGCGGCGTACGGCGAGGCGAACGCCGACCGTCTCGCCTTCTGGGAGAAGCAGGCGGACCGGCTCGACTGGCACACCAAGTGGGACACCGTTCTCGACTGGTCGAACCCGCCCTTCGCCAAGTGGTTCGTCGGCGGGCAGCTCAACGTCGCGTACAACTGCGTGGACCGCCACGTCGAGGCCGGCAACGGCGACAAGGTCGCCTACCACTGGGAGGGCGAGCCCGGGGACACGCGGACGATCACGTACGCCGACCTCAAGCGCGAGGTCAGCAAGGCCGCCAACGCTCTGACCGAGATGGGCGTCGAAAAGGGCGACCGCGTCGCGATCTACATGCCGATGATCCCCGAGACCGTCATCGCGATGCTGGCCTGCGCCCGTATCGGCGCACCGCACACCGTGGTCTTCGGCGGCTTCTCCTCCGACGCGCTGCGCAACCGCATCGAGGACTGCGACGCGCACGTCGTGATCACCTCCGACGGCGGCTACCGCCGTGGCGCGCCGAGCGCGCTCAAGCCGGCCGTCGACGAGGCGATCGAGGGCCTCGACCACGTACGCAACGTGCTCGTCGTACGCCGTACCGGCCAGGACGTGGCCTGGAACGACGACAAGGACCTTTGGTGGCACGAGTACGTCGACCGGCAGAGCGATGAGCACGAGGCCCAGCCGCACGACGCCGAGCACCCGCTCTACGTCATGTACACCTCGGGCACGACGGCCAAGCCCAAGGGCATCCTGCACACGACCGGCGGCTACCTCACCCAGGTCTCCTGGACCCACCACGCGGTCTTCGACCTCAAGCCCGACACCGACGTCTTCTGGACCGCGGCCGACATCGGCTGGGTGACCGGGCACTCCTACATCGTGTACGGCCCGCTCTCCAACGGCGCCACGAGCGTGATGTACGAGGGCACGCCCGACACGCCGCACAAGGGCCGGTGGTGGGAGCTGGTCGCCAAGTACAAGGTGTCCATCCTCTACTGCGCCCCCACCGCGATCCGCACGTTCATGAAGTGGGGCGCGGAGTTCCCGGCCGAGCACGACCTGTCCACGCTGCGCCTGCTCGGCTCGGTCGGCGAGCCGATCAACCCCGAGGCCTACATCTGGTACCGCACCAACATCGGCGGCGACCGTACGCCCGTCGTCGACACGTGGTGGCAGACCGAGACCGGTGCGCTGATGATCTCTCCGCTGCCGGGCGTGACGCACGGCAAGCCGGGCGCCGCGATGCGCCCGCTGCCGGGCATCGAGGCCGACGTGGTCGATGACCAGGGCAAGCCGGTGCCGGACGGCGGCGGCGGGTTCCTCGTGATCAAGGAGCCGTGGCCGTCGATGCTGCGCACGATCTGGGGCGACGACGAGCGCTACGTCAAGACCTATTGGTCACGCTTCGAGGGCCTCTACTTCGCCGGCGACGGCGCGAAGAAGGACGAGGACGGCGACCTGTGGCTGCTCGGCCGCGTCGACGACGTCATGCTCGTCTCCGGCCACAACATCTCCACGACCGAGGTCGAGTCCGCGCTGGTGTCCAACCCGAAGGTCGCCGAGGCGGCGGTCGTCGGCTCGACCGACCCGGTCACCGGGCAGGCCATCGTCGCGTTCGTGATCCTGCGTGGCAGCACGGTGGACGACGGCGACGCCCTGGTGTCGGAGCTGCGCGACCACGTCGCCAAGCACCTCGGCCCGATCGCCAAGCCGCGCCAGATCATGATCGTGCCCGAGCTGCCCAAGACGCGCTCCGGCAAGATCATGCGACGGCTGCTCCGTGACGTGGCCGAGCACCGCTCGCTGGGCGACGTGACCACGCTGACCGACAGCACGGTCATGGACCTGATCAGGGACAAGCTGCCGACGTCGACCGACGAGTAGTACGCGGCGAGGGAGGGCGTGGCCGGCCGGCCGCGCCCTCCCTTGTGCATTTTGCGGCAATGCCGATCGGGATGGTCACGACGTGTAACCCCCGACAGGGCTAACCTCTGACAAGGGCGATCTTCGTCGCGTGTCCGGCGCGGTCGTCCCCAAGCACCCGCCGGTCGCGACGGCCCGGTACGGAGAGGGGAAGTTCCACATGACCGAGGTACGGTCCGACGGGCAGCTCGAGGACATGTCCGTCGGCGAGCTGGTCAAGTTCGCCACCGGGAGCGTCTCCCAGCTGGTGAAGTCCGAGATCGAGCTCGCCAAACTCGAGTTGAAGGACGACGCCAAGAGGGCCGCGCTCGGCAGCACGCTGTTCGCCGTCGCCGGGGTCACCGCCGCCATCGTCCTGATCATGCTGTCGATCGCCGCGGCGTTCGGCCTGATCACACTCGGCATCTGGAACTGGGCGGCGTTCCTCATCGTCGCCGGCGCGTACCTCCTGCTCGGCGGAATCCTCGTCGGCATCGGGCTGTTGCGCATGAAGAAGATGAGCGGCGTCAGCCGTACCCGCCGGACCGTGAAGGAAGACATCGCGATGCTGCGCCGTGGCGGCGACGAAGAACGACCCGCCATCACCGAGTGAGATCCGCATGACCGACGAATCCGCGGTACTCATCGAGGGCCCGTGGCGGCATCGATCGGTCAGCGCGGGCGGCACGCGGTTCCACGTCGTCGAGCAGGGCGACGGGCCGCTGGTGCTGCTCGTACACGGATTCCCGGAGTTCTGGTGGTCCTGGCACCGGCAGCTCGAGTCGCTGGCCGCGGCCGGCTACCGCGCCGCCGCCGTCGACCTGCGCGGCTACGGCGGAAGCGACAAACCACCGCGCGGCTATGACCTGGTCACACTCGCCGGCGACGTGGCGGGGCTGGTGCGCTCTCTCGGCGAGGCCAACGCCACCGTGATCGGCCATGACTGGGGCGGCCTGCTCGCCTGGACCATGGGCGTCTACTACCCCAAGGTCGTGCAGCGGCTGGTCGCGGTCTCGGCCGCCCACCCGCTGCGCCTGGGCCACTCACTACTGACCGACGTACGGGGCCAGGGCTGGGCCGTACGGCACGCGCTCGGCTTCCAGCTGCCCATCGCGCCGGAGAAACGCCTGGTCAAGAACGACGCGGTCCTCGTGGGCGAGCTGCTGGACGAGTGGTCCGGGCCCGGCTGGCCGGACGAGCGCAGCGCCCGGCTGTACCGCTCGGCGTTCCAGATCCCGGGCGTCGCGCACTGTGCGCTGGAGTATCACCGCTGGACGATCCGGTCCCTGCTGCGTCCCGACGGCATCCGGTACGCCGGGCGGATGCGCGCCCCGATCCGGGTGCCGGTGCTGCATCTGCACGGAGCGCTCGACCGGTGCGTGCTGCCACGCAGTGCCCAGGGCTCGGGCCGCTACGTCGAGGCCCCGTACCGCTGGAAGCTGATCGAGGGCGCCGGGCACTTCCCGCACGAGGAGCGCCCCGACACCTTCGACCAGGAGCTGATCGGCTGGCTGGCCGATCCGGAGCCGGACCGCTGATGGCACGCGACCGCGACGAGACGGGCCGCGCCCGCAACGCCCGGCCCCGCGACGCGTACGGCCGCCCGCTCCCGCACGGCGCCGAGGGCGAGGAGCGCGTCCCGGACGACTACACGGCACCCCCGGCCGAGGCGCTGTCCGAGGCCCAGCGGCTGCTCGACGCCGACCGCCCGTTCCACGCGCACGAGGTGCTGGAGGCGGCGTGGAAGTCGGCCCCGGAGGCGGAGCGCGAGCTGTGGCAGGGTCTGGCCCAGCTCGCGGTGGGCTTCACCCACGTACGCCGTGGCAACGCCCAGGGCGCGCGGAGCCTGCTGGGCCGCGCGGCCGGCCGCATCGCACCCTACGACCCGGCCCCGCACGACATCGCCGCGCAGGCCCTGGCCCGGCACGCCCGCGACCTGGTCGTCCGTATCGAACGCGACGGCCTCGGCTCCATCACCGACGCCGACCTCGCCCCGCGCCTCACTCAGGACACGCGGTGGCGGAGGTAGACGACTCCTGAGCCGAAGGTGCGGGTCTCGACGAGTTCGAGATCCACCCGGCGCTCGCGCTGGGGAAAGAACGGAATGCCACCGCCGACCAGCACCGGGTGGACCCTGGCGCGGTATTCGTCGATCAGACCCAGCGCGGCCGCCTCGGCGGCGAGAGTCGCGCCGCCGATCGCGATGTCGCCCTCCTCCGGCTCGGCTCGCAGTCGCTCGATCTCCTCCGCCAGGCCGCCGGAGGCCAGGCGGGCGTTGCCCCGCACCGCCGGCAGCGTGGTGGAGAACACCACCTTCGGGAGCGCGTTCCAGATCGCGCCCCACTGGAGCCGTGACTCGTCGAGCGACGGATCCTGGTCGGCGGTCTCCCAGTACAGCATCGTCTCGTACAGCCGTCGTCCCAGCAGGTGGACGCCGACCAGCCGTATCTCGTCGGTGGCGAAGCCGAAGAGCTCGTCGTCGGGCTCCGTCCAGTTGAAGCCGCCGTCCGGCCCGACGATGTAGCCGTCGAGTGAGACGTTCATCGAGTACGTCACGCGGCGCATCGGAAGTCCTCTCTAGTCGGAGCAGGACTGGGTGGAGACCTCGTTGACGGCGTTGACGCCCAGTTGGGCGTCGGAGGCGACCTCCGCCGCGGTGAGGACGTAGCCGGTGTCCTTGTTGTCCAGCGCGGCGGCGAAGACCACGCCGTAGACCTTGCCGTTCGTGGCCAGCAGCGGGCCGCCGGAGTTGCCCTGTTCGACCAGCGCGCGGATGGCATAGATCTCGCGGGTGACCTGGCCGGAGTGGTAGATGTCCGGGCCGCGGGCCTTCTGCTTCGCGCGGATGCGGGCCGGGCGGGTGGTGAACGGGTGGTTCTTGGGGAAGCCGGCCACGACCGCGTCGTCGCGCGTCTGCGCGGTGCCGTCGAACTTCAGCGACGGCAGCGTCAGGCCGGGGACGTCGAGGATGGCCACGTCGCGCTTGTAGTCGTAGAGCACGACCCGGCCGCTGAACGTGCCGTTGCCCATGGTGAAGACCTTCGGGCTGGTGTCGACGCCGGCCACGACGTGCGCGTTGGTCATCACGCGGCCCGGGGCGTACACGAAGCCGGTGCCCTCGATCTTGCGCTGGCAGCTCTGGGCGGTACCGATGATCTTCACGATGCTGCGCCGCGCCTGGCGCAGCTCCGGCGTGTTGAGGATCTTGGTGTCGGGCGGGGGCACGTCGACGATGGACTCACCGCCGAGGCCGCCGAAGACCTGCGGGAAGCCGGTCTTGGACACGAAGCCGCGGAACGAGGAGAACCAGGTGTTGGCCTGGTCGGGCATGAAGGTGTTCACGCCGTGCAGGACCGTGGAGTCCTTGACCTGCGTCCGCAGCCACACGAAGGGCGAGGTGACCAGGGCGCTGCCGATCAGCCACGCCACCACGAGGAGCGCGACACCGCTGACGCACGCGCCACCGACCGCGTCGACGCTGCGGGCGGAGTCCCAGGTCACGCGGCTGCGCAGGGCCGAGCCGATGGAGGAGGCCAGGAGCTGGCCGAGCGTCGCGGTCAGGAACGGGATGACGATGGCGAGCAGCGCCTGCTGGGCCGGGCCGCCCACGACCGCCTTGACGATCGGCGGCGCGATGAGCATGCCGACAATGACGCCGCCGACGAAGCCCACGAAGCTCAGCGAACCGACGATGAAGCCCTGCCGGTACCCCGAGATCGCGAAGAGCACGACGAGCGCCAGAAGAATCAGGTCGAGGAGGTGATCGCCCAGCACTGGTTCACCGTATAGGGGAAAGGTGGGTTCGCACGTCGCCTCGGTGGACCAGATCGGCACCTGTTACGTACGAACGCAGAACTACTCCCGCGTGGCGAGATCGATCGCCTCGGGCGGAAGGTCCTCTATGCGGCTTTCGTCCCACGGGCGCGCCCATCCCGCGACCTGCAGCAGACGGTGCACCACACCGGCGGTGAACCCCCAGACGAGCATGTTCCGTACGCGGAAGGCGGGCCCGACCCAGCCGGACGGACTGCGGACCTGGAGCCGGTTGGCCGGGTCGGTCAGCTCGGCGATCGGCACCCGCGCGACCGAGGCGACCTCCTGCGGGTCGCCCGCCGCGACCGCGGACGGCTCGTGCCACCAGCCGATCACCGGCGTCACGCGGTAGCCGCTGTGGGAGACGTACAGCTCCGGCATCGTGGTCAGGACCGTGACGCCTGCGGGGTCCAGGCCGGTCTCCTCGGCCGCCTCGCGCAGCGCGGCGCCGACCGGCCCGCCGTCGCCCGGGTCGATGCCGCCGCCGGGGAAGGCCGGCTGCCCGGCATGCTTGCGCATGGTGTCGGCGCGCTGCAGAAGCAGCAGGTCAGGCCCCTCGGGACCCTCTCCGAACAAGATGAGCACGGCCGCGGCGCGCGCGCCGTTGCCGGGCGGGCGGAAGTGATCGGGCACCTCGGTCGCAGGTGCCGCCGCCACGAACTCGCGCAACCAGTCGGGATACTCCGTCACGAGAACGGACCCGGCCGTACCAGCTTGCTCGCCGTCTTCTCGTCGGTCGGGCCCTCGCCGAAGGAGGGGCAGAGCGGGGCGAGCGGGCAGACGCCGCAGGCCGGCCGCCGCGCGTGGCACATCCGGCGGCCGTGCCAGATCAGCCGGTGCGACAGGATCGTCCAGTCCTTGCGGGGGATCAGCTCGCCGATGGCGTACTCGATCTTGACCGGGTCGGTCTCGGCGGTCCAGCGGAAGCGTTTGACCAGCCGGGAGAAGTGCGTGTCGACGGTCAGGCCCGGCACGTCGAAGGCGTTGCCGAGCACGACGTTCGCGGTCTTGCGGCCGACCCCGGGGAGCTTGACCATCTCCTCCAGGGTCCGGGGGACCTCGCCGCCGAAGTCGTCGCGGATCGCCGCGGACAGCCCCATCACGGACTTGGTCTTGGCGCGGAAGAAGCCGGTGGGCCGCAGGATCTCCTCGACGTGCTCGGGGTTGGCGGCGGCCAGGTCGTCGGCCGAGGGGTACTTGGCGAACAGCGCCGGCGTCGTGAGGTTGACCCGCTTGTCGGTGGTCTGCGCCGAAAGGACCGTGGCGACCAGGAGCTGGAAGGGGCTCTCGAAGTCCAGCTCGCAGTGCGCGTCGGGATAGGTCTCGGCCAGGATCCGGTTGATCTTCCGCGCCCGGCGTACCAGCCCCAGCCGCGTCTCCGCCTGCCACTTGCGAGCCCGCGCTCGCGGGGTCACTTCCGTCGCCATGCCTGCCAGAGTAGAGCGTCGGGGCGGGACCGATGCCCGGTCGGCCGCGCTCGTCCGGCGCGTGTGCGGGTCCGCACGAGGCGTACGGACGCCGCGGAGTCCAGGCCCGCCTCCGGCGGCACGACTCTGCAGGTGGGCCGAGTCCGGACTTAACGGGACGAGATGGGACGCTGGTCCACGTCGCAGGGCGTAGGAGAAAAAAAGGGGGGCCGCCTCACCTTCACACTGCGACGTGCGTCACACTTATGCTCGATGGTTACCGAGGAGGAAACGTGAACGACCGCGACGTCGAGGTTCTCGGCCGCGCACCACTCTTCGAGGCGCTCGACGAAGAGGGGGCCAGAGCGCTGCGTGCCACCGTCACAGAAGTCCAGCTGTCACGTGGTCAGACGCTGTTCTCCGAAGACCAGGAGGGCGACCGCCTCTACGTCATCCTCGAAGGCAAGATCAAGCTTACCCGTACGGCCCCTGACGGCCGGGAGAACCTCCTCAGCGTGCTGGGGCCGAGTGAGATGTTCGGCGAGCTGTCGCTGTTCGACCCCCGTCCCCGTACGGCCAGCGCCATCGCGGTGACCGAGGGACGGCTGGCCGCGCTCGGCCACACCGACCTGTGGCCGTTCCTCAAGGGCCACCCCGAGATCGGCATCCACCTGCTGCGGGCCCTCGCCCAGCGGCTGCGGCGCACCAACGAGATCATGGCCGACCTCGTCTTCACCGACGTGCCGGGCCGCGTCGCCAAGGCCCTGCTCGACCTGGCCGAGCGCTTCGGCCAGCCCACCGAGACCGGCCTGCACGTCCACCACGACCTGACGCAGGAGGAGCTCGCCCAGCTCGTCGGCGCCTCCCGCGAGACGGTCAACAAGGCCTTGGCCGACTTCGCCCAGCGCGGCTGGCTCCGCATCGAGGCCCGCGCCGTCCAGGTCCTCGACATCGAACGCCTCCGCAAGCGCTCCCGCTAGGAGACCCCGCGCTCGGCCAGATAGTCGAGCTGGGCGCGTACAGAGGCCTCGGCGACCGGCCACAGGGCGCGGTCGACGTCGGCGTACACCCGTTCGACCACCTCGCGTGCCGTACGGTCGCCGGCGGCCAGGGCGTCCTCCACCTGCTGGAGGCGTTCGCGCCGGTGATCGATGTAGAAGTCGAGCGCGCCCACCGGGTCGTCGAGCTTGTAGCCGTGGCCGGGCAGGATCACCCGGGTACCCTCGGCCATCGCGCGTAGCCGGTCCAGCGAGGTCAGGTAGTCGCCGAGCCGCTGCACGATCGTCGTTCCGCGGCCGAGGACCGTGTCGCCGGTGAGCACCGCCTCGTCGGCCGGCAGCCAGAAGCTCAGGGAGTCCGGCGTGTGGCCCGGCGTCTCCATGACCCGCACCTCCAGGCCGTCCAGCTCCACCACGTCGCCCTCGGCCAGGCCCTCCTCGCCGAGGCGGTGGACGGGGTCCAGCGCGCGTACGGGGACCGAGCCCGCCAGCTCGGCGAACCTCCGCGCGCCCTCCGCGTGGTCCGGATGGCCGTGGGTGAGCAGGACGAGCGCGACCTGTCCGGCGGTCGAGGCGACCCGGTTCAGGTGTTCCTCGTGGTCGGGGCCCGGGTCGACGACGACCGACCGCTCCGCGCCCGGTTCGCGCAGGATCCACGTGTTGGTGCCGTCGAGGGTCATCGGCGTGGGGTTCGGGGCCAGCAGGCACGACGCCCGGTCCGTGCCCATCCCGTCGATCTTCATGACACGTCCTCCGGCAGGATGAGGAAGACGCCGTCGCCGGTGACGCGTGCCTGTGGCAGACGAGGCCGTACGCTGCGCACCGCGGCCAGGACCTCCGCGACCGAGTCGTACGCGGACAGCTCGGTCAGCGTCACCAGGGTCGGCGGGAGCATCGGCATGTCGCCGCCCCGCGCCGCCGACACCGCGTCGCGGGGCCGTACCCACGTCACCCGGTCGGACTCGGTGCTGACGTCGCGGGTGCGCTGGCCGTCCGGGAGCGCGGCGACGAAGAACCTCGTGTCGTAGCGGCGCTCCTCGATCTCCGGCGTGATCCAGTGCGCCCATGGGCGCAGCAGGTCGCCGCGCAGCACCAGGCCGCGCCGGGCCAGGAGCTCGGCGAGGGACTGGGAGCGGTCCAGGAGCGCCTGCCGGTCGGCCTCCCAGTCGTCGCCGCTGGTGTCCGGCACGATCGCGTCCGGGGCCGGCCCGGCGAGCAGCACGCCGGACTCCTCGAACGTCTCGCGTACGGCGGCGCACACGAGTTCGCGGGCGAGCGTCTCGCCGGCCCCGAAGGCGCCGCCCCACTCGGCCGCGGACGGGCCGGACCACCCGACCGCGAGGTCGCCGTCGCGCGGATCGACCGAACCGCCGGGAAAGACGTACGCCCCCGGCGCGAACTTCATCGAGGAGACGCGACGGAGGAGGTAGACCAGCAGGCCGTTGGATGAGTCGCGAAGAAGGATCACGGTGGAGGCGTCGCGTGGCGCGGCCGCCTCCACCTTTCCCTCGCTGATGTCTCGTGCGCGTTCGGCCAGCCGGTCGGGCAGCCGGAGGCCAGGTGCGTCCGCCAAGGCGCCTCCTCGCTTCGGGTCGGTCCCCGCCGGAGCGGGGGTGTCCGACCGAAAGCTATTCGACTTCGGCGATGAGCTCTACCTCGACCGGCGCGTCACGGGGCAGCACGGCGACCCCGACTGCGCTGCGTGCGTGCGTGCCCGCGTCGCCGAAGACCTCGCCGAGCAGGTCGCTCGCCCCGTTGATCACCTGCGGCTGGCCGTAGAAGTCCGGTGCGCTGGCCACGAAGCCGACGACCTTGACGATGCGCCGTACGCGGGACAGCTCCCCGACCTCGGCGCGTACGGCGGCGATCGCGTTGAGCGCACAGGTGCGGGCCAGCTCGGCGGCGCGCTCCGGCTCGATCTCGGCACCCACCTTGCCGGTCGCGACCAGCTCGCCCTTGACGATCGGCAGCTGCCCCGAGGTGTAGACGTACGCGCCGGAACGTGCGGCCGGGACGTACGAGGCCAGCGGGGCCGCGACCTCGGGGATCTCGAGGCCGAGCTCCGCCAGCCGCTCCTCAGGAGTGCTCATGCCTTTTCCCTCTTCAGGTAGGCGACGAGGTTCTCCGGGTTGGGGCCGGGGATGACGGTGACGAGCTCCCACCCGTCGTCACCCCAATTGTCGAGAATCTGCTTTGTCGCGTGGACCAGCAGCGGAACGGTGGCGTACTCCCACTTAGTCATGGAGGAAACCCTAGCGATCAGGCGTCACTCTCATCCCGCCGCGCGCCGTTCGGCCGCTCCTCGGTCGGGACGCCCGGACCGGGGTCCAGGCCGGGCACGGGCGGCACCTCGTCGGCGGAGGCGATCGAGGTCGGCTCGTCGGCCTTGGCCAGTTCCTCCTCTGCCTTGGCGAGCCGCTCGGCGAGGTCGGTACGCGGGTTGCCCTCACGCGACGTCCGGTCGCCGCCCGCGGCCCGGTCGAAGAACCTCAGGAGCTCCACCGGGAAGGGCATCACAAGGGTGCTGTTCTTCTCGGCCGCGACCTCGACCACGGTCTGCAGCAGACGAAGCTGCAGCGACGCGGGGTCCTGGGCCATGACCTCGGCGGCGGCTGCCAGGCGCTTGGACGCCTGGAACTCACCGTCGGCGGTGATGATGCGCGCCCGCCGCTCCCGCTCGGCCTCGGCCTGCCGCGCCATGGACCGCTTCATGCCCTCGGGCAGCGAGACGTCCTTGATCTCGACGCGCTGGACTTTGACGCCCCAGGGCGCCTCGGTCGCCTGGTCCATGATCCGCTGGAGTTCGATGTTGATCGTCTCGCGATCCGACAGCAGCTGCTGCATGTCGGACTGGCCGATCACCGATCGCAGGGACGTCTGCGCCACCTGGGAGATGGCCCAGTTGTAGTTCTGCACGTTGACGATCGCCTTCACCGGGTCGATGACCCGGAAGTAGACGACCGCGTCGACCCGGACACTCACGTTGTCCTGCGTGATGCCGTCCTGGGCGGGTACGCCCATGGCGACGGTCTGCATGTTGACCTTGGTCATCCTGTCGATCACCGGAAAGATCAAGGTCAGACCTGCCGCGCGGAACTGCGGCTGCACCTGACCGAGCCGGAACACCACGCCTCGTTCCACCTGTTGCACGACTTTTACCGACGCGACAACGACCAGAAAAACCAGGAACGCGATGATTGCCAGGAGAATGAACGCCGCTTCAGCCACAGGACTCACCTTTCTGCCGGCCGATTCCCTCCATGTCCGACAGTAGTCCTCCGCGGGGCAGGCGTGTCAGACGTCACTTGCACTCGCCGGGAAGGGCCGCCGAGCCGGACGATAGCCTCGCAAGAGTGAGGGCGAGAGACACCGATTGGGACGGCGTGCGCCTGCACGTGGTCACCGGCAAGGGCGGCACGGGAAAAACGACCGTGGCCGCATCACTCGCGCTGGCCTTGGCCGCCGGCGGCCGAAAGGTCCTGCTCATCGAGGTCGAGGGGCGGCAGGGCATCGCCCAGCTCTTCGACTGCCCGCCACTGCCGTACGAGGAACGCAAGGTCGCGGTGGCCCCCGAGGGCGGCGATGTGTACGCCCTGGCGGTCGATCCCGAAGAGGCGATGCTCGAATACCTGGAGATGTTCTACAACCTCCGTCGTGCGGGAAAGGCGCTCACCAAGCTCGGCCTCATCGACTTCGCGACCACGATCGCCCCCGGCCTGCGTGACGTGCTGCTCACCGGAAAGGCCAGCGAGGCCGTACGCCGCAAGGACAAAAAGGGCCACTTCATCTACGACGCCGTCGTGATGGACGCCCCGCCGACCGGCCGCATCAGCCGCTTCCTCAACGTCAACGCCGAGGTCGCCGGGCTCGCCAAGATGGGCCCCATCCGCCACCACGCCGACACGGTGATGAAGGTCATCCGCAGCCCGGAGACCGCCGTCCACTTCGTCACGCTGCTGGAGGAGATGCCGGTCCAGGAGACCGTCGACGGCATCTCCGACCTGCGGGACCTCGGCCTTCCGGTCGGCGGCCTGATGGTCAACATGGTGCGCCCGCCGATCCTGCTGGACGCCGACCTGGACGCGGCCCTGTCCGGCGAGCTCGACGTCGAGGCGATCCGGATGGGCGTGAAGGCGGCCGGCCTGGAGGACAACGCCGCGGAGATCGCGCAGGCCCTCGCCGACGAGGCGGGCGACCACGCGCGCCGGGCGATGCTGCAAGAGCGCGAGCTGGCCCGGCTGGCCGACGCCGACGTCCCGCAGTACGAGCTGCCGCTGCTCAGCGACGGCATGGACCTGGCCGGGCTCCATGAGTTCGCCGACGAGCTCAGAAAGCAGGGCGCGGCGTGAAGACCCCACCGGCGTTCGACATCGACACGCTGATCGACGACCCGGACACGAAGATCATCGTGTGCTGCGGGTCCGGCGGCGTGGGCAAGACCACGACCGCCGCCGCCGTCGGCGTACGCGCGGCCGAGCGCGGCCGTGACGTCGTCGTGCTCACCGTCGACCCGGCCCGCCGGCTGGCGCAGGCGCTCGGGCTGACCGAGCTGGACAACACCCCGCGCCCGGTCGAGGGCGCCGAGGGTGAGCTGCACGCGATGATGCTCGACATGAAGCGCACCTTCGACGAGATCGTCGAGGCGCACTCCGACGCCGACCGGGCCCAGCAGATCCTGGCCAACCCCTTCTACCAGTCGCTGTCCTCCAGCCTTTCGGGCACTCAGGAGTACATGGCGATGGAGAAGCTCGGCCAGTTGCACCGCTCCGGCGCGTGGGACCTCATCATCGTGGACACCCCGCCGTCGCGCTCGGCACTGGACTTCCTCGACGCCCCCGAGCGCATGGGCCGCTTCCTCGACGGGCGGCTCATCAAGGTGCTCATGGCCCCGGCCAAGGCCGGCGGGCGGTTCGGGATGAAGGTCGTGACCGCCGGGTTCGGGATGTTCACCAGCGTCATCACGAAGGTCCTCGGCGGTCAGCTCATCAAGGACATGCAGACGTTCGTGCTGGCCTTCGACACGATGTTCGGCGGCTTCCGCGAGCGCGCCGACCAGACGTACAAACTGCTGCAGGCTCCCGGCACGGCCTTCTTGGTCGTGGCCGCGCCCGAGCGCGACGCACTGCGCGAGGCGTCCTACTTCGTGGAGCGTCTCGCCGAAGAGCACATGCCGCTGGCCGGCCTGGTCGTCAACCGGGTGCACCGCTCGGACGCGTCCCACCTGTCGGCGGTACGCAGCGAGGCGGCGGCGGAGACGCTCGAGTCGCGCGGCAACCACCAGCTCACCACGGCACTGCTGCGGCTGCACGCCGAGCGGATGCACGTCACCGCGCGGGAGACGCGGCTGCGGGAGAGCTTCACCTCATCGCACCCGAGGGTGCCGGTCGCGACGGTCGGCGCGATGGCCGAGGACGTGCACGACCTGGAGGGCCTGCGGAACATCGCGGGAGACCTCGCGGGCGAAGCCGGCGAGCCCGCGGCCTGACCGCACGCGTCGGCGGTCAGGCCGGCGGCGCTCAGCTCGCGACGAGCTCTTCTTCTGGGTCCTGGGTCTTCTCGTACTGCTCTTTGGCGGTCTCGAGCAGCTCACGCCATGACGTCACGTCAGGACGTCGCCGCAACAGTGCCCGACGCTCGCGCTCGGTCATGCCGCCCCAGACACCGAATTCGATCCGGTTGTCCAGAGCGTCTGCGAGACACTCGGTGCGCACAGGGCAGCCACGGCAGATCAGCTTCGCCCGGTTTTGAGCGGCGCCCTGCACGAACAACGCGTCGGGATCCGCGTTACGGCAGGCGGCGCGGGCGGTCCAGTCTGTGATCCACATCTTGGCCCCACTCCCCTTGGTCGGATGTCGTTGCGAAGCCCCGGCCGGACGGGCGCGGACGTCAGGCCGCCATACGAAAGCCGTGGGGAAGAACTTACGGAACAGCGGGTGGATTCAACAGCCCCCGATGGGTCCATTCTCGAAATAGCCCCTCCGGGCCATCCGACGGCAACGAACTAGTCATCCGTCTGGGGGGAGGTGCGCCAAATGCACCTCTCGTCCCGCGTAACCTATGTCGCGTGATGGGTGCGAGGGAAGATCAGGAACGCGTGATCGTCAAGCTGCTGCGACTTCTCGGGGCTGCTGCCTTCGCCGGGGTTCTGGTCGGTCTCCTCGCCCTGCCGGGCGTGGGCAGTGTGGGCATGGCGGCGCGGGACGCCTCCGACAGTTTCCAGAGCATGCCGGACGACTTCAGCCTCAAGCCGCCACCCGAGCGTACGACGGTGTACTCCGCGGACGGCCAGGTCATCGCGCAGTTCTACTTCCACAACCGCGAGTCGGTGAGCCTCGGCCAGGTCGCACCGATCATGCAGAAGGCCATCGTCGCGATCGAGGACGCGCGGTTCTTCCAGCACGGCCCCCTCGACGCGAAGGGCTCCTTCCGCGCGCTCGTCACCAACGCGCAGGACGGCGGCATCAAGCAGGGCGGCTCGACGCTCACCCAGCAGTACGTGAAGAACCTCCTGGTGGAGAACGCCAAGACCGACAAGGACGCGGAGGCGGCGAAAGCGCCCAACTTCGGGCGCAAGCTCCGTGAGCTGCGGTACGCCGTCAACGTCGAGAAACGCCTGACCAAGGACCAGATCCTCGAGGGCTACCTCAACATCGCCTACTTCGGCTCCGGCGCGTACGGCGTCCAGGCGGCCTCGCAGTACTACTTCAGCAAGAACGCCTCCGAGCTCACCCTCTCCGAGGCCGCGCTGCTCGCGGGCGTCACCAACAGCCCGTACGCCTTCGACCCCGAGCTCAACCCGAGGGGCGCCACGGACCGGCGCACCATCGTGCTCAACCGCATGGCGGACCTGAAGATCATCACCAAGCAGCAGGCCGACGCCGCGGCCGCCGAGCCGATCAAGCTGCACATCAAGAAGCCCAAGACCGACTGCGCGGACAGCAAGGCTCCTTTCTTCTGTGAGTACGTCAAGGACGAGATCCTCGGCAACTCCGCCTTCGGCAAGACCTCGGCCGACCGCGAGCGCCTGCTCTACCGCGGCGGCCTCACGATCCGTACGACGCTCGACATGAAGGACCAGAAGGCGGCGCAGCGCGCACTCGACCTGCGGCCCAGCCGGAGCAAGACGGCCACGGAGGCGATGGTCAAGCCCGGCACGGGCGAGATCAAGGCGATGGTGGTCAGTAAGGACTATGGCGATCACAAGGGGAAGGGCCAGACGACCCTGAACCTCGCCGCGGACTACGCCCACGGCGGCAACGGCGGCTACTCCGCCGGGTCGACCTTCAAGATCTTCACGCTCGCCGCCGCGCTCAACAAGGGCTACAGCGTCGGCACCACCCTGCCGGCGCCGAACAGCACGACGGTCAGCGGGTTCACCGACTGCAAGGGCAACCACTTCGAGCCCTGGACGCTGAGCAACGCCGAGACCTCCAAGCGCAAGTCGGCCAACCTCGACACCGGCACGTGGGGTTCGATCAACACGTTCTACGCCTACCTGGAACAACGGGTCGGGCTGTGCGAGGCCTCGAAGATGGCCACCGCCTTCGGCATGAAGCAGGCCAACGGCCAGGCGCTCCAGCAGGTGCCCTCCCAGGTGCTCGGCACCAACAACATCGACGTCACCCACCTCGCCGCCGCGTACGCCGGCTTCGCCGCCCGCGGCCAGTACTGCACCCCGGTGGCCATCAACGACGTCACCGACGCCGACGGCAAGAAGATCAAGGTTCCCCAGGCCAAGTGCGGCAAGTCGGTCGACTCGAGCGTGGCCGACGAGGTCACCCGCATCCTGCAGGGCGTGCTTACGAGCGGCACGGGCCGCGGCAGGGGTATCGGGCGGCCGGCGGCGGGCAAGACCGGCACCTGCGAGGCCCACTCGTGCGCGCTGTTCGCCGGCTACACCCCCGACCTCTCGGCCGCCGTCTGGTACGGCGACCCGGCGGCGCCCTTCGGCAACCCGAGCCCGGGCATCTACGGCGCGAACGTCGGCGCCATCTGGCAGGCCTCGATGCGGTCGGCGCTGCAGGACACGAAGCCATCTTCGTTCCACACACCGGTCGACGACTTCGGCAACCTGGACCAGGCACGCGTACCCAACGTCCGGGGTCTGTCGGTGACCGACGCGACCCGCCAGATCCAGAACGCCGGCTTCTCGGTGCAGGTCTCGCCGCGCGCGATCGACTCCAGCCAGCGCAAGGGCACCGTGGCCTACACCTCGCCGAGCTCGGGGGTGAAGGCCGACAAGGACACCTCGGTCGTCATCTTCGTGAGCAACGGCAACGGCCCGGCCTCCAAGCCGCGCAGGCGAAGGCGCGGGGGCATCTGGCCGTTCAACTAGAACTACTGAACGGGACGCCCTCGTACGCCGCGGCGTACAAGGGCGTCTTCGGTTTTCAGCCCGCGAGCTGGCGCTTGACCTCTCCGGAGACCCGGCGTCCGTCGGCGCGGCCCGCGACCTTGGGCGTCACGACCCTCATGACCTGCCCCATCGCCCGTGGCCCCTCGGCTCCGGTCTCGGCGATGGCGGCGGCGACGAGCTCGGTCAGCTCGGCGTCACCGAGCTGCGTCGGGAGGTACTCGTCGAGCACCACACCCTCGGCCCGCTCCGCCTCGGCCTGCTCCGTACGGCCGGCGCCGGCGAACGCCTCCGCCGCCTCGCGGCGCTTCTTGGCCTCACGCTGCAACACCTTGACGACTTCGTCGTCGGACAGCTCACGCGCCTGCTTGCCCGAGACCTCTTCATTCGTGAGCGCCGTCAAGGCCATACGGAGCGTACGGGTGCGAACCTCGTCACGCGCCTTCATCGCGACCGACAGGTCGGTCCGCAGCTTCTCCTTCAACATGGTCATTAATCTTGCCCTTCCTGGCGCTGTGGTGCTTTCCAATAAACCGGTCTTCGGGTCTGGCACGATGGATGGGTGCACAAGAGATACGCCGTCCCCCTGGGAGTACTCGGCGCCGGCGTCGCCGGAATCGGCTACGCGTCCGTCGTCGAACGCAACTGGTTCCGCCTGCGCCGCTATGACGTACCCGTCCTCGCTCCGGGCCAGCGGCCTCTGAAGATCCTGCACATCTCCGACACCCACCTGACACCGGGCCGCCGCCGCCTGATCAAGTGGGTCGCCGCCCTCGACTCCCTCGAGCCCGACCTCGTGGTCAACACCGGCGACTCGATCTCTCATCCTGACGCGATCGGCCCGTTCCTGGAGCTGCTGGGCCCGCTGCTCGACCGCCCCGGCGTGTTCGTGTACGGCTCGAACGACATGTTCTCCCCGGTGCCGAAGAACCCGGCGCGCTACCTCTGGCGTACGAGCCGCAAGGACTACAACGTCCGTACGGTGCCCGACCTACCGTACGAGGAGCTGGGCGCGGCCCTGACCGCCGCCGGCTGGCTGGACCTGAACAACCACGTCGGCAGCCTGAAGGTGGGCTCGACGGAGGTGCAGGTCGGCGGTGTCGCCGACTCCCACATCGGCAAGGACCGCTACGACCAGATCGCCGGCGCGGTGTCACCGGACATGCTGAGCATCGGAGTGCTGCACTCACCGGAGCCGCGCAATTTGGACCGCTTCACGGCGGACGGCTACCGGCTCCTGCTGGCCGGGCACACGCACGGCGGTCAGCTGTGCGTGCCCCTCTACGGCGCCCTGGTGACGAACTGCGGCATCGAACGCTCACGGGTCAAGGGCCTGCACCGCAACGGGGAGTCCTGGCTGCACGTGTCGGCCGGGCTGGGCACGTCACCGTACGCGCCGGTCCGCTTCTGCTGCCCGCCCGAGGCGTCGCTGCTGACCTTGGTGCCGGGGGATGGCGCACCAGGGCGCGGGCAGGGGTGAACGTCCGCTAGAGTAGAGCCCGGCGCAGGCGCTGTAGGCGATCTGTGGCCACCGGGGTGTAGCGCAGCTTGGTAGCGCGCTTCGTTCGGGACGAAGAGGTCGTGGGTTCGAATCCCGCCACCCCGACAGTGTGACCTAGCAGTTCAGATGGGGTTTCGAAGCTTCGCTTCGGAGCCCCATTTTTGATTTTCGCAGCAGGGCCGGGTGGAGGCGGGCCGGCCGCGAAAACGAGTGGATCTCTCGGATGGCGGTCGCCTGATTTGGGTTCCCCACCCCTACGTGAGGACCTCGCGCGCATGACGCCGCCTGCTCTTTAGACCTGACACCTTCCCGCGCACCGGTCGCCGACGACGCCGTCGGCTCTGTTCTCCGTGCTCTTCGTCAGGTCTGCAGAGAGATCATGTCCTCACATCCCCATATCGTGCTGCCCTGGGTGGTGCGGCGTACCCGCCTGCCTCTGCTCGCCCTCCGATGTGTGGCCTGCCCCTCCGGCCACGCCACCACCGGCAACGGCAGGTTCCGCGTCAACGCCAACGGCAAGCTTCTCCACGTCTGGCTCCTGGTCGGCTGCGTTTCCTGCGGCCGGACCGGCAAACTCACCGTCCACGAGCGCGTCCCGGTCCGTTCGCTGCCCGCCGGCCTGCTGGCCGGTTACTCGGCCAACTCGCCTTCCCTCGTCGCGGCAACCCTGCTCGACCCGTTGATCGCCCGGCGCAACCGGTTCGCGCTCGACTGGGACGGATGCTGGGAACTCCGCAGGACGAAACTGGGCTTCTCCTTCGTCCTGATGTGATCCACCACAAGAGGGCCTGTGCCGAGTCGGCACGGGCCCTCTTCTCATGGCCGCTCTCTATGCTTCCCTCATGAGTCGCTGGCAAGAGCTGACCGGTGGGACGTCCGGAGAGGACTACGCGACGCGGTTCGCGGCCCTGGCCGGGAGCGGTAAGGACATGCACGGTGAGGCGCGGTTCTGCGCCGCGCTCGTGCCCGCCGGAGCCCGGGTACTGGACGCCGGATGCGGTACCGGGCGAGTCGCGATCCGCCTCGCGGAGCTCGGGTACGACTGTGTCGGAGTGGATCTCGACGCGTCCATGCTGGCGGTGGCGCGGAAGGAGGCGCCGGGACTGCCCTGGATCCAGGCCGACCTGGCGGAGCTCGACCCGGCCGCGGACTTCGATCTCGTGGTCGCCGCCGGCAACATCTTCCCGCTTCTCGCCGCCGGCACGGAGGCCACGGTGGTCGGCCGCCTGACCTCGGCCCTGCGCCCGGGCGGTCTGCTGGTCGCCGGATTCGGCTTGGATCAGGCCCACCTGCCGGTACCGCCCAGCATCACGCTGCCGGAGTACGACGCCTACTGCGCCGGGGCCGGCCTCACCTTCGTCGACCGCTTCGCCACCTGGGACGCCGACCCGTACGACGGCGGCGGCTATGCCGTCAGCGTCCACCGCCGCTGAGAACGACTCCCCGGCGGGTCAGCTCGCCGGGGTGAGCAGGGCGGTAAGGCCCCGCACCGCGCTGCGCCGGAAGGTCGCGGAGTCGTGGCCGCCCGGGGCCTCGTAGTAGGTGACGTCGTAACCCTTGGCACGCAGGACCGTACGCAGGTGACGGTTGGCCCCACGATGGTCGGTGCCGGGGTACAGCGGTGACGCGCCGGTCTCCAGCACACCGACGTCGATCCAGAAGCGGGTCCGGGCCCGCGGTGCGTCGGCGAAGCGGCGCGTCAGCCACTCCGGCTCGCCGTCGCGGCCCCAGCCGCCCGGCTCCGGAAGGTAGCCCCACCAGTGGCTGCCCGAGATCGACAGTACGGCGTCGAACACCTCCGGACGCTCGTACGCCGCGAAGCACGCGGCCAGACCGCCGAGGCTGCTTCCGCCGACGACCACGTCGCCCGGCACGTCATAGTGGGACCGCAGCAGCGGCAGCAGTTCGTCCGCCAGCATCGTGGTCAGGCCCGAGTGGCACGCCATCTCGGTCATCCGGGCCTTCCTCATGTCCGGCGGGTTGTGCACGAACGCCACCACCGCCGGCGGCATGGCGCCCGACTCCATCAGGGACGCGAGGCCGGCGTGCAGACGTGCCGCCGACAGCCACGACTCGCCGTCGAGCAGGACCACCAGCGACCGGGCGTCCGCCGGCGCGTACACCGAGACCGTACGCTCGCCGCCGAGCGCGGCCGAGGTGAAGCGGTGCTCATCCAGCGCCGGCGCCGGGCCGTCGAACCACGGTGCGGGCTCCACGCCCGGGAGTTCCAGCACCGAGTCCCACCGGGCCTCGTCGGTCTCCTCGACGCCGCCCAGTACGGCGGCCTTCGGGTACAGCCGCCGCGGGTTGAACGGGTCGGCGTAGGAGCGGTCGCGCGACTCGTCGGCCAGGCGGCCCATCAGGGCCAGGTCGTCCATGTCCGCGTCGAGGAACGGATCGTCGACCACGTACTGGTAGACGGTCGTGATGCCACGCGGGGCGCGAACGTCGAGGTGCCACACGTCGGTGCCCGGCACCCGGACCATGGGGAGCGACATCGCCGTCGGGTCCGCGAAGACCTCGGCGCCCCGCACCGACACCTGCCGCTGGGGCCCGATCCACACGAACGTCACCAGCACGTCCGCACCGGCCGGCTCGACCAGTGGACCGCCCGCCGCCCGCAGGTCGGCGGTCAGCGCCGCCACGTCCTTGGTACGGACGAACTCCTCAATACGCGCACTAATCATCAAAACCCCCCGTGTCACTTTAGAGGTGACGGGGCCCGCGTCGGTCGAACGGAGGGCCGGAGACGTAGCGGGGCGGGGTCTCGGCGCGATGGAGGGCGCAGGCCCCAGGAGACGAGCGTCAGCGCGGCGAAGACGAGGGGCATGACGATTCCCGCGTCGTCGCGAACGGCGAGGTGGGCGGCGGTCGCTCCCGCGTAGACGAAGAACACCCCGGCGTACGCCCACTCCTTCAGGCGCGGGAGGCGCGGAGCGAGCAGCGCGAGCACGGCGAGGACCTTGGCGATGCCCAGGATCGTGAGGAAGTAGAGCGGAAAGTGAATCGTCTCGAAGATGTCGCGCGTGTACTTGATCCGCGCGAGGTCCCACTCCGCGCCGACTCCCGTCTCCAGGAGCACGGGCAAGCTGATCATCCAGTAGGCGATCGCGGGTTTGTTGGACATCGGAACGCATCCCCCATGACGTCGGCTGAGGTTGTCACTCCCCTGACCGGTCGCAGCGGAGGAATGTGACCGCCGGCGGCGTACGGAACGTACACTGTAAGTAACCGGATACATACGGTTCGGCCGGGAGGCGGCTCGTATGGCGGTTGATCGGATACGGCTGGCGGGAGCGCTGGCGGACATCGTGGCCGACCCTCCGGGCACCGCGGACATCCCGGAGAGGTTGTGCCGGGCCTGTCGGGCGGCATTGCCGGTGGACGGGGTCGGCCTGTCCCTCATGCCCAAGGACCGGCCGGACGGGCGCGTGCTCGTCGGCGCCAGTGACGAGCGGGGCGCGCGGATCGAGGAATGGCAGTTCGGGTTCGGTGAGGGGCCGTGCGTGTCGGCGTTCGTCGCCGGGCGGCCGGTTCTCGTGCCGGACCTGCAGACCCACGAGGCGCAGCTTCGGTGGCCGATGTTCACGTGGGAGGCGGAAGGGTCCGGGGTCGCCGCCGTCTTCGCGTTTCCCCTGCAGATCGGGGTGATCGGCATCGGCGTGCTCGACTGCTACCGCGCTCGCGCCGGGCCGCTGGAGGAGATCGCGGAGGCCCTCGCGGTGACCGACGCCGTCACGGTGGCGCTCCTGAACATCGACGTCGCCGGTGGGGAGGACGAGGTCGCGTTGTTCGACCTGTCCTGGCGCACCCACGCGGTGGTCCACCAGGCCACCGGCGCGCTGGCCGCCGATCTCGGGATCTCCGTCGGTGAGGCGCTCGCCCGCCTGCGCGGACATGCCTTCGGCTCCTCGCGTCCGTTGGAGGAAGTCGCCGAGGAGGTACTGACCGGGCGGCTGCGGCTCGCCCGATAGAGAAGAGGGGGGAAGGGAGATGCCGACTACGCGAGAGCCGGCGTTGACCGCGGCTTTCATCGATATCGCCGACACGATGGTCGTCGGCTATGACCTGATCGACATGGCGCATCGTCTGGCCGGGCACAGCGTCCGCCTGCTCGATGTCGCCGCGGCGGGGCTCCTGCTGACCGACGGGCAGGGCAATCTCGGGGTGCTGGCCTCCTCGAACGAACAGGCCGAGATGCTGGAGCTGTTCCAGCTGCAGGCCGACCAGGAGGGCCCGTGCCTGGAGTGCTTCCACACCGGGGAGCCCGTCACCGCCGCTGACCTGCCTCGATGGCGCGACCGGTGGCCCGGTTTCGTGTCCGTGGCGGAAGAACAGGGCTTCCGGACCGTGCACGCGCTGCCCATGCGGCTGCGCGAGTCGACCATCGGGACGCTGAACCTCTTCCGTACGGGCGTCGCACCTCTCTCAGCGGATGACCTCACGCTGGGCCAAGCGCTGGCCGACATCACGACCATCTCCATCCTGCAGGAACGCGCCCTGACGCGGAGTGAGACCGTCGTCGAGCAGCTCCAGGGCGCGCTGAACAGCCGGGTGATCATCGAGCAGGCCAAGGGCGTTCTGTCCACGTACGGGCGGATCAGCACTGACGAGGCGTTCACGGTGCTCCGCGCGTACGCCCGTACCGGCAACCGCCGTCTCGCCGAGGTCGCCGGCGCGGTCGTGACCGACCCCGAAGAGGCCCGGCAGGTGATCCGTTATGTCGGGACGGCCCCATGAGCCGCGCCACGCAGGATGGCGCGGACCGCGTCGCCGGACAGGTCCGGCTTGGACAGGTAGCCGTCGGCGACGCCATACTCGCAGAGGCTGCGAAGATCCTCGTCGGAATAGCTCGAGATGAGGATGGTGAACGTGTGCTCGGCCAGTCCCGAGTCCACGAGGTCGGCGATCAGTTCGAGGCCGTTGGCCGCGCCCAGGTAGAGATCGATGAGCGCGAGGTCCGGGCACAGGTCGGCGACCAGGCGCGCCCCCTGATCGCCGTCGGTGGCCGCGCCGACGACGGCGAACCCGTCCCCGGCCAGCATGCGGCAGGCCGCCTGGAGGAAGCGGTCGCTGTCATCGACGATCACCGAACGGACGGGACACGCCTCGGCCACCGGCCGGAACCGCCTCACGCGCTCAAGTCGCTCCACGGGCGCGGGTTTTTCCGCCCGGATCGATCCGTCATTACCTGACACGCTCCTGAACCCTCCACTCACGAACACGACGGGTGTGAGCGCCACCGAGGGTCTGGAGTGGCGGGAGTCACTCAAAGAGTGAGCTTCAAACCACAGAACGCAACTTTGAGGCTACAACAGCTCACGGACCAGGACAAACGAAGTCGGCCGCATGGTCGGCGACCCACTCACGCAGTGATCGTGGCGGGGTGCCGGTGACGTCCTGGACGGTGGACGTGAGGGTCGGCGGCGGCCCGGCGAGCATGGCGGCGTAACCGTCGAGCAGCACGTCGACGAAGGAGTCCGGGAACGTCTCGTCGGCGAGCAGGCGCAGGCGCGCCTGTTCGCGGGTGAGCCCCTCCCAGCGCAGCGGCCGGTCCAGCACCTCGCCGATGACGCGGACCTGCTCGGCCTGGGTGAGGATCTCCGGGCCGGTCAGCTCGTACGTCGCATCGTCGTGCCCCGGCTCGGTGAGCGCACGGACGGCGACCGCGGCCATGTCGGCCTCGTGGATCAGCGCCATCGGCAACGCGCCGTACGCCCCACGTACGACGTCTCCGGTACGGATCTGGCCGGTCCACCACAGCGTGTTCACCGCGAACGTGCTCGGCCGCAGCACCGTGGACGCGATCCCGCAGCCGTGGATCAGCTTCTCCTGCTCCTCGAACCCGAGGTCGGGGACTCCGCCCGTGCCCAGGAACACCACCCGCCCGGCCCGGCGGGCGATGGCGTCCACCACGGCGGGCAGGAGCCGTCCGGTGTGCAGCGGCCAGAGCAGGAAGACCGCGTCGCCCTCCTCCACGCAGGCCGCGATCGTGTCAGGGGCCGACAGGTCGCCGTACACCGAGCCCGGCAGGGCGGCGGGGTCGCGGGTGACCGCCCGTACGGCGGCGTGGCCGGCGAGCTGGGCGACGATCTGGCGGCCGACGTTTCCGGTGGCGGCGAGGATCACGTTCGTCATGCCGGTCAGCCTCCGCCCGTACGGAGGCCAGGCCCAGCCAGGGCCGTATTCTTGCCGGAAACCGTCACCGGAGAAGGAAGAACAGGTGGATTCCGTCGACCGAGGTCTGATCCACGCGCTGCAGATCGACGGCCCCGCCCCGTTCCGTACGATCGCCGAGGTGCTCGGGGTCTCGGAGAACACCGTGGCCCGCCGCTACCGGCGGCTGCGCGGGCAGGGCTCGCTCCGCGTGGTCGGCCTGGTCAACGGCGGCCGGCTGGGACACGTTCAGTGGACCGTACGGCTGCGGTGCACCCCGGACGCGGCAGCTGCGGTCGCCCAGGCGCTCGCCGCCCGCGACGACACCTCATTCGTGTATCTGCTGTCGGGCGGCACCGAGGTGTCCTGCACGGTGCGGACCCGCGGCCCGCAGGAGCAGGACGCCCTGTTGCTGGACAAACTCCCCCGTACGAGCCGAGTGGTGTCGGTCACCGCGCACCTGCTGCTGCGCGGTTTCGTCCTGCCGGGCGGCTGGCAGGGCCTGGCCTGGCTGTCCCCCGAGCAGGTGGACCGGCTCCGGCCGCCGCCGGTGGTGGCGGAGGACGGGCCGCTCGACCTCGATGACGGCGACAAGGCGCTGCTGCGGGCGCTCTACCGGGACGGCCGCGCCCCGTACGCCGAACTCGCCGCCGCGACCGGCTGGTCGGAGACGACCGTGAAGCGCCGCGTGCAGGCGCTCCGCAGCGGCGGAGTGGTGGACTACCAGCTCGACCTGCCGCCGGCGGTGGCCGGTTTCGGCACCGAGGCCCGTTTGTGGATCGCCGCCCGGCCGTCGAGCGTGGTCGCGGTCGGCGAGGCGCTGGCCCGCCATCCGGAGATCGCCTTCGCCGCGCTGACCACCGGGCCAACCAACCTCGTGGCGGCGCTGAACTGCCGTGATCCCCTCCATCTGAGCCGCTACCTCACCGAACGGCTCGCCTCGATCGAGGACGTCACGTCGATGGAAACCGCCCCCATCATTCGAACCGTCAAACGCGCGGGCCCGTTACTGCTGTAAAAGAGCCGTTCTCGCGGAATGTTTCCGGGTGCCCGGCTCGGTCACTATGTGAGGACCCTTTGGTGAGGACCGGTCGCATGCGTCCCTACGTCCTGCTCAGCGTCGCCACCTCCCTCGACGGCTACATCGACGACACCGCCCCCGAGCGGCTGCGGCTGTCCAACTCCTGCGACTTCGACCGGGTCGACCAGGTACGGGCCGGGTGCGACGCGATCCTGATCGGGGCCACCACGCTGCGGCGCGACAATCCGCGGTTGCTCGTGAACGCGCCCGAGCGCCGGGCCGCGCGGCAGGCGCGGAACCTCCCGCCGTACCCGCTCAAGGTCACTCTCACCGCCGGTGGCGACCTCGATCCCGGCCTCAGGTTCTGGCACCACGGCGGCGACAAGCTCGTCTACGCGCCCGACGACGCCGCGACGGAGATCAAGGAACGCCTGGGCGACCTCGCCGAGGTGGTCGGGCTGGGGAAGCGCGTCGACCCGGCCGAGGTCCTCGACGACCTGGGAGAACGCGGCATCGGCCGGCTCATGGTCGAGGGCGGGGGTACGGTCCACACGCAGTTCCTCACCGCCGGTCTGGCCGATGAGATCCACCTCGCGATCGCGCCCTTCTTCGTCGGCGACGCGGACGCGCCGAGGTTCGTCAACCCCGGGACGTTCCCGCACGGGCCGGGGCGCCGGATGACGCTCGTCGAAGTCAGGGCCGTCGGGGACGTCGCGCTCCTGCGCTATCGGGCCACGTGACGTGACAAAAACGGCATATCGCTCGTCAAACCAAACCATTTCTTGATCCAGGTATTACCGTCACACCCGTCGGGTAATCATTTCCTCATGCAGCCATTCCTGATGCCTGACTTCTATATGCCATATCAAGCCCGAATCAACCCAAACTTGGAGCGATCCCGGCAGCACAGCATGGCCTGGGCGCGCAAGATGGGCATGCTCGACGCGCAGAAGCCCGGCGGCGGGCTCGTCTGGGACGAGACCGACCTCGCCCGCATGGACTACGGCCTGATGTGCGCCTACACCCACCCCGACTGCGACGGCGACACCCTCGACCTGATCACCGACTGGTACGTCTGGGTGTTCTTCTTCGACGACCAATTCCTCGAGGAGTTCAAATACTCCCGCGATCTCGTCGCCGCGAAGGCATACGTCGACCGGCTTGAGCTCTTCATGACCGCGGACGGCGAAACCCCGCCAGAGCCGGAAAATGCCGCCGAAGCCGGACTAAAAGACCTATGGGAACGCACCGTCCCCGCGATGTCGGACGAATGGCGCGCACGATTCACGCTCAGCACCCACAACCTGATGGTCGAGTCGATGTGGGAGCTGGACAACATCGACCGCGGCCGCATCGCCAACCCGATCGAGTACGTCCAGATGCGGCGGCGGGTCGGCGGCGCGCCCTGGTCGGCCGACCTCGTGGAGTACGCGGTGGGCGCCGAGGTGCCCGCGCGCTTCGCCGGCACCCGGCCGCTGCAGGTCCTGTCCGACACGTTCGCCGACGGCGTCCACCTGCGCAACGACCTGTTCTCCTACCAGCGTGAGGTCCAAGAAGAGGGCGAGAACTCCAACGCCGTGCTGGTCTTCGAGCGGTTCTTCGACTGCCCGACCCAAGACGCCGCCGAACTGGTCAACGACCTGCTGACCTCACGGCTGCAGCAGTTCGAGACCACCGCGCTGACCGAGATCCCCGGTCTGCTCGCCGACCGCGCCGCGTCGGTGCCCGAGCAGGTCGCCGTCGCCGCCTACGTCAAGGGCCTGCAGGACTGGCAGTCCGGCGGTCACGAGTGGCACGAGCGGTCCAGCCGCTACATGAACGGCGGCCTGGCCTCCGGCCCGACCGGCCTCGGCACCTCCGCCGCGACGCTCGCGACCGGCCTGCGCCACCGGTTCCGGCAGCACTCCCACCGGCCCTACCAGCCGGTCGGCCATCTGCCGCTGCCCGCGTTCTCCATGCCGTTCCCGGTCCGTACGAGCCCGCACCTGGACGACGCGCGGAGCCACTCGGTGGACTGGGCGCGGCGGATGGGCTTCTTCGACTCGGTGCCGGGCGTGGAGGCCCGCGGCGTCTGGGACGAAGAGCGCTTCGTCGGCATCGACCTCGCGCACTGCGCCGCGATGATCCACGCCGACGCGAGCCCCGAACAGCTCCGCCTGTCGACCGACTGGCTGTCATGGGGCACCTACGGCGACGACTACTTCCCGGTGGTGTTCGGCGCGACCCGCGACCTGGCCGGGGCCAAGGCCTGCAACGACCGGCTCTCCGCCTTCATGCCGCTGGACGACGACGGGGTCATCCCCGAGCCGGCCGGCCCGATCGAGCGCGGCCTCGCCGACCTGTGGCGGCGTACGGCGGGTCCGATGAGCGCCGACGCGCGCGGGCAGTTCCGTACGGCGGTGGAGGACATGACGGCGAGCTGGCTGTGGGAGCTGGCGAACCAGGCGGCGAACCGCGTCCCCGACCCGATCGACTACGTGGAGATGCGCCGCAAGACGTTCGGCTCGGACCTGACCAGGAGCCTGGCCCGCCTCGCGCACGCCGACGTGGTGCCATCGGAGCTCTACCGGACGCGGGTGATGCACGAGCTGGACACCGCGGCGCAGGACTACGCCTGCTTCACCAACGACCTGTTCTCCTACCAAAAGGAGATCGAATTCGAGGGCGAGGTCCACAACCTCGTCCTGGTCATCGAAAACTTCCTGGGCGTCGACCGGTTGACCGCGCGTGACATCACGGCCCGGCTGATGACGGCGCGCATGGAGGAGTTCGAGCACCTCGTCGAGTCCGACCTGCCGGCGATGCTCGCGGACCAGGACGACGACGTCCGCGAGGCCCTCACCCGCCACGCCGACGACCTCAAGGAGTGGATGTCCGGCATCCTCGAATGGCACCGCAGGTGCGTCCGCTACACGGAGGCCGAGCTGCTCCGCCTCCGCGGCGAGGTGCCCCGGCCGGTCTTCTCGTTCCTGCCCACGGGTCTGGGCACCTCGGCGGCCCGTATCCCGGGTATCGGCGAACCGGGAGCGACCCCCCTGACCGGATAACTCACCACGTTCACCTCAGAGAGCGACCCGTGCACAACGACACCCTCCCGCTCCGGTGCGTATGTGTATAACGACTCTGAGCAACGTTCTTGGAGGCGGCCGTGAGCGTGAAGATCGTGATCCTCGACGAGGTCGAGTTCAGTGACCGGCACCGCGAACGGCTCGACTCCCTCGGCGAGGTGACCGGTTACTCCGAGGGCCCGTGTGGCATCGAGGAGGTGGTGGCCCGGTCCGCCGACGCCGACGTTGTGATCGTCGGCTGGACGGTGCTGGACGGTGAGGTGTTCCGGCGCCTGCCGAGGCTGCGAATGATCTCGGTGTGGGCCACCGGCCACGACTCCGTCGACGTCGGCGCCGCCGCACGGCACGGCGTCACGATCGCGAACGTCCCCGCGTACGCCGGCCGGGCCGTCGCCGAGCTCACCATCGGGCTGCTGCTTGCGCTGACCCGCCATCTCGTGACGGCGGACCGCAGCATCAGGTCGGGCGAATACACCTGGCGCGGCTTCGAGGGCATCGAACTCGCCGGCAGGACTCTGGGGCTCGTCGGCATCGGCGACATCGGCTCCGAGGTCGCCCGTTTGGCCGGGACCTTCGGCATGCGCGTCCTCGCGTGCGCTCGCACGATGTCGGGCCGGCGGGCCGGCGACCTCGGCGTCGAGTTCCGCCCCCTCGGCGCGCTTCTCGCAGAGAGCGACGTCGTCTCGCTACACACCCCGCTGTCGCCCGCGACGCGGGGGCTGATCGGACGGCGTGAGCTCGCGGCGATGCGCGCCGGAGCGTATCTCATCAACACCGCGCGAGCCGGCCTGGTCGACCAGCGGGCACTGGCCGACGCCCTGTGCGACGGCCACCTGGCCGGCGCCGCGCTCGATGACATCCACTACCCCGACGACCGGCTGACCTCCGCGCCAGGCGTGCTCCTGACTCCGCACATCGGCTTCAACACCACGGAGGCACTGCGCCGCAAGGGCGACACCTGCGTCGCGAACGTGGCGGCCTTCCTGGGCGGCACTCCCACGAACGTCGTCAACCCACGCTGACCCCCGCCAGCGCGGCGCGAAAATCCGCCACCTCCACACCACGACGAACACGAGGCACCACGCTCAGCGCCTCCTCCGCCCAGCTCACGATCAGTGGCGAGTGGAACGCCGGCGGGAGCCCGCGCAGGGTGTCGGCGCCGAACCGGCAGCCTTCGGTGACGTCACCGGCCCGGATGAGTGCCTGGGCCCGGTCGAGACGGATCAACGCCGGGTCCAGGACCTCCTCGGCGGGAAACAGCGCCAGTGCCCGATCCTGGGCGGCGAGCGCCCGACGGGTCTCGCCGAGGGTCGTCAGCGCCTTGCCCGCGCTGAACGTCATCTGCCGGTAACTCCACCCGAACAGCCCCTGTGTCGCTTCCGCCCCCAGGTGTTCGAAGGCGCGGTCCGCCTCGTCGAGTGCGGCGATGGCCTCATGTGTGGCCCCGCGACGGGCGTGTGCCCGTGCCGCCACGGTCGGTGCCATGACCCGCGCCGACCAGGTCACCCGTGCCGCCGCCGTCGCGGCCCGGCTCATCTCCAGGGCCGAACGGCCCGAGTGGCCGTAGTGCAGGAGGAAGAACGCCTCCCGGGCCAGCGTCCATGCGACATGCGGCCGGTCACCGGCTTCGACGGCCGCCGTACGGGCCGTGCGCATCCAGGAGCGGGCGGTACGCGTGGCGCCGAGGTCGTCGATGACGACCGCGATGACCGCCGCGGCCCGGCCGAGCAGGTGGACCAGGATCTTGCCCGTACGCGGTGAACGGCAGCGGTCGAGCAGCGCCTGCAGATCGGAGAAGTCGATGATCAGGTCCTGGAGTAACTCTCGGGCCGGTCTGGTCGCGTAGTCGTGCACGTGCTCGTTGATCCGGTGTTCCCAGGAGTCGAGGACCTGCGGCGAGAGGGCCCCGCGCTCGATGGTGGCCTCGGCGACCGTACGCAGGGAGTCGACCGCCTCGATCGAGGCGACGCTCACGCCCAGGCCGAGGCCGGACGAGATGCGGCGCAGGAGCTGGCGGCGGTTCATCTCCGTCTCGTCGCCGTCGGCACGCTCGACGACCACATCGCCGAGGGCGGTGCCGACGATGGCGATCTTGCCGATGACGGCGCCGTCGCCGATGGCGAGGCTGACCGGCCGTTGTTCGTGCATGCTCCCCCTCTCAGAAGGAGATGTCCCCGCTGACCGGGCCATTGAATATCGTCAGCTTCCCGATCTCGGCCCCACCGGCCAGCTGCACGAGTATGGGGTGAAAAGCGGAGTCTTTTCCGGCCGCGCTGACGAGGGAATTGAGTTCTGCACGGAATTCCGGATCATCTTCGACGAGCCGCCGGATGATGTCCGCGAGGCGTTGAACGTCGTCACTTTTCGCCGGCGTCCGCTGGGCACGTTCGAGCGCCCTCTCGTCACCGGAATGATGTGTCAGGCGACGACCGACAAGTGCCCTGAGCTGGGAAATCTCCGCCCAAGCGCGCTTTCCGACCGCCTCGGCAACGGCCTCCCCGCCACTGGCCGCCAAGAGAGCCGCCGCCGCGCCCGCCAGTTGCACAGGATCCATGAGCCGCCACCTTTGAGACGACTTCTACGCTCCGTTGAGCGCGTGACACCAAGTGTAATAGAACAACTCAAAGATCGGTTTTATCGCGGAACGGCCATGCCACGGGAACGGATCACAGGGTCCTTACGGGATCTCCGCCCAGGAACGCGGCGATGTCCTCGACCGCGTCCTCGTAGAACACGCGGTAGCCGCCCTCGGTCACGTAGCCCATGTGCGGGGAAAGCAGCGTACGCGGAGAGGTGCGTAGCCAGTGGTCGGACGGCAGTGGCTCGACGTCGAAGACGTCCAGGCCCGCGCCCGCGATCCACTTCTCGGACAGCGCGCGGGCCAGCGCGTCCGTGTCGACCAGGCCGGCGCGTGAGGTGTTGACCAGGTAGGCGCTCGGCTTCATCGCCCGGAGGTCAGGCTCGCCGACCAGGCCACGGCTGCGCTCGCTCAGCACCACGTGCAGGGTCACGATGTCGGCCGACGCGAACAGCGTCTCCTTCGTGGCCAGGGTGACGCCGTGCTCGGCGGCGCGTTCCTCGGTGAGGTTCGGGCTCCAGGCGATCACGTTCATCTCGAAGGCGAGGCCGACCCTCGCAACCCGTGCGCCCAGCCGGCCCAGGCCCACGACGCCCAGCGTCCGGCCCGCCAGGTCCAGGCCGACGGACTCCTGCCAGCCGCCCGTACGGATCCGCGCGTCGTCGGCCGCGACGCCGCGGACCAGGCCGAGGATGAGCGCCCAGGTCAGCTCGGACGTGCCCCCAGGCAGGCCACGCGTGCCCGACACCACGATGCCGCGATCGCGGGCGGCGTCGAGCGCGATCGAGGCGTTCCGCATGCCCGTCGTGACCAGCAGCCGCAGCCGTGGCAGCCGGGCCAGGACCTCCGCCGGAAAGGGGGTGCGCTCACGCATCGCCACGATGACCTCGTACGGCGCGAGCTCGGCCACCAGGGCGTCAGGGTCGGCGATGTGCGAGGTGAAGAACCGTACCTCCGCGCCGGGCAGCCGGCCCGTCCAGTCCGCCATCTCGGCGGCGACGCCCTGGTAGTCGTCCAGCACCGCGACGCGGACCATGTCGTCCTCCCTGCCCTCGACGAAGGCACAGGCTACTCGGCCCGGCGCCCCCGTCAGAGGCCGGTGCGGTAGCGCACGTAGACCACGCCGTTGCCGAACCGTCGCTCTTGGAGGAGTTCGAGCGGCAGCCGGATGTCGTCGGGCAGGGACGGCTTGCCGCCGCCGACGAGGATGGGCGACATGTAGAGGTGGACCTCGTCCACGACGCCGGCCTTGAGCGCCACACCCGCGAGTTCGGAGCCGCCGACGCTCATGTCCGCCGCGGACTCTTCCTTCATCGCGCGAACGGCGCCGGGGTCGAACTCCCGCTCCAGCCGCGTCTTGGACGTGGTGACCTCGTCCAGCGTCCGCGAGTAGACGACCTTGCTCGCCGCCTGCCAGAGCCGGGTGAAGTCCTCCGAGGCGGGGAGCTGGTTCTCCCGCAGGTGCGCGGTCTCCCAGCCGGACATCACCTCGTACATGCGGCGCCCGTACAGATAGGTGCCGAGCGGCCGCTCGATCTCGTTGAGGAAGGCCATCACCTCCGCGTCCGGCACGCTCCAGTCGAACTTGCCGTCCGCGTCCGCCACGTAACCGTCGAGCGAGGTGATCGCCGAGTAGATCAGCTTGGCCATGCGGGAGCCTCCTTCGCCTGGGGCTCCCGTTATAGCGCGCCCGCGTCAGTCCAGGCCCGGCTCTTGTCAAGGACGGTGTCGATCGCGTCGACGGCCGTCGCGAGGCGTACGTCGTGCGGGCCGCTCACCGTGACGTGCGGGAGGCACCGGCGCTCCAGCTCCGCGGCGAAGCGCGCCGACATCCGCACGCGGATCGCCTCGCCGTCGCGCCAGCCGTCCTGTTCGAACGGCACGCCCGCCGTGTCGGTGAGGATCCACAGGTCATGCGGTGTACGGGCGAGGGCCGGCGCGGGCGTGCCGACGTAGCGCTCGTGCCACAGCTCGGTGGCGAACGCGTCGGTGTCGCAGACCAGCAGCGGCGAACCGGCGCGGGCGGCGGCGTCCTCCAGGGCGAGCTGCCGCTCGGCGATCACGGCGAACTCCTCCGAGGCCCACTCCAGGTCGCCGAGCCACAGACCCGGGTCGCGGCGGCGGGCGATCGCGAGCTTCTCCTCGCAGTAGAGCCGGCCGTACTCCGGGACCAAGCGCGTCGCGGCCCACACTCCGCCGCGCCGCGCGTAGTGCCCGGCCAGCGCGCGGGCGAGCGTCGTGGTGCCGGAGGACTCCGCGCCGACGACCACGACGCGGCGGGTCAGGTGGGCGCGCACGGGCGGGGACAGCCACCGCCAGGTGGCCACGTGGTCCTGGCGTACGGCCGTGCCGCTCACCGGGAACCGTTCGCGCGCCGGGTCGACCGCCACGTGCGCGGCGCCCAGCCGCCGGGCCAGCTCGGGGCCGTACTCCTCGCTGCTGAACACCACGTCGACCGGGTCCCGCGCGGCGGTCGTGAAGATCTCGGCGTGCGCGGTCCAGACGGCGTCGGAGTCGTAGTCGATCTCGATGTCGTCGACGGCGGCGACGATGTCGACATGCGGCTGCGGGTGGCGTTCGCGCAGCCAGGCGGCCCGTAGCGCGATCGGGATGCTCTCCAGCGGCGAGGCGGCCACCACGACGGTGAGCCGGTCGCACCCCGCGGCGGCCGTGTCGATCAGGTGGTGGTGGCCGGCGTGCGGCGGGTAGAACTTGCCGACCACCAGGCCGTGCGTCACGCGGCCACCGGGGACGTCCGCCGTCCGGCCCACTCGCGGCGCCATGCGATCAGTCCCGCGACGCACAGCCCGAGGAACAGGACGTAGAGCACGCTGGTCAGGTAGAGGTGCTTGTAGGCGTAGAGCGGGATGTAGATCAGGTCGGCGGCGATCCACAGCCACCAGGACTCCAGCAGCTTGCGGCTCTGCCCGTACGTCGCCGCGAGCGAGATCGTGGTCGTCAGCGCGTCCCAGAACGGCACGGTGGAGTCGGTCCAGGCGCTGAGCAGCCAGGTCAGCAGGGCGGTGGCGACGACGCCGGCCACGGCCTGGGCGATCCACTCGGTACGGGAGGTGCGGTGGGTGGCGAGCTGAGTACGGCCCCGGCCGCCGTACAGCCACTGCCACCAGCCCCACACCTGGAGCACGACGTAGACCACCTGCAGGCCCGCGTCGGCGTAAAGGCCTCCGTCGACGAAGATCAGCCCGAGCAGGATCACGTTGGCGATGCCCACCGGCCAGTTGGCGATGTGCTGGCGCACGACGAGCCAGACGTTGATGCCACCGGTGACGAACCCGAGCACCTCCGCCCATGACGTGGGCGTACTCCCGAGACTGAACGCCGGATGAACCAGCAGTTCGTGGACCGACATGCCTCCAGAAGTTACCGGGTGGCCACGACACCCACCTCGACGCACTGGCCCCCGTTGCTGCCGGAGTGAGTGCTCTTGCGCCACTGGCCGGTGTTCATAGCCGCTCCCGAGTCCGCCGGATCACCTCCAAGGATGCCGCAGCGGTCTCGGTCACCAGATGCAGGGACTGGTAGGCGGTGAACCAGCCGTGGACCAGTTCCGGCCGCTCCTGGAAGTGGCCCCTCTCGTGGTCTTCGGTGTAGGCGACATCGGGCTCGTCGGTGAAGCTAAGAATGGTGAAACCGCACGTCAGTCCGGCGTGCGCGCCGGTCGACAGCGGGATGACCTGGACCGTGACGCCCGGCCGCTGGGCCGCGTCCAGGAGGACGTCGAGCTGGGCGCGGTGCACTTCGGGTCCGCCGACCGGACGCAGCAGGGCGGTCTCGTCGATGACCAGCCAGAGTGTGGGCGGGTCGTCGCGGGCGAGGATCTCCTGCCGTTCGAGCCGGGCGGCGAGCAGGCTCTCGACGACCTCCGGCCGGGCGCTCGGACGGCCCGCCGCGATCAGCGCCCGCGCGTACTCCGGTATCTGGAGCAGTCCCGGGACCACGAGCGCGTCGTACTCGCGAATGACGCTCGCTCGGCTCTCGGCGTCGGTGAAACGCTCGAACGAGATGACGGGGTGGGGGTCCTCGTACTTGATCAGGTCATAGATGTCGAGGAGGACTTTCTCGGGCAGGCCGAGCACCTTTTCCAGCTCGAGGATGCTCTCCTTGCGCGGACACAGGTAACCGCATTCGACGTTGCTGACCCAGCCGTTGGTGAAGTTGACCAGACTGCCGAGGTACTCCTGTGTCATACCCGCCGCCTCGCGATGCCGCCGGATCGCGCCGCCGAGAGTCCTTAAAGAGGGGCTGATGACCTTCTTCATGAGAGGCATTATGGACTGTGATCAGATATGCACATAGGGTAATCAGTAGATGATCTTTCGCTTGCTTCCTCGCTCCGCGAAAGCGTTGCTGGGGATCCGGGTGCTCAACCAGATCGGGGCGTTCGCATTCTCCTTTCTGGCCGTGCTCGCCGGGCCGCGGCTGGTCACGGCGGTGCTGACCGTGTTCGGCGCCACGGCGCTGGTCTCGCGCTGGGCGGGCGGTGTCCTGCTCGATCGCGCGGCCCCGCGTACGCTCGTCGTCCTCGGCCTGGGCGCGACCGGCCTGGCGCTGCTCGCGCTCGCCGCCGCCCGTACGCCCTGGCAGGTCCTGACCGCCGTCGCCGCCACGGGCCTGGCCTTCGAGATCTACGAACCGGCCACGAGCGAGCTCCTCGCCCGCGTGACCGAGGGACAAGACCGCCAGGACGCGTACGCCCTGCTCGGCATGGCGCTAGCCGCTGCCGGTGCGGTCTCGGGCCTGCTGGCCGCGGTGCTGCTCCCGTTCGGGGTACGCCCGCTGCTGGTCGCCGATGCCGTCACCTGCCTGGCCGCCGCGGCCGTCGCCCGCACCTGCCTGCCCCGGGGATCCGTGCCGACCCGCATGACCGTCCGCTGGCGACCGCCGCGGCGCCTGGTGCGGCTGACCGCGGGCGCCACCGCGTACGCCTTCGGCTATCTGGCGATCCTGATGTTCACGCCGTTCGTGCTGCTCCAGCGGGGCGCGCCGGCGTGGCTGCCCGGCCTCACGCTGGCCGCCGCCGCCCTGCTCGCGCCGATGGCCCGCAGGCCGCTCTCGGGGCACCCGCGCCCGGCGCTGCTCGCCTCCGGGGTGTTCGCGCTGGCCATGGCCGTGACGCCGAGCGTGCCGCTGACCGTGGCGGCGTACGTCGCGTGGGCGATGGCGGGCAGCGCCCTGCTCGGGTACTGGCCCGCGCTGGCGGCGGAGGACGCGCCTCCGCTCGACCGGCCGCGGTGGTTCGCGTTCCTCGGGTTGTCCTGGGGAGTCGCCCAGCCCGTCGTGCCCGTCGTCGTCGGCGCGGCCGGGGCGCTGACCGGGCGTACGGCCGCCGCCTCGCTGGCCGCCGCCGTCGCGTTCGCCGCCGCGGCCTGGTGACTCAGAACGTGACCGACATCCCGCCGTCGACCGCGATGGTCTGCCCGGTGACATAGGACGCCGCGTCGCCGGCCAGGAACGCCACCAGCCCCGCCACCTCCTCCGGCCGGCCCCAGCGGCCGAGCGCCGTACGCCGCTCCAGCCATTCGCTCCACTCCGGATCCGCCACCAGATGGGCGTTGGTCTCGGTGGCCATCGATCCGGGCGCGACGGCGTTCACCGTGATGGCGTACGGGCCGAACTCGGCGGCGAGCGCACGGGTGAGGCCGTCCAGGCCCGCCTTGGCCACCGCGTACGCCGCGTCGCCCCGCCGGCCGAGCCGTCCGAGGACGGAGGAGATGTTGACGATCCGGCCGGGCGCGCCGCGTTCGGCGAGCGGGCGCGCGATCAGCTTGCTGAGGCCGAACGCCGACACGAGATCCGTTTCGAGGAGGCGCAGCAGGTCGGCGGAGGTGATGTCCTCCAGGTCCCGCCGGTCGCGCTGTCCGACGTTGTTGACCAGCACGTCGATGGGATGGGCGCGGACCGCCTCGGCCGCGGCCGTCTCGTCGGTGACGTCGAACGCCAGCGCCTCGGCGTCCAGCCCCGCGCCGCGCAGCTCCTCGACCACCGGGCGCAGGCCGCCGGGCTCCCGGCCGTTGAGCAGGACCCGGGCGCCCGCGCGGGCCAGGGCCCGTGCCATCTCGAGGCCGAGGCCGCGGCGCGCTCCGGTGACGAGCGCGGTCCGTCCGGTCAGGGGGGTCGCTGCGTTCTCGCCGGTCATCGGGCGGTTCCTTTCGTCCCGGTCAATCCGGCGAAAACGATAGCGAGGGTACGTCGCTGCAGGTCCTCATCCCAGCCGCTCTGCAGCGCGCCCTGGCAGGTGCTCGTGAGCAGCGCCATGACCTCGTCGAGCCGTACGTCCGGGCGTACGGTGCCGGCGTCCTGGGAGCGTTCGAGGAGTTCGGCGACCTTCTCCCGCAGCCGGTGTACGGCGTCGGCGAGCTGGAGATCGATGCCGGTCTCGGCAAGGAGTTCGACGACGGTCTTCTTGTGCGCCGCCTGGGCGACCAGGCCGGAGAAGAACGTGAAGAGCGCGTCGCCGGCCGGGCCTTCGGCGGTCAGCGCGTCGGCCTCCTCGGTGAGCCGGGAGAGCAGCTCTTTCATGATCGCCTGAAGCAGCGCCTGTTTGGTCGGGAAATGCCGGAAGACCGTGCCGATGGCCACCCCCGCCCGCTCGGCCACCTCCTCGGTCGAGGCCGACGGCCCCTTCTCGGCGAACACGGCTTCGGCGGCGGTGAGAATCCGCACCCTGTTCCGCCGCGCGTCCGCCCGTAGCTGCTTGGGCGGGTCGCTGGACTGCGAGGTCAACCGGCCCCTCCTTGACAAGATGAGTGACGACTCATGATAGTTACATGAGTCTCCACTCATCTTAGAGGGAAGGAAACCCCATGTCCGTCCCCGGCCCGCACGAGATCTTCGAGCAGATGCGGCGGCACTGGCTCGGCGAGTCCGACGCCGAGCTCCTCGCCGACGACGCCGTGATCGAGATGCCCTTCGCCCCGCCCGGCCGGCCGAACCGCTTCGAGAGCCGCGCGGAGTTCCGCGACCGTACGGCCGACGAGCGGGCGGCCTTCCCGGTCCGGTTCGAGGAGGTCCGCGACGTCGTCATCCACGACACGACCGACCCGGAGGTGATCGTGGTGGAGTACACGCTGGCCGGCGTCAACGAGGCCACCGGCCACCGAGCCTCGGCCCCGTTCATCGGCGTCCTACGCGTACGCGACGGCAGGACGGTGCTGTGGCGCGAGTACCAGAACACCCTGGCCATCGCCGCCGCGCTCGGCCAGGTCCCCGACCTCCTCGCCGCCTTCAGCGGAAAGTGAAAAGGGCCCGCCCCCGGTGAAGGGGGCGGGCCGTCTTGTCCGAAGGGTCAGTGCTCGGCGGGCGCGTACGCCGGCTGCGGCGGCTGGACCGGGCGGGGCTCCTCGCCGTGGGACAGCGAGGGCAGCCACTCCAGCCAGCGGGGGAGGTACCAGTTCTTCTCGCCCAGCAGCTTCATCACCGAGGGCAGCAGCACCGCTCGTACGATCGTGGCGTCCAGCAGGACCGCGACCGACAGGCCGACGCCCATCTGCTTGAAGTCCTGCATCGACAGCGTGCCGAAGACCGCGAACACCGCGACCATGATGGCGGCGGCGCTCGTCACCGCGCCGGCCGTCGAGCGGATGCCCGAGGCGACCGCCTCCGAGGTCGGGGTGCCACGGTCGTACGCCTCGCGGATCCGGGACACGACGAACACGTGGTAGTCCATCGACAGGCCGAACAGCACCACGAAGACGAACAGCGGCAGCCAGGCCTCGATCGCGCCGACCCCGTGCGTGGCGACCAGGCTCGCGCCCCAGCCGTGCTGGAACACCGCGACCATCACGCCGTACGCGGCGCCGACCGACAGCAGGTTGAGCACGATCGCGGTGGCGGCGATCGGAATGGAGCGGAACGAGAACAGCATCAGCAGGAACGTGATGCCGAGCACGAACACGAAGACCGGCACGATGCTGTGGCGCAGCTGGGTGTTCCAGTCGTTGGAGAACGCCAGGTTGCCCGCCACGTGCGCCTCGGCGACGTGGCCGAAGGCGTCCGGCACGAGCTGGGAGCGCAGCGTCGTGAGCGCGTGCTGGGAGGTCGCGTCCGACCCGCTGCCGTTCAGCGGCACGTCGATGATGGCGACGTTCGGACCCGGATAGACCTTCGTGTGCACCACGCCGAACTCACCGGCGCCGCCCACCGACGAGGTGAAGGACTTGATCGCCGACTTCATCGCGGGCGCCTGCACGTTCGCGGACTTCACCACGACGACGGCCGGTTCCGGGCCGCCCGGGAAGGCGGCGGTGATGTGCTCGTACGTCTTGATCATCGAGGTGTTGTGCGGCAGCTGCTGCTCGATGCTGAGCTTCTCGGTGTGCATGCCGAGCGCGGGCGCCGCCAGGACGAGCAGGACGCCGGCGGCGAGGGCCGCGGAGATGCCCGGGCGGGCCAGCACGGGGCGCAGGACGAAGCTCCAGAACCGGCCGGTCGAGCGCTTGCGGCGCAGGAACGGGATGCGGCCGAACTCCACCTTGTCGCCGAGCAGCGACAGCAGGGCCGGCAGGACGGTCACCGAGCCGAGCATCGCGATGAGGACGACCAGGATCGTGGCAACCGCGAAGCCCTCGAACAGCATCATGCCGGACAGGAACATGCCGGCCATCGCCACCATGACGGTCAGCCCGGACACCAGCACCGAGCGGCCCGAGGTCGCCGCCGCGATGCGCAGCGCGGTCTCCTTGTCGTGGCCCGCCGCGCGCTCCTCACGCTCACGCCGCAGGTAGAACAGGCAGTAGTCGACACCGACCGCAAGGCCCATCAGCAGCATCACCGAGCTGGCCGCGTCGTCCATGTGCAACGCGTGGCTGAAGACGGCGAGTAGGCCGTTGGCCGCAAGGAACGCTGTCACCGCGATGACGACGGGGAGCACCGCGGCGAGCAGCGCCGCGAAGGCGACGAGCAGGATGCCCAGCGCCAGCGGCACGGCCGTCATCTCCGCACGGGAGAAGTCATTGCCCATGGTCTTGTTGAACCAGTGTTCGCCGCTGGCGTCGCCGAACTCCTCGATCCGCAGGTCGGGATGCCGGGCGGCCGCCGCGGACACGGCGTTCTCGACCGGCATGATGCGGTCCGCCGCCGTCTCGGGGTCCCCGGCCACGTCGAACTGGATCAGCGCGTCGTGGCCGTCCTTGGAGATCAGCGGCTCACGGAGCCCGGTCGCCTGTCCGCTCGACTTCACGGCCTGGGTCACGTCCGGCAGCGCCGCGCGGAAGCCGTTCACCTTCGCGCTGTGCACTATCACCATCTCCGAGGCGGGGCTCTTGATGCCCGCTTCGTCGATGATGCGCTCGGCGCGCCCGGAGTCTCCGGTGCCCTCCTCACCGTCGGTCAGGGACTTCTGCCCGACCATGCCGCCGATGAGCACGGCGGCCACGACGAACAGCAGCCAGCCGAAGATCGCGGTCTTTCTGTGGCCGGCGCTCCAGCCGCCGAGCCGGGCGGCCAAATTCGGTTTCATCAGCGTTCTCCTCGTTAAATGAGTTCGCTGATGACACTAGAAATCCGCGGCTCGACATCCCATCCAGCACGCACCCGAGTGGGCCGGGGGGCCACCACACCCCGTCATGGTGGGGCTGGCACCACCCTCTCAGCGGAGGCCGGCGAACAGGTCGTCCTCCTTGTCCGGCGCGGCGACGTCGCTGCGGACGCGTACGAACGACTCGGTGCCGAAGACCTGCAGCTGGACCTCGTCGGACATCCGCAGGAAGAAGATGTTGTCGCCCTGGCTCTCGTGCGCGGCGAGGGCCTTGCGCTTGCGCTCGGCGTACGGCATGACGTCAACGAAGGTGGTGATCTCCGCCTCGGGGGTGCCGAAGTCCTCGGGCAGCTCGCCGAAGTCCTCGCCGGACTCCTCCTGCATGCGTTTCATGAACTCGCGGAACCGCTCGCGGGGGACGGCCGTGTAATAGAACTTGCGCGGAATCTTCGTCGCCTCGGCCGCCGCGACCGCGATGCGGTGGGCCTGAATGTGGTCCGGGTGGCCGTAGTTGCCGTTCTCGTCATAGGTCACCACGACCTGCGGCCGGTATTTCTCCATCAGCTCGCCGAGACGGGCCGCGGAGTCCTCGATCGGGACATTGCTGAACACGTCGCTTTCGGAGTTGGTGTCCCAGCCGTCCATTCCCGAGTCGCGGTAGCCGAGCAGCTCGACGTGCTCGATGCCCAGGTGCGCCACGGAGTCGCGGAGCTCGGCGAGCCGCCGCTCGCGCACCGCGGCCTCGTCATGGCCGTGCTCGCCCGGCTTAACCCCGCCGGGCCCGTCGCCCTGCTCGCCGTTGGTGCAGGTGACCAGGACCGTGCGGATGCCCTCTTCGGCGTAGCGCGCGAAGACGCCTCCGGTGCCCAGCACCTCGTCGTCGGGATGAGCGTGCACGGCCATCAGGGTGAGTTCAGAGTCCATGGGTCCAGCATGCCGTGCGGGACCGACATCCTGGGTCTTCGTGCCTGCTCAGCGCGATCTGCGCCGACGTCGCTTCCAGATCGCGGCGCACTCCGCGCACGTGTCGGGCGGCGGGGAGGCCGACGACTCCCCCCGTACGGTCATCACCGCGCCGCAGTAGGCCACGACGGTCGACCCCACCGGCCGGGCGGGCGGAGGATAGCCGTGAGTGACCTCCTCGGCGCCATCACCGGCCTGCCGGGGAACTGACTCGGTCGAGGACTGCGACGCCACCCCTCAACGGTAAGCCACCCGGGGCCGGGCCGGTCCAGAACCCACAAGGGCCGCGTGCTCCGGCCGACCGGAAAGCGGACCGTCGCTTACCTTCCGGACACCGCGACATTAGTCTTCGAGACCGAAACGGCGCGTCCGGTTGCCGGGGAAATACCCGGCCTGTCAGCATGCACGGTATTCCCCCCAATACAGGAGTTCCTCATGCGCCTCAGCGCTCGTCTGATCGCCGCCACCGCAGTCGCCGGCCTGCTTGCCGGCGTCCCGGTCGCCGCGAGCGCCACGGCCCGTACGAAGGCGGGCACCGTAAAGGTCGCCCCGGCCGCCGCCTCGGCCCCCGCGGGAATCGCCGCGAAGGGTGCGTACCTCTATGACGCGGACACGGCCAAGAAACTCTGGGGCCTCGCGACGACGACGAAACGGCCGATCGGCAGCATCACCAAGATGATGACCGCGGTCATCGTGCTCCGGGCCGGCAACCTGGACAAGACGGTCACCATCAAGCAGTCCTACGTCAACCATGTCAAGAACAACGACGCGAGCAGCGCCGGACTCAAAGTGGGCGACAAGGTCACCGTACGGCAGCTCCTGAACGCCATGATGCTGCCCTCCGGGTGCGACGCCGCGTACGCCCTCGGCGACATCTACGGCCCCGGCCAGACCAAGTTCGTCGCGAAGATGAACAAAGAGGCCGCCGCGCTCAAGATGACCTCGACCCACTATCTGAACGTCGACGGGCTCCCCACGTCGACGAAGAAGGAGGGGTACTCCACCCCCCGTGACCTGATCCTGCTCGCCAGGTACGCCATGACCAGTGTGAACTTCAAGGCGGTCGTGACGCGGCAGTCCTACTCGCTGAGCAAGACCAGCGGCCACGCGGCGTACTCCTGGGCCAACACGAACCTCCTCCTGGGCTCCTACCCCGGCGCGATCGGCATCAAGACCGGCCACACCACCGCGGCCGGATACTCCCTGGTCTTCACCGCCCAGCACAGCGGCCGTACGCTCATCGGCGTGGTGCTGAACAGCACCACCACGGACTCCAACCGCCGGTTCAAGGACGCCTCGGCGATCCTGGACTGGGGCTTCGGCACCAAGACGACGATGCTCCAGATGCGCAGGCTGCCCGCAGGCCAGGCGACGGACTGACATGCTTGACCCATGGTCGACGACGAACGCTGGAAGGCACGGTTTCGCGCGGCGCGGGTGAGCCTGCCGAGCTGGGCCCACCACGCACCGCACCGCAGTGTCTTCCGCTCGAACGCCACGGGCACCTGGGAGATCTACGCCTGGGACCGCGAGACCGACGCGCGGCGCCAGGTGACGGATCGGCCCAACGGCACCTGGATGGGCGGCGTCGACCCGACCGGTGAGTGGATCTGGTGGTTCGCCGACACCGACGGCGACGAGTTCGGCGTGTGGCGGCGTGAGCCGTTCGGCGGCGGCGCGGACACCGCGCCGCCGCTGGAGCCGTCCTACCCGGCCGGGCTCGCGGTCGGCTCCAGCGGCCTGGCGGTCATCGGCCGCTCGACCGAGAGCGGCTCGACCATCCACTGGTGCGCGCCGGGCGCCGAGTCGCGGGTGCTCTACTCCAGTGACGAGGACGCCTACGCCATCGACCTGTCCGAGGACGAGTCGCTGGTGGCGATCAACCACAGCGAGCACGGCGACAGCCGGCACATGGCGCTGCGCGTCGTACGGGCCGACGGCTCGACCGTCGCGGACCTGTGGGACGGGCCGGGCAAGGGCCTGGGCGCGATCGCGTTCTCCCCGGTCGACGGCGACCAGCGGCTGCTGGTCGAGCACGAGCGCCGCGGGCGGGGCGAGCCGCTCATCTGGGACCCGGTCAGCGGCGAGATCCGCGAGATCGCCCTCGACCTCACCGGCGAGGTCGGCGCCGACTGGTACCCCGACGCCTCCGCGCTGCTCGTCTCCCGCTCCCACCAGGCACGCGACGAGCTCTACCGCTACGACCTGGCGAGCGGCGACCTGGAGCGGATCGACACGCCGCCCGGCGTGATCGGCTCGGCCTCCGCCCGCCCGGACGGCTCGGTGGAGTTCTCCTGGTCCTCCTCGGCATCGCCACCGGTGATCCGCTCGACCTCGGGCGCGGTCGTCCTGACCCCGCCGGGTTCGCCGGCGCCGGAGTCGGTCGCGGTCGAGGACGCCTGGGTATCCGGACCGGGCGGCGACGTGCACGCGCTGATCTCCAAGCCCGCCGGTTCCGGCCCGTTCCCGACGGTCTTCGACATCCACGGCGGCCCGGCGGCGTACGACCAGGACTCGTTCTCTCCGGACACCGCCGCGTGGGTCGACCACGGCTTCGCGGTCGTCCGCGTCAACTACCGAGGTTCGAGCGGCTACGGCAGCGAGTGGCGCGACGCCATCGAGGGCCGTCCCGGGCTGGTGGAGCTGGAGGACGTCAAGGCCGTACGCGACTGGGCGGTCTCCTCCGGCCTCGCCGACCCGTCCCGGCTGGTGCTCACCGGCGGCTCGTGGGGCGGCTTCATCACGCTGCTCGGCATCGGCACGCAGCCGGGCGACTGGTCCGTGGCGATCGGCATCGTCCCGGTGGCCGACTACGTCGCGGCGTACGAGGACGAGATGGAGGCGCTGCAGGCCTTCGACCGGTCGCTGTTCGGCGGCTCACCGGCCGACGTGCCGGACCGGTACACCGCCTCCTCCCCGATCACCTACGTCGAGCAGGTGACCACACCGGTGCTCGTCATGGCCGGGGAGAACGACCCGCGCTGCCCGATCCGGCAGATCGACAACTATCTCGAACGCCTGCGGGAGCTGGGCAAGGAGCACGAGGTCTACCGCTACGACGCGGGCCACGGCTCCCTGGTCGTGGAGGAGCGCATCCGCCAGATGGCCGCCACGATCGACTTCGCCCGCAAGCACCTCGACCTCAGCTAGCGGCCGCCGACAGGGCGGCCTTGACCTGGACGGCGATCTGGTCGGCGAGGATCTCGGCCTCGCCGGCCGCGATGCCGTCCAGCGCGGTCCGTACGACGTCGGCGGGGTCGTTCTTCTCGACGTCCCACCCGGCCATCATGTCGGTGTCGGTGCTGCCCATGTACAGGCCCGCGACCGTGGTCCCCTGACCGGCGAGTTCGAGGCGGATGCCGTTGGTGAGGCTCCACTCGGCCGCCTTCGCCGTGCTGTAGGCGTTGACCCCGTCGTACGGCACCCACGACAGGACGGAACCGACGTTCAGGATCGCGCCGCCGCCGTTGCGCGCCAGGACGGGGGCGAACGCGCGGACCATGGCGAGTGTGCCGAAGTAATGCGTCTCCATCTCCAGCCGGATCTTCTCCAGGTCCCCGGTGACGAGGTTCTGGTTCGTGCAGACGCCCGCGTTGTTGACCAGCAGTGTGACGTCTCCGGCGGCGGCCGCCACGGCGGCGACCTGCTCCGGGTCGGTGATGTCGAGACGGAGCACCTCCACGCCGGGAAGCTCGACGACCTCCGGCGTACGCATGGTCGCGTAGACCTTCGCGGCGCCCCGCTCCAGGAGCTGCCGGGTGAAATGACGTCCGATGCCGCGACCGGCCCCGGTGACCAGCGCGACGGAACCCTCGATGTCCATGATCTTCCTCCGTTGTCTGCGTCGTTCGCGGCTACGCTAAGACCTGACGTTGACGTCAGAGGCAAGGGTTGAGGTTCATGCGGATCGGCGAGCTGGCCGCCAAGACGGGCGTGAGCGTACGGGCGCTGCGGTACTACGAGGAGCAGGAGCTGCTGGAGTCGACGCGCAGCGACAGCGGGCAGCGGCGGTACGCCGACGAGGCGGTCGGGCGCGTCGACCTGATCCAGCAGTTGTACGCCGCGGGCCTGCCGAGCAGGACGATCCTCCAGATCCTGCCCTGCGTGGTGACCGGCGAGGTGACGCCGGAGCTCCTCGACCGGCTGTCGGCCGAACGCGACCGCATCGAGGAGCGGATCGACGGCCTGACCGTCACCCGCGACCGACTCAACAAGATCATCAATACCGCCGCCCGGGCCAGAGACGTCGGCTACCGCTGCCGCGGCTGGACCGGGCCGCCGCCCCCCTGACGAGGCCTCACCGGGCGGCCGTCCGTACGTACGTACTGGCTGACCAGCCGCAGGTTGTCCAGCACCTCGTCGACCAGCGGTGAGGTGTCCAGGACACGGGCACGGGGTTCGTAGTAATTGAAGGCGGGCTGGTACCGACCGTGCAGATCGCGCACCCGCCGGCCGCGGCCTTGCTCACGCAGGTGGCCACCGCGTCCGCCTCGCGGGCACGGAACTGCGCGCAGTCGCCCTTGATCGTGTCGAGCACCAGCGGACCGTTCAGGCCGCCGGCGCGCTGTGCCTGGGCCGCCTGGACGTACGTGGCCGTCAGGATGGGGTTGGCCTGCCGTCCCACCGGGACCGGGCGTCGGCCACCAGGCCGCCCGTACAGCAGGCGGTGCAGCCGGTCGTCCGACCGCGTGAGCCGGGGCATCAGGAGATCGGTGAACGCCCGCCACAGCAGCGCCTGGGCGTTCATGTCCCGTGCCGCAGCGATGTGGCCCTGGCGGAGCTCGCTCGCGACCAGGTCGTAGTACTGCGCCCGCCGGTCGCAGATCAGCCGGGTGACCTCGGGGAGTCCCGCCGAGGCCGGCACCGGTGGCGTGTTGCCGGTGAGGCCGAGGTACTCACCCGGCCGGTTCAGCTCGTCGTGAACGTTGTAGTAGTGCGACCGGTGGCACCAGTTGCCGCGTTCGCACTGCGTGGCCCCGTTGTACTCGGTCAGCCGCTCGCCGCATACATCTCGACGGTGCTACGGCCCGGTTTGATCCAGCGGTCGACCATCAGCGCGTGGCCGATGTCGTCGACCTTCGTCGTGCTGCCCGGCGTCTGGATGAGGTCGCCGTCGGCGAAGAGGGCGTGGTAATCGCCCTCGACGTCGTCCCAGAGGTCGAACCGCCGGGCGTCGTTCATCCCGGTACTTCAGCTCCTCCACCTCCGTCGCGGGCGCTCATCGAGCGGAGGCTGTCGCTCTCCCGGTCATTGGGCGGCCGCCTGCCGGATCTCCAGCCCGGCGTTGATCAGCACTGGCCGAGGACCTCCGGCCCGTCTATTTACGCAGGTCGCGGTAGGTGGACAGCGCCTCGCGTACGACGCCGCGCATGCCCGGCAGGCGGGCCATGCCGACCAGACGGTCGATCAGGGGAACGGTGCGCTCGACCAGGCGGTACGTCTTCGCGGCGTCCGGGGAGCTGTCGTAGACCCAGTAGAGGACCACACCCATGGAATAGAGCCACAGGAGCTCGGGGAGCTCGGCGCGGATCTCGGCGTCGGTCTTCAGCGTCGAGCCCTCGACGACCTCGCGGTAGACCGCGACGGCCGCGTCGCGTATCGGGGCGGACTCGCCGCTGAACGGGCTCAGCGGGCTCGACGGCTCGGCCGCGTGCTTGAAGAACTTTCCGGCGAACTCCTTGTACGGCTGGAGCGTGTCGATGCGGGCGCGGAGCACGCCGAGCAGGCGTGCCCGGAACTCCGGTTCGCCCTTCAGGATGGCCTCACACGCCTCGGCGTGGTCGTCCTGGGAGTGCTCGTAATAGAGCTGGATCAGCTCTTCCTTGGATCCGAAGTAGTAATAGGCGTTGCCGACCGAGACGCCCGCCTCTGTGGCGATCGCCCGCATCGTCGTGGCCTCGTAACCGCGTTCGCGGAACAGCCGCAAAGCGGTCTTGGCGATCAGATCCCGTGTCTGCTCGGACTTGGTCGGTACGGCCACAGCCGACACTGTACGTCTCCTCGCGCGATGAGCCGGCGCAGACCAATGGCCGGTCAGGATCGGCGGTTCTTTTCGCAAAAGGGCGCGTCCGCTGCTGCGGTGTCGCGTCGCACGTGGCAGATGCTGCGCCTTGGTGCATGCGACATGTACGGGGAGGTTGGATGTCGATACGACTGACCGTCATCACCGGCTGCGCCATGGCATTTTCCGCTTTTACCGCTGGTACGGCCCATGCCTGGGCGCATGACCGGAAAACGGTGTCGGGACCACTGCGCCAGCAGGAGGCGAGCGCGTTGCTTCGCATCGCCGGCCTGCGGTGGATCTCCTCCGGGCACTGCACTCGCCGGAGCAACCCGCACTGCACCTCGCTCGACGGGCTGCGGCCATCGACGCTCGACGGGGTGCTCCAGTTCCGCGAGGCCAGCCGCTGCGGGCTGGTGATCTCCGGCGGCACCGAGCGTGGACACTCGCGGGGAGGGCTCAGCCACGGCGCGGGCTACAAGCTGGACGTACTGCCCAGCCACTGCGTCAACCGCTACGTACGGCACCACTACCAGCGCCTCCACCGGCGCGGTGACGGGGCGGCGGTCTACCGGGCGCCTGGCCGATCGCTGTTCGCCCGCGAGCCGTCGCACTGGGACATCACGTTCCTGTGACCGATGTTTCTCGTGAAACCGAGGAGGCCCGGGATGCGTCCCGGGCCTCCTCCCACGTCAGCCGGTGAACTCGGCGGCGACGAGCTCGGCGATCTCGGCGGCGTTCAGCGCCGCGCCCTTGCGGAGGTTGTCGCCGCAGACGAACAGGTCGAGGGTGTCGGGGAAGTCGATCGCCTGCCGGATCCGGCCGACGTACGTCGGGTCGGTGCCGACGACGTCCGCCGGGGTGGGGTACACGGAGTTCTTCGGGTCGTCCATGACGACCACGGTCGGCGCGGCGTCCAGGATCGCGCGGACCCCCTCGACGGTCACCGGCCGCTCGAACGTCGCGTGCACCGCGAGGGAGTGCGTCGTGACCACCGGGACGCGTACGCAGGTGGCGGAGACCTTCAGGCCGGGGATGCCGAGGATCTTGCGGGACTCGTTGCGGAGCTTGAGCTCCTCCGAGGCCCAGCCGTCCTCCTTGAGCGAACCGGCCCACGGCACGACGTTGAGGGCCAGCGGCGCCGGGAAGGGCGACTCCTCGTCGCCCAGGCGGTCCTCGATCCTCTTGCGCACGTCGCCCGCCGTCTGGCCGAGCGTACGGTCGCCGGCGACCGCCTCGATCTCGGCGTACAGGCGCTCCGCCCCGGCCACGCCGGCGCCGGAGACCGCCTGGTAGGAGGCGACGACGAGGGCGCTGAGGCCGTACTCGGTGTGCAGGGCGCCCATCGCGGCCATCATCGACAGCGTGGTGCAGTTGGGCGTGGAGATGATGCCGCGCGGCCGGTCGTGTACGGCCTCGGGGTTGACCTCGGGCACGACGAGCGGGACGTCCGGCTCCATCCTGAACGTGCCTGACTTGTCCACGACGACCGCGCCACGCTCGGCGGCGATCGGGACCCATTTCCTGGAGACCTCGTCGGGCACGTCGAACATGGCGATGTCGACGCCGTCGAAGACCTCGGGGGTCAGTTCCTGGACGACGAGCTCCTCGCCGCGTACGGGCAGCCGCTTGCCGGCCGAACGGGCGGAGGCGATGAGGCGGATCTCGCCATAGACGTCGGCGCGGCTGGAGACGATCTCGCGCATCACGGTGCCGACGGCGCCGGTGGCGCCGACGAGGGCGAGGGTGGGCTTGCGCTTCATCGGCCGCTTCCTCCGTAAACGACTGCCTCGACCTGGTCGGAGTCGAGGTCGAAGGCGCGGTGGGCGGCGGTGACGGCGGCGTCGACGTCGTCCTGGTCGACCACCACGGAGATCCGGATCTCGGAGGTGGAGATCATCTCGATGTTGACGCCCGCGTCGGCGATGGAGCCGAAGAACTTCGCGGTCACACCGGGGTGGGACCGCATGCCCGCGCCGATCAGCGAGACCTTGCCGATCTGGTCGTCATAGCGCAGCGAGTCGAACCCGATGCGCTCCTTGATCTTGTTGAGGGACGCCATCGCCGTCTGTCCGTCCGTACGCGGGAGCGTGAAGGAGATGTCCGTACGGCTCGTACGCGCGGCCGAGACGTTCTGCACGATCATGTCGATGTTGATCTCGGCCTCGGCGAGCGTGGAGAAGATCGTCGCGGCCTCGCCGACCTTGTCGGGCACGCCGACTACGGTGATCTTCGCTTCGCTCCGGTCGTGGGCGACGCCGGAGATGATCGCTTGTTCCATCGTGTTTCCCTCGATGCTGTCCTTGACCCACGTGCCGGTCTTGTGGCTGAACGAGCTCCGCACGTGAATGGGCATGCCGTACCGCCGGGCGTACTCCACACAGCGCAGGTGCAGGATCTTCGCGCCGCAGGCGGCCATCTCCATCATCTCCTCGTAGGAGATGTCGGGGATGCGCCGCGCGACCGGGACGATCCGGGGGTCGGCGGTGAAGATGCCGTCGACGTCGGTGTAGATCTCACAGACGTCGGCGCCGAGCGCGGCGGCGAGCGCCACCGCCGTGGTGTCGGAACCGCCGCGGCCGAGCGTCGTGACGTCCTTCGTGTCCTGGGACACACCCTGGAAGCCGGCCACGATCGCGATCAGGCCCTCGTCGAGGGCGCCGCGGATGCGGCCGGGCGTGACGTCGATGATGCGCGCCTTGCCGTGGCTGCCATCGGTGATCACGCCGGCCTGGGAGCCGGTGAAGGACCGCGCTTCGTGGCCGAGGTTCGCGATCGCCATCGCGAGCAACGCCATCGAGATGCGCTCACCCGAGGTGAGCAGCATGTCGAGTTCACGTGCCGGTGGCAGGGGGCTGACCTGGTTGGCCAGATCGATCAGCTCATCCGTCGTGTCCCCCATCGCGGACACCACCACGGCGACGTCGTTTCCGTCCCGTTTCGTGGCTGCGATGCGCTGGGCGACGCGCTTGATGCTTTCAGCGTCCGCGACGGAGGAGCCACCGTACTTCTGCACGACAAGGGCCACGCGTGTGCACTCCTCGGATCAGGCGTTGGAAGGCTTGACGCGCCCGAGTCTACCGAGGTCAACGGCCCAAGCTGCGAGACGTTATCCCGCTATGCGAGATTTGCGGCTTTCGCTGCAACCCACCGGAAAGCTTCCGTCAACCGGCGACCTGTTCCTCCATCACGTCCAGGCGCGCGCTCGCGGAAACGGCGTAAAGCGCACGGAGCGCCGCGCCCGCGTGGTTGCCCCAGTGGTTGAAGTAGGAGTACTGCCACCACCAGAGCGCCTCGAGCTTGCGGTCGGCCTCGTAGTGCCGGCGGCCGTGCACCAGGTCGCTCGCCACGTCGACGAGGTCGTCCGAGAGCCGGTAGGCGGTCGTCTCGTCGTCCTTGTACGGGTCGAACATCTCGGTGTAGTCGTCGACCTCGGTGAGGCGTTCGGCCAGCCCCTGCCGTACGGCGTCCAGGTCGGGGTCCTCGCCGACGTCGGGCTCCCAGTTGTCGGGCAGGATCACGTCGGTGCTGGCGCCGAGCTGCGCGCCGGCCATCGCGATCTGTGAGACCTCCAGCAGGAGGTAGGGCACCGCGTGCTCGCCGGCGTCGCCCTTGGCGACCGCCTCCAGCACCGTCAGGTAGTTCTCAACGTGCTTCGCCACTCGATCGGCGAGCGTGGTCCAGCTGTTCTCAGACATCGAGCAGCCTCCGTCCTTCGAACGCGCGACCGAGTGTGACCTCGTCGGCGTATTCCAGATCGCCTCCCACCGGCAGGCCGCTGGCCAGCCGTGTGACGGTGAGGCCCATCGGTTTCACGAGCCGGGCAAGATAGGTCGCGGTCGCCTCGCCTTCGAGGTTCGGGTCGGTGGCGAGGATGAGCTCGGTCACCTCGCCGTCGGCGAGACGCGTCATGAGCTCACGGATGCGCAGGTCATCGGGGCCGACCCCCTCGATCGGGCTGATCGCGCCGCCGAGCACGTGGTAGCGGCCGCGGAACTCGCGCGTCTTCTCGATGGCGACGACGTCCTTCGGCTCTTCGACGACACAGATCACGTTCATGTCGCGACGGGCGTCCCGGCAGATCCGGCATTCTTCTGCTTCGGCCACATTACCGCAGACCTTACAGAATCTGACCTTGTCTTTTACTTCCCGCAACGCCTCGGTCAGCCTGGTGACGTCGGCGGGATCCGCGGCGAGCAGATGGAAGGCGATCCGCTGTGCGCTCTTGGGCCCGACGCCAGGCAGCCGGCCCAGCTCATCGATGAGGTTCTGAACGACCCCTTCGTACACGGTGCCTCCCTTCTTCTCGTCGTTTCGGTTTCGCTGTCGGTCAGAGCTCGGGCAGGCCGAGGCCTCCGGGCAGACCGCCGCCCAGGCCGCTCAGGCCCTCGGTCAGCGGCCCCATCTTGGTCTCCTGCAACCGCTGCGCCTCCTCGCCGGCGGCGTGAATCGCCGCGAGGACGAGATCCGCGATGGTCTCGGCGGTCTCCTGCGGGTCGGCCGCGTCGATCGCCGCCGGGTCGATCACGAGCTTGACCAGCTCACTCTGACCGTTCACAGTCGCGGTCACCAGCCCGCCGCCGGAAGACCCATCGACCTCGGTCTCCGCGAGCTCGCGCTGCAAATTCATGAGCTGCTCCTGCATCCGCTGCGCCTGCTGCAGCATCTGCTGGATATTCGGCTCGCCTCCGGGTTCCACGGCGTTCTCCTTGTTCGATCGTCCGATGGCACGAGACTACGGGGTTCGGTCACGTTGCGGTACGCGCCCACCCGTGATCGAAATTCCCGGCATCTCACCGCGCCCGGGCAGTCGTCTTGATCGGGGTGCCGTGCCCTGGATCAGAGTGGCCTACGGACCCGGCAAGCGGGCTTAACTCGCAGGTCAAGCGTTGTCGATCTCCTGAATGACCTTTCCTCCGAGGACCTGCTCGATCAGCGCCATGCCGGTGAGCGCGGCCTCGTTACCGGCGTCCGCGTCGCCCTCGGGGTCGACCTCGTCCGCCTCGTCCATGGGCTCGGGAGGCGGCGGGACGATGCCCGATGCCTGAGGGGGCCTGGACTGCTCGGACGTCTCACGGGTGTTGTTGCTGGTCTCGCGGGTCTCGCGAGGGCGGGGCGGGGCGGCGGTGTTGCCCCAGCCGCCCGGCTCGGGGGGCGGCGGCGGGGGGCTGCTCGGCCGGCCGCCCTGGCCGTTGTCGAGGACGGCGTCGATACGCCAGTCGACGCCGAGGATCTCTTTCAGCGCCTCTCTGAGCACGACCTCTTTGCCGCCGGTGGTGAACCCGCGGCGCTTCCCCTCGTTGGCGAAGGCCAGGGTGAGAACGTTGCCTTCGAGGGAGGCGACGTCGACGCCCTCCATGAGGACGATCCAGGCGACCTTGCTGCGCTGCTTGACGGCTTCGAGAATGTCGACCCACATGCCGCGGATGGCGCTGACGTCGACCGATCCGGATTTCGCGGTGCCTGCGGAGGCTTCACTTCGCTCGTCGCCGGAGTGCGCGTCGTTGGAGCGTGTGTCGTTGGGACGGCCGTCGTTGGGACGGCCGTCGTTGGGACGGCCGTCGTTGGGACGGCCGTCGTTGGAGCGGGCGTCGCTGGAGCGGGCGCCGTTCGGGCGCTGGGGCTGGGTTCGCCCGCCTGGCGCGAGGGCGGTCGGCCAGCCGATGTCGTCGGCCGGCGGCTGACCGCCGGACGTACGCGATGCCGCGGCCGGGTTCGACCGCGCCCGGTCTTCCGCGCCGCTTCCGCCGGGCCCGTTGCCGCCGGCGCCGTTCCCACCAGGGCCGTACTCGCTGGACCCGTACTCGTCGGGGTCGGTCGGCCCGTAACCGGGTCCCGCTGAACCGCCCCCCGTGGCCGAGCCGCGAGAGCCGGCACCCTGAGAACCGGACCCACGCGAGCCGCCGCCCCGAGAACCTGAGCCGCGCGAACCCGCACCGCCCCCCGACGAACCACCCGTACCCGACCCGGCCGCAGAGTTATCCACAACCGCCCGCTCGTCTTCCCCCCGCCTTTGCCCAGGCTGGACAATGGAAGTGGGGTCGCCCCCCCGGGCGGGAGGGGGTCCGGACTCACGACTCACCGGCGGGGGCTGGTTCTCGTCGCGTTGCTGGTCGGCGCGGGGCGTCTGGGCGGGGCTGTTGTTGGCCGCCTGCTGGGGGCGGCGGATCGGCGGCATCTCGCTCGCAGGAGCGCCGTCGCCGATGGCGAAGCGGCGTTCGAGGCGATCCAGCCGAGCCAGCAGGGACGACTCGTCGTCGTACGCCCCGGGCAGCAGGATCCTGGCGCAGATGAGTTCGAGCAGCAGTCTCGGCGCGGTCGCGCCGCGCATCTCGGTCAGGCCGGTGTGCAGCAGGTCCGCGGCGCGGGTCAGCTCGGCCGGGCCGAGGCGTGAGGCCTGCGCCTGCATGCGTTCGAGTTCGTCCGAGGGCACGTCGAGCAGCCCGTTCGCGCCCGCGTCGGGCACGTTGGACAGGATCACCAGGTCGCGGAAGCGTTCGAGCAGGTCGGCGGCGAACCTCCGTGGGTCCTGGCCGCCCTCCATCACCCGGTCGATCGAGGCGAACACCGCGCCGCCGTCATGGGCGGCGACCGCGTCCACCACCTCGTCCAGCAGCGTCGCGTCGGTGTATCCCAACAGCGAGACCGCGCGCGCGTACGTGATGCCGTCTTCCCCGGAGCCCGCGAGAAGCTGGTCGAGGATCGACTCGGAGTCACGCGCCGACCCGGCCCCGGCCCGTACGACCAGGGGGATCGCCGCCGGCTCGTACGGCACGTCCTCTTTTTGCAGGATGTCCTCGAGCAGCTCGCGCAGCGTGCCCGGGGGGATGAGGCGGAACGGATAGTGGTGCGTACGGGACCGGATCGTCCCGATGACCTTTTCCGGCTCGGTCGTCGCGAAGATGAACTTCAGGTGCGACGGCGGCTCCTCGACGAGCTTCAGCAACGCGTTGAAACCCTCGCGGGTCACCATGTGCGCCTCGTCGATGATGTAGATCTTGAAGCGCGCGGCGACCGGGGCGAAGAAGGCGCGTTCGCGCAGGTCGCGGGCGTCGTCCACGCCGCCGTGGGAGGCCGCGTCGATCTCGATGACGTCGATGTGCCCCGAGCCCGTCGGCCCGAGGGCGACGCACGAGTCGCACTTGCCGCACGGCTCCGGCGTCGGCCCGTTCTCACAGTTGAGGGAGCGCGCCAGGATCCGGGCACTGGAGGTCTTTCCGCATCCCCGCGGCCCGCTGAACAGGTAAGCGTGGTTGATGCGCCCGTTGCGCAGCGCCTGCTGCAACGGCTCGGCGACGTGCTCCTGCCCCTTGAGCTCGGCGAACGTCGCTGGCCGATACTTTCTGTACAGAGCCAGACTCATCGGGGGTCCGTCCTCATTAGAAGCAGAGGACCCCCCGCGCACCCGCCAGAGCCCGCTTATCCTTGCTGCCTTCCGGCCCTGGGGAGGTTCACAGGATGACGCCGCACAGGGGGTCTCGACAGAGTCTATGGCATCGCGAGGACGTCTTCGGCCCGTACGCTTCTCTCCGTTCGAACGATCTCCGGAGGCCCCGTCAATGAAGATCTTCCACATCGCCGAACGCTCCGAGTGGGAGGCCGCCCGCACCTCCGGCGGCCCGTACGAGGTGTCCACGCGCGGCCTGACGCTCGCCGAGGTCGGCTTCATCCACGCCTCCCGCGACGAGGACCAGGCCCGTACGGTCCAGCGCGCGTTCTACGCCGACCTTGACGATCTGGTGCTCCTCGTCATCGACCCGGAGGGCCTGGACGTACGGGACGAGCCGGTCGGCGACGGCGTGTTCCCGCACATCTACGGCCCCCTCCCGATCACCGCGGTTATCGATGTACGGCCCTTGCCGCAAACCCGGTAGGCTTCTCCGCGGAGGATTCGCCTAGTGGCCTAGGGCGCACGCTTGGAAAGCGTGTTGGGGGCAACCCCTCAGGAGTTCGAATCTCCTATCCTCCGCCGCACTGAGCAGGTAAGACGCCGGGTCGGCACCCCACGGGTACCGACCCGGCATGTTTCCCAGTCTCATTTAGTCTCGCGGCGGTGGGAAAGCGTCTCGCGCTCTTCGTCCGGCGCAGCACCCACATGCCGCCGCTCCCTCATCCGCCAGCATCACCCACCTGAACATCGCTTAGAGACCGGAATGACCTGACACGAACGTCGGCCGGCCAAGCGCTACGGGGCGCGGACGGCTTGCTCGGCGACTCCCAGCCGCGTGTGAGGATGTCGAAGCTTGCCTCGACGGCGGCTCGGCGGTCCTGCCGACCGCGTGCGAGAACCGGGATCTCGAGTACGAATCGGGCAAGAACCACACATGTGAGGTTGTCGTGGTCGACGCCGGTCTCGTCGGCGATGGCTGCGCTGAGGCCGTCGGTGTGCCGGGTCCACATGCGTTCGGCGTACGCGCGTAGCGCCGGCGTGGAGTCCACCAGGTTGGTGAACTCGGCCATCTGCGGATGCACCGCGATCCGCAGCCAGCTAACGCCGAGAAACACCCCCCGCCCGAACGAGGCGTTCGCAGCGTCGGCGACGCGAGCGAAGCCGCTGACGAACCCCAGCAGGCCTGCGGCTGCGGACGCCGTGCCAGGCCTGCCCGACGGCGATGCCGTCGCGACCCGCCAGGTCCCGGATATCCTTCGCGAGCGTCGTGAGGTGGACCGCGAACGATGGTCCTTATGGCCTCGGTGCCGAGCGCGCCGGATGCGCGTCCGTGGCGGCCGGTCCGGCCGCTAATCCATGGGGACACCTCATGGAATGAACTCCAGGATGACGTGAGCGAGCCTCTCCGGGATCCGCCTTCTGCCAAGCTGTCCACGCTCTTTCGACCCGGTCTGGTTGATCAGCCCGGGCGTTCGTAACGGGGATGATGCTTCATCGCTGGGCCCCGGACTACTGTCTGGGGACCTCGGCCATCGTCGCCGCCAGCCTGGCATTGGGACCATCCCCACTGGGTTGTAGCTCTTCCGCAGTGGTGACAGCTGGTTGGTCGGGGTTAGGTCACTAGCTCATAAGCCAAGTGGACAGCGGCGTGCTCATCTCGCGAGCCCGCGAGGCCATTATCCGGCTAAGGGGTGCGTTCGAGCGCGGAGCAGTCTGGCTCGTTGGGCAGCAACGGCCGGAAGACCACGCAGAACGCCTGCCCGCCACGGGTCCACCGTGTCGCTGGACTCACCCGGCGTGCCAGGACATCGGCCTCTTGTCGCCGCTGGCCACGGAGCACCGTACACAGGCGTGTCCCTTGGATGTTCACCTCGGTGATCGGCCACGGTCGTGTCGGACCTTCCAGGGCCGCGACCGGCAGCACCGCGAGCCGGTCCACCTGGTAGGGACGCGGCGGGACGGAGAAGTCCCGCGCCGGCCAGTGCGCAGGGTCCAGACTTCGACGAAAGCCGACGACCTTGCCGCTGGTCCCCGACCGCCGACCCCAGGGCACCTTCACCGTGGTCTTCTGCGGACCTCGGCCAGTGTGCACTGTGATGACCATCCCGGCCCCGTCGAGCACGTCCCCGCTGAAATCGCATCCTCGGGTCAGCCCGGCGCGGGCGGCCTGCCGGTAGACCGCGCGCAGTTTCCCCGGCGTCAGCCGGTACTCGCGTGCGGTCTGCAGGGCCCCGCTTTGCGCGGTCGCCACGATCATGCGTCCGTCGCCGTACAACGAGACCTCCGGCAACGCAGCTTCCTCGGTGGGCGGCGCGGGATTCTCCTGCCATTCCTGGACACTCAGCACCAACGCGTTGGGCTGGACAGGCGGATTCGAAACGTTCTCTGCCCCGCCGTCCCCGCCTCTACAGGCCACGAGCAGCGGCAGCGCGCTTGCCGGGAGCATCAAGGCGTGCCGGAACCGGCACATTCGACCAGGCATACGGGTGGGACGCCAGAGGGGCGGGTCCGGTTCCCATTCGAATCTCGTAGGGCTCCGCGCGCCAGCTCCACCGTCCCGGCCCGAGTGTCCCGATCCCGCTCCCGATACCCGTTCCGCCGGTTCACCCGCTCGCCTGAGCGCTCGCCGTAGTCGGCACCGCAGATCGCGTCGGCTTCGGCGCTCATCAGCGCCTCGGCCATCGTCTTGACCATCTGCCGAAGCAGATCCGGCTCACACGCCCCGATCTGCTCGGCGAACCAGCCCGCAGGGTCCACACTGTTGTCCACGGCCATCGCGTTGATCTCCTTCTTGTCTTGGACGACTTCGAAGGATCTACGCGGTGGCCGTCCTCAACTCCACGGCGACACGCCTGCCACCAGCGGAAACTCATACACCACCTCCGTGGACGCAACCCGAAGGGCAGGGCTTTCAGACGTGAAGTGAGTCTTCATGTCCGCCTCACCTCGGACTACCGCTCGTTCCCAGAGCGCCTCCATGCCGACGCCGGTCATCCGTCCTTGGACGACGCGACCCAGGGCCATCGTCGTGGCGTACGAGACCGGGCTGGTCACGCGGGGGATGGACGGCGGACAACCGCTAGTACTACATCCCTAGATCTGGATGACCTGGAGGCGTAGGCGTCGGCGGAAGTGGCTTCGGCGGGCTCTGGCTTGATGTTCGCGGCGGATGATCGACCAGTGGAGGCCCTGGTCAATGGTCTGGT
>NZ_JAUEQY010000095.1 GCF_030406325.1 Actinomadura sp. DC4 | reverse complement strand
GCCTGCAGCCAGCGTTCGCGGCGCCGCGCGTCCTGGTAGAGGCGCGCGTTCTCGATCGCGACGCCGGCCGCCGTGGCCAGCGCGGTCACGACGTTCTCATCATCCTCGTCGAACGCCTCACCACCCACCTTCTCGGTCAGATAAAGGTTGCCGAACACCTCCTCCCGCACCCGGATCGGCACCCCAAGAAACCTGCGCATCGGCGGATGATTCGCCGGAAACCCATAAGAGTCCGAATGCGCCGACAGATCGTCGAGACGAATCGGCCGCGGATCCTTGATCAACAAACCCAGGATGCCCAGCCCGTGCGGCCAATGCTCCAACCCGTCGATCTGCTCCTGCGTCACCCCCGTCGTGATGAACTGCGTCAGCCCGTCGTCCTCCCCGATCACCCCCAGCGCGCCGTACTCGGCGTCGACGAGCGTCGTCGCAGCCTCCACGATCGACCGCAACACGGTCTCCAGGTCCAGATCGCCCCCGATCGAGACGATCGCCTCCAACAGCGCGTGCACCCGGTCACGAGTGGTCAGGACGGTCGCGAGCCGGCTCTGCAGCTCCGCGAGCAGGTCGTCGAGCCGCAGCTGGGGAAGCACCAGGCGAGCACGGTC
>NZ_JAUEQY010000094.1 GCF_030406325.1 Actinomadura sp. DC4 | reverse complement strand
TGCAGGTCCTTGGCGATCCGGTCCCGGTCCTCCAAGACGACGAGCCGTTCGGCGTCCCGCCGGCGTTCGGCCAGCTCCAGGGCGATGGCCGCCTGCGCGGCGAACGTCTCCAGCAGCCGCCGTACGGACGAGCCGAAGGCCGCGCCGCCCGGGAGGGCGGCCACGGTCAAAACGCCGTGCGGGGCCTCGCCCACACCGAGCGGCACCGTCAGCACCGGCCCCAGGACGAGGCCCCCGGGCAGTTCGGCGCCGGGCAGCGCGAGCGGGGAACCCTCGCGCAAGACCTCCTCGCCGAACCCCGGCCGTACGCCGTGCAGCGTGCCGGCGTGGCGGCCGTCGGCGGCGCGTACGACGAGGCCGTCCGGCCCGGCCAGGGCGAGCAGCGCGAGGTCGGCGTCGCAGATCTCCCGCGCCCGGCGCGCGACCAGGCCGAGGACCTCGGCCTGGTCGGTACCGGACAGAAGCGCGGTCGACACCTCCGCCGACGCCTGCAGCCAGCGTTCGCGGCGCCGCGCGTCCTGGTAGAGGCGCGCGTTCTCGATCGCGACGCCGGCCGCCGTGGCCAGCGCGGTCACGACGTTCTCATCATCCTCGTCGAACGCCTCACCACCCA
>NZ_JAUEQY010000093.1 GCF_030406325.1 Actinomadura sp. DC4 | reverse complement strand
TCCAGGCCATGCGACACCAGACACTGCCACGCACCCTGCACGCCGACGAGCCCTCGCCGCACGTCGACTGGGCCTCGGGCGCCGTCTCCCTGCTCACCGAAGAGGTCCCCTGGCCCGGGAACGGCCGTCCCCGCCGCGCGGCCGTCTCCTCCTTCGGCATCTCCGGCACCAACGCCCACGTCGTGATCGAGGCACCGCAGGAACCACCCGCCGCCGAGGACGAACCCGCCGGGCGGCCCGTCGCGTGGGTGGTGTCCGCGAGGAGCGGCGAGGCGCTGCCGGCGCAGGCCGACCGCCTGCACCGGCACCTGAGCCGCACCGCCGCCGACCCCGCCGACGTGGCCCGTACGCTCCTCACACGCGCGTCGTTCGACCACCGGGCAGTGATCGTCGGCCCCGACGCCGCGACCGGCCTCGCCGCGCTGGCCGACCTGGCCGCCGGGAACACCGGCCCCCGGGTCGCCCGCGGCACCGTCGACGGCGCCGGGAAACTGGCGTTCCTGTTCAGCGGTCAGGGCGGCCAGCGCCCCGGCATGGGGCTCGAGCTGTATGAGGCCTTCCCCGCCTACGCCGAGACCTTCGACGAGGCGTGCGCCCACCTCGACCTCCACCTGCCGG
>NZ_JAUEQY010000092.1 GCF_030406325.1 Actinomadura sp. DC4 | reverse complement strand
TGGCCTCCCTGGGCGTCGGCGCCGAACAGGCCGAACCGCTCCTCCTCGACGGCGTGGCGGTGGCCGCGGTCAACAGCCCGTCCGCCACCGTCGTCTCCGGCCCGCCCGACCCGGTACGCGCGGTGGTAGCCGCCGCCGAAGGCCAGGGACTGCGGGCACGGATGATCGACGTGGACTACGCCTCCCACGGCCCTCAGGTCGACCAGATCACCGATGAGCTCACCGAGGCGCTGGCCGGGGTCGAGCCCCTGCCCGCGTCCGTCGCCTACTACTCGGCGGTGACCGGCACCCGGATCGACACCACGACGCTGGACACCGCGTACTGGGTCACCAACCTGCGGCAGCCGGTCCGCTTCGCCGACGCGATCGCGGCCCTGCTCACCGACGGCCACCGGATCTTCGTCGAGGCCAGCGCCCACCCCGTCCTGACCACCGGCCTGGAAGAGTGCTTCGAGCAGGCCGGCGTCACCGCCGCAGCGATACCGACGCTCCGCCGCGACCACGGCGACCTCACCCAGCTCACCCGCGCGCTCGCCGGCGCGTACGGCAGCGGCGTCCCGATCGACTGGACCCGCTGGTACCCCGACGACCCGGCGCCCGGCCTCGTCGACCTGCCCACCTAC
>NZ_JAUEQY010000091.1 GCF_030406325.1 Actinomadura sp. DC4 | reverse complement strand
GTTTAGCCCCATCCCCTTTCGCTCACCACTACTCAGGGAATCACTGTTGTTTTCTCTTCCTGCGGGTACTGAGATGTTTCACTTCCCCGCGTTACCACCAACCGCCCTATCAATTCAGACGGCGGCAACACCCCATGACGAGTGCTGGGTTACCCCATTCGGAAACCCCCGGATCAACGCTCGGTTGCCAACTCCCCGGGGCATATCGCAGGCTCCCACGTCCTTCATCGGCTCCTGATGCCAAGGCATCCACCGTGTGCCCTAAAAAACTTGAACACAACAAGATCTACAAGATGCTCGCGTTCACTATGCAGTTCTCAAAACACGAACGGACACCAACCCACAACCACCACCAACACCCCGAGCACGACAACACCAGGAGATGCGGTATGGAGGCCAGACCGGCCCGCACGCCCGAACCCACCCGCCAACCAGGCAGGCAAGGCTCGAAGCGGTCTGAAGACACGAACACCGAGACTCACGCGGAGTCTCCGTGCCCGTTTCCTCAGGACCCAACAGTGTGCCCGGCCCCCTCGCCGCCTCCATGGATGGTTTTCCTGAACCCGACAAGCGGGCAGTACTCACACCCTGGAACCGACCAGAGAAACCGAATAGCCAGCGCTCCACCTATGAGCAAACCCACCCGCGAGGCATTCGCTCGCAGCATGGGCC